>NZ_JQMW01000010.1 GCF_000744935.1 Clostridium sp. KNHs214 | reverse complement strand
TTTTTTTGTTTTGGGGGAGATTTTAATGGTAATAAATAAGATTTTAAACAATAATGCAGTCACTAACATTTGATGATAAAGGAAAAGAAATAATTATAATGGGAAAAGGGAACTAGCCTCATGGTAGGGAAAAATGGTGATGCTATTGAACAAGTAAAGTTACTAAAAGTTTATTTTAAGTTCCATGGAATATCCCAACCATTCTTGTTGATAATTTTAGTAGTATTCCTACGGATAGTATTGAACTTTGCTATGACATTGTACAATATGCAAAGCAGAAATTATCTATGAAATTGATGATTCCTTGTATATTTCCTTGATGGACCATATAAGTACTAGTATTGAACGCTATAATAAAGGAATTACACTAAGAATAAGTTATTATGGGAAATCAAACATTTTTATAAAATGAATATGAGATTGGACTATATGGAATTGCTATGATTAAAAAAATTTATGGTTTAACCATGTATGAAGATGAAGCTGGATTTATTGCACTCCATATTGTCAGTGCTGAGGTCAGCAATAATATTCATGATGTATATGAGATAACTGGATTTATACAAAATATTATAATATTGTTAAATATCACTTTAAGCGTAATTTTGATACTGATTCACATAATTATTATCGTTTTTATTACTCATTTAAAATTTTTTGGACATAGAGTTTTTCAAAAAAATCTAATAAAAATGACGAGCTTAATAATAATCTGTTGGACATTATAAAGAAAAATACAAGGAACCGTATTTATGCAGCTTGAAGATAAAACAATTTATTGAAAAAAAGTATTATTATTATTTAGATGATGATGAAGTGCTATATCTTACAATACATATTACAAAGCTTATAAGTGATAAATAAATTAAGACAAGTTATAAAAGTAAATAGCTTATTAAAATTTTTATTTTAGTTTATAATTGAATAACAAAATAGAGGGGGTGATTGTAAAAAAAGAAAATATTTATTGTTGGGTAGTAACATTAAGTTGGCTAAACCTTCATTTTATAAAATAGGAAATGGAGGAATTTAAAATGAATTATGAAAAAATGGCTAGTGAAATTTTAAAAGCTGTAGGAGAAGAGAATAATATTAATTCTCTAGTTCATTGTGCAACAAGATTAAGATTTAATCTTAATTCTGAATCAAAGGCTGATGATGAAAAAGTTAAGGCAATTAATGGGGTATTATCTTTAGTAAAAAAGGGAGGACAATATCAATTAGTAATCGGTAATGATGTAGACAAAGTCTATAAAGAAATAATGAAAGTTACTAATTTAGATTCATCAAAGGACAATAAGAGTAAGGAAAAGGACGGGATTATAAATAGAGTTCTGTCAGTTATTACTGGATCAATTGCACCAATGATTCCATTACTTGCAGGAGCAGGAATGGGGAAAGTATTACTTTTAATTTTAAGTTTAGTTGGAGTTTTAGATAAATCATCTCAAACATATACTATGTTAAAATTTATTTTTGATACGGGGTTTCTATTTTATGCCGGTATTTGTTGGTTTTTCAGCGGCAAAAATATTTAAATGTAATAGATATTTGGGAGCATTTATTTGTCTATCAATGCTTCATCCAAAGTGGATTTCATTAGTAGCTGCAGGAAAACCTGTATACTTTCTAGGAATACCACTATCATTAGTAAGTTATTCTTCACAGCTTGTAACTGCTATTTTAATTGTATGGATAATGTCTTATATTGAGAAATATGTTTATAAGTACGTTCCAGAAATGATTAAAGTGTTTATGGCACCATTGCTAGTTATATTAATCACTGCACCATTAGGATTTATTATAATTGGACCAATAGGTAATTACATTGCACAATTAGTTGCGGATATTGTAATGTTTGTTCAGCAACATTTTGGCATTGTTGCTATTCCAATTTTAGCAGCTGTATATCCATGGTTAGTATCCATAGGTATGCATAAAGCATTAAGTCCAATTTGTGTTATGCTCATCGAACAAAATGGTTTTGACCCTGTTACACGTGTTATTGCATTATGCTCTAATATTTCTCAGGCTGCGGCATCACTTGCAGTATCATTAAAGACTAAAAATAAAGAATTTAGACAAATTGCATTTTCATCAAGTGTTACAGCATTTTTAGGAGGAATTACTGAACCAGCAATGTATGGTGTTAATCTTAAATTAAAAAAGCCAATGTATGCTTGTATGATTGGCGGAGCAACAGCAGGATTATTTGCTGGAATAGTTCAATTAAAGGCTTTCGTCTATGTAACACCAGGATTATTGAGTTTACCAATGTGGGTATCTCAAGGTACTAACAATTTAATATATGCTATCATTACATTAACTATATCTGCAGTAGTAACATTTATTGCTACATTAATTATTGGGTTTGATGACCCAGTTGAAGAGAATAAAGAAGAACAGAAAAAAGTTATAGAAAAAACAGGTTATGAGAATATTTTAACACCAGTAAAAGGAGTGACTGTTCCCTTAAAGGATGTTGCTGATGAAACTTTCTCAAGTGGAGTAATGGGTGCTGGAATAGGAATTATTCCTAGTGAAGGCAAAGTATATGCTCCAGGAGATGGTGTGATTAGTGCCTGCTTTCATACAGGTCATGCTATTGGAATGACTATAAATGATGTAGAAGTATTAATTCATGTAGGAATAGATACGGTATCTTTAGATGGAAAGTATTTTAACTTATTGGTTCAACAAGGGCAAAATGTTAAGAAAGGTGATTTACTATTGGAATTTGATATTGATAAAATAAAAGATGCGGGATATGATTTAACAACAAGTGTAATTATAACCAATAGTAATGATTATATGGATGTATTGCCAACTAATAAGAATAAAGTTGACATAGAAGATGTTTTATTGACAGCAATTTAGGGGGGATTAATATGATATATGCTGATTTGCACGTGCATACAAACCACAGTGATGGTATTTGTGAAATTGCTAATGTTCTTGATATGGCAAAAAAGAAAGGAATAAAGGCATTAGCTATTACTGATCATGATACAGTTGACCAATTTGATGAAATTAAGAAACTAGGCGATAAAATGGATCTTGAGGTAATAAAAGGTGTAGAAATGAGCTGTTATGATTATGATGTATTTAAAAAGGTTCATATTGTTGGACTATGGCTTAATGAAAATACCCCACACATTAAAAAGTTATGTGATAAGACTTTAAAATGTCGAGATAATTATCATAGAGACTTAATAAAGGAATTGTCTCAAAAAGGGTATGATATTACTTATAAAGATGCTAAAAAATATTCCAAATACAGTATTGTCTTTAAAATGAATATTTTTCAAGCTCTAAAGGAGAAATATACATATGAGATGACAAAGGAAAAATACAAGGAACTTTTTGCTTCAAAGACATCAAAGGAAACTGATTTAAGCATGGGATATACTCCTGTAATGAAAGGGATTGAAGCAATAAAGAAAGATGGTGGTATACCAATTATTGCTCATCCATGTCAATATAATAATTATGATGAGATTGAAAAATATGTTGAATATGGATTAAAAGGAATTGAAATAAATCATTCTAAGATGAAGAAAATAGATTACGAAAAACATTAAATTTGGCAGCTAAATATAACTTAGCTAAAAGCGGGGGCAGTGACTTTCATGACCCTGATTTAATTGAATTTGGGTGTTTTGGTTTAACAAAAGAGCAGTATGAAGAATTAAAGCATTGGCCTAAATAATTAACTTATATGATGAAAGTGCATTAGAATAGAAATATTTTATAGATTTTTTAACAGATATAAAAGTAGATTCGAATGAATCTACTTTTATCATAAACATATGAGCTGGAACGAAAAAGGCATTGTGATGGTAAAGCGGACATTTAAAATCTCATATCCGACGGCGATGAAGTAGGTACTTCCTATCCATAAAAATGCATGTAAAATTATTTAAAATCCTTTTTAATTAGTTCTATATAAGTATCGATAACTTTGTAAAAAGAATCGATATCTTCAATAGTACATTTCTTCAGCAAATCATCTAATGTTTTGGCAATATCAATAGTGTCATATAATTTGTGAGCTTGACTTAATTTTAAACCTTCTTCAGTTACCTTGAGAAGAATAGTTTTTGCATTATCCTTTTTTTGATAACGAGTTACAAATCCACGTTCCACTAAGCGGCTTACGGTTTTTGAAATTGCTCCTTTAGTGCGATTCCAATATTTTGAAAGTTCAGTGACAGTTGTTCCAGGGTTGTCGTCAATAAAAGTTAATATATGTGCTTCAATCATTGTCAATTGATGACCGGTGCCATAATCATGTTTAGAATTCATATAATCCCCATACAAAATGACAAAATGATATAATTTGCCAATACGATCATTAAGAGTAGCAAATTGTTGATTTAAATCTGACATAAAAATCTCCTTACATATTTTTTAATAATAGTTAATTGTGGATCTTTTGTATTGTGAAAATAATTTCAGTACAAGATAAGATCCATTTTTTAGTATATAGCCAATTTATTTTTGAAATTGCAAATGTCTACCTTTTAATATTATTACATATATGCATACATTACGCAAGAAGTACAGTTGTAAGAAAAAAATATCGTTTCCCTTGGAAACAATTACAGAAAAATATTGACTCCATTATGTATATGTGCTAGTATAAATACATAAAATAGTTTACCGCGGAAACAAAAATAAAAATCAGGAGGTTAGTGAATTATGTCTGTTAAAGAGTTTTGTGATAAGTATTATATGGATAGAAAAGGTACAAATTCATTAAAATGGGACGCACTAGATGTTAGATTTGGCGATCCAGATTTAATTTCAATGTGGGTAGCAGATATGGAATTTCGTACACCACAATCTGTAATTGATGCATTAGTTAAAAAAGTAAAGGAAGGAATTTATGGATATTCATTTGTTCCAAACTCATATTATGAAGCATTTATAGCTTGGGAGAAAGAACATCATGGATATGAAGTAAAAAAAGAGAGTATTCGTATTTCTCCAGGTGTAGTAGCTGCGTTGTATTGGTTAGTAAATGCTTTTACTAAAGAAAACGATTCAGTTATCATTTTGACACCAGTATACTATCCTTTCCACAATTGTGTAAAAGACAACAATAGAAAGCTTGTCACTTGTGATTTGATTAATAATAACGGTGTATTTACAGTTGATTTTGATGAGTTTGAAAGAAAGATCGTAGAAAATGATGTAAAAATGTATATTTTATGTTCTCCTCATAATCCAGCAGGAAGAGTGTGGAAAGAGGAAGAGTTAGTTAAAATGATGGAGATTTGTAAAAAGCACAACGTTTTAGTTGTTTCTGATGAAATCCATCAAGATTTGACTGCACCAGGACATAAGCATATTCCAACAGCTACTGTAGCAGGTGGTATTTATGAGAATAATGTCATAACAGCTAATGCACCATCAAAAACATTTAACTTAGCTACTTGCTTAACATCTAATATTATTATACCATGTAAAGAAAAAAGAGCTATCTATGATGCATATTTAAAAACAGTAAGTCAAATAGAAGTAAATATTTTTGGTTTGGTGGCTTGTGAAGCAGCTTATCGTACTGGAGAAGAATGGAGAAAAGGCCTTGTAGAAGTAATTTATAGTAACTATGATTATGTAAAAACTCAAATGGCTAAGGCATTCCCAGAAGTTGTTGTATCCCCACTAGAAGGAACATATCTTCTTTGGATGGATTTAAGAGCTTATGTACCTTTAGACGAAATTAAAGAGTTTACCCAAAATCAATGCCATTTAGCAGTAGATTATGGTGAATGGTTTGGAGAAAACTGGAAGGGATTTATCAGGCTTAATATGGCTACACATCCAGACATTGTTAAGAAGGTAGTAGATAATATTATTACAGCTTTAAAAAATAGACAAGCACATTAGTCCAGCTAAGAAATGTCAATAAGAATTAAAAAAATAATTAATATTTTTATTATCTTAAAAAAGGGTAACCTTAATAAACTTTTGTTAGACTAACAAAAAACGGAAATTATATTTATGGAATTATACTACGCAGCGAAGCCGCATTTCGCTTTGAGATAATTCTTTTGGTGTTCTTCTGGTGTAATTATTTCAAATTCTTTCCCATCACGAAGAATGGCAAATAATATGTTACAAACTTTATGCATAACTGCCCCAAGAGCAATCATTTTAGGCTTACTTTGGCACTTTAAAAGATAGTATTCTCGAAGTACTTGATTTTTGGCGGAGCCATCTTTGTTTTTGCTTATGCTGATTAATGCCATAGTGTGAATTACTCTTCTGGCAATTCGAGAGCCTCGCTTTGACATACTGATTTTTGTGCCATTAAAGTTGCCAGATTGCTTTACTGCTGGATCTAAACCAAAATAAGCAAAAAGCTGTTTTGGTGAGTTGAACGCAGAGAAATCTCCGATTTCTCCCATGAGGCTTACAGCAGAAAGAAAACCTGCACCTTTAAATGTTTCAATCAAGTGAATTTGCTTTACAAAATCAGTATTTTCATTTTCATCAACAAGCTTATGCATTTCAGAGAGTATAGAAGAAATCTCTTCATCATACTTTCGAATAAAGCTTATGTATAATCTAATACGCTTAAAATTACTACTTACAGAATAACCGAAGGTCTTTGCATCATTGGCAGCCTTTATAATGGCATTATACTTATTATTAGCATATGTAAGCCCAAAACGAGCTGTAGATCTTATAGAATCAATAATCTCTTCTTTGGAAGCATTTAAAAATGCATCTGGAGATGTGTATGTTTCTAATAAGGTTAATGATGTATTAGTAGTTATTTTTGAAAAAATTTTAAGGTATTCTGGAAATACCATCCGAAGTTCACTTTGAAGTTTGTTCACATAAGCAGAACGGTTGTCCATCAAATCATAATACTCTCTTGAAAGATTTCTTAAATCAAGAGCAAGATCTGATGGCATAAGAGATACTTTTAAATCTGGCTTTAAGCCTATTAAGGCAGCTTTTTTTGAATCAAATCTGTCATTATGCACTTTTCTAATGTTAATGTTTGTGCTATTCTTAGTGATGATAGGATTAATTAGGTTAACATTAAATCCAGTATCACGAAGATAGCAGAAGAGTGGGTAATGATAAATTCCCGTGGATTCTAGGAAAATGCGACTTTCCAAAGAATACAACTCTTCTGCTTCTTTTATTTTAGAAACAGCGAGTTCAAGGGAATCAATGTTTGAATGTAGTATTTTAAAAGGCTTTCCAACAAAGGTCTGGTTAGGAAGTGCGATAGACATCCAACTGAAATCTGCACCAACATCAATACCGACCGAGATAAATAAATTTTTAAATAAAATGTTTGACATGAGCAAAAGCTCCTTTCCGATAGGAATCCATTTCCATCTAATGAGTACACAACCTTGCGAGTTATACAGGTATGGCCTGAGGCTCCCAACCAGCCGAATCATAAAACCTCATTGAATGGACTAATTGACTAAATCACGGGTATGAGTCAGCAGATACTGACTTCCCAAGGAGGAAAACATTATTTGTCCTATCCTTGAAGATTATACTTTATGAAAAGTCTGGAGTCTATATAGGAACCGTCAAGCATGATAATTAACTAAGATAACATCTGATGAAGGAAGAAATCCTTCTTCTGTTATCTATTATAGAAACAATTAAATTGAGATGAGTAGTCTTAATGACTACATCATTATTATACAAGGAGGGAACCTTATGAAAAAAAGCATTTTATTACTGACTAGTTTTTTTATGGCATTAAGTATTGCAGGCTGTGGTAATGCTTCGAAAAATGATGCTGCTAAAAAAAATACAGAAAAAAAAGAAAACAGAACCATGATACTGGCAACTACTACAAGCACTCAGGATTCAGGACTTTTGGACTATTTATTACCTGAGTTTAAGAAGGATACAGGAATAGATGTTAAGGTAGTTGCAAAGGGAACTGGAGAAGCTCTTAAGCTTGGACAAAATGGCGATGCAGATTGTCTTTTAGTACATGCTAAGGCTAAAGAGGAAGAATTTATTAAAAAAGGCTATGGAACAGAAAGACATGATGTTATGTATAATGATTTTATAATAGTTGGACCCAAGGAAGATGCTGCAAAGATAAAAGAAAAGGCACCGAATGATGCGGCAGAAGCTTTAAAATTAATTAGTGAAAGCAAAACACCATTCGTATCTAGAGGAGATGAATCAGGTACTCATACTAAAGAAAAGAACCTTTGGAAAGACACAAAAGTAGATCCTAAAGGAGAATGGTATATTAGCGCTGGTAAAGGTATGGGCGCAGTGCTACAAATGGCAGATGAAAAAAAGGCATATACATTAACGGACAGAGCAACTTATTTGTCTATGAAAGACAAGCTTGATTTAGAAATTGTAACAGAGAAAAGTAAGAATTTATATAATCAATATGGAGTTATAATGTTAAATACGGAAAAACATAAAATTAAAGAAAAGGAAGCTAAGGAATACATAGATTGGATGCTTTCTGATAAAGGACAAAAGCTTATAGGCGAATATGGCAAAGATAAATTCGGACAAGCATTATTTGTACCTAATGCAAAGAAGTAGATACAAATAAATGTAATGAAGTAGATGTAAAGAAATAGATGAGAAATAGGTGATTTTTATGGAACAGGGAATTTTTAATATGGTTAATTTTAGGGAAATTATTCCTGTGGTATTGATGTCTCTTTATGTTTCATTATCATCAACTTTAATTGCTTCAGCACTGGGAATGTTTTTAGGCATTCCCTGTGCTTTATTAGAATTTAAGTTGAAGAGGACAATAATTCAAATTACTGATACTCTAATGAGTGTACCTCCAGTTCTTATGGGATTATTGGTGTATCTTTTATTATCCAGAAAGGGACCTTTAGGTGATTTGGAATTATTATTTACGCCTACCGCCATGATAATAGCGCAGACATTGCTTATATTTCCTATAGTATTTGGACTTACTGTGTCCATTATATCTAAAAATGGTAAGAATATAAAAAATACATGTACCACATTGGGGGCTCATAGGCTTGAGACCTTTTTTATTATCATAAAAGAAAATAAAATACAGTTATTGTCGGTTATAACAGCAGGCTTTGGACGAGCTATATCTGAAGTGGGAGCGGTTATGATAGTTGGTGGGAATATCAAGGGATTTACAAGAGTAATGACCACATATATTGCACTGGAAACAGGTAAAGGTAATTTTAATGAGGCTATAATAATAGGTGGTATATTATTAATTATATCATTTACAATTAATGCTCTTCTTCATTTCTTTCAATGTAATGAAAAATCATAAATTTAATGAAGGGTCATGATAATGAACATAGTGAAAAATTATGAACATCAAAATTATGAGAATGTGAATAGCTAAAGACTATTTAACAGTAAAAAATCATGAAAATGAAAATAGTAAAAAGTCATGATTACTTCCAAAGGAGTGAAGAATTATGAGAATAGAAGTAATTAACGGGATAAAAGAGTATAGTGGCAGAAAAGTGTTAGATGCAGAACGTATTGTTTTTGAAGAAGGATGTATATATGCTGTGTTGGGGTTAAATGGAAGTGGTAAAAGCACGCTTCTTCAATGCATAGCAGGATTTAATGAATTAACTCACGGGAAGATTTTATATGATAAAGGAGATTTTAATGAGAAAAAGCAAAAAATCTCCATGATGTCTCAGCAACCTTTTTTGTTTAATTCTTCTGTGAAGGAAAACATTATAATGGGACTAAAATTCAGAAAAATTTCTAAGGAAATTATTAATAAAAGATTTCATAATTATAGTAAATACTTTGAAATAGATGAGATTCTTAATAAAAATGCAAAAAAACTATCTGGAGGGGAATCAGCAAAAGTTGCGCTTTTGCGTACAGCCATATTGGAAACAGAGGTTGTAATATTGGACGAACCTACAGCTAGTATGGATATAGAAAGCACCATGGCAGCAGAGAATTTGATCAAGGATATTATGAATGAGAAAAAAACCATAATCCTTGTTACCCATGACTTGTACCAAGCTGAGAGAATAGCAGATTATGTAATATTTATGGATAAGAGTAAAGTCATAGAGCAGGGTAAAAAAAATACCATATTTAATAACCCTACAAACTCTAAAGTTAAACTGATTTTAAACAAGTAATTTAACTTTTGAAGTTATAAAATAAAGAAATTAATTGTCAAATGGCGTAGAGTAATTAAAAGAAATTATTAGGGGTGTATATGTAATGAATTTAACGTTAGTGGATTTTACAGAAGTACATGCGAAAGAGATTTGTGATTGGAAATATGAAGGCGAATATTCTATATACAATTACCCAGAATGGGACAAAATATCTAGTGCAAAATGGGGAGTTACAATAGAAGAAAAGAGAAAAAGTGAATTTAAAGCTGTAATTGATGAATGCAATTACTTATGCGGATATATAAGACTAATAAACAAAGATAATTATGTTCTTATTGGCCTTGCACTAAAGCCATCTCTATGCGGAAAGGGTTTAGGAAAGGTTTTAATGGAAATATTAAAACAACAATGCAAGAAAGTATACCCAAATAAAAAGATTGTTTTAGAAGTCCGTTCTTTTAATGAAAGAGCTATTAAATGTTATAAGCGTGCAGGATTCAATGTAATAGATACTTATGAAAGAGATACGCCTCTTGGTTGTGGACAATTTATTAGAATGGAATTTATATATTAGTTTGACATATTCTTATTTAGTTAATTTAACCAAAGTCATAAATAAGGTATCTGCAAAATTATAAAGTATAGAATATAGAGATTATGCTTAACCCACAATAAGGTACAATGTGGTGGAGCTATGAAATTTCTAGAATATACTTACATTTTACGTAAATATATACATTAAATAGATTATATATAGTATATGCTATAAGTAAATAAAATAAGTAAATAGAATTAATTAAATAAAATAAGTAAATGTATAGAATTATAGATTATATTAAAGAAAGGAAGTGAGTATTTAGTGGGAAATGAGTATAACATTATATATGTTATAAATCATAAGCTATCAAAGGTTAATACAAAAATGTTTTGATAACTACAGTACATGTTCTCACTAAAGGTAATTTATGATAAAAACAGCCATTCTTACTATAAGCGACAAAGGTTCTAGGGGAGAGAGAATAGATGAAACGGGACGAGTTTTAAAGGAACTTTTACAAAAAGAGGACTATAAAAAAGCTGATTATCAGGTGGAATACTACAAAGTAATACCAGATGAAATAGATATTATAAGTGGTGAACTTATTAAGCTATGTGATGAGGGAAAAGTAAATCTAATCATTACTAATGGAGGCACAGGTTTTTCTAAGAGAGATGTAACTCCAGAGGCAACAGAGAGGGTAATTGAAAAGCGTGTACCAGGTTTTGGTGAGGCCATGAGGGCAGGCTCGCTAGCTATAACACCTAAAGCAGTGCTTTCCAGAGGAATTGCTGGCATTAGAAAAGAGTCTCTTATAATAAATCTTCCAGGGAGTCCTAAAGCAGCAGTGGAAAATCTAGAGGTAGTGTTGCCAGCGATACCACATGGAATAGAAATTTTACTAGGACAGGCATCAGAATGCGCTAGATAATTTAATTATACGCATACCAAGGCAAAATTTGTGGGATAAGTTAAGTATGACTATGTGGAGGGTGTTAGATAATTTATATATTATTTCTTCAACTTTAGCAGTTATAAATAAAAATTTAAAATTTAAAATTGAAAATTTAGAATGAAGAATAAAACTCCTTTAGAGCAGTTTTTGAAAATATGAATTGAGGAAATTCCATAGGAATTTCACCATTATATTGTTAAAGAAATATTACTAAAGAAACACTACTAAAGAAATATTGTTAAAGAAATAATATTAAAGAAACATTGATTTAAGGAGGATATAAACGTGGATTTATTTAATGTTGTGTCTATTGAAGAAGCTAGAAATCTTATAGAAAAAAACTTTAATATAAAGCCTTTAAGTGAAAAAGTAGAACTTTTGGACAGCATGGGCAGCGTCATATATGAGGATATAATTTCGCAAATAAATGTACCACATTTTAGAAGATCCACTGTGGATGGTTATGCTGTAAACTCCAAGGATGTGGCTGGAGCCAGTGAGAGTATGCCAGCCATGATGAATTACAAGGGTGAAGTGCTTATGGGGAAAAAGCCTGAGGTTAGCATAGATTTTCCTGGAGATTGCATATATGTCCCTACAGGAGGCATGCTTCCAGAGGGAGCAGATTCAATGGTTATGGTGGAATATACTGAAAAAGTTCATGAGGACACAGTGCTTATAGATAAAGCTACAGCCTATGGAGAAAATGTTGTGGAGATAGGTGAGGATATAAGTGAAGGTGAGGTAATAATTAAAAAAGGCAAGAAACTTAGGCCTTATGAGATAGGAGTGTTATCAAGCCTTGGAATATATAAGGTGCCTGTATGCAGAAAGCCTAAGGTAGCTGTAATATCCACTGGAGATGAGATAGTAGAACCTCATGAAACTCCAAAGAAAGGGGAAGTTAGAGATATAAATTCATATCTTTTAGAAGCTTGTATTATTGAAGATGGTGGAGTTCCAGTTAATTATGGAGTAATAAGAGATGACTTTCAGCTTTTAAAAAGTACCGTTAATAAAGCGGTAGATGAGGCAGATATTGTACTTATATCCGGTGGCAGTTCAGTGGGTAAAAAAGACGTTACTATAGATGTTATAAATAGCCTAGGAGAGCCAGGGGTTTTTGTACACGGTATAGCAGTAAAGCCTGGAAAGCCAACCATCATAGGAAAAGTTAAGGATAAAATTGTTTTTGGATTGCCAGGACATCCTCTTTCAGCGGCTATTGTATATAAGGTTGTGGTTAAATACTATATTGATAAAATCACAGGACGCGAGGAAGAAATTTTCCCTATAGTTTGTAAGTTTGATATAAATTATCACAGCGCAAAAGGGAGAGAAGAATATTTGCCAGTTACATTGTCTTGGCAGGGAGATGAAATAATTGCATCGCCTGTATTTTCTAAATCAGGACTTATAAGTGGTTTTTCCAAGGCCTATGGTTTTGTAAAAATAAACAAGAATCTTGAGGGATTGAAAAAAGGTGAGAGGGTATTTGTATATAGATTTTAATTACTATAAGTTCAGCTAAGAAATGGCAATAAGAAATAAAAAAAATTATTATTATTTTTATAAACCACAAAAAGGAGGTGAACTCTGTTGCCATAAATCTATAAAAATCTTAAAAATAAACTTGCATAAAATATATGTATAATATGCGTGTAATTTAAACTTAGACTCAACTAGTTATATTATATGGAAAATTAAACCTAAGGAATAGTATTATATGGAAAACTAAACCCAAGAATGGTATTATATGGCAAGTTATGTGCTGAGAATTTTATAGCAAACCAAAGTAGTTTTATAGAAGAATCTGACACGTTGAACAAGAAATTGAATAATGGGTATAGATTTTTATAGTATATTGGCAATGGAAATAATATGGGTCAAAATATTTATCTTTCAAATTATGAATTAGAAGAGGCAATGAAGCTTTATTTTAGTAAAATATCACCAACAAAGCAAAAAGAAGTAATGAAAACAGAGGATGCCAGTGGAAGAATAACAGCTTCACCAGTGTATTCTAAGATATCATCTCCATTTTATAATTCGGCAGCTATGGATGGAATCGCCCTTAATAGCGAAAAAACTTTGGGAGCAAATGAAAAGAAACACATAGTTCTCGAAGAAGAAAAAGATTATATAGTGGTGGACACTGGAGACCCTATTCCTAAAGAATACGATTGTGTAATAATGGTGGAAGATTTAATAAAAGTAAATGATAAAAAGGTGGAAATATATAAAAGTGCAGCTCCATATCAGCATATAAGACCTTTAGGTGAAGATATAGTAGAAAAATCACTTATTGTGCCATCATCACATAAAATAAGGCCTGTGGATATATCAGCAATGATTGCAGGAGGAGTAAATGAGGTAGAAGTTTACAAAAGACCTGTGGTAGGCATAATTCCAACGGGCACAGAGTTGGTGGAGCCAAGAAGTGAACTGAAAACAGGGGATATAATAGATTTCAACTCAAGAACCTTTGCAGCACAGGTTTTTGAATATGGTGGTATTCCTAAAAGATATCCAATTGTAAAGGATGATTATGAAAAAATTAAAAACACTATAAAAAAGGCAGCGGAAGAATGTGACATGGTTCTTGTAAATGCAGGTTCCTCTGCGGGAAGAGAAGACTACACATCACAGGTTATTAGTGAACTTGGTCAGGTGTACATACATGGAGTGGCTATAAAGCCAGGAAAACCTGTAATTCTTGGCCAGGTAGACCGTAAACCTGTTATAGGAATACCGGGATATCCTGTGTCAGCCTATGTGGTAATGGAAATGTTCGTAAGTAGAATTGTGGAAAACTTTGCTGGAGAAAAACCACGTCAGTTTAAAACTGTAAAGGCCATTTTATCTAAGAGGGTCATGTCATCACTGAAATATCTTGAATTTGTAAGAATAAAATTAGGAAAAGTTGGAGATAAGCTTGTGGCTACACCTTTAAATAGGGGCGCTGGAGCTACCATGTCCTTAGTTAGAGCCGACGGAATACTTGAAGTCCCTCAAAATGTTGAAGGTATAGAAAGAGGAACGGAGGTAGAGGTAAAGCTTTTAAAGGATGAAGAGGAAATAAATAATACTGTAGTTTGTATAGGCAGCCATGATCCTATTATAGATGTGGTAGCAGATTTAATTCATGTAAAGCGTGATGAATATTACTTGTCCTCCGCTCATGTAGGTAGCATGGGAGGAATAATGGCACTTAAAAATGGAGAAACTCACATAGCTCCTGTACATCTTTTAGATATGGAAACAGGCGAATATAATATAAGCTATATTAAAAAATATCTTGAAGATAAACCTATGGCTCTAATAAAATGCGTAAAGAGAATTCAAGGCATTATGGTGCCTAAAGGAAATCCAAATAATATAACTTCTATTAAAGATATAAAGGATAAAAAAATGAAATTTGTAAATAGGCAAAGGGGTGCAGGTACAAGACTTCTTTTTGACTACAACCTTAAGAAATTAGGTATAAATCCTAGAGAAATAGACGGTTATACAAGAGAGGAATACACTCATTTAGCTGTGGCAGCTGCTGTGGAAAATGGGGACGCTCACTGTGGTTTAGGAGTATACTCCGCTGCAAGCATGATGGGACTGGATTTCATACCGGTTTGCAATGAGGAATATGACATAGCAATTCCAGCAGAGTTTTTGGACATGGCAACTATAAAAGAATTCATAAATATTATAAAGAGCCAGGAATTCAAAGAAAAATTGGACGAATTAGGTGGATATGACTACAGTGAAGCGGGAAATATTGTTTTGCTATAGGATGAACAGGTGAATGGAGCAGAAATTCATGCATGGAGCAATATGGAAACTTTAAATCTATTTTAATTTTATATTTTAGCTCTATATTGAAAATTATTGTACATTAAGTTAGTAATGTAAATTACTAATTGTGGTTATAAGAGACAAGTAATTTGGAATGGAAAGTAAAACAAAGGAGGAATCTAATGTTAGACAAGCATGGAAGAAAAATTAATTATTTAAGAGTGTCCGTAACTGATAGATGTAATTTAAGATGTATTTACTGTATGCCATCTAGGGGTGTTGAGAAAAAAGAGCATGAGGACATAATGAGATATGAAGAGATTTTTAATGTGGTTAAGTCGGCGGCAACTATAGGAATAAATAAGGTTAGATTTACTGGGGGAGAGCCGCTTATACTTAAGGATATGGATAAATTAATTTATTATACATCAAAAATAAGCTCCATCCAGGACATTGCTATGACCACCAACGCCATGCTTCTACAGGATAGGGCGGAGGATTTAAAGAAAGCTGGATTGAAAAGAGTTAATATAAGTCTGGACTCATTAAAAGGGGACAAATTTAAGAATATTACAAGAGGTGGAGATATAAATAAGGTTTTTAACAGCATTGAAAAATGTCTATCCATTGGTATGGAGCCTATAAAAATCAACACTGTAATTATGAAGGGCATTAATGATGATGAAATAGATGACTTCATGAATTTAACAAAGGAATATCCTATATCCGTAAGATTTATAGAGCTTATGCCAATAGGTGAAGGAAGCAAAATATACAAAAACAGTTATATTAGTTCAGAAGAGATAATATCAAAACATGGAAATCTTATACCTGTGGAAACTAATAAAAACAGTACAGCTGCATTGTATAGATTTAATGAAGCTAAAGAAAATATAGGATTTATAAGTCCTATGAGTTGTAAATTTTGTAGCAATTGCAACAGGGTAAGGTTAACGGCTGAAGGCACATTAAAGCCATGTCTTCATTCTGAAAAAGAAATAAATATAAAAGAGTATGTGAATGATAGCAAAATTCTTTTATCTAAGATAACCGAGGCCATTTATGATAAACCATTAGAACATCATTTGGTGGAGGATGAAAAGAGCAAAAGTAAAAAGATGATGTATCAGATTGGAGGCTAAAACATGGAATTAACGCATATAAATGAGCAAGGAAGAGCTAAAATGGTGGATGTAGGCAGCAAAAAGGACACAGAAAGAGAAGGGGTTGCCTATGGATGTATAAATATGAAAAGAGAAACTTTGAATAAAATAAAAGAGGGTACCATATCCAAGGGAGATGTTTTGTCAGTAGCTCAGGTAGCTGGTATTATGGGAGCAAAGTCTACACCTCACATTATACCTATGTGTCACCCTATAATGATAAATGGCTGCGATATAAATTTTCAACTAGATTTTGAAAATAATAAAATAGACATAACTGCTTCAGTAAAAAACACAGGTAAAACAGGAGTGGAAATGGAAGCTTTAACAGCTGTAAGCATAGCCGCACTTACCATTTATGATATGTGCAAGGCTATAGATAGAGAAATGATAATATCCGATATAAAACTTATGAAAAAAAGCGGCGGAAAATCTGGAGTATTTCAAAGATAGGTAAGAAGTAAGAAGTAAGAAGTAAGAGGTAAGAAGTAAGAAGTAAGAAGTAAAAGATGAAATCCCCATTGTTTTAAATGAAAAAAGAAGATAAAAATCATATAAAGGGAGGAATTTTAAAATGGCAAAGGTAATAGCAGTTAATATAAGTGAAAAAAAGGGCGAGATAAAGCATCCTATAGAAAAGGGATTATTTAAAGAAAATCATGGTCTTGTAGGGGACGCTCATGCAGGAAACTGGCACAGACAGGTAAGTCTTTTGGGAACAGAAAGTATTGATAAAATGAAGAAGCTAGGTCTAGAAGGTTTATGTACCGGCAAGTTTGCAGAAAATATAACTACAGAAGGATTAGTGCTATATGAATTACCCGTGGGCACTAAGCTTAAAGTAGGAGAGGTACTGATGGAAGTAACACAAATAGGCAAGGAATGTCATGCAGGCTGCCAAATAAGAGAACTTATAGGAGATTGCATAATGCCAAGAGAAGGAATTTTCACAAAGGTTTTGTCAGAAGGTTGGATTAAAGCTGGGGATGAAATAGAAATTTCACAATTCAAGTAATGTAATGTTTTTTGTGGGATAATCATATTATAAGTTATTTTAAAGGGGTAGATGATTATATGGAAAATAATCTAACAAAGGAAAAGTCATGTGTGCTAAAGTCTCATGAAAAATGCGAAAGCTTAGGATTAAGCAAAGGATTGGTGTACAGTAAGAAAATAATAAAAGATGTGAAACTTAAGAAAATTATACAGGAAAATTCAGAATTAATCATTACTGCAACACCTTTTATGAATCAGCTTTATCAATTTGTTAAAGGATCTAATTTTTTTGTTATTCTTACAGATAAGAATGGCTGTATTCTTAATGTTATGGGGGATACGGGTATATTAGAGGAAGCGCTTAATATAAAGATGATTCCCGGAGCATATATGAATGAAGAAAACATAGGAACTAATGCCATGAGTATAGCCTTAAGTGAAAAGGCTCCTATTCAAATATCTGGGGAAGAGCATTATATTGAAGTTTATCATAGATGGACATGTTCCGCGGCACCTATAAAAAACGTGGATGGAGAAATAATTGGAGTACTTGATTTGACAGGATATAGTGAGAATGTACATCCACATACTCTAGGCATGGTAGTGGCAGCAGTTAATGCCATTGAAAAGATGATAGAACTAAACAATTACAATGCAGCTTTAGCTGCATCGAAAAAAGGTATGGAAAATGTGTTTAATTCAATCCCCACAGCCATATTGACTTCGGACTTATCTGGTACTATAAAAAACATAAATAAAAATGTATTAGAGCTCTTTGGATTTAGTGAGAGTGAAATAAAAGAAATGAAGATATGGGACTTAATTCCTCAGTGGACTATGGTTTTAGATGAGATCTATAACAAAGGAAGTTTTATGCATGAAGATGTATATGTTAATGTACGCAAAAATAAACTTCAGCTAAATTTAAGTGCATACCCTATATATGATTCAGCTATGAGAATCTTCGAAGTAACTTGTGTATTTTTGGATGTAAAAAAGGCTAGGAAGCTTGCAGGCAGAATATTTAGAGGGCAGGCTATTTACACCTTTGACAAAATTATAGGTAAAAACAGAAAACTTGTTAATATAATAAATTATTCTAAAAAAATTTCAGATAGCAGATCTACTATTTTCATTACCGGAGAGAGCGGTACGGGAAAAGAAGTTTTTGCACAGTCAATACACAATTACAGCGATAGAAAAGACAAGCCTTTTGTAGCTGTTAACTGTGGGGCTATACCAAGGAATTTAATTGAATCGGAGTTATTTGGATATGAAGAGGGTGCCTTTACTGGAGCAAAACGAGGTGGATATGCAGGGAAATTTGAAATTTCAGATGGGGGTACTATATTTCTTGATGAAATAGGTGAGATGCCCTTCGACATGCAAATAAAACTTTTAAGAGTAATAGAAGAAGGTGTAATAAATAGAATAGGAAGTTCTAAGCAAATACCGGTTAATTCTAGAATAATAGCTGCCACCAATAAGGATTTAAGGCAGGAAGTAGAGAAGGGTAATTTTAGAAAAGACTTATTTTATAGAATTAATGTACTCCCTATAAATTTGCCAGCATTAAAGGAAAGAAGGGATGATATTCCTCTTTTGGTGGAGTATTTTATGAAAAAGACCTCTAAACATTTAAATAAAAGAAAAGTAGAAATACCTCCTATTTATATGGAGACACTTATGAATTATGATTGGCCGGGTAATATAAGAGAGTTAGAGAATGTAATAGAGCTTATAATAAATGCCGAAAGTGTTGAAATACTAAATGATATAAAATACTACAATATTAAGGATGAATTATATACAACTAAGGAGTCAGAAAATGTGGTTTTTGATCTTGAGATTGTTGAAAGAAATCACATACAAAATGTACTAGATAAATTCAATGGCAATATTTCCTCCGCTGCAAAAGCTCTTGGTATAGGTAGAAATACCCTTTATAGAAAAATAGAGAAGTATTCATTATAGTCATATAAGTATAAAAATTAAGTTTTAGTATTTAGAAAAACAGTGGATGCCCATGTGTTGAATAAGACAACTTGCCAGAAATTATGCGAAGGTACAAGCTAGAAAATAACTGTGAATGTATGCGATGAAATTTTCTCATATATGATGATAAATATGTAAAGTAGTGCGCTAATATGAAACAGAATCCCAAAATGGAACCAGTGAAAAGATGAAAAATGCTCTTAAACGGAACATAAAATAAAAAATCACTAGATACTATTATGGGATTCTCGTTTTTACTAATAATATTTTTAACGTTATTGTTTTATAGATGCTAATAAAATATATTATATTTTTTATAAAAAGCGGATGAAAATTGATAAATCTCATAAAAATCTAAACAAAAAATAAAGTAAAATTAGTGAAAAGTAAAGCAAAACAGCTAAAAAACATGAAAACACAGTAGTATCGCGAAATATTCTTATTAAGTCAGTAATAGCGGGTATTTGAACTATAATAGAGTTTGTTTAATCAGAAACAATGCTTATTAAATCAGCAATACTGTTTGTTGAAACATTAATAATTAATGCTCCAAAACAATGTTTTTTATTAGGAACAATAAAGCTGTTGAACTAGAATTTGTTTGGCATGCAATTTGCTCATATAAATTAGCAAATGAATTTATATAGGAGGAATTGCATATGTACGGTTATAATGAAAGGTTTTGAGAATCGACTTAACTAATAAAAGTGCACTTTAGAGCCATTAGACGAAAAAAGGCTAAAAAGTTTATAGGATGTAGAGGACTTGGGGTTAAAACTTTATTTGAAGAAATCGATCCTAAGATAGATGCTCTATCTCCTGAAAATAAACTATAATAGTTACAGGGCCACTTACAGCGCACCTATGCCAACCAGCGGAAGATATATGGTAGTAACTAAGGCTCCTTTAACTGGAACTATTGGAATAGCAAACTCCGGTGAAAATGGGAACAGAGCTTAAAAATGCAGGTTATGACATGATAATAATAGAAGGTAAAGCGGATGACCATGTTTATGTGAATATTGAGGATGATAAAGTAGAAATAAGAGATGCGAATCACGTATGGGGTAAGCTTTCATTGGAAAACTACTGAGATGCTTTGCAAAGGAAACAAATGCCAAAGCAAAGGTGTTATGCATAGGGCCAGCAGGAGAAAGACTTTCACTTTTAGGTGCCATCATGAACGATGTGGACAGAGCTGCGGGCAGAGGTGGCGTTGGAGCTGTAATGGGTTCTAAAAACTTAAAAGCTATAGTAGTTAAAGGTTCAGGCAAAGTTCAAGTAGCCAATGAGGAAGAAGCTAAAAAGGTATCTGCAGAAAAGATTAAAATATTAAGAGATGACCCAGTGGCAGGGGGCGGACTACCTACTTATGGCTCGGCGGTTCTAGTGAATATAATTAATGAAAATGGAGTACATCCAGTTAGAAACTTCCAAAAATCATACACTGACGAGGCAGATAAAATAAGTGGAGAAACTCTTACTAAGGATTGTCTTGTGAGAAAGAATCCATGTTATAGATGCCCTATAGCTTGTGGTAGATGGGTAAAACTAGATGACGGAACGGAATGTGGAGGTCCTGAATATGAGACTTTATGGTCATTTGGTTCTGACTGTGACGTTTATGATTTAAATGCTATTAACGTGGCTAATATGCTTTGTAATGAGTATGGCCTTGACACAATTTCTGCAGGTGCAACTATTGCAGCAGCTATGGAATTATATGAAAAAGGATATATAAAAGATGAGGACATTGCGGCAGATGGATTATCTTTAAAATGGGGAGATGCAGAGGCTGTTGTGGGATGGACAAGAAAAATGGGATTAAGAGAAGGCTTTGGTGATAAGATGGCAGATGGTTCTTACAGACTATGTGAATCTTACGGTGTTCCAGAATTCTCTATGACAGTTAAAAAACAAGAATTGCCAGCATATGACCCGAGAGGAATTCAAGGTCACGGAATAACTTATGCAGTTAACAATAGAGGCGGCTGCCATATAAAAGGCTACATGATAAGTCCAGAAATACTTGGATATCCAGAAAAACTTGATAGATTTTCACTAGAAGGAAAAGCAGCTTATGCTAAGATATTCCATGACTTAACAGCTGTAATAGATTCTTTAGGTTTATGTATATTTACAACTTTTGGACTTGGAGTACAGGATTATGTAGATATGTACAATGTTGTTGTAGGCGGAGAGTTGCATGATGCAGAGTCTATGATGCTTGCAGGAGATAGAGTTTGGACATTAGAAAAAATTAATTTAACTTACAGGCAGGCATAGATAGTTCACATGATAACACTTCCAAAGAGATTGCTTAAGGACCCTATTCCAGATGGACCTTCTAAGGGATATGTTCATAAATTAAGTGAATTGCTTCCTGAATATTACTCAGTAAGAGGCTGGGATGAGAAAGGTATACCAACAGCAGAAACCCTAAACAAATTAGGACTTGAAGAATATGAGGAATATATAAAATGATTAACCCACAATAAGGTACAATAATGATTAACCCGGTACAATGTAGTGGAATTATGAAATTTTTCCTCCATGACTTGCATAAGAGCTGGGAACAATAAATTTAAACAGTTCCTTTGCTTCTTATGAAAGTCATTCCAAAGAAATTTCATAATTCAAGTAATGTAATGATTTTTGTGGGATAATCATAAAATAGCTTTAAGAAAATAGAAAGGCTTTCAATATTAAGAAATGGAGGCCTTTCTGTTGTTACTGGATAACTGTATAAAATTGAAGCATTATGGTAGGCAGGCGTAGATGAAAAGTTG
>NZ_JQMW01000009.1 GCF_000744935.1 Clostridium sp. KNHs214 | reverse complement strand
TTTTTACTATATCATCAGTGAAATAGTTTGTAAGTTCATTATCTAAATTGGATAAACTTGATAAGAACTCCTCGTATGCAGAATTATTAAGGCTGTATTGATAACTTGAAGCAACATCTTTAATTATATTTAGATAATCTATAAAAAAGTCAATGATAGCTTCACTGCTTATTTCTTTATTAATCATATTTACTAGCAGTATCCTTTATTAGCTTTTTAAAACTATTGAGAATAATATGCTTCTGCTTTAAAAATGAATGACTAGTTATTACGGAATTTTATCATATAAAAATAGCCATCCTACCATATCTAAGGAATCTAATAAAACCCTTTCTTGAGATAATTGAGTATTTAGCATGTTTTTTAATTCATCAGGTAAATCGGGACTATTTATTTTAATTTGTTTCTTATTATGAATAAAATAGTCTGAATAAGCGTTAGCAATGGCTAGTTTAATATCATTTTTCAACTGACCTACATGTATAAGGGCAATGATAGGATAATAAACAAAGCATTGTGTTATAGGATACCCAAATAGGCTTATTTAGTTTTATACTTTCATTTTTTATAAAATATTCTACAAGGGTAAGTCTTTCCTCTAAAAGCCTTTCCTCTAATCCCGGTATGTAAATTTTTATTGGAATTCTCCTTATAAATGTATCTAAAAGAGAAGAGCTTATATCCTTATTTGTTGCACAGATTATACGAGCGGAAGAATGAATTTTTTTTGTTACCTCTCCAAATCTCTTAAAGTAGCCTGTATCCATAAACACAAAAAGCATTTCTTGACCTTCACTAGGAAGATTGTGTATTTCATCTAAGAATAAAATACCTCCGTCAGCCTGCTCTATTAGTCCAGCTCTGTTTTCAGTTGCACCAGTAAAGGTGCCTTTTTTTACGCCAAAAAGATGGGAACTTAATAGCTGGGTGTTATTTGAATAATCTGAGCAGTTAAAATGTAGAAAAGGCATGTTTTTCTTAATATCTAGTGATTTAGCATATTCATGCATTAATTTTGCTAACATGGATTTACCAACACCAGTGTCTCCGATAATCAGGCAATTCATTCCGTTATCTGGATACAAAATAGCTGTTTTAGCTAGTTTTATAGATGGTATCAATGATGGATAGAGATAAGCTAGATTATCCATAGATGATTTTGCCGTAAAATCTACATTAGTAGAATTGTTTAAAAAGTATTTTACAGGTCTCGAACTATTTTTATATAATAAGCCTTCATTAACTAGTAAATTTAAGTCTTTACTTATATTAGACCTCTCTAAATTTAACAATTCACTAACTTCAATAGTGGTTACTCCACTACCTTTATCTAATGTTTTTATAGAATTGTATACTAAATCTATTCTTTTCATAATATCCTATCCCCTTATAAATAATGAAGTGTGTAATTAATTTTAAATTATTGTGTCAATAATTGTGTAAATAAAACACACTATGCAGAAAAATAACCTATGTAAACGTGTATATGTATTATTCTACAATACACTTGATACAAAAATCAATTATTAGTTAGGAAAAGTGTTTAAAAGCATAAGTAAATTGAAAAATCATTGTGTATTTTATAGTTGGCATAGTTATTGCATAGATAATAAGTATCAATAACTAACAATTAAGAATGGAGGAAAAAGTTTATGAAGTGGGCAATAATAGCAACGTGGAGAATGGCAGTTGAAGGAATAACTAAGGCATGCAAATCATTAGAAGATAAAGCCCCAGCAGGAGATGCTATAGAAGAGGCAATTAGTATGGTTGAGGATTATCCTTTTTATAAATCAGTTGGATATGGTGGATTGCCAAATGAAAACGGTGAAGTTGAGTTAGATGCAGCTTATATGGATGGGGATACTTTATCTATAGGAGCAGTAGCTGGTATAAGAGATTTTAAAAATCCTATAAGTATAGCTAAAAAATTAAGTGACGAAAGATTCAATTGCTTTTTAGTAGGAACTGGAGCAGATGAATATGCTCATAAAAATGGCTTTGAAAGAGTTAATATGTTAACAGATAGAGCTAAAATGCATTACAAGAAAAGAGTTAAAGAAACTGTAGAAAAAGGTTTAAGTCCTTATGATGGACATGATACCGTTGGTATGATAGCATTAGATGCTAATGGCTCTATGGCTTCTGGTACATCAACTAGTGGGTTATTTATGAAAAGAAAAGGAAGAGTTGGTGATTCACCAGTTTGTGGTTCAGGTTTCTACGTAGATAGTGAAGTGGGAGGAGCAACAGCTACTGGACTTGGAGAAGACTTAATGAAGGGCTGCATTTCCTATGAAATAGTTAGACTTATGAAAGATGGATGTACTCCACAGGAAGCTGCAGATAAAGCTGTTGAAGATTTGAATGAAAAATTAATTAAAAAGAGAAAGAAAGCAGGAGATTTATCTGTAGTATGTTTAAATAATAAGGGTGAATTTGGAGTAGCAACTAATATTGATGGATTTTCTTTTTCAGTGGCTACAGATAGTAAGGAACCTACAGTTTATGTATGTAAAAATGTAGATGGAAAAACAACCTATGAAGTAGCAAGTCAGGAATGGTTAGATGCATACACTAAAAGAATAACATCTCCTATAACATTTGATTAGTTTATTATAATAGCTTAAAATTCAAATTAGTTTACTAGCATTTTGCATCATTACAGTACTTTTCAAATACACATTTTTTAGTTTCTTGAATTAACTAGCACTATAGATTAAGAAGTGTTATAGATAAAGCAATGTTATAGGTAAAGTAGTATTATATATAGATAAAGCAATGTTATAGAATAATTAGTTTTGTAGATTAAAATACAGTTATGATATTATAAGTATGCATAGGTATATGAAATAAACTTATAATTATTAGTCAACAAAACTGCACTTTAGCATAAGAAGTGGCGGGAGAGTTTCATAAGCATATAAAACAAGGGGGAAAAGCAGTGAGTATTTATGAGGCTTGTGTAGGAAAATTCAAAGATGCTATCTCTATGGAAAAGTTAGGAGCCAACAGAATAGAATTATGTGATAATTTATTAGAGGATGGCACTACTCCAAGCTATGGTACTATAAAGACAACTATAGCTAATGTAAAAATACCTGTAATGGTTATAATTAGGCCAAGAGGGGGTTCCTTTGAATATTCAAGGGAAGAAGTAGAAATAATGAAAGAGGACATCAAAATAGCTAAAGAATTAGGTGCTCATGGAGTAGTTATTGGTGCCTTAGTCCATAGCAATATAGATATAAAAACAGTGAGAGAACTAGTAGAAATATCAAAGCCAATGAGTGTAACTTTCCATATGGCTTTTGATGAAATAGAGGACAAGTTCTCTGCTATAGATCAGCTGGTAAGTTTGCAAGTAGATAGAATATTAACTAAAGGCGGAAAAGTTAATGCCTTAGAGGGAAAAGATGAATTGAAAGCTTTAGTCCAATATGCTAATGGAAGAATTACAATTATGCCTGGAAAAGGTGTTACCAAAGAAAATAGACAATATATTTTAGATTATACAGGTGCAACTGAAATTCATGGCAGTAAGGTAGTTTAAAAGTTAAATTTAATAATGGACAGTTAAAAAAGAAAAGAGGAGATAGGTATGGAGGATTTAGAATTAATATCATTCCAATTAATTAGTAATGTAGGAGATGCAAAGTCATCTTTATTTCAGGCTCTAAAAGCATCAAGAGAAGAGAATTTTGAGCTAGCAGAAAAATGTGTTGAAGATGCAGAGGCAAGTTTATTAAAGGCTCATGAATCACATAGTTCATTAATTCAGCAAGAAGCTTCGGGCGAACCAGTAAAAGTATCATTGCTTTTAATGCATGCAGAAGATCAATTGATGACCACAGAAACATTAAAAGCAATTACCGAGGAAATGATTTTAACACATAAAAAATACTCAAAATAATCATATGATTCAACCACAAAAGAGAGTGCCCACAAAAGGTACAATGTAGTGGAATTATGAAATTTCTCCTCCATGACTTGCATAAGAACTGGGAACAATAAATTTAAACAGCTCCTTTGCTTCTTATGCAAGTCATTCAAGAGAAATTTCATAATTTAAGTAATGTAATACTTTTGTGGGATAATCATGATATAGTTTAATTAAAACATTTAAGGAAATTTGTAATTGTACTATTGACAGTTTTTATTGAACATGTTAATATATTACACAATTAAGTGATATTTCACAGCTTTCAGTGCACTGGAGTATTAGTTTTTAGTTAACTTAAAGGTTGTAATTTTTCACTTAAAATTGTCAAGAAATATACCATGAAGTGAGTGTATCTAGGGTTATACTTAAATTAGAGTTACACCTGAGCATAGCATTAGTTATTAGTGTGTTGCTGGGCTAATATTTATACTTCAATTAAAGTTATACCTGAGCGGTACAGGGAGACTTTCTAAATGTACAAAGAAATTTCCTACACGCAGATTAGAATTTAAACCTGCGGAGTCACGATTTAAGAGTGACTCTGTGGGTTTTTTGTTTTATAAACAGAGCTCTTAGCTTCAGATGGAGTTTTTACTCCAACTGAAGGTTAGAGAGCGTTATCCAGGGACGTAGCTGCCGTTATCTCCCACTTTGTAAGAAGTGGGAGTGTTACGGCAGGTAGTCATCGGATAAAAATAAGTATTTTCTAAGATTTTTCATGAAAGAAAAAATCTATATTTCATATTAATTTTTTAGTCCAGCTAAGAAATGTCAATAAGAATTAAAAAAATAATTAATATTTTTATTATCTTAAAAAAGGGTAACCTTAATAAACTTTTGTTAGACTAACAAAAAACGGAAATTATATTTATGGAATTATACTACGCAGCGAAGCCGCATTTCGCTTTGAGATAATTCTTTTGGTGTTCTTCTGGTGTAATTATTTCAAATTCTTTCCCATCACGAAGAATGGCAAATAATACGTTACAAACTTTATGCATAACTGCCCCAAGAGCAATCATTTTAGGCTTACTTTGGCACTTTAAAAGATAGTATTCTCGAAGTACTTGATTTTTGGCGGAGCCATCTTTGTTTTTGCTTATGCTGATTAATGCCATAGTGTGAATTACTCTTCTGGCAATTCGAGAGCCTCGCTTTGACATACTGATTTTTGTGCCATTAAAGTTGCCAGATTGCTTTACTGCTGGATCTAAACCAAAATAAGCAAAAAGCTGTTTTGGTGAGTTGAACGCAGAGAAATCTCCGATTTCTCCCATGAGGCTTACAGCAGAAAGAAAACCTGCACCTTTAAATGTTTCAATCAAGTGAATTTGCTTTACAAAATCAGTATTTTCATTTTCATCAACAAGCTTATGCATTTCAGAGAGTATAGAAGAAATCTCTTCATCATACTTTCGAATAAAGCTTATGTATAATCTAATACGCTTAAAATTACTACTTACAGAATAACCGAAGGTCTTTGCATCATTGGCAGCCTTTATAATGGCATTATACTTATTATTAGCATATGTAAGCCCAAAACGAGCTGTAGATCTTATAGAATCAATAATCTCTTCTTTGGAAGCATTTAAAAATGCATCTGGAGATGTGTATGTTTCTAATAAGGTTAATGATGTATTAGTAGTTATTTTTGAAAAAATTTTAAGGTATTCTGGAAATACCATCCGAAGTTCACTTTGAAGTTTGTTCACATAAGCAGAACGGTTGTCCATCAAATCATAATACTCTCTTGAAAGATTTCTTAAATCAAGAGCAAGATCTGATGGCATAAGAGATACTTTTAAATCTGGCTTTAAGCCTATTAAGGCAGCTTTTTTTGAATCAAATCTGTCATTATGCACTTTTCTAATGTTAATGTTTGTGCTATTCTTAGTGATGATAGGATTAATTAGGTTAACATTAAATCCAGTATCACGAAGATAGCAGAAGAGTGGGTAATGATAAATTCCCGTGGATTCTAGGAAAATGCGACTTTCCAAAGAATACAACTCTTCTGCTTCTTTTATTTTAGAAACAGCGAGTTCAAGGGAATCAATGTTTGAATGTAGTATTTTAAAAGGCTTTCCAACAAAGGCCTGGTTAGGAAGTGCGATAGACATCCAACTGAAATCTGCACCAACATCAATACCGACCGAGATAAATAAATTTTTAAATAAAATGTTTGACATGAGCAAAAGCTCCTTTCCGATAGGAATCCATTTCCATCTAATGAGTACACAACCTTGCGAGTTATACAGGTATAGCCTGAGGCTCCCAACCAGCCGAATCATAAAACCTCATTGAATGGACTAATTGACTAAATCACGGGTATGAGTCAGCAGATACTGACTTCCCAAGGAGGAAAACATTATTTGTCCTATCCTTGAAGATTATACTTTATGAAAAGTCTGGAGTCTATATAGGAACCGTCAAGCATGATAATTAACTAAGATAACATCTGATGAAGGAAGAAATCCTTCTTCTGTTATCTATTATAGAAACAATTAAATTGAGATGAGTAGTCTTAATGACTACATCATTATTATACAAGGAGGATAAATGATGAAAAAGTTTATAAAAACATATGGTTCTTCACTTTTATTATTAGCTTCAATGATAATTGGTGGTACAATAGGATACTTTTGGGGTGAAGGTGCATCTGTGTTGCAACCGATTGCAGATGTGTTTTTAAATCTATTATATTGTAGTGTAGTACCATTGGTTTTTGTTTCATTAGTATCTTCTATTGCTAAGATGGAGAATTTAGCAAAACTAAAAAAGATTTTATTGGTTATGATGGTAACTTTTTTAGGATCTGGAGCAATAGCTAGTTTATTTACAGCTGGAGTACTTAGCATATTTGATCCAGCCAAAGGTTCTAATATACAATTTACAGAAAAAGTGGGCAACCTAAGTAGCAACAGTAATTTTTTATCTATGTTTACTGTTAATGATTTTCCTGGTTTATTATCAAGGCAAAATTTGATGGCACTTATGGTTTTTACAATGATCTTTGCAATTGCCCTTGTTATGGTTGGTGAAAAGGGAAAACCAGTTGCAGTATTTATGGATTCATTGTCAAATGTTATTCTTAAATTAGTTGGAATTATTATGAAATTAGCTCCAATTGGATTAGGATGTTATTTTGCAATTTTAATGGGTCAGAACGGAAAACAGTTAGTGGGACCATTGTCTAGGGCCATGATCATATACATGGTTATAGTTGCCATTTATTATATGCTTTCAAATACTATATTTGCTTATATTGGAGCAGGTAAAAAAGGTGTTCGAGCTTATTGGAAAACTGCAATTACACCATGTTTAACAGCTCTTGGAACTTGCTCTAGTGCTGCATGTATTCCAGTAAATTTAAAAGCTGCAAAGGAAATAGGTATACCTGATGATATAAGTGATATTACAATTCCTATGGGAGCCAATTTACATAAAGATGGAGCATGTATTATAACAATTTTAAAAATTGCATTTATGTGTTCTGTATTTAATGTACCCTTTACAACACCTAAAAATATTGTTATTGCAGTAATTGTAGCGGTAGTTGCTTCAACTGTTATGGGAGCTATACCAGCTGGTGGTTATGTGGGAGAAATATTTATTGTTTCAGCATTTGGCTTTCCGGCTGTTTCAATACCAATTATGGTTTTGATTGGAACAATCACAGATGCTCCTGCTACTGCAATTAATGTAACTGGTGATACGGGTGTTGCCATGATTGTAGCACGATTTGTTGAAGGAAAAAGATGGTTTGAAAATAAGTAAAAGTGAAATATACATTTGTTTTTAATAACTTTTAACTTTATCGAATCTAAGGTTTTATAACATAAACTGGAGGTTTATGTTTGCTAAATATAATATTTTGAATGATTGAGCTGATTCATACCTGCAATTTTATGTTGCTAGTATGAATCAGCATTTTTATAATTAATTATTATTTAAATATTTTCTAATATATTTAGCTCAACTACTGGTTTAGTTATATAAAAATACAAGTTATTGAATATAAAACTGGCGTAAACTATAATTAAGTTGATTCATGAATCAACTTAATTTATAGTTGGAGGATAAATTTATGTCTATTGAAATTGGAAAACAAATAAAAAATTTACGTATAGAAAAAGGGGTTACTCAGGAGGAGCTAGCAAAGCATTTAGGTATTTCTTATCAAGCGGTGTCTAAATGGGAAAATAATATTACATCACCGGATATTGAGTTATTGCCAAAGCTTTCAGTTTACTTTGGAGTTACTATTGATGAGTTATTTGTTATACCCTCTGAAGTTCAGATAGAAAGAATAGGAAATATGATTTACAACGAAAGGATAATAAGTCCAGAAGTATTTAATTATGCTGTGAATTTTCTTGAAAATACCCTTAAGGATGAGCCTGAAAAATCCGAAGCGTATTTCCTTTTAGGAAAACTTTATAATCATAGGGCTGAAAATGATCATAAAAAAGCAGCCATTTATATAAAAGAGGCTTTAAAATATGAACCTTATGAAAAGGATTATCACGGTGCACTTATTCATGCAGAAAATGGTGTATTTGGTGATGAATATTATAATAGGCATGATGGTTTAATTAAATATTATGAAGAATTTACAAGAGAGCATCCAAATTATTGGAGCGGGCATTTATTTTATTTGGATCAATTAATTAGGGATGGGCATTACGATAAGGCTAGGGATACATTAAAGAAGGTGAAGAAGATTGAGCATACCTCACTAGATTTTATGTATGAAGGAGACATTGAATTTCAGTTAGGTCATAGGGAGAGTGCTATAAAGTTATGGGGTCAAGGAGTAAATGAATTCCCATCAGATTGGAAGGCCTATATTTCTCATGGTGATCGTATGGTAAGAGTGGGATATTATGAAAAAGCACTTAAAGATTATGAAAAGTCTATGCAATTACAGGAGAAACCTCGTCTTGTAGATCCACTTGAATTTATGGCATGGATATATGAGATTCTAGGAAGGTATAAGAATGCTGTTGAAGCTTTGCAGAGAGAGATTTCCATCCTTCAAGAGGAGCACAATATTTCCTCAGGCGAAATGATAGATAAACCAAAAAGAGAAATAGAAAGGCTTAAAAAATATTATGAAAAAGTATCTCTATGAAATAAAACATTTAATACTTTTAAATGTAATTTGTGATCTACTAGCTACTATATCTTTAGCTAATATTCCTTATTTAACCAAAAAGCTATTTGATTCTATTGGAAATTCTGATGAAACATATTTAGGAATTCTAATTTTAATATATATTGGATGTAATGTTTTAAATTTGGGTCTTTCCTATATGGAAAATTTATTGAATTTTAAACTGGGTATTGCTTTTGAAGTAAGTTTAAAAAAAGACTTCTTTAGAACTATAACTAATTATAGCTACAAGAGATTTTCAGCTAAAGACGTGGGAGAATACATTTCTCTTCAAGGTAATGAGATAACTCAGCTTGAGATGGACTATCTTACTCCTTTTATAGATATAATTAAATCTATCAATATATTTATTGTGTATGGAGTTATGTTTTTCGCTTTTATTGATTGGCGAATTGCACTAGTGATGCTTTTTTCCTCTATAATAGCTACTTTAATTGCACCTAATCTTACTGCTAAAAAATTATCTTTAAGGAGAAAGGTATATCTAGACAATATGGGTCTTTATGTATCTAAGATAAAAGACCTTTTAGAAGGTTTTAAGTTAATTAAGAGTAAAACGAGAAATAATATTTTTAATGAGCAGGAAAGATTTCTTAAGGATACAGCCGAATATAGATTTCAGTACGGTAAATTAAAGTCCTTTGCCTTAATTATTAACGGAGCTTTTATATATTTATTGCACATAATTTCCTTTGCTATGGTGGGGTATTTACTTATAAAAAAGGAAATCACCATAGGTACAGCAGTGGCTACTTTTGGCTATATAGAGTGCTTTATAAGTCCCATGGAGTCACTGATTTATGATATAAATACTATAAAGTCAACTAAAAGCATTAAGCTTAAAGTTTTGGAGTTTTTAAGAATTAATGAAAATTACAAAGACTTGATGGTTAAAAAAGAATTTAATTCTCATATAGAATTTAAAAATGTAACTGTAAATTATGAAAACTTTTCTTTGAAAGATTTCAGCTACAGATTTGAAAAAAATAAGAAGTACGCAATAATTGGGCACAGTGGCTCAGGAAAATCCACTATAATTAATGCTTTAATGAGATATGTGGAATTAAATAAGGGGAATATTTATATAGATGATGAAAAGCTAGAGGATTTAGATACCTCTTATATAATTCATAATGTAAATCAACAGGAGCATATATTTGCTAGCGGGTATAAAAACAATGTGACAATCTTTAATTCATTTCCTTTTAATAAGGTTAGTTTTCTAGAAAATGTTTTAGATAAAAATATGCTAAATTCTATAGCTGAAAAATCAAATTGCCAAGATTTAAGTGGCGGAGAAAAACAGGTTTTAGTTATCTATAGAATGTGTTTGGCTGATGCATCTATTTGCCTTATGGATGAAGTGTTTTCTGCAACGGATATGAATATTACTAATAAGTTAGAAAGGTTCTTATTATCAATGGAAGATAAAACCATGATTATGATAACTCATAAATTATCGGAACAATTGAGATACTTTGATGAAATTCTTCTAATGGAAAATGGAAAGCTTGTACAAAATGGTACCTATGAAGAGATTTGTGAGTCCATGGAATATAAAAAATTGCGAAATGCTTCTTAAAGGTTTTAAAGGTAGTAATCAATAAAGTGTCTATCTAGCGGCATTTTATAATGGCTATATGGGCGTGAAATAAACTAGAAAGTTATGTTTATTAAGAGGTCACTTATACAATTATACTATAATATAAAGTGCTGTGGCATTAAGAAATTTACATACAATATACTGTTTTGCAAGTTTAAACTTAACACAATGTATTGTATGATTTATTCTTAGTTCCACAGCTCATTTTTATTTTATTAAAATTATACTGTGATTAAACCACAAAAAGTCAAAATGTGGATGAACTGTTAAATTTATTCTAAGTGACTAGCATAAGAGCTGGGAACAATAAACTTAAATAGTTTCTTTCTTATACAAGTCATTCAAGAAAAATTTCATAATTCAAGTAATTCAATACTTTTTGTGGGATAATCATACTGTTACAGTTATATTTATGGCATTATGAGATATTAGAGAAGGTATTATTATAAGTATAATGTTATATAATCATTACAACTGAATTATTTATTTTTGTTATACTATTAAGTGATGATTTAAGATTATATATTAATAAGAATAACAAAAAATTATATCAGAATTTTAAAGTTTTATATAAAAATCAATAATAGAATGAAAGGAATGAGGGGGATTTTGACTAAAATATTATTAGTAGAAGATGATAAAAACATAAGTGAAATGGTTACTGAGTATTTAATAAATGATAGGTATGAAATTACACAAGCTTACGATGGAGAGTCAGCAATGGTTAAATTCCAAGAACAATCCTATGATTTGATTTTATTAGACTTAATGATTCCTAAAATCCATGGATTGAATGTTATGAGAAAAATACGGGAGAAGGATGTTACTCCTATAATTATTATAACAGCAAAAGATAATGATACAGATAAAGCAATGGGGTTAGGACTTGGAGCGGATGATTATATAACTAAGCCATTTTCTTTAGTGGAGCTTTCAGCGAGAATTAAGGCAAATATAAGAAGAGTAACAAAGTATAATAAAGAAAAAAATAATCATGAACATGAAGATGAAATAATTTGTGTTAAAGACTTGGAGATTAACATATATAAGCATTCTGTTATTAAGGCAGGAAAGCAATTAAATTTGACTTGTAAGGAATTTGAAATTTTAAAGCTACTTGCTTCTAACTTGGAAAGAGTTTTTTCAAAAGAACAAATTTATAATCAAATTTGGAAGGAGCCTTATTTTGGAGAGGAAAATGTTATTAATGTGCATATGAAAAGATTAAGAAATAAATTAGGTGAGGACAAAAGTAACGTTCAATATGTCAAGACTTTGTGGGGAATTGGATATAAGATGGAGGACAAATAGCATGAACATAATGACAATATTATTAGGTATTTTAGTTTTAATTTTTATAATAATATATATTTTAGAACATAGGAAATATACTCTTCAATCAAAACAAATTGAATATATAGCTAACAAAATAGAAGAAATTATTGAGAATGAAACATTGGAATTAATATTGATTCCTACAGAAAATGAAGTAGTAAAGTCTATTGCGTCAAGTGTTAATCATTTATTAGATTATAGTAATAAAAATAAGATGGCATATGAAAATTCCAAAATATCCATGATGAAAATGTTATCAAATATGTCACATGATTTAAAAACCCCCTTAACTACTTTAAAAGGATATGTGGAAATGCTAAGGCTTAAATTCAATAATGATAAGATGATTGAGAAGGTGGATTTGAGAATTAATGAAATATTAGAATTGATAAATAAATTTTTCAATCTTGTTAAGTTGGAGTCTGGTGACAAAATACTTAATATTACAAAAGTAAATGTATGTGAGATATGTAGAAAAAATATGTTTGAATTCTATAATATCCTTTCGGAGAAAGAATTTTATGTGGACATTAATATACCAGAGAATCCCATTTACGTTAGTGCAGATGAAGAAGCACTAAGTCGTGTCCTAAAAAACATAATACATAATGCTATTAAATATGGAAGCGATGGAAAATACATAGGGATAAGTATTGATGTGTGTGAAAACACAGTTTGTGTTGGAATTGAAGATCACGGTAAGGGAATTTTGGAAAAATATAAGGAAAATGTTTTTGAGAGACTTTATACATTAGAAGATTCAAGAAGTAAAGATTACCAAGGTAGTGGATTAGGATTAACAATATCCAAGGAACTTGTGGAGCATATGAATGGGAAAATTAAGTTAACTAGTATTCCCAACAAGAAAACATTATTTAATATAATACTTCCAAAAGAAAAATAGCAACTTAAGGCACATTCAAATAAATAACAAGTCAGTATGCTAGTCTATTTTGCCCCATACTGCGTCAGCAGAACCCACCGATAGTTCTACTAGCGGCGGAACCTGCTTTCTTGTCTGACACAAAATATACCAGCATCTTTGACTTATTATTTATTTTTATGTACTTAAGAAAAAAGTAAGATTCATGATAGAAAAAAGATAAGTTGATTTGTTATATTAATTTTATAGAAAGGAGAGATTAATATGGATTACATATTGAGAACAAATGGACTTACTAAAATGTATAAGGATAAAAAGGTAGTAAATAATGTAGAGATGCATGTAAGAAAAGGTGAAATCTACGGGTTCCTAGGTCCAAATGGAGCAGGAAAAAGTACAATACTTAAAATGATTCTTAATTTAGTAAAGCCTAGTAAAGGTGAAATTATCCTTTTTGGGAAAGAAGTTAATGGAAATAATTTTGAAACTTTAAAAAGGATAGGTTCTATTATAGAAAATCCTTATTTCTATAGCAAATTAACAGGAAGGGAAAATTTAGAGTTGCATTGTGATTATATGGGTTATCACAATAAAGAAAGAGTAGATGAAGTTTTAAGTTTAGTAGGGTTATTGGATATTGAAGGAAAAGCAGTTTGTAATTATTCATTAGGCATGAAACAGAGATTAGCAATTGCAAGAGCAATACTTGCAAAACCAGAATTTCTTATATTGGATGAACCTATTAATGGCTTAGATCCAGAAGGAATTAAGGAAGTTCGTTCACTTATAAAAACATTAAATGAAAAATATGGAATAACAATAATTATTTCAAGTCATATTCTTTCAGAAATAGAGTTAATTGCAGATACAGTTGGTATTATAAAAAATGGCAAGCTATTAAAAGAAGTATCTATGGAAAAGGTTCATGAGTATAGCAGTGAATATATAGAATTAGAAGTAAATAATCCAAGTAAAGCAGGATATTTAATTAAAGAAGAAATGGGTATTTTAAACTACAAGATGATTTCTGAAAACAAAATTCGTATATACGATATAGAAAAATCCCAAAAGCTAATTTCAAGAGTACTCATTGAAAATGGTGTTGAATTAGAAAGTATATGTAAAAAGGAAAGTACCTTGGAAGAATATTTTCTAAAGTTGATACAGGAGGATAGTTATGCTGCAATTAATTAAATTAGAAATAAGGAAATATAAACTTAAAAAATATATTAAAGGAGTATTTATAGCTATACTTTTTATAATGGCTTTTTTAACCATGTCATATATTGATAATAAGGTACATTCACCAAACGACTTAGATACATATCAAAGTGTTATATGGATGATAAATGTTTTATCATTTGATGTTTTTTTGATATTTTCTTCAACAATAATGGGGAAGATTATTATAGGAGAATATAAGGATAAAACAATTTTAGTAATGTTTTGTTATCCTATTGACAGAAAAAAAATAATGTTGTCAAAGCTATTTATAGTAGGTGTATTTGGAATGTCATGCGTACTTATTAGTAATACACTATGTATACTGTATACAGTAATTTTAGATTCTATTGTTGATGTGGTTGCAGGAAGTTTTAGTTTTAGTTATATTTCTTCTGCATCTTTAATATTTTTGGCATTTGCTGTAATGACAGGAATCATGTCATTACTTCCCTTTACTGTTGGCATGAAGAAAAAATCAGTACCATCTACAGTAGTAACAGCAGTAGTAATAGCAGCTTTAGCGCAGCCTATAATAGGAAGTGAACCACAATTAATAGATACACTTATTAAATTAATTATTATCACTTTGATTACCTTGACTTTGTCAGCATATACCATAATAAAAAAGATAAATACTATAGACGATGTAGATGTTGCTTAGCTAAATTAGTTTTTATAAAAATGGACACTATAATGAACTGGTAATTTTAGGACATTATAGTGTCTATTTTATATATTCTTACAATATAAAAATATATTATGATTAGCCCATAAAAAGTATTACATTACTTGAATTATGAAATTTCTCTGGAATGAGTTGCATAAGAAGCAAAGGAACTATTTAAATTAAATTTATTGTTCAGAGCTCTTATGTAAGTCATGGAGGAAAAATTTCATAATTCCACCACATTGTATCCTTTTGTGGTTTAATCATATTTGTAGATTAATCAAACTAGATATTTTTTAATCTTCCTGTTTCTGAAATTCTAAATTGTCAACATATTCTTTGGCCTGAACTAAACTGAAAGAAGTATTATCTCTTAACAATTTGACTGCCTTGACCATTTTTCCCTCATTTTTCAAGTTGATTAATTCATCTTTTAGAGAAACCGAAACATATTTGCTTGATAATTCAGGATTCCCTGTTTTGTCTGCCAAGCTATCCAAACGCGCCATAAGTTTCTGATTTTTATTATTTAAATCTCCTATTGAGTTCCATGCAAATAACCCAGATATAATAATAAATGCCAACAATACTGTATATTCCATGTAAATTTCACCTTCCTTACACTAGTATATTACCATATAACAAGTTGTTTGGAAATAAATATTACCACAATAATGCAGTACAATTACCGTGGAAATCAATGAATTACGATAAGTCTTTGAAAATTGTATTGAAGGAAGATTTTAAATGCCTATACAATTGAGTTTTTTGTATGTTTTTTTGAAATTTAATAAGTAGAAGTAGACATTTTATAAAACTAGAATTAAATAATTGTATTTAGAAGATTATACATCATCTATTTTATTTACTACATTAATAAATAAAATGATTATAACAAAGTAAGATACTATGAATTAGTGGATTTTAGGGAGAGTTCTAAATATCTTTATTATTTCTTAATAAACATATAGATAAGGTAGTGTATAATAAAAACGGGTGATATAATGGATAAAATATTGATTGTTGAAGATGATGCTGATATAAGGAATATTCTAAAAATCTATTTAGAAGGACAAACTTACAAGGTATGGGAAGCAGAAAATGGTGCTGAAGCTATGAAACAATTAAACAAGCAAGTGGATCTTGTTATTTTAGACTTAATGCTTCCGGACACCGATGGACTAAGTATATGTAAAAATATTCGTGAAAAATACCACTTCCCAATTATTATGATTACAGCTAAAAATGCAGATAGTGATAAAATATTAGGTCTGAGCTATGGTGCTGATGATTATATTACAAAACCCTTTAATCCTTTAGAAGTGGTTGCCAGGGTAAAGGCCCAATTGAGACGTTATAAAGAATATACCCAAAGCAGCACTGATGCAGATAGTATTTATTATAAAGGACTTACTTTAAATAAAAAAAGTAAGCAAGTAAGTATTAATGAAAAAGAAATTAAGCTCACACCAACGGAGTTTAAAATTTTAAAAGTTTTATTGGAAAGAAAAGGAGAAGTTTTAAGTGGTGAGGAACTGTTTCATTTAATTTGGGAGAATGATTATTATTCTAAATCCACTAATACTATTACTGTTCATATTAGAAATTTAAGAGAAAAAATAGGAGATTCTTCTGAAAAACCAGAATATATTAAAACAGTGTGGGGGGTAGGTTATATCATTGAAATGTAAAAAATGGAAGTGGAATTATTATATTATATCATTTGTAGCTTTTATACTTATATTATTTTTTGTTGATATATATTTAGAAGGAAGTGTTGGAGAATATTTTGTAAGGAGGCTACTTGATGACAGAGAAGAAGTAGTACTGAATTACAATGGATACCATGCAATAAGGGGAATTTTTCGATGGGATAGATTAAGAAGTATATTGACATTTATAGTTTTTTCAGTTTTTTTTATAGTGCAAATTAGTATTTACATAGCTTCTAAAATATCTCGAAATGATGAAAAAAAGAAAGTTATAGCTGAAGTTGAGGAGAGGATGCGCCTATTTCGAGATGATGAAAAGCCTAGAGATGATCAGGAGCTAAAGTTTATTGATGTGGAAATTAAATCAATTTTAAATGAAAAGGCAAGGGTGGAACAAGAAAAGGAGATGGAAATCCGAAAGAAAGATGATTTGGTAACTTATTTAGCTCACGACTTAAAGACACCTTTAACTAGTATTATTGGATATTTAAATATTTTAGAAGAGTCTGAAGTTACAGAAGAAATTAGGAAGGATTGTTTAAGAAAAGTCTTAGACAAGGCTTATCACTTAGAAGAATTAACTAATCAGTTTTTTGACATTACAAGATTTAATCTTCAAGAGATTCCTTTAAATAAAGCAGAAATTGATGGAGAATTTTTCTTACAACAAATAACAGATGAGCTTTATCCTCTATTTATGCCTAAGAATTTACAAGTTAATTTAAAAGTATCATCGGATTTAAAAATATATGGTGATGGTAATCTTTTGGCAAGGGTTTTGAATAATCTTTTGAAGAATGCTATTAGTTATAGTAATAGGGATTCTTTTATTAAAGTTACAGGTATAGGAGACCCTAAAATAACTATTATAACCATAGAGAATGATGGGGATGTTATATCTGACCAAGAACTTAAACTGATATTCGAAAAATTTTATCGTAGAGATAAAGCAAGGAGCCAAGCATCAGGTTCAGGATTAGGTCTTGCTATTGCGAAGCAAATTGTTGAACGTCATGAGGGAACATTAAAAGCAGAAAGCGTAAAAGGTCATACAACTTTTAGTGTTTATCTACCAAAACCTTTATAAAATCTTTATAAATTCTACATAAAGTGTGAATAAACCTTTATCTTATCATTGATAAACTAATGATATGATTAACCCACAAAAAGGTACAATGCGATGGAATTATGAAATTTCATAATTCAAGTAATGTAATGCCTTTTGTGGAATAATCATGCTATAAGATAAAGGTTTATTTTTTTTAGGGAGGGCTGAAAATGGAATTAAGGATTGATAAGGTAACAAAAAAATTTAAAGATTTAAAGGCAGTAAAAGATGTTAGTTTGAATTTTATTCCAGGTATATGGGGGCTTTTAGGACCAAATGGTGCTGGAAAAACAACTTTGATGAGAATGATGGTAGGAAATTTAAAACCTAGTGAAGGGGAAATTTGTTTTGGCAATAATAAAATCTCTAGTTTAGGAGCGGAGTATTTAGGAAGGATAGGATATTTACCTCAACATTTTGGATATGATAAGAATCAAAGTGTAGAAGACTTTCTAAACTATATAGGTGTTCTAAAGGATATTGATAAAGCTACAAGACGTACATGCATTACAGAGTTATTGAAACAATTTAATTTATCTGATGTAAAACACAAAAAAGTAGATGAGCTTTCTGGTGGCATGAAAAGGAGAGTAGGTATTTGTCAAGCTATGATCAATAATCCAGATATATTAATTGTGGATGAGCCTACAGCAGGTTTGGACATTGAGGAGAGAAGAAATTTTCGCCATTATTTAACAACCATTAGTAAGGAGAAAATAATTATTCTTTCCACTCATATTGTATCGGATATAGAGTTTATTGCAAACTATCTCATACTCATGGAGAAAGGAGCAATTATTGAATCGGGAGAAAGTCGCACATTAATTAATTCTATTGATGGTATGGTTTTTGAAACAGCTATACAAGAGAGCGAAATGTATAATATAGAACAACAATATCGTATCATGAACTTTCGTAATGAAGGGAATGGATTAGTGACTATTCGATATGTTGCAAAATTACCACTGAGAAACAGTAAGCAGGTGAAACCTAATTTGAATGATTTCTATCTTTCAAAGGTAAAGGAGGCTAAATAATGGATTTATTTATTTCTGAGCTAAAACGTCAAATGGGCGGGAAGAGATTCATATCTTACCTTCTGGTTTCTATTATTTTAGCAATACTATGGGCATGGTTTATTATAGGAGGAGCAACAGAAGGATTCATGATGACTGGCTGCTATAAGGGACTTAAAGGAATGTCGGCAATAAAAGCTGCAGCTAAGGATAGAAATGTATATGCTGGTAAAATGCTTGAGAAAAATTTTCAAAAAAGTGGAGAAGTTTTTTTGAATTCGAAAAATAAAGAAGATAAGATTATAATGAATGACGATTTATTAAAATTGGCAGTTTATGCAGATACATTGGTTATGCAAAATTATAAACTTAAAAAAATATCAGGAGATGCTAATCTAGAATGTGAAAAATTCCCTGTGGATTTTGGTTCTCATTTTTATGAAAATGAAGACTTATATTATCAAGAGCTTATTTCTAAAAACACAAAGAATCAATCTGAAAAAGAATTAGCTTATAAAATGTGGAATCAGGTAGAAAAACCTTATACTTACTATTCTGGTTATGAAGTATGGGAAGATGGCATTTCACATATTCAATTATTTACTTTTGTACTTTTAATAATTATGGGCTTTTTTTCTAGTGGAATTATTGCTAAGGATAAAGAATGTGAATTAGATGAAATTATATCTTCAACAAAATGTGGGAGAAAGAAATTAGTGTTTGCTAAACTTTTTATACCAATTATTATGGGATTTTCTATGTACGTGCTTGGAATGGGAACATATATAGGAATTTTAAAGCACTATCTTCCAGCAAATGCTCTTAAAACATCAGCTCAGTTATCAACAACTATTTTACCTTATAATTTAAGTGATTTAATAAAAAGCATGATCTTGGTGGGATTTATTGGGACACTTACATTTTGTTCATTTGCAATTTTTATTTCTTCTAAAGTTAAGAAAAAATCAACAGCAATGAGTATTAGTGTACTAGTTATTGTAAGTGGATTTTTATTATGTGTTGGCAGAGATTTAAACAATCTAATATTGAGGGTAATAAAATTAGTTTTACCAGGTAGTTTGGTATTTTCATTTTCTGACATTATGAAATTTAAAGTACCTGTAGTTTCTATATTTGGAAAGGCATTTTTCTATTTTAAATTTTGTTCAGTTATCAGTTTATTGATACTTTTTATAAGTTTGATAATGGCTTCATGGAATTATGTTAGGAGGTAATAAATTCATGATCTTATTGGAAATGAAACGTCGTTTATATACAAAAAATGTATTATTATCTATACTGGTTATTTTTATTATAACTATAGGTTTGAATTTTATAACAGTAAATGATCAAAAGGATTATATTAATGATTTAAAAAAGCAGAACTCCTATGAAGGAAATATTACAGAGAAAAATCTTTATTCAGCTTTAAAGAAAGTGCGAGATGAAAAATCTAAAAGCTACTATTACCAATCACAAATTTGGGTAATCGATAATCTTGTTAAGGATTATCCAGGGATTCTTTATAAAGAGAATAAGATAGAGGACTATCCTGATAAATATGCTACAGAATTTTATGATTGTTGGAGAAATAAATTTAAGGAATTAATTAAAAGACTTCCAGCATCAGAGCAACAAATTGCCATGAACAATTTAACCAAAATTAAAACGCCATTTGCACAATATCCTGGACATTATTTTTACTATGATGTCTTTCAAAATATGAAGTTACTTTTTATAGTTACTATGTTTTTAGTGACATTTTTTGCTTCAGGAACCTATTCTGACAGCTTTGAAGATGAGAGCATAGAAATTATTAGAACCACCAAAGGATGTAAGAAAAATATGATGGTTAGAACTTTACCGGTAATTTTTTATGGAGTATTATTGACGCTAATTACCATTTTAGGAACAGTAGGAATAATCGGTTCTGCGGTAGGATTTAAAACGTTAAAGACTAGCTATAAGATGCTTTCATTATTTTCTTTTGGCAATCTTTCTATAGGGGAAGCTATCATGATAGCGGCATTAGCAGAAATCATTGGAATCCTTGCTTTATCAATTTTAATGGGATATATATCTTTAAAGACAAAGAAAACCACCATAGCTATAGCTTCAGGTGTCAGTTTAAGTATATTTTATATGGTGGGAAGCAAAATTGTGTCATCTTCAACAAGTTTTATGAATTATATACTAAATGCAATCCCTATGGCGAGCTCTCATATATCAGCAAGTTTGTGTGGATTTTCTCTCAATTTTGGAATATGGGAACCTTATGCAATCATACTGGAGATTTTAATGGTATTTATAATAGCTGCTACAGCACTAGTTGTTGCTATTAATAGAAAGTGCATTTAGATATTTATTTTCTAAAAATAAGCGGTTAAAAATAAGTTTTACAATTTTGAAATTGTAATTAAAAATTCATCAAGTTATCCTTTGAATAAAGATTATTTTTCGAGTTGGTATGAATTTTATGATATAAATTGTAAAAATATATTTTCTAATTAAATTGACATTCAAACCTCCATGTGATATATTTATAATATGAAAGTTATAAATATATCACATGGAGGTCTTGACATGAGGACAAATAAAATTAAACTAGCAAACCAGCTGTTTTTTAAATCATTAGTAGTATTTTTAATACTTGTTTTATATATTGTGAGTAGAGACAACTTTGGATTTAACCAATATCACAACATTATTTCAAAGATTTATTATTCTGTGTTAGTTTTATACGGTCTTACTGGATTTATAAAACAAGAAAAAGTGGATGAATTGGCAGAAAAAATTTTATATAGAGTAAATAACATTGTTCTAGTTGTTGTTAATATAGGATTATTCTTACTGGCTATTCTTGTTGCAGCACCTATGTATAGTAATGTTAACGTTACAAGAGATGTTATAGGGTTATTAATATTGATTTTACTATTTATAATTACTACTCTTAAAGCAAGTTTGTTTTATTATTACAATAGGAAAGGATTATAAAATGACTATTTTAAAAACTAATATAAAGGAATTTAGAGAAAAGGCAAATATGAAGCAAAGCCAATTGGCTGATTTAGTAGGTGTTAGACGAGAAACTATTGTGCATCTTGAGAATGGCAAATATAATCCTTCTTTAAAACTTGCTATGGATATTGCTAAAATTTTTAATACCAGTGTAGACAAATTGTTTGAATTTATAGAGTAAGTAAATCATAACTAAATATAGATCTTCCTGCTAAAAGTAAAACAGCTTAAGTAGCAATTTTATTTATGATACATTCCCCGCCATTTGATAAAGTCCCAAATTTTTTCATAGATGCATTATCTGTAGAAATGTGCATTATTATTTCTTCATTATGGTAATGTATTCTCCATATAGTGCATATAAGAAAGTGAAGACATAAAATGTAGGTTTATGTCTTCTGTATTTTTACAAATTTTATACGAAGTTTTATATAGATTATTTATAAATTAAATAAATATATGTATATGAAAACAACTTAATACATTCAATGGTACTTAAGTAATTGATTTTATACGTGTAATGTCGAAAAAGTGTATACGGAAAATATTTGAAAAAAATTCACATCAAAACCATTAGTTATTTTAATTGATTTTCCTGACTATAAATATACAGACTTAGATAAAAGGGAAAAGAATTTTAGAATCAATAATTTTAAGGGGGCAGAAACTACTGATGAATTTTATGAAAACCTTTTCTTTGGAGATGAATATTATGAAACTTCAGATGGAAATAAGCACATTACAGTAAATAAATTCTTTAAAGAAGAATCTGGTGGAACCTATGAATTTAAGGGAAAAGTTGTAGGGTGGTATACAGCCGATAATAATGCAAAAGAATATGGCTCAAACGAAGGTAGTGGGGTGGAGGATCTTTAGGAGAAGATGCTATATGGCCATTCAGATGGGGATTTAATATTTTTGGGGAAGATATGGACAAACTAAGTGCACAAAATAAACAAGCTATAGCTGCTAAGAATCCTACAGTAAAAGATAGAAGTGGAAAAGAGTTTAAATTAGAGGACTTACCAGTAGATTTATTTAATCATGAATTTGGACATGTTCTTGGACTTCCAGATTTATATGGAACTAATGAGCCTCCAGTGGAAAATTGGTCTATAATGGGAGGAAGTTATGCAGGAGACCCTAGAGGCTCTGAACCAGCTAGCTATGGTGCCTATTGCAGGGAATTTTTGCAAAAGGATTTTACAAAGCCAGGTAAAATAGCTAATTGGCAAAACTCTAAGGTTTTAAATTTAGAAAATATAAATGAGAATGGTATTGATGTAGTGTTAGATCAAGCTAGTATCAAGGGACAAAACAATGATACTATAAGAATTAGTTTATCGGAATATAATGATGAAAGAGTTGTAACCCCACCAGAAGGTAAGTACTGCTATTTTAGTGGTAAAGGGGATAACTTAGAAAATTATATGACAACCAAAAAGCCTATGGAATTAGTAGGAAAAGATAAAGCTGAATTAAGTTTCAGAACTTGGTATAATATAGATCCAGGCTTTGATTTTGCTTCAGTTCAAGTAAAGGAATTAGGTACTAATGATTGGATTTCTGTAAAGGGGAATTTAACTACTGACACTGTAGATCAGTGGGTTAGGGATAATGAAACCCCAGAAGAAATAAAAAGAAGAAATCCAGGACATGGTATAACTGGCAGTTCAAATAAACAATGGGTGAATGCAACCTTTGATTTAAGTGCTTTTAATTGAAAATAGATGTTTAATATCAATATAACTATAAATTAAGCGGTAAATATATTTGTCTATGTGACTGTATATTTACCGCTTATAGTATTTAGAAATATTGCTATATCTAAATCAATCTTTAAAGTATACTTGTTTCAGATCATCAATGCGCTCAGTTAAAAATTCATACATTATTCTTCGAGCTTCATCTGCTTCTTTTTTTTCAATGGCATCTATTAATTTACTCATGTAAGTAATGGGTTCGCAGCCAAAAATCCTATATATTATTTCATTAAAGGTAATGCACAGTTTTTTGAAAGAATTACATACTAATGGGTATATATTATTACCTGTAGCACAATATATAGCATGAAGAAATTCAAATTTTAATTGAAAAATTTCTGTATTATCGGTAGTTTCAAGAGCTTTTTTATAAATGGAACGCATAAGTTTTAAGTCATCATCTGTACGGTTTTGAGCTGCTAAATATGCACACTCACAATCAAAATGTATGCGGTATGATGTTAATGAGTCAAAGGTTTTTTTGTCAAATTTTCCTCCGTTGAAGTTGATGATTGACAAAAGTGTATTTAATTGGCCGTTTCTAATATAATCCCCAACAAAAACGCCCTTTCTCGGTATGATTTCAACAAATCCGTTTTGAGCAAGCTCGTAGAGACCTGAATTAATAACAGTTCGACTCACATTAGTTTTTTTCGCCATTTCTCGTTCAGTAGGCAATCGATCGCCAATTTTCCATTCTCCAGATAATATTTTTCCTTCAATTTCTTTAATAAAAAGTTCTTTCATTGTAGGAGGCACTATTTTACGTAAAGACATTTTTAACACATCCTTTGTATTGGTCTAACCAAGAGCACAAGACTATTGTAGAGAAATCTACAAAAAAAGTCAATTGATTAGTAGATGAAGTATAGTAATTTTACATGAATTTTTAACTTTGTCAGAAAATATTGATTTTTGATACATATAATGTTAAAATTTAGACAAGCTTGGTATGACCACAAAATAAAATAATGTGATGTAGAATTCATAAGTCATACATAAGCAAAATAGAATAAAATAAGGGATAGAAATAGGGGGAAGATATATTATGAATACTTATAAGGTTATTGAAATTAAGCAAAGTGTTTTTGATGACAATAACCGTGATGCTGATTTGCTTAGAAAAGAATTAAAGAAGGAAAAAACATTTTTGCTAAATTTAATGTCATCTCCAGGCTCTGGTAAGACCAGCACTCTCACGAAAACCATCAATGTTTTAAAAGATGAAATGAAAATAGGAGTTATGGAGGCGGATATTGATTCAGATGTGGATGCCAATACTATTTCTCAAACTGGCGCAAAGGTTATTCAATTGCATACAGGTGGGATGTGTCATCTGGATGCAGATATGACTAGACAAGGATTACGTGCATTAGGTACTGAAGAAATTGATTTTGCAATTTTAGAGAATGTAGGGAATTTAGTCTGTCCCGCAGAATTCGATACGGGATCATCAAAAAATGCAATGATATTAAGTGTTCCTGAAGGTGATGATAAGCCATTAAAATATCCTTTGATGTTTTCTATTTGTGATGTTCTATTAATCAATAAAATTGACACATTAGACTATTTTGATTTTGATTTAGAAGCATGCAAGGAGAGAGTAAAAAAATTAAATCCAGATATTAAGATTATTCCAATTTCTGCAAAGACAGGTGAAGGCATAGAAGAATGGACAAATTGGTTACGTAATGAAGTTAAAATATGGAGTGAACGATAATTACAGGAAATTTATTTTTGGGAGGTAATGAATATGGCAGTAAAACAAAAGGTGCTTCGATTTGCAAATCAAGTTAGTGGCAATAAGCCTGGATCTAGAGGTTGGTTTACAGAGAATGACGCACGTTATAGAATTCTTGAACCTGTTGTTACAGATGAAATGGCAGAAGTTTTGCTTTGTATGACCCTTAGAAAAAAAGTTACAGCAGAAGAGGTTGCACCTTTATGCGGAAAAAGTGTTAAAAGAACAAAAGAACTTTTATTAGAACTGGCAGATATAGGTGTTTGCTTTGTTAACACTATCAATGGAGAAGATAAATTTTGGTATGAAACATGGGTACCAGGTATTATGGAGATGATGGTTAATAATAGAAAATATGCTTATAAATACCCTCAAATTGCTGAATCCTTCGATGCATATGGCATAGAAAATGGACCGAGGTCAACAGGTAGTTTTCCACCAGGAGTTGGTCTTATGCGTGTCATCCCAATAGAAACTTCTATAAATGGGGAAACAAGAAGAGCATCCTATGAGGAAATATCAAAGTACCTTAATGAAAATGAAATTTTCTCAGTTTCCGATTGTGCTTGTCGTACTGCAAGAGAACTTATGGGTGAGGGTTGTGGTCACCTAAAAGAGGATATGTGTATTCAACTAGGTCATGCTGCTGAATATTATATTCGTACAGGAAGAGGTAGAAAGATTACTCGTGAAGAAGCTTTTGAAATTATAGAAAGAGCAGAAGAAAATGGTTTAATGCATCAGATACCAAACTTAGATGGTTCAGGAAAAACTCATGCCATTTGTAATTGCTGTGGATGTTCATGTCTTTCATTAAGGGGAGCTTCAATGTTTACAAATGCTGATATGGTTCGTTCTAACTATGTTTCTCATGTGGATAAGGATAAATGTGTTGCTTGCGGTGAATGTGTTGCAAATTGTCCAGTAAATGCTATACAGTTGGGGCAAAAGCTTTGTTCTAGCAAACCTGTTGTTGAAGCAATAGTGAGAGAGGAAACTCCACGTAATGCAGAGTGGGGTCCTGATAAATGGAATGTAGATTATAGAATTAATAGAAAGAATGTTGTTGACACAGGTACAAGTCCATGTAAAACTGCATGTCCTGCACATATTGCTGTACAAGGATATATTAAACTAGCATCTCAAGGAAGATATACAGATGCGTTAGAACTAATTAAGAAAGAAAATCCGTTTCCAGCAGTATGTGGACGTATTTGTCCTAGAAAATGTGAATCTGCTTGTACTAGAGGAGACATTGATGATCCAATTGCTATAGATGAAATTAAGAAATTCATTGCAGAACAGGATTTAAATATGAAAAATCGTTATGTGCCAAAAAAGAGACATGATTATGGAAAGAAAATTGCTATTGTTGGTGGGGGACCAGCTGGACTTTCCTGTGCTTATTATTTAGCTATTGATGGATATAAAGTAACGGTATTTGAAAAGCAAAAGGCTCTTGGTGGCATGTTAACACTAGGAATCCCATCTTTTAGACTTGAAAAAGAAGTAGTTAATGCAGAAATTGACATTTTAAGAGAATTAGGCGTTGAGTTTAAAACAGGCGTTGAAGTTGGAAAAGATGTTACTCTTAATGATTTAAGAGAACAGGGATACAAAGCTTTTTATCTTGCAATTGGTGCTCAGGCAGGGAGAAAAATTGGCGTAGAAGGAGAGGATGCTGAGGGAGTTATTTCAGGCGTTGATTTTGTACGTAATGTAAACTTGGGAGAAGATATAAATCTTAAGGGGAATGTAATTGTAATCGGTGGCGGTAATGTTGCTATTGATGTGGCAAGAAACGCTACAAGAGTAGGAGCCGCAAAAGTTCATATGTTCTGTCTTGAAAGTCGTGATGAGATGCCAGCTCTTGAGGAAGAAATTGAAGAGGCCATGTTAGAAGATATTGGCATAAATAATTCTTGGGGACCTAAACGTATTGTTACTGAAAATGGTAGGGTCGTTGGAGTGGAGTTTAAGAAATGCCTTTCTGTATTTGATGAAAATAAAAGATTTAATCCTACTTATGATGAAAAAGAAGTTAAATTTGTTAAAGCAGACTATGTACTACTTTCAGTAGGTCAATCAATTGATTGGGGCAATATACTTGTAGGTAGCAAGGTAGAATTAAATCCAAATAAAACAATAAAAGCTGATCCATTTACTTATCAAACTGGGGAAGCTGATATATTTGCTGGTGGTGATTCATATACTGGCCCAAGATTTGCTATAGATGCTATTGCTGCAGGTAAGCAGGGGGCAATTTCAATTCATCGGTTTGTTCAGCCAGGACAAAGTTTAATTAATGGTCGTGATAGAAGAGAGTATCATGAATTAGATAAGAGTAGTGTTGAAATTGGAGGATATGATAACACCCAAAGACAAAGACCAGGACATATAAATGGAGTAAATGCAAAAGAGTCATTTAAAGATGTACGTGCTACATTTACAGAAGAACAGGTGAAAAAGGAAACTAGTCGTTGCCTTGGTTGTGGTGCTGCAATTGTAGATGAATTTATGTGCGTAGGATGTGGTCAATGTACAACTAAGTGTAAATTTGATGCTGTCTCACTTGTTAGAAAGTATGACAATGAAAGTGTACCATTAGAAAAGTTAAAACCAGTGGTTGTTAAGAATGTGATAAAACGTAAGGGAAGAATTACAGTTAGGAAGTTTCAAAAACTTTTTGCAAAAAAGCATTAGTCTAAGATTATATGCATAAGCAGAAGATGGGATAGGTGATTAATTTGCATGAACTAGGTGTTGTAATTGAAGTTGTTAACACTATAGAAAAAATTGCAATAAAGCAAAAGCTTACTAAAATTGATACATTAGTTTTACAAATAGGAGAGCTTTCATCAATGATTCCAAAGTATATTGAGGAGTGTTATCCAGCAGCGGTTGATGGAACAATGCTGCAAGATACGAAATTGAAAATTGAGATAATACCAGGAAATGCTATTTGTAAAGAATGTAGCAAGGTTTTTAATATTATTAAGGATGGTAAAAAATGCCCAAAGTGTGGAAGTAATAACTTTGGATTATTAAGCGGAAAAGAGTTTATGATTAAGGAAATTATTGCCTACTAAAATAAATCAAAAAAAATGTAATTGATTTTATTAAATTAATAGAGCTGCCGATTGAGGAGCAAAACTTCTTGATTGACGGCTTTTTTAAATGGATGAATATAGATATATTTACCTCAACTATTGGTTTAGTTATATAAAAATACAAGTTATTGAATATAAAAACAGTGTAAACTATAATTAGGTTGATTCATGAATCAACCTAATTATAGTTGGAGGATAAATGTATGGCTATTGAAATTGGAAAATAAATAAAAAGTTTACGTATAGAAAAGGGAGTTACATAGAAAATTTATTAAATTTTAAACTGGATATTGCTTTTGAAGTAAGTTTAAAAAAAGATTTCTTTAGAACTATAACTAATTATAGCTACAAGAGATTTTCAGCTAAAGACGTGGGAGAATACATTTCTCTTCAAGGTAATGAGATAACCCAGCTTGAGATGGACTATCTTACTCCTTTTATAGATATAATTAAATCTATTAATATATTTATTGTGTATAGAGTTATGTTTTTCGCTGTAAAACACGAAATAATATTCTCATATAGAATTTAAAAATGTAACTGAACTTAAAATTTGGTACAAAAATGGGCTTTATGCTTTATATTTACACAAAATGCATAAGATGATATAATAAAGAAAAATATAGATATAGGTAACTATTTATCTATTAAAATAATTTAAATTTACTGTTATTATTAATTTATTAAAGATATCTCTTTCATTTATTATTATTTTTTGGTATCATAAATCCTGTCTTGAAAAAACTAATTATTTTCTAAAAAATCCCTAAGGACAGTGATTTGAGTAAACTTCTCACATTGAGATTTCCTTACGGGTTAGTAATATTAAGGCCTTAGAGTTATGTTCAAGGTTATTGTATATATAAAATAGAGGTGAAGAAATGACTAGGGAATTTAGTTTAGATAAGAACTCGGAAATTCCTTTATATTCTCAATTAAAGAATGATATTATAGCTAGAATTGCTAGTGGAGAATATGAAGTTGGGTATAAATTGCCTTCTGAAAAAGAGCTGATGGAGTTATTTGATGTCAGCAGAACAACAGTAAGACAGGCGGTGGATATATTAGTTAGGGAAGATTATTTAGAGATTAAACGTGGAGTAGGAACTTTTGTTAGGAAACAGAAAAAATATAATGTTTGGGGCTTGGAAGAATTGAGAAGCTTTGAAGATGAAGCTTTTAGACAAGGATTAGAAACTAGAACAGAAGAGTTAGGTATGAATATAGTAGATTTAGATGAAGAATTAAAAAATATTTTTGGAGATAAGTATGATAGATTCTATAAATTAATTAGACTTAGATATGTGGAAGATGAACCGTCAGTATTAGTGGATACTTATGTTCCTTGCGAAATAGCACCAGGGTTGGATAAGTATAATTTTTCCGAAGTATCTTTATTCTCTACATTAAAGAAAGATTACAATGTGATAATAAATTATGCTAAAAAGACCTTTGGAGCAATAAATGCAGATAGGAAAGCTGCCAAGTTATTGGATATAGAAGAAGGAACAGCTATACAACTAGTTAAAACCGTGACCTATAATGATTTAGAGAAGCCTTTTGAATACTCCATTTCAAGAGATAGAGGGGATATGACTAGGTTTAGTGCAATTTTAAAATATAAAAGTTAATATGCCTTTATACATAGAAGAGGTTGTTGCATTAAGAAATTTACATATAATATATTGTCTTGGAAATTTAAAGCCAGCATAATATATTATAGTATTTATTTTTAGTGCAACAGCCCTTTTTTATTATAGAAAAATCTTGACAAAATATTTAGATATAATATAATAAAAATAGACATCACGACATAATGATGTCATAAGGAGGTAGTTAAATGAGATTAAAAGATAAAGTAGCCGTAGTCACAGGTGGTGGCAGTGGTATAGGAGAAGGAATATGTTTAGAATTAGCTAAACAAGGAGTAAGGGTAGCTGTAACAGATATTAATAAAAAAGGAGCAGAGAAAGTAGCTAATGCTATTAAGGAAAATGGTGGCATTGCTAGTGCTTATAAATTAGATGTTACAGATATGAAGAATATTAAAGAAGTAGGTAATTCAGTTAAGGAAGAGTTTGGATTAGTGGATATTTGGGTTAATAGTGCAGGGATATCTATAATAACTCCATTTTTTGAACATACTGAAGAAATTTGGGATATGACAATGAATATTAATTTAAAAGGTCAATTCCTATGTTGCAAGGAAGCAGTCAGCCAGATGTTAGAAAATGGTGGTGGAAGTATTATAAATATGTCATCTCAATCGGGTAAAGTAGGAACAAATAATTATCAGGCGTATTGTGCTAGTAAGTTTGGAGTGATAGGATTAACTCAATCACTTTCTAAAGAATTTGCTAAGGAAGGAATTAAGGTAAATGCAATTTGTCCAGGTGTAGTTAATACTCCTATGTGGGAGAAACAGGCAGCTGATTATGGTAAGAAGAAAAAATTAAAGGAAGACGAAGTAATGGATTACTTTAGAGGGAAAATTCCAGCTCATCGAATAGGAACAGTAGAAGATATAGCGAAATTAGTAGTGTTTTTATCAACATCAGATTCAGATTATATAACAGGTCAAGCATTAAATGTTAATGGTGGAGATTATATGGCTTAAATTTTATTTAAATAAGGTGAGGAGGAAGGTAAATGGACGTTAAAATAAAAATACAAAAGTTTGGAGGTTTCCTAGCAGGAATGGTCATCCCAAATATAGGAGCTTTTATAGCATGGGGACTTATAACAGCATTTTTCATTCCTACTGGATGGTTTCCGAATGAACAACTAGGAAGTATGGTTCAGCCAATGATAAGATTTTTACTGCCTATATTAATAGCTTTTACAGGTGGTAAGATGATTCACGGTCAAAGAGGAGGGGTGGCAGGAGCTGTTGCTACAATGGGGGCTATAGTAGGTTCAGATATACCTATGTTTATGGCAGCTATGATTTTAGGACCATTGGGAGCTTTTTGTATTAAGAAGATAGATGAGTTTTTAGAAGGTAAGGTAAAATCAGGTTTTGAAATGTTAATTAGTAACTTTACCATAGGAATTTTAGGTATGGTATTGGCTATATTTTCATTTAAGATAATAGGGCCTATAATAAGTACAGCAACAAATGTAGCTGTATCAGGAATAAATGCAATTATAAAGGCTAAGTTACTACCATTATTAGCAGTTATTATAGAGCCAGCAAAAGTTATATTCTTAAATAATGCTATAGACCAAGGAATCTTTGTTCCATTAGGCGTTCAAGACATAGCAAAACATGGACAGACTATATTCTTTATGTTAGTTTCAAGTCCAGCACCAGGAGCAGGAATATTATTAGCTTATTCAATGTTTGGCAAGGGAAATAGTAAAAAATCAGCACCATCAGCACTATTGATTGAATTTATTGGAGGTATTCATGAAGTTTACTTCCCATATGTATTAATGAAGCCAGTTATGTTTTTAGCAGTAATATTTGGAGGTGTAGCCCAGGCTTTTGTTTGGAATTTGGTTGGAGCAGGGTTGGCAGGATATCCTCACCCAGGAAGCATAGTATCATTTTTAGTAATGTTACCTAAAAGTGGATTTATTAAAGTTATGCTAGGTATATTAGCAGGTATAGTAGGCTCTTTCTTATTAGCATCTTTCTTTTTAAAGTCAGATAAAAGTGAGAAAGAGGATGAAGAAATGGGATTAAGTGATGAAATTGGTGATATGTTAGGTTTAGAAAAAGAAGATTCTGTTTTATTGACAAAAGATATAGACACTATAGTATTTGCTTGTGATGCAGGAATAGGTTCAAGTGCTATGGGAGCAGGTATTTTAAGAAATAAGATAAAGAAAATAGGTTTGAATATAAAAGTAGAAAATTATGCAGTAGATAAGGTACCAGAAGGAATAAAATTAGTAGTTTGTCATAAAAATTTATATAATAGAGCAAGGAAAAATTTACCAAAGGCGAAAATTAAAACAGTAGAATCCTTTTTAAATGATCCAGCTTATGATATTCTTATAGAAGATCTTAAGAAGGGAGAAGTTAAGTAATGAATATAGAAAAAGATATTTTATACTTTGATTTACCTAAGATGGAAAAGAAAGAGGCTATTAAACTAGCAGGAAAGAAATTACTAGAACATGGATTAATAGAGCCAGAGTACATAGATTCTATGCTAGAAAAAGAAAAGACAGATCAAACATATATAGGAAATAAGGTAGCTATCCCTCATGGAACATTAAAGGGAAAGAAATATGTTAATAAATCTGGAGTAGTTATACTACATTTTAGAGAGAGTATAGATTATAGTGGGAACGATGTAAACCTTATTATAGGAATAGCTGGTTTAGATGGTGACCATTTAGAAATATTATCTGAAATAGCTGTAAAACTTTCTTCAGAAGAAAAGGTAAAAAGATTAATAAATGCAGGTTCACCAGAAGAATTTATAGGTATATTTAAAACCGAGTAGCAGCAAAATAAAAGGGTCAGAGGATTTCCCATCTGGCTCTTTTTCCTTTTACCCTATTCAATGCACATGGAAACTGTGGTAAAGCTTAAAAGAAAATATATTGGTAGAGCCAATTGAATTCATGGCATGGATGCTTGATAAATTATATTCTAGGAAAGAGGAATTAAGTAAAGAGTTGGATGGAGTTATGGAAGTTTGGTTAAGTCTTAATAACTAAATATAAGATTAAATTTTGTGACCTCCTATATTATTTAGGGGGGCAAATTTTACAATCTTTTTTATCTCATAAATCTAAAAATTATACTGATTATATATCAGTATTGTATAGTCATCTCATAAAGCAGCACTGCTAGTATGCTTAAAATATGTACAAGTATAGAATATAATGGTAGTATATTGTAGAAAGAATTATTACATTACAAAATCATTTAATTATTCAAGCCTAAGGCACATTCAAATAAATAACAAGTCAGTATGCTAGTCTATTTTGCGTCATACTGCGTCATCAGAACCCACCGATAGTTCTACTAGCGGCGGAACCTGCTTCCTTGTCTGACACAAAATATACCAGCATCTTTGACTTGTTATTTATTTTCATGTACCTAAAGTGAAAGTGTTAAAAATAATTGGAGGTGCCATATGAGGAGAATAAATAAAAATCAGCTAAAGAACATAGAAAGTTACATAATGGAAAATGGCAGAACTATTGAAAAAGCAAAGTGGAATTATACCTTTAATGCTGGTGATAAAGATGCTATCATTTCAGAACTATTAAAATATCAAAATAGTGACGGTGGATTTGGCAAAGGGCTTGAGGCTGATATCTTGATGCCTTATTCATCTAGCATTGCGTCAACTGAAGCTATTTTTATTGCTTATGAATATGAATTAAATTGCAAGGAAAGCTGGTTTAAAAACTTACTAAATTATTTTGAAAATACCATTGAAGATGAAACTATAATTTGTTCATTTTGGGAAAAAGTATCTGGTAAGGTAGAAGAGTATCCCCATGCATCTTGGTGGAACTATTCTGAAGAAACAAGGTTTACACCTAATCCTTGTGCAGTGGTAGCTTCTGCGTTTTTAAAATATGGCAGTGAATCTCAAAAATCACTAGGACATAAAATAGCAGAAAGGTGCATTAAATTTTTAAATAGTGACGAGCCGTGTTATGATCATGATTGTTATTGTCTTCAAACACTTATTAAAGTTTTACAGGAAATTCATTCAGATTTAATTACTCATACTACAATACTTCATATGAATAGAAGAATTTTGGGGTGTCTTTGCACAGATACAGAAAAATGGATGGAGTATGTGGCACAACCACTTGATTTAGTAGCATCGCCTGATTCCCAGTGGTACAAGCTAGTTGAGCCATATATTGAAGAAAATATAAACTTTTGGCTCCATTCATTAAATGAAGAAGGTTATTGGCAGCCTAATTTTTCTTGGGGAGTAGACAGTGAAATTTCAAGAGAAGTGACTAAAATATGGAGATGCTATATATCTGTGAAAAGAGCTAGGATTTTAAAGGCCTTTAAAAATAATTTATAAAGATAAAATAATTACAAATTAAGCAAGATATATTAAATAGATAGCTAGTAAAATTCATTAAGTTTTACTAGCTATTACATTATTTAGGAAAATAAAAGACATGCTTTGGATAAAAAGTATCAACATGGTATAATTAATTAGTGTTTGCTTATAAAATATAGAAAGTTCGTAAAATTTTGTGGAGAATATTAACTGTAACATTATAATAATGGGAGTGGATTATATTGAAAAATAAAACTAAAATACATTTTATGGGAGTATGTGGAAGCGGAGCTGCACCTATAGCAATTATAGCAAAAAACATGGGATTTGATGTGTCAGGATGTGACTTAAATGTGTCTGGTTATTATAGTGATGTCCTTACAGAAAACAATATAGAAGTTATAAAAGGTCATGATTTAAAACATATAAAGGACGTTGATATTTTAGCTATATCACCTGCTATTTTAGATATTTCTCCTAATCATCCAGAAATTGTAGAAGCTAGGAAACGTGGAATTTTAATGACTTGGCAAGAATTTTCATCTAAATATATACAAAATGAAAAATTTGTTATTTCTATTGCAGGAACCCACGGTAAATCAACAACTACAATTTTAATGGGCCTTGTTTTGGAAAAGGCAGGGTTAGATCCAATTGTTGAAGCAGGAACAACTTTTAAGCAATGGGGTGGGGGTTATAGAATAGGAAATTCAAATTATTTTGTTTGTGAGGCGGATGAATTTAATAATAATTTTTTAAATTATAATCCTTCTATAGCTATAATAAACAATGTTGAAATGGATCATCCGGAATTTTTTAAGGATTTAGGTGAAGTTAAAGATTCTTTTAAAAATTTTATAAAAAAGCTTAAAAGCCCAAGAACTTTAATTGTCAATGAGGAAAGTATAGCTCTTAGAGAAGTATTAGATGAATTAAAGGATTGGATAAAAGAGAAACAAGTAAGGGTTATAGGATATTATATAAATAATAGGTTTGAGTTCCCTTTTGATGTTGAATATAAAGCGATATTGGGTTCATCTACTACTGAATATTCAACATATAAAATAATAAATGGGGGTAAAGAAAGTGATTTTCAATTAGGATTAATAGGCAAACATAATATTGAGAATTCTTTAGGTGTATTTATTGCTGCTTTAGAGTTAGGTATTGATATAAATATAATAAGGGATTCCTTTAAAAATTTTAAAGGAATAGGAAGAAGATTAGAATTAATAGGGAGCATTGAAGATATTAAGGTTTATGATGATTTTGCTCATCATCCTACAGCTGTGGCATCAACATTGGATTCAATTAAAATTATTTATCCAGGAAAAAAAGTTTTTGCCATCTTTGAACCACATCAAATTTCAAGAATAAAGCTGTTTTTTAATGAGTTTGCTTCAGCATTAAGAAAAGCAGATAGAGTTATTATTTCAAAACCATTTTTAGGGAGGGAAGCAAATAAAAATATTGAACCAATTAATTTAGAAGAACTTATTAGTGAAATAAATATAAATACAGCAGAATATATAGAAAACTATGATGAGATATGCAGCAAAATTGTTAATGAAATTAAAAATGGAGACATAATTATAGTTTTTGGAGCTGGTGAATCGTATAAATTATCTAGAAAAATCATTGAAGTATTAAAAGAAAAAAGTAAGAATACTATTAAGAAGGCATAAAACAGTATATTTTACTCCATTTTTTAATAATCTTACAGAGATATTGTTGTAAAGCAATGAAGCTTGTGCCTAAAAGCACAACTTCTTTGTATATTTATGCAAAGACACTGTAAAATTCAAATTTGAAGTTTACAGTGTCTTTATATATTATGATTAACCAATGCAGTGGAATTATGAAATTTCTTCTCCATGAGTTGCGTAAGAGCTGGGAACAATAAATTAAATTTAAATAGTTCCGTCGATTCTTATGCAACTCATTCTAGAAAAATTCCATAATTCAAGTAATGTAATACTTTTTGTGTGTTAATCATATTATTGGTTCCTTTAATTATATTGTTAAAGTTAAGATGCGACTAATACAGCATCAAGATTATATTTTTAGTGTAAAACGAAAAAATGAGCTTATAACTGCAATCATAATATATAGATAAGGTTCCAATTTTGTAATTGTTCTACAGTCAGGCGTTGTTTGGAGCGCTGTTTTATTAGCAAGTTTATGAAAAACTTTACTCATAATATTAAAAACAATCCACCCACAAATAGTCCCTATGGTATTCATTATTAAATCATCAATATCCGTTGCACGATATGGAATAAACAGTTGACCAATTTCAATAATAAGTGAAAATAATATTCCTTGAGACAGTGTTGGCAAAAATGTTCTATATTTTCTCCATAATGTTGGCAGTAAAAATCCAAAAGGCATAAAAAATATTATATTAAGTATTGATGATATTTCAATTCCATCTTTAAAAGGTATTAAATTTATATTAGGATCAAATATAGGTCTATTGAGCCCCGAAAGCCTTTGCCATTCCCCTAAAGAAGGAAATCCTACTACTTGTGTCAATGCAATTACAAGATACAATATAAACATGTATCCAAAAAAGTAATGTTGCCAACTTATTTCATTTTCAAAGTCCTTATTACTCTTGGCTAAGAAAATATTTAAAATAGCTATTAAAATAAATGATATTATAAAACCTAGTAATTCACTCATATTGTTTTATCTCTCCTCTCTTTTTTAAACTTAATATTAACTACCTAATTAAAATTTAAAACTAAACAAAAATACTCCTTTTGAAATTTTTACTGCCAAATACAAATATATTATATAATTAACTATTTAAAATTAATTTAAAAATATCTTAAAACTTTCTTAATATAGTAATTACAAAATACTTGTAATAAAGGGCTATTCAATAAATATTGTGCAAAGTCCCTATAAAATATAGTAGCCACTTTGCATATTTTACTAATATGTTTTTAAAAATCTTTTAGGCACTTGCATGTTAAATCTTAACTGTTCTGTAGTAATAAATTTTATCTTTTTATAAATATTTATAAGTCATCCAATACATGCGCAATAAATTATATAATGGCAAAATAAGATATGATTTATATCTTTAAGTCAAGGATTAGTAGTTGAAATTTTGGTGAGAAGATATTATTGAGGAGTAGAGAAGGCTATACTCGCAAGTAGATAAATAATTATGAAAAAATATTTCATTATGAAATCAAAAACTTGAAATTATTTTGCAAACATATTATAATGGACGTAGTTAAGAAATTATAGTTACAATTGTTTGAAAATTTTTAAATACTTAAATATATATAATATTCAAGGACTGACTGGGGGTGGCAGTATGACATATCAACAGGTTTTGATAAGGTTCTCTTTAGCTGTAATAATGGGAGGAATTATTGGATATGAAAGAGAGTATCAAAAGAGACCTGCTGGATTTATTACGAATATATTAGTTTGCGTAGGAGCTGCAATTACTTCTATGATACAATTATATTTGGTTCAAGATTCCATAGATATAATAGGACAATATCCTCAACTTACAAATGCTCTTAAAGTTGATAGCGGTAGGATTATATCACAAGTTGTATCAGGAATTGGTTTTTTAGGAGCAGGTACAATAATACATAATAAAGGGTCTATTAAAGGTCTTACCACTGCAGCTACTTTATGGGTAGTAGCCTGTATAGGTATTGCAATAGGTATGGGGTATTATTTTTTAAGTATCGTATCCACTATTGGTGTTTATTGTGTGTTGGTTTTGTTAAAAAAAGTGAAATTTAGGATACAAGATAAGAATTAAGAGAAATAATTTTTTGCATAATATGAAATAAAATTTCCGATTACATATGAAAAAGGTAAATAAAATTTTAATTAAGTTTTATACAAAAATCTATTTAATTTTTATAGAGAGGATGTTTAATTATGAATATTAACCTTGATTTATTAACTACTGAAAAGAGAAATCCAAATACAATTGAAATAGACAAATTACCAACGGAAGAAATCATAAAACTTATAAATGAAGAGGATAAAAAAGTTGCATATGCAGTAGAAAAAGAGATATTAAATATATCAAAAGCTGTTGATTTGATTACAAAAAAATTATATGAAGGTGGTAGATTAATTTATTTAGGGGCAGGTACTAGTGGCAGATTAGGCATATTGGATGCTTCTGAATGTCCACCAACCTTTGGAGTTTCTCATGAAATGGTACAAGGTATAATAGCAGGGGGAGGTAAAGCAATATTTAGTGCTGTGGAAGGAGCAGAAGATAGTAAAGAAGATGCAGTTAACGATCTGAAAAAAATTAATTTTAATAAAGGTGATGTGTTAGTAGGAATAGCTGCAAGTGGAAGAACTCCATATGTTCTTGGCGGACTTGGATACGCTAGGGGTATAGAAGCAGTTACTGTAGGGGTTACAAATAATTATAATTCTGAAATATCAAAGATAGTAGATGTTTGTATAGCAGTTGAGGTAGGTGAAGAAGTAATTGCAGGTTCAACTAGAATGAAATCAGGTACTGGTCAAAAAATGGTTTTAAACATGCTGAGTACAGCAGCTATGATAAAACTGGGGAAGGTATATGAAAATTTAATGGTAGATGTAGAATCAACTAATATTAAATTACAGGAAAGATGTAAGAAGATAGTTATGGAAGCTACTTCTGTTGATGAATCAGAAGCTAAAAAGTATTTAGAAATAACAGATTATGATGTTAAGCTATCAATATTTATGATAAAAACGGGATTAGACAAATTAAAATCAAAGGATACTTTATATAAACATAAAGGATATGTTAGAAAGGCTTTAGAGTCTGTAGAAAACAAATAGGTATATTTTAAATATCTTTTTTTATTTAAAATAAATAAAAAATATTAGGGAGGTTCATGTAATGTCTAAATTATTACCTAAACAATTAGGGGAAAAGATTTTAGAAAATATTGGTGGCAAAGAAAACGTTTTATCAGTTACTCATTGTGCTACTAGATTAAGGTTAGTTCTAAAAGACAAAGGATTAGTGGACAAGGCTAAACTTAATAATGTAAATGGAGTTCTGAGTATTGTAGAACAAAGTGGTCAATTTCAGATTATATTAGGACCTGGTACTGCTGGAAAAGTTGCCAATGAATTTGGAAAGCTTGTTGGTCTTAAAGTAGGAGAAGTAGATGAAGTAAAGGCTAGAAAAGAAGAGCTAAAAGCAAAAAACAGTACTCATTTTAAACTATTTTTAAAGCATTTATCAAATATTTTTATTCCGTTGATACCTGCATTTGTTGGTTGTGGAGTTATTTATGGTTCATCTAAATTGTTAATGAATTTAGGAGTAATAAATAAAAACACTTATGCTATGTTGGGAGTTATAGGTAAGGCTATATTTACTTATATGAGTATAATGGTAGGTATGTATACTGCCAAAGAATTTGGTGGTAGTATTACTTTAGGAGGAGCAATAGCTGGTATTTTAAGTTCACCAGGTTTGGCTAAAGTCGCTATAAGTGGTAAAAATCTTGTACCAGAGCAAGGTGGAATAATAGCTGTTTTAATAGCTTGTATGTTGGGTGCATGGTTAGAGAAAAAGATTAGAAAAATAATGCCATCAATTCTAGATTTAATATTAACACCTACCATAGTTTTATTGGTAATAGGGCTAGGTAGTATCTATGTAGTACATCCTTTGGGTGTAATGTTAACTCAGGGAATCAGTAATGTTGTAAATGTATTAATTGATAAAGGTGGAGTTTTAGTTGGTGCAGTTTTATCAGGAACATTTTTACCATTAGTAATGACAGGACTTCATAGAGCTTTAACACCTATAGAAGTAAGTTTATTAAAAGAAACAGGATTGGATTTATTAAGACCTATTTTAGCAATGGCCGGAGCTGGACAAGTTGGAGCAGGAATAGCAATTTACTTAAAAACAAAAAATAAAAAATTAAAGAATATAATAGGAAGTTCATTGCCAGTAGCTATGCTAGGAATAGGAGAACCACTAATGTTTGGTGTAACATTACCTTTAGGAAAGCCTTTTGTTACAGCATGTGTTGGCTCTATGATAGGAGGAGCATATATATCTATAATGAAAGTAGCATCTATTGGTATTGGATTATCTGGATTACCATTAACTTTATTGATACCATCAGAAAAGATAATTCATTATATAATAGGAACTTTATTAGCTTATGTAGGAGCATTTTTACTAACTTATTTTACTAAATGGGATGATTTATCTGATGATATGGGAGAGGGAATGGAAGAAAATTCAGTATTAAATGAAGTGTTGCATTTAAAATAGTTAATATCGGAGGAATTATAATGAATTTTGAATTTCATATGCATTCCGTTTATTCAGATGGAAGTTCTACAGTTGAAGAGATATTTGAAAGCGCTAAATCTTTAAAATTATCTGCTCTAGCAATAACAGATCATGATACAGTATTAGGTCTTGAAAAAACAAATGAATTAAGTAAAAAATATGGTATACCTTTTATACCAGCAGCAGAATTTACAGCTTTAGAAAATGATATAAGGTTCCATGTTTTGGGATATGGCATAGATTATAATTCTTCAGAATTAATAGGATACTCCAAAGATATATTGGAAAAATTAAATAATAAGTCTAGAAAACAGATAAAATTAATGCAAAAGAATGGTATTAATATTCAAGAAGAAGAATTTTATAAAGAGGGTCAAGGAGGCCCTCTTTATAGAGCTAAAATGCTTAAAGTACTAAGTAAACATGGATATTTAAAGAAAGAAAATATAATGACTTCTTTAAGATTTTATTTTGGAAAAGATGCTCCTTATTATGTGGAAGACAATTTTAAATACTATGGTTTTCAAGAAATATGCAATTTAATAAAGAACAATAATGGCATAGTAGTTTTAGCTCATCCAGAAAAAATAAAGAAGAAAGATGATAAGTTGTATGAAAATTTAATAAATAGTAGTTTGTTAGATGGATTAGAAATATATCATCCTGCAAATAGTTTGAAATTAAGGCAAGAACTTAAAGAAATAGCTGATAAAAAAGGATTGATTATAACAGGTGGATCGGATTATCATGGCGAATATAATAAAGCTAAAACCCCAATTTGTGGAATAGAAATTCCCAAATGTATTTATGATAATTTATCCCCATATTTACAAAATAAATGATATGACTATCCCACAAAAAGCATTATATTACCTGAATTATGAAATTTCTCTGGAATGACTTGTATAAGAGGCAAAGGAACTGTTTAAATTTATTGTTCCCAGCTCTTATGCAAGTCATGGAGGAGAAATTTAATAATTCCATCATATTATACCTTATGGTGGGTTAATCATGATATAATATAATCACTTTATATGTATAAAATTAAGCCATTTAGTAGTAATGATAGTGCTTAATTTATATGGAGGTGGATTTTTGAGTAGTATTTTAAAAATAAAAAATTTGCAGAGTAGTTTTACGGATTCTGAAAACAAAATAGCTAAATATATATTAGAACATGGAATTGAAGTTTGTAATTTAACTGCTGAAGAATTAGCTAATACCACGAATACAAGTCCCGCAAGTATTATAAGATTTTCTAAAAAAGTAGGTTATTCAGGGTTTCAAGAATTAAAAATTGCTATAGCTAAGGATACAGAAAAAGATAATTTTAATGAAAATAAAATTTATGAAGCTATTACATGTAAGGATTCTACTACTGAGATTATAGAAAAAATAGCATTAGAAAATATAAAAGCTATAAAAGATACTATAAAATTATTAGACAAGGATTCTATAGATAAAGCAACAAATGTTATGATTAATGCGGATAAAATAAATTTATTTGGAGTAGGTAGTTCTTCTTTAGTGGCAGCAGATCTTCAATATAAACTAGTTAGAATAAATATGCCAGCAGTCTTACATGAAGATTATCACTTACAATTAGTTTCAGCTTCAAATATGAATGAAAAATCTGTAGCTATAGCTATTTCTCATAGCGGAAAAACAAAAGAAACGTATAAAGCATTAGAGATAGCTAAAAAAGCAGGAGCTAAAACTATATCTATAACTAAATTTGGAAATAATCCTATTAGTGATATGGCTGATATAAATATATATACTTCTGAAATAGAAACCAAGCTTAGAATGGGTGCTATAGCATCAAGAATAGCTCAACTTACAGTGATTGATATATTATTTGTTAATATTATTAAGAAAAACTATGATGTAATACCACCGTATATTTTAAAAACAGGTCATATAATTGGAGATCTTAAAATGAAAGATTAAATGTTTTGGTGAATTTTTTTTAAAATAACTTTACAAAGGTGCTTGCTGTGTTTTTAGAAAGGGGAAATAAAATGTTTAAATTTCTTAAGAAAAATAAGACTGTAGAATTGGTATCACCAATTGCGGGAAAGATATTACCTATAGAGGAAGTCCCAGATAAAGTATTTTCGGAAAAAATAATGGGGGATGGAGTTGCTGTAGTCCCTAAAGATGGTAAGATTGTGTCTCCAGTAGATGGAACTATTGCAACTATATTTCCAACCAATCATGCTATTGGACTAGTCACTAAAGAGGGGTTAGAAGTACTTATTCATATTGGTTTAGATACTGTTGAATTAAACGGACTAGGATTTAAGCGTAGGATTGAAAATGGCAGCAAAGTTAAAAAAGGAGATATGCTAATGGAATTTGATCCAAATTTGGTTATGGAGCATGGAAAATCACCAATAACACTGGTGATAATAACCAATATGGATAAAGTTAAACATATTGAAAAAAATAGTGGAGATATTAAAAGAGGAGATGAATTTATATTTACTTGTTTTTTATAGGTTATACTTTTTAGAATTTAGTATGTTTTTCTTTTTGCTTTACATATAACTAAATTTTAAAAATTCAATATTGAGCATTAAATGAAATAATAATATAATAGTTGAATTAAAGTAATTTTTAAATAACTTTTGCAAATATAAAATTTACGACAATTATTGGATTCTGAACCATCAATATATAAATATAAATTATCCTTGCAACGGGAAAAATAACTTATAAAATAACTTAAGTGAGGATAATAACATATGAAGAAAAAATTGAGAATAGTATTTGGGATAATCTTTGCTATATGTAGTATTTTTGTAATAAGTTCTTCAATGGAAAATATAAGAGCAAAAACTAAATCAGATGAATTAAAAAAGGCTAAATTGGTTTTTCCTGTAATAAGTGATGTACATATTGGGGGAGCTTTATTTTCAGAGAGAAAATTTAAAAGTGCACTTAAAGATTTAAAAGAATTATATCCAAACTACAATGCAATAGCTATAGTGGGCGATTCCGCAAATAGTGGTAGGAAAAGTGAATATAAAAGTTTTATGGCTATTTTAAATAAATATAAAGAATCCAATGCAGAGGTTATGTTATCTATGGGAAATCACGAGTATTATTGTAAGGGATTTACTAATAGAGAACATGAAGGTACTTTTGTAAGTGAAACTGGTATGCCTGCAATATATTATGATAAATGGGTAAAAGGATATCATTTTATAATCTTAGCTCCAGAAAATAATGGTTATGCCAAGCTTTCTAATAAACAATTAAACTGGCTTAAGGATACTATAAGTAAAGATGCAAGTGCAGATAAACCTATTTTTGTATTTTTACATCAACCATTTTATGATACAGTCTTTGGAAGTGACGCTTGGGCAGGCATAGAAAATCATGAAGAATTATACAATATCTTAAAAATGTACCCTCAAGTTATGTTTTTTACAGGGCATTCTCATTATAACTTAGATAATGAAAAAACTATGTGTAAAAAAGATTTTACCATGTTTAATACAGGTGCAGTAAATTATATAATGACAAAAGGAGATAGATATGAACCTGTAAATTTAAGTCAGGGATTAGTAGTTGAAGTTTTTGATCATAAAGTGGTAGTTAGGTGTAGAGAATTTTCTAACCACAAGTGGATAAATAAATATGAAGTAAAACTAGGGAAGTAAAACTAAAGAAGGCTATTGAACAAGTTGAGCAGTGGGAAAAAACAGGAGAATCTTAGCTATTAGCAAAGAGTAAAATGGCAAGAGGTTACTATTAATAGTAAATATAAATTAACTACAGGTGATTTAAGTAGTTACTGTAGTAATAAATTATACACTTGACGAAGACTATTAAATTAATTTTAAAGCAGTTTTAGTATCTAACTGCTTTTTTTGTGGTACACATGGATACGCTGCAATTATTAAAAATTAATGGAAAAGGAGGTTGCTATTTTGAACATGTCAATAATACAATTAGAATATAAATTATGTATTAGATAAAGAATATAGGACACATAAAATTGGGGGTAATGATTATGGAAATAAAAGCTTATAAAATAAATGCATTTGCTAAAACTGTAGAGGGTGGAAATCCAGCAGGAGTTGTAATAAATGCAGACTCTTTATCTGAAAATAATATGAAGGAGATAGCTAGTATATTAGGGTTTAGTGAGACGGCATTTGTTATGAGGTCAGATTGTGCAGATTTTAAGATTAGATTTTTTACGCCTGTTGAAGAGGTTGAACTTTGTGGACATGCCACAATTGGAACATTTTCTACATTACTAGCTGAGGGCTACATTAAACCTGGTAAATATACGCAAGAAACAAAAGTAGGGATATTAGATGTCCAGGTAAAGGAAGATTTATCAATAATGATGAATCAGACGACTCCAAGCTTTTTTGAAATATTAGATAAATCAGAAATTGCTGACTCCTTGAACATTGCTGTAGATAGTATAGATAAAAAATTGCCTATACAGATCGTATCTACTGGACTTAGAGATATAATGATTCCAATAAAAAACATAGATGTTCTTAATTCAATCAATCCGAATTTTAACAAAGTAGCGGAAGTTAGCAAGAAATACAATGCAACTGGTTATCATATCTTCAGCTTACACTCTATTAATAATTCCAATGCTCATTGTAGAAATTTAGCACCTCTATATGGAATTCCAGAGGAATCAGCAACAGGTACATCTAATGGTGCCCTTGCTTGCTATTTGTTTAAATATGGCATAATTAGTCCTAAAAATTATAAGAATATAGTTATTGAACAAGGTTATTCAATGAAAATGCCATCGGAAATTCTCGTGTCTTTAAATGTTCAAGGTAAAGAGATTACTGAAGTGAAAGTTGGTGGAAAAGCACTAAATCTAAAAGAAATAGAAGTTAGTATTTAAGAAAAGACAAAGTTTAGGAGGAAATAGTTAAGAATTTGGTAAAGAATGATACCGAAATATAGTTTACCTTTATCTACAAAAGTTGCTGTATTAAAATTATAGATGCAGCAATTAAAAATTACAAAGACATAGGCTAAATAAGTAAGAAACTTTGATTTGAAAATATTTAATCATGTAGAAATAAATTAGTAGAGAATAGAAAGGGGGAAATTATATATGAAAAGATTTGGGACACAGTATTTAGGCAGAACATTAAAAATGTGGGAGATATTTCATAACTCTACAGAGAATCACGCAGAGATTAGAGAAGTTCTTAAGAGTTTACAAGATGGATATTCTGAGCGAAATTTAGAAAAAGTTAATACTTTTATAGATGAACTTTTTGTAGCAGGAAAGGATACACATGTTCTAGGTACTGGTACCGGAGAGCTGTATTTAGGAAGTGACAACGTAAAAGAATTGATTGCAGGGGATTGGGAATACTGGGGTGATGTAAATATAGATTGGCAAAATGCACATATTTCTGTTGAAGGTAATGTGGCATGGTTTGCAACTAATGGCTCAGTAAAATACACTTTTGAAGATGCACCAGAAAAGTATGATCGCCATGTTAAGTATATAAAAGAGAAGATCCAAGAGAGAGGACTTACACCAAAGCAAAAGATTTCTTTTATTAATTGGTTTTTGACTCTAGTATATCATCAACGTGAGGGCAATATGAGGGAATACTTATGGCCATTGGATTTAAGTGGGGTTATTTTAAAGGATGCTGGCAAGTGGAAAATTGCTCATCTTCAATTTTCTATACCAAAACCTATTTTCCCAGATGAACGTTTTGAAAGTTCAGAAGAATATATAAGGAGTTACAATGAGCAAAATGATATAGTTAATGAGTATAAAAATAACCAAATGACTAAAGAACTAAAAACTTTGGTTAAAAGTTTAGAAAAAGAATTCTTTGGGCAAAAATATATTTCAAAGGAAATTGTGAACAAGTATTTTGCAGTAGATAATCTCCCATATGTAATTGGTCCAGAAAATCAGTGGTATTGTGGTGCTGAAGAAATAAGAAAATTTTTTAATGATAATGCTGATTCAACACTTTCTCTAGATTTAGAACATGCAATTGCATCAAAATCTGGTGAGATTTCATGGATAACAGTTACAGGAGTACTGAAGCAAAGGTTGACAGAAGATGAGCTGGCTGAACGTTCTCTTGAAGAATTGGATAACCTAGTTAATGCTGATCTTACTTCAAAAGAAAAGATATTTGCTATTCAAAGAAATATATCATATGTATTAAAGGAAAGTGCTATAGGGCCAAACTATACTTGTCCAATCAGGCTAACTGCAGTAATTTTAAATCAGAGCAAAGGTCCTGTATTTGAACACATACATTTTTCATTTCCATTCTATTGGATAATGGAAGGAAAATTAGATGATGTTGTATAGAATTTATGTGTTCATTTTGAAATTTTGTAAAAGCGAAATATAACTTAAACTGCCTATAACTAAAGAAGTAGATAAGGTAAATATAAGATATGTAGATACAAAACAAGACATCATTAATGTAGCTAGTTTTGATAATATGCAATTTAATCAACAAGGTACTAAATAAAAAAATAAGTAAATGATTAAACCACAAAAAGGTATAATGTGATAGAATTATGAAATTTCTCCTCCATGACTTGCATAAGAGCTCGGAACAATAAATTTAATTTAAGAAATTCTAATCTTTTAGCCATATAAAATTATCTAACGCTCACATTCAGCGTCCTGCCTCAGGTTCGCTAGCCTGGCGTCCTTGCCAGACTTACGATAATTTTATCTGTCTAAAAGAAGAATTTCTAAAATTAAATTTAAACAGTTCCTTTGCTTCTTATGCAAGTCATTCCAGAGAAATTTCATAATTCAGGTAATGTAATGCTTTTTGTGGGATAATCAGTAAATAGATAATATAATAAAGAATACACTAAATACCGCTAATTAAGAAGTTTTTCTTAGTTAGCGGTATTTTATATTTTAAAAATTTCAAAATTCATTTCATAGTCATCCTTTCTAAACATAGCGTTTATTATATTTAATTGTACCCTAAAGTTTAAGTATTTAATTCATATCATGAGATTTTTTATTAAGGTACATTCAAATAAATAACAAGCCAGTATGCTAGTCTATTTTGCGTCATACTGCGTCAGCAGAACCCACCGATAGTTCTACTAGCGGCGGAACCTGCTTCCTTGTCTGACACAAAATATACCTGCATCTTTGACTTGTTATTTATTTTCATGTACCTAATTATAGTTAGAGAGGCATTAAATAAACTTAAAATGAAAGATAAATATAGAAAGTCAACTGGGAATAGGAACGAAAATACAAATAATTATTTAATACATAATATTAAACAATTTGGCTAAAAATACCCTAGGAGGTGAATTATTATGCAAATACAACTTAGTCAAAAAGAAAGAATGTTTTTAGAGGATGGAAAAATTCAAGAGGAAATTTGCATCCAAAAATACGAAAATTATGCTCAACAGGCTCAAGATGCAGAGTTAAAGCAACTTTTCAATAAACTTGCGGGAGAAGAACAGCATCACTATGATATTATCAATCAATTGCTTCAAGGACAGCAGCCAAATTTAAGCCATGGTCAGCAGGCTCAGCAAGCCACAATTCCAAATAATTTTCAAGGTACTATGAACAATAAAAGCGATAAAATACTTTGTAATGATTTGTTATCTACAGAAAAATATGTTGCAGGTACATATGGTATTGATGTTTTTGAATCTGCTAATCCTATAGTTAGGCAAGCAATGCAGCATATACAGCAAGATGAACAAAGACATGGTGAAGAGCTTTTTAATTATATGAATAGCCATCAAATGTATAATGTGAAATAGAATTTTATTATAAATGAAAAATTATAGATAAGTTCAAATATTGGACTTATCTTTTTCTAAATTTTATATAAAAGGTGGTATTATGGAGATAAAAAATATTTTTTTAGATGCAGAGAAATTAAATATACTAGAATTGTTTATTAGAACATCAATATTATATTTTATTTTGTTTATTTCTACTAAAGTAATGAAATTTCGTCAGCCTGGCATAATAACTCCATATAATTTCTTAATGGCAGCTGGAATCAGTCATATTGCTGCTTCTCGTATGGTGAGTCCTAAATCAAGACCAATTGATGCAGTTACAATAATAACAGTATACACTTTAATATATTTAGGAATTTCCTATTTGTATTTTAAGGCTCCGTCCATAGTTACGCAAAAGCCTAGGATATTGATTAAAAAGGGCAAAATAATCAGAGAAAATCTTTCAAAATCAAAATTAACTATTGATAATTTATTTTCTATATTGAGACAAAAAAATGCCCATAACCTTCAAAATGTCGAATACCTAGTAGCAGAAGCAACAGGAGACTTTAGTGTGGCTATTAATGGTAACAGCCTCCCTGTGACTAAGTTTGATATGTCAATAAGTACTCCCCAGGATATTTTATCAGAAATTCTTATTTATAAAGGAATAATTGATGAGCATATTCTTGAAAAAAACGATTTGAATTACGATTGGGTACAAGAACAGCTTAAGGTAAATAATCTAGATAATATAAATAGTATTTATTTGGGAATTTTAACTCCAGATAAAAAATTATTTTTAAATTAATGGGAGGAGTTTTATTTGAAAGTTTTTGGTGTTGTAAAAGATATTTCCTTATTAGGATATTTTATAAGAGCTTTTGTAGTAGGCATAATATCTTTTGTAGTAGGAAGATATATGATGAAAAGAACTATAAATCAGCTCACCTCGTATGACTTTACAGTAGTTTGGATATTAGGAGCTCTTACAGTTGCACCACTATTGGATGGTGAGATTTCCTTTACATATACAATTGTTCCCCTAGTAACTTTATTTTTTTGGCACTATATAATAAGTATTATATCTTTAAGAAATAGAAAATTATCATTTTTCTTTAATGGTAAGCCTATAATTCTTATAGAGAATGGAAAAATTATTAGAAAAAATTTAAAGAAACAATTTATAAATATTGATTTATTATTAAGTGAATTAAGACTTAAGAATATTTTTGATATTTCAGAGGTGAAATATGTAATTTTAGAACCTAATGGTCATTTTAGTATTATAAAAAAAGAGAGCAATAGACCAGTTACGCCAACAGATTTTAAGATATATACTAAACCTATAAATTTACCCTTGGTAATAATTAATGATGGAAAACTATTCGAAGAGAATTTAAAGAAGTTAGGTGTAGATAAGGAGTGGCTTATGAATAAGCTCAGTATGTATAATGTAGATGATATTACAAAAATTTATTTGACTACTATGGATGAGTCTAAAAAAATGTATGTTTCTAAAAAAGATATATGAAATGATATGATTAACCCACAATAAGGTAGAATGTAATGGAATTATGAAATTTCTCCTCCATGAGTTGCATAAGAGCTTGGAACAATAAATTTAATTTAAGAAATTCTAATCTTTTAGCCATATAAAATTATCTAACGCTCACATTCAGCGTCCTGCCTCAGGTTCGCTAGCCTGGCGTCCTTTTAAGGGTTACGATAATTTTATCTGTCTAAAAGAAGAATTTCTAAAATTAAATTTAAATAGTTCCTTCGCTTCTTATGCAACTCATTCCAGAGAAATTTCATAATTCAAGCAATGTAATACTTATTGTGGGTTAATCATGATATAACTTTTTATTTATTTAAAAAAAGGGCATTGCTGAAATTTTTATATGACAAAATCGATAAAATTTTGTTTTAAATATATTATAATAAAAAAATTTCATAAGAAAAGACAGAAAAAGTGTTAAAATGAAATAAATCTTGCAAAATATGTTGCATTTAGTAAGTGAAAGTAATATAATGAAAAATGAAAGAAAAAATTCATAAAATATTTAATTGCAATTTCATATAGCAATTTTACATTCATTTAGGGGGTCAGTTTATGGAACAGTTAGTTAGTGAAGAAAAGAGTTTCAGAATAGAAGGTGATTCTATCGGAACTAGAGAGGTACCAGAAAATGCTTATTATGGTGTGCAAACTTTAAGAGCAGTGGAAAATTTTAAAATAACAGGATTAAAAATTCATAAGGAATTTGTAAGAAGTCTTGCACAAATAAAAAAAGCAACTGCAATAACTAATGCAGAAGTTGGACTTATGGAGAAAGGCATTCAAAATGCTATTAAAAAAGCTTGTGATGAAATAATAGATGGAAGATTATATGATGAATTTATAACAGATCCTATTCAAGGCGGTGCAGGAACTTCTATGAATATGAATGCAAATGAAGTAATTGCCAATAGAGCCATTGAAATTTTAGGTGGAGAAAAGGGAGACTATAGTATAGTTCATCCTAATGATCATGTAAATATGGGACAATCTACTAATGATGTAATTCCTACTGCAGGTAAAATAACTGCGTTAAGGCTTATTCCAAAGGCAATAAAAGAGCTTATAAAACTTCATGAAGCATTATTAAGCAAGAGTGAAGAATTTGATGAAGTTATAAAAATGGGAAGAACTCAGATGCAGGATGCAGTGCCTATAAGATTGGGACAAGAATTTGCAGCTTACAGTGCAGTAATAGCTAGAGATATTAAAAGACTTGAAAATGTAATGGAAAGTTTAAAAACTGTGAATATGGGTGCTACAGCTATAGGAACAGGTATAAATGCAGATAAACAGTATGAAAATAAAATAGTACCTAATCTTGCAAAAGTTACTGGTATGTCATTAAAACAATCAGAGAATTTAGTAGATGGAACTCAAAATGTGGATTGTTTCGTAGAGGTATCTTCAATTATTAAAACTTGTGCTGTAAGTTTATCAAAAATGGCAAATGATTTAAGACTTATGTCTTCAGGACCAAGAACAGGATTTGGAGAAATAAACCTTCCTCCAAAGCAAAATGGTTCTTCTATAATGCCAGGTAAGGTAAATCCTGTAATACCAGAAGTAGTGAGTCAAATAGCATTTAATATTGTGGGAAATGATATGACTATCACTATGGCTGCAGAAGCTGGTCAATTGGAATTAAATGCTTTTGAACCAGTTATATTCTATAATTTGTTTGAATCTATAGAAACTTTAACTAATGGGGTAGACACTTTTATTAATAATTGTATAATAGGAATAACAGCTAATAAAAAAAGATGTCAAAACTTGGTTGAAAATAGTATAGGTATAGTTACAGTTCTTTGTCCATACATAGGTTATAAGGAAGCTGCTAAAATTGCAAAAACAGCTATGAAAACAGGAGAGTCCGTAAGAAAAATAATATTAAAGTCAGGACTTTTAAATGAAGAAAAGATAGATGAAGTGCTTGATGCTATGGCTATGACAGAACCAGGTATAACTACAAAATGTCTTACAGCAAACTAAAGCATAGTATACAAGGAGGGTTATATAATGGGAAATTTAAAAGAAAGAGCACTAAAATTTCATAAAGATTATAGAGGTAAAATTGAACTTAAATGTAAGGTACCTGTTAAAAGTAATGAAGATTTAACTATGGCATATACGCCAGGAGTAGCTGAACCTTGTTTGGAAATCAATAAAAACCCAGAAGATATATATGAGTATACAGCTAAAGGAAATATGGTAGCTGTAGTAACTAATGGCACAGCAGTATTAGGGCTTGGCGATATAGGAGCAGGGGCAGGACTTCCAGTCATGGAAGGAAAAGCAGTTTTATTTAAGGCTTTCGGAGGAGTAGATGCTTTCCCAATATGTTTAGATACAAAGGATGTAAATAAAATTGTAGAAACTGTAAAACTTATGGAACCTGGTTTTGGAGGAGTGAATTTAGAAGATATTAAAGCTCCAGAATGTTTTGAAATAGAGGAAAGACTTAAGAAAATATCAAATATTCCTATATTTCATGATGATCAGCATGGTACTGCAGTGGTTTCAACTGCGTGCATTATAAATGCCTTAAAGGTTGTAAATAAGAAGTTTGAAGATATAACTGTAGTAGTAAATGGAGCAGGTGCTGCGGGAACAGCTATCACAAAATTAATTTTAAAAATGGGAGCAAAAGATGTTATATTATGCGATTCCAAGGGTGCAATATATAAGGGAAGACCAGAAGGAATGAATAAATATAAAGATGAGATGGCTAATATAACAAATAAGAATTCAGTGAAAGGAAATTTAGCTGAAGTGTTAAAGGGAGCAGATGTATTCTTAGGAGTATCTGTTGCAAATTGTGTAACTAAAGAAATGGTTAAATCTATGAATAAAGATGCTATTATCATGGCTATGGCAAATCCTAACCCAGAGATACTACCAAAAGATGCTATAGAAGCAGGAGCTAAAGTAGTGTGTACAGGAAGATCAGATTTCCCTAATCAGGTTAATAATGTAGTAGCATTTCCAGGAATATTTAGAGGAGCTCTTGATGTACAAGCTTCCGAGATAAATGATGAAATGAAAATGGCAGCAGCTTATGCTATAGCAGGATTAGTAGGAGAAGAAAAGTTAGATCCAAATTACGTTATTCCTGAGGCATTTGATTTGAGAATAGCACCAAAGGTAGCAGCCGGTGTTGCAAAGGCAGCTATAGATACAGGTGTTGCAAGAAGAAAAGATGTTACTCCTGAAATGGTAGAAGAACATACAAAGAAGATACTAGGTATTTAACTTTCTTAGCATATAAAAATATGTTTGTTAAAACATCTAAGATAAAAAACTAAAAACACGTTCATACAAAAATATAATTTAATAAGAGTATCCATGATTAATGTCTAGTAAAGGAAAAACCCTGTTAAACAACAAAGTTTAATAGGGTTTTTTCTGCAAAATTTCTACAAAATAAAGTAGCATATAGCAATTTGAAAATTTATGTAACAATGCAAAAAACAAATTATCAGAAAATATTGTGATTTAGAAAAGTATATGATAAAATAAATTTCATAAAGGAGTCGAAAAATATATAAAAATGACATTGGGTTAAGGGGGAACAATAATGGGAAAGAATGATATTTACTTATCCAAAATTCAGTTAAAAGATGTTTTGGATATAGAACTGCTTCAAAAATTTCAAGATAATTTTGCCCAAAGTATGGATTTAGCAAGTGTTACGGTAGATATGGAAGGAAACCCTGTTACAAGGCCAAGCTCCTATACTAGTTTCTGTATGGATTATACTCATTCAACAAAAGCAGGAGATGATAGATGTGCTCAATCTCATAGAAAGGGAGGAGAAGAAGCTGCAAAGACTGGAAGACCATATGTATATACATGTCATGCGGGACTTATAGATTTTGCAGCACCTATTATTGTAGATGGAACGCAAATTGGAACAATACTTGGAGGACAAATACTTACATCAAAACCCCAAGAGGATGGTTTTAGAAAAACCGCAAGGGAAATTGGCGTAGATGAAGATGGTTACATACAAGCTGCTAATAAAGTAAAAATATCAACAGAAAAAAATATTAGAGCTGCTGCCGAAGTGCTTTTTATAGTAGCAAATGCTCTGTCTAAAGTTGGATATCAACAGCTTAAATTAAAGAACACAAGTAACGATTTGGTGGAAAGCTTTTCCCAAATTTCAGCCACAATGGAAGAACTTGCTTCCTCTTCAGTAACTATTACCAATAATCAAGAAACACTTAACAAGGAAATTGTAAATGTTAAAAATATATCAGAAAAAATTAATGAAATATTAGATTCAATTAAAAGTATTGCCGATGCCACTAAAATGCTTGGATTAAATGCAGCTATAGAAGCTGCAAGGGCTGGAGAAGCTGGAAGAGGTTTTGGAGTTGTTGCTACAGAAATCAGAACGCTTTCAGAAAGTTCAAAGGAAACAGCAATGCAAATAGTAAAGTTAACAGCTCATATTGAAAGTTCAGTTCAAAAAACTTTAGAAGCTTCAGAATCAACAATGATTAATACTGAACAACAATCAGCGGCAATACAACAAACAACTGCAAGTATTGAAGAGCTACTAGCATTAACTAATGAACTTAATGATATGGCAAAACAAAAATAATAGAATTGCTAATTAGTATACTGTAAAATTAAGAATCGATTTAGATCGATTCTTTTTTATTTTTTGCAGGTAGGTATAAAGAATGAATATATAGCTACTAAATTCAAATATGACCAATGCTTTAAATACGTGGAGCAGCTTAGGGTGACCATTATATGTCATTGATTGTAATGTACATATAGTATATAATTATGAAAGTAAAAATATTAGAGTTGTTTAGAGGGATGATAATATGTTTTCAAATGAAATAGATGAGTTGGTAAAACAGCGTCAGTCACAAGTAAGAAAGGAAAAGAGTCAGATTCCCTATGGGATTATGCTCATTTTAATTGCATTTATGCTTTGCATTATATTTTGGCAAAAGCAGCCTAGATATGTGACATTTTTAAGTGTTGGAATTATAATCGGTATAATTTTAAGGTATTCACGATTTTGTTTCACCGCAGCATTTAGGGATCCTTTTATTACGGGTAGTACTAGGGTGCTAAGAGGTATGATATTATCTATGATGGTAAGTACTATTGGTTTTGCTGTAATACAATCCAGGTATATTCATAGCAAAGGTGCTAATTATGAAATGATTCCAGGAGCTGTTAGTTCTGTAGGCGTTCATGTAATGATTGGTGCATTTATATTTGGTATAGGAATGGTTTTAGCAGGAGGATGTGCTTCGGGTGTACTTATGAGAATTGGTGAAGGACATGCCCTTCATTGGGTTGTTCTTATAGGCTTTATAATTGGAACCTTGCTAGGGGCAAAAGATTATTCTTTCTGGTATGAGCATTTTATTAAAAATGCAAAGACAATTTATTTTTCTGAGTACTTAGATTTAAAAATTGTTGTTTTATTGCAGATGATAGTATTGATGATTTTATATAAATTGGCAGTATGGTATGAAAATAGACGTTTTAAAGAATTGTAATGGAGGAATTTCATATGACCGTAAGAAAACTAGATTGTTTAAGTGAATTATGTCCAGTACCCTTGCTACGGGCTATGAAGGAACTTAAGACAATGGGACCAGGAGATATTTTGATTCTTAGTTCTGATCATAGTTGTGTGGCCATTGATATAGAGAAATGGGCAACAGAAAAAAAATATCCTGTAAAGCTTCTTGAGCTGGGTGCAGGAGAATGGGAAGTGTATATTCAAAAGCCAAAAGAAAAATAGGAGAGATATATGATGAAGTCTATAAGCAAATATCTTAAAAAACCTTGGCCTCATTGGGTAGGAGGAATATTATTAGGAATAATGAATGTGATTTTACTAGCTTTAACTGGAGTGAGTTGGCAAATAACTAGCGGTTTTTTGCTATGGGGAGTTGGTGTATTACAATGGGTTGGATTAAATCCATTGAACTGGCAGTATTTTAGCCATTTCAAGTCCTATTATTCTCCTGTGATTTTGCATGAAAATGTATTTATTAACCAATATACAATTTTGAATATAGGTGTAGTTATAGGATCTCTAGTTGCAACATTATTAGCTTCACAATTCAAATGGAAGAAAATAAAGAGTAAAAAGCAGCTTATATTTGCCCTTATAGGAGGGATTATGATGGGATATGGAACTAGGCTTGCTGTTGGCTGCAATATTGGAGCTTTTTTTAGTGGAATACCATCCTTTTCCTTACATGCTTGGGTTTTTGGAATTTTTGTTATAATTGGTACATGGGTAGGAGTTAAGATTTTAATTCGATTTTTTATATAAATGAGAAAAATTATTTAATATATTATTTTTAATGGTCTTTAGTTATGTACTAATTCCTAGGTTTTAGGTGTTAGGTTATATTACTAATATAGTCCATTAGACATTCTTTTTAGAATCCAGTATCTAGAACCTAGGAACTGAATACAGGCGGCAACTAAATTATAACCACTTAAGCATTGAGGTGGACTAGGTTTTAACAAAAACCTCGCTTATTGGAAATTATAAAATCTACAAACATTTGCTCGTATTCTGTAAAGGTATATTTTTTTCTTGAAGCTATGTAATAGCTAAAAGAAATTCTTAAATCATCTACCTGAACTGTTTCAATTGTGTGTTTTTTTAGTTCTTGAGCAACTGCTAACTTGGGTAAAAATGAAAAACCTTTTCCTGAAAGTATAGAAGATTTAATGGCTTCTGGAGAGTTTAAATCATAAATCACATTTAAATCTTCTACATTTATTTTATTTTCTTTTAATGATTTTTCAATCACATATCTAGTGCCAGAAGTATTTTCACGTAAAATTAAGGGAATCTCTTTCAATTCTTCTTTAGAAATTTTTTTAGGTGAATTATTACTATTTCCCACCAAGAGAAGTTCATCTGAGATAATAGGCTGAGTAACGATACCATCTATTTTGGGAGCGTGTTGGATGATTCCAATGTTAATTGTATGTTCTTGCAGCTTTTGGATAACTTCAGTTGAATTTATTACTTCCATACGAATATCCACTTCTTCGTGTAAGTGTTTAAAAGTAAAAATACTACAAGGTAGAGCATATTCTCCTACACTTTTGCAAGCACCAATCATTAACTTTGGTCGGTCTTGATGCAAATTTATCAAATCTCTCTTAATATTTCCTTGGATAGAAAGTAGAGTGTCTGCATAGTTAAATACAACCTTTCCTTCTTCTGTTAGCTCAACACCTTTGTTACTTCGGTTTAAAAGACTTACACCTAGTTCATTTTCTAAACTTTTAAGCTGTCCACTGAGTCCAGGTTGGGTAAGGTGAAGAATTTGAGCAGCTTTTGAAATACTATTATGTTTTACTGTCATATAAAATGATTGAAGGTATTCAAGATTCATAAAATCACATCCTAAAAATAGTTATACATCTACCCTATTATTGTACAGAAATAAATATATTTATTCAAGTTAGTCCATTTTGTATTTAGCTAAGGCACATTCAAATAAATAACAAGTCAGTATGCTAGTCTACTTTGCGTCATACTGCGTCAGCAGGTTCCGCCGATAGTAATCTAAAGGCGGAACCTGCTTCCTTGTCTGACACAAAATATACCAGCATCTTTGACTTGTTATTTCTTTTCATGTACCTAAAGGAAAGTGTTATAGTATATAGCATTTACTTTCTATGAAACATGAATAATATGTAATATAATTTTGATAGATAATTAACAAACAAAATTGCGCAGTTCAAATTTATAAAAATATACATAAATTTATTTTATTATCCAAGTATTAGGTGACTAAATTGACTAGATTAGTTAACATATTTGTAATATCTTTTAGGTTAAGTGAGCAGAGTACAATTATGTTATGTTAATATCCGTTAAAAAAATCACACAACATAAATAATTTAAAGAATAAGGAGGAAAAAAATGAAGAAGACTGAACAAATTTTAGGATTTATAGGAATTTTATTAGTATTAATTTTAGGTAAGACATTTTTAAAAACGGACATGCTATTTTTTAGACTTTTAGTGGGTGTAGGACTTGGTTACGCTTTGTCTAGAGCTTACACAGGATTTGCAGGCAGTGTAAATCGTGCATTTAACACTGGATCAACGAAATTAATGAGAACTCTTATGTTTCTTTTCTTTATCACATCTTTATTAACTACCGCATTTTTGTTTAAAGCGGACCCAACTAAATACGATCTTTGGATAAATCCAATTAATTTTGGCTTAATTGTTGGTGGAATTCTATTTGGATTTGGTATGTCATTTTCATCCTGCTGCGCTTCAGGGGTACTTACAGATCTAGTAACTGGTTTACCTAGGGCACTTGTTACATTAATATTCTTTGGATTAGGTGTATTTTTAGGATTCCCTATACAAAATACTGCTGATTGGATTAAGAACTCTTGGTTTTCGACACCAGTAGGTGAAAAATTAGCAGGTGGTGTGTTCATGCCTGACCTATTTAAATGGGATGGACTTGAGGGCTATTTAGGTGCATTAGTACTAACAGCTATATTTTGTGGAATTGTTGTATTTATTGCCTATGCTTATGAAAGAAATCGTAAGAAGAATAACACTTATAATGGACACACTATGGAAAAATTACAAGATAAGAATGAAACTTTCGACACTGAGGAATATAAGTTCTTAAGTAAGGAAAACTATAATAGAATATTTTCTAAACCTTGGACTTTAGTACAAGGAGCTGTAGTTATCAGTATATTATTTGCACTACTTATGGGTGTTACTAAAGCTGGATGGGGAGCATCTACTCCTTATGGAATTTGGTTTGGTAAATTTTTAATGATATTTGGAGTTTCACCAGAAACATTAGCAGCTTTCACAAAAATGCCAGCAAAGGCATACGCTCTACCATTCTTTCAACATGCGGTTTCAGTTCAGAATTTTGGAATACTATTAGGAACAGCAATATATTTGCTAACAGCTGGTAAGTTCATGAAGACCTTTATGTCAGAGATGCACATTACAGTAAGGGAAGTAGTACTATTTGCATTAGGTGGAATCACTATGGGATTAGGTACTAGATTTGCAAACGGATGTAACGTAGGAGCATTATATACACCTATTGCAAACTTCTCACTTTCCGGTTGGATATTCTTAATTTTCATGGTTATAGGTGGTATTGTAGGAAATAAGTGTGCAAGAAAGTGGTTCAAGTAACAATATAGTCATTTAAATAAATTGTAAACACATAACTTAGCAGTCTATGACTGCTAGGTTTCTATACATATAGATGAAACTTTATAATCTAAAGTCAATGGAAAATATTTATGGCTTTTGCATATGCACATTTACATTGGCTAATTTCATTAAAATTATAGGAGGCGTTAAATTATGGGTAAGAGAATTTTAATTGTTGGTGGAGTAGCTGGAGGAGCTTCAGTTGCAGCAAGAGCAAGAAGAATTGATGAAGCAGCAGAAATAATAATGTTTGAAAGGGGACCTCACGTATCTTTTTCTAACTGTGCTTTACCATTTCACTTAAGTGGAATGGTAGAAAATGGTGATGACTTAGTTTTAATGTGTCCGGAGCAGTTTAAAAAGCAATATAATATTGAAGCTAGAGTTAACAGTGAAGTTATAAAGATAAAGAGAGAAGAAAAGAAAATAGTAGTGAAAAATCTTCTTACAGGAGAAGAATATGAAGAGTCCTATGACAAATTGGTTTTATCTCCAGGGGCTAACCCAATTCTTCCAAGAAGCATTGAAGGAATAGATGGTTCAAATGTTTTCACCGTAAGAAATGTAGTTGATATAAAGAAACTTAAAGGAAGTATAATTGAAAATAATATTCAGGATATAGCTGTTGTTGGTGGTGGATTTATTGGAGTAGAAGTAGCGGAGAACCTACGTCTAGCAGGCAAAAACGTAAGTTTAATAGAAGCATTAGATCAGATAATGAATCCTTTTGATTATGATATGGCTCAAATACTTCACAAAGAGATGATAGACAAGGGAGTTAATCTTATATTAAGTGATGGAGTAAAGAAAATAAATGAGGATTCTGTAGAGTTACAATCAGGCAAAAATGTCCCTGCAAAGGCTGTAGTAATGGCTATTGGCGTTTGTCCTGAAACTAGTTTAGCTAGAGAAGCTGGACTTGAAATAGGTGTAACTGGAGGTATAAAAGTTGATCATAACTATGTAACTAATGATAAGAATATATATGCTGTAGGTGATGCTATAGAGGTTTATAACCGTATGAGCCAAAAACCTTCAAGATTAGCACTAGCAGGTCCTGCTCAAAGACAAGCTAGAGCAGCAGCTGATCATATGTATAATATTCCTCACAATAACAAAGGTGTAATAGGCTCCTCTGTAGTCCAAATATTTGATTTAGGAGCTGCATGCACAGGATTTAATGAAAAAACTGCAAAAGCAGCGGGAATTTCTTACGATTTTGCATATGTAATTCCAGGAGATAAAGTTGGTTTGATGCCAAATAATAACCCAATGCATTTTAAACTTATATATGAATATCCAACAGGAAGAATACTTGGAGCTCAAGCTATAGGAAGAGGAAATGTAGATAAGAGAATAGACGTTATTGCTACAATGATTACAATGGGTGGAACGCTAGAAGATTTAAAGGAATTAGAGCTATGTTATGCTCCTTTATTTGGAACTGCCAAGGATGTAGTGAATCATGCAGCATTAGTAGGACTAAACCTATTATATGGTAGGTTTAGGCAAGTTTCAGTAACAAAGGTTAGAGAACTAGTGGAAAGTAATGCATTTATCATAGATGTAAGAGAGAAGCATGAATATGAAGCGGGGCATCTTAAAAATGCAGTTAATATTCCATTAAGTGAAATCAGAGAAAGATTGAATGAAATTCCAAAAGATAAGCCAGTATACTTACATTGCCGCTCAAGCCAAAGAAGCTATAATGCAATAATGGCACTACAAAACATTGGATATGATAATGTGATCAATATATCAGGTTCTTATCTAGGAATTTGCTGCTATGAATATTACCAAGATAAGGTAACAGGAAGAGCAAAGATAGTTACAGAATATAACTTTAAGTAAAGGTTGATTTTATGAGAAAAAAATTAAACAGAATAGATATACTAGCCTTAGCATTAGGATCTATTATTGGATGGGGATCATTTACTCTCCCTGGTTCAAAGTTTCTTCATGAAAGTGGTATCATTAGTACGGCCATGGGTTTTATACTGGGTGGCCTTGCTATTCTTTTTATACAAAAGGGATATCACATCATGATGGAGAATCATCAAGAAGATGGAGGAGAATTCTCTTATACCTATAGAAATATGGGTAAGGTCAATGGTTTTGTAGTAGGATGGTCTCTGACTTTATGTTATATAAGCATGGTTCCATTGAATGCTACAGCATTCGTATTAGTAATTAAGAAGTTGTTTGGTACAGCAATGGATTTTGGATATCTATATAACATAGCTGGTTATCCTGTATATTTGTCAGAGATTATTATTGCTAGCTTAATAATTTTAGTGTTTGCTTATGTGAATATTAAGGGACTAAAGTTCAGTTCTAGAGTACAGAACATAATGATCTTATTGATGGTGGTAAATGTAATTTTAGTATTTACTTTCATGTTCATAAAGACAGACCATAGCTTAATTATGAATAACTATATTGTTAACTATAAGTTTAACATTAATGAGGTTGCGAAAATTTTTGCAATAGTTCCTTTCTTATTTGTGGGGTTTGATGTAATACCACAAGTGTCTACAGAGTTAAGTTTTGAACCTGCAAAAGCTACAAGAATGGCAGTATTAGCTATATTCACTGGAGTGCTTTTTTATAATCTTTTAAATATTACAACTGGTTTGGTATATACTCCAGAGAAAGCGCTTTTGGAACAATGGGCTCTAGGAACTGCCGTACTGAATAATATGGGATATATAGGATTTATGTTGCTTATAATATCACTGGCTGGGGCAGTGGCTGGTGGAATAAATGGCTTTATGTTAGGCAGCAGCAAGCTCATAGGAGCGTTGTCTAGATATAGACTTATTCCAGCAAAGTACAATAAGGAAAATCAAAATGGCGTATTTGACAATGGAGTTAAATTTGTAGCTTTAGCTAGTCTAATAGCACCTTGGTTGGGTAGAGAGGTTATTATCTATATAGTAGATATGTCATCGTTACTAGCTGCTGTAGCATATTTTTATGTATGTTATATTAGTTTTAAACATTCAATAGGACTGGACAGATATTTTTCATTAGTGGGTGCTTTTATAAGTCTTGTATTTATAGGATTACTTATTATACCAGGTTCCCCTGCAAGATTAAGCAGTCCATCTATGCTGCTAATGGTTTTATGGGCAGTGTTAGGATACTTTTACTATAAAAGATATTCAAATAGCATGAAATAATTTGAACAATAGTGTTTTCAAACAAGTTATTATAAACTTAACAAATAAGGTAGGAAAAGACTATAAAGAATGAACTGCCCTCTGTCAAGTAGACAGGTAAAAAATATAAATTAAGATACCAAGGTCTGATTTCGATATTCTATCGGAGTCAGACCTTTTAACGTTGCTTGAAGCCTTCTGGTATTGTAAAACTCTGTATACTTATCAATTGCAAAATGCAATTTATCAAAATAATAGAAGTTTTCAATGTAATACATTTACGACTATTTAATTGTAGACAACAAAAATAAAGTAAAATAATAAGGAAAGTCTAAATATTAGAACTTTAATATAAAACAAAGTATAATTAAATTATACTAAATATACTTGAAAGTATACTTTAATTATACTATACTAAATAGTATAGTATATATACTTAAAAGGAGAGAGAAAATTGAATTTAAGTATTGGAGAAAAAATAAAAAGATTAAGGAAGGAGCTCAGTATGACTCAAGCAGAACTTGCAGAGCCAGAAATGACCAAAGGTATGCTAAGTCATATAGAAAATGGGCATGCCAATCCTTCTATGAAAAATTTGCAATATATTGCTAAAAAGCTAAATACGCCAATAGCTTATTTTCTGCAAAATGAAGAAGAAGACGCCCAATATATAGACAACAATTGTTTACCATTTAATAAAATTTTAAAGGAATTGGAAGAGATAGATGTTTTCCTAAGAAGCAATAAATTTGAAGCTGCTAAGGAAAAAGCAAATAATCTATTAGATATATATAAATTTCAGGAAAAAAGTAAATTATATGCAGATATACTATATAGATTGGGGTCATGTCATGTGGCTTTAAGTGAATTTAAAGAAGGAACAAAGATTATTAATTTATGTTGTGAAATATATAAATACAATAGATTATACATTGATGCATCAAGGGCATATATGAAGTTATGTAGGGAAACCTTAGAAAAGTATGATTATGATAAATGTAGAAATATTTTAGAAGAAGCACAGAGTTTATATGATAAATCTAGCAGCAGGGATGTTTTTTTAGAAATTAAGTTATTAATTACACAGCCGGCTATTTTATTTGCAAAAGGTGAATTTCAAAAGGCAATTGAGATGTGTGAGAAATCTATTATTTTGTCTAATGAAAATAATATTTATTACTATATAGATGATGCTTATAGAATTGAAGCAATAATATATCTTATGAGGGAAGAATATGAAAAGTTTCTTGTAAATGCCCATAAGGCAAAACAATATGGAGAGTTTACCGATAATAAATTAAATTTGGCAAAGATATATCATAATTATGCTAAATATGAAAATAAGATAAATAAGCCATGTGAAGCTTTGAAATATTTAGAGTTACTAGAAATTAACGCAAGAGAAAAATCCTTTTATTATTATGTGGAACATGGAAAGGCAAACTATTTATTATCAAACTATAATAATGCTATTGAAGATTTTTCAAAAATAGATTATAAACATAAAATTCCTCATATAATTGATTGTGTTTATATATTAACAGGAAAAATATATGAAGGATTAGCTTATGGGAAACTAAAGGAATATGATAAGGCCGTTAGTAAAATAGAAAGTTTTATAAAAGAAGTAGAAATTTATATAACTTTAGAATATAAAGGTATTGTTCAATATGCATATATGAATTTAGGTTTTGCCTATGAAAGTTTAAGTGAAATATATTCACAAAAAGAAGAGTATGAAACAGCATATACATTATTAAAAAAGGCAAATGAATTAAAACTTTTATCAAGGCAATAAAAAACTTATTAAAAAGAGTTGTGCTTTATTAAAAATGAAACTTTAAGAATGAGAGAGTATATTAAAAAAATTAAAGCTTATAGAGAAAGATGAAAAAACAATTTATTAAAAAAATAAAGATGAAAAACAATAATCATGAGGAGGAGAATTATGTTAAAGAGAGAGGAAATATTAAAATGTATAGTTGCTTCCATAGAACCACTAGATTATGTTTATGCAGCATGGCAATGTGGCTCAGCGGCCTTTGGACGTGTGGATGAATGGTCAGATATTGATATTGCAGTTGATGTGGAAGATGACAAAGTAAGAGAAATATTTAATGTAACTGATAAGGCATTAGAAACTTTATCGCCAATTGAAAGTACATATGAATGTTCCCAACCTATGAGTGAAGGAGCATATCAAAAGGTGTACAAGTTAAAAGATGCAAGCAAATTCCTTATAGTGGAAATTTGTGCTGTAAGGCATAGTGCACCAGATAAATTTTTGCAAAAGGAAATACATGGAGAGGTCTTTGTTCACTTTGATAAAAAAAATGTAACTAAATACAAGAGCATTGACAAAAAAGAATTTGCAAAAAAACTAGAGCAGAGATTAGAGAAAATTAAAAGCTTATTTAATATATATCAGATTTTGATATATAAAGAACTTAATAGAAAGAATTATATTGAAGCAGTGGCATTTTACAATAATTTTTCCTTAAGCCTTTTGCTAGAAGCTATAAGAATAAGGTATAGTCCATATAGATTTGATTTTAGGACACGATATGTATATTATGATTTGCCAAAAGAAGTGGTAAAAAAGCTTAATGAGTTTTACTTTATTAAGGATGGCGAAGATTTGAAACATAAACATGAAGAAACAATTAAATGGTTTAATGAAGTAGTTGAGGAATTAGAAGGTATTCATTTAGAAAAGCTATTGTAGTATCAAGTAATAGTTTCCTACGCAGTTTACATTTTTATAAATAAATAGAATTTAAAATTAAAATAATTTATGTAAACTCTACATTTGGTATTAGGCACATTCAAATAAATAACAAGTCAGTATGCTAGTCTATTTTGCGTCATACTGCGTCAACAGAACCCACCGATAGGTTTACTAGCGGCGGAAACTGCTGCCTTGTCTGACACAAAATATACCTGCATCTTTGACTTGTTATTTATTTTCATGTACCTTAACTTTGTGTAAAGAGGATTGATGTAACTCCAAAATGGGGCTGTGGCATTAAAAAATTTACATACTATATATTGTTCTGAAAATTTAAATTCAGCACAATATATAGTAGTATTTATTGTTGTGCTCCCCAGATAGCTACATTTTGATTGTCTAAAACAAATTTATTATATTGCCATTTTAGCGTATTCAAAACATAGCCTAGAGAATCTGCATTATATCTTCCAGCTATTTTTTGATAAGCCAACAGTTCGTATATTCCATCAGAGTTAAAATCTACAGGATATAAGCCGCTTAGGGGATTTACAAATCCGCTAATTGGATTTCTTAGGTTACCATTCTCATAGTATATTTCATTTAAGTAATCATCTTCCTTAAGAGATATGTCTATAATGTATTTTTCATTATTTTTATTGCTTGTTACTTCGACTTTATAGTTGTTTTTAAAAGTAACATCATATTCATATTCTTTGTTATATACATCAAAATCGAATATTAGTTGTGGTGTATTAAAAATAAAAGAATAAATATAATGATACATTATTGCACCGCTTCCGCCAGAATCAATACTAATTAATATATCTTTTGTACCATTTCCAGTAAAGTCTCCCAAAAGTAATCTAGGATTATATCCGGCATTTTCTTTTAGAGGTATTTTTATAATGTTCTCTGTTCTCCCATCTTGGATTATAAGAGTGATGTTTTTAATAAAATTACTTGATGGGGTTCTTGTTCCAATTAGATATAAATTGTCAGGTATCCTATCACCGTTTACATCTCCTCTTGCAATAAATATAATACTTGGACTTATAATATCAGATTTAAAACAATGATTATACATAAAAGCTCCTTAAGATTATAGCACTATAAAATATCTTATGAAGTAATAAAAAAACTTGTTACAATAGTTTACATGAGTGAATATGTTTCAATAGAAAAATTGCTTCTAATAATGTATAATTTTAGTGCAAGGACTTTTATTAGTGCTAATTTTTTATTATGCGATGGGGGATGCTACTTAATATGTCGAAATTAAAGATCGAGCCTATGAAGCAACCAGATAAAATTATTAATTACTGGAAAAAAGAAAAATTTGTAGTAACTTGTATTATAATATTTGGATTGCTGTGCAATACTACGGTTATTTTAGGACCTATATATCAAGGAAAACTCATAGATTCTATTGTTCATGAGGCTGACTTATCTTCTGTAATAATACTTGCAGTTACCTACGTTGCTCTTATTGGAATTATTCAACTTTTTCGATATTTTAAGCGCTTTTATATAAGACGTTTTGCCAATAGTACCAGTGCTACTATGAGGTTTATGATATACAATAACATAATACATAAAAATATTTCTGAACTTGATAATGAAAATACAGGTGATCTAATGACAAGAGCTATTTCCGATGTGGATTTATGCGTGGAGGGAATGAGAAAGTTCACCACAGAAGTATTTGATACAGGCGTTCTCATGGCATCTTATCTAATATCAATGATTATTTATGATGTTAAAATAACTATGTTATCTATTCTTTTTATTCCTATTGCAATGTTGTTTGCCGAAAAATTAAAAAGTGTTATTTATAAGTACTCCATTGCTTTTCGTGAAAAAAGCAGCCAGGTAGCACAGATTACCTATGATGCCATTGAAAATGTTATGTTATATCGTGTCACTGGTATGGAGTCACAAAACAGAATGAAGTATAATGAGCAATTGGAAGATTTGCAGAATAAGGCTATCAAAGCCAATATATTAGAAAATTCTATGCAACCCATATATCATGTGATAGCAATGGTTGGAATAATAATGGTAATTTATTTAGGAGGTAAAAAGGTGATTAATGGTAGTTGGAGTGTAGGAGAGTTTTCCACCTACATAGCTATGTTTACTGCCATGGCAATTAAGGCAAGTAAAGCAGCTAAACTATTTAATTCTGTACAAAAATCTCAAGTGTCATGGAGGCGTATTAAACCATATCTTACGGAATATGAAAGTAAAGACGTTACTGTTAAAATAAATAAGAGGAGCACAGTATTATCAGTAGAAAATCTTAGCTTCTGTTATGAAGAGGGAAAGGAAAATATAATTGAAAATATTAGTTTTGAAGGAAAACAGGGACAAATTATAGGCATCACAGGTCCCATTGCTTCTGGTAAATCTACACTTGCACTATCTTTGCTTGGATTATATCCATATGTAGGCAGCATAAAAATAGATGGTAAGGAATTAAAAGACTATTCAGAATATGAGCGAAGTCAGATGATTTCTTACTTAGGTCATAAGCCCCAGTTGCTTTCAGATACCATTTATAACAATATAACTTTAGGAAGTAGGCAAGATATTGCTTCTGTTTTAAAAAATGTTTGCTTTGATACAGATTTGGAAACAATGCCTCAGGGGCAAAATACTTTAGTTGGAAATAGTGGAATTAAATTAAGTGGTGGTCAGCAGGCAAGGATAGCATTGGCAAGAGCTCTTATTAATAAAAATAAAATTATAATATTAGATGATCCATTTTCAGCGGTGGATATGAAGACAGAAGAAAAAATCATTAAGAACTTAAGAAAAAATTATAAAGATAGTTTGATTATTCTAGTTTCACACCGTTTGGCTATTTTTAGTAGAATAAATCATATTGTATTGTTAGATAACAACAAAACAGTAGATTACGGTACCCATAATGAACTTATGAAAAAATCGCAAGTTTATGAAACAATATTTAATTTACAGCGTACAGATGGGGGAAAAAATGATGGGAAATAGTTTAATAAAAAAATCTATGATTAAAGTAATTAAAAACAATATTGGCATAAGTATACTGTTAGTGTTTTCTATTTGTGGCGTTGTTCTTACAAGTTTAATCCCTCCTCAAATTTTGAAGTATATAATTGATAATAATTTGGTACCAAAAAACTTTAATAAATTGTTTATTTTAGCGGTTGCTTATATTATTATATTATTGTTTATTGCAATATTTGACTTCATTAAAGAGGCTGTCCTTACGGTTTTGGGACAAAAAATTACAAAAGAAATACGAAGTGAAATGATGAAAAAACTCCAAAAAATAAATGCGAGTTTTTTTTCTTCAAATGGTTCAGGCACAATTGTATCACGGTTTACAAATGATGTGGACGCAATTAATTCACTGTTTACAAGTGGTATTATCGGAATGATGGTTGATTGCTTTAAGATTATAGGTATTGTAGTTTCAATTTGGATGTTCAGTTCAAAGCTTGGAGTGATAATTTTAATATTGCTACCTTTTATTTACGGTATTACTCGACTTTTTCAAAAGAGAATGCTTAAGGCTCATATAGAAAATAGAATATTGGTAGGCAGGGTAAACAATCATATCTCTGAAAGCTTAAAGAATGTACAGATGATTAAATCCTACAGCAAAGAGAATTATATGGAAAAGAACTATACTAAGCAATTGTTTGATAATTACAAAACAATTGAGAAAGTAAATTTTTATGATTCTATATTTTCTCCAATTATTCAGCTCATTCGTGCTACTGTTATTGGGTTTATTGTAGTATTATCGTCTAAACAACTAAATTATCTGGGAATATCTCTAGGAATGGTTGCAGCATCAATTGAATTAATATCTAACTTGTTTGCACCAATTGAAAATTTGGGAATGGAACTGCAAAATATTCAAAAGGCTTTATCAGGTATCCGTAGAGTAGATGATTTTTACGGTGAAGCTGAGGATGACTTTAAGAAGAATGAATTAAAGATAGAACATATTATTCCCATAGATAGGGAAGTGATATTATCATTTAATGATATTACTTTTCAGTATGAAGATGGCAATAATGTTATCCAGAATATTAATCTTAATTTAAAATCAAATGAGAAGGTTACCTTTGTAGGGAGAACGGGGGTTGGAAAAACTACATTATTCAAGTTGATTATGGGACTTCTTAAGCCATCAGAGGGGAACATAACAATAAACCACATTGATGTTTACCAAATACCAAATTCCGAAAAACGTAAAATATTTGGATATGTGGATCAAAGCTTTCATATTATACAGGGAACAGTAGCAGAGCAAATTAGTCTTCAGGACAATAATATTACAAAGAAACAAATTGAAAATGTTTTGGATTTTGTAGGGCTTACGGATTATATAGCAACCTTGGAAAACGGCATAGATACCCAAGTAACTAGCGACACACTTTTTTCACAGGGACAAAAACAGCTTTTAGCAATAGCAAGAGCCATTGTGACAGATCCTCCTATACTTCTTCTGGACGAGATTACAGCTAATCTTGATTCTATTACTGAAGAGAAGATAGTGTCTGTGTTGCAAAAGGCAAGTCAAGCCCACACAATATTGTCCATATCTCACCGTTTATCATCTATGATTGCCAGTGATACAGTGGTCATCTTGGAGGATGGCAGGGTTAAAAGTGCAGGTTCTCCTAAAGAACTTTTACAAAAAGATGATTGGTATCGCAGTCATATTGCACTAGAGAAAATGACTTGGAGTTAAAATTATAAATTTTGTATCGAATGGAAAGGCTAATCCATATTTAAAATTGGCAATGGATATAGCAAAGGTTTTTCATATAGCAGTTGAAGAATTATTTGAATTTTACGGTTAAATAATAATTATTAGTACTATTTTAAAAGTAATTAAAAAAACAAAAGAAGAAAGAAGGAATGATTTTATGGCTCTCTGCTGTAGGGATTTATTTCAACTTAAAAATTTTTCCAAGGCAAAGCTATTGGCCGGGGAGAAGGGATTGAATCGTGAAATTTCTTGGCCTTATGTTAGAATGACAGAGTCAATTTCTCAGTGGCTTTATGGAGGAGAATTGATATTTGTTACTTACACAGATATGGGAAAAGAGGATAACAGTCTTTTAGCTTTATTGAAAGAGTGTATTGAAAAGAAGCTTTCTGGCATTGTGATTTTGATTGATAATAAGTGTACAAATGCTATACCTCAAAATGTGGTAGATAGGGCAAATGAAGAAGGTTTTCCTATGTTTATAATGCCTTGGGATATCAAATTAATTGATATTACACAAGAAATTTTGTTTAAAATAGAACAAAAGAGGGAAGAAGCAAAAAATGCAAAACATTTTTTAGAATCTCTTATTTTTTCACAGGATCAGTTACATGAAGAATAGCACACATCCAAGTGTTACGAATATTGGATAAGTGAAATGGATTGGAGTTACTATTCCTACATCTATATGTGCAAAAGCTATATTCAACATCAATGTTGTTATTGCATTCCCAACAAATCCTAGTATTATTAAGTTTTTGAGTTGTTTTTTTGTTATTGTTAAATCAACCTTTAATAGTAAAACAATAGCTAATAAAAATGGAAGACTTAAAAAGTTTCTCAAAAAGGTTAATGTTACAGGATTACTTCCTCCAGCACCATAGGTCATAGGTCCAAGAGTAAAGGCGAAACCAAATGTAATAGAGGATAGCATTGTGAGAATTATTCCTTTTAATTTCATAAATATACCTACTTCTTTCTATAAGATTTATTTGAAAGCTTCTTCAATTATTTTTACGATATTTGGAACAACGTCATCAACCATTATTTTTCCTCTTGCAGCTGAAGAAGATTTAGCTGATGCAAGTATTCCAGTTTCAGGAACTAGTAAAGGATATTGTTGATATTCAAATTATAGCATTTCCACAAGAAGGTATGTATTCATATAGAGATGGAGATAAATTAGTAGAAGAAGCATTAAAAATGGGTGCTGATGTAGTAGGAGCTATACCTCACTTCGAATTCACAAGAGAAATGGGAGAAAAATCAGTTAAGAAAACTGTAGAACTTGCTATGAAATACAACAAATTAATAGACATTCACTGTGATGAAACAGATGATGAACAATCAAGATTTGTTGAGCTACTAGCTGCAGAAGCTTATATGAATAGAATCGGTGAACTTACAACAGCAAGCCACACTTGTGCTATGGGTTCATACAATAATGCCTACACTTTTAAACTATTCAAACTATTAAAATTATCAAACCTAAACTTCATATCATGCCCAACTGAAAATATTCACTTACAAGGAAGATATGACACATATCCAAAGAGAAGAGGACTTACAAGAGTTAAGGAATTAAATGATGCAGATATAAATGTTTGTTTTGCACAAGACTCAATTTCAGATCCATGGTACCCACTGGGAAATGGAAACTTAATGAACATATTAGATGCAGGAATTCATATATGTCATATGATGTCTTTTGAAGAAATTAACAATGCTTTAGACTTAATTACAGTAAATGGTGCAAAAACTCTTCATATACAGGATAAATATGGCATAGAACTAGGTAAAGATGCTAACTTTATAGTATTAAATGCAAAAAATGAATTTGATGCTATACTAGAAAGAGTAGGAATCAGCTGTTCTGTTAGAAAAGGTGAGTTCTTATTCAAAAGAGAACCAGAAGTAATTGATACAAAAGTTTCTTTATTAAAATAATTACTATATTATAAAGATTATTGAAATAAATACATATGATTAACCCACAATAAGGTAGAATGTAATGGAATTATGAAATTTCTCCTCCATGAGTTGCATAAGAGCTTGGAACAATAAATTTAATTTAAGAAATTCTAATCTTTTAGCCATATAAAATTATCTAACGCTCACATTCAGCGTCCTGCCTCAGGTTCGCTAGCCTGGCGTCCTTTTAAGGGTTACGATAATTTTATCTGTCTAAAAGAAGAATTTCTAAAATTAAATTTAAATAGTTCCTTCGCTTCTTATGCAACTCATTCCAGAGAAATTTCATAATTCAAGCAATGTAATACTTATTGTGGGTTAATCATACATATAAATTTTTATAAATAGAAAGCCATGCGTACAATAGAAAGTATTCTCCGATTTATGCATGGCTTTTGTTTTATATAGGATGCGTATTTTATATTTTTTTAAAATGAAAAATTACTAAATACCGTAAGTTGTTATGTTAAAATTCTTCTAGAGATTTTTAATTGAATTTCCTTTTCTATTGCATTTAAAGTGGTTTCATCTTTTGGTGCTGCAAATAGGAAGGCATAGCCCTCTTCACCAGCTCTTCCAGTTCTACCTATACGGTGTATATAACTCTCAGCGTTTTCAGGGATATCATAGTTAAAAACATGAGTAACTCCAGTTATATCAAGTCCTCTAGCTGCTACATCAGTAGTTATTAAATATTGAATCTCTAAATTTTTAAAGGCTTTCATTACTTTTTCACGCTTTGCTTGAGATATACCACCATGGAGTTTTTTACAGTTATAGCCTTTTTGATAAAGATCTTCCTCAAGATTATCAACTCTTCTTTTGGTTCTACAAAAGATAATGGCCATAAATGGATTTTCCTCATCTAAAATTTTACACAAGTCTTCTTGTTTCCTTCTATCAGTGGTCTCTATTAGAAATTGTTTGATATTTTCAAGAGTTACTTCCTTTTTTTCTACCATAACTAGTTTTGGATCATGCATATTTTTATAGGCAAGTTTTTTAACTTCAGAGTTCATTGTGGCTGAAAAACATAGGGTCTGACGGTTATTTGGTGTATGACTTATAATGGAGCGGACTTCATTTTTAAATCCCATAAGAAGCATTTGGTCAGCCTCATCCAATACTAATGTTTTCAAATGGTCGAGATTAATTGTGTTTCTGTTAAGATGATCCAAAAGTCTACCAGGAGTTGCAATTACCAAGTGAATATTACCTTTAAGCTTTTTTAGTTGAGAGCCTATATCTTTACCACCATATACAGCTAATATATTTAAATCCTTAGCTTTTTTTAATTTCATAGCTTCTTGAGTTATTTGTATGGCAAGTTCTCTTGTTGGTGTTACTATTAAACCTTGAATTGTGTCTATGTTAGGAGACATATTTTCAAACATTGGCAATAGAAATGCAAGGGTTTTTCCAGTTCCAGTTTGAGCTTCCGCTATAACATCATGACCATTATTTATTATCAAGATGCTTTGTTCTTGAACTGGTGTTGGTTCACTAATTCTTTGAGCTTTAAGTATGCTTAGTATATCATCACTAAGACCTAGTTCTTTAAACTTTATCATAATAATCTACCTTTCAACTTTTAAGTATATTTTGTATTTATATAAATATTTATCCAATGGATAATAGCTGTAATATTATTTTTAGTTGATATGTGACGTGAGATTCATATTTCAGTAGAATAAAAATTTTATTTTAGCTAAGCTTTGTTTTATACAAACTAGCTAAGTATATCATACTTTTAGTATAATAAAAAGTGAGATAAAGTATACTTGATTGACATCTGTATACTTATTATGAAGTATACACTGGGATGATTTCTTCAAAAAAATTATCAGGTGATAACTTATTATGTAAGGTTATCAATTAAAAATAAAATAAAAAAGCATATTGACAGAATATTAAGTATAGTATATATTATATATAATTTAATAATTAGTCTTTTATCAAGAATGGTGGAGGGACTGGCCCTATGAAACCTGGCAACAGCTAGCCTAAATGGCTAGAATTGTGCTAAATCCTGCAGGAAATCCTGATAGATAAGAGATAGCTGAAAATATTGTTATCGTGCTATTTTCTATCTTTTATGGAAAATAGTTTTTTTATTTTCATAAAAGGTTTTAAATCATTAATGTTGCTACTTGTTAGAAGACTTCCTTATTATTTTAAAGGGGGTTTTTTTATGTCAAAAAAATTGTCATTTGAAACATTATGTATTCAGGAAGGCTATAAGCCTAAAGTAGGAGAGCCAAGGATATTACCTATTGTTCAAAATACCACCTATTACTACAATAATCCAGATTATGTAGGTGAGTTATTTGACTTAAGTAAAGAAGGGCATATGTACTCTAGGATAAGCAATCCGACAGTAGCAGCCTTGGAAGAAAAGTTTTCATTACTTGAAGGAGGTGTTGGTGCAGTTGCCACATCTTCGGGCCAATCAGCTACGTTACTAGCTGTATTAAATATATGTAAAGCAGGAGATCATATATTAGCAGCATCTACTTTATATGGTGGAACCTTCAATCTTTTAAATGTTACCTTAAGGGAATTAGGAATCCATACTACTTTTGTAAATCCAGAGGCTTCAGAGGAAGAAATTTTATGTTCTATAAAGAACAATACTAAATTAATTTTTGGAGAAACCATTGGAAATCCAGGTCTTAATATTCTTGATTTTGAGAAGTTTTCATCTATAGCTAGAAAATCAAATATACCTTTTATAGTAGACAATACTATTGCAACACCTTATCATTGCAATCCTTTGAGGCTTGGAGCAAATATAGTAATACATTCCACCACTAAATATGCTGATGGCCACGCTACATCAGTTGGAGGAATAATTATTGATGGAGGAAATTTTAATTGGGATAATGGCAAATTTCTATCAATGGTAGAAAAAGATTTAAGTTATCATGGGCTAAAGTACGTAGAAGCTTTTAAAGAAAAGGCGTATATAACAAAGCTTAGGGTTAAATTATTAAGAGATATAGGAAATATTATGTCTCCTTTTAACGCTTTTTTAACCAATTTGGGTTTAGAGACTCTTCATTTAAGGATGAAGGCCCATAGCGAAAATGCATTGAAATTAGCAAAATGGCTTCAAAAGCATCCTAAAATTTCATGGGTAAACTATCCTAGGTTGGAGGATAATATAAACTTTCAAAGGAGCAACAAATACTTGAGAAATGGAGCTTCAGGTATGTTGACTTTTGGAATTAAAGGGTCTAAAGAAGATATAAAGGAGTTTATTAAAAAATTAAAATTAGTAGCTTTAGTAATTCATATAGGTGATGTTAGATCTTCTGTGCTTCACCCTGCAAGTACAACTCATAGGCAATTATCTGTAGAGGAACAGATTAATGCAGGAGTATCCCCTGAAATGATAAGAGTTTCTGTGGGCATTGAAAATATAGAGGATATAATTGAGGACTTTAAACAAGCTCTTAATTATATAAGTTAATATGACAATATACCTAAATAAGCCTTTTGAAGGATTGAAGCTTTTAGAAAAGGGTAGTATAGACTACTCACTAGGGTTGCAGAGAACTGAGAATTTAAAAAGCATAGGAATTTTAAATTTAATGCCAAATAAACAGGAAACGGAAGCACAGTTTTTAAAATTATTTAATTCTATAAATAAATCAGTACATTTGAGGTTTTTAAGAATTATAAATTATAGTTGTAAGAATAGTTCAATGTCATATTTAAAAAATAATTATGAAACGCTTGAGGATATTAAGAATGAAAAGTTAGATGGAATAATTATAACTGGAGCACCTCTAGAAAAATTGCCTTTTGAACATGTAAGTTACTGGAGGGAGCTTCAAGATATATTTAATTTTATTGAAGAAAATGTAAAAACATCTTTCTTTATATGCTGGGCAGCTCAAGCTGCAATGTATCATTATTATGGTATTAGAAATTATGTTATGAATAAAAAGACTTTTGGCATATACAAACATCATAAGCTTAGGGAAGAGCGGATTTTAAAAGACCTAAATTTTCCTGTAAACTGTCCTCATTCCAGATATAGTGGGATTTTAAAGGAGGATTTAAAAAATAATCATAATCTTAAAACACTTTTGTACTCTCAAGAAGTAGGTGAGCTTTTATTATTTAATGAGAAGAAGTTTTTTATGTTAGGACATATTGAGTATGACAGAGATGTTTTAAAAAAAGAGTATCTTAGAGATTTATCAAAAGGAATAGATGTTTCAATGCCTAAAAATTATTTTCCAATGGACAATGTTAAAAAAGAACCGTTTTATAGTTGGAAAAAAGAAGGTAATGTTTTATTTAGTAATTGGGTTAAATATTATGTTTAATTAAATGGAGGTAAAAATTTATGAATTATGGATTATTGGGTTATGGGGTAGTTGGGACAGGAATTGTGGAATTGATTGAAAAAGCAAAAAGGAATGTGGAGTTATATAATCAAATTACTTTAAAACGTATTTTGGTAAGGGATAAAAGTAAGCATGTAAATAAAAGATATTTTTCATTAGTAACAGAAAGTATAGAAGATATTTTTAAAGAAGATATTGATGTTATTATTGAGGTAATAGGTGGCATTAATCCTGCCAATGAATATATAAAAATGGCATTAAAAAAAGGTATACATGTAATAACCGCCAATAAAGATTTGATTGCAGAATACGGAAACGAACTTTCTCAAATAGCTAAAGAGAATAATGTAACAATAAAATTAGAGGCAGCTGTAGCTGGGGGAATTCCTATAATAAAGCCATTAGTAGAATCACTAAATGGCAATAATATACTATCAATTAAAGGTATACTTAATGGTACAACAAACTTTATATTAACAAAAATGTATCATGAAGGAGTAAATTATCAAGATGCATTAAAGGAAGCTCAGAGACTTGGGTTTGCTGAAGCAAATCCAGAATCTGATGTTATGGGTTATGATACTGCAAGAAAGTTAGCAATATTAGCTTCTATAGCATTTAATGGGAAAGTATATTGGAAAGATATGGTAATTAAAGGAATATCAGATTTAGATAAAGAGGATTTTTTATATGCTAAAAAGCAAAATTGCTGTATAAAGCTAATAGGTTACAGTAGTAAAAAAGGTGATAAGGTATATGGAGTAGTTAAACCTATGTTAGTGGACTCTAGGCTTGAGTTTTTCCATATAAACAATGAAGTTAATTCTGTTATTTTAGAAGGGGATGCTGTGGGTCAACTTACCTTTACAGGTAAGGGGGCAGGAATGTTTCCAACAGCGTCTGCAGTTTGTAGTGATTTATCAGATATAATCAATAAAAATTTTATTCGAAGTATAAATTATTCATATAATAACTATTCAATTGAGAAATATTTTCCTAATGAATGTGAAGCTTTATTAAGAATATTTACTAGTGATATTGATAAAACAAGAGAGTTATTAAAATCAAACTTTCATGAAATACTAGATGTGTATTCAAAAAAGGATGAAGAAATAGCAGCTGTAGTTAGAGTATCTTCAGAAGTGGATATGGAGAAGAGCGTAGAAAATATTAAGAGTTATCCATATGTTTATAACGTGAAAAGACTAATGAAATTTAATGCTATGGCTAGTTAATAATATTTTATGGGAAGCAGTGAAAGAACTTTATTCTTTCACTGCTTTATCATAAGTATCAGTTACTTTATGGCTATAAAAAAGAATTTTCATTAATATAGTTTCATACATATACAAGCAATTATTAATTTGTGTAATTAGTATAGTTATATGATATAATTTATTAAATAAGGAATATGTATCTAATTAGGAGCATAGGAATAAAGAGCAATAGACTAAATCACTAAAGAGGCTAATATTAAGGGAGTTTTATCTGAGAAAACTATAAAATTTATATCTATAGGTGTTTGTAAAGAAAGTGAGGGATAATAATATGTATACTTGCGCTATGTGCAGTGAACATCATTGTAAAATAGGAGAACTTCAGAAATTACCTAATAATTGTCCATGTAATGAAAAAGAACAACAAGAACAGATAAGAAAATTATACCTTGAAGATGAAAATAATAAATTAGCATATAATTCTGCATTAGTTGAAGCAGAAGGATATTGTAAAAAAACAAGACTTGAAGAAATAATGGATTTTGCAAATAAGTGTAATTTTAAAAAACTGGGGGTTGCCTTTTGTGTAGGTTTAAGCAATGAAGCAAAAATGCTGTGCAAGATCTTAAAGCATAATGGATTTGAGGTTATTTCCGTAGTGTGTAAAAATGGAAGTATACCTAAGGAATTTTTAAATATTAAAGATAATGAAAAGGTAAGAGCGGGTACTTATGAGCCAATGTGTAATCCTATTGGACAGGCTATTTTACTAAATAAAGCTCAAACAGATTTAAATATTATTATGGGATTATGTGTAGGCCATGATTCGCTGTTTATAAAATATTCTAATGCACCTATAACTGTTTTTGCAGTTAAGGATAGAGTGCTAGCTCATAACCCTCTAGGAGCATTGTATCTATCAGATGGATATTACAAAAATAAATTGTATAAATAATAGCGAGGTATTGGTTAATTTAAAATAAAGAGGAAATAAAAAACTTATGTATAATATAATATATAGGAATCTTATTATATGATAGTTCAACTTAAGGGAGTGATTTTTTATGAAAATTATGAGAAGCTATAATTTATTTTACTCGGCAGTAAACAAAATGCTTCAAGCAAAGACCGTAATGACTCAGTCAGCTATGCTTTGCTTGGAGCCTAATGTAGTTTATTAGCTGAAATAAAAACTAGGCTCCTATGTAATACATAGATTTACTTTTTCATGGGTCTTTGCCTTAATTTTAATTTAAAAAAAATTAAGGAGGAGCAAAGGCATGAAATATGTTAAAGCACATAATGTGTTACCAGAGGAGATAATAGAGTTAGTTCAAGAATATATAGATGGGGAATATTTATATATACCTAGAAAAAGTGAAAATCAAAAATCATGGGGTGAAAAAAACGGAACTAGAAATAGCCTCAAAAGAAGAAATAATGAAATTTTTAAGAAATATGCTAGAGGATATAAAGTTTCAAAGTTATCTGAAGAATATTTCCTATCAGAACAAAGTATTAGAAAAATTATAAGTAAAGAGAGAAAATTATGTTCCTGATAAAGGAATGTTTAATAAAGATATAAAATATTTTTTTGAATATCATATGAAAGAATGTATTATTATTAGACTATATCTGGTAATAATGCGTTCTTTTTTTGCTCTACTTTAATACAGAACTGTTTTGTACATATAAGGTTAATTTCACAGATGATATAATTTTTGTAAATAGTAATATGCCTTCTCATTCTGGTTTATCATGATTTAGGATTTTCGAAAGGGGTTGAATTAACTGATATGATATTGTGATTACTATGTAAAATGAGAAAACACTTATAGTCATGGAGTTGGCAGCAATATTGGACTAATGTAATATGAAGTTTCATATGTTTATAGATAAGTAAACTATAGAAATAGCATTGTGTAAATTTAATACAAAAGTAATAGAATTTATTAGAAAGTAGGGGATATATTGAAATTTAAATTTGTTCCAATGAACTTGGAATATGCAAAGGAAATGATTGATAATTGGAAATATAATGGGGAATATCATATATATGACTACATAAATGAAGAGGAATTTTTGTTGTGTAAAGAAACTTGGGGAGTAGGAAGATTTGCAGTTTTAAATGAGCAAGACAAGCTTTTAGGAGAGTTAACAATAGAATTTTTTACAGAAGAAGATGAATCATCTGAAGATGACGGATACGTTGAATATAGCATAGTTAGAAATAATTGTGAAAATATATATGAAATGTGGATTGGATGGGGATTGAAACCAGAATTGTGCGGCAAAGGATTAGGAGTAGAATTTGTCTCAGAATGTATTAATTTTGCGGTAAGGGAGTATGACTACAAAGGAGAATATGTTAGATGTGGTGTTGCTGCATTTAATAAAAGAGCAATAAAGGTGTATGAAAAATTAAACTTTAAAACGTTTCATATATGTGAAGGAGAAATAGCAAATAAAAAATATAAAATTTTACAAATGCAAAAAAGCATTAAATAGAATTATTATGTTTATAAAAAGGAGTGCATGAATTATAATTGTTTTTAAGGTTTGATTTAAACGCAGTGTCTTTGAACATAAAGAGTAGAGAGTTGATGAAAAATAGTCTAACTTTACTTATTGAAATGAGGTAATGCACTATAATTATAATATAAAAGTGAAATTCCAGTAAAAATAAAATTTTTACTGGAATTTCATTTTTATAAGTTACATAAAGAATTATTAATGAAAAGGTGACAAATGTCATGGTATATTTATTATTTTTATCACTACAAATAAATTGGCAATTTTAGTATTATTATAGAAAAGATATTGTATTTAATTGGTATCATATAAAAATATAGAAAGAGAGAATTTTATTATACTTTAAATAAGGGTTTTTGGGAAAGAATTATGGTAAATGAAATGACATTTACAGTAATGTATTTCCCATTACATGATACCAGATAGGGGGTAAAAATGGATAAAAAGTTGAAAAAAACTTTTATATGGGTAACAGTCATATTAATGGTATTTATTTTAGTATCACAGTATAAGTTAAGTTTTGATGTAAATAAAGAACCACCTTCTGAAAAGTGGGGTAAAGGTAAAAAGATAACAAATGCTGAGGTTAAATCTCCACCTAGGTTTTATAAAAACTCAGAAGGATATTTGATATTACTAAATAACAGTAATAAGTTAACATTTTTACAAATAGATAATTTAGGAAATTTAATTAATAGCAAAGAAATATCTATTGATGGCAGTATGATAAATAATCTGAGCTTTATAAAAAAGCAGCAAGGATATTTTATAAGTTGGGATTGCATTAAACTAAATGAGAATGCAGAAAACTATGTAGAAGTAGATAATAGATTAAACAAAATAAATGAAGGAAAAATAAATGGTGTTAATGAATCATTTCAAGTGAATGAAAAAATACTCTTAAGAGCTTATGACAAAAAGATAGAAATAGTAGATTTTATTAAAGATACTAATAAATTTATTGAAGTAAATGGAGCAAATTTACTAAGGGCTGTAGAAGTTGCAAAGGATAAATACATGTTAATGTTTATTACAAAAGATGGGTATATAAAATCTTGTTATTATAAAAATGGAGAAATAAGTGACTTAAGAAATTTATGTGCTTTAAACTTACCATTAGGTCAAGGTATTTTAAATACTGCTTTAGGATTTGACCACAAATACGCTTACCTTATTATGTTTAAAAAAACAAAGAAAGGATTTAGTACAGAACGATATAGTTTTGAATTGAGTAATTTGGAAAAGAAATCAATGAATATAGTTAACCTACAAGGCATAGACGAAGTAAAAGATATACAATTTATTTCTACTGAAAATGGAAAAGCTAAATTCTTAGGCCAAGTATCAAGATATTTTGGTATAAAAAAGCAATATGAAGATTTAGTAGAATTTTATTTAAAAGATAATGAAATTTCTGTAGGAAATTTTGTATCTAAATCAGCAAAAATATCCTCTAATGCCGCTATTAATGAGGATACAGCAATATATTGTGATTATGTACCAGAAAGTGAGAGCTATGATGTATATTTTACATCTACTAAAGAGGATTTTAAGAAGGAAAATAATAACGCAAAAAAAGAAGAAAAAATAATATCTGCCCAAGATACTGCACAAGGCTTTATGTATGCATTGATTTATGTGATTATACTAGGATTAAAATGGATACTACCTGCAGTTATGGTAATGAGTATTATTAGTTTTTTAGAATATAGATTACAGGAAAAATCCAAGAAAATTTTATTTGTTACAGTATCTATAATGACATTTTTAATAAAATGTGAGGCTATCTATATCACTAACTATAAGAATTTTAAGTTTTATTTACCTAAACAGCTTTCTTCTGTATTATTAGGATTTTTTATATGTTTTATAATTAGCTTAATATTTTATGTATTTGGTTATTTGAATTATAAGGATGATTTAGATGCTATGCCAATAGCAAAATTTATGCCTTATTTAATACTTGATTCTGTTTTTACTTTAATGGTTTTTGCACCATACATGCTTTAAGGTTTTTGATTGTTTAGAAAATTATTAAAAATAAAGTATTGAAAGGTACCCTTTAAGATTAGCATGGTTTCTTTTTATGCATATATTTTTAAAGGGTACTTTTAACTGTTTTATTATATAAAAGAATTTAGATTTTACGGGTAATTTCATAAGCCCAGTTTCTATTAACTATTAGAGATTCAAGTTGTAATAGTGAAGATAAGCCATTAGATAATTTGTCTATAACAGCATTTGCAGCAGGGTGATAGTACATTCCTTTTTTCTCGGCTTCTTTACCCGCCTTAATAGCTAAATCAATTATTTCTAAATTTTTTAATCGTTTATTAACTGGTATTTGTCTAAGAAGAAGAGTTTTGCCACGAAGAAAATCTCCATTATAAACTCCAGAAAGTTTAACTTTTTCTCCATTAAACATAAATCCATTGCATGAGTCACTTTTGTATCCAAGCACTGTAACATTCTTTGACATCAACCATTCAATAGTAGCTTTTATATCCAGCATATCCTTAGGAGATGTGGCAATTAAAGCTACAGGCAATTTATAGATAGCTGGCAAGTCAGGACATAATTCTTCACCTTTAATATCTCCAATTCCACCCATGCCACAGGTTACAGCTAAAGGTATATTATACTTTTCACAAACTGCCATAGTACCAGAGGCAGTAAGGGCACCTGAAAGTTTTCCTTTCAAGGTATTTTCCAGTAAAAAACAATCTATACGTATTAATGAATCTGCTCTATTTCTAAAGTTTAAAAATTCATTAATATTCCCAACAATTATATTCCCAGATTCTATCCATGCAAGGTTAGAATCTGTATTATCCCAGGATTTTACTAGCTGCTCATTACATATAGAAGAAAGACCATGAGTAAGTAATGCTGTTTCAACTAAAAAATTAGGTTTATTTCCAGTTTTCATAGTCTTTTATATTATCTTGTGTAACAAGAGTTAACGGAGAATATACCGCTTTAGAAAGTTTATGACCTTGTGCAGCTTTCATGGCCATTAAAAGAGCAGCTTTTGTATATACTTGGCTAGAGTAAGTGACACTTCCCATCATAGTGCCTTCTTTTATAGAAGCTTTAGCATCTTTTGTAAAATCTACACCATAAACAAGGACATCGTCTCTACCTATAGACTTTAATGCTTCAGTAGCTGCAAGAGCCATAACATCATTACAAGCAAATATTCCTTTTAATTTAGGATTAGCTTGTACAATAGTTTTTGTTGCATCAAAAGCAAGATTAGCATCCCAATTACATGGTTGAGTAGCTACTAATTTTACATCCTTTTTGCTTTGAAAGTATTCTTTAGCTCCTAGTGTTCTGCCTTCACTTTGGCCAGCACCTGCTAAACCTTGAAGAATAGCAACTTCGCCACTACCACCCATGCGAGAAATCATATCTTTTGCAACCATTTTTCCTTGTTCTTTAAAATCAACTGTTATTTTACCATCAAGTTTACCGCCAAGCTTTTTTAAGGCTTCTGTGTCAACACCAGGGCCTAAATTAATAACTGGAATACCATTTTGATTGCATTTCACAATTCCAGGATTAAGATTTGTTCCTTCGATAGGAGATACAATAATAGCATCATAGTCCTTGGTTGCCATGGTCATTAAGGTTTCAAGTTGAGAAGCTTTATCACCTTCTGTAGTTCCAGTTAAAACTTCTACATTAATACCAAGATTTTTACCAGCATTTTCATAACACTCTTTCATATTAACCCAAAATGGATTTGTTAGAGAAATTATAAGCACTCCAATTTTTTCATTTTTACCTTTGGTAGGTAGAGAACCTAATTGTTTAGTAAGATCTTCTTCCATTTGCTTAAGGATTGCAGTGCTTTTTGTTGAGGCTTCCTTATTGGTTGAATTATTGCTTTGAACAGTATTTTTTTTCTCAGAGCTAGTATTTTTTTTGGATTCGTTATTGTTGCCACAGCCCACTACGCTTAATGACATAAAAATAGCTAGAAATAATGTAATAAGTTTTTTCATTTTTTAATTCTCCTTTGTTATTATATTTGAATCTTTTTTCTTTTACGAAATTCTGCAAAAACAACAGAAAAAAATAAAAGAATACCTATGAAAAATTGTTGATAATAAGATGAAACACTAAGAATTGTTAAACCATTTCGAATAACGCCTAATAATAAAACGGAAATGGCTGTGCCAAAAAGTTTTGCATTTCCACCACTCATTAAAGTTCCGCCCATAATAACAGCAGTTATAGAATCTAGTTCCATTCCTAAACCTGCATTTGCTTCAGCGCAATTAAGCCTAGCTGTTATAATTAATCCAACTAATGAGGCAAGTATGCCTAAAGCCATATGACATGTAATTCTATAAATCCCACACTTAACACCAACACGCTGAAGAGCAGATTTATTTCCACCCAATGCTTTTATGTATTGACCCCATTTAACCTTATGCATTAATATCATTGAAACTATAAATACAATAATTGCAATTATAATAGAAGGGTTGATTTTATCAACTTGGCTTTTCCCGAAAAATAAAAAATCATTGGGAAATTTTGTTATGGGAATTCCTTTTGTAAGAATTAAAGCTAACCCCCTATAAATAGAAGCTGTGGCCAGGGTAATAACAAAAGCGTTAATAGATGTAAAATGTATGGCAGCGCCATTAAGAAATCCCATAATAGTACCAGAAAGGATACCTATAGTAATTGACAATTTTACAGAAATACCCATATGCATGGAAAGTGCCATAATTACTCCACATAATGAAACCATGGAACCAGCAGATAAATCGATTGCACCAGAGGCAATAACAAAATTCATGCCAATTGCTAAGATTAAGTAAATAGATACGGATTCGAAAATATTATAGATATTTTTAGAAGTGAGAAAGAATTTAGAATTACAATTAAAAAAAATGCATAATATAAAAAGCACACATAAAAGCAATATCTGCGAAGAGTGTTTTGCAAAAAATTTAAAAGACTTATTCATCATAACCTCCAACAATTAGCCTATTAATGTGTTCAGGGGTACTTTCCTTAGTTAAAATAGGATTTCCACATCTTCCAGATTTCATAACACAGACATAATCCGCTATATCAAAAACTTGAAAAAGATTATGGCTGATAATTATTATAGTTTTATCCATATCTTTTAGGGAATGTATAATATCCATAACCGCATTAGTTTCCTTAAGCCCCATAGCTGAAGTGGGTTCATCTAAAACTATAATATCTGTATTTTGATGAATAGCACGAGCTATGGCAAGAGCTTGACGTTGTCCACCAGAAAGATATCCAACAGGTAATGTTATATCTTGAATATTTATATTAAGATTGTTAAGTAAAGATTCGGTCTCTTTTTCCATGCGTTTTTTATCTAGCCAAAATCCAAACTTTGTTTTTTCTCTACCAAGAAAAATATTACCAGAACAATCTTTTTCATTATCAAGAGCTAAATCTTGATATACGGAAGATATACCATTTTGTATGGCCTTTTTAGGTGTAAGGTATTTAAAACTTTTATTATTAATGTTTATAGTACCTTTGTCAGGGTATAAAATACCGCAAAGAATTTTAATAAGTGTGCTTTTACCAGAGCCATTGTCTCCAACTAAAGCAGTAACCTTGCCTTTATGAGCGTAAAAATTGGCACCTCTCAATGCTTGAACATGCCCAAAATTCTTAATTATATTTTCCATAGAAATCATTAAATTTCCATACACATTGTCTCACCTCTTACAAATAGTAACATTTTTCGACTTATAAATCAAAGAGATATTTTCAATAAATAATAGGTAATCTACTTGTTATGCTAATAGGTATTTTTTTACTTAATTAAAGGTTATTAATGAAAATGTGACAAATGTCATCCTATATTTATTATTTTTATCACTATAATGAAGCTGGTAATTTTAGTACTATAATATTATAGAAGCAGTAATGCATATTTAACTTATAGGATATGTGCCATTTGAGCTATTAGATTACAGATAAAGATTGTAGAAAGAGGGGGATATTATGATACTAGAAATAAAAAATTTAGTAAAAAGATATGGAGAATTTTTAGCAGTGGATAATGCCAGTTTAGCTATAAAGGAAGGACAGATATTTGGATTATTAGGACCTAATGGTGCTGGTAAAACCACTACTATAAATACTATAATAGGTCTTTCAAAAATAGACTCAGGTGAAATAAAAGTTTTTGGTAAAGAATTATGGGCAAATGAAATGGAGATAAAAGCTCAGATAGGCATTATACCTCAGGATATTGCTTTATTCGAGGATTTAAAGGCTTATGAGAATGTCACTTTTTTTGGTAGATTGTATGGACTTAAGGGTGAAAAATTAAAGAATGGTGTAAAAGAAGCTTTAGAGTTTACTGGGCTTTGGGATAGAAGAAAAGATTATCCCAATGAGTATTCCGGTGGAATGAGGAGGCGACTTAACATTGCTTGTGCTATAGTGCATAAGCCTAAATTAATAATTATGGATGAACCTACAGTAGGAATAGATCCGCAATCCAGAAAGCATATATTAAATTCTGTAAAAAAATTAAACCAAATGGGGTCAACGGTAATATATACTTCTCATTACATGGAAGAAATAGAAGAGATATGTGATGAAATAGTAATAATGGATAAAGGGAAGATAATTGCAAGAGGTACAAATGAAGAATTGAAGGCACTTATTTCTACAGAAGATAAAATAACCATGGAACTTTCTGGCGTTAACTATACCATAGTAGAAAATATAAAAAAAATACCAGGGGTAAAGGATTGTATTGTAGATGAAAATTCTATGGAAGTGGTATCAAATAAAAACAGTAAGAACCTAGGGGCAATAATAGATGCTATTGTAAATAATGGTATAGATATAAATAAAATAAATGTGGATAAGCCAACTTTAGAAGGTGTGTTTCTAACTCTTACAGGTAGAAAGTTAAGAAATTAGGGGGTAGCTATGAAGATTTTATATATAATATTTTATAATTTGAAAAGAAATTTTAGAGATAGAAAAAGTTTAGCTAATATGCTGCTTCTTCCTGTAATCCTTATACTAATCCTTGGTACTGCTTTAAAAAGTGAATATGCGCCTGGGGATATAGGAAAAGCAAGGGTATACTATTATAGTGGAGATACAAGTGTTGCTTCTGAAAATTTTGAAAAATATATCACATCCCATGAATTAAAGGATATGGTAGAAGCGAAAAAGGTGAAAAGTAAAAAAGAGGGAATAGAAAGTATAAAAGCTGATGATAAAAGTGCTTTTATATATATAGATAAAGATTCTACGGAAAATATAAAAAGTGGTAAAAAGGTGGGTATACATTTATATAATGAAAGAACTAATATACAAACGGAAGTTGTAAAAAATGTTTTAAAAGGATTTGTAAATGGAGAAAATTCAGTTTATGCTTCTTACACTATAGGGGGAAAGGGAAACTATGTAGTGGATAAAAGCACCATAGTTGATTCATCTATTGATATTAGTGGTAAAATCCCAGAAGCTATAGACTATTATGCTGTAACCATGCTGGTTATGACACTTATGTATGGTTCGCTTTATGGAAGGTATGCTACAGGAGAAATATATAATGAAGAGGGAAAAAGAGTTAAGAATACTCCAACAAAAAAAATAGAAATTTTAATTGGATATATTAGTGCATCGGTATTAACAGTATTTCTTGAAGGATTAATATTAATGCTCATTGCAAAATATGCTTTTAAAGCTAACTATGGCAGTAATATAGGATTGATAGTATTTATTATATTTAGCATGGCGGTACTATGTAATTTTATAGGAATGACAGTAGGCACATTGGTTAGAAAAGATGAAAAAGCCAATGGAATCTTAAATATGTTCATTGTAATTTTTACATTTATATCTGGAGGGTATACAAAAATTTCCAGTAATAGTGGGGTTTACCATAAGATAGTACAGTTTGTACCAAACGGTATGGCTCATAATGCAATGTTCAATTTAATATACGGTTCAAATATAAAATTAGTCAATTTTAGTATTTTAACCATGTGGATTGGAATAGCATTATGTATGGTTATATCTATAGCAGCAGAAAGAAGGAGGCCTTTGCAATGACTATATTTAGAAATAATTTAAAGAGGATATTTAAATCAAAAACTAACCTTTTATTTATGGTTATTTTTCCAATAATTCTTATATTTTTTATTATGAAGTTTAATAATGGTGGAGGTAAATTTTATATTGGAGTTATTGATCAGGATAGGACTAAACTTACAAAAATTCTTATAGAACAATTAAGTAAGGAAAATAAAATAAATTATTTAAAGGAATCTGAAGCAAAGGAAGCTTTAATTAATTTTAAAAGTGACTATGTAATCCAAATTCCTAAGGGGTTTACCAAAAACTTAATAGAGGGAAAAGATGTAAATATAAAAGGATTTACAATAAATGGTAAAAATTCGTCTATGGCGCCCAAATTAAGTATAGAAAGTTTTATTGGGACGGCAAAGACTATAGGAAGATCCTCTAAAGGAAATGAAAAACTTTTCTATAAAGCTATGGATAAATATGAAGAAGGATTGTTTGAATTAAGATATCATAAGGGTAATGATTCAGTAGGCAAAAAGAATACTTTATTTTCTTTAGGATTTTTAGCGTTTAATATGTTAATGTTAGGGGCTAATATTACTCCAATTATATTAAAGGATAAACAAACAAAAGTATATTATAGAATATTTACAGGTCCAATTAAGCCCAAAAACTATACTTTGCAAAATCTCTTGAGTTTTTTAGTGGTGCTTATAATACAAGTAATAGCAATATTCATGTTTATGATGGGGGTAATGAATATGAAATTTCCATCTGTAATAAATATGTTTTCCTTGTTTATAATTTTTTCAATATTGGTTGTAGCTTTTGCGTTATTTATTTCTAGTAATGCTAAGGATATGAGAACAGCGTCAACTATTTCAAATCTTACAGTCACGCCAATGGCTATGCTTGGAGGATGTTTTTGGCCTAGAGATATTATGCCACAGATATTGCAAAATATATCTAAATTTATACCTATAACATGGGTGCTAGAGGCAGCAGAAAAACTTATGTATGGAGATAGTTTATATGATATATTGCCAGAGATATCAATATTAATGCTTTTTACTGTTGTATTTTTGCTTTTAGCTTCATGGCGAAAGAAGGATGTGGTGATTTAAAACAGTTGTAAAATAAATTGGCAGGAAACTAGATTTCCTGCCTTATTAGTTAAAAATCTTAAAAAATTATACTAATATTTAAAACTTATATAAAGTATTTAATTCAACTTTCGCAGTTATAAAATAAAAATATAAAATTTGCAGATAAGTAGTAGGTAATAGCTAAGAAGTAAGAGTTAAGGATAAAACTCAAAGAGTTTTTTATAATTAATTTGTGAATAAATGAGACCATCTATTAATAGTTGTGCTGAAAATTTAGCCTTGCTGAATTTTTTTCAAGAACTCTTACTTTTTACCTCTTACCTATTCTAAAAATTCCTATCTTACATTCTAAATTTTAAATTAAAAACCCTTATTAATCTAATGTAGAGCTTGAACTTTAATGTGTGAAAGTTCAGTATTTAACTAAAGCAGGCATAATAAATTAAAGTGTATAATACTTAAGCTACTGGATAACTTTTCAAATATCCTGTAATATAGATATTATGATATAGCTTTTCATAAAAATAATTAGAACCTATTATTAAAGGTGGGTATATTATGAAATATATATTTAAGTTAAGCTTTTATAGTTTTATAATCATTACTGGCATAATAAAAATGAATGTATCCTATTTTTTTATTACATCTATTTTAATAGTGACTATTATGGATATTTTAATAGATAGATATCTTAAGTCCAAAATGTTTATATTTTTAGAAGCAATAATAATTATTATTATAAGCTTTTATATAAAAGATTTTATTATTTTCCTAGCTCCTTGTTCTTATGAATTAATAAAAAGGGAAAACTACTTTGGATTACTATTTATTGTACCTATAGCCATAGATTCTAATCCTCATCAAATACCTATAAATACCTTGTTGTTTTTTATGGTTAATCTTTATGGGTATATTTATACTAAATATATAAAAGAGCAGAAAAAACATAGGGAATTATATGATTCTGAAAGAAGGATGAGATATGAACTGGAGGGTACCAAAAATAGGCTTATTACATCTTATATAGAAATAGAGCATTTAGCGGAAATTAGAGAGAGAAATAGAATAGCAAGAGATATACATGATACAGTGGGACACAATATTGCAGGTATTTATATGCAATTACAAGCAGCAGCTAAAATAAAAAATAGAGACAGAGAAAAATCTGACAAGCTACTGGATAAATCTATGAATGAACTTTCTAGAGCTCTATCACTTTTAAGAGAAACGGTGCACAATATAAAACCAGTAGAATCTATAGGTATAAATTATATAAATAAAATAATACAAAGCTTCAATTATTGTAAAATTAACTTTAATTATAGAGGAAATTTTAATAACATACCATCTAATGTAATGGAGATCATAGCTACAAATATAAGAGAGGCATTAACTAATGCTTCCAAACATTCCAAGGCAGATAATATCAATATAAAGTTAGAAACTAATCAAAAGTATATAAGGCTTTATATAAAAGATAATGGTATAGGATGTGAGCATATACAAGAAGGTTTAGGCATAAGTGGTATGAAAGAGAGAATAAAAAATTTAGGGGGAAGTATATCTATAGATACTAATGATGGATTTTTAATAGTTTGTGTTATTCCTATGGAGAGTATGGGGGTGAATATTTTTGAAGATTATAATAGCTGATGATGATGGATTAATAAGGGATAGCCTTAAATTAATTCTAGATATAGAAGAGGATATTGAAGTTGTAAGTACTGTTTCAAATGGCAGAGAGGCAATAGAAATTTGTAGAGAGAAAAATCCTGATATAGTGCTTATGGATGTTAGAATGCCTATTTTAGATGGGGTTCTAGCTACAAAAGAAATTAAGAGTGAAAATCCTAATATTAAAGTTATTATTTTAACTACTTTTAAAGATGATGAGTATATAGCAGAGGCTATAAAAAATGGAGCAGAAGGGTATATATTAAAGAATCAGTCAGCAGATAGTATTATAGAAAGTATTAGGACGGTTTATAATGGTAATGGTGTATTTCAAAGCGAGATTTTGAATTCTATAATGTGTATGATTGAGAGCAATAAAAAATGTGAAAATAAAATTCCTTTAAGTGAAAGAGAATTTGAAATTTTAAAACTTATAGGAGCGGGATTATCAAATAAAGAAATTTCAAAAGAGCTTTATTTAAGTGAAGGCACTGTAAGAAATTATGTAACAAATTTGCTTGAAAAGTTACAATTAAGAGATAGAACTCAACTTGCCATATACTATTTGAAGAATTACTAAATAAAGAGCAAAAAAATTTAATGTTTAAATTTTAATAAAAGAAGCCCCAAAAATATGGGATGATTCTATCTTTGGGACTTCTAAATACATTAGTAGTTCATAGTATATATTATCTTGGATAATTTACATTTAATGAATAAGCTCCAGTTTGGCTATTTGCACCACCATAGCCTACGATTTTCACATAGAACTTACCTGTTGTTCTAGCATTATAATATATTGACTCATTGGAAGTTCCTCCATTTGTTGATCTAGCAACCACTTTTCCAGATGAATTTAATAGATATACATCATAATCCTTTGGAAGATTTGTTAAACTTACAGTTATAGTTCCAGTTCTTGAAGTATTGAAGTAGAAATAATCAATATCTGTTGGTGAGTAGATATATGATTTATAGGAAGTTCCGCTAACTATTGGACCATAAGCTGTAGAAAGTGTGTTGTTTGATTCATATGTGTCATTATCTGATGTAGCTTGTCCTATACCAACTTGTGCAAATGCATCAGATATTTTTTGAGATATTGTTGTTCCTGGATACAAATCAGTGGCAGCTTGTACTAGCGCATTTTTAGCATCGATGAATTGAGAATATTGTGTTAAATATAAAGTTAAAGCTCTGTAGTAAATTTGTTGAAGCTTAGAATTGTCATTAATTGATGTTGCTGCAAGGTAGAAAGCTTTGTTAGGAATACCGCTGTTAATATGAACGCCGCCCCAATCACCTTGTTGAGTGTTTGGAAGATTTCTATAATTATCCATGTGGGCAGGTTGGTCATATAAAGTAGGGTCAGCTAAGCTTCTTAAAGCATCTCCAGGTGTATTTGGGGTATAACAATCTTCTCCCATTAACCAATCGTTATTTTCTCCTTCAATAAAATATCCGAATACGTCTGAGAAAGATTCATTTAAAGCACCAGATTGATATTCATACTCTAAATTAGCAGTTCTATCTGTAATTGCATGAGTAAATTCATGACCGACTACATCAAGAGCTGAACCTATGTGTGCAAAATATGTGCCGCTGCAATCTCCATAGACCATTTGACTTCCGTTCCAAAATGCATTATCAAAAGGTTCATTAGGATATCTTGGGTCTCTATATAAAACTGTAGATTTAATAGTAGTACCATTATCGTCAAAGCTGTTTCTATTAAAGTTGTTTTTGTAGAAATCGTAAACGGCACCTGAATTATAGTGAACATCTACTGCATCAAATTGCGATGATGAATCAAATTTATTATCTGTATCGTTTACTACTGTTCCTGGTAAATATGAACCATAATTAGCAGTATAGGTTTCTATTCTTGTGTTTTTTGTTAAATCCCTCATATAGTATTGATTATTTATTAAGTCAAGATTTAGATTTCTTGTTCCATATAATCCTACGCCTGTACCAGTAGTAGCAGATGTTTTAATTAAATTTTTTGAAGATACGATACTACCATTTGTAGCATTCACGAAAACTTTCATATTGCCAGGGAATGGGCTTAAGAATTGCATTGTAACATGATATACTGGAATCCAATTGCCATCTTTGTTATATATATAAGGTTCTGCTTTTGGATTAGCAGTGTACTCTATAGTTTTTCCTTTAAGATCTAAAGAATTTTCAGCTGTTTTAATAGCTTTTTTAGCATTTAGTTTAAATTCCTTACTCCAATTTTTTACGGTAACGTCACTTTTTACATTGCCATTTATGGCATATACGTTACCATTATCATCTGCATGGAGTATAACTTCTGAACCATATACAGGAATTCCATCTACAACTAGTTTATTTTTATAGTGTTTCATGCCAAGTTTATCTGATTCTATACTTTCATTTACAAAGTTACCGGTTTCTAGTTTGAATATATCTTTATTTTGAGTCATAAAATTCTCAGCGTCTTCTGAGGTATTTACGTGATTTTCTGATAAGTCTCCAAAAATAAAGTTAGGAGTTCCATTAGCTTCATTTAAATAGATTTTAAATTCTTTTCCTGATTTTATTGATTTCTTATTGAACTTTTCAATTATTTTTACTTTTTTTGCTTCTTTGTCTGATGACTTAATTAAGTCAGTTCCAGCTGGGACAGCACTAGCTATTACAGAATTTAGCAAAAATACAGAAGTAAGTGAAAAAACAAACAATTTTTTCATTAATATAACCTCCTAAAAATAATTTTTTATTTTTTCGTTTATATAAGCTATGTGGTACATGGGTAAACACCACCTTTCCATTTAAATTTAATGTTATGTTAAAAAATTAAAGTACCAGCATATGATTTTTAAGAGACTAGTAAATTAAAAATACAGAAAAAGCATTTATATAAGTGAGAAAGTTATGACTTATAAGACTAGTTATTAATATTTAAAGGCAATTGAGGCAATTTATTACATTAACTATTCTACGTATCTTTTAATATTCCTTCTAAAAAAAATAAAAACTTTAAATTTTTATTTAATTACATTAAAAAAATAATGGAATATATTAAGAAAGAAAAAATATCAAAAATCATCGTTAACTATTTCTTCTGAATTTTAGGAATAGGAATTAAAGATTTGATGAAAAGTACAGATAAATATTGGATAAACATGATTATAGGATTGATTGGAGCATATTTCTTTTTTAAAAGTGTCTTTTACAAAATGTATAAAAAGCATACAAGGAGAATAGTTAACTCTCAAAAAGAAAAACTTTGTATTTTCTCATTTTTTGATACTAAAGGTTTTATTATCATGGCATTTATGATAACTGCTGGTATTTCTTTAAAAAGAGCTGATATTATACCATCACTGTACTTAGGAACTTTTTATATTACATTGGGAATTTCTCTTTTTTCAGCAGCGATAAGTTTTGCATCTGCTGGAATTAAATATGAAAATACAAAGATTAAATATTTTAATTAATAGGATTTACTATAAAAGTATCATTAATAATAAAAATTTTATAAATAATTATATATAACTCTAGAATGCATTGAGTTAATTTTTGTGTGCTAGAGTTATTTGCTTTAAATATTTATGGATAAAAAAAATAATATATTGATGTATAAGTAATCTTTAAATACATAGAATAAAATTGAAAATATATTGTAGATATAATTAATAAAGTTTTGTTTTATGAGGGAGGTGACAACGCACCATTGGCTGATGGTATAGCATTGTATATGCTATTATGTACACTAATCATAGTTAAATGTAATCTTTGTTTAAGGGATTATGTGTATGAATAAAATCTATAGTTGTAATATTTATATGTTATTTATATTTTTATAGATTTTATAAAGCTATAATAAATTATGAATAAGGATATATTAGAAAAAACAGAAGGTCGTGTAAGTTATCATGATTCAGTTGAAGAAATGTTAAAACGTATAAGAGAAGATGGGATGTCCAATGTATTTGATAGATGGACACTACAGGAAAAGATTCGTTGTAAATTTTGTCTACAGGGATTAAGTTGTCAGTTATGTTCTCAAGGACCATGTAGAATAAGTGAAAAAAGCGGACAGGATAAAGGTGTATGTGGCATTGGGCCAGATGCTATGGCTATGAGAAATTTCTTATTAAAAAACATAATGGGTGCAGGTACATATAGTCATCATGCTTATGAAGCTTTTCGTACATTGAAGGCTACAGGAGAAGGAAAGACACCATTTACAATTAAAGATACGGATAAATTAAAATGGATGTGTGAAAAACTAGGAATTGAAGTAAGTGGAGACATAAACAAAATGGCTATACAATTAGCAGAATTACTAGAAGACCAGCAGAAAGTAGATACAGAGCAAAAAAACCTTATGGTAGAAGCATTTGCTCCAAAAAAAAGAAAAGAGGTTTGGAGAAAATTAAATATATATCCTGCTGGGACAGTTCACGAGGAGCAAAACTGTGTGGCTAGTTGTTTAACCAATGTAGATGGAAGTTACAAATCCTTAGCAGCGAAAGCTTTGCGTTTAGGAATAGCTACTATATATAATTCACAAATTGGGCTTGAAATGGTGCAAGATATTTTATTCGGAACACCTATGCCACATGAGGTAAATGTAGACTTAGGTATTATGGAGCCAGAGTATGTAAATATAGTATTTAATGGACACCAACCTTGGGGTGGAGCGGCTACAATACAAAAAGCTAAAATGACTGAAGTTCAAGAAAAGGCTCGAGCAGCGGGGGCGAAAGGGCTTAGAGTAGTAGGTTCTATTGAAACAGGGCAAGAATTACTACAGAGATTTGAAGTAGACGATGTTTTTGTAGGGTTGATGGGTAACTGGTTAACTATAGAGCCACTTTTAGCTACAGGCACAGTGGATGTTCTTGCTATGGAAGAAAACTGTTCACCACCAGCTATAGACCACTATGCTGAAAAATACCAGGCAACGCTAGTGAGCATAAGCACTATTATAGATTTACCAGGTTTACAGCATAAGATTCCATATGATCCTGAAAAAGTGGATGCTATGGCAGATAAACTTATTGATTTAGCAATAGAAAATTTTAAAAAGCGTAAAGATAAAGTTAAACCAATGGTTCCTAAAATTACTCAAAAGGCTATTGCAGGATTCTCTACTGAAGCGGTCTTAAAAGCCCTTGGAAATAAACTTGATCCATTAGTAGACGTAATTGCTGCTGGTAAAATTAAAGGGGTAGTAGCGTTAGCGAATTGTTCAACATTGAGAAATGGGCCTCAGGATTGGAATACAGTGAATCTTACAAAGGAATTAATTAAAAAAGATATATTAGTAGTTGCTGGAGGCTGCGGAAATCACGCATTAGAGGTGGCTGGGCTTTGCACTTTAGAAGCAGCTAATAATATAGCTGGAGAAGGATTAAAAGAAGTTTGCAACCTTTTGAAAATTCCTCCAGTATTAAGCTTTGGAACTTGTACAGATACTGGAAGAATATCAATGCTTGTAACTGCGCTTGCAGACCATATGGATTTAGATATATCAGAGCTTCCAATAGCAGTGACTGCTCCAGAATGGATGGAGCAAAAGGCTACTATAGATGGAATATTTGCAGTGGCTTATGGTGCATATACTCATTTATCACCGGTGCCATTTATGACAGGAGCTCCTAAACTTGTGAAACTATTGACTGAAGATGTTGAGGAAATAACTGGAGGTAAGGTTGCTCTTGGAGATAATCCTATAGAAGTAGCAAATAATATAGAGGAACATATTGTGAATAAGAGAAGAAAATTAGGATTAAGCTAAATATCTGTATAAGCAATTTCTAAGTAAATACTTAAAATTTTAAACACTATTATGAAAAATATGTAAAAATATCAAAATTACAGAATAAATTTATGCTAATTTTGTATATCTATTAATAAAAAGAGGGACTATATGGTGAATTGAGTTTAATTCAAAATTATAGTCTCTTTTTTAAGAGTTTAACAAGTTAACATACTAGTAATTAATGTATAAAGAGATTTAGTATGTTAAAAAATTTAATACATTAATAAGTATTATTTGATATGACATATAGATCAAATGATTAGATTTTATTGCAGATAGTATCACAGATGTTACAATTAAATGATGAACTTTGTTATTTTGTGTAGAAAATTTATATAAAATATTATAGAATTGAGAAGAGAAAGGATGTGAAATTATGAATCCAGTTGCATTTTCAATTTTAGGTTTTGATATAAGGTGGTATGGAATACTAATATCCATTGGAATTATAATAGGACTGTTAGTGGCAAAGGTTAATTGTAAATGGAGAAATATAGATTATGATAACTTGCTAGATATGGTTCTTATTACTTTTCCAATAGCTATTATAGGGGCCAGGCTATATTATGTATTATTTGAATTTGAAAGCTACAAAAATAATCTTATGGATGCATTTAATATAAGGCAAGGTGGACTTGCTATCCATGGAGGAATTATTTTTTCAGTAGTTGCTGCATTAATATACACAAAAAGAAAAAAAATTAGTTTTATTAAATTTGCGGATGTAGCGTTTCCATCTGTTATATTGGCTCAATCTATAGGTAGATGGGGAAATTTTTTTAATGGAGAAGCACATGGTGGACCTGTTAGCTATGATTTTATAAAGCAATTTCCTGAGTTTATCCAAAAAGGTATGAATATAGAGGGAATATATTATCATCCTACATTTTTGTATGAATCTATATGGGATTTACTAATATTTTTAATATTGATGATTTTATTAAGAAAAAGCAAAAAAAATGGAGTAGTATTTTTCACATACATTGGTTTATATTCTATAGGAAGATTTTTAATTGAAGGGTTAAGGACGGACAGTCTTATGATAGGAAATATAAGAGTTGCTCAATTTATTAGTTTAATTGGTATTATGATTTGGATAATTTTTATTATTTCACAGAGGTCTTTATCAAATACGAAAAAATAAAAAGAAAAAATATAATAGTACATTATTATAAGACTTTTATAATGTAAAACTTTTAATAATTGAAAAAAGCGTATCCATACATTTCCCTTTGCCAATTATTTATTATATTATGTAAGTATATAGAAAGCTTATAGTTAAAATATAGTATTGGGGGGAACTGTAATGAAACAAAATATTGTAAGAAATGAAACCAGTAGTTCAAAGGCAATTGAACTTACACAAATGGCTCTTATGACTGCAATAATATGTGTAGCAACTATGTCTATAAAAATTCCAACAGTAATGGGTATTGGATATGACCATTTAGGAGATAGTATGATATTCTTTGCAGCTATTTTATTCGGAAGAAAAAAAGGAGCTATAACATCTGCTATAGGAATGAGTTTGGCGGATTTATTATCTGGCTATGCATATTATGTACCTTTTACGTTTGTAATAAAAGGCATAATGGCATTGATTGCTACAACAATTGCATATAGAGGAAATTACGAAGGTAAAAATATGATCAATAATATATTTGCCTTTGTAGTAGCAGGTGCATGGATGGTATTTGGATATTTTGTAGCAAAGATAATTTTAGTTAAATTTGTATTGTTTAAGGTTGATACTTATAGTGAAGCTTTAGCTTTAGGACTTGCAAGTATTCCAAATAATATAGGACAGGTTACTGTAGGGATATTAATTGCAGTACCATTGATTAAATTACTACAAGGAAAGTTAAATATCAAAAGAAAATAGTTCTAACGTTAATTTGTAAATTTGATTTTGAGCATATTTGTATTATGACTATAAATGGTGTATAATTAAATCGAAATTTGAATAGAGTGCTAGGGGTGCTTAAAAGCTGAGATGGATTTTGCTAATCCTATCCCTTATACCTGATCTGGATAATACCAGCGTAGGAAAGCAGCATATGATATTGTTAGTAAATACTGTTTTTCAGCAGTATTTATTTTTTTATGTTATATATGAAGTTATTAGTATTTAATCTAAAATTATAATCATAAATGAATTTTATTTAAATAATACTTATTAGGTTAAAATAAAATATAGAAGGAGGAATTATTAATGAATTGGTTTAATTTTAAATTTAAATCTCCAAAGTTTGGGGAAGCTTTGAGTACAGTTTCTTCAGATCCAGTTATATACATAAGCATAATAGCCATAATAATTTTAATTGCAGTAATTATACATATGAATAAAGCTAAATTAACTACAAAAATTATGCTTCATGTATCTATGGCTGTGGCTATAGCCACTGTACTAAAAATGTTTAGGATAATGAAAATGCCTATGGGAGGTTCTGTAACTTTAGGTTCCATGATTCCTATTATATTCATAGCTTATATTTATGGTACTAAAGTGGGATGTTTAGCAGGAGTGATATTTGGCGTAATTGATTTAATTTTAGGACCATATGTGGTACATCCAGTACAGCTTATACTAGACTATGTTTTAGCTTTTGGAGTTTTAGGCTTTGCAGGATATTTTAAAAATAATATTTTTATTGGTGGATTAGTTGGCATAGGGTTAAGATTCATATGTCACGTGTTATCAGGAGTTGTTTTCTTTTCTTCGGCTGCAGAAGGTCAAAATGTATGGGTTTACTCCATATTATATAATGGAACGTATTTACTTCCAGAGGCTATAATAGCTGTTGTAATTTTAGCTATAATTCCTGTGAAAAGAATAAAAACACAAATTGCAAGTTCGTTGTATTAATAAAAAGCTTTTAATGAATTTCTTTTATCAAATAGGTTAATAAGAGTAGATAAGTCTATTTATAACAAGTTCTAAGTTTCAGATGAAGTTAAAATTTCATTCGAACTTAGAACTTTGTTTATGTTTTGGAACTATAATTTTATAAGTTTACTATTAAAGCATAATTAACTATATGCTATAATTTTTATACGAAGTAATGTTCTTTATGAAAACTATCAATAGAAAATTGGTGAATAAAGTATATTTTTTAGTTGTTTTCATAATTCAAGTAATTTAATATTTTTTGTAGGATAATCATAAAATAAATAAAAAATAATAGGTAGGTGAGTGTTCAGTGAAAAAGATATTATTAACTGGAGGACAGGGATTTTTTTGTACAAGATTTTATGAAAGATATAAAAATGAATATAAAATATTGTCTACAGGAAGAGAGGATTTAGATATAACAGATGATATAAAAGTAATGAAGGTTTTTAAAGAGTTTAAACCAGATTATGTTATACATGCTGCAGCTATAGCGGTTACGGACTTTTGTAATGAGCATCCAGAAATAGCTCAAAAAATAAATGTAGATGGAGCTATTAATGTGGCTAAGGCGTGTAAAGATGTAGGAGCAAAACTTGTATTTATAAGTTCTGAACAAGTATTTAATGGAAATATAGAAAATGGGCCTTATGATGAAGGACATAGACCAGTGCCAAATACTGTGTATGGTAAAAATAAATTAGAAGCAGAAAGGTTGTTAAAGGATATAATAGATGAATTGTGGATAGTAAGATTTACATGGTTGTTTGGTATGCCAGAAAAAAATTTAAGCATTTCATCAAACATACTTTGGGAAACAGTGGTTTCTTTACTAAAAGGAGAAAAAATATATGCATCTGCAAATGAATTCAGAGGTATGACTTATGTTTTTGAAATGGTAGAAAATTTTAAAAGAGTATTCCAATTACCTTATGATACCTACCATATGGGAAGCTATAATTCTATGAGCAGATATGAAGTAGTAAAATATATATTAACGGAAATGGGATTGAGTAATAGAGTGAATGAGATACTTATAAAAGATGAAGAAAAATATAAAGATTTTCCTAGAGATATACGATTAAATACAAAAAAAATAGAGAAATATGGTATAAAATTTACTTCTACTAGAGATGGGTTAACTAAATGTTTAAAAGACTATAGATTAAGCCTCTTGTAATTAAAATAAATTCTATTGATTTATAGATATATGGCTTAAACTGTAAATAAGAGGACATATAATTATGACTAAAAATAAAACAATATAAGAGAATTATTATAGATGAATGAATATAAACATAAATATGCAAAGATACACAAATATATATTTTAATAGACTTAAAATAGTATTATATTCATAACTGTTTTTTTAAACAGTTTATTAATAATAAGAAATATAAGTACGAAAAAGATGTATTGAAAGGAGTTTTTTTTAATGTTAAATAAGAAATTTGGGAAATATATAGTAGCTACATTAATCTGTGCTATTGCTATTTTGGCTGCAGGTTGTTCTAAAGCTAATAAAAACATAGAGAAACAAGGGGAGAAAAAAGGAGAGAGTAAACAAATCAATACAGAAAAGAAGCCAGGGGATAAAAATCCATTGGTAACTATAGAAATGGACAATGGAAATAAAATAAAAATAGAATTATATCCAGAAATAGCACCTAATACTGTAAGAAACTTTATTTCTTTAGTTAATAAGGGATTTTATGATGGGGTGATTTTCCACAGAGTAATTCCAGAATTTATGATACAAGGAGGAGATCCAGAAGGTGTTGGAACCGGTGGTTCAGGTTATGCAATAAAGGGTGAATTTAGTTCCAATGGCTATAAAAATGATTTAAAGCATGAAAGAGGAATAATATCTATGGCTAGATCCAGCAGACCAGATTCAGCCGGTTCACAATTCTTTATAATGGTAAAAGAAGCTCCTCATTTAGATGGAGAGTATGCAGCTTTTGGCAAAGTAATAGAAGGTATGGAAGAAGTAGATAGAATAGTTTCAGTTGAGAGAGATGGCAAAGATAAGCCTATTAAAGAGGAAAAAATGAAAAAAGTAACTGTAGATACTTTTGGAGTTGAATATAATGAACCAGAAAAACAATAACATTGTCTAAAATGGTGCCTGGCACCACCCGAATTATGTAGAATACATATGTTTTTTAATTAATATAAAAGGAAGATATAGCTAAATTTTTTTTTATAAGCCTACTAAATTTGTGCTATAGGTGCTATAATATCATTGTGATAGTAAAATTACGTACATTTGATAATATTATACTGTGAATGTTTGTATACTACTTTGAGAAAGTAGTTATTCCACAGGTGATATGTGGTTTCAGATGTACGATATTTTAAAAAAGGGAGATGTTTATATGACAAGAGTAGTAGGCACTACAGTGAGAGGGGTAAGAGCTCCTATAGTAAAACAAGGTGATGATTTAGTTAATATTGTAGTAGAATCAATTATAAGAGCTATGAAGACTGAAAAATTTAGCATTAATGATAGAGATATAATAGGAGTTACAGAATCCTTAGTTGCAAGGGCACAAGGAAACTATGCTTCTGTTGAAGATATTGCTGAGGATATAAATAAAAAATTTAAAGGGGATTTTGCAGTTGTTTTCCCAATACTTAGTAGAAATAGATTTTCTTTAATATTAAAAGGTCTAGCAGCTAGCGGCAAGAAAATATATTTATTTTTAAACTATCCATCTGATGAAGTTGGAAATCATTTAATGGATGTAGATAAAATGGACGAGTTGGGAGTTAATCCATATACTGATGTTTTAACAGAAGAGAAGTATAGAAAATTATTTGGGGACAAGGTTACTCATCCATTTACAGGAATTGATTATGTGGAAATGTATAAAAATATTTCTGTAAATAATAATATAGAAATAATCCTTGCTAATGACCCGAGGGTAGCATTAAAATACACCAAAGAAGTTTTAGTTGCTAATATACACGAGAGAAATAGAACTAAAAGATTATTAAAACAAGCTGGAGCTAAAAATGTATATGGAATAGATGAAATATTAAATAGTTCTATCAATGGAAGTGGATTTAATCCGGATTATGGCTTATTAGGTTCTAATTTAGCTACTGATACTACAGTAAAGTTATTTCCTAAGGATTGTAGAAAAACTGTAGAAGATATTCAAAGAGGAATAAAAGAAAAAACAGGTAAAAATGTAGAGGTAATGGTCTATGGTGATGGAGCTTTTAAAGATCCAGTAGGCAAAATATGGGAACTGGCAGACCCAGTGGTATCTCCTGGATATACAGATGGGCTTAAAGGTACACCAAATGAGATAAAGTTAAAGTATATTGCAGACAATGAGCTTAAAAATTTAAATTCTAAAGACATGGCGGAAGCAATGAAAAAGAAAATTATGGAGAAGACAAAAAATGAAAGTTCTGAAGGAGAAAAATTAGGAACAACTCCAAGACAGCTTACAGACCTTTTGGGAAGTTTATGTGACTTAACCAGTGGTAGTGGAGATAAGGGAACTCCAATAGTATTAATTCAAGGATATTTTGATAGTTATGCAGTAGAGTAGCGGATAGCTACTCTTTTTGTTTAAATATTAAAATATTGATAATTTAAATAGGTATTGTTGAATACAAATAATATATAGGATATTATATAAATGAAATATAATGTGCTGTATATATGGCAAGCAGTGGCATTTTTTCATGTATAGTAATAAATTTAAAGATTATAGAGGGAGGTGAACTTTAGAGGAGAGGGATATTTATAATAGACTTTCTCCCTAAAGATGAAAATGAAAGTTAAGAGAATTATAAGTAGATTATTAGTAGCATTAATGATTATGTCTGTGGCAACAGTTTTCCCAGCAAAAAATGCTTATGCAGATTCTTTTAAAGTTGTTACGTTGGGAGCTGATTTAAGCGCAAAACAAAAAGAAGACATGCTTAAATATTTTGGCGTTAATAAAGGAGATGCAAATGTAATAGAAGTTACCAATGAAGAAGAGGTTAAATATTTAGGACAGGTAGCTTCTAAGGAGCAAATAGGTACAAAGGCCATATCATGTTCTTATGTAGAGCCCACAAGCAAAGATGGCTTGAATATTTCAGTAAATAATATATCTTGGGTTACAGAAAGTATGATAAAAAATGCATTAATAACAGCAGGTATAAAAAATGCCAATGTTAAAGTAGGAGCTCCATTTAAGGTGTCAGGTACAGCAGCACTTACAGGTATATTAAAAGGATTTGAAAATAGTAGTGGCGGTAAAAAAATTGATGAAAATAAAAAGAAAGTGGCTAATGAAGAATTGGTTGAAACTGGTAAACTAGGTGACAAAATTGGAAAAGATGAAGCTGCTAAATTAATGAATGAAGTTAAGAAAGATGTTATTAAGAAAAAACCTAAAACAGAAGAAGAAATAAAAAAAATAGTAGTAAACATAACTAATAACTATGGTCAAAAATTAAGCGATGAGGATATAGAGAATATAACTGCTTTGATGAAGAAGATAAATGGCTTAAATTTAGATTTTAGTCAATTGAAAGATCAATTAAATGGAGTAAGCAAATCATTAAAGGATAAATTGAACAGTGAAGAAGCTCAAGGTTTTTTTAGCAAAATAGGATCGGCTATTAAAGGATTTTTTACAGCTATTAAAGATTTCTTTGTGGATCTTTTTTCTTACAATGTAGGAGAAGAAATATATGTTGAAAAAACTTACACAAATTATGTATCTTAAATTAAATTTATTGTTCCGAGCTCTTATGCACATTCAAATAAATAACAAGTCAGTATGCTAGTCTATTTTGCGTCATACTGCGTCAGCAGAAACCGATGATAATCCTACTAGAGCCGTAATTTGCTTCCTTGTCTGACACAAAATATACTAGCATCTTTGAATTGTTATTTCTTTTCATGTACCTTATGCAAGTCATGGAAGAGAAATTTCATAATTCCACCAAATTGTAACTTTTGTGGTTTAATCATATAATTATATAAATATAATTTGAATAAAAAGTATCTGCTAAGCTATAAATAGTAGGTACTTTTTTTAAATGTTATTGTTAATAAATTAACTTGAATATTTGTTTATTTGTTAGTCAGGGTAAATAAGCAATAAGAATGTGATTTAAAAATAAATTTTTAACAATCAATGGACAATAGGATTTATGTAGTGATAAATAGCGATACATGTAAAAAAGTTCATTTTATGTGTATCAAGATTTTAAAGTACTAAATATAATATTATTAAAAGATATAAAAAATATAAAAATTATCAAACTATGATTGACATTTAACAAACAATGTTGGATAATAATATTGTAAAAAATAATATGCCTAGAGAAAATATTTAAAATTACTATAATTCCAAGAATGTTTTGAAAGAGGTGTTTTTAATGAAGGTAACCAACGTTGAAGAATTAATGCAAAAAATATCAGAAGTAAAGATAGCACAAAAGGAATTTGCAAGATTAAATCAAGAACAGGTGGATGAAATATTCAGACAAGCAGCTATGGCTGCAAATATAAATAGAATTAACCTTGCTAAGATGGCGGTAGAAGAAACAGGCATGGGTATTGTTGAAGATAAGGTAATCAAAAATCATTTTGCTTCAGAATATATATATAACAAATATAAGGATGAAAAGACTTGTGGAGTTATAGAAAAGGATGGTGCTTTTGGAATAACTAAAATTGCGGAACCTATAGGAGTAATTGCAGCAGTAGTTCCAACAACTAATCCAACATCTACTGCAATATTTAAGGCTTTAATAGCTCTAAAAACAAGAAATGGTATAATCTTCTCACCACACCCAAGGGCAAAAAAATCAACTATAGCAGCTGCTAAGATTGTACTAGATGCAGCAGTTAAAGCAGGAGCGCCAGAAGGAATAATTGGATGGATAGATGAGCCTTCAATTGAACTTTCACAGGTTATAATGAGGGAATCAGATATAACATTAGCTACAGGTGGACCAGGAATGGTTAAAGCTGCTTATTCCTCTGGAAAACCAGCAATAGGAGTTGGAGCAGGTAACACTCCAGCAATAATAGATGAAACTGCAGATATAAAGATGGCAGTAAATTCAATACTTCTTTCAAAAACATTCGATAATGGAGTAATATGTGCTTCTGAGCAATCAGTAATAGTTGTTGACTCAGTATACAATAAAGTAAGAAAAGAATTTTTAGATAGAGGAGCTCATATACTTACAGGAGATGAAATAGATAAAGTAAGAAAAATTATACTGATAAATGGAAACTTAAACGCTAATATAGTTGGTCAGCCAGCATATAAAATAGCTGAGATGGCTGGAGTTAATGTGCCAGAAACTGCTAAAGTACTTATAGGTGAAGTAAAATCTGTAGAATTTGACGAAGCATTTTCACATGAAAAACTATCACCGGTACTTGGAATGTATAAAGCTAAAAACTTTGATGATGCTTTGGTAAAGGCTGAAAGACTAGTAGAATTAGGTGGATTTGGACATACTTCATCATTATATGTAGACACCATGAAAGGGAAAGAAAATATTGAAAAATTTAGTACAGTAATGAAAACTGGTAGAACTATAGTTAATATGCCTTCATCACAAGGTGCCATAGGGGATATATATAACTTTAAATTAGCACCATCTTTAACCTTAGGTTGTGGTTCTTGGGGAGGAAACTCTGTATCAGAAAATGTAGGACCTAAACATTTACTAAATATAAAGACAGTGGCTGAGAGGAGAGAAAATATGCTTTGGTTTAGAGTTCCAGAGAAAGTTTACTTTAAATATGGTAGTCTTGGAGTTGCACTAAAAGAATTAAAAGAGTTAAATAAGAAGAAGGCATTTATAGTAACAGATAAAGTGCTTTACCAATTAGGATATGTAGATAAAATAACATCAGTACTTGATGAAGTAGGTGTTGATTATAAAATATTTACGGATGTAGAACCAGATCCAACGCTTGCAGCAGCTAAGAAGGGTGCACAGGAAATGTTAAGCTACAATCCAGATACTATAATAGCTGTTGGTGGCGGCTCAGCAATGGATGCTGCTAAGATTATGTGGGTATTATATGAACATCCAGAAGTGAAATTTGAAGATTTAGCTATGAGATTTATGGATATAAGAAAGAGAATTTACAAATTTCCTACTATGGGTGAAAAAGCAACTCTTATATGTGTTGCTACGTCTGCTGGAACTGGTTCAGAGGTCACCCCATTTGCAGTTATAACTGATGAAAAAACAGGAATTAAATATCCTCTTGCGGATTACGAATTAACTCCAGATATGGCGATAGTTGATGCGGAACTTATGATGGGCATGCCAAAAGGATTGACAGCAGCATCAGGCATAGATGCATTAACTCACGCGTTAGAAGGTTATGTATCAGTGCTTGCTTCAGATTATACTAATGGAATGGCATTAGAAGCTATAAGATTAATATTTGAATACTTACCACTTGCCTATAATGAAGGAACAACTAATGTAGAAGCTAGAGAAAAAATGGCCCATGCTTCAACAATCGCAGGTATGACATTTGCAAATGCATTCTTAGGTGTATGTCACTCTATGGCACATAAATTAGGAGCAGCACACCATGTACCACATGGAATTGCCAATGCATTACTTATAAATGAAGTTATAGAATTCAATGCTGTAGATGATCCAAGAAAGCAAGCTGCATTTCCACAATATAAATATCCAAATGCTAAGGAGAGATACGCAAGAATTGCTGACTACCTAGGATTAGGTGGAAAAACAGCAGATGAAAAAGTTATATTATTAATAAAAGCTATAGATGAATTAAAAGCAAAGGTTAATATACCAATGTCTATAAAAGAAGCGGGAGTTTCAGAAGAAAAGTTCTATTTTACATTAGATGATATGTCAGAGCAGGCTTTTGATGATCAATGTACAGGAGCTAACCCTAGGTATCCATTAATAAGCGAAATAAAGCAAATGTATATAAATGCTTTTGGTAAATTAGAAAAATAGATTGTATATACAAATTAGATAAAAAGAAAAGCACTATTCACACTTAATTGAACTGTTCTGCAAAAGGACACATTTCAAATTAAAGGTGAAGGTGCTTTTTTTATTTTATTGATTTTTAAGAATTAAGATAGATGATTAAACCACAAAATGTAACCAAATTTTAACCAAATTAAAGACTTTTGTAACACATTAAGCCATAAAGTATTATAATATATATATCAAGAGGACAAGTTGTAGGAGGCATATAAAATGAGAAATAGAAAAATACGAAAAAATAATAACAAAAAATTTAAAACAAGAAGAATACTATTGGCAGTAAGTGTACTTATGATAGTAACTACGGGAGCTTATTTAACTAAATCCGTTTTAAATAAAAAGTCTAAAAAATCAAACGTACAAGTTTTATCTGAAAAAAATAGTGATAAAAAAGGTTCAAAAGATAAAAATAGCAGAAAACAATATTTAACAGAAGAAGAGCCTAGAAAGAAAGAAATCAAAAAATCTAATCCAGAAGATATATTAAAAGCAGCAAACGTTACAGTAGAGGGAAATAAATATGCATATGATGCAAAAAAAATTGAGGAAACTCTAAAAAGTGGCAAAGCATATGTGGACGGAAAGAAAATAGCATTTTTAACTTTTGATGATGGACCATCTACAACAGTGACACCTAAAATATTGGATATATTAAAAGAAAATAATTTAAAAGCAACATTTTTTATAGTAGGAAATTCTTTAGAAACTTCTGATGGAGCTAAGGAAATATTAAAAAGAACTATAAAGGAAGGACATGCTATTGGAAATCACACTTATTCTCATAATTATAAGCATTTGTACCCAGGAAGATTTGTAAATGCTAATAATTTTATGAATGAAATAGACCAAAATGAAAGAATAATGAAATCAGTTTTAGGAGAGGATTTTCATACTAGAGTAGTAAGATTTCCGGGTGGACATATGTCATGGAAGGGCACAGAAGGTATAGATAAAGTAATGAATGATAGGAATTATGCTTATATAGATTGGAATGCCTTATCAGGAGACGCAGAAGGTAGAAGAAGAACTCCAGAGCAATTGGCAGCACGTGTAAAAGGAGAAATTACTGAAAATTGTAAACCAGATAGAGTTGTTGTATTAATGCATGATACTTACGGAAAAGAAAATACTGCAAAGTCACTTCAAGAAATAATTAATCACTTGAAATCACTAGGATATGAATTTAAAACATTAAAGTAAAATAAGGTGCCTGGCACCTACCGAAATATAGCGAAAAAAGTCAAACACTTAACTTATACACAAGGTGTTTGGCTTTTTTTATCCGATGGATAATAATCTTTAATACATTACCATGTAATGAAGTTCAGTAAATAAAGGTTAAAGTTCTATAGTTATAGGGCAGTGGTCTGAACCTGTTACTTCATTTAATATCTCAGCATTTTCTATATTATTTAAAAAATTATTTGAAACAAAGTGATAGTCTATTCTCCAACCAGTATTTCTTTCTCTTGCCTTAAATCTATAGCTCCACCAAGAATATTTCACTTCTTCGGGATTTAAATATCTAAAGGTGTCTGTGTAGCCATTGGATATGAATTTGTCTATCCAAGCTCTTTCTATAGGTAAGAAGCCTGAAGTTTTTTCGTTAGCTTTAGCATTTTTTATATCCATAGGGGTATGGGCAGTATTGTAGTCACCGCATATAATAAGCCTTTTTCCATGAGATACTTCTTTATTACAATAATCTAAAATGGCATCATAAAATCTCATTTTGTAATTTAATCTTTCTTCATTCATTTGGCCATTAGGAAAATAGATGTTTAGAAGAGTAAATTCTTGAAATTCTGTAATCAAAATTCTTCCTTCAGTATCAAATTCCTCTATGTCTATGCCATGTTTAATGGAAATAGGTTTATTTTTGGTATAAGTAGCTACTCCGCTATAGCCTTTTTTTTCAGCAAAAGAAAAATATGAATAGTATCCTTCAATATTTTTAAGGTTATCATTTAAGTCTTTTTCTTGAAGTTTAGTTTCTTGAATGCATAGTATATCTGGATTATATTCTTGTATAAATTCTAGAAAGTTTTTTTTCATAATAGCTCTTAAACCATTTACATTCCATGAATATATTTTCATAAGTATCACTCCTCGAATAACAAGTTTATAGCAGTTATTTAGCTGCTTATAAACTTATTTATTTTTTATATATAGATTAAGAAAACACTTCTTTTTTATATATAGTACAAATTTATTTTAACATAGAAATATATACATGATTGTATATAAGATTAAACAATGTATTACTGTTTGATAATAGACTAATAGATTACTTAAAAAAATCAATAATAGAATAGTTTAAATTCCGTAAGGGACATTTGTAGTGAATAGTTAATAAATTAATATGTTACTTTTAATGTTAATATATTTTTATAAAATAATCAATTTTATAGATTATTAGAGTTGATAATAGCTATTTAATGTGATAGAATTTTAATATGAGGAATATGTAAGCAAAACTTAGGGTTCTCTACTGGAGCAAACTAGGTTTTATTTTTTTGTGAATGAATTTTTAAATTTATATAGGAGAAGGTGATAGTTATGGACACAGATCCTGGACAGGGACGGAGTATAAAAAATAAAATAAGAAGAGCCATAACTATTAAAGGGATGGCTCTAAAAAGGAGCTGATACCTGTGAACAATAATGTAGAAAAAATATTAGAGCTTATGAAGGAAAAGAAATACGCTGATGTAAGAGAACAAATGGTAAATCTTAACTCGGTCCACATTGGCGAAATAATGGAACAGCTGGATATAGCGGAAGCTATAATCCTATTTAGAACTCTTCCAAAGGATTTAGCAATAGATGTATTTAACTATACCAATAGTGATTTTCAAGAAAAGTTGATATCTTCTATTACAGATAAAGAACTAGAATATATAATGCATGAAATTTATTTTGACGATATGATTGACCTTTTAGAAGAGATGCCAGCAAAAGTGGTAAAAAAGATTTTAAAATATTCTAATGTGGAAGAAAGAAAGCTTATAAATGAATTTTTAAACTATCCAGATAATTCAGCAGGAAGCTTAATGACTATAGAATATGTGGATTTAAAAAAAGATATGACAATACAAAAGGCTATAGAGCATATAAAGGCTACGGGAGTAAATAAGGAAACTATATATACATGTTATGTAATAGGAGATGAAAGAAAACTTGAAGGCATAATATCTTTAAGAAATTTAATTTTAAGCGATTATAGCTTAGAAATTAAGGATATTATGAAAAAAGATATAGTGTATGTGCATACCCATGACGACCAAGAAGAAGTAGCACATGTGTTTAAAAAATACGATTTAATAGCAGTGCCAGTGGTTGATTCGGAGGGTAGACTTACGGGGATTATTACAGTGGATGATATAGTGGATGTTATTGAACAAGAAAATACAGAAGATTTTCAGAAAATGGCAGCTATGGCTCCTTCAGAAGAAGAGTACCTAAACACTGGAGTTTGGAAACTTGCTAAAAACAGGCTTATGTGGCTTATTATACTTATGATATCTGCAACTTTTACCGGTGGAATAATAAAGAGATTTGAGGATGTACTCCAATCCGTTGTTATTTTAACTGCATTTATACCTATGCTTATGGATACTGGCGGAAATGCAGGTTCTCAATCTGCAACTTTGGTTATAAGAAGTATTGCATTAGGAGAAATAAAAGGTAAAGACACATTGAAGGTAATTTGGAAGGAATTTAGAGTAAGCTTAATAGTTGGTGTAGTTTTATCCTTCATAAACTTCCTTAGACTTTATTTTATAGAAAAAGTGTCCTTAAACATATCTATTACTGTTTGCTTGACACTTGTATTTACAGTAATTTTAGCTAAAATTGTAGGAGCTATTTTACCGATATTAGCTAAAAAGCTAAAGTTGGATCCTGCTATCATGGCAAGTCCTTTGATAACAACTATAGTAGATGCAGCATCACTTATAGTATATTTTTCTGTTGCAAAATTAATGCTTGGTATATAGTTTTTTAATATAAGCAATAGATGATTTTATAAAATTTAAGTTTAGTTATACAAAGGAGAATAAGATGAAAAATAATGTTGAAAATAAAAATATCGAAATGATGAAAAAATTAATAGAAGAGAAAAAGAAAAGGGGTTCTCAAGGGATAAATGGTTTAAGACCGCAAAAGAATATAGGTGGAACTAGAAAAGCCATAAGAAACAAGAAAACTGGAGGCTTATTTGATAAGTAGAGAAGGAGAATTCAATATGGAAGATATTAAACTTTACCCCATACAAATAGGGCGTAATTATGGATTTATGGACAATAAGGGACAAATATGTATAGAAGCTAAATTTGATTATGCAGAAGAGTTTCAGAAAGGCTTGGCTATAGTAGCCATAGGCGATTACTACGGTTTTATAAATAAAGAAGGTAAATATGTGGTGAAACCTGAATATGACGAAGTTTATGAGTTTAGCGAAGGCTTAGCTACAGTGGAGTTGAAAGGTACAAAAGGCTATGTGGATATTAATGGGCATGTGGTTATAGAGCCTAAATATAAAGAAGCTATGGACTTTTCAGAAGGATTAGCAGCGGTACAATTAGGATATAAATGGGGATATATAAATAAAAATGATGAGATGGTAATAGAACCAGAGTTTTTAGATGCTTTTGATTTTAGTGAAGAGTTAGCGCTAGTTCAATCTGGTGGCAAGTTAGGATATATAAATAAAGAAGGAAATATGGTAATAAAGGCTGAATATAATTGTGCTCATAATTTTAGCGAAGGTTTGGCTTCAGTTCAAATAGGGAGTAACTTTGGATACATTGATAAAACAGGAAAAGTAATGATTGAGCCTAAGTACTACACAGCAAATGATTTCAGTGAAGGTTTGGCTGCCGTTGAGTATAATAATAAATACGGATTTATTAACAAAAATGGAGATATGGTAATATCAGCAAAATACCATTGGGCAGACGACTTTTATGAGGGATTTGCAGCAGTAGCCATTGGAGATAAGTATGGCTTTATAAGTAAAGAAGGAAAAGAAGTAGTTGAAGTAAAATATGACAATGTAGGAACTATTGGTGAAGGACTAATATCCGTAGAAGTACAAGGAAAATGGGGATATATAGATATGGAAGGAAACTTTGTAGTGGAACCTAAGTTTCAAGAAGCAGGAGTGTTTGAACAGGGCATTGCTAGAGTTCAATGTGGTAAGAAAATAAATTATATAGATAAAAATGGACAATTAATTCTAAAATAAAAAGTAATTATTTATATTATAAAAATACCATCTTAGGAATAGTTTCAATTCCTAGGATGGTATTTTTATAATGTATTAAATTATACAATTTGATTATTTAAATTAGAAATTAATTGGTACATGAATTTCTGTTCATGGGTAATATGCTCCAATAAAGTTTGCCAAACCTTATCCTCTTTACCATAGGAACGAATCTTAGGAAGTAGTTCTAGAAAATGCATGTCGTGTAAAAGGAATTCATTTAAAAGTTCCTTAATTTTAAAATATGTGCCATAATTAAAAGGGGTTTTCATGAGTATAGTAGCCTTTTGTTTTAACATAGAAAACATTTTATTTACATGCATGAGATTGTCTATTATTTCTTTAGGCAAATTCTTTTTTGTAAGTTCCCCTACAGTCCTTATGAATATTGGATGTTCACTGGAGATATCACTCCATAGTAAAATTTCATTAAAGATACAGTTTAAATTATTAGCATAAGTATAACAATACATATAAACCCTCCCAAACAAGTTACAATATTATTCTATGCATTTGTATTAGGTTTTGATATTGATAATTTTCTGAATTCAGGTAATGTAATGCTTTTTGTGGGATAATCATATTTATATTTTTTTATTTATCCAACTGTAGTTAAAAGTTATATGTGAAAGCTTCATGACTTTTAACAAAGATTAAAATTATGTAGATAAAACACTTTAAAAAACAATAAAATAATTTAGTTTAAAATGATAAATATATAAGTAATATAGAAAAATATATAAAAATGAGTTAAACTATAAAAGGAAATTAGGCAAATTTGTATATGGAAAGATAAGGAGTACTTATTATGATTAAATTACTTTGGTATACGTATTTTGTAATATATCTTTTGTTTATTAGTATAATTGCAAAACTTAAGCTGTTTGTTTTGGTAAGAAAATCACAGGATTTAGCAGATGAATATGCTTATTCAATGATTAGAAAAGCATCCAAGCATATTTTAAAAATGTCTAAGACAGAAACACAAGTAATGGGATTAGAGAATATACCACCGGAAACTTGTGTTTTTATGTGCAACCATCAAGCAATTTTCGATGGGTTTCTTTTAATGGCAAATATAAATAGAATCACAGGTTTTATAGCTAAAAAAGAAATAACTAAACTACCGCTTATTAGAAGTTGGTTAAGGTCAATTCATTCAGTTTTCATTGATAGAAGTAATCCACGAGAAGGATTAAAGGCTTTAAATGAGGGGGTAGAAAATTTAAAAAAAGGATATTCATTAATTATTTTTCCAGAGGGTACTAGAAGCTTAAAATCTCAAATGGGCGACTTTAAAAAAGGAAGTATGAAATTACCTATTAAGGCAGATGTACCTATTGTACCTATTACTATTGACGGTACATATAATGTTTTAGAAGTGGGCAATAAGGTAAGAGGTAATAAAGTTAAAATGACTGTCCATAAGCCTATATATTTAGGAAATTTATCTCCAGAAGATAAAAAGAATTTAGCACAAAATATCCATGATATAATAGAAAAAGCACTTTAATAATATAGGTATCATTAAAGGCTGTTGGTTAATACCAACAGCCTTTAAATTATTCGTTAGTTTTTTCTTCTTGAAAATTTTCAGTGTTTTCTTCCATATTGTTATTTTCTTCTCCTGTAGAGTTTGGGGCATCTTCACATTCTTCACAGCCAGGGCATTCTTCACAAGATTCTGATTGGCAATTGTTATTTCTATTAATCAATTTATTAATAGCAAATACACCAGCTGAAAGAATAGCTAAAGCACCTAATGTTTTAGCGATACCACTTCTTTTTTTAGCCATATAAAGACCTCCTTTTAAAACAAACTATGTATTAAGACTAATTATACTATATTTTGAAAATGTTTTGAATATGTATTGCCAATTAAATGATAATATTTATTAATTGTACATATATTTTTTAAATAAAGTAATATTTAAACATAGATATTTTTAAATATTACTTTTACACTGATGAAAAATAGTTTACTTAGGCAGATTTTATTTTTCAGCTATTGCTAAAGAACTTTCTTAAGATTTTCATCAAATGGAGGATAGATAATGCCTTTTTCAGTAACTATGGCGGTAATGTTTTGATGAGGTGTTACATCAAAAGAAGGATTATATATTTTAACATCTTTTGGGGCTGTCCACACACCAAATCTACAGGTTACCTCTTCAGGGTCTCTTTCTTCAATTGGAATATCTTCTCCACAAGGAGTGTTTAAATCTATACTAGGGGTAGGTGCGGCTATATACATAGGAATATCAAAATATTTAGCTAAAATAGATACTCCGAAGGTACCTATTTTGTTGGCGGTATCTCCGTTTGCAGCTATTCTGTCGCAGCCAACGATAACTGCATCTATTTTTCCTTGACTCATAACCACAGCAGCCATATTGTCTGTTATTGTTGTCACATCTATGCCAGCCATTTGGAGCTCTAAAGCAGTTAGGGTAGAACCTTGAAGTCTTGGTCTAGTTTCATCAGAATATACTTTAAAATTCCATCCTTTTTCTTTTGCTAAATACATAGGAGCCGTGGCAGTGCCATATTTTGAGGTGGCAAGTTGACCAGCATTGCAGTGAGTTAAAATACCATCTCCATCTTTTAAAATAGTCAATAGATTTTCACCTATTTTTCTACAAATTTCTATATCTTCTTTGTGTAGATTCTTTGCCTCATTTTTTAAGATGGATTTTATTTTGCTAACAGGCTTATTTTTAGATTCCATAGCTTTATTTAACATTCTGTTTAAAGCCCAAGATAAATTTACAGCAGTAGGTCTACTAGAGTTTATATATTTACATTTTTCTTTCATAATATTAAAAAAAACTTTGAAATTGCTTTCAGGTATGTCTTTTATGGAAAGATATATACCGTAAGCTGCCGTAACGCCTATAGCAGGAGCACCTCTAACTACCATATCTTTTATGGCATCATATATACCATCTCCATTTTTATATACTATGTAGTTAATGGTGTTTGGAAGAATTCTCTGGTCTAAAAGAGAAAGTTCGTCCTTTTCATCATCCCATTTTAGGGAAATTAGTTCTGACATGTGAAAATACTCCTTTCCTTATATGAATACTATATATAAAAATTCAACAAAGGAAGGCTTAATCCTTTAATCATAAAAATGTATTTAAATTATAGTTATGTATGCAATACTAATTTTACATATAAAGCACTAAGGCACATTTAAATAAGTATAAGAAATAGGAAACATATAATGTAAAGCTTAAAATTTATATGCTAAAGTTGAGTTGGTATATATTTAATTATATTATCATAAAATAGCATAAGACTAATTAAAAGAGAGGAATATATGAGGAAATTAATAGATTACTACATAGATATGGATGAAAAGGCAGAGGAGATTTTAAAAAAAGGACAGTACTTGGGAAAGGGACATAATGGTATAGTTTATTTGCTACCTGATAATAAAATCATGAAGATTTTTATGGAACCTAAGGTGTGCTTGGAAGAGTATAGTATATTTAAGAATGTAGCTACTAGCAAGTACTTTCCAAAGACATATAAACATGGAGAATACTATATAATAAGAGATTATGTAGGTGGTGAGAGGTTAGATTACTATATAATAAGAGAAGGTATTGATAGAAACATATCTGTTAATTTAATAAAATTAATAAAGGAATTTAAGAGACTTAATTTTACTAGGCTTGATATAAGATGTAAGGATATTTATGTTCAAGAAAATAAGTCTTTAATGGTTATAGATCCTAAAAATAGTTATAATAAAGAGGTTATTTACCCTAGACATTTAATGAAAGGTTTAAATAAAATAGGTGTTTTAGGAGATTTTTTAAAGGTGGTAAAAGAGGAAGAAATGGAGTACTATAATTTGTGGAATTTTAGAATTAAAAGATACTTAGACAGAAATATTAAATAATTATTAAATTAAATACAAGGGGCTGCTGCATTAAGAAATTCATATACAAAATATTGGTTTGAGATTTAGTAGCAAACACAATGTGTTGTAGAATTTATTCTTATTGTCACAGCCCCTTTGAGATTTAAGGTACATTAAAAGAAATAATAATCCAAAGATGCTGGTATATTTTGTGTCAGACAAGGAAATAGGTTCCGCCTTTGGTAGAACTATCGGCGGGTTCTGCTGAACGCAGTATGACGCAAAATAGACTAGCATACTGACTTGTTATTTATTTGAATGTACCTAAACTAGTTGTTTTTATAAATCATGTTTTGACAATAATTTATTATGTCACTTCTCTTTATAATGCCAATAAATATTCCTTGGTCATCTACAACTGGTACAAAATTTTGATCTTTAGCTAGATTTATTAAACTACTTATGTCTGAGTTTATTGATACTGCCTTGTTCTTTACACGTCTTGAAATATCTTTTACAAAAATATCGTTTGTTTTGTTAAAATCCAAAGTGTTTAAGCTTTTTATTTTCCATAGGAGATCACCTTCAGTTAAAGTGCCTACATATCTTCCGCTATCATCTATAAGAGGAACTGCAGTGTAGCGATGAAACTCCATTTTTTCTAAAGCTTGCCTCATAGTAGAATTTATATTTAAAAAAACCACATCTGTCTTTGGAGTAAGAAAAAAAGCTACATTCATATTAATAACCGTCCTTTGATTTATATTTTAAAAACATCTCATAATTCTATTATAATATTAACTTGTTCATTTATCATTAACATTTTGTTAATAAAATATAAAACTTGTGAAAAAACCCATAAGTTAATAAAATAGTATTGTTTACTTTGACAGCTTTTAATTTAAAGTTTATACTATAATATATGAAAATAAATGTAAATTACAGGTAAAAAATATATATGCACGTGTAGAAATTGGTCTTGTGGGGCATATATATATAAAATACTTGCATTTATAGTATAAATTAAGTTAATATAAATATATAGTTCAATTAAGAACGCATGTTTGTGAAATGCTTTTAGATTGGAGGCAGCATAGTGTGGTTAATAATAAAATAGATAATAAAATAGATGATAATAAAATAAATGGCAATAAAATAAATTATGATGTTACAGACTTAACCTCATTAGAAAAACTAGAACCTGTTAGAATTAGACCAGGTATGTATATAGGTTCTACAGGTTCTAGAGGACTTCATCATTGCCTTTGGGAGATATTAGATAACGCTATAGATGAAATAACCAATGGATTTGGTGATACTGCAGAAGTAGTTTTAAATAAAGACAGTAGTATTACTGTAAGAGATAATGGAAGAGGAATTCCTACAGGTATTCATCCAATTAAGAAAAAGTCTGGTGTGGAGATGGTTTTTACAGAACTACATACTGGTGGAAAGTTTAATAATAAAAATTATAAAACCTCAGGAGGCCTGCATGGAGTTGGTTCATCTGTAGTGAATGCGCTTTCAAAATGGATGGAGGTAGAAGTTTTTCAGGGTGGAAAAATACATAGACAGAGGTTTGAATATGCTTATGATAAGGAACTAAAAAAGGATATGCCAGGAACAGCAGTGACTCCACTTACCCAAGTAGGAGAAACTAAGGAAACTGGAACAAAGGTTACTTTTTTACCAGATAACAAGGTGTTTTCTACCACTGAATTTAAATTAGAAATAATAGATGAGAGACTTCAGGAGCTAGCTTTTCAAAATAAGGGAATAAGGCTTATTTTAAAAGATAAAAGAGGAGAAAATGAGACTTCAAAAGAATATCATTCTGAAAGAGGTCTTTTAGATTTTATGGATTATTTAAATGAAAGTAAAACTCCAATTCATAAAGAACCTATATTATTTGAAGATGAAAGAAAAATAGGAGAAAATAATGTTTACGCAGAGGTCTGTATACAATTTACAGACTCTACTACTGAATATATAGCTAGCTATGTAAATAATATACCTACTACAGAGGCAGGCACTCATGAAACTGGGTTTAAGACAGGCATGACTCGTGCCTTTAAAGACATGGCTAAAAAGTTGAATCTCATGAAAGAAAAAGATGATTTTGAAGGAAACGACTTAAGGGAAGGACTTACAGCTATATTAAAAGTCAAAATAACGAATCCCATATTTGAGGGACAAACTAAAACTAAACTGGGCAACAATGAAGCTTACACTGCATTAAACGATTTAAGCTATAATTGTTTATGTGCTTGGATAGAGGATAATAAAGAAATGGCAGCAAATATAATAAATAATGCTGTGGCTGCTGCAACTAGAAGAGAAAAAATAAAGAAAATAAATGAAGCGGAAAAGAAAAAGGTAGGAAAAGGTACAGCTCCTTTAGCTGGAAAAGTAGCTGTTTGTACTATGAGAAATATTGACTCTAGAGAATTCATAATTGTGGAGGGAGATTCCGCTGGTGGCAGTGCTAAGATGGCTAGAGACAGAAGATTTCAAACCATAATGCCTTCCAAAGGTAAGATTATGAACACGGAAAAGCAAAAATTAGAAAATGTACTTGCCAGTGAGGAACTTAAAATATTTAATACAGCTATAGGTACTGGAGTTTTAGACAATTATGATGAGAAAGATCTTAAATACGATAAAATAATAATATTAAGCGATGCAGATGTGGATGGATATCATATAAGAACTCTTTGGATGACCTATATTTATAGATATATGAGACAGCTTATAGCCAAGGGGCATTTATATATAGCTCTTCCACCTCTTTACAAGGTATATAAGAATGGTAAGGGTAAGGGTGGAGGCATAGAAAAATACGCTTACAGTGATGAAAATTTAGAAGAGGCAAAGAAAATTGTAGGAAGAGGCGCAAATATTCAAAGATATAAGGGACTTGGTGAAATGAACCCTGATCAGCTTTGGGATACTACATTAAATCCTGAAACTAGAATCCTTCAAAGGGTTACTATTGATGATGCAGCAAAGGCAGAAAAAATGGTTTCTCTTTTAATGGGTGAAGTGGTAGAACCTAGAAGAAACTATATGTATAAGCACGGAAAGTTTTAAAAGCCTAATAAGATATTGCTATGGAATTTAGAAAGGAATGAGAAAATGGCTAAAAAAGTTGACATACCTAAAGATAATAATATTATAGAAATACCTCTAGAAGATGCCATGCCTGAAAACTACTTACCCTATGCGGTAGAAGTAGCTAAAGACAGGGCTCTTCCCGATGTAAGAGATGGATTTAAGCCAGTTCACAGAAGAATACTTTATGGTGCATACATGCTTAAGGCTTTTCCAGATAAGCCCTACTTTAAATCTGCAAGAATTGTAGGAGATATTCTTGGAAAGTTTCATCCCCATGGAGATACTTCTGTATATGATGCTTTAGTTATATTGGCTCAAAACTTTTCCACTAGGTATCCTTTAATAGATGGTCATGGTAACTGGGGAAGTATAGATGGTGATAGTGCCGCAGCAATGCGTTATACGGAGGCAAGGCTTACACCTATTGCACTAGAAACTTTAAGAGATATAGATAAAGATGTAGTAGATATGACTTACAACTATTCAGAAACAGAAATGGAACCAAAAGTACTGCCAAGTAGATATCCAAATTTATTAGTAAATGGAACTTTTGGTATTGCAGTAGGACTATCTACAAATATACCACCTCATAATTTGAGTGAAGTAATAGATGGAACAATAGCATATATAGAAAATAATGATATATCAGTAAGGGAACTTTTAAATTATATAAAGGGGCCAGATTTGCCGACAGGTGGAGTTTTGATAGGTAGAAACTCCATATTGTCTAGCTATGAAACCGGTGAAGGAAAAGTTACTTTGCGTGCTAAAACATCTATAGAAAAATTAGATAATGGAAGATGGGGCATAGTAATAAAACAATTTCCTTACAGAAAAAATAAAGCTAAAATACTTCAAACTATTTCAGAGATGACGGCAGACAAAAAACATTCTAAAACATTAGAATCCATAACAGATATAAGAGATGAATCTGATAGAAATGGTATAAGGGCGGTTATTGAATTTAGAAAGTCTGTGGAAAAAGATATCGTAGAGAAGGTTTTAAAGTATTTATTTAAAAAGACAGATCTTCAATGTAATATAAATTTTAATATGGTGGCTCTAGCTAATGGTAAACCTGAAACTATGGGACTTAAAACCATACTTAGATATTATGTAGACCATCAAAAGGAAGTAGTTACAAGAAGGACACTTAAAGAATTAGAAGTTACAAAGAAGAGATTCCATATAGTAGAAGGATTTATAAAAGCTATAGATATAATGGATGAAATATTAACAGTAATAAGGGCATCTAAGTCTAAAAAGGATTCCGAAAATAACCTTGTAAATAAATTTGGATTTACTCCAGAGCAGGCCCAGGCTATAGTGGAACTTATGCTTTATAAGCTTACAGGTTTAGAAATAAAGGTATTTCAAAAGGAATATAGAGAATTAGAAAAGAAAATTAAAGCTTTGGAAAAAATACTATCCAGTGAAAAAGAGCTTTATAAAGTGATAAAAAAAGAACTTTTAGACGTAAAAGATATGTATGGTGATGAAAGAAGAACGGAAATAGTAAAAGATGATGATGAAGCTAAAATAGAAATTGAAGAAATAATAATAGAAGAAGACAATATAATAACTATGTCTGTAGAGGGATTCATAAAGAGAATTTCATCTAAATCTTATGTTAGAACTAATTTAGGAGTAGAAGATATTGAGTATAGAGAGGGAGATTTTAATAAGTATTTTATAGAGTCAAATACAAAGCATAGTTTGATTGTATTCACGGATAGAGGCAATATGTATCAAACAAAGGTTATTGACCTTCCTGAGCTTAAATGGAAAGAGAAAGGTGAAAGATTGGATTCTATAATCAAAGGGTTAAATTTAGAGAAAGAAAAAATAGTAGATGCATACTCTATAGATGATTTTAACAGTGAAAAAGTTTTTGTGTTTTTAACAGATGAGGGAAATGTGAAAAAATCTTCTCTAGAAAGATTCAACACTAGCTATTCGAAAATTTCAGCTTTAAAAATGAAAGATAGTGAAAAATTAATAGATGTAAATTTAATGCATAGCGAAAGAAAAGAAGCGTATATTGAAATTTTAACGGAAAGTGATTTGAAATTTACATTAAAAGAACCTAAATTAGAAGAGGGAGACAGAAATATAAGAGGAACAACTTTAGTAAACCTAGGTTTAAACAATAAAATTAAATCTGTGAAATTTATAGAGGAATACTCTCCTAAGGATCTATTTATCAAAATAAGTAAAACAGGAAATATTAAGATTAGTGATAAAGAAGTGGCAGGAAGCATTAGTTATAAATGGAATGATACTATTCTCGTATTTGATAGTAAAGGATTTGTTCATCAGATACCAGGGTATTTACTGGAGAATATAAGCAGTGACAAATTTAATTTAAGCAATATATTAGATGAATTTAACAAGGATTCTGTGGTATTAAAATCATTGTCCATAAGAGATTTTACTAAAGAGATAGACTTATATTTCTTTAGCAAGAATGGATATGTTAAAAAAACACCTTTAAGTGAATTCAAGGGTAATTATATATCCACTGCATGCTATAAATTTAGAAATGAAGATGATCGACTTATAGGAATAGAAGAGTATAATTCCTTAGATAAGAAAGATATAATCATAATAACTAAAAAGGCAATGAGTATAAGATTTCCAGGAGACTCTGTAAATTATATGGGTAAAATAGCTTCAGGGGTTACAGGCATAAGTTTAAAAGAAAATGATGAAGTAATATTTGGAGCACTTGTAGCGCCAGAATTAACTAAGGAAGACAGTGAACTTAATGAAATTGCTGTTTCGTATACAGGCAATATAAAGAAAGTAATATTAACCACTAATAAGAAAAATGTGGCGAAGGTGCCTTTAGATGAAATAAAGTCTCAAAATAGAGCTGGAAGAGGAAAGAACATTATGATGGTTGTTATGGATGAGATTTTACTCAAATGTAATATAAATGATTAAACCACAAAAAGGTACAAGGCGATAGAATTATGAATCGTGTATATAAATTTGCATTAGGCATTTAAATAAATAACAAGTCAGTATACTAGTCTATTTTGCGTGATACTGCATTAACAGAACCTGCCAATAGTCCTGCGGCGGGTTCTGCTTCATTGCCTGACATAAAATATATCGGAATCTTTGACTTGTTATTTCTTTTCGTGTACCTTAAATGTGTTTAATATAATTATAAGACATTATTTTTAAAAACAAAAAACTTATTAACTAAAAAGGTTATAACTCCTATGGTCATGGAGGCAATTACCTTTGATATATTAAGCCATAGAGAATTTGATAAATTAAACATATTGTATGAATTTAAAATTATAAATAAAAGGGTGTTAAATATGGCAGAAGTGCCAAGAACACCAGCGTATTTAAAATAAGAACTTTTTTTTGCCTTAAAAGTAAACTTTTTATTTAAAAAGTATCCATTTATAGAGTAAGCTATAAAAGATATTAGTTCAAATATAAAAAGTATGGATTTATTAGAGTATATACCTGTTATATAAGTTAGAAGATTTAATATACCTAAATTAATAAGTTCATTACTTCCGCCTATTAAGGCGTAGGTTATAAATTGTAATAAGTTATTAAAAGTTTTTTTATTGTCCATACAAAAGACTCCTTTAATATATAAATCTAAAGATTACAAAAACATATAATATGGCTAAACCACAAAAAGGTACAATGCGATGGAATTATGAAATTTCTCCTCCATGCCTTGCATAAGAGCTAGGAACAATAAATTTAATTTAAGAAATTCTAATCTTTTAGCCATACAAAATTATCTAACGCTCACATTTAGCGTCCTGCCTCAGGTTCGCTAGCCTGACGTCCTTGCCAGGCTTACGATAATTTTATCTGTCTAAAAGAAGAATTTCTAAAATTAAATTTAAACAGTTCCTTGGCTTCTTATGCAAGTCATTTCAGATAAATTTCATAATTCAGGTAATGTAATGCTTATTGTGGGATAATCATAATATAATTTTATAAATATATAATGGGTTATAACAAGTAACTAGTTTACAATCCAAAATACTAGATAGCTAGGATTTTTTAATTATTCACCATTTAAGGCACATTCAAATAAACAATAAGTCAGTATGCTAGTATATTTAACTTGTTATTTTTTTCATGTACCTAAGCAATAGGTTAATGATAAGTGTCAAGTTGAAAAATAAATGATATAGTTAGTATTAATGATAGAAGTAAGTATAGCACAAGTATAACTTTAATTATACTATGTTTTGTAAAAAAAGGATTAAATTAACCAAATATTAAAAGATATATAATAATATATCCATAAGTTTTACTAAATTTGTTACTAAAAAAATATATAGTTAGTACTATAGAAGTAGTATTAGTAAATGTTATATAATAATACTATGATCAACCCACAATAAGGTATAATTTAGGTAATGTAATGCTTTTTGTGGGATAAGCATACTATTGATATTTAGAATTATAAGTAGGTGATTTGATGGAAAAGTTAATTATGAAAAATGGAATAAAAATTGTTTATGAAAAAGTAGAAGGTGATATAACATCTTTTTCTATGGCATTTAATGCAGGTGCTATAGTAGAAGAAAAAAATCAATTGGGACTTGCTCATGTGGTTGAACATATGGTGTTTAAAGGCACAAAAACTAGAGATGAAGAAGAAATAAATGAATTATGTGATGAATATTTTGGATTTAATAATGCTATGACCAATTATCCATATGTAGTTTACTATGCTACATGCTTATCTGAGGACTTTCATAAAGCTTTTCAGTTATATAGTGATATAGTGATAAATCCAATCTTTCCAGAGGAGGGCTTTAAAGAAGAAATAGATGTTATATGTCAAGAACTTAGAGAGTGGAAAGATGATTTGGCACAGTATTGTGAAGATGAGCTTTTCTATAATTCTTTTAATAGCAGAAGAATTAAAAATTTAATAATAGGTACTGAGGAGAGTGTGAGAAGTTTTAAAAGAAAAGATGTAGTTGAATTTTACAATAAACACTATATTCCTGAAAGTTGTGTAATAAGTGTGGTATCATCTTTAGATTTTAAGGAAATAGTGCATAGAATAGAGGACATATTTGGTAAGTGGAAACGAGAACATAAATATGAAAAAGTCAAGGATACACATGAAAATATCAAACATACACAGGAAAAGCATGCGATGGAACTCTCTATAGATGAAATGTTCATTCCGTTGTATGAAGATAATAATTTTGGTACTTTTGTAAAGTTAAAAAAGGATATGGAAACAGCTAAAATACAATATATATTTACCATACATAATTTAAAGGACGAGGAAGTAAAGGCTTTAAGAGTGTTTAATGCTTATTTTGGTGAAGGGACTAGCAGTCTTCTATATCAAAAGATAAGAACAGAGAATGGACTTGCCTACGACATAACTAGCAGCATAAAAAATGAAACAGGAATAAAACTTTTTACAATTTATGTAGGTACCTCAAAGGATAAAATAAGTCAAACTATAAATTTAATAAATCAGCAAATCCAAGAGGTGAAAAGCTGTAAAGGAATTTTTGCACGGGATAGAATCAATAAATTATGTAAAAGTATAAAGTTAAAGCGTTCTTTAGGACTTGAACAATCCATAAGATTAAGCTTAAACTTAGCGGTTTATGGAATTATGTATGGTGAGCCTTTAAGTTTATATGAGCAAATAAAAGACTTAGATAAGGTAGATGAAAATCTTATACTTAGCACAATTAATAAAGTTTTAAATTCTCCTTCTATTCAGGTGATAGAACCAATTAAGTAGACTACAACCGAAATGAATTATATATTTTTTACAAAAATCCTATAAAATTTAAAATAATCTTTAATTACCAGTACTAAATCTTAAACCTTTAGTATATAGTGGACAAGATTTACTCTACAGGTTCCAATGTTTAGTAATTATTAGTTTAGAATTAGTGCTAAGGATAGAGATAGGGGTAGTGGGGTGCTAGGTTTTAGGGATACTTAAGATTTTATTAAATGGCTAGTGGTTCAGAACCACTAGCCATTTAATAAATTTGACTAAATTTTAGCGAGATTTTTGTTTACTTGAATTAGATCTTTTTTTATCTGAAATAAATTTACTAAATGAAGATGGTTTTGAGTATTTATTATTACGAGGTTTCACTATAGAACCTTTTAATATTTCTTTTTCTTGAATTTTTATATTGAAGTTTTTTGAAATTTTTTTAATTATAGAAACTTCTCCTTTTGTAACTATGGAAAAGGCGGAGCCGGATTTACCTGCTCTTCCAGTTCTTCCTGTTCTATGAAGATATTCCTTAGGGTCTCTAGGTAAATCTAAATTAAATATATGAGTTACATCATCTACATCTAATCCTCTGGCAGCTAAATCAGAGGCTACTAAAATATTAAACTTTCCACTTCTGAAGCCTTCCAAGGCTTTTTTACGTTCTTCCTTTGAAGCAGTTCCATATATGCCATAGGCTTTCATGTGATGATATTGAAGTTTTAAGGTGGCTAATTTAATTTCTTCACTTCTATTTATAAATACAATAGCTTTTTCTGGCTTAGTAGAAGCTATTAATTTTCTTAGAGTTTCTATTTTATCTCTGTGTTCTGTTACAAAATACATATGAGTTATATTTTGATTAGCTATGTTTTTATCTTCTACTTTTATAATTTCAGGATCTTTCATTAAAGTTTTGCCTGTATTTAAGGTTTTTTCATTTATAGTAGCTGAAAAAACCATTAATTGTCTGTCTCTCATAGTTGTCTTTATAACTTCTTTTACTGAATTTAAGTTATTTTCATCTAAAAGTTTATCTCCCTCATCTATAACTATAGTTTTAATAGTGTGGGCAGATATTTTTCTCTTTTTTATAAGCTCAAGTATTCTTCCAGAGGAACCCACTATTATGTGAGGTTTTTCCTTTAGTTTTTCTATTTGCCTTTTTATATTGACTTCACCTATTATAGTGGCAGAGGTTACACCAAGTCCCGAGTTTTCTGACAAAAGTTTTATTTGTTTATCTATTTGCATAGCTAGCTCATGAGTTGGAGCTAAGACTATTGCTTGCATTTCTCTTTTATCACTATGTATCTTTTGAAATATAGGAAGTAAATAAGCCAGTGTCTTTCCACTGCCGGTTTGAGATTCACCTATTATATCTTTATTTTCTAGGGAAATAGGAATTGCTTCCATTTGAATATCCGTTGGCTTTTCGATACCCTGTTTTTTTAACGCTTCTATTAAATTTTGGTTTAAATTTAATGTATTGAATGAATTTGTCATAAGTTATCCTTGACTCCTTTATAATTTATTTAGTCATAATGTATTTTATCACAATAATGTATTTTATATAAGCCAGTATACATAGAAAAAGGTATTACTAAATATATTTTCACTTGCTACTAGAACTCAAGTACATCTTATCACCTAAACAGATATTTTAAATACAATTGAATTTATAACAAAATAAAGGTAATATAGAATATATATTTATAAAATTCACAATAAAAACAATTTTTTATTAGTGATTAAACACAAAAGGATACAATGTGCTGAATTATGAAATTTCTCCTCCATGACTTACATAAGAGCTCGGAACAATAAATTTAAACAGTTTCTTGGCTTCTTATGAAAGTCATTCCAGAGAAATTTCATAATTAAAATAATGTAATGCTTTTTGTGGGATAATCATCTTAGTGTTATTTCATTAAAATATATTAGAAATAATAAAATGGAGGGAAGAACATGAAAATTTACATATCAGCAGATATAGAGGGGATAAGTGGTGTAGTTAAAGGAAGTCAAACTATAGAAACAGGTCATGATTACGAAAGAGCAAGAAGACTCATGACTGAAGAAGTTAACGCAGTAATAAGGGGAGCAAAGGCTGCAGGAGCTTGTGATATATTAGTAAATGATTCTCACGGTCCTATGACAAACATAATTATTGAGGATTTAGATGAAGATGCAAGACTTATATCTGGAAATAAGAAACTTTATGGAATGATGGAAGGATTAGATGAAAGTTTTGATGCTGTAATGCTTATAGGATATCATGCTAGGCATAATACACCTGGTGTGCTTTCACACACATACTATGGAATTGTAATTTCAGAAGTAAAAATAAATGGAAGAGTATTTGGAGAATCTGAGTTTAATTCTCTTTTAGCAGGACATTTTGGAGTGCCTGTGGTTATGGTATCTGGTGATAATGTGCTTTCAGACCAAGTAAATGCATTTAATGAAAAAATAGAAACAGTAGTAGTTAAAAAAGCACACAGCAGATATACTGCAGAATGTGTACAACCTAAAAAGGTACACAAAATGTTAGAGGAGGCTACTAAAAAAGTACTTTCTTCAAATTATAAAGATATAATAGAGCCTTGCAAAATTGAAGGGCCAGTGGAACTAGAAATGGCATTCCTAAATAGCGGCATGGCTGAAGCTACCTTATTTATTCCAGGAGTAGAACTTATTGAGGCAAATAAGATTAGATATAAAGCAAAAGATATAGTTGAAGCTTATAAGATGAGAGCTGGACTTACTACTCTTGCAGCTAGCACGTTGAAATAAAAATGGTAATAGAATTTTAGTATTATTATCATTAACCTAAATTTACATATGTAACTATTAAGGAGCTATGGAAAAAAAAGACTTCAATATAGTAAAACAAGATTATGTTTAACATAATCTTGAAATGTAGTTTATAAACAATATAGGAGGGAATGACACCTATATTGTTCAATATATGAATAATATGATAATAAAGCATTGTTCTAAAACATAGCCTAGAAGAAAAATAGCAAAAAAATATGTAAATATTAAGAATATTGAAAATAAATTCATTGACTTATAGTAAAATGTATAATATACTAAATTTATTAAAAATATTTGATTTAAAGGGGAATTAGGAAATGATTGGTGCGTTGTTTTTATTCTAGTGAATTTAAAATCTAATAATAAAATCATGGCAGAAATATAATAGTTTTTTATAAACTTATGTAGTTAGTTTTTTGTATACCTAAAAAAGGTTATCTTAATTGATTAAAACAACATTGACTTTATAAGTAGCTATGGATTAATTGGCTTTGTTTGCTATGAATTTTAAGATTTTAGTAATAGAGATTAAGAACAACATCAATTACAATTCCTTAATTTTATATTAGGATAAGTTATAAATAGAGAAGTGAATATTTGTAAAGTACTAAATGTATTGAAAGGGTTAATAAACCCTTTAATATTGATATGTTATTAGGTTTAAAAAATGGACTACTTCTCAGCTTTAACTTTCTTAATAATTTGGAGTTACAACTGTGTTGTCTTTGATAGCACAGTTTTTTTATTTTCAATAGTATATGTTTAATGATTCTATTTATCATTAAAATCGTACATATATGATATTGAATAGGAAGGGGATGTAAATGAATGTATGTTCATGTGCATCCTTAATTTTTTTTAGGAGATGGTTATCAAATATTTAAAAAGCATAAAAAAATAAAAGTAATAAATTTATTAAATTGTTAAAGCATATTAAAAAATAGGGGAGTTTACTATGATAAGAGATTTTAAGTTAAAAGATGTAGGAGCGATTAATGAAATAATTAGCAGAGGAGATATTATAGACGAAATAGATGTAATTAAAGATATACAAAGCCAATCAGAGAAATTCTTAGTTTATGATGATGCAGTTATAAAAGGCTTTGCGTATGCAGTAAAGAGAGCAGAAGGAAAAAATGAATGGAATGTTGAAGTTTATGTGGATATTAAGGAAAGGAGAAAGGGCATTGGTACAGCACTATATGAGGAATTATTTAGATATTTAGAGCAGGAAAAACCCAGTGTTTTAGTTACGGAATTTAGGGTAGATATTAAAGATCCTACTCTCTTTTATGAAAGGCTGGGATATCAAAAGTGGTATGGATGCCCAAACTTATTCTATAAAGGATCAGTTCAACACAATATAGATATTAGCTTTGTAAATTATGAGGACAAGTATTATGAGCAATATGCAAAATGCAGACAAGAATGTTTTTATGATTTGCGTAAGGAGTATGATTTCAAACCATATTTTATTCCAATGTCCAAGGAAGACAGAAAAAATTTTTTAAATGAGAAAGATTCAATATACATTGCATTAGATAAGGATGAGATAATAGCATGTACTACAGTAAAGAATGGATATATAGATAATATAATGGTGCCACCAGCTTATCAAGGCATGGGTTATGGGAAAAAGGCTACTCAATTTGCTATTAATAAGGCTTTAAGTGAAGGTGTACAATCAATTTATCTTTGTTATATAGATGGAAATGAAAAGGCAGATAAGTTATACAAATCACTTGGGTTTGAGACTTTGCAAATTATACATGTCCATAGAAAATTTATAGGATAGGAGTATTTATAATAAGAATTAAATTTGCTTGAAGGAGAAAACTATGAAGGAAATTTATATAAATAGAGAAGGAATTAAAGCAAGAATTTATGAGTGGGGAAATCACCAAAATCCCAAAATTATATGTTTTCATGGTTTAGGTAGTACAAGCCTCAGTTTTATTGAATTAGGTGAGTTATTGAAGAATGAATATCATATTATATCTATAGATTTACCAGGACACGGAAAAATATCTGGATTTTTAAAAGAAGAAGACTATGAAATGCCTAACATGGTTAAATGGATTGATAAAATTGTTTCGAGCATAACAAAAAATAGTTTTTTTATATTGGCACATTCATGGGGTGCGGATATTGCACTTCATTATATAGCTGCATATCCATCAAAAGTTAAGAAGGTTATGTTGTTAGATGGGGGATATTATATAAAGAATGAGATCTATGCCTATGAGGCTTCAAGGTCAGGAATGATTGATTCTTTACAAAAGGAGATAGATTATTATATTAAAGATTTTGATGAATACTGTTTTGATACATTAGAAGAACATATTAAATTGGAAAAGAGTAACTATAATAGATGGTCTCTTCTGTTAGAGGAAGCTGCAAAGGATTTAATAAGAGTGGAACAAGGTAAATATAAATATCATGCAAATGGTTTTACCGCATCAGGTGCTATAAAGACAATGTATTATTATCCAACCAGTGATATTTACGATAAATTGAGTACTCCAATTTGTTTACTACAAAGTACACTTCCGGAAGCTATGGGTGAAATTAGAGATATTTTAGTTGGAAAATTTAAAATTAAAACAAGTTTAAAGGTAAAAAAAATTCAGGAGGCAGGACATATGATACATTGGGATAAACCGTATGAAGTAGCTAACGAAGTATTTACTTGGTTTAAATAAAAATAATGGTTGCGTTAATTAAAAGTATAAACTTATATTTATTTAAAAATTAATGAAGAATAAAGAAAAGTTTATTTAAGAAATAATGAAGAGTTAATAAAACAGGGAGGATGCTTATGTTAAAAATAGGAAACGTTAAAACTGGAGAATTAGAAAAAGTATCAGAGGTTATTTTAAAGAAGAGATGTTTTAAAAGAGAAGGTAATTTAATTTATATAAAAAAGCCCCAGTTTTATGAATTAACTTATGTGAAAAAACTTTGGGCCAATGAGGAAACTATGAAAGATGTAGGCGGAGCTTTAGATTTTTCTAAAGAAAAATGGGATAGTTGGTATAAGAAAATGGTAGAACCGGGAGATGGAAGGAACTTTTATTGTCTCATTTACAATAATGAGCACCAAAGTGTTGGGGAAGTTAGTTTTCATAGATATGATGAAATAAATAAAACTGCTGAGTTTAACATAAAGATAGAAAGTAAATATAGGGGCAGGGGTTATGCCAATGAGGCCATGAAACTTATGTTAAAATACTACTTTTATGAATTTGGTGGAGAGGTTATGTTGGACGAAGTGATAAATGTAAATGGGCAGCAGGCTTTAAAGAAATTTGGATTTGAAGTGATTTCTAGTGCAGAAGAAAGCATTAGTTTTAGAATGACTAAAGAGAGATTTGAAGAAATTGTGTAAAAGAAGTGAAATTTATGTAAGGCGGGATGTAAATGAGAGATATATTTATAGATTTATTTAAAGAATTAGAATTTACAGGTGATTTAAAAAAAGATACTTATAACTTCTTAACAAAGCAAAATAGATTTAGAATAGCAGAGCATTCTCAAAGAGTAGCCAAAATGTGTAAGGTTTTAGCGAAACAGTATGGTGCTAATGAGGAACATGTAGAAATAGCAGGATTATTACATGATATTGGTGGTGTTTATCCAAATGATCGAAGACTTTTTATATCAAAATCTCTAGGAGTGGATATTTTGCCTGAAGAAGAGAAGGTACCATTGATTTTACATCAAAAGATATCAAAAGCTATGGCAAAAGAAATATTTAATATAAATTCACATGAAATTTTAAGTGCCATTGAATGTCACACTACACTTAAAAAGGAAGCATCTAAAGTAGATAAGATTTTATTTATTGCTGATAAAATAGAATGGGATCAAGATGGGATACCACCATATATAGAAGAAGTTGAAAATGGATTAAATAAATCATTAGAAATGGGTGTATTTGCATATTTGAAGTATCAATGGAAAAATAGACATAAACTTTTAGTTATGCACCCTTGGCTTGAAGAGGCTTATAAAGATTTATCAAAAAATGTATGTATAGTGAGGGATAAATAAAATGGACTTTTATAGAGCAACAGAAAGTAATATTAAATATAGAGATGGATCAGTAGATGTGAAGAATATTTTAAAAAAGAAAAACAAGTTTAGTGCATAAATGCGAAAGTGAGGAAAAAAATTATGTATAATTTTAGTGAGTACAAAATTATAAAAGCAGATATAAGACAATGGGCAACATATCATGCTATATATAGATTAAGTCAATTAAATGAGTGGATGCCTTTAACGTTTAAGGGAGAAATAGAACGATATATTAAATCAGACTTTGCATACTGGGTAGTTAAAAATAATAGAAAAATAGGTGGTGCGCTTATAAAGCCGAATATGCTTAAATGCGTTTTTACCATAGAACCTTTTGAAGATAAAGAAGAGTTAAGTAGAGCTTTAATATATCATACACAAAAAATATCGGATATGAATAAGGAAATTGTAGTACCTAATGTAGATTTATCATTAGTTAATCTTTATAAAAGTCATGGATTTTTAAAGGAAAGAGGAGAAAAATTAATGATATGTCCTACAGGAAAATATAATGTAGATTTTGGTGATGAGTTTAGCTATAGTATACCGGAAACTAAACATAAAAAAGAAATGACTCAGTTATATTATGATACCTATAGTAAAAGTAATGTGCCACTTATAGCAGCTCAAAGCTACCAGTTTCAGATGAATAGTGTGGATATATTCTTTAATCATGTTAAAGCTATGAATGTTCCCAAAAGGTGGTCGTCACTTATATATCATAAGGCTGATAATAAGCTTGTTTCTGCATGTACAGTGGGGCTTATTAATGGATTTCCATATATACTTGATTTAGTAGTACATCCCCATTTTCAAAGAAATGGACTAGCTAGGAAAATGATTATGAGATTATTAAATTTAGCTAATTATGAGTATGAAGCTGTAAGATTATGTGTAGACACAAATAATGATGCACAACTTTTCTATAAGGAAATGGGATTCACAGGTTTAGGAGAAACTGCATATATGGTAAAAAGAGCATCTGATAATATCTAGCAAGAGAAATTGTTAATAAGTTAGGGAAGTGGAGGTAAAAATAATTGTTTAAGGAACATGATTATGTAATTTGGGGAGACTATTGTAGCTGCGGCAGTGAGTGCTATATATTGCAAAATAAGTTTCATCCTTGGGATGAAGTGGATTTTAGCATAAAGATTCAGTGTAAGAATTGTGGTAAAACAATAGAGGTAGATAAAAATAAAGCTGAAAAATTTTATAATAAAAAAATCTTTTCATATTTTGAAGACGTTAAAGGAACAGTTATAGATTTAGGATGTGGTGGAGGACTATTAAGTAAGCTTTTACTTAATAATGAAAAGGTTACAAAAATATATGCTATTGACAATGATATGGGATGTAAGAAATATATAGATGAATTAAATGGTGGAGATAAAATAACGTTTTTACATATGGATATTAGTGGACTAGGCGAATATTTTAAAGAAGGACAAGTAGATTATATAGTAAGCAGAGATGTTTTCATGTTTATCTGTGATACAGAAAAGTACTTTAATGATATAAATAAAATTGTATCAAAAGGAATTAAACAAATGGGATGGTATATTTCTGATAATAAAAGAATGAAAAATAAGTTGTTTCCTGAACAGATAGTAAAAGAGCTTACAGCGAAAAATTGGCAGGTAGATTTAGAATGCTTAGAATGGTATAAAAGCGGATATTTTATAAGAGGGTTTAAAAAATTATAAGGTATGCGAGAAGCAATGCTTACTGTCAATGCAAAAAATGAGAATTTAAAAAAAGTACTGTGACAACCTGTTATGAATACTATTTAAAAAAGCTGCCTTACACCATAAAGAACATAAATTATAATAGGTGTTTTAAAATTGGAGGAAAAATAAATGAATAAGAAAATAAATTTATATTTTTTTGGAGATCCAGGGATATATGATGAATACAATCCCGCATATGTATGTAATAGAAATTTCGCTTCTGAAATTTTGTATTTAATCGCGTACAATGAGCCTTTTTCAATATCTAAGAGCGAAATAATTAAAGAATTAAAAATTCATAGCGATGAATTTAATGAAATAATTGGGAGTCTAGATAAAATAAATGCTATAGATATAAAAGGTGATAAGTATAAAATAAATTTTCCAGTATTTTTAGAAAATGACATGCCTTTATTAGATAAGTATTTTATGAATATAGGTGAAGTTATTGGAAATGAAATTATTGAAAGTAGTGGGCTAATTTATGAAAAAATATCTAAATTAACAAGCTATAGTAATTTTAGTAAAGAAAGATTACTATATCACATAATTTGCGATGATATCTTTGATGGAACTGCTTTTGAATTTTTTACAGAAAAAGATATTTTTCGCGCATCTAAAATGCAACCTGGAAATAGGGATTATATTATTGTTGGTTATGAAGATTCTATGGCTACAGAGGAACATAGTAACGGTATATTATGTAGTAGTAATAATTATGGAAGTAAAAGTTTTGTTTTTAATAGTTTTGGAGATTCAGAAGGTACCAGAAAGGATATGTTTAGATTTTTTAGAAGAGTACAAAAGATACTTGAAAGTGCCACACCCTTTAAAGATTTGAATCTAGCTTATATAAGAATTATTGATGATAACAATAAAGAAATTGCAGAGAAATGCGGTGAGTTAGTATGGAAAAGTTTTAAAGGCGAAATAAATTATAATGAATTATCTCATATAGAAATAAATTTGGTGAATTTCCTCAGTGAACTTGGTTATTTGATTGTTAATGAGCAAAACAGTTCAATATCCTGTAATGTTCCTATATTTGAAAGTCAGGATAGAAAAGTTATCAATGATGTATCAGATATTATTCTTAAAAAAATAGGTGGTTTAGTTAAAGAAACATTTGAGAGGTTTGAAGAAGATGCCAAAGGTTTAACCCCAATAAAACATAAAGTCAGTATAAAGGAAATAGCCATTGAATTATGGCATCAAGTCTTTGGATTTACCAATGAATATTTAGTTAAAAAAGGATTTGTAGAGTTACCAGAGTACAGAGATGGAGAAGGGAGATACTTAAGAAGTTTTTCTACTGAGATTTAAATATGAGCCGATGAGTTGACTCTAACCTAACAGGGGGGGTTAAAGTTATCTTTAGGAGGTGGTAAATCTTGAAAATCAGTGAGTTTGCTAGTAAAGCAGGAGTAACTGTAAAAACATTGCTTCATTATGATAAAATTGGATTGTTAAAACCGTCCCAAAAATTAGATTCAGGATATAGAATTTATAATGAAGAAGATTTCTTAAGACTACAACAGATAATTACTTTAAAATTCATAGGCTTATCTTTAAATGAAATAAAAGAAATTTTAAGCGAAAAAGAAGAAAACTTAGAAAAGATAATTAGCATTCAAAAAAAGGCCTTGGAAGAAAAGAAAAGGCACATAGAAGAGGTTATAACTGTTTTTAATAAGGCCGAAAATCAAATAAGGAAAGAAGGATTTTTGGGGACGCAAGAACTTATTGATATTATCAAGATAACTAATATGGAAGTAAAAGTAAAAGAACAGTATATAACAGATGAAAAACTTAATTTAAGATTCAATCTTCACAGTTACAATACAAATAAGACGGGTTGGGATAGATGGTTCTTTAATGAGATAAGTCTTCCAAGTAGGGGAAAGGTATTAGAATTAGGCTGTGGAACAGGCAACTTGTGGTATAAGAATAGACATAATATAAATTCTAATTTAGATATTACTCTATCTGATTTTTCAAAAGGAATGCTTAAAAATACAAAAGAAAAACTACATGAAGTAAATCATAATTTTATATATAGGCAGATTGATGCACAAGATATTCCTTATGAAGATGAAAGCTTTGATGTGATAATAGCAAGACATATGTTATATCTGGTTCCAGATATAGATAAGGCATTATCAGAAATAAAAAGGGTTTTGAAAAAGGATGGTACTTGCTATATAAGTACTAATTCTTGTGAAGCTATGAAAGAGTTAAATGAACTTGTAGAAAAATTTGATCCTAAACTAGGACTTCATGATAATGGCATGTGTTATAGATTTGATTTGGAAAATGGAAAGCCTTTATTAAAGAAATATTTTAGACGAATTAATATGAAAATTTTACAAGGAAAAATTATAGTAGATAGAGCTGAACCAGTTGTTCAGTATAAAGCTTCTACTATAAAGGGTAGCTCTTTACTTGTAGGTAATACAAAGCGAGAATTTAAAAAATATATAGAGGATTATATTAAGAGTAATGGAAGTATTTCAATAACTACAAAAGCTGGAATATTTAAAGTAAAGAAATAATTAATATTAAAAAATATAAGGTACATTCAAATAAATAACAGGTCAAATATACTAGCATACTGACTTGTTATTTATTTGAATGTGTCCAAAGTTCAATTTCTGATATAATAACAAATATTAATGACTAATTTGTGAGTTTATAATTATTATTGTTATATTATGCTATAAATGCCAAAATATATAGGGAATGTTTATATATAGGGGAGATGGAAAGTTGAATATTTTAGCAATTACATTTAGTTCTAGAAAAAACGGAAATTGTACAAGATGTGCACAATATTGTTTAGATAAATTTAAAATAGTTGGACATACTGTTGAACTTATAAATATATTTGATTTTAACATTCAAGGCTGTGGATTGTGCAATTATGATTGTTTTTATGGTAATGGCTGCTTGATAAAAGATGATACATTAAAAGTATATGAAAAATGCTTTAATGCAGATAAAATAATTTTTGCGATACCTACCTATTGTGGTAATTTGTCCTCAGCATATTTTAAATTTTGGGAAAGAACTCAAGGAGTCTTTAAGGATAATCATAAGTATGAAAAGGACTTTCTTAGTAAAATTAATTTTATTATAATAGGAAATCTTACATCTGGTGGTGATATGGCAGCTCACGAAGGACTATATAGTTTTGTAAATCGCAATTTTTATCCTGAGACAATAATATTATCTTCAAGAGAATATAATAAAAAATCTATAAATGGAGATTTAGTGGATTCCTTGGAAGTGGTGCATAAATTGGACAATTTTGCTCAACGGATATTGAAAAATTAAGAAATCAGTAAAATCGTAATATAAATTCATAAATACAAATTAATGATTACCCATTAAAATCATATCTTAATGTATCTCTTTTGTTATGATTTTACGAGTTAAGGACAAAATATAAATTAAAAGAAGGTAAGGAATAGAAGGAAAAAATGTAAATTGATAGAATGATTACGACATAGTGTATTTTCAAATTAAATGAACATTTTTATGATTTTATAATAATATAATATTGAATGGGAGTTATAATTATGAAAGAAAGGACCAGAGTAATTATTCAAGTAATTGGTTTTTCATTAATTCCTTCTATATTACAATTTTTAGCAACGTCTGATAGCTGCTTAGATGATTTACAGAAAAGTAACATTATAGGGTCAAGTGTTAATATAGTATTAATGAAAAATGTTCTTCTTATATTAAGTATAATTCTATCTGCTATATTGCTTAGCATTAATTTAGCTTATGAAAAGATAGAAAATATAAAAGTTAGAAAACAAAGAGATTTGCTTATTAAATCAAATAAAGATATTTTTATAAAGGCTTTATGTTCTCAGTTGGAGTTAGATTATTTAGATATGAATATAAGGATTTTTGTACCATATAATGATAGATGTTATATTATAAAATCATTTTTTGCAAAATTGTTTAAAACAGATATTAAAAAGATATTTGTTTTAAAGAATATTGAATATTTGTCAGAATCAAATGATATGAATGACTTGAAATTTGAAGTATACCCTAATGCTCAAGGGTTAGTAGGTCAATGCTATAAAAATAAATCTATTATCTATGATGAGAATTTAAAGCATAAAAGTAAAACTAATTATAATTTGACACAGTATCAAAAGAATAAAATTTGTGATTTAGAATTTTCCCTATGTTCACCTATATTTAACTCTAATGATGATATTATTGCTATTGTGGAATTTGATAGCAATGAAAAAATTCCTATAACAAAAGCAAATAAAGATGTATGGAAAATTTTCGTAACAAATTATTGTCAATTTATATATGATTATATTCCTGACTTGTTTAAATAAAGGAGTAGTTGAAATGAAAGTATTGGTAAAAAGAGCAAATAAAAGGATTAGTTCACAATCAAGAAAGAATTATATGGCGTGCTTAGGTAATATAGCTTTTCGTTTAGCACCTGTCCATAAAAATACCCAAATGTATAAAGTTGATGAGAAACTTATTGATGAAAAGGTTGCTTGTTCAAAATAGTATATTTTAGTAGTTAAATAATTAGTTTTAAAAAGCTAGTTTAGGTGTAAATAACCTTTACTAGCTTTTTTAGATTAATAAGCATTCTTTCTTGTCTGACACAAAATATACCAGCATCTTTGACTTGTTATTTATTTTCATGTACCTAAGTGGATTTTAGAAAAGGAAACTAAATAAAATAACTAAATAGACACTGTCATTGTATTTAATGGCAGTGTTTTATTTTGTCATGAATAAATTTATTTTGAAACATTTCGACAAATAATTTTAAAATGTTTCAAAAAATGATATAGTAGATATAAATAATAATTTTTAAAGCATATAAAAGCATTCAAATTTAGCATTTAAATTTGTAATAAAAAATTTTCATATATTCGGAGGGTTAAATGATATGGATATAAGATATAATTCTCCATCAGTAGAGGAATATATTTCTTTGAGGCTAAGAACTGGAATGGGAATTAAGGATTTATCAAAAACAGATATTGCTTTAAAAAACTTATTGTTTATTGTTTCTTTATGGGATGAGTGTAAATTAATTGGTTTTGGAAGAATTGTTGGTGATAAAGGCATAACTTATATTATTTCAGATGTTATGGTAGATCCAGATTACCAACGCAATGGTTTGGGAAAAGTAATTATGGGAGAAATCGATTCTTACTTAGATAAACATACAGATGAACATGCATATGTATGTTTGATCGCTAATAAACCTGCAGATAAACTATATTATCAATTTGGTTTTGATTACGTATCTCCAAATTCGTGTGGCATGAAAAGAAGGCAAAATGGAAAGTAGTATAAATAGAAAGGAAGTGAATATTTAGTGGATTGTGTATTTAAAATACACTGTTTCACTAAAAGTATATGAGAGATTTTGTTATTGTTACTGATTCCTGTTGTGATTTACCAGAAGAATATATAAAGAATAATAATATACCATATGTGCCATTAACCTATAGATTTAAAGGAAGGGAATACCTAGATGATTTTGGTGCAAGTCTAAATTACAAAGAATTTTATCAGGGAATGAAAAGTGGTGAAATTCCTCAAACTTCACAGGCAAATCCAGATGCTTTTTATAAAGTTTTTGAAGAGATATTAAGGGAAGGTAAAGATATAATATATGTGGGTGTATCTTCAGGACTTAGTGGCACCCACAATAGTTCTAATATAGCAAAGGAAATGTTAGAGGATGAATATAAGGATGCTAAAATTGCTATTATAGATGTGTTAACCGCATCTTTAGGGCAAGGTCTTATGGTTATAAAAGCTATGGAGATGAGGAAAAAAGGAGATAGCTTTGAAAAAATTGTTAACTATTTAGAAGAGAATAAAATGAATTTAAATACTTACATAACTGTTAATGATTTAAACCATTTAAAAAGAGGGGGTAGAATTTCTTCAGCAGCAGCACTCTTTGGCACTGTGCTTCATATTAAACCTGTGCTTACATTAAATAATGAAGGAAGGGTTATTCCGGTTATAAAGGTAAAGGGAAGAAAAAATGCCATTGGGAAACTAGCGGAGTTTGTTCACAATAAGCTGGAAAATTCAGAAGAACAGATTATAACTATTTGTCATGGTGATGCTCAGTCTGAAGCTGAAAGGCTAAAGGAACTTATTTTAAAAGAATTTAAAGTTAAAGAAGTTATTATAAATCACATAGGACCAGTAGTTGGTACCTTTGGTGGACCAGGAGCTCTCGCAGTATTTTTCATAGGAAAACATAGACAAAATCATGTTATTGATATAGATATATAGCATAAAAAATTATGTATAAATAAGATTTAATTTAAAGCTAGATGAATCTTCTAATTTTTATTGGTAATAAGTTATCTTCTTAATAAAGTTCTTCAGAAGATAAAAAATATTTGATACTTATTAAATGAGAAAGCAAATGGAGTATAGTTAATATAAATCCACTTGCTTTTTATGCTATAAGTTCTATTTATTTTCTAAAGACTTTTTAAGTTCAAAAATTCTTTTGTTAAGTAGTGGATGAAGTGCATAAGGAGCTATTTCATTTAGGGGTTCTAATACAAACATCCTATCCTGCATTAAAGGATGAGGAATTATAATTTCTTCTCTTGAACAAATTAAGTTGTCATATAATAAAATGTCTAAATCAATAGTTCTAGGTCCCCATTTTATTACACGCTCTCTTTTTAATTCCCTTTCAATGCTTAGTAGGACTTTCATAAGCTTTTCTGGTGTAAGAAGGGTTTCCACAGAAATAGCACAGTTTAAAAAGTCATCCTGTTCTAGATATCCATAAGGCTTGGTAGTGTAAAAATTTGAAGTTTTAATTACTTTTGTAAAAGGAGAATTATTTATCATATTTATAGCATCATTTAAATTCTTATTTTTATCTCCCATATTTGAACCAAGACCAATATAGGATATATGCTTACATCTATCCACTTCTACTGCAACATATTTAATAGGCTTTCCTATAGGAGCCCAGGGTTTTTTTATTTTTAATTTGATTCTATGAATAGTAGAATATTTTAAAAGAATATGCCCAGTCACTTCTTCGGCGGCCTTTTCTATTAAATTGAAAGTATTCTTTTTTAATATATCCTCAATTTCATTGCACAAAAGTCCATAATTTATAGTTTGGTTTAAATCATCATTTAAACCAGCTTCTTGTAAATTTAAAGATATTTCCGCTGAAATTAGAAATTTTTGACCTAGTTTTTTTTCTTCTGGATATACCCCATGATTAGAGAATACTTCTAAATCTTCAATATAAATTTTGTCCATATTATCACCACTTCTAAAATATTATTTACTGCATTTAATAATTGCATCTGTCATAATAGCTGCTCTTGAGTTTTCTTTAACATCATGAACTCTTATAAAACTACAACCCTTCATTATACCTATAACTGTTGTTGCAATGGTTCCTTCAACTCTTTCATTTACGGGTAAATCTAACACTAAACCTATAGTGGATTTTCTTGAGGTTCCTAAAAGTATAGGGTAGCCGAGAGTCTGCAGTTTTTCAAGTTCATTCATGATTTGTAGATTGTGTTCTGGAGTTTTGGCAAAACCGAAACCAGGGTCTAATATTATATTTTCTTTCTTAACACCTGCATTTAAAGCTATATTTACACTTTCTCTTAGATCATTTAAGACATCTTCAATAAAGTTATTGTAGTTTTTGTTATTTCTATTATGCATTAAGCAACAAGCTACATTGTATTTGGCAGCTACCTTAGCCATATTTTTATCTTCTTTAAATCCCCAAACGTCATTTATAAGAGAAGCACCTGCTTTAATAGCAAGTTCAGCTACTTTGCTTTTATATGTATCTATAGATATAGGTATATCTATTTCCTTAGATAGTGCCTCAATTATAGGAATTACTCTATGAATTTCTTCTTCTTCGCTTACAGGAGTGTGGTTTGGCCTTGTAGACTCTCCACCTATGTCTATAATGTGAGCGCCATCTTTTATCATTTCTTTAGCGTGTTTAATAGCTTTTTCCACATTATTAAAATTGCCACCATCAGAGAAAGAATCAGGAGTTACATTTAATATACCCATTATATAAGTTTGTTTTCCTAATTCAAAAATTTTATTTCCTATTTCCATAAATTCTACCCCCAGTAATTAAGCTATTTTTCAATATTAGCTTAATAGATTTTTAAAATTATATAAATTAATTTTAATATTTTATATTTAAATTTTTCTTTTCATCTGACCAATTACATTGTTTTTGTGCAGAACACTTGAAGCACGCTCTAGATAATTTATCACTTCTATAAAGAAGTTCACTTAAGGAATTCTTTTCATTTTCTTTATTTCTATGATTTTTAATAGCTTCTAAAATTTCTTCTATCTCTTTTTCATTAAAATAACAGTGTTTTAAAATTTCTTGTGATAAATTTGCAGAAGCAATTTCATGTGGTATATTAGATTCGTATTGTTGCCATCTTCCGATATCATGGAGCAAACCACAGGCATAAATTATTTCTTTATCAAAAGAAAATTTATTTTCAAGGTTAATTATGTACATAATGCGAGAGACATCCATAAAATGCTGCATATCATGATGACACAACTCTCTATTTATTTCTAATTCATTAATCTTGTCTATATATTCTATGTATTTTCCATTATTTATAATTTTATTTATTCTATTCATAATTCATATACCTTCTACAGACTAATCATATTTAAAACTTGTTGTTGCAGAAAAGAGTCATCTTTAAAAATTCCTCTAGTAACCAAGGTAGTTGTTTTAGAACCCCATTTTTTAACGCCTCTCATGCTCATGCATAAATGTTCAGCTTCTATTACTACCATAGAACCCTTACAATTCAAATGTTCCATTAAAGAATCTGCTATTTGGGATGTCAATCTTTCTTGAAGCTGAGGTCTTTTAGCGAAAACTTCAACTGTTCTAGCAAGCTTGCTAAGTCCTACTACTTTGCCATCTGGAATATAGGCTATATGAGCCTTACCAAAGAAGGGAAGAAAATGGTGTTCACACATGGAATAGAATTGGATATCTTTTTCTATAACAATATCGTCATTTTTTACTTTAAATACTTTGCTTAAATGTTTTTCAGGTGTCTCTATAAGGCCAGAGAATATTTCACTGTACATTCTAGCTATTCTATCAGGTGTTTCTATAAGTCCTTCTCTATTAGGATCTTCACCTATAGCTTCAATTATCATACTGATTGCATTTCTTATTTTCTCTTGATCCATCATTTTGAATCTCCTTCCATAAATGGTATATATTAAATTAAAATTTAAGAAATAAATCCAAAATTCAAATTATTTCAATTTATTCTATCATATTATATAACGTTTCACATTTTAATACTAGGGTTATTATCTCTATTAACAGGGCAAACGCATCTTTATATTGTATTTCTTTCAATATAAAGATGCGTTTTTATAAAATATGTAAAATAAATGAGCTACTATAAATAAAGTGAATATTGAAAAAAACTATTCATAGACTTTCCCTGGTGGCATTTTAATATTCTTTATTCTTTACCTCGTAGAGGGTCGAAAATAACTTTTTCTAGATATTTTTTATCTAATGCACATTTAACTTTTTTTATATTTAAACTTTTCTTTAAAGTTTTTTCTTGTCTAAGTAGATTTAAGGCTAAATGTCGTAAGACAGCCAAATTTTTAGCTGAATTATCTTTTCTAGCTCTACATTTATCTTCATTAAAAGATACGTCTAAAACCCAATGGAGCTTATTTTCTATACCCCAATGTTGCCTAACTGCATTTGAGAATAACTCTATAGACTCTAAACTTGTTATATAGTAGCTTGGCTCAAAAGTTTCTTTATCTCCTACAATTCGTTTTCTTTCAACCATACCTATAGATTGAATGTTTCTCCAGTCTTCTTTATTATCTAGCCATGAAATTTCATTAACTAAAAAATATTTTCGTGTTTCAATTCTCCCATGATCTTTATCATGAGTAGTAAGGGTTTGTACTTTTATATCTGTATTTTTATCTCTCAATATAGAGTCAAAAAATAATTCAACATTGTCATGAAGAGTTTTCTGATTTTCTTTTAATGCCAACACATAGTCAGCCTCTTTTTCTATAATAACTTCTGCTATTTTCTTTTGAGTTCCCATAGCATCAATTATAACAATAGTATCTTTTAATTCTAATAGTTCAATTAATTTAGGAATTGCTGTGATTTCATTTGATTTACCATCTGTTTTGATTTGCCCTAAAACTACCTGATTCTGATTTACCCAAGCACTAACCATATGAATTGATTTTTGATTTGAACTATTACAAGATGATCCTCTCACTGCTTTACCATCTATAGATACTACTTCTCCATTTACTAATTCAGCTAAATTCTTCATTAATTCATTAAAACATTTTTGAAATTGTTTAGGATTTATTTGGGAAAATACCCTATTGAATGTATCATGTGAAGGAATTCCATTAGGTAACTCAAAATATTGCTTTAGCCACTCTTCACTTGACTCTCCAAATTCTTCAATTTCATTATAAGATTCCATTCCACTGGTTACAGCACATAGTGCTATACCAATTATATCTATAAATTTATGTCTCTTGTTATCGCCTCGTGGGTCTTCCACCTCATTAAATGCATCAAATATTATACTTTCAATATCAAACATGTTTGGTTTAATAATAATCTTCCTTTCTATCTTTTGTACAATTTAAATTATAAGCATTATTTCACCAAAATAAAAGGGCTAGAGCAAAAAAAATCATATGCGTTTGCCCTGTCTCTATTAAATGTATATTAGCTAGAAAACTTAATTCTAAATGTATTATTTTTATTGAATTCATTTAAAAACAATGATATACTTAATTATATAATTTTGGAAAGGGGTGGCTTGAATGTTTAATATATATAGTATTTTTAATTATAAAAATTATATATATGCTACTCCAAATAGGCATTATAATAGTTGATAAAAAGTAATATTATACAGTATTAGTAATGCGCCATGATTATAAAATTGTATTTTGATGGGAATTCCATGCCTTGAAGTAGCAAAATTTTGTTACCTCAAGGCATTTTAATTTTATTCTGTAATTGGTTAATGTAATATGCTCATAATTTTAGGCACATTCAAATAAATAACAAGTCAGTATGCTAGTCTATTTTGCGTCATACTGCGTCAGCAGAACCCACCGATAGTTCTTTCTACTAGCGGCGGAACTTGTTTCCTTGTCTGACACAAAATATACCAGCATCTTTGACTTGTTATTTATTTTCATGTACCTTATGAAATTTGTACATAAAGGTAGCTATGAGGAGAGATAATAATGAATTTTACTGTTTAATAATATGGAGGGGATAATATGGAAAAGAATTGGATTACAAGAGAAACAGAAAATTATATTTTTCACTACAATAAGGAGTCGGTTGCAGAGAGGAATATAGAAAATATAATTAATACCCAAGAAAGCTGTAATAAATATATTACTAAAGTTTTAGGTATAAAATTGGATAAAAAAATAAATTATTTTTTATGTGCTTCAAGAGAAGAGGTAGGGGAATTATATGGAGATAATGACCCTTGCAATGGTTTCGCTAGAATGCCTAATGAAATTTATGCTGTTTATAATGAAAATATTAAGTGCATAGGGTGTCATGAGGATGCACATATAATATCATATACAATAGCAAGACCAAAGCAAGCTTTTATCAGAGAGGGATTAGCCATGTATTTTGATAAAATGTGGTGGGGTATATGGAATGAAGCTTGGGTAAAGTACTATATAGATAATAATAAACTTCCAGATATTTGCCACATGATGGACGATAATAATTTTTTTGAGTATTCCTGTGAATTTACATATCCTCTGGCAGGGGCATTTATTCAGTATTTAATAAACACCTATGGAATAGAAAGATTTAAAAAACTTTATAAGAACTTAGAAGAAGATGCTTTTGGACCTTTTAATAAATTTTACGGTATAAATTTAGGGGATATTGAAAAAGAATTTATAGATTATATAAGTCATATGAAAATTAATGAAAAAGTCATAGAGGCAATAGAAAAAGAGCTTATGTAGTGAGATACGCTGGATACAAAAGGGAGAAGATAAGGTATGAGTAATAATATTAAATTAAGTAAAGAGAAAAGGGAGAAAATGATTTCTTCAATTAAAGAATATTTCTTTAATGAAAGAGATGAGGAACTGGGGGATCTAGCAGCAGGATTAATTTTAGATTTTTTTATAGAAGAACTATCAATGGAGTTTTATAATCAAGGGGTTTACGATTCGTATAAATATATGAATGATAGAATTGATGATTTACTGGAGATTCAAAAATATTAAAATATAATGCATATGGTACAGGGGGGGAATTGCGATTTATTTGTTTGGCATTCCCTATTCTTTAAATTTACCTATGTGGTTTAGAAATATTAAGTTTATATTGGAAATAATGGGTACAGTTGCTAAGTTATACATTATATTTATAATTAGAAGTGCAAAAGGGCAATTAAATGAATAATAAAAAGATATAAATAAAATATGAAATAAAACTAGGTGTTAATTATTTTACACCTAGTTTTTATAACGTATATACAAAGAAGAGATTTTATTACATTGTGTATACTGTGATTTCCATTTATAATGGTATATATATTAAGAATTCAAATTTTGTAGTTGTGGAATTATAATTTTAAATTTATGCTTATATATTCCTAGTCATCTAATGTATAGCTTAAAATTCATATACGAAAGTTGAGTTAGTTATTATATTGAATCACAATGATATTATGGGGGAGAGAAAAATGAATAAAAAAGTTTTGGCGCATATTTTAGCTATTGTACTTATGATAATATGGGGGCTTTCGTACTTAAGTATAAAGGTAATAGTAGGGGAGATTGAACCTACCTTATCTGCTTTTTACAGATTCCTTATTGCATTTATATTTTTAGCTATAGTCTATAAAGTTAAATATTCCCATGAAAAAGTTTTGAAAGAGGACAGGTTTAGATTAGCTATGGGTGGGTTGTTTGGAATAACTCTCTACTTCTTTTTTGAGAACTACTCCGTTTATTTTACATCCGCATCTAATGTAGCTATACTTATATCTACCATACCTGTATTTACTCTTTTAGTGCAAGGAGTAATTTATAAGGAGAAAATGACAATTTCAAAAGTACTAGGAGTAATTTTAAGTTTATTTGGGATTATAATTGTGGTGGCGTCTAAAGATAGGGTTAACTTATTTTCTAAAGGAAGTTTAGGGGATATTATGGTATTGGGAGCAGTTGTATCGTGGGTTATATATAACGTATTTTCGAGTAAATTCAAAGGAAATTATAGTAGTGCAACTATTTCTACTTATCAAGCATTTTGGGGATGTTTATTTTTAAGTCCTTCATTGTTTTTTTCAAAAGTTACAATACCTTCTTCTACAGTAATATTAAATATAATATTTCTATCTTTAATATGCTCTTGTATAGGAAGTATTTTATACATATATTGTCTTAAAAATTTAGGTGCTACAATTATAAGTACATACATTAATCTGCAACCTATAGTTAGTTTAATATCTGCAAGTATCTTATTAAAAGAAGCAGTTACAAAATGGCAGGTAATAGGATGCATAGTGATAATTTTAGGAGTGTTTTTAGTAAGCTTTGGGGAGAAAATAATTGTTAAAAAAATAAAAAGTTTATAATAACGTGTTGTAATTTAGCAACATATTTGATAAACTGTATACGAACGAAAAACAAATACGTGATTTGAGATACTTTAGCATTTTTATATAAAAGCCACTGGAGATTTTTAACCAGTGGCTTCTTTTTAAACTAATTTTATAGTGTCGGAGTATTTTAGTAACTATATAAATAGATTTACATTAGAATCTTCCGCTTCTCCCAGGTAATATCCAACTCCACCTATTTTAACATCATCTATAAGTTCTTCTTTTCTTAAACCTAAAAGATCCATAGACATTTGACATGCAACTATTTCTACACCATTTTTTATAGCAGATTGTATAAGTTCTTCTAGGGAAGAAACATTGTGCTTTTTCATTATGTTTCTTATCATTTTAGATCCCATACCTGCCATATTCATATTAGAAAGTTTTAGCCTTTTACTTCCTCTAGGCATCATATTTCCAAACATTTTTTCAATAAAATTTTTATTAACATTTACTTTTTCATCTTTTCTTAGGATATTTATTCCCCAGAAGGTGAAGAACATGGTGACTTTTTTACCCATAGAAGCAGCACCATTAGCTATTATAAATGAAGCTATAGCTTTATCTAAATCACCGCTGAAAACTACCATGGTTTTATTATCTTTTGAGGATATTTTGTCACATTTATCTGCAGTAGCTTCAGGAGTGTTTACAGATATTTTTTCTACATTTTTTTTAATTGTAGCAGTTATTATTCCTTTTGATTTTTCAAGATCTAAAAGATTATTATCTGTTCTTTTGCACCAAGCTTTTATGTCCTCATAAAAACCAGGATCTGAAGCAGTTACTTTTAATGTAGAGCCTTCTCTTATGGCATCAATAGATTCCTTAACTTTCATCAAAGGTCCTGGGCAACAAAGACCACAAGCATCTACATTTGTTACAATATCAGAAGGGGTTTCTTCTTCAGAAAGATTTTTTTCTTCTCTATTTATTTTGGAAGGTTTAAATTTACCTAAAGAGTAAACTTTATATCCTCCAGTTATATTTTTAGCTTTAAATCCATTGGCTTTTAGTATTCTTTCGGCAATATATCCTCTTAAACCAATTTGGCAGAAAACCCAAATTTCTTTATCTTTAGGCAGCCCTTCTAGTTTATTTCTAAGTTCATCTACAGGAATGTGCATTGAGTTTTTGATATATCCATTTTCTCTTTCTATAGCAGTTCTTACGTCCAATATTATGGTAGTTTCTTTGTTAAAGCCATCTACATCTCTTGGAAGGATTACTTCAGATTTCCCAGTTAGTACATTTTCTGCTATATATGCAGCTATATTAACTGGGTCTTTTGCAGAAGAATAAGGTGGCGCGTAAGATAATTCTAATTGAGTTAAATCTTCTACAGTTCCATTTAATCTTATAACAGTAGCTATGTCATCAATTCTTTTATCAACACCTTCATAGCCTATAGCCTGAGCACCTAATATTTTTGCTTCATCATTGAATATTAATTTAATAGTTATAGGACTAGCTCCAGGATAGTAGGAGGCATGAGATTGAGGAAGAGCATATATAACTTTATAATCTATATTTTTAGAGTTTAATATTCTTTCATTATTTCCAGTGCCAGCACAAGTTAGGTCAAATACTTTTATAATTGAGGTACCTTGAGTGCCTTTATAGGTACTTTTAATACCTGATATATTATCAGCTACAATTCTACCTTGTTTATTTGCAGGTCCAGCTAGAGGAATGGCTGTTTTGCTTCCATTTATAAAGTCTACAATTTCTACTGCATCTCCAAGGGCATATACATTGTCTATATTAGTTCGAAGATTTTCATTTACTATAATATGACCTTTAGAACCCATTTCTATATGGGTGTTTTTTAAGAAACTTGTGTCAGGAGTAACTCCAATAGCGGATATTACTATATCTGCTTTTACTTGAGCACCGCTATTTAAAGATACGGTTATACCATTTACATCTTCAATAAAAGCTTTTACTCCATCACCAAGTATTAAATTTACTCCGTTATCTTCTAATTCTTTTTCAGCAATGGTAACCATATCTGAATCAAATGGAGCCAATATGTGAGGTGCGGCTTCTACTAAAGTTACATTTATATTTCTATGAGTTAAGTTTTCCGCCATTTCTATACCTATATATCCGCCACCAACAACCACTGCATTTGTACAGTTAGAGTTATCTACAAAGGATTTTATTTCATCTGTATCATGTACATTTCTTAAAGTGAATATTTTATTACTCTCTATTCCAGGTATAGGTGGCTTAATTGGTTTAGCTCCAGGAGCTAATACTAAATAATCAAAAGACTCCTGGTATTGGCCTTTATCCTTGCTGTTAACTTTTACTTTTTTGCTCTCAAAATCTATATTACAAACTTCGCTATTTATTCGTACATCTATATTAAACCTATTATGCATAGCTTCTGGAGTTTGAACTAAAAGATTATTTCTATCTTTTATAACTTCCCCTATATAGTAAGGTAATCCGCAGTTAGCAAAAGATATATGTTCTCCTTTTTCAAACATTATTATTTGTGCAGTTTCATCTAGTCTTCTAAGTCTTGCAGCAGTAGAAGCTCCGCCGGCTACTCCACCTACAATTAAAACTTTTTTACTCATATGAATACCTCCATAAAAATTAAATTTTTAATGTATTTTACTTTTAGATATCTTCTGGAAAAAGAATTTTAATTAAAGTTATGGCTTTTTTATTACAAACTCTGTATTTTACTTCTAAGCCATTGCGTTCACCTTCTATTATGCCAGCAGATTTCAATTTATTAAGGTGCTGTGATACTGTAGATTGCGGCAACTGCAGACAATCTTGCATACAAGTTACATTGGCGCAACCTTTTTTTGATAGATTTCTAACTATGCATAGTCTTACAGGATGCGCTAAGGCTTTTAAGAATTCAGCATTTTCATTTAATATTTTTTCATTTTCTTTTGATATACTCATGAATTTTCTCCTTTAATAAATTTAAATTAAACAATTAATGTATTTAGATTAAGAAAATTTAACTAGGATCACATTGACAAAATATCATTACATATTAGTTTTTGTAAAAAAGTATAAATTATTTAACATCCTTATATCCATATATTACGATAATACAATATAATTGTCAATAAATTAACTATTGTTTTTAAAAAAATATGAAATGATTATCACACAAAAAGCATTAAATTACTTGAATTAAATTTATTGTTCTGAGCTCTTATGCAAGTCATGGAGGAGAAATTTCATAATTCCACCATACTGTACCCTTTTGTGATTTAATCATAAAACAACATAAAAAAAAGAGAAAAGAGGCAAAGCCTCTTTTTCAATATTAACTCCAGTATCTAGAACTTCTTTTTTTGTTTATTAAGTTTTTTATGAAAAATATTAAGCTGATTATTAGTACTAATACAGCTATTACCACAGCAGCTACAATTAAATATAAAAATAGATTACTTTTAAATATCTCTGTTTTAGAGATATTTGTGTATAAATTAAATGACTTAGTAGCTTCTCTTTGGGAGATAACAAGCTTTGCGACAGGTTTATCCCCATTTAAAGTTTTTAGAGATAAATCTTTTGCATCAATTTTTTTAGAGATTTCTTTTGAATTCACTTCATTATCGTAATAATTAACATTTTCTTTTAATATAAGAGGTACCTTTACAGATTTTTCAGGACCAAAAAATTTTAATGGTTTATATTTAAGAGTTTCTGTGGCTACTATTGAATCTTTTTTTAAGTAGTTAACTTTTTTTGCGTTGTAACTCCAGTCAATTATTTTTTTCATATCTTCGAATACAAAAGTATCTTTTGAATCATATATGGAGTTCATAACAACACCTAGAATTTTTCTTCCGTTCTTTTCAAAAATAGCTAGCAAACATCTTCCAGCATTAGAAGTATAACCTGTCTTACCACCAATACAAACAGCACCATTAACAGTTTCACCTACTAATTTATTTCTATTTTCTAGAGGTATGTTAACACCGTTTATAGACATGCTAGACTTTTTGGATTTCATTGTATTAGCAATCCAATTATTTTTTAAGGCAGCTCTGCCAAGAAGAGATAAATCGTAAGGTGTAGTATAATGTTCAACATCGTGAAGTCCATTAGCCGTAACAAAATGAGTATTTTTCATATGAAGTTTACTAGCTTCTTTGTTCATCATGTTTATGAAATTATCTACTGATTCCTTAGAATTTTCATCGTTTTTTCCCGCTTTTCCCACATTCCCAGCAATTACATATGCCATATCATTGGCAGAGAATAAAAGAAGGGAGTTCATAACATCTTCAGCAGGTATGGAATCTCCTTTTTTTAATTTAGCTGTAGGAAAATTAATTTTTAATGAGTATTCAGGTTGTTCCTCTGCCGACTTATTGTATTTTAAGGTGTTAAGACCTAATTTATCTTTATTTTCTGCAAAAATTAATGCAGTCATAAGTTTTGTAACACTGGCAGGATACATTCCTTTAGTATTTTTTGATTTTGAGTATTTAGTTCCATCAACATCCTTAGCGTAAATTATTTCTCCTGTTTCCATATCCAAAGTTACTGCTGCAGAACCGTGGATGGCTGGAGGAGATACCTGGTTATTTGTTTTTGCAAATACACTACTGCATGACGAGATTAAAATAGTTAATACTAAAACTAGAGAAAATCTTTTAAGTTTCAATTTCCATCGCTCCTATTAGTCTAATTTATTTAAGATTTACATTCTATAATATATCATTTTATAGTATATAGTACAAGTTAATTATGGTAACATAAATGTATAGTTTTACTATAATTATATATGGGTATGAATAAATAATTCAACTTTCGCAGTTATAAAATAAAAATATAAAATTTAAAATTAAGAATAAATCTCTTTTAGAAACTAACTCTAATTGAAATTTGCAGGTAAGTAATAGGTAATATCTAAGAAGTAAGAGTTAAGAAGTAGGAAGTAAAAGTTAAGGATAAAACTCAAGGAGTTTTTTATAATTAATTTGTAAGTAACAGGTAATAAGTAATAGTTGTGGTGAAAATTCAGCTTTGCTGAATTTTTTAAAGAAACTCTTAACTTTTACCTATTAGTTCTTACTTTTTCACTCTTACTTCTTACCTACTCTACAAATTCCTATTTTACATTCGAAATTTTAAATTAAAAACCCTTATTACTCTAATGTAGAGCTTGAACTTTATGTGGGAAAGTTGAGTTAATTAAATAGTTACATTTATTAGTGTTCACTTATTGGAAAGGATGAGAAAATATGATAAAAAAGATTTATGATATATTTCAAAAGAGAGAAGCTAAATTATTAGGTAATTACAGAAAAACTGCTGTTACTATATTGATAGATGATAGAGGAGAGAAGGAAAATATCATTTTTGAGGTTAGAGCATATACATTAAAACACCAACCTGGAGATGTGGCTTTACCAGGGGGAAAGGTGGAAAGTGAAGAAATGCCAAAGGAAGCTGCTATAAGAGAAACTATGGAGGAGCTGAATTTAAAAAAAGAGGATTTTGAAGTTATAGGAAATATGGACTATTTTATAACGCCTTATGGCACTATAATATATCCATTTATAGGAAGACTAAAGGGCGAAATTGAAGAACCAAATAGGGCAGAAGTGGAAAAAGTATTTAAGGTACCTGTAGAATTTTTTTTGAATACAGAGCCTTTATTATATAGTATGGAGATAGGCCCTACTAATAGAGAGGGATTCCCTTATCATTTAATAGAAGGTGGGGATAAGTATAAGTTTTCTAAGGGAAAGGTAGATGAATATTTTTATAAATATGAAGAATATGTAATATGGGGATTTACAGCTATGATTATAAAGGGATTTGTAGATATAATTAAAAAGAATAGATATGAATAAAAAGTAGGATATACGAATAAAGAACTTTATCCATGTATATCAGATCTAACACCGCATCTTAATTGTAGTGTTAGATTTAGTAATGTCATGGATAAGTTCTTTATATATTCTACCAATTCATTTAAGAAAAGTTTTATTTTACCTTTTCTTTTACCGTTAAGACCATAAATAAAGTGAGTGCTATAAAGGCTATATAAACAAATAAATATACTATAGATAGTAGGGAGGCAGTATAATAAAATTTTAAATATGTAAATATTGTTAAAGAAAGTATAGCCCAAAAGAGACATATATAGCTTAAAGTAGTATTTTTATTTTTCCAAGCTTGGGGATTTTTCATATTTCCAATAATTTTCTTTTTGCTATTACTATTTTTTGATGAGCTTACAAGTATAAATTTAAAATAAGAAAAAAATAGGAGAGAAATTATTCCCATTGCCAAAAAAACATAAGATAATGATATTGTTGTTATATACATATAAGCAATCCTCCTTTAATGAAAATTTTCAAATTAGTATTATTTTAACCAAAATTTATAAATATATAACTAATATGCAAATCAAAATTAAAAATAACTATGATTGTGAAATAAATTTAAATATTCTTAAAATTGTGTAAAAACGCTTTAAAAGCTATTAAATTTACTATATAATGGTACTATAATAAATTTGAAAGGGAGCGGGGTGGATGTGATGCTTTGTCCTTTTTTAACTACGGACAAGGAAAACATTGAGTGTTTTAGTGATTGTGCATTTTATGAACATGATATGAAAGATGGTAAATGTCCATTTAGAAATAGTACCAAATTAAAAGGATATAAAATTTTTTATGATAAGAATTTTGGGGATGACGAGTTTCAAGAACATGAAAAGTATATTAAGGAAATGTATACTGAAAATTATTAATTAGTTACAATATATATTATATATTGAATATAAAAAGTCGCTTTTTTATATAATTCAAAGCGACTTTTTATTAATTATATTCGATTAAAATTATTCCTCAAATGAAGCATTGTACTGATTTAAAAGATTATGCTTTAATTCCCAAAGATTTTTAGAGAGATCCACGTAATAGTGATGAGGATTTTCTAATCTTAAAACCTCTGGCCATAAAGATTCTAATTGCGTTTCAGCAAATTTCTTAATATCCATTACATTAGGACTATGATAAACTGGCTTACCTTCATGAAATATCTTAACTAATAACTCTTTTGCATAGAAGTTTTTAATTTTACGCCTTTTCCAAGTATAAACTGGATGAAATATCTCCAAAGGTTTATTTTCGTCTATAATTTCATCATTTAAAGTTATTAAATCTGCAATTGCCTTATCAGATTTTTTATCAAATATCCTATATATTTTTTTAAATCCAGGATTAGTTATTTTTTCGGCATTTTCGCTTATTTTAATTTTAGGTGATATTTCACCATTACTTTCTTCCACTGCTACTAGCTTATAAACGCCACCAAATACTGGTTCAGATTTCGCAGTTATAAGTCTTTCACCAACTCCAAAGCTGTCGATTTGAGCACCTTGTCGCAACACATCTTTTATTATGTATTCATCCAAAGAATTAGATGCAACTATTTTAACATCCGCATAACCAGCTTCATCAAGTATTTGCCTAACTTCCTTTGATAGATAAGTAATGTCTCCACTGTCAATTCTAACACCTTTAGGTCTATATCCCATAGGAGTTAGTACTTCATCAAAAACTTTTATAGCATTAGGGAGTCCAGATTTAAGCACATTATACGTGTCGATTAAAAGTACACAGTTGTCAGGAAAAGTTTTTGCCCAAGCCTCAAAGGATTCATATTCACTTTGGAAAAGCTGAATCCAGCTATGAGCCATAGTTCCTACAGCAGGTATCCCAAACATTTCTTCAGCTATTGTACAAGCAGTTGCACTACAGCCACCTATTACTGCTGCCCTAGCACCGTATATAGCACCATCATAACCTTGAGCTCTTCTAGAACCAAATTCCATTACTGGTCTATTTTCAGCGCTTCTGCAAATTCTATTAGATTTAGTAGCTATAAGTGTTTGATGGTTTACAGTAAGTAAAATCATAGTTTCTACAAATTGTGCTTGTATAATAGGGCCTTTAACTATAACTAAAGGCTCACCAGGGAATACAGGATTTCCTTCCGGAATAGCCCATACGTCACAAGAAAATTTAAATTCTCTTAAATAATCTATAAAATCTTTAGAAAAACAATTTTTACCTTCTAGATATCTAATGTCTTCTTCAGTAAACTTTATACAAGATAAATAATCAATTAATTGTTGTACTCCGGCCATTATGCAGTATCCGCCTCTATCAGGCACTCTTCTGAAAAACATATCGAAGTATGCTATTTTATCGCCTACACCATTGTTTAAATAGCCATTAGCCATAGTTAGTTCATAGAAGTCTACAAGCATAGTAAGATTTCTGTCATTTTTAACATCAAATTTATTTTCTTTTATCATAATACTCCCCTTCTTATAAATTAGTAAGTATATTAAATATATAACTGGACATATAGATTAAAAGTATACTATATTTATTTTGTAATAGAATGACATATTTATTTTAATACTAATACAAATTTATTACAACTCTTTATTCAAATTCCGAGCAAGTGTGAATTTAAAATCTATAAGGGAGATACATATACATGGAAATAGAATTAGACAAACATCAAAAGGAAGCTGTGTACTCAGAAGATAATAATGTCCTTGTAGTAGCAGCACCTGGTAGTGGGAAAACCACAGTTATACTAAATAGAGTGTTTTATCTAGTAAATATTAAAAAGATTAATCCTAATAATATTATAGTAATAACTTTTACTAAAGCTGCAGCTAAAAGTATGAAGAATAGATATTTAAGATTGTTAGAAAATATGCATGAAATAAATAAAAAGGTTCCGTTTTTTGGGACACTCCATGGACTTTTTTACAAAATATTAAAAAATCATTATGGAAAAATAAATATTGTAGAGGAAAATGTAGCTTATAGACTTATAGGAAATACATTGAAAAATTATTTAGATTCAGTTTCTGATGAAAAAATAAAGGAAGTTATAAATTTTATATCTAAGTTTAAAACTAGTGGTGAAGATTTAGAGAATTGTCACATTAATATAGATAAAAAGATTTTTATGCATTGCTATAATGTGTATGAAGAATACAAGAAAGAAAATAGAGTAATGGATTTTGATGATTTGGAAATAAAGTGTAAGGAACTATTGACCACACACAGGAATATATTGGATATGTACAGAGGATTTTTTAAATATATGTTAGTAGATGAGTTTCAAGATTGTGACAGTATTCAAATATATATATTAAAATTATTAAGCAAGGGGAACCATGTATTTGCAGTTGGAGATGAGGATCAATGTATTTATGGTTTTAGAGGAGCAAGACCTGAGTATATGGTTAATTTTCAAAAACACTTTTTCAATGGAAATAAAAAATATTTAAAAACTAATTATCGAAGTCCAGTAAATATAGTTGAAATGTCAAATAAGGTTATTTCTAATAATAAAATAAGAAATGTCAAAAAGGTAGAAGGAGTAAAAAGTAAAGACAATAACATAAATTTAATAAATACCTTTGATGAAAATCAGCAGGCAGCTGAAATAAACAATATAATACAAAAGCTTGTAAATATACATAAGTATAAATATGAAGATATAGCCATACTTTATAGGACTAATGTGGAAAGTAGAAGTTTAATTGATGAATTTATAAGAAAAAGTGTTCCTTTCAAGTTTTTAGATAAAAGCTATAATTTTTTTCAGCATTTCATATGTAAAGATATATTAGCTTATTTAAAATTAAGCATTAATAATAGAGATAAAAACAGCTTTGTAAAAATTATAAACAAACCTTTTAGATATATAAGTAAAGTGATTATAAATCAAATTAAAGATAATAAAGAACAGGTGGATTTATTTGAATATTTAAAGTCTATAGATGAAATACCTATATTCCAACTTAAAGTAATAGATAGATTAAAGAAGGATATAAATTATTTAAATATAATATCATTGGAAAGTGCTATTAATTATATCATGGTAGCTATAGGATATAATGAATATTTAAGAAAATATAGTAGTAAATTTAAAATACCTATGGAAGAATTAGAGGAAATAGTAGAGGAGTTTAAACTAGCTTGTAAAGATTATAAAAACATAAATGAATTCTTATGTCATGTAGAAAGTGTTGAGGAAAATATTAAAAACTCCAATGAAAAAGAAAAAAATGGGATAATATTAAGTACCATACATGGAGTTAAAGGAATGGAGTTTGAAAATGTTTTTTTAATTAACTGTAATGAGGGGTTAATGCCACATAGTAATAATAATGGAGATGCTTTAAGTTTAGAAGAGGAAAGAAGACTGTTTTATGTAGCTATAACTAGGACAATAGATAATATATGGTTGTGTATAACAGAAAATATAAAAGGAAATAGAAGGGGAGTTTCTAGATTTATAGATGAATGCAGTTTACAGGAGCAGAAGAATAAAGACTATATTAGAGAAGGGATGGAAGTAGTGCATAAAGTTTTTGGAAAAGGTAAAATTATAGAGGTAGGAGATAAGTATCTATCTATTATGTTCAATGATGAAATTAAAAGAAAATTTGATACTATATTAACCTTAAATAGTGGATTATTAAAGGTTCAATAAATACAAATCATTCCATACATGCAAACAGCTAAAATATGTATGGAGGTATGGAACGAAAATGGCTAAATTAAGATTGAAAAACTTGAATAAAACAACACAAAAAACTATAGGAGAAATTTACGATGACTATTTAAATTACTGTACAAGCATAGGACAGAGGGAGAATACAATTAAATCTAAAGAGAATTTTGGAAGATACGTATTAACTAAAGTTGTTAACATGGAAGACAATATACAAACACTTACAAAAAACAAGATACAAAACTATATAAATTTTATGAGAAAAGAAGGTTATAAAGGAAATACGTATAAAACTTTTACTATTAAATTAAGAGCGTTTTTAACTTATTGCTTCGATAATAATTATTTAACAAAATTTAATATAAAAATACCAAATACTTTATTAGAAAAGAAAAAAATATATACAGAAGAAGAAGTATTGAAATTGTTAAAGAAACCTAATACAAATACTTGTTTAGTGGGAGATTTTAGAAGTTGGGCAATTTGTTCATTCCTTTTGGGGACAGGCTGTAGAGCTGAAACTCTTTTAAATGTACATGTGGAAGATATAGATTTTAACGTAGATAGTATTTTATTTAGGCATATGAAAACTAAAAAGCAGGTAACAGTACCTTTGTCTAATACTTTAAAAGTTACATTGATGGAATATATACAAAGAATGGGACTAAAGCAGGAAGATTATTTATTTCCATTATTGAATGGAGAAAAAATGAATTATGATACCTGTCACCAAAATTTAAAAAATTATTTTAGACATAGAAAAGTAAAATTTCATGGAATCAATACATTTAGGAATACATTCGCAACAATGTTTATTAAAAATGGCGGTGACATATACCGTTTAAAGGCTATTTTAGCCCATTCTAACATCAAAACAACAGAAAGGTATGTCAATCTATTACCATTGGATTTAAGCGAAGATATACAACAATTTAATCCTTTAGACGTATTATCTAAGAAGAGCAGAAAGATGAGAATGCAAAGAGGAGGTAGAAGATAATGACTAATTATACTATTATACAAAACGAAACCATAACCTCCTATTTGTCAGATAAAGGATTTAGATTGTATTCTCTACTTCAAAGCATGTGTTATGCTGAAAAAATTTCATGTTACCCTTCACAGGCTTATTTAGCATGTGCTTTAAGATGTAGTGTTAGAACTATTCAAAGAGCGTTAACAGAATTAAGAGATAATAAGCTAATTACAGTGTGCAGGAGAGGTTCTACAAGTAATCTATACACACTAGTTCGGAAGAAGATTAATAACGCCGTAGACCGTTTAAAAAGGGCGGTAAAAGGTAAAGGTGAAGTTGATAGCAACACGTTAAAGGATAAGGATGCCCTAAAACAGGGCAGTAATTCTAAAGTGCATAATATGCATAATCAAAAAAATTATTATAACTACAAGAAATCCAATACTTTTAACGACTATACTCAAAGACAGTATGACTTTAATAAGCTTGAACAGGCTTTACTTGGGACACAGGGAGTGACCGAGTTTTCTGACTTGTTGTTAGAGTAGTGGACAAGGTAGTCGGAACGAGAATAAAAAAATAACTAAAGTCCCGCTAGAACCTTAGTTATTACAATTTAATAGTTACTGTATTTCTTGACAGAAAATGAATTAATGTACACTTATATTATATACATTTTTTTTGAAAATATCAAATATAAGTGTATTTGCCATGTAAAAAAATAAATCAATTTTTCAATCCTTCAAAAGGATTAGCTTATTAAATAGTATTATAGACTATATAACGCATTAACTTGTATAGTGTCTAATACTATTTTTTATTATGTACGGAAGTTATCCACAGATATTTGGCTTGTTCCAAACTGGACTATACAAAAATGTCGTATCGTACGCGACAAGTTGAACGGTACAAAAGTGACATGGTTGCTATACAAATAATTGTTAAACGTCAAATTTCTCCTAATTTAAACGTCAGTTTATTTCTATAATTATAGTACAATTTACGTCAAATTATTTCTACAAAATCACTTTATTTTTAATGAAAAATCATTTTGCACCTAAAAGAAAAAGGAGCTAGCGCTCCTTGTGATTTTAATGCAGTGATATTTCATTGGCGGCAGCCATTATTATATCAGTATCGATTACGTTTTTTTCGTGCTGCGCACCTATTATTAAAGCCTTAGTTAATATCATATTTAAGCGTCTTATAGAGCCAGCACAGCTTCTATATGCAGCCAAAACAGCATTATTATCAAATATTTCTGGCGAAGCCCCTGCTAATGATAATCTAGAATTAATATATTCTAAAGCTTCAATTTCAGAAAATCCTTCAAAATTATAATTTATTATTATTCTTTGTTTTAATGCCTCGTGTATCTGCTTTTCTAAGATATTATTTAACACAGGTTGTCCTATCAAAACTAAGGAAAAGCAATCTTTTGAGTCCATAGAGAAGTTCATAAGTAGCTTTAAATCCTTTAAAATATCATTATTTAGATATTGTGCTTCATCCCAAACTAATATATAATGCACACGTTTATCTGTACTCATACTTTCCATATAGTCTTTTATGCTCTTAAACATGTCAGATTTACGAGAAGAAGGTTCAATTCCTAAGGAGATGCAAAATTGCCTATAGAACTCAGTAGTAGTTACAGTGGTAAAGCAAAGATATATAACCTTTGTTAAATTAGGGTTTACTTTTTTAGCAAAGCACCTTAAGGCAAAGGTTTTTCCACTACCTGGTGAAGCTGTAAATAAGCCGATTCCCCTAGCTTCATTAAGATACTCAAGTCTTGATATCATCTCTTTTAGATCATTTGACATATAGGCATCTTTTTCTTTTATGCCTTTTTCAAATGGATTCATTGTCATACCATAAAATTGTTTAAACATTTTTAACACCATCCTTTGAATAGTCTATAGTAAATGCATTCCTGCGTTTGGTTTTACCATTTTCAATCTTATTTGTTTTTCTAATGCTGTATTTAGCATTTTCATAATATACATATGCATTATCCATATCATCAGGTAAATATCTTACTTCAACTTTCTGTCCTATAAATTGCATAGGTACATCATAAGATATTTTATCAATGCTTATGGTTGAGTCATTATTAACTCTTCGTTGTATGCGATTCATAAAGCAATTATCCAGCCACTCACTATCAGTAGCTACCTTAACATGAGCTAAATCGCTTTTATATCTATCGATCGGACGTTGAGATGTAGCTGAATGTACTGTTACATTATGCTTGTTTATATATGCGAATAGCTCATCATTTAGCTCCGCTAAGGAGGATATAGATTCTACATCTAGAGTGTTTAGCCATCTACTTTTTAATGTTCTAAAATTTCTTTCTACTTTTCCTTTGGATGCTCCATCCCTTACCATAGTGTGCAGTTCTACTATTCCAAGAGATCCACAGATAAGACTTAATTGCTCATTTTTATAAGGAGAACCGTTGTCCAAGTAAAGTTTATTAGGTATGCCATATCTAGCGATAGCTTCTTTAAGTACCTTTTGAAAATTATAAGAGTTATCATTGTAAAAGAATCTTCCGCCAACGATAAGTCTTGATTTATCATCAATTAGCATAATTAGATATGTTCTTTTACGTATGCCATTTTCAGTAATATACGGGCCATAGCATGTATCACCTTGGTACATGCCAGTTGCAAACTCTTCTTCAAAGGCTTTTCTATCTTTCATATTTATGCATCTAGCAGATTTAAGATCATTATTTTTTATAAATCTTTGAACTGTAGATAATGATATATTTTTTTCATTGATAAAGCCATCTTCGATAAGTTTATGATATATAAGAGTAGCATTAATTTTAGGAAATGCATTTTTTAGCATATATATCTGTTCTATAGCTACATCATTTAACTTTCTGGTTTTCCCTATGTCGCTACGCGTCTTCGGTAGAAGGGCATCAAAACCAAACCTATTATAATCTGATTCCCAATTAGATAGTGTTCCAGGACTATATAAAACTGACTTACCGTTAGGTAATTTTACAGGAGTAGCAGCAACACGTCTATAGTAAGCAATTTTCGAGCTTTCAGTATAAGTATTATTTATAGCTGGAGCTATTAGTGCTAGTCTAATAGAAGCTATTTCAATCATTTCTTTGTTATTCATTTCAACATCACCTCTATAAAAATGCTATCATGGGGAAATTATAATATCCATTATCGTATTAAGTGGTATATATAAAATAAAATAAAAAGTATATAGCTATAGCTTAATTATGATGTTCCTTGAAAAAAGGATAAGCCGTTTCTATTAAAAAAGTTTGTTATAAAGGTTTCAATTTCAATAAAGGTACTATTTATAACACGCTGTATAAAACTTAGATTAGAAATAAGCTTGTCTTGTAGAAGTCCAAGCCATAGTTGTTTATGTTTTTTGAACTTATTTAAAATTCGATAGAATGTGGATATTGCTATACAATAATGTTCACACATAGCTTCTACAGAGGTAAATTTATGTACAAGATAATCATGAATAATAGACACAGTAAATTTAAAGCTAAATGACATGTAGGGCACAATTACCGAAGGTAGGATAGCATGAGTATGTCCACATGACGGGCAAATATATCTATTGATAGTTATTATATTATCGTGAACTTCATTATTATCATAAGTCACAAGATGGCGTTTATAAGAGGCAAATAGGGATAGATCGTGTTTAGATCCGCAGACTGGACATACCAAAGCCTCTGAATTAACCGTTTTCATATACTCTTCAAAAATATTTATCTCATTTTCAAAAGAAATTTGTTTAAAACACTTGCATAGTTGTGAAAATAATCTTATCATAATAATAGGTTGTAAGAGCTTACGCTCTTATTTTTAGGGAAGAACCTTCGCTTTGCACGGCTTGGGGTTCTTCCCTTTCCTTTCTCTAGTTTTTATAATAAGCTTAAAATAACCTCCAAATGATGTCAAGTCATTAGGAGGTTTTATTTAGCAATAATATGATTATTTAAAATGCATTTAATTACTGGATAGTTATTGGAGTTATAGTTATAATTTGACTTAGAAATGCAGTTTTCAAAAGCTATATTTTGACGCACTACAATGTACAAAAGGAGGTACATAAAGAACTTACTAAAAGAATTAATTTGAAAGAGCTGAAACATTGTATTATACCAAAAAGATTGACTTCAAACGCTCTCATGACAACCGCAATTTGGGAAATTCCTTATAATTTAGATAAATTAAATGTATGTATTATACCCGACAATGAAATTGAAAAAGTATTTAAAGATAAACTTGAAACTTTAATTCCATATGAAAATTTTACAGATGAAGAAAAGCAAAAATATGATGATTTTATATATTATAAGGATATGAATAAAAAATATAAGGAAGTTAAAAAAGAATTTAAGAAAAAAGAGAATAAGGATAAGCTCAAGTCCTTAGGACTTAAAATAAATTATTATGAATATAAAACTCCAGCCAGATGGCTTGAAGAAGATAATAGACTTGTAAAGTTAGAGGAATTAGAAAAACCTTGCAGAAGTGCTAAAAATAGAATTGTATACAATATAGAGCAAACTAGGGAATTAGAACATAATATTTTTGAAGTAGCGGAATGGTCTTTAGGATATAAAGTAGTAGATTATAATGGTAAATTACCAATCAACAATTTCGATGGATTCGGACTCATATCATTCGAACTGGGTAATTATATTAGAGATTATATGAAAGATAAAACCATAAACGGCTGCCAATTAAGAATTTCACAAATGAAAGGATTCTATATAATTATAGATTTTAAAAAATATTTAAAGGAACATGGAATCAAATTTATCTATGATAGATTTGGTCATAAATGGAATGTAGATGATATAGATATATTAGCAACAGAAAGCACTTTTAAAGCTAAAATTGAAACTGATGAAACAGGAGAAAATAAAAAATGGATGTGGGAATCTTATCATGAATATAGAAATAGTATAGTGTCTAATGGATATGACTGCATCGGAGTTGCTAACTATACACATAGAAGAAATAAAAATGAATATAGAACGCTTACATATCAGTTTTTAGAAGCTTTAAATGCAACAGAATATGATTTGTTAGCACTTGGAAATGAACACGGTAAAATGCTTTATAACGTACTTAAAATCTATAGAGAGAATAGAGAAAAAGGACAGGAAATTAATTGGGAAGATATTAAATATATTAAATGTTATCTACAGAATTTGCTAGAAGAAAAAAATATTGAAGATGATGAAGCTGAATATGTTGCTACTGCATTAAAATGTATAAATTTAAATAAATATATGATATTTGATAAGAAGTTCACCAACTTTTTAAGTAAAGAAATTGAAAGAGAATTAAATCAATTGTCTTTGGGACAGATAAAAGTAAAAAGCAATTATTTATATGTAACTACGGATATTATAGGATTTTTAAAATATACTAGTCAATTTTCAGATGATAAATGTGAAGATGAAGAATATAGAAAAGAATTATCTAGTAAAGAAATTAAAGGAGCTCTAGGTGAGAATCAATGGTTTTGTGAAGGAATTATAGGAAATAAAGTAATGTACAGAAATCCGATGATGGCACAATCAGAAATATTTAAACCAGTATTTGTAGATTTATCTAAAAATGAGGACTACAAGTATATTAAACACTTAGATAATATTATTCAAGCTCCAATGAATACATATGCATTTCAGAAGGCAACTTTTGATGTGGATGGAGATAAAATGCAATTAATTCATTTGAATCACAACTTAAAAGACTATAATCTTGATTGGCTGATAAATTATGATTTTATAAATGAAGTAGTTCAAGAATCAGAAAATGATGAAGAAATTAAAATTGAATTAAACAATTTAGATAGAATAAAGGAGCAAATGTCATTATATTTTGATATAAGATTTGAAGGTAAGAAAGTTGTAACATTAGCAGATTTAATTTTTGATAATAATAAAATAATTGTAAATCCAAGTGATGGAGCTACAGTAAAAGGAGAAGAATGGAATATTGATAATATATATAATTTTTTAGTTAATAGCGAAGATAAAACAGGTATAATTACAGATTTTAATACAATAGCTTTAAATCAATTAAATTCATTAGCTTGTCAAGATTTTTTTGCATCATGGTTCAAAGATATTTATGAAAAATATCAAGTGGAAGATAAGTTTAGAGATTATAAATATACTGGATTAAATGAAAGAGAATTTGAAATTAAAAAACAACAATTAAAGTTAACAAATAAATATTGTAAGTTTTTCCAAGGAATTATTATTGATATGTCCAAAAGAGGGGGAACTGTAGAGATAGCTGAAATGTTAAATTTAATTTATAAGAAACAACCAAGATTTTACATTATGAAAGGGAAGAATAAAAATAAATTAGATAGAGATTTTAATTCACACGTAGATAGATTTTATAAAAAAATGCAGGGATTAAATAAAACTATTAAGAAATTATTTGGAAACAAAATAAGGGAAAATATATCCAACCACAGTATATATTTCACCCCAAAATTAATTCAAAACTCTAAAATTAATAATAATGTAAAACTTAAAGAAATACAAGAGCAATTTAAAAAACTAATTGAAATTTATAGTGAAGAAAATATTAAACTTATAAATGAAAAGAATAATATTAACAAGTTTTCTAAGGATGATGTACATAAAGAAGCCAGAATGGAAAATAGATTAAAATTTAGAGAATTAGCAATTAAAACTAAGGAAGAAGCTAAAAAAGTATGTGAAAATGATTTAGTTTTAGCACAAGCTTTATATCAATATGTTTATAATTCTGATGATTCTAAAGCTTTTTCATATGCGTGGACAGTTGCAGAAAAAGGATTTATTTACAATTTACAAAATAATCAAAGTAAAAAATATAATGTTAGTATAGCAGAAAAAGAAGATGAAAATACATTTGAATATTTTGGTAAGAAATATAAACTAACAATTTCAGACGAAGAAATTGAATATTACAAGGAGGGAGATATGAATTTAGATAATTTAGAAGATTTTATGATTGATACAAATGAAGAAAAAATAGAATATGTAAAACTTTTATTTGTGGCTAATAAGGAACACTATAAAGAAGACAAAGAGAATTATGTAGAAAATTTATTAAAAGATATAAAGGATAAAGACTTTACATTAAAGGAGAAGAATGGATTTGTACAATTAGCTGATAATGACAATATACTAATTGGGATTAATTCTAAAGGATTAGATTATGGTGATGTAGATATTCCCAATAGAGCTGATTATAAAATTAAATTTAAAGAAATTGAAAGGCTATATTCTGGTAAAGATAATAAGAAGAAATTAAATAGGACAAGTTTCAGTGCAGTAGTAGATTTATATAAATAAAAGAAGTAGGGGGAGAATAGTTTCCCCTTATTTTAAAAGGGTGGTGAAAGCATATGACAAGTCAACAGTATTATGAAATAAATAAAAAATATTTAGCTGAAAGTTTAGCTTATTTAGGATTTGAATATTATAAATTTAATGATAATGATAGATTTAGGTATAGTTTTAAAAATACTGAACAATTTCAGAAAGCTTTAAATGATATGGTTAAATTAAGAAAAAAATATAATACATATGCAAATAAAAATAATTAAGAAAGGATGGTATTGATAGAAAAAGGTATGAGAGAAATAAGTTTAATAAATGAATTAGAATATAATAAACAGTATAGAGAAATTGGGGAAGATAATGGTAAAAAAATTTATGATGGCGATAGTTATATATACGATACAGTAAAGTTATCTAAGGAAGTTTATAAGGCTGATGAAATTGTAGAGATAAATAATGACATACATAAAATAATAACTGATATTAAAAATAGCTTTATTGAAACTTTCAATAATAGAGGAGGAGCAACAAAAGAACAAGTTAATTTTGCAGAGGAAACTGCCAAAATGTTAAACGTCAAATTTCTCCTAATTTAAACGTCAGTTTATTTCTATAATTATAGTACAATTTACGTCAAATTATTTCTACAAAATCACTTTATTTTTAATGAAAAATCATTTTGCACCTAAAAGAAAAAGGAGCTAGCGCTCCTTGTGATTTTAATGCAGTGATATTTCATTGGCGGCAGCCATTATTATATCAGTATCGATTACGTTTTTTTCGTGCTGCGCACCTATTATTAAAGCCTTAGTTAATATCATATTTAAGCGTCTTATAGAGCCAGCACAGCTTCTATATGCAGCCAAAACAGCATTATTATCAAATATTTCTGGCGAAGCCCCTGCTAATGATAATCTAGAATTAATATATTCTAAAGCTTCAATTTCAGAAAATCCTTCAAAATTATAATTTATTATTATTCTTTGTTTTAATGCCTCGTGTATCTGCTTTTCTAAGATATTATTTAACACAGGTTGTCCTATCAAAACTAAGGAAAAGCAATCTTTTGAGTCCATAGAGAAGTTCATAAGTAGCTTTAAATCCTTTAAAATATCATTATTTAGATATTGTGCTTCATCCCAAACTAATATATAATGCACACGTTTATCTGTACTCATACTTTCCATATAGTCTTTTATGCTCTTAAACATGTCAGATTTACGAGAAGAAGGTTCAATTCCTAAGGAGATGCAAAATTGCCTATAGAACTCAGTAGTAGTTACAGTGGTAAAGCAAAGATATATAACCTTTGTTAAATTAGGGTTTACTTTTTTAGCAAAGCACCTTAAGGCAAAGGTTTTTCCACTACCTGGTGAAGCTGTAAATAAGCCGATTCCCCTAGCTTCATTAAGATACTCAAGTCTTGATATCATCTCTTTTAGATCATTTGACATATAGGCATCTTTTTCTTTTATGCCTTTTTCAAATGGATTCATTGTCATACCATAAAATTGTTTAAACATTTTTAACACCATCCTTTGAATAGTCTATAGTAAATGCATTCCTGCGTTTGGTTTTACCATTTTCAATCTTATTTGTTTTTCTAATGCTGTATTTAGCATTTTCATAATATACATATGCATTATCCATATCATCAGGTAAATATCTTACTTCAACTTTCTGTCCTATAAATTGCATAGGTACATCATAAGATATTTTATCAATGCTTATGGTTGAGTCATTATTAACTCTTCGTTGTATGCGATTCATAAAGCAATTATCCAGCCACTCACTATCAGTAGCTACCTTAACATGAGCTAAATCGCTTTTATATCTATCGATCGGACGTTGAGATGTAGCTGAATGTACTGTTACATTATGCTTGTTTATATATGCGAATAGCTCATCATTTAGCTCCGCTAAGGAGGATATAGATTCTACATCTAGAGTGTTTAGCCATCTACTTTTTAATGTTCTAAAATTTCTTTCTACTTTTCCTTTGGATGCTCCATCCCTTACCATAGTGTGCAGTTCTACTATTCCAAGAGATCCACAGATAAGACTTAATTGCTCATTTTTATAAGGAGAACCGTTGTCCAAGTAAAGTTTATTAGGTATGCCATATCTAGCGATAGCTTCTTTAAGTACCTTTTGAAAATTATAAGAGTTATCATTGTAAAAGAATCTTCCGCCAACGATAAGTCTTGATTTATCATCAATTAGCATAATTAGATATGTTCTTTTACGTATGCCATTTTCAGTAATATACGGGCCATAGCATGTATCACCTTGGTACATGCCAGTTGCAAACTCTTCTTCAAAGGCTTTTCTATCTTTCATATTTATGCATCTAGCAGATTTAAGATCATTATTTTTTATAAATCTTTGAACTGTAGATAATGATATATTTTTTTCATTGATAAAGCCATCTTCGATAAGTTTATGATATATAAGAGTAGCATTAATTTTAGGAAATGCATTTTTTAGCATATATATCTGTTCTATAGCTACATCATTTAACTTTCTGGTTTTCCCTATGTCGCTACGCGTCTTCGGTAGAAGGGCATCAAAACCAAACCTATTATAATCTGATTCCCAATTAGATAGTGTTCCAGGACTATATAAAACTGACTTACCGTTAGGTAATTTTACAGGAGTAGCAGCAACACGTCTATAGTAAGCAATTTTCGAGCTTTCAGTATAAGTATTATTTATAGCTGGAGCTATTAGTGCTAGTCTAATAGAAGCTATTTCAATCATTTCTTTGTTATTCATTTCAACATCACCTCTATAAAAATGCTATCATGGGGAAATTATAATATCCATTATCGTATTAAGTGGTATATATAAAATAAAATAAAAAGTATATAGCTATAGCTTAATTATGATGTTCCTTGAAAAAAGGATAAGCCGTTTCTATTAAAAAAGTTTGTTATAAAGGTTTCAATTTCAATAAAGGTACTATTTATAACACGCTGTATAAAACTTAGATTAGAAATAAGCTTGTCTTGTAGAAGTCCAAGCCATAGTTGTTTATGTTTTTTGAACTTATTTAAAATTCGATAGAATGTGGATATTGCTATACAATAATGTTCACACATAGCTTCTACAGAGGTAAATTTATGTACAAGATAATCATGAATAATAGACACAGTAAATTTAAAGCTAAATGACATGTAGGGCACAATTACCGAAGGTAGGATAGCATGAGTATGTCCACATGACGGGCAAATATATCTATTGATAGTTATTATATTATCGTGAACTTCATTATTATCATAAGTCACAAGATGGCGTTTATAAGAGGCAAATAGGGATAGATCGTGTTTAGATCCGCAGACTGGACATACCAAAGCCTCTGAATTAACCGTTTTCATATACTCTTCAAAAATATTTATCTCATTTTCAAAAGAAATTTGTTTAAAACACTTGCATAGTTGTGAAAATAATCTTATCATAATAATAGGTTGTAAGAGCTTACGCTCTTATTTTTAGGGAAGAACCTTCGCTTTGCACGGCTTGGGGTTCTTCCCTTTCCTTTCTCTAGTTTTTATAATAAGCTTAAAATAACCTCCAAATGATGTCAAGTCATTAGGAGGTTTTATTTAGCAATAATATGATTATTTAAAATGCATTTAATTACTGGATAGTTATTGGAGTTATAGTTATAATTTGACTTAGAAATGCAGTTTTCAAAAGCTATATTTTGACGCACTACAGCCAAAATAGTATTTGGAAAATTAAAAGAAGATATAGTAACAGTAATTCCTGCTCCTTGTGGATTTGGAAAATCAAGTATATCATTAGAAATTTTAAAAAAACTAATACAATTAATTAAAGACGAAAAGACTACAAATGGATTAATACTTGTAACAGATAGACTGGATTCATTAAGAGATACGGAAGATAATTTGAAAGAAATGGGCTTAAACGGATATACATACATATTAGAAGGATGGAATGAAAACATATGTAATAATAAGAAAATAAAACAAGCTGAAAACAGAATGTGCACACCTAAAAATTGTTCTTATTTTCATAAATGTAAAATATATAAACAACAAGAAGAACAAAAAGATTATCCTATATTAATGATTACTAATGCACGACTTAGGGAATGCGGAGATTCTATAAAAAGATATTCTAAATATAAAAATGGTGAAAGAACAATATTATTAATAGATGAGAGACCAGATATATTGGACACTGTTAAAGTTAATAAAAAGCTCTTAAATGAAATTTCAACAGAAATAAGTAAATGTGAATATGAAGATACTACTGAAAAAACTAAATTTGAAAATATGTTCAAAAAAATTGAGGATGACTTAATAAGTAAGATGCAAAATTTAAGAAAAGCTTATAAAAGATTCGTTGTATCAAACATAACTAATGAACCTATTTGCAAGACTGATAAGGAGTTTATGGATTTATGGGATAAATATATGAAAAACAGTTATAAAAGAGAATTAAAACATATACACACTGTTTTAACAAAGGGTGGTTTATATGTTTATGAAAAGAATACTGAATTTATATCAACTATAGGTAGCAAAGATTTGAAAGAAATGTATTGTGATACATTTAAAACGATAGTGTTTGATGGTACTGCTCTTTATGACCCATTGTATTTTGGAATGTATAAAAATAAGAGTATTAAATATTTAGATATTGAAAATACAAGATTGTATAATAATTTAAAGATAAATGTTTACATAAAGCATAAAATAACTAAGACAACATTTAAGGACAAACATTATCTTGTAAAAGCATGCGGCAAATTTGTAAATAGTAGAATGGCTAAAGGCTTTAATAATAAAGGGTATGTAGTCACCTATCAAACTAAAAGTGTTGAATTAGCAGATTGTATTAATAAAAAATACAATATTGCTATGCTTAATGAAAATGAAACATATTATTTTGGAAATACAAAAGGTAAAAATGATATGCAGAAATGTAATATAATGTTTCAATTTGGTTGGGATACAATGCCAGATTATGAATATGTCATACAGTGGTTGAGTGTTGCAGTTAATTGGGATGGTATTATAAAATATTGTTCAGATATAGAAAAAGCATGTGAATTAAGTGATGATTTTATAATAAAAGATAGAAGCAAAGAAAATAAATATGGATATTATAAATATTCTTCTCAATACAAATGTTATGAATTTGGAACACAATTATTAAATCAATTTAAAATGTTTAGTATTATAACTAACTTTTATCAAGAAGTTCATAGAACAAAACTAAGGAAGTATACTTGTACTGAAGAAAAAATAGAAGTAAATATATTTTCTATACAAAGAATTATTTTAAGTATGATAAAACAATTATTTATAGGCTGTAATCTTAAAGCTAAAGAGGAATTAAGTTGTTTTAAAGAAAGTAAAATTGAAAGTAGAGAAACAAAAGATGGAAAACCAACAATTCCACAAAAGATTATATATTGGATTAATAATTCATGGAATGGAAAAGAGATAAGAACTAAAAATATGTTAAAAGAAATAGGAATATCACAGAAACAATTTGATAAAGCTAAAGAAAATAACAATGATTTAAAAGATTTATTAAATAAATATATGATTAAAAAAGGTGTCTATAGTAAAGTAGCTTAATTTATTTTTTACCCCCCTATTTCCCTATATAAATATATAGAAGAATAGGGGGGTATTAATTTAAAAGTAATAAAATGAAAGAAAAATTACATCAAATAGTTGTAAAAATTATATATTAAATATAAATAAAATAGTCAAATCAACAGTTAATGAAAAATAAAAAAGTTGTTAAAGCCCTTGGTTGCCCCCGCGGCTACCTTGTGGCTAGGTTTTAACATAATTTAGGGATTGTAGGAGCGATAGCGACGTACAAACCCTTTATGTTAAAAGTTGGTGGACAAGGTAAAGAGCGGATTAATATTATTAAGTTATAAAATTTAAGAAAAGAAGTGTTAAGTGATGAGAGATATAAAAAGGATAGATAAAGTATTAGATTTATTAGAAGAATTTTAGAAACGAGATAATAATTGCATAGATGTAAGATTGGGATAGATTTTATTTATTATTGCTGAAAATAAAGATGTGTTTTATTTACAATATGATAAAATTGTGGGGCAGTTATAAAATAATTTTAAAGAATGAAGGAGTTAGGATATAAATATGGAATATTAAAGCATTATAATGTATATATAAATTTATAAATTATATTATAAAAATAGGATAGGGGGAATGGAGTTGAAATATAATGTATTTAAAGTTAATGATTTAACTCAAGGTATTCAAAAGAGGTTATCAGTTTTTGTAGTTTTGGAAGAAGATATATTAAAAGAAAATATATTAAAAGAAGATATTAAAAATATAATATTAGAAGTTAAAAATAAGTATGTAAAAGAAAAGACACTTGATGTAATTTTTATAAGTGTCTTTGAAAGAAATAAGGGTGATAGTGGTGAAGCCTTATGTCATGGAATTTGGTCATCTCAAAATAATATTTATAAATATGACCATTACCGATATAATGATAAAATAAAAGATATGGGAATATTTTGGTATTAATGTATAATATTTTATTTGAAATGATGAAGAGAAAAAAGATATATATGCGATTACGGTTATGATATATTCACAAGAAAATTATATCTTTTGTTTAATATATTATATTTGATGGGAGATAGGGTATATGATTTTTAGAAAGAAAAAAGATGAATTTTTACAGTCAGTTATTGATAATTACAAATCACATTTTAATAGGTCTAGTGAAAAATTTAATATTGTTTATAAAGAAATAGAAGATATATATAAAGGCATTATATCAAAAGATAAAAATTTTAATATATCAATGGAAAAAAACAGGCTTGAGAATATTAAATATTCAATAGAATCTAATACTAATGCATATTTAATAACTATACTATGTTTGATAATAACTATAGTATTAGACAATTTTTCGAAATATATTGGAAATAAATTATTTTCTACTATATTTTTTAGTTATTTATTAATTATAGCTTTCTTATATTTTATGTTAGGTAAATATGCTGAAAAGTCATTAATATATGATATAGCAATTAAGGTATTAGTAGAACAGATTGAAAAAGAAAAATTACAAGTAGAGGAAAGCAATAAAGCAATAAAAGAAACGGCTACAACACTAGAAAATAATATTAATAATGTTCAAATGATACAAAGTGATATGAAAGAAATAAAACAATTTTTGGGAATTAAATAACAACTTTATTTTAGATGATTTTTTATAATTAAATAATCGGGGGTAGTCACCCCCTCATAGGTGAGCAAGTAGGATTATATCTTATTTGCTCTTTTATTATGTCAAAAACTTAGTAAATCTAAGTTAAATATAAAAATTTTAAAAAGGAGAGTGTTATTAAATGAAAAATTTAAGAATGACTAAATGGGAGTTACTAGACAAAGAACAAAAGGAACTAGGAATGGAGTTAAAAGAACTGTTACAGAAAAAATATGATAGAGTTGAAATTCTACAAACTAATCTAGGATTTGAAACTTTTAGTAGAGGAATTGGGGTTAATATCTATACAAATAAATATGACTATAAGGAAATTAATTTAAAATATCCGTGCGATGCTACTGTTAAAGATTACTATAAAACTGTAGTGTACGCTATAGAATGTGAAGAATGGCATAGAGAACATAATTCCAGTCCTGAAGAAAGATTTATCATTGATTTATTAGAAAACCATGGATGTAAGGATATGTTAGTAGTATTTGATGAATTAAGAAGTTTTAAATGTGATGATACTATTGCAGTTGACTATATTAGTAAAATTTCTTTTGATTCTGAAACTAAACAACTTGAAATTAAAGAAGAAAATGAAGGAGTATTTATCGTAGATTTAAATGAGGAAACTATAGAAATAATAAAATGTTTTGATGATGAAGGGGAAAGCTTTGAACAAGATAAAAAACAATGTAAATTGGATAAAATTGACCAAAAGGAAAAGGATTATAGAAAAGAACATATAAGAATTTGTCCAAATTGCGGGAGTGAAATGACTAACATGCATCCCAATGGAGCAGGAATAGAAGAATTAGGTAATTTTCATTGTTATTACTGTGGATATGATGAAGCTATTATAGATAATGAATTAATAAAAGATATAATTAGAGAATTTAATAAATTGAATTATTGGTGTGAATTAGCTTTTTTAGAAGATACGGAAATTATATACATACATGACAAAGAAAGTGATAATGAAGATGATTTAGGTGAATTAGTTGCTAAAGATGATATAACAGAAATCCAGTTAAAAGATAATAAACTAACTATATGTTTTGATGAAGATAAAAATGGATTTACAGGTTTAATTATTAATGAATATGGAATAGAGTATTAATTTACTCTATTCTTCTAAATTAAAAATTAGGAGGAAAATTATTATGGAAAAATTACCGAAATGGGAAGTAGTAAGGGAACTTAATAGAAAAGATATTACGAAATTAGTATATGATAGATTGGAAGAATTATGTGAATTTACTGATAAAACAATAATGATAAGTGCTTTGGAAGATAGATTAAGTCAAGAACTAAATTTGGATAAGAAACATTTTTTATTTGTTAAATTTATGTTCTATTTAGCGGAAGATCTAACTGAATTACATAATATAAAAAATGATTGGTGGACTTGTAAAGAAGCATTAGATTATAAATTTAAAATGTTAAAAAAAGAATATGAAAGAAACACAGGGAGGATGTAATTAAAATGAAAATAGAATTAGATTTTCAAATGTTGGAAGTTCTGCAGGAAGAAATTTTAAGCTTAATAACAGAGGATTTACCTAAAAGTGTTAAGAAAAAGAATTATTTAAATAAAATATTAAATGGTGTAAAAATAGTTTATACAGAAGATAAAGAATATAATATAGAAAATTATTTTGGCAATTTTATTTATAAATTAGATATTTCAAAAGAAGATTTTATGATTTTATATGATTATATTTTGTGGTCTAAATATGAATGTTACAGCAGCATAAAATATAATCATTATAAGAAAAATTTTAGGAAGTTATATAGTTATTTAAAGAAAATTAAGGAAGAAAATAATTTAAAGTCTAAATATGATAATGATGAATATAATCGGGCATAGTCATGCCCTCTTTAGTGAATAAAACGTAAATAAAATAAATTGAATATATATAATCTTAGGGGAATTGGAGAGGGTGAATACTTAATCAATTCCTCAAGCACTATAATTTTTAAAAAGGAGGAATTTATAATGAATGAAGAAAGAGTAATAACAAGTCCAGTATTGGCTGAGAGTTTGTTAAAAAAGGATTATAAAATTATAGACATTAGACCCAATAAGTATAATAGAAGGTTATCCGTATTTGCATTTAATTATAAGGAAGGAATAGATGAACTCATACAAGAGTATAGGCAAAAGATGATAGCAAAAAAGGAAAGTAAAATTGAAGTAGAATTATAAAGAGTGTTTGCAGGAGCAGATACTCTTTTAATTTAGAGTTTTAATAGAAGTATATTTAATATATTTCATTTTAACATTCTCCCTGAGGTAGCTTATTATAGCTACCTTTTTTAAATAGGAGAAAAAATATATTTCTATTAGAGCTTTAATGTTCTAAGACTTCTACAATAAAAAAATCTAAAATGAAAGGAAGTGAAGTTTTTTATGATGATTTTAAAAAAAGATGTACTAAGTTACATAAGTCGTAAAAATAAAAATGTATGTGGAATAGAGAGTATTATTACAATAATCAAGACAAATTTAGGGGATATAGGAAAAAATATTATGAGAAAAATAAGAAAAATATTATTTACTTTATTTTTGATGATAAAGGAGAAGTTAAATATATTGGAAGTACAGTCAATATATTTAGATTAAATTATCATATAAATCATTTTAGTCATATCGATGTATCTGAAAACGATACAATTAAACACTTTGTATTAGATAAAAATATTACAAGGGAAGAATTATATTACATAGAATATTATCTAATTAATAAATGTAAACACTTGGAAAATTATGCGTATAAAGATATAAGCACATTTGATTTCGCAAAAAAAAGGAAAGAACAATTAATAAAATTAGCAGAAAATTTAAAGTTTAATGATTTTAAAAAGTGATAAAAGAGTTGGAAACAACTTTTTTATAGATGTAATTTCTAGTGTTTAATTAAATTGATTGATATACAACTACATTAAGTATTGTATATTGTCATATCGGTAAGTTTTGTTAATTTTGAAGTAGGTTCGAATCCTACCACCTCCAAAAATTGTATAAATTAACTGTAGCAATCCTAGAAGAAGGTATAAGGGAAACGAGGATATTTCCCTGCTTATGCATTATACAATAAAAGTGTAATGCATGAGTTGCTATATAATAAAATAAATTTGTTAATAAAATTAGTATTTTAAATATATTAAAAAAGAAAGGAAGATTAAAATGGATGAATTAATAAAACAAAAATATGAATTGTTAAATAAAATTGAAGAAATAAATGACGGTATAAAATACAGAGAAAAATTAAAAGATATAAAGTTTGATGAATTATTAAAAAATACAAATGAAGTAAAAGATATAATGGAATATGTGGTCAAGTGGGATTTTAAAGACAGGAGCTACATGATAGAAGCTAAAGTAATATTGTTAAATAAATTAGTAAATTTATATGCTGAATTAGCAATTATATTCGATTTACTAAAAGAAAATAATAATAAGGAGGAGGAGATATAAATGAATAAAATAGATATAAAATTATTTAAAAGCCAATCTAAATTTAAGGTGGTACTAAACAAGTTAGTTAAACAAAAAGATATATTAGAAGATAAAGAAATTTATTTTAATAATTTATCCGCAAAGGATGTTAAAAATTTAAATTTTAATAGTAATAATAATGTGGAAGCTATATATAACCTCATTTCTATTTTAACAAATATAGATATGTCTATAGATATTAAAGAGTTCGAAGAAATGTACAATAATCCAACGACAATTTTTGAAGATTTTCTAATGAATTTTATAGAACACATACAATCTTTATTAGAAATTAAATCTAAGGCATTTAAAACAGCAAACGACATAAGTAAAATGGATGAAATACTTAAAAATAATGGTGTAGATTTGAATAAATTAAAAGAATTACAGATTCAAGAAGAGGAGAATGAAAAGGTAAAAATTAAAAATGAAATTGAAAAATTGTATGAAGATATGAAAGATGATAAAGAACATAGAACGGAGATATTAGAACAAATAAATAAACTAGAAGAAAAGTTAAACAATAATAATAAAGAAGAGATATAAATGAGTGATGAGTTAAGAGAATTTGAAAAATATATGAAAGAAGAAGAACAAAAGATTATTAAAGAGGTTTCTAAAGATATAGAAGAAACATTAAAAGAAAAAATACAATCAAGTATTTATGATAATTATTCTCCCAAATTTTATAATCGTACTAAACAACTAAAAAATAGAGTAACTATAGAAGATACGGACAGAAATGAGAAATTAATCACTTGGGGAAATATGAAATATATAAACAACAATAATGACGAGGTAGGAGAATATATATCCAAATGGGTTAATAGTGGTTATAAACATAAGAATTGGAATGGTGGAGTAGATTATTACCACCAACGCACTGGCTCAAATTATATAGAAGAGACTATTAAAGAAATTAATACCAAATATGAAGATAATATATGTCAAAAGGTAGATAAATAATCGTCTACCTTTTTTATTATTACTTTTTAAAATATTTAATAGAATTGATTTTTGTTGGTTTTGAATGTTTTAAAAAATAATAATTATAAAAATAAATTAAAGGAAGTGAAAAATAAATGGCTTATGGTATAAAAACGAAAATAGATGAACAGAGTTCTAGAAAAACTTTAAATGATTTTGACAGATTAATAAAACAAATAAAACAGGCAAGTGAAAATAATACTATAGATATAAAATTTAAAGGTCTTAATAATGAAGCTGAAAACATAAATAGACATGTAAAAGGAATAAGTAATAATTTTAAAGGAATGGAAAGTAGCATAGGCACTATATCAGAATTTTTTGTTAAGTGGAGTATAGCTTCAAAAACGATTTCTTTTGTGGTGAGTCAACTTAAAAGTGGAATACAAGAAATTATAGATATAAATAAAAGTAATGTAAATACGGCTATGATTACGGGACAATCTGTAAAAGATGTAGAAAAAATGAATATGAGTTATTTAAACATAGCACAGGATTTAGGTGTATTAAACAAAGAGGTTGTAACTGGAGCAGAAAGTTGGAGAAGGTCTGGTGCTTCATTAAAAGATGTTAATGATAATTTAATCACAACGTCTAAACTTAGTAAAATAGCAGGGATGGATACCGCACAGATGGCAGACCAGTTGATAACAATTAATAAGCAGTATAATTTAGGTTCAAAAGGACTGAAAAATTATGCTTCTAATGTTGCTTTGTTGGATAATGTTAGTACAACGTCCAGTGAAAAAATTAATACCGCTATGCAATATAGCTCACAGACATTTAAAGAATATGGATTTGGAATACAGGAAGCTTTGGCACTGATAACAAATGCTAGTGAGCAATCAGCCCGAAGCGGAAGCTCATTAGGACGAGGTTTTGTGTCAATGTTGACCAACTTTACCAAAGTTCAAGATGCAGTAAAAAACGGAGATAAAGAAACTACGGATGCAATAAATAAGTCAGAACTTTTATTGTCTAAAAAGGGAATAGCATTAAGAAAGAATGCAGATGAATTTAGAAATATTGGAGATGTAATTCAAGATATTTCTAAAAATATTAATAAGTTTTCCCAAAAAGAAAGAGAAATGTTAGCATTTAATTTAGGTGGAAAAGAAAATAAAGAATTGTTTTTATCCACTATAAATAATATGGAAAGAGTAAATGAATTACAAAATAAAATTAAAAAGGATTCTAGTGGAAAAGCACTAGACGATTCTTATAATAAGAGCGTAGAAGAATTAGAATTTAAAATAAATAATCTTAAAAATTCAATTACTGAATTTTGGATGAAAGCTTTAAGTTCTAATACTATAAAAAGAGGAGTAGACGATATAAAAACGGTAATAGATGTAGTAAGCTACCTTACTATAGAAAATAAAAAACTAGGAGTTAGTTATATGACTTTATCTATAGGAAGTTTATTAATGGTAAAGAATTTTGGAAAAATAAAGTTTGCCATTGGTGAAGTTATTGCATTTATGCAACTCCTTAAAACAGAGGGTTTAGCCACTTTTGCACTATTGAATTTAAATCCCGCTGTTTTAGCTATAACCGCAGTGGTTGCAGTCATTGCTACTGCTACATACGCTATTACGAAACACGTCAAACATCAAAAAGAACTGGAAGAACAAATTAAGACAACAAAAAATAGTTATAAAGATTTAACTCAAGCGATAAAAGAAAATAATAATGAAATGTTAAAACAAAAAGTTCCAGAATTTCAAAAGATGGAAAATGAATTAAAGGCAGCTATAAAAGAAAAGAAAGAAGCAGATAAAATACTAAATACATATAAATCAAATTCCATGAATATGTTGGATTCTGGAGGATATGCCCAAGCTAGAGCAAGTGTAGACTTGGCAAATAAAAAATTAGAAGAGCAAATAGGAGTATTGAAAAAAGCAAAAATTGCTTTTGATGAAACAACAGGGGAGATTAAAGGATTAGCACAAGCTGAAAATTTATTAAAAGCTAATAATCTGGCAGACTCAATAAAGAAAAAAGAAGAAGCTAAATTAAAAGAATTAGACAAAACATTGGAGTTAATTAATTCTTATCAAAATCTTAATAGAGAAGAGAAAAAGTCTGCCACACAAAAGGCAGAATTGGGTACTTTAGCATTACAATTAAAAGATAGAATTAATGGATTACGAATAGCGACTGACGAACATGGCAATACAGTAATCGTAAATACAGATTTATTGGCTAGGGAAGCTTCTATGATAGATACTGAAAAAGGTGCAGTTATTAATTCTACAAATGCAAGATTAGCTAGTGCTAAAGATGATTATACTATTGAAGTTGGAAAAACAAAAGTTGTATATTCAGAGGTTAGTAAAAGAATATCTATGTATCAGGCGGAAGCAGATGCCTTAAGAGGACTAGCTACAAAATATGAACAAGCAGATAAATTAATAAGAGTAGGATTGGACGACAATAACCCATTGAAGAAAAAGCAAAATCCTCTAAGTGAAATGTTGAGTGGTAGAGCTAAAGAATTGGATAAAGAATCTTCTGCTTTATCAGATGCAAAAAAGAAAATAGATGAAGCTTTTAGCAAAAAAACTCCAGGAATTTCGGATATAGGAAGTTCTTCAGGTGGAGGTGGGGGTTCAGGATATATGCCACCATCAGGCGGAGATGATAAGAAAAAGAAAAAGGCAAAATCAGACGCAGATAAAAGAAAACGAGAAGCCGAGGAAGCTGAACGTAAAAGAAAAGAAGCATTAAAAAAAGCTCTTGATGACGCTATTAATCAATATGATTATGCAATAAAAACAATTGAAAATAAGATTGCCAATGCTAGAAATCGTATGGAATTGTATACGGAAGATGGGGATAAGGCAGGAAATAGAGTTTCCTTAATGAAAGATATAGAGAAATTTACTAAAGAAAAAATGGCTCAATTAGAAGCTAAAAAACGTTTTATTCAAAATTCTATTAATAGTGGTAAATATGAAGCAGATACTGTGAAAGATTTGAAATCTAAATTATTAGATATAGATGGTACATTATCAGATGTTTATACTTCTTTAAAGAAAATTAAAATGGAAATTATAGATGAAACATATAAACAAAAAACTGTAGAGATTACTAAAGAATTAGAAAAGTTAAAAGATAAAATGGAAGAAATTGATTCTGCGGACACTTTTAATAAGCAAAAACTAAATTATATGGATTCTATGATTGAAAAATTAAAACAACAAAGAAGTGTAACTCAATCATATGTAAATGAACTAGAAAAACAAATGAGAGCAACTAGAGATATAGCAACGAGAAGTGCTTTAGAGGATAGTATTAAAAAATATCGTAAAGAATTACAATCTTTGCAAATTGAAATCATCAAATCCATGACCGACCGTAAAAACCTCATCAAAGACCTTACATTTGAAATAGAGAAAATCGACCAATTCAATAGAGTAATTGAAGAAACTAACAATAATCTTAAAAAGCATAATTTTGCACTTGCTGACCTAGAATTACAAATTGAAATGTTAAAAGAGAGTTTTGATATTTCGGGTGTTTCGGAAAAATATAACAAATATATTGAAGCTATGAAACAAAAGACAATAGAATTAAAGAATCAATCTAGTGCATTATCTCAATCAATGACAGCATTACAAGTAGAATTTAAAGCTAAATTCAATGTAGATATTTCTGGTATGTCTAAGAAAGAATTAACAGACTTATATCAAAAATTATTCGCAACTAGAGTTACTAATAGCAAGGAAGAAAAAGAAGCATTAGAAGAACAAGCAGAATTATTCAAACAACTTGTAGATGATTATTGGCAATTAATAGATGCTATTCAAGAAAATAAAGAAGCAATAGGTGGAATAAACAATGAAATAATTAAAAAGCAAAAGGAACAAGCTGATTATATATTAAATATACAAAAAGAAATTCAGGATAAAACTAAAGAAATGATGTTAAAAGGTAAGGATGATGAAAAGAAAATATTAGATGAAAGATTAAAGAATTTTAAGGAATTTATTGATAAACGACAAAAAGAATTAGATAAAACATGGAAACAGGAAGATTATGACAGAGATTTACAAAAGAAAAAAGAAGAAGAAGCTAAACTTATTGCTGAAATTGAATCCAAACGTAGAGTTACAGATTTGCAAGGGCAAGCTGAAGTTAAAAGATTACAAGATGAATTAAAGAAGATACAAGAAGATATTGCTAATTTTGAACAACAACATAACAGAGATAAAATCATGGATAATTATGACAAACAAGCAGAACAAATAGACAAAGAATACGAAGAAGCTAATAAAAAGTTAGATGAGTTTTATAGTGAAGAGAATTTAAATCAAATGTCAAAAGATGCTATGCAAAACGGTTGGTTCAAAGACATTCATGGAAATGTTATTATGCTTAAAGATGCTATGATTGACTACATAAAAACAACTAGCGATGGATTAAGTGTTATAGGTCAGAAGATTCAAGACGAGATTATATTAAAATTAGCACAAATTCAGATATTCGTTAGAAATGGATTAAATTTAGGCGGAACGAGTAACATAGGTACTCCTATAAGTAATCCTATTGTCATGAATCCTATAAACGGCGGAATAGGTGGTAATGGAAATATTGATATAGGTAAGCTAATAGGTGGTAGTATTGGTAATATTCAACCCGTATTTAATAATCCTGTTATGCCTATGCCAATAATGAAGATGCCTATGAATAATAACCAAGGTAAAGAAATTAAAATATATGTAGATAGTATAAATAGATTTGAAAAAGAAGTGGTGGATACAGGTAATCTTGAAAAAATGATTGAAAATGGTGTATTAAATTCTAAAGCAGAATTACAATCAGCTTTAAATAACGCAGGTTATTCTGTAACAATTCTTTAATAAAAGATACCAAATAATAAAAACCACTATTTAAAAGAAGGGTTTTATTAATATTTAATATAGAAAGGAAGAAAATAAATGAAAAAATATTATGATGGACATAATCCAGAGGTATGGGAAGCAACCCCATACCCTTTTAATTTAAGTTTTGAAGAAAAAATGGAATTATTTATAAAAGAAAGCAAAGAAAAAATTAAAGAATTAGAAATGAAGAAACACACAAAAAGAGAAACAAAAAAAATTAAAGAAAGAAGAAAATGCTAAGAGAAGAAAAATAGCAAGTAAAAAATAAATTTTTAAAGAAATATTAATAAAATTATTTTAAAAAAGGAGTGGAGAATGATTGGGAGCGACTTTAAAGAAAAAAGGTTTTGAACCTAGCATTACATTAATAGATGTAGAATTTTTAATGAAAGGATTTAGACAAGGTATATTAATACATACAACGATAGAGGAAGCATGTGATTTTGTAGATTGGTTGAATGAAAACCCTGCATTTAAAACATATCAAAAGGAAGTAAAAAATAAATTTGATAATAAATTTTTTACTTTTAATGATTATAAAAAGAAAAAATCTATAACTATTAATAAAGATGAAGTTAAATGGATGGAAGTACCGTTTTATTTAGATAAAAGCGAAGAAGAAGTAGAGTTTAAATTTTTAAGATTTAGATAAAAGGGAGTGAAAAATATGATTATTAAAACTTCCAAGGAGAATGACAAAATTTGTAATGATGAAGAACAAATAGAATTAATTATAGAAGATATATTGAAAAAATATTTGTATGAAGAAAAATTAAAAAGAGAAAGGTTAGTTGATATTGATGAATGATATAGAAATGAAACAATATAAAAATTTAAGAGAATGTTTTAATACTATTTTAATAAATCCAATTTTAGGAGAAAATTATTATAACATGGCTATGGATGTATATAATGTCGATGAAGAATGTTGCGAAGACATTAAACGTAAATATGATAATCTACAATATAATTATAAAATATATAAAAGATTATTTATTGTAATGACAATAATATCAATATTACTAATTTTCAAATAGGAAAGATAGTAAGAGAAAATGATTAATAAAATAATTAATAAAGAAGGTGGATTTTAAAAATGATAGATAAAAGAAATAATGTTAAAGTATTTTTAGGCGGTACATGTGCTAATAGTAAATGGAGAGATAAATTAATTCCAATGTTAAATATCGATTACTTCAATCCAGTGGTAAAAAATTGGACTCCAGAATGTATGGAAGAGGAAATTAAACAAAGGGAAACCTGTGATTATGTTTTGTATGTATTAACTAGAACTTATAGTACATATTCTATCGCTGAAGTGGTAGATGATAGCAATAAAAGACCTAATAAAACAATATGTTGTATCTTTAATGAAATTTTACCAAATGGAAAACAGGCTTTAACAAAACAAGACTTAAAACATTTAAATGAAGTTGGAAACATGGTTGAGAGAAATGGTGGCAAATATTTTAAATCTTTGAATGAAGTGGCGAAATATTTGAATAAATAATTTTAAAATATGGAAGGTGAATATATTATGGAACATAATAAAAGAAATAATGTTTCGGAGTTATCAAAAATATTGAAAGAAAGTTTATGTCCAAATTGTGATAATTTAAATATAGACTATGTAGACAAAATAGGTAATCTACATTTATCCGATAAAGTTAACACAAATAATTTATATGTTATAGAAAAAGATATATTTCATGTTGCAATATATGATAAGAATGATTTACATTTTAAAGGTTATGTAGATGTTAAATAAATAATTAATAAATAATTTTAATAAATAAAAGGAGGAATTAAGAAATGGAAGATAACAAAGAAGTAAAAGATACTGAAATAAAAGATAATGTAGATACAGAGGTAGAAACAAAAGAAGAAACAAAGGAAAATAAAGAAACTAAAAAAGAGGAAGTTAAAAAAGACAATGAAAATGATAAAAAAGAAGAAGCTAAGGAAGAAGTAAAAGAGGAGGTAAATGAATATGAAGATTTAAAAAGAAGATTAGAAGCTTTAGAAGCAGATAATAAAAAGAAAGAACAGGAATTAAAGGAACAAACTATTAAAAATACAATTATGGAAAAGATAGATAATAAAGATTTACAAAAGGCGGTTTTAGAAACTGGACTTGTAAAAGATGTAGATGATATAGAAAAAGTAGTAAAAATCGTTGAATTATCTAAAACACTTAATAAAAGTAAATTTACAGACGGATATATTCCACAAGATGAAACTACTAAAGCTGATGCTTATGAACAAGCACAGAAAAAAGGTGATATATTCTCTATGATAAAACAAAAAATGAATAAGCAATAATCTAACTACTAATTTTTTATTGGTAGTTTTTTTATATATAAAATTTAAAAATATAAGGAGGAATGTATAATGTATACAACAGAAAATTTTGCTCAATATCAATCTTTGGATTTAGGAAAGGAAATAGCAATAATAAATCCACAAAGAACACCATTTTTATCATATTTACTACAAAATAATAAATCAACTAAAGCTATAAGCAATGTAGTGAATTGGTATGAAGAAACTCTAAATACAAGTGCTATTAAAACAGTTATGGAAGGTGCAGACGCTCCTGCTGAAACAGAGGATTCTACTGCATTATTGGATAACTATACTCAACTTTTCTTAGGTACTGCTAAAGTATCTTGTACTGCTCAATCAAGTGAAGCAGTAGGAATAGACGACCTTATGGCTAGGGAAGTATCTAAGAAATTAACTTTATTAAAGTATGCTATGGAAGATGCTTTAATAAAAGGAACAAAAGCAAAGAAAACTGAAAGTGTAGGACAGAAAATGAATGGATTAATTAATTTAATTAATTCTAGCAATGTTGTAAATGCAGTTGGTTCAGTACCTACTGAAACAGAGTTTAAAAAAGCTATGAAGATTATGTATGATTGTGGAACAAACGATAATATGCTTTGTTTTATAGATGATGCTTCAAAACAAGCTATTAATGCATTTGCTAACCTACAATTTATGGGAAAAGATAACTTCTTAGGATTTACCTGTGATAGATACCATACAGATTACGGTGATATTACATTTGTATTAACTCCTGCTTTAAGTGGTGCTAAATCTGTACTTTTAGTTAATCCAGATTATCTTGAATTAAAAGAATTACAAAAGGCACAAGCGGTTGATTTAGCAATAACAGGAGATTCCATAAAGAAAATGGTTAAATGGGAAGGTACTTTAAAACTTTCCAACTCTAAAGCAGGTGCAAAAATAGTTTTAGTATAAGGAGTGATTACTAATGAAATTTAAAACAGATAATCTATTTCTTTATGTGGAAGGAATACAATTCAGAGATGGAGAGTATTCTACTACTAAAAAAAATGAAATAGAAATATTAAAAAAGTATGCTGATACTATAAAAGTAGTAAAAGATGAGAATAAAACAAAATAGTTTTTAAGGATAGGGATTTATTCTCTATCCTTTTTTTTTAATTCATATTTAAGTATTTAAATTTTAAATGTTTAAATATAAGTTAAACAAATATTAATAAAAATAGTGGCTTGTAGAATTGAAAAATAAAAACTGTGGATAATTTTTAAGATTTGGCTTAAAAGCGTGCAAAAAAAGACACGACAAAAAGCCTTTTGTTAAAAAGGTATGCGTAGCATGTGGAAAGATATTTATTTGTGGATATGTTAATTATGAAGCTATTTTAAGAAGTTTATTTATACTTCTAATGTATTCTGGTTTATTTATAGCGTAAGCTAGTATAACATTTATGAGTTTAGAAATAGCCGTTAGGCACAGGTCAGCACGCATAGTTGCGGTGTTTAAAGTTCTTGGTGATTCAATGCATGGGTTAGATTTTAACGATGAAAGAGTTCGTTCAATACATGCACGATTAGGATATTCATCGTCCCATTCATTAGAATTTCTTTGAACACCAGGATAAAGTCTAAAGTCTTTATTGGGATAAACATAAGTCATACGACCACTTTTTTTATCAGTACATGGATTTTCACAAGTATGATAGCACTTACCTTTTTTATCCCTATGGGCTTTGGGACAAGTAAATTTGAATCTTAAGCTTCTATTTTTGCCTTTACAAGGACCTTCAGCTTTAAAAGGGGTTTTGTCTAAAGGACATAGAGGAACACCTTCTATATCATATTCAAGATCACCTATTTTACTGTTACTTTGATTACGAGGGTTAAGAGGTATAAATACTTTTTCAAAGCCACATTGTTGAAGAAAACCAAAGTTATCATAACTATCAAATTCTGAGTCACCTAAGAAATATTTAAATTTAAAGTTAGAGGTGTTACTTAATGTTTCTAAGAATGGCTTAATTACTGGTTTTAAAGAAGCATTATCATAGCAATATTTTTGCTCTTTAGGAGTTTCAAATTCTTTATCAATAGGGTTATAAAAATCTTCATCAAAAAATTTGATATTCAACGGAATGCCCCAACCATTAGTAATTAGACCAAATTTGTAAAAATAGCCGAAATGTCCATTTACGAAGTCTAGCTTAATACTATGGTTTGCAAAAGCAAATTTAGGCATGTTCTTATATGCGACAGCATAAGGATTGAGCTGTTTGTTATTGGTAGCTTTAGCATAGGATTTTACCCTATTTACTTCAGAAACAAGAGTTTTGGGATTATTTTCTTTTACTCTTGGTTTTAAACCTGAAGTATCATATATAAGTTGATAATTACGGTTTTTATGAGGTGAATCATCAGGAAGAGATTCATTGATATTGTTACAAATATCAATGACTTGAGGAACCATTGAATTAAATAAGTCGGCAAGATCACCTTCAAAATCCGTTTTAAATCTACTGAAAAAAGATTCATCAGGAATATCATCATAGAAGCAACAAAATTCTCTTATTTCAGTAGAAAATATAAGAAAAAGATTTAACAGAACAGTAGTAGGAATATGAAATATCTGCATTAGAATTAAAGCAGATAACACTGATGAAAGATTATATTTCCTATCTCTGCCTAAATCGGCATAGTATTTTTGAGTAAAAGATTCTGGAATAAAAGATTGGATATCAAAATTATCAGCAAGTAATTTGATGAAGCCTACAGGTTGCTTTTTTCTAAGGTCTTTAAGTTCGGTTAACTGCTCAAAAATATTAAGTTGCTTAAGTTTATTAATACAAAACATGTAATTCTCCTCCTCTGTGGATAATATTTTGTGTGGTTACATTTATTTTCTCACAGTGGAGGAAAATATAAAAGCCTATCGGCTAAAAAGATAGGCAAATCAACGGTTGTGTAATTTCACAATCGACTAAAATATTAATAAAAATAGAAGGAGTGAAATTATTATGGGAAGTAAAATAAATGATAGTTTTAATAGACAATTATCTCAAAAATATAAAGGAAGTCAAAGGAAATATTATTACTATTTTATGTGGAGAAATAAATTAAGCGATGGAAATGTAGATTTTTCAGAAATGACAGAGGATGAATTTAGAAAAAAATATTTACAAAGAAAAGATTATAAAACTGGAAAAATATTTAAAGGCGATAAAAGTTTTAGACATTTACAAATGTGGGAAGGTACGGAAGAATATCAAGCATTGTTAAAAGAATTGTATTCAAAAAAAATGAACCAAGATTTTTATGATTTGTATGAGGTTTATTTGGAAAAAGCAAAGGATGGCGAGGAAAAGGCTATCAATGCATTAAAAACTATAAAAAAAGAAATCGAGTCATTGAATAAAAGTACCAATGCAGGTAATTTAAATTCAGAAAATTCAACAGGATTTGATTTAAGTTAGAAAAGGAGATGATTATTTGTGGCTAATAAGCTAACAGGACAAGAACAGTTAAAATTAGTTATGAATGATAGCAGATTATTTGCTAAAAATATGACTAAAATATTAAATGTTGAAAATAAAAAAGTACCATTTATTCTAAACGATGAACAAAATACAATGAGTGAAGTGCTAAAAGACAATAAATATGTTTGTTGTTTAAAAGCAAGACAATTAGGTATATCAGAATTTTGTATTAATTATATCATTAGAAATATGCTAAATATTCCAGATATAACTTGTTTAATTGCAAGTTATGATGATAGAAGTGTAAGAGCCGTAGTAAATAAATTTAAAAGACAATATAAATCAATACCAAAACAATATAGATTAGGGATTGAAAGAGATAATGATAATGAATTTAAACTTGTCAATGGTGCTAGATGTGTATTTTCAGTTGCGGGTAATAATGATTTATTACGAGGAGATACGGCACAATTAATAATGCTCACCGAATACGGAGTATGGAAAGCAGATAAACAAGAAGATACATTAACTTCATTAGAACCATTATTAAGTAAAAATGATGATAGTAGAATAATTATAGAAAGTACGGCAAAACAAGGTACAGGAGATTATTTTTATAAAATATGTATGGGAGCATACAAAGGTGATAGTAAATATAAACTTGTATTTTTCCCATGGTATGAGAATAAGACATTATATGCTAGTGAATATGATATGGCAGAACAATGGTACAAGAATGATAATCATGGACACAGATTGCAAGAGAAAGATTTAGTACCATACGAATTAGATTTATATAGGAAAGGAGCAACGTTAAAACAACTTATGTGGAGAAGATGGAAATTATTAGATATGAAATTAAATAAGTTTTACAATGAACACCCTAGCACACCACAAGAAGCGTTTGCAGGAAACTCTACTGATAATGTATTCGACCAAGAAACCATATTAGAAAGAGTTAACTATATTAATAGTAATAATATTAAACCTCTTACATTTCAAGAGATGCAAGAAAATAAACCTTTACCAAGTATATTACAAAAATATTATGGTAAAGGTTTTAATATTTATAAGACTATTAAATCCAATGAAGTATATTGGGGTGGCATAGATACAAGTATGGGTATTGGAGGAAATAGGGACGGACAAACAGTACAAATATTAGATAGCAATGGAGAACAAGTGGCAGTATTTAACCGTAATGATGTACCTATATATAAATTTGCTGATATTGTATATGAAATAGGAATGTATTTTAATTATATGATGTTGAATATAGAAGTTAACGTTAACGGTGGTACTGGTGCAGATTTAGTATATAGGTTAAGACAAAAGGGATATATACAAATATTAAGGACTAAAAGATTTGATAAAACTTCGGGTAAAATGAAGCTTACTGCGGGATGGCTTTCTATGGAAGGTACTAAGAGTAAGTTAATATCAGATTTAAAAGAATTTTTTGAAACAGGAATGATATGTGTTAGTGATAAAGATACATTAAATCAAATGAATACATATATAGAGAAGAATGGGAAAATGGGAAACCAAAGAGGTAATGATATGCATGATGATTTGGTCATAGCTTTAGGACTTGCAGTTATGAATATGATACTTAATAAAAGTTATTTATAGAAAGGAGAATAATTATAATGAATTTAAAAGAATATATAAAAGAATATTACTCTAATGCTGATTGGTGGTTTGTAAGTGAACCTTGTCAGCAACAACACGTAGATAGAGTTAAAAACATAGCAGGTACAAAAGAATATTTAGATGGACATAGAAAAAATGATGGACTAAAAATTAATATAGGTGGTAGATGGGTAGAGCCTACTAAAGTTAAACTTAATTTTGCATCTATATTATTAGATTATATAGTTAGTTTTCTTTTGAAAAATCCAGTAACATTAATTTGTGATGATTCAAATACATTAAAAGAAATGCAAGAAGTTTATAAAAAATCTAAAATGAAAAGAGAAGATATTAAGATTTACAAAGAAATGAAAGTAAGTGGTCAAGCATTTCAGTATTTATATTTTGATGAAGAGGATAATATACAAAGTAAAGTATTGCTATCTGAAAATAGCTATCCAGTAATAACTGATACAGGAAATTATGTTGCATTTATATATCACTATATGACAAGTAGAATGATAGAATATTATACTATTTACTATCCAGACAGAGTAGAAGAATGGAATAATATTAATGGTAAAGTTAAATTAATAAATACTTCTGTTAATTATAGTGGACTACCAATTCCTTTTAGAATACCAAAAGAAACTAATATTTATGAAGGTAAAAGTGATGTAGAGGATTGGAAAGCTATAATAGATAACATGGAGAAGTTAACAAGTAAATACCAAGATGCTTTATATAAGTTTATTACTGGTATTCCAGTAACTACAGGAACAAAACTAAGTATAGGTAAAAATGGAGAAGGTGCAATTAATCCTGATATAGTGGGTGGAGGTGTGCATTTAGAAGAAGGTGGCACATTAGATTTTAAACAAAATAAAACAGATTATCAAAGTATGAAATTGTTATATGATACGTTATTTAATGATTTATTAATAAGTAGTTGTGTTCCTGCGGTAAGTATGAATGCTCAGGATGTTAGTAATTTGTCTGAAACAAGTATTAGAATGATGTATCAATTGATAATATTAAAAGCTGGAATTGACAGCCAATATTTATTAGATGGATTTTATATTAGATGGGAGCAAATAAGAAAGATGTTAGCATTTAAAGGCGTTAAGTGTAATGGTGATATTGAGTGTGATTTCACTATGGAAATACCAAGTAATGCTAAAGAAGTTATTGAGAATTTAAAGAATTCAAGAGATATGAATGGTATTTCTTTTGAAACTATGTTGGCTAAGAATCCTTATGTTGCTGATGTTACTGGTGAATTAGAAAAAATATTAAAAGAAATGAATGAAGATAACATTAATTTAGATAATGTGGAAGCTGAAAAGGTTGAAGGTGAAATAAATGAAAAGGAAACAGAATAATAAAGAAAAGCAATTGAGTGATAGCTTGATTGCTTTATTTTTATTAATGTTAAAGTATAAAGATAATAAAGAGTTTAATAAGTTATTAATAAAATATAAACAGAATAGAGATATATTAAAAAGATATGTTGGAGAAATATATTTAAAGTATATTCGGGATAATGAATTACAAATGACATATGGTGATATACATAGAGAAATTAAAAGATTAGAAAGTAAGTTGAAAGATATAGGAAATGATTTAAAAAATCAAGAGGATATATTGTTAAGCTATCTATTATATAAGGTTGCCAGTGATAGTTATATTATGGGTAATAGTATTGTTAATGATAAGATGAATATTAATCAAATAAAGGATAGTATGATTAATAGTATTATTGATAGTAAAATAGATGGCAAGGATAATATAAAAAGGAATAAAGATAATAAAGAAAAGTTAATAAATAGAGTTAAGAATAATGTTAAAAAGGATTTTAAGAATGGAGAGAGTATTGAAAAGATTTATGAAGATATTGATAAAGGATTTAATATTGGAGCAAATGAAAGTGATAGGTTAATAGATAATGAAATAGCACGAGTATTTACTGGAGCATTGATGATGGTATATAAAGATAATAATATAGATAATGTTATGTGGATTAGTGCGTTAGAGAAGAATACTTGTAGTGAATGTGAGGATTTAAATGAACAAGTATTCAAATTGAATGATGCACCTATACCAATAATTGATACACACGTACATTGTAAATGCATTTTAGTACCTTGTGATACCAAGTAGCGTAAATAAGAGAATATAGGGACATGGGGTATACTATGAAGTGTTGATAAATAAGGGGATATTATAGAATGTATTAAGGCGAAATATTTGTGTATACAGTCAGAAAAAACACAAACATTAATTAAGATTTAACATATAACATTCGTGTCTTGTATATCATATATCATAAAGAGTTATTGGATACAATATAATACATATTGTTTATTATATTATACAGTATATACCATTTAATATTAACAATTACAAAATGCCAACTTATTATATTAGTTAGCATTATTGTAAATGGCTACAACCATTGATATGACTAAGGTTACAACGATTTAGTAAATAATATTTATATTCCCTATTGATTTAAATGCTAACTAATGATACAATAGACTTATAAGTTAGCATTATATGAAAGGGGATATTAATATGTTAGAAAGAGAGAAAACAAGTAGAGGAATAAACAAAGCACAGGAGGTTGAACCAATAAAGAACACAAAGGATATTAAAAAGATAATGCAGTATTTAGATGGTAAGAAGAATAAACGTGACTTAATGTTATTTGCAGTAGGTATTAGCGTTGGATTAAGAGCAGGAGACTTATTAAGTTTAAAGTGGCATGATATATTAGATGATAAGGGCAATATAGTTAATACAGTTACTATAATAGAGGAAAAGACAGATAAGAAAAGGGAATTTACATTAAATAATACTGCTAAAAAGGGAATAAAGACCTATTTAGACAGTATGAACAACGATATTAACTATAGTGATTATGTATTTAGTAGTCAAAAAGGTGGAGCATTAACAGTAGGTTCGGCTCATAAGATAGTTAAAACAACGCTAAGAGAGTTAAATATCAAAGGAAACTACGGTACACACTCATTAAGAAAGACGTGGGCATACCACCAATACATTAATAATAGTGATAATCCAATGGTTTTACCTTATCTACAGCAAATGCTTAATCATTCTAGTCAAGCGGTAACATTAAGGTATATAGGTATTACAAAGGAAGTTATAAAGGATTTCTATAATAGTGTAAATCTATGGTAACATTCATTAATTGAGTGTTATTTTTTATTTAGAAACCCGTTACCCCGAAAGATGATTTTTTGCTCCGAGTAAACCTAATTTTTTACGCAGGTCAAAAAATCGCACTTTAAGAAAATAAAATTTTAAAATAAGGAGGAATTATTAATACATGGATGATATGAATATTAAAATAGGTACATTTAATTATGATGTATCAGAAACAAACCAACCATTACTATTAAATCATGCTGAATGTGCAGGAATTATAGATTATGAAAATCTAACAATTCAAATAAAAAATGAAAGCAATACACAAAGAAAAAAGCAAACCCTATTACATGAATTATTTCATGGGATTATTAATGAATATAATATAGATATTTCAAATGTAGATGAAGAATATTTAGTGGAAACTTTAGGTACTGCAATGTATCAAATTATTAAAGATAATGATAAATTAATAAAATATGTAAGAGAGGAAGTGTAATTTATGACTAATTTAGAAAGATTAAAAATGTCAATAGAAGGAATTAATATAGAAGATAATAAATTATTAATATATTTAGAGGAAAATAGTTTAATTTCCACAGACAATTATAATCCTCAATCAAATACCAATAAAAAACAAATTCTTAAAACTTCATTATCGATATTGGAAGATATAGCAAATAATCCTCAAACTATGAAAAATTATAAAACAGATGATACAACTATTTCTAATTTTGCTGAAAATCTACAAAATAGAATAGACCAATTAGAAAAGAAAATAAGACAAATTCCAGATGATATGTTTAATGATAATGGCTCAAGTTTTTTTTATCTATTTACTAATTAGGGGTGATAATTATGAATATATTTAATACAGATTTTAAAAATGATTTTAATTATATATTATCGTCTATTGGAGAATCTATAGTAATAAATGATAAAGATGTTAAAACTGCATTAATTACTAAAGGTAAAAATAGCGACAAATTAATAAACTACAAGAATATACAAACTAATTATCCTATTAATACTGGAGATATAATAAAATATAGGAATAAACTATGGATTATATTAACAGAAGTTAATGAAACAAATAATACACATAAGTCTATGATAAGGCAACTTCCACACACCATGAAAATATATATTGATAATAAATTACATGAAATACCTTGCATAATTGAATCCTCAAATAATGGAGTTGTCGAGGGAAAATTTATAATTACTGGTGATGGTAATTTAAAATTAACTGTACAGGATAACCTTATTACTAAAAAAATAAAAGAAAATATGCGTATAATTAAATGGGGGTACGCTTGGAAGGTTATCGCCAAAAGTGGCGAAAACAAGGGATTAACTTATATGTATTTTGAAAAAGGTGCTACAAATAGTGCATATGATGATATGGAAAATGAAATAGCCGATAGATGGAAGCATGAAATAAAACATACGTACAAATTAGAATTTGATGAAAGTGATATACATATACAATTAGCAAATACAGAAAAATTAAATGTTAGTGTAACAGATACATATTTAGAAAATGGACAAACATTAATTAAAACTATAGAGAACCCTATTCTCTTATATACTTCTGAAAATAAAAATGTAGCTATAGTGGATAATACTGGTATCATAACAGGAGTAGGAGAAGGGTCTACAACTATAAATATAACTTATATAGATAAATATAATAATAAGCTAGTTAAATCTGTAAATGTAAAAGTTGAATTGCTTGAAAGTTTAGTTGTAAATGTAAAATATAGCGATGGGTCTGGAAACAATTTAACACAATTTAAATTAGGTAGGGGATACAAAATCATTTCTAATATTCCAGTGATTTGGAGAGTTGAAGATATTAATAATACTACTACAACTAAATGGGCAAATATTATAAAAGAAAATGAAACACAGTTAGATATTAAAATTACAGATAAATGGATATTTAATGGAGCAGAAAGTAAAAAAGTAAAAATTACTGCTACAGATAAAAATAATATCAATAACAAAGTAGAAATAATTAATAATATATACAGTTACTAATTACAAAAAAACAGAAAGGAGATAATAAAATGTATTTTGAGGAATTAAATAAGTATCTTTTCATAGCTCAGACGGAAATATTAAAAAATGATAAGATATGTAAATTATTATATAATACAGAAAAAAATTATATGGATAAAGAAATAACAGAAAGCGATAAGGAGTGTATATTAGAAAATAATATATACCCCTTTAATTTTGTACCTACCGAAACAGAAAAGAAATGTATAATTAATATAGTTATAGATGATATACGTTCTGCTCCATGCACAGATGGTAGTAAACATAGCTATATTAAGATTGGAAATGTTAATTTTATAGTCCTTTGTCACAAAGATTTATGGTTGACCAACAACGGTTTAAGACCTATATTAATTTTATCAGAATTAGATAAAGCCTTTAATAAAAATTATCATAAATTCGAAAGCAATCAGATAGGATTTAATGGATTATACCACGAAGGAACACATTCAATCTGGAATAGTAGTGATTGGAGTGGGTATATAGTTACATATAGTACGTTTACAATGTAAATTTATAGACATTTCAAAATAAGGGATATCATTGTTATTTTAATAAAGGGAGTTTCGATTATTTTGTAGAATATGTCCATATAAACAGGAGGTGAAATTTGTTGAGTGAATATATGTATGAACATGCTAAAAAAGCTTTAATTAGTCAAGTTGACATGAAGGGCTTTAAAAACATATGTCAAAATAAAGAGTATAAACCTTATTTTGAAAGATATATATATAAATATTTTGTTTTACACCCAAGAAAAAATGATGATAGAACAGATTACAATACTTTTTATAGGGAAATAAAAGATAAGTCAATTATAGATTCTTTATATAGTTCTTTCGATACATTATATGATAAATGTTTGAAGGACAGTAAGGAGTGTGAACTGCATGAGTGGCAAATAAATGACTTAGGAAAAATAATTGCTGAGTTTGAGATTGCAATAAATAAAATAATTTCAATTCAAAGTCCGTTAGCAAATGAGTACAAATGCTCTAAAGATGAAATAATCAAATATATGAAAATTAGAGATTTAATGATAAAAAAAGCTAACTCATTTGAATGTAAAACTATTGAGTACAGAAGAATGATGTGGGATTAAAGTGAAGGAGGGATGTTAATATGGAACATAATGAAAGGTATTTGTATGCAACAGCAGAAATTGATGGAAAAGTAAAAGAATTTTATAGAGAAGGAAAAAAGCCAGATATATTTTTCCCAAGCCATTATAATGCTGTCCAAATTAACTGTTTAAGGAATTCAATTAACAACAATATGCATTTAATTAGACTCAGTTTTGAGCGAGTAGGTTATTTGTATAGTGATAAATATGATTTTTTTAAGTTATATTTGCCAGAAATTATATGTGAAATTTTGAAGATAATGTTTAAAACCGATATAGGAGCTTGTGGACAAGGCGATAATTTTATTGTTTATATTAATGATAAAATAAAATATTCACATGCAAAAGATAGATATAAGCAACATTTTCAAGGAAATTTATAGGGTTGCTCAAATTTGAGTATCCCTTATTTTTTTCTTTTTTGATAAGTCATATTAAATTAAAAATTTATAAATGTATAATATGCCTTTAATATTATAATGTGTTATAATTGTTATATATTTGAATTAGGGGGGTAATTATGGAGAAATCGAAAAATAATTCAACACCATTAATAGTAATAGGGATTATTATTATTTTACTTTTAGGGACAATTTTGTATAATTCTTATGCAAAAAATAAATCAAGTGATAGCTATTACAGAAATTGCCTTCAAGAAGCGGGTGAATACGCAGAAAAGAAAGATTGGGATATGGTATTGTATGAAATAGAAAAATTAGATGGAATTGTTCCTAAGGATGAAAAATTAATGGAGCAAAGAGATTTAATGAAGTCAAATGCAGAACTTAATAAATGCTTAAATAACGATTAAGTGAAAGTTTACTTAAATTTGCAAAAAAGGGGATGAACGCATATTGAAAAAGATATTTAAAAATAAAAAGGTTATTATATCTTTATTAATTGTAATATGTTTAGTTGGTGGAGGAATATTCGGATATAATTATCTTAAGCCTGAAAAAAAGGCACAAAGAGCGGTAGAGAAATATTTTAGTCAATTAAAAAAAGATAAAATACCGAAAGAAACAGATGTACAAGATTTAAGTACATTGAAAAAGACAAAAATTATAGATTATAAATGTTATGAAATAACAAATCATGGTAATTCAACAGAAAGGCAATTATTTTATAATTTTATTGTAGAAAAAGGTTTAGAAGGAAGAAAGTCTATGAAAATAATTGCTATAGCCGATAAAAAGAGTTTTTCAACATATAAAGTTACTATGATAGTAGATGACACAAGACCGATTGCAAACTGCCCCTAATGGGTAGTAAACAATTGGTTTATCATTAATAAATAAAGGATGGGGGAAGTAAAATGAAACGTATAATAACTATAATTTTAAGTTGTTTTATGTTTTTTACATTAGTTGGGTGTGGAAATAATTCATCAACTACAAATAGTAATATTAATTATAATTCTGGAGAAGAAATAACCCTTGCAGAAGATGCACCTTGTTGTTCAAGTAAATCAAATGTAGATAAAATGATTGATTATGTAAGGGAGAATAATAAAAATGCACAAGATAGAATGTTAAGCAATGGAGAAGCCAAGGTAATTCCTAAAGGTAGTAAGGTTACAATTGTATCATTAGGAATTGTGGTGGAAATAGAAACAGAAGATGGAGAAAGTTGGTTTGCTCCATGCGAATCAATAGTAAAAGAATAATAGTACGGTGTTACTGGGAGTTGTAAATTTGCAATTACCCAGTTTTTATTTTTGTTAAAAAGATATTTTTATTTTTATAAAAGATAGAAATTTTTCAGAAATACGTTATAAGAGGGTCGGGGAAATGAATTGTCTTGAGCTTTTAATGGTTGGTGTGGATTGTGAAGGCAAATGTTTTAAAATTTCAAATGAAACTTTAGAGAAAGTTAATCATATAATTAATATAAGAAGTGTTAATTTTAAAAAAATAACGTATACCATATATATTCAATGTGTTATAATATATAATAATGTTAATGTATGGAATGATTTGTAAGAAATAATCTATAAACCTAGATATATCAATACCTCATAGTTGCTACATTCTGAAATACATGGAGTTAAAGGAATGGAGTTTGAAAATGTTTTTTTAATTAACTGTAATGAGGGGTTAATGCCACATAGTAATAATAATGGAGATGCTTTAAGTTTAGAAGAGGAAAGAAGACTGTTTTATGTAGCTATAACTAGGACAATAGATAATATATGGTTGTGTATAACAGAAAATATAAAAGGAAATAGAAGGGGAGTTTCTAGATTTATAGATGAATGCAGTTTACAGGAGCAGAAGAATAAAGACTATATTAGAGAAGGGATGGAAGTAGTGCATAAAGTTTTTGGAAAAGGTAAAATTATAGAGGTAGGAGATAACTATCTATCTATTATGTTCAATGATGAAATTAAAAGAAAATTTGATACTATATTAACCTTAAATAGTGGATTATTAAAGGTTCAATAAACCATTAGAGTATATTATTTAAAAATACATCTATTTAATATTGATTTTTGAAAGAAATATGATATACTAAAACGTGTAATAGAATAGGGATTATATAATGGCTAAGGAGGTTAATTTTATATGGTAGAATTCAAGAAGATGTGGGAAGATGTTTCTAGTATGGTGGCAGAACATAAAATTGACAATGGTAATTTGAATATAGTGGAAACTTATGATGATGGCTTTATAATCCAATACGATAACAAGAATTTTTTCGTAAATAAAAAGAATTTTATAGATTTTTGGTGTAAAATGCTTTATTATAAAGAAGTTTCTAAAGAGGAACTTGTGAACTGTGAAGACGAAACTCAAAAGTGTGTGTATGAAATAATTCAATCACTTCCTTATATAAGTGAAGAAAGTAATACTTTAAGGTTAATGAAATAGTATTATTGAATGTTCAAAACTATTATTATATAATGTTTTTATAAGAAAATATATAAAAGCTCATATTCTTAGAATATGAGCTTTAAAACTATTTAAAAAAGAGGAGAAGTCATGGGGGAATATAGTATTAATGAAAAAGATGTTATTTTTTCTTTAGATATTGGAACTCGTACAGTTATAGGTACTGTTGGAGTAGTGAAAGATGGTAAATTCAATATTATAGCAGAAAAATGCATAGAGCATTCTGAAAGGGCTATGATAGATGGACAAATACATAATATTAATGTAGTATCGGGTGAAGTTATAAGTTTAAAAAGAGAATTAGAAGAAGAAATAGGTATGGAGCTTCATAATGTAGCTATAGCTGCAGCAGGAAGATTTTTAAAGACCACTACGTCAAAAACAGAAATTGATTTGGGATTGCTTAAGGATATAGACAAAGAACTTGTGAGAGGACTAGAGCTGACAGCGGTGAAGGAAGCAGAAAAAAGTATATCACAAAATATAAATAGTAAATTGTATTGTGTAGGATATAGTGTTAAGAATTATTATTTAAATGGATATGTGATTTCCAGTCTGCTATCTCATAAAGGAGATAATATAGGAGTAGAGGTAATATGTACATTCTTACCTAGATCCGTGGTGGATAGTCTATACTCTGTTATGGAAAAATCAAATTTAAAGGTGAAAAGTTTAACATTAGAACCTATAGCTGCTATGGAAGCTGTTGTACCAAAAAGCTTTAGGCTTTTAAACATTGCTCTTATAGATATAGGAGCAGGTACGTCGGATATAGCTATAAGTAATAATGATTCTATAATTGCCTATGGAATGGTTCCTCAAGCAGGGGATGAAATTACAGAGGTTATAGCTAAAAATTATCTAGTAGATTTTAATACAGCAGAGTTAATTAAAAGAAATTGTACATTAGGTGAAAAGGTGAAATATAAAGATGTATTAGGTATGGAAAATGAAATGGAAAGTGAAGGAGTAATTAAAAGCATAAAACCAGTAGTAGATAAAATAACCGGAGAAATAGCAAATAAGGTTATAGAATTAAATGGAGGAAAGTCTCCTAGTGCTGTATTTCTTGTGGGTGGAGGAGCATATACTTGTAACTTGCCAGAAATCCTAGCAGAAAAACTTCAGTTGCAGCCTAATAGGATTGCTATCAAAAATAGAAAAGATGTAGTTAACTGCTTATGTAAAGATAATAAATTAGATTCTATTGGGGTTACAGTTTTAGGAATAGCGTTAGAGGCAATAGAAAAAGCAGGAAAAGACTTTATTGATGTGATTTTGAATAATAAAGTAGTTAGTTTATTTAATTCTCATAGTCATAGTGTAAAAGAAGTAATGCTGCAGGCAGGTATAAATCCTAAGGTTCTTATAGGTAAAAATGGCGAAAATGTAAGATTTATCTTGAATGATACGCCAAGAATAGCCTTTGGTGAACTAGGTACAAGATCAGAAATAAAAGTAAATTCAACTATAGGAAATATGGATACTGAAGTGCATGAAGGAGACAACATAAAAGTTGAATTCGCAAAACGTGGTAAAAAGGCTATGCCAAAAGTGTATGAATATTTAAAGACTGTGAATACTGTAAGTTTTTATATAAATGAAAAATTAACTAATATGGAGCCGGTGGCTCTAAAAAAAGGCGAAATAGTGTCAATGGAGTATATCATTAAGGATAATGATGAAATAAACATTATATATCCTTCTACCTTAGGAGAGTATAAAAAGTATATTGGAAAAGAAGAGTTAAAATTTTTTATGAACAGTAATGTATTAGAAGATACATATGTTATTAAAGAAGGTGACAAAATTTATACTGAAGAAATACAAGATATATCTATAAATGAAATTGACAATTATATAGAGAAAGAAAATATAGAAAAAGAAAATACATATATAAGAAAAGAGGAAATAAAGAAAAATAGCAGTAGGATAATTACAATAGAAGTTATAGTAAATGGACAAAAAGTAATAATGAACAATAAGGAGAAATATGTATTTATAGATGTCTTTGACTACATAAATTTTGATTTATCAGTAGTAAGAGGGAAACTTGTGTTATTACTAAATGGAAATAATGCAAGTTACTATGATGAAATTTCTCATGGAGATATAATTACGGTTGCATGGGAATAATAATATACAGAATGGAGAGTTACTATGGATTTTTTTACAAAGGCTTTAGATATAAAAGATGAAGTTATAGGATATAGAAGAGATTTTCATCAGCATCCTGAGTTAGATTATGAATTACCTAGAACTTCTAGTATAATTAAAGAGTTTTTAAAAAAGGAAAATATAGAATATAGAGAAACAGCCCAAAGTGGTATATGTGCTTTAATAAGAGGAAATGGTAATAAAACTATAGCCATAAGGGCAGATATGGATGCACTTCCAATTCAGGATAAAAAAAATTGCCCATATTCATCTTTAGAGAAAGATAAAATGCATGCATGTGGTCATGATGCTCATATGGCTATTTTAATGGGAGCTGCTAAAATACTTAATTCCATTAAAGATAGCTTAAAGGGTAATGTAAAATTACTATTTGAACCTGCGGAAGAAACTACTGGTGGAGCAAGGGTGATGGTAAGGGAAGGAGTTCTAGATGATCCTAATGTGGATGCAGTTATAGGACTTCATGTAGAGGAATGGCTTAATGCTGGGGAGATAGGACTAAAAAGAGGAGTTGTAAATGCTGCATCTAATCCATTTACTATTAAAATAATTGGAAAAGGTGGTCATGGTGCTAGTCCTAACGATACAGTTGATCCAATTGTAATAAGTGCTAATGTAATAAATGCTCTTCAAACTATAATAAGTAGAGAAATTTCACCTACAGATCCAGGGGTTATAACTATTGGAAGCATACATGGCGGTACAGCTCAAAATATTATACCTGAGGAAGTTGAAATAAAAGGGATAATGCGTACTATGAAAAAAGAACAAAGAGAGTATGTAAATAGAAGATTTGTGGAGATTGTAGAAGGAATAGTTTCTTCAATGAGAGGTAAATGTAAAATAGATATTGAAGAAAGTTATCCTAATCTTTATAATGAGGATATGCTTTTAGAAAAATTTAAAAGGACATCTATAAAAATATTTGGAGAAAATAATGTTAAAATGTTAGAAGAACCAAGGATGGGAGTGGAAAGCTTTGCGTACTTTTCAATGGAAAGACCATCAGTATTTTATTATTTAGGTTGTAGAAATGAAGAAAAGGGAATAATAAGCCCTGCACATAGCAGTCTTTTCGATATAGATGAAGGATGTATACCGTATGGAATAGCCATGCATTGTGCTTTTGTAGAAGAGTTTTTAAACAGCTAGAATACGGCAACAAATGAAAAATAGGAGTGATACAATATGAAAATAGAAATAGGATCAAATGAAGCTGGTCAGAGAATGGATAAATTTTTAAGAAAATTACTTAAAGATGTACCTTTAAGTAGAATATTTAAAGCTATAAGAACAGGTGGAGTGCGAGTAAACGGAAAAAAAGTTAAGCAAAATTATTCTCTTAATGAAGGAGATATTCTGGTTTTTGAGGATATCCAAACTAATTCTTCTAAAAAAGAAGTAAAAAGATTGGATACTGGATTTCTAAAGATAACTTATGAGGATGAAAATATTTTAATTGTAGAAAAATGGCCAGGAGTTTTGGTTCACTCAGATAAAAAAAATGGAGAAGATACATTAACAGACTATGTATTGTCATACCTTTTTGAAAAAGGAGATTATACACCAGAAAAAGAAATAACATTCACTCCAGCACCTTGTAATAGATTAGATAGGAATACATCTGGCGTAGTGATATATGGTAAAAACTTTGAGAGCTTAAAACTTTTAAATGAACTTATTAGAGAAAGAAGAGTTAAAAAGTACTATACAGCTTTAGTAATAGGTAAGATTAGTGAAGGAATTTATGAAGCCTATATATCTAAAGATGAGGATAGCAATATATCTAAAATTTATAAGGAACCTAAAGAAAATACTAAAAAAATAGCTATGGATGTTAAAGTGATTCAAACCATAGGAGCATATACATTAATAGATATAGATTTAATAACAGGAAGAAGTCATCAACTAAGGGCTCATTTAAGATTTCTAGGTAATCCAATAGTAGGTGATCCTAAATATGGTGATAAAAAGATAAATAACTTCTTTCAAAACAAATATGCATTAGATTTTCAGTTTTTATATGCATATAAATTAATATTTAAAGCTTGTGATGGAAAGTTAGCCTATATGGAAAATAAAACCATAGCAGAGAGTTTACCACCTATTTTAAAGAAAATTAAAAAAGATGTATTTAAATTTTAGGAAGGTGCTTTTATGAAAAAACAATCTACAACTAAAAGTTTTGCAGTGCTGTCAGCTGCACAAATTATATCGAAAGTATTATCTGTAGTTTACTTACCTTTTCTAATAAATATACTAGGAGATAAAGGATATGGTATGTACGCTGCTGCCTATATAGTTTATGCATTTATATATGTGGTGACTAACTCAGGAATACCAGTGGCTATTTCAAAAATAATGTCTGAGTTATTTGCCTTGGAGAACTATAAAGACGCTGTTAAAAGCTTTAAGATTGCTAGAACAATGCTATTGGCTTTAGGAATAATTATGTCGGCTTTGATGTTCTTCTTAGCAACGCCGCTGGCTGCAGCCACAAAGTCTAAATCATCAGCTTTAGCAATTAAAGCTTTGGCTCCTACGGTGTTATTTACTTCTATACTTACAGCTTATAGGGGATATTTTCAAGGAAGAAGTAATATGACACCAACAGCAATATCACAGGTTATTGAGCAAATAATAAATACAGTTTTTAGTCTTGTTTTTGCTACTATTTTAGTTAAAAATGGACCTGAAATGGGAGCTGCAGGAGGAACTATAGGTACCTCATTAGGAGCTTGTGTAGCTTCAGTATATTTAGTGATGGTTTACCATAAAAATAGACATATAAAAGTTCCTAAAGGATATAATGCTAAGACGATAAAAAGATACAGTAATAAGAAACTAGTAAAAAAAATATTGAATTATTCAATACCTATGACCGTATGTATAGGACTACAAAATGCAGGTGCATTGGTAGACCTTTGGAATGTAAAATCTAGATTGATTTCAGCGGGATTTGTAAGTGTTACAGAGGAACTATTTGGATGGCTGAGTAAGTACAATAGTTTAATAAATGTTCCTATAGCCATAATATCTTGTTTAGCTGCAGCTCTGTTGCCTGCTATATCTGGTGCAGCTGCTTTAAATGATAAAAAAGAAGTAGGAAAAAAGATAAATTATGCATTTAGATTATGTTTTTTAATATCAATACCTGCAGCTTTTGGACTTGCTGTTTTAAGTAAACCTATATATGAACTTCTCCATGTTAGAGGTGGATATATGTTGATGCTTTTAGGATCTTCAGTGGTGATACTTATGTCTGTAGTTCAAATCCAAACAACTATTTTGCAAGGTATAGGAAAGCTATATTTAGTTACCTTATATGCTATTTTGGGATTATTAGGTAAGATAATTACAAATTATATACTTGTGGGAATAGCTAAAATAAATATACTAGGTGCAGTAGCAGGAAATATAGTATGCTTTTTAATACCGTTATTTTTAAATTACATTACTATAAATAGAGTTTTAAGGGTAAGAGTTAATTTATATAAAAACATGAAAAAACCATTAATAGCCTCTATAATTATGAGCATAGCAGTGTTAGCAGTATATGTACCTGTTAATGCAGTTATATCTCTAGTGTTTAAAGGATATATAAGTAATGCAATAGCTACATTAGCAGCTATTGGAGTTGGAGCTTTAATATACTTATATAGTTTAATAGTTTTTAGAGGAATAACAAAGAAAGATTTAGAAACTGTTCCTAATAAATTAATTAGATTATTGCCAAAGAAAATGATTAGTCAAATAAAATAGTAAAAAGTCCTTCAAATTTAAATGCTTGAAGGACTTTTACTATTTTATCCGCATACTATAAAATTTTTTAAGTTGATAGAATAGACTTAAAAGAATAGATTGAAATTATATGTTATTATAAGTCTTTTTAATGCCTTAAAATTTATATAACGCATGAGCAGTTCAGGGCTTTACGAATGCTGATGTCTTAAAATAGGATATAAAATTGAAGAAGAAAAAATGAATATTGCAAAGCCTAATATTATTAATAAGATATTTTTTATAATTAAATTATTAGTGATAATTAAATTGTTTAATATGGTTAAAGTTAAAAATACTATTATACCTAAAAACAAATGACTCAGTATATTAATAAAAGAGAATTCTATAAAATATTCTTTTCTGATTTCGTATAGATTAGCTATTAATGTAAATAGTGAGGTTATTATTAAGCTAATTCCATAACCATAAATATTTATTCTTGGAATAGAAACTAAAATGTATATTAAAATTAATTCTATTAAGGCAGATAAAACTGAATTTCTTAAAACTATTTTTTGCTTTCCTAGCCCATTTAATATACCAAAGGTTGTACTAGATACATAGATAAAAGGAGCTGATAAGGCTGCAAATTTGATAAAGGGTGCTAAATCATTTCTTTTGAAAAATAACTGCCCTAGATTATCTGGTATACTTAAGCAAATAAAAAGCGTGGCCATACCTAAAACAAAGGATATATTTATAACTTGCGAAAAACGTCTTTGAAGAGATGAAAAGTTTCCCTTACTTAAATTTTCTGATATATCAGGAACTAGTATAGTGGAGAGGGAATTAACTGCAATAAAAGGGAAAAAAATTATAGTAAAAGCCATTCCAGAAAATTTACCTATTAAGGCCAGTGCTTCCTCATGCAATAGTCCACCATATATTAGTCGCTTAGGCAGCATTAAAGTAGATACTGTATATAAGCCTGTGGTTAGCATACCATTTATGCAAAGAGGTAAAGAAATTATCAATACTCCCCAAACAAGTTCTAAAGATCTTTTAGTGTTTTTATAATATACAGGATAATTACATTTGTTTTTTTTATAAAATATAAATAAAAATGTAAAACTAAAAAATTCCCCTACAGTTAAAGCCATGTATGTTATAGTAACGGTTTTAGTTATGTCAGTAAGGTTAAAATAAGATATAAGTGATACTATGACAATCATTCTAACTGCTTTTTCTAAAATATCTATAAGTGATGGAGTGAAAACTTTAGATATACCGTAAAAGTATCCTTTTAAAATGGCGGATAAAGCTACGAAAATAATAGCAGGACATATAACCCATAAGGAATATAGAGCACGGGAGTCCTTTATTATGCTATTGCTTATTAATGGTGAAAATAAAAACAAAATTAATGCTATAATTAAAGCCCACAAAAAATCGAAGAATAACGAAACCTTTACAGACTTATGTAGATTCCCAAATTCTTTTTTACCATTAAAGTAGGCGCATTGCTTTGACATAGCAGTAATCATTCCACCACAAACCACCACAGCGAAAAAATCATATACAGGCATTATGAGAGAATAAAGGCCAAGACCCATGGGGCCTAAAGTTTGTGATAAAATTATAGAAAACATAAATTTAAGTATTCCTGTTATAAAATTAGAACACGTAAGTATAATTGAATTTCTAAAAAAAGCATCTTTACTCATAAAAAATCCTCACATATAGTAATGTCATTAATATTTATGTGAGGAAACAAAATTATATTCTTTATTTTAACGTCCGCTAGCTTTTAAGATATTAACTTCCAAAGAGTGTCACCACTTTTTACATTATAACTTATGTTTTGGGCATGTACACTTATGGGAAAACTTAAAAGAAATGTTGTCAATAATATGCAAACTTTTTTGCTCTTCATAATTGCCTCCTTAATGTTTATAAGATTTGTAAAGTTATATAAAGAGTATAATATAAATCAAAAGTATTTTTTATAGTAGATAAAAGGGGTAAATGGAATATAAATGTAAGATATAATCTATATAATGATTAACCCACAATAAGGTATAATTCAGGTAATGTAATGCTTTTTGTGGGATAATCATATAATTAAAAAAATTTAAACATTGTGCAGCTTTGATTATAGGCCTAGTATTGATGTATAATAGTAAATAATAAGTTAGGTGCTAAAAATAAATGTTATAAAAATATTCATAGATGAATATAGGAGAAATTTTCTCATTTATAGTATGGATAAATAAGGAGATGTGATAGAAGTGTTAAAATGTAGAATATGTGGAATGATTATAAGTGAAAAAAATTATAATATAAATAGCAGTGGTGTACCAGAAAAAAATACTTTAGAGGAAATAAAGTATTGTCCATTTTGTGGAGTTACTAATGAATATCTAGTCTCTTTAGATGAAAAAACTATAGAAATTAATAGTTCCGAATTAAATAAGGATGCTAAAAAAATACTAGATCATGCTATGAAATTGGAAGTGTTTAATAGTGAGTTTTACGCTGAAGTTGCACTTTTGGTAGAAGATGAGGAGATTAAGAAAATGTTTCTTCATTTAGCTAAAATTGAGCTTGTGCATGCGAATATTCATAAAAAAATGGGGGGATTCTCGGAGCTTCCTATATTGACTAAGTTAGACTATAGCAAGTATAAAGGAGAAGGTGGGGATAGAGATTTATTGGAACTAGCAAGAAAGAGAGAATTACATGCAGTTGAGTATTATAATAAATATAGAAAAGATATTAATGATGAAAATGTAGTGAAAATATTTAATGCTTTATCAGAAGTGGAAAAAGATCATGTAGACATGGAAGAAGAAGCACTTTAAACATATATTTTAATCTATATACATATTAATCTTTCCAATAAAATATATATAATTTAGGAATAATTATTGGGGAGAGGAATATGAAAAAGATAATTAAGTGGGTTGTTGTAATAACAGTATTGGCGATTTTAAGTTTTAATATGAATAAATACAGTAATAATAAAATAGATATCAAATCTTTAGAAGAAAATTTTAATTGCCAATTGCGTTTTAAGGGTTTAAGGGGCGCTAGAGACTTTTGCGTTTCAGATAAGGATGAGTATTATATAGCTTATAAAGATAAAATCCAAGTTATTAAAAATAATGGGGATAGCTATTATTTGTTTAAAGATAGGGACTTGAACATAAATAGTATAGCTTTATATAAAAACAAATTATATTATTCCTCGGAAAAGACAATATATGAATATGATATAAATAATAATAATAGCAAAATTTTAATAGATAAGCTGCCTAATTTTGGAGATTATTTTAATAGTAAAATAAAAATATCAGGAAATTACTTATATGTATCTATAGGAACAGCCACTAATTCTGGAATAGTGGGGGAGGATAATACCTGGTTAAGGGAATACCCATATAATTGTGACATTTCTCCAAAGACATGTATAGTTAAAGGTAAGAATTTTGGTGATAAAAAAACTGGAGCTTTTGTACCTTATGGTACTTCTAATGTAAAGGGACAAATAGTACCTGGACATTTTCCAGGTAACGGTAGTGTTATAATGTATAATCTAAGTACAGGAGCCATTGAAAACTTTGCTTGGGGTATAAGAAATATAGAAGGAATGGAATTTAACAGCGAAGACAAGTTAATTGCTATTATAGGAGGTATGGAAGATAGAGGTCTTAGACCTATTAAAGGTGATGTAGATTATATATATCAAATAAAAAAAGGAATATGGTATGGCTGGCCTGATTATTCAGGTGGCGACCCAATAAATTCTCCTAGATTTAAAGGTAAGAATGGTGAAAGAATAGGATTTTTGCTAGATAAACATCCTTCTACTAACCCACCTGCACCTTTATATCAACATGAAACACTTAATACTTTATGCGATTTGACAGTAGATAAAAAGGGATTACTGGGATATAAAGATGCTATTTATTTTTTCGATTCCAAGGAAATGAAGCTTTATAGCTTAAATAAAAATTTAGTATTAAGGAAAAAGGCCCTTATAGAGGGAAGTGAAAAGATTTCTTTGGAATTTAGTGAAGCCGGATTAAATATACTAGATAGAAAAAAGGGAATGCTTTGGATTGGGAGCATTAGTTCACAAAAAGTGGAGAAAAATAATAAATTTATTTATTTTTATTTAGTAATATTATCATTAGGCATTATAGGAGTAATAATTTACACTAAATTGAGAAAAATAATATGTAAGGATAAATAGTATAAAGTGACTGGGGGAAGAATTAATGAAGCCAAAGAAAATTGAAAGAACTTACGGAAGTACACTAAAAGGTATAATGTTTGCGGTAAATCCAATTAAGAAGAAGGTTTTAAAAACTCACTGTACAGTTCATAAATTTATAAATTTAAAAGCTGTAAATATACTAAAAATAAATGGATATGAAGAGGAATATAACTTTTTTAGAGAGAATATAAGAAACATGAATGAAGGAGTAGTTTGGGCAGATCAAGATTTTAAGAGCTCTAATCATTTTTATCATGTAGTGAAGGGTAAGGGACTGTACGGATTTTCAGATGCATTAACAGAATGCAAAAAATATTATGAAAGATCACTTATATATTTAAGAGAAAAGGAAATTAAAAAATCTCTATTTTATTTTGGAGCTGCTTGCCATTTGATTCAAGATGCTACGGTGCCGCAGCATGTAAATAATAAATTATTAAAAAGTCATAGGAAATTTGAAATATGGATAATAAGTAAGCTCATGAGTGATTATTCTTTTGAAGAAGAAAAAAGTATCAAGAGATTTAATTATATAGAGGAATATATAAAAAGCAATGCAGTGTTTGCAGATAATACCTATAGGGAATTTAAAGATATTGATAACTTAGAAGAGAGATATGATAAGGTATCACGAAAAATAATAGGTGAGGCACAAAAGACTACTGCGGGATTTTTACTAGATTATTATGATGAATATAAAAGCACTTATTCCAAATGATGGAACAAGTGTCTTTTTTATATTATAATTAGAATTAAGAATAAATTAAATAATTTAAATTAAAAGCTACTTTATATTTTTATTATTTATATTAATGTAGAAATTCAAAATCATGAGCGAAAGTTTGAACAATAACAAATAAAAACTTATGAACAAGTAAAATCCATAGACTATGGGGGGATAAAATTGAAAGAAAAAATATTAGATTTGCATGAGATGAAATTAGAGGGCAGCGTTTTAGATATTGGATATAAGGATTATGGTATAGTGTATAATCTTTGTAAAAGAGATGATGGGGCACTGGATATAGATTATGTATATAGTGAAGGTAAAGAGGTTTTGGATAGGGATAAGTACGATAGGTGCGTGTTATTCTTTTCTTTAAAAAATATTTGGACAAACAGTGAAAAAGAAAAAGTTTTTCAGTTTGCATGGGAGGTATTAAAGGAGAATGGAGAAATCTATATATGGGATGTGGATAAAGGAGTAAAAAAAACATTCAATTATAAAATAAAAGTTGTAATTTCCGAAAATAATATAAGAATAATGAATTTAATAGATATTAATCCCTTTAATGATAATTCAAAAGAGAATATAATAAAACTATTAACTTTAAAATTTGATATAATTGATTTTGACTATAATGATGAAGTGTTCTTTATAAGGGCTAAGAAGAAAGGATGTTAGTATGAAAGTTTTATTAGTAGGTGTTAATTCAAAATTTATTCACAGTAATTTAGCAATTAGATATTTAAAAGCATATACAAGGGATTTAGATTATGAATGTAATACATTAGAATTTTCTATAAATGATTTAAAGGAAAGAGTAGTAAAGGAAATAATAAAAGAAAAACCTGATGTGATAGGTTTTTCTTGCTATATATGGAATATCCAATTTATTAGGGAAATGGCAACTATAATAAAATTAATAAATAATGATATAGCTATTTTTGCAGGAGGACCAGAGGTATCCTTTGAACCTACGAATTTTTTATTGCAAAACAGCATGGACTACATTATGGAAGGAGAAGGAGAAGAAACATATAGAGAATTTATTAAGACTCTTTTAGAAAGTATGCAACATGGGAAGTCCCTTGAGGATAGTATGAAAAAAGTAAAGGGACTTTATACTAAAATTCAAGGAGAAGTTTATTATGGAGGAATTAGAGATATACTAGATATAAATAAAATAGTGTTTCCATATAGTGAAGAGGATAATTTGGAAAATAAAATAGTTTATTATGAAGCTTCCAGAGGATGTCCATTTAGATGTAAGTATTGTCTTTCCTCTGTAGATAGAAAGGTGAGATTTTTAGATATAGATAGGGTAAAAAATGAATTAAAGTTTTTCTTGGATAAAAAAGTGAGGCTTGTAAAATTTGTTGATAGAACTTTTAATTGTAAAGATGATTTTGCAAAAGAAATATGGAGGTTTATAGCAGAACAGGATGAAAGTGTAGGGACCACTTTTCATTTCGAAATTTCAGCAGATTTACTTAAAGAAGAGCAAATTAAGATACTTCAAAAGGCTCCAAAAGCAAGAATTCAATTTGAAGTTGGTGTGCAAACTACCAATAATGAAATTCTAAAAAATATAAATAGAACTGTTAATTTTGAAGATATAGAATATAAGGTTTTGGAAGTAGAGAAGCTTAAAAATATAAAGCAGCATTTAGATTTAATAGCAGGATTGCCTGGAGAAAATTTTCAATCATTTAAAAAGTCCTTTGATCAGGTATATTCAATTAAACCAGAAGAAATACAGTTAGGATTTTTAAAATTACTTAAAGGAACTCCTATGATTACCGAAAAAGATAAATGGGGAATGGTATATTCACCATATCCACCCTATGAAATATTGAAGACTAAGGATATTAGTTATGATGAAATATGTACACTCAAAGGTGTAGAAAAAATGATAGATAAATACTATAATTCTAATAAATTTAATAATATATTGAAGTATTTTGAAGAATACTATTCTAGTGCTTTTGAATTCTACAGAAGTCTTGCAAGTTTTTTTCAGGACAATGGATATTTTGACAGAAACATATCTTCAGTTGAATACTATGAAATATTTCTTCTTTTTAATGAAAAAGTTTTAAAGAAGAGTAATTACGCATTAAATGAAATTATTAAATATGATTACTTATTACATAATAAAAAGAAGTGGGTTCCGCCATTTATAAATAGAAAATTTGACAAAAATGTTAACAAGTTAATCCGTGATTGGATAAAAGCTAATGTGAATTATGAAAAATTAGAGTTTCATGTAGAAAAATTCTTCATTGACATATGTAAATTCTTGCAAGATGGAACTATAGAAAATAGGGAATCGTATATAATTTTTCAAGAAAATGGACCTTGTCAAACTGAGGAAATAAGCGAACTTGTAGAAAAATTAATTTATAATGAAAAAATTTAAAATATTGTGTATAAATAAAGAAAAGCCACTTAAAAAGCAATAATCTAATTTAATTCCTTCAAAGTCTGTTGAAATTAATTGTTAAAGTAAGTATAATGAAGTTGTAATGATTACTATATAAAGTACTATAGATGCATGGGATATTAAGCATTTGTTATTACTTTAAATATTAATATATACAAATAAAGGTGGTGATACTTTGGCATTAGAAGCTATTTTAGAAGTTAAAAAGGCAGAAAGTGAAGCCGATGCACTGGTTAAAAAAGCTGAAATTGAAAAAAAAGAAATAATTAAAAATGCTTCCTTAGAAGCAGAAAATCAATACAGTAACATAATAAATAGTGCAAAAGCAAGAGCAAAGGAAATGTATGATAAGGCTGCTCAGGAAGGAAATAGTGAATCTAAACCTATTTTTGACCAAGGCAAGAAAGAGGTTGAAGAAATACTAAATACCCCTAGTGAAAAGAAAGAAGAGGGGATTAAATTAGTGATTGAGAGGATCGTGAATATTCATGGCAATAGTTAAAATGAATAAGTTTACTTTGCTAACCTTTGAATCACAAAAGGAAAAACTTCTAGAAGCTCTTCAAAATTTTGAAGGAGTTCAATTTATAAATCTTCAAGAAGAACAGGCAATAGAAGAAGTTGAAGAATTCAAAGAGCTACGAAGAGATGAAGTAGATTCAAAGTGCGCAGAGTACGAAGAAAATTTATCTAAGTTAAAGTTTGCTTTGGACTTTCTTCAAGGTTATATTCCTCAGAAATCCGGATTAAAAGCTTTTTTACAGGATAAGAAAGAATTATCTTACAGTGGATTAAATAGCATTATGGAAAAAAACTCTTGGAAAGAAACTTATTCTAGTTTAAAGGAAAAAGAAGTTAAATTAAACACATTGAATAATGAAAGGACAAAATATGAGACTGAAATAAAGAGTTTAGAACTTTGGAAAAATTTTGATGCTCCTTTCAAATATTTAAAAGAGTTTAAGAAAACTTCATATTTTTTAGGAAGTTTAGCTAAGCAATATGAGCAGGAATTGACTTCAAAATTTCAAGATGAAATTAAATATGGCCATTTAGAAATATTGAATAGTCAAAGTCAGGATATATATATATTTGCCATAGTCCATGAAAGCGAAACTAATAAAGCTGAAGAACTTCTTAAAAATTACGGATTTAGCTATCTTGCTTTAAATTATGAAGAAGAGCCAAAGGTTTTAATAGAAAACTATAGTGCTAAAATTATGGAAATAAACCATGAGGAAGAAATAATAACCGAAGAAATTAAAAAATTTAACAACAAGATAGAAGAATTACAACTAGCTTATGAGTACTATAATAATTTGGTTATAAGAAATTATGCTTCAAATAATTTTCTGAAAACAAAGAAGATAGTTACAATTTGTGGATGGAATACTTTGGAAAACAATTCAGAGTTAGAGAACACAATTAAAAAAGTCGTTGGACAAGATTATTATTTAGATTTTAGCCAAATTACTGAAGAAGAAACAGAAAAGGTACCTATTAAACTTAAAAATGGTGGTTTTTCTTCGGCCTTTGAGAGCTTAGTTGAAATGTATAGTTTGCCTCTTTATTCAGAAGTAGACCCTACACCAATATTGTCAGTATTTTATTTTATATTCTTTGGTATGATGCTTTCAGATGCAGGTTATGGACTTATCATGGTTTTGGCGTCTTTATTTGCCATTAGCAAGGTTAAAGATCCTGAAAGAAGAAAAACTTTTAAACTGTTTTTCTTTGCAGGAATATCTACTATGATATGGGGTACGATTTATGGAGGTTGGTTTGGAGATCTATTAAATTACTTCGGAGTAAATCCCCCTATGTTAATTGACCCAACCAAGGATATATCACAAATTTTTATACTTTCACTTGCATTTGGTGTAGTTCACGTATTTGTTGGTTTAGGTATAAAAGCCTATATGTTAATAAGAGCTGGAAAGTTAAAAGATGCAATATACGATGTATTGACATGGTATTTAACTTTAATAGGTGCAATTCTTATGTTAGTAGGAATAGGTGGAAGCTTAGGAAAATGGTTGTTAATAGCTGGCTTAGTAGGATTGTTATTAACACAAGGTAGAACTTCTCCAAGCCTAGGAGGAAAAATAGGAGGAGGTCTATATGGAGTCTATGGTGTTACAGGATACCTAGGAGACATAGTGTCCTATTCAAGACTTCTTGCTTTAGGGTTAGCTACTGGATTTATAGCTAATGCTTTAAACTTGATAGTAAGCCTTTTCCCAGTACCAATAAAATATGTGTTATCTCCTATACTATTTGTGGGATTACATTTATTTAACCTTGTAATTAATGCTCTTGGATCTTATGTTCATGCAGCTAGATTACAATACTTAGAATTTTTCGGGAAATTCTATGAAGGCGGTGGAAAAAAATTCACTCCATTTAAGCTTTCAGAAGAATATATAAAAATTACTAAATAACAAGAGGAGGATTTAAAAGATGGAAAAGATGACATGGATAAATTTCTTTTTACAAAATAATGGTGGTATGATTTTTGCATTATTAGGAGCTGCATTAGCAGTAGGATTAGCAGGTATAGGTTCAGCTAAAGGTATAGGAATAGTAGGAGAAGCTGCTTCAGGACTTATGACTGAAGAACCGGAAAAATTCGGTAAGACATTTATATTAGTTGCTCTTCCAGGTACACAAGGTCTTTATGGATTTGTTATAGCACTGTTGTTATTCACTAAGATAGGAATATTTGGTGGTAAAATGCCAGCTTTTGATCTAGGTTTAAAATATTTTATGGCTTGTCTACCAGTTGCTTTAGCAGGATGGAAATCAGCTATAGCTCAAGGTAAAGTTGCAGCTGCAGGTGTTCAAATATTAGCTAAGAGACCAAATGACGTAATGAAAGGCGTTATATACGCTGTTATGGTTGAAACCTATGCAGTATTAGGTTTTGTTGCATCATTATTTATGGTTCTATTTGTAAAATAGTTTGGAGTGAAGCGTAATGGCTAATGTAAATAATTTAGTAAGTAAAATTTTGGAGGAAGCCAAAATTAAAGAAAAGGAAATCTTAGCTAATGCACAAGAAGAAAAAAATAAGATAATAGAAAAAAAAGTTTCAGAAGCTGAAATTTTAGAAAAAGAAATAATAGAGAAAGCTAAAATAGAAGCATCTACAAAAAAAGAAAGAATAGTATCTAGCTCAGAGCTTAAAGTGAGAAATGAAAAGCTAGAAGCTAAGCAGCAAATCATTCAAAAAACTTTTGATGAAGCTGTAGATAGATTAGCAAATCTTTCAGAAGAACAATTTTTACAATATGTTGAAAATAGAATACTTTCTTTAGATATTTATGGAGACGAGAGTTTAATACTAAATTCTAAAGGTAAAGAAATAATCACATCAAAATTTATTGATGATGTAAATAAGAAATTAATTGTTAAAGGCAAAAAAGGAAATATTATAATAAAAAATGAAACTGGAGATTTTAAGGGTGGATTTATTCTAGAAAAGAATGGCATAGAAATAAATAATACTTTTGAAGCTTTAGTCAATGATATAAAGGAAGAATTAGAGTATGAAGTAGCGAAGGCATTATTTAACTAAGGAGGGTAACTAATGGATGTAATGCAATTTACTCAAGCTATACCTAGGCTTAGGGTATTAGAAACCAGACTCCTTGATAAAGCCAAAATTGAGAGAATGATAGATTCTGCATCTGCTCAAAGTGCTTTAAAAGTGCTTCAGGAAACTGAGTATGCCAATGTGATGAATGACGTTAAAAGAGCTGAGGACTATGAAATAATGTTAAGTACTGAACTTAAAAGAGTTTATAACTTAATTTATGATGTATGTCCAATTAAATCAGTAGTAGATATAATGAGCATTAAATACGATTATCATAATTTAAAGGTTATGATTAAAGGTAAAATCCTTAACAAGGATTTTTCTCATATGCTAGTTCCTGTAGGAAAGTTTGAAATTTCTAAGTTAAAATATGCAGTAGATAACGAGTACTATAGGGACTTGAATAAAACTATGAGAAGCAGTATAGAAAAAGTAACTGAAGACTTTAAAAACTTAAAGGATCCTCAAAGAATTGATATAATACTTGATAAGTATATGTTTGAAGAAATGATAGCTATAAGTAAAGAAATAAATGATAAATTTCTAGATAAATATATAGGAACTATGGCGGATTTAACAAACATAAAGACTTTGCTAAGGGTCAAAAAACAAAATAAAGGAAGAGACTTTTTCTTATCAGTAATGCTACCAGGAGGTTCAATTCCAAAGGAGAAGATGTTAGCTTTAATTAATGAATCAGTAGAAAATATACCAGGTAGACTTTCATATACAGACTATAATGAAATTTTAAAACTAGGTGTAGAGGAATATTCTAAAACTGGTTCAGTAAGTCTTCTTGAAAAATTAAGTGATAACTATATTATGAAACTAATGAGAGAAGCTAAGTACGTGAGCTTTGGACTTGAACCAGTGATTGCTTATATCTATGCGAAGGAAAATGAAATAAAATTAATAAGAATAATAATGGTTGGCAAACTCAATAATATTGCTGCGGAAGTAATAAGAGAAAGGCTGCGTGATGCTTATGTATAAGAAGATAGGAGTAGTTGGAGACAAGGACTCTGTACTAGCTTTTAAATCTATTGGATTAGACGTATTTCCAGTAGTTGAACCAGAGGAAGCAAGAAAGACTATTGATAAGCTAGCTATGAGTGATTACGCAGTTATATTTGTAACAGAACAAGTTGCAAAGGATATAGAAGAAACTATTGAAAGATATAATAAGCAAACACTTCCTGCTGTAATATTAATTCCAAGCAATCAGGGAACATTGAACATAGGAATACAAAGAATCAGCGATAACGTAGAAAAAGCTGTTGGTGTTAATATTTTATAGGAAGGTAGGTTGGTAACTTGAAAACTGGAAGAATTATAAAAGTTTCAGGTCCATTGGTAGTTGCAGAGAACATGGATGAAGCTAATATATATGACGTTGTAAGAGTTGGAGAAAAGGGCCTTATAGGTGAAATAATAGAAATGAGAGAGGACAGGGCTTCAATTCAGGTATATGAAGAAACTTCAGGTATAGGACCTGGAGACCCTGTAGTTACAACAGGAGAACCTCTAAGTGTAGAACTTGGACCTGGACTTATAGAATCAATGTTTGATGGAATACAAAGACCACTAGATGCTTTTATGGAAAAGTCAAAAAGTTCATTTTTAAAAAAAGGTGTTTCTGTTTTAGCATTAGATAGAGATAAGAAATGGGACTTTAAACCAACGGTGAAAGTTGGAGATAAAGTTTCAACTGGTGATGTAATAGGTACAATACAAGAAACCGCTGTAGTAGTCCATAAAATAATGGTGCCTTACGGAATGGAAGGAACAGTTAAAGAAATAAAAGAAGGCGAATTTACTATAGAGGAAATGGTATGTGTTTTAGACACTCAAAAGGGTGAAAAAGAAATAACTCTTTTACAAAAATGGCCTGTTAGAAAAGGTAGACCGTATTCAAGAAAGGTAAATCCAGTGGAACCAATGACTACAGGACAAAGAGTTATAGATACCTTTTTCCCAGTGGCAAAGGGTGGAGCTGCTGCAGTACCAGGACCATTTGGTGCAGGTAAAACAGTAGTTCAGCACCAAATAGCTAAATGGGGAGATGCAGAAATAGTTGTTTATGTTGGATGTGGAGAACGTGGAAATGAGATGACAGACGTTCTTAACGAGTTCCCAGAGCTTAAGGACCCAAGAACTGGAGAAAGCTTGATGAAGAGAACTGTTTTAATAGCTAACACATCAAATATGCCCGTGGCAGCTAGAGAAGCTTCCATATATACAGGAATTACTATAGCAGAGTATTTTAGAGATATGGGATATTCTGTATCAATAATGGCTGACTCTACATCTCGTTGGGCTGAAGCTTTAAGAGAAATGTCAGGAAGACTTGAGGAAATGCCTGGTGATGAAGGTTATCCAGCATATTTAGGATCAAGACTTGCTGATTACTATGAAAGAGCTGGTAAGGTAATTTGCTTAGGTGAAGATGGAAGAGAGGGAGCAGTTACAGCTATAGGAGCCGTATCTCCTCCAGGTGGAGACCTTTCAGAGCCAGTTACACAAGCTACATTACGAATAGTTAAGGTTTTCTGGGGACTAGATGCACAGCTTGCATATAGAAGACACTTCCCTTCAATAAACTGGTTAAATTCTTATTCTCTGTACTTAGAGAAAATGGGAGCTTGGATGGATGAAAAAGTTGCGTCAGATTGGTCAGCTTTAAGAACAGATGCTATGGTTTTACTTCAAGAAGAAGCAAACTTAGAAGAAATAGTTAGACTTGTAGGTATAGATGCACTATCAGAAAAAGATAGATTGAAGCTTGAAGTTGCTAAATCTATAAGAGAAGATTATTTGCAACAAAATGCTTTCCACGAAATAGATACTTATGCTTCTTTGGATAAACAATACAAAATGTTAAAATTAATAGTTCTATTTAAGGAGGAAGCGGAAAGAGCCCTTAAAGCAGGAGTTTATTTAGATAAAATATTAAAGTTACCTGTTAGAGATAGAATAGCTAGAAGTAAATATACTCCAGAGAGTGAATTGAGTAAGATTGATGAAATATATAATGAGCTAAAGAGCCAAATGGATAATCTCATCAGCGAAGGAGGGGTTCTAGATGCTTAAGGAATACAGAACAGTTAAAGAAATAGTTGGACCGCTTATGGTTGTAGAAGGCGTAGAAGGCGTTAAGTATGATGAACTTGTTGAAATAGAGATACAAACTGGTGAAATGAGAAGAGGAAAGGTTCTTGAAGTTAACGGAGATAGAGCCATGGTTCAGTTATTTGAAGGTTCTTCAGGAATTAATTTAAAAGGAACTAAAGCTAAATTTTTAGGAAGACCTTTGGAAATTGGCGTATCAGAAGATATGTTAGGAAGAGTTTTTGATGGAATGGGAAAACCAAAGGATAATGGTCCAAAGATAATTCCAGAGAAGAGACTTGATATAAATGGTGAAGCTATAAACCCTGTGGCAAGAGATTTTCCATCGGAGTTTATACAAACTGGTATATCTGCTATTGATGGACTTAATACGTTAGTTAGGGGACAAAAACTACCTGTTTTCTCAGGCTCAGGTCTTCCACATTCACAACTAGCTGCTCAAATAGCAAGACAGGCTAAAGTTTTAAATTCTAGTTCAAAGTTCGCGGTGGTTTTTGCAGCTATAGGTATAACTTTTGAAGAAGCTGAATTCTTCGTGGAGGAGTTCACAAAAACAGGTGCTATAGATAGATCAGTTCTATTTATGAATCTAGCTTCAGATCCAGCTATTGAAAGAATAGCTACTCCAAGAATGGCATTAACTACAGCTGAGTACTTAGCTTATGAAAAAGGAATGCACGTTCTTGTAATTTTAACAGATATAACAAACTACTGTGAAGCTCTTCGTGAAGTTTCAGCAGCAAGAAAAGAAGTACCAGGTAGAAGAGGATATCCAGGATATCTATATACTGACCTTTCTACTATATATGAAAGAGCAGGAAGACTTAGGGGCAAAGAGGGCTCTATAACACAAATACCAATATTAACAATGCCTGAGGATGATAAAACTCACCCAATTCCAGACTTAACGGGATATATCACTGAAGGACAGATAATACTATCAAGGGAACTTTACAAGAAAGGTATTATGCCTCCAATAGATGTTTTACCATCCCTATCAAGACTTAAAGATAAAGGTATAGGAAAAGAAAAAACAAGAGAAGATCATGCTGATACTATGAACCAGTTGTTCTCTGCCTATGCACAAGGTAAGCAAGCAAAAGAACTAGCAGCTATATTAGGTGAATCTGCTTTATCTGATACAGACAAAAAGTATGCAGAGTTTGCAGAAAGCTTTGAAAAAGAATATGTAGCTCAAGGGTTTGAAGCTAATAGAACTATAGAGGAAACTTTGAATCTTGGTTGGAAACTATTAAAGATACTTCCAAGAACAGAACTTAAGAGAATAAGAGATGAATATTTAGAGAAGTATATTGAAGAAAGAAAGGATGATTAGCCATGGCAAGGCTAAATGTTAATCCTACTAGAATGGAGCTTACCAAGCTTAAAAAGAGGCTTGTAACAGCAACTAGAGGTCATAAGTTACTAAAAGATAAACAAGATGAGCTTATGAGAAGATTCATAGATTTAATAAAGTACAACAATCAGCTAAGAAAAAGTGTGGAAAAAGAATTAGAAGCATCATTAAAGGACTTTGTAATGGCAAGGGCACTTATGTCTTCAGAATTTTTGGAAGAAGCTATAGCTTATCCAAAAGAAAACATATCTGTAGAAGTAAATCAAAAGAACATAATGAGCGTAAATGTACCTGTTATGAACTTTAAAAGAGAATTAGAGGGGGACGAAGGAAGTATATACCCTTATGGTTTTGCTAATACATCTGGAGAATTAGATGGTGCATTAGAAAAACTATATACCATAATTCCTAAACTTTTAGAACTTGCTGAAGTAGAGAAGTCTTGTCAGCTAATGTCTGATGAAATAGAGAAGACTAGAAGAAGAGTTAATGCTCTTGAATATATGACTATACCTCAACTTCAAGAAACTATAAAATATATTCAAATGAAATTGGATGAAAATGAAAGAGGTAACTTGACTAGACTTATGAAGGTTAAGAGTATGCTTGAGGAAGCTAAAGAAAAAGCAAATAGTTAAAAGACGGACACTGTCCGTCTTTTTTTATCTTTAAAGGTGAACAAAGTGTTAATTTTAAATGAAGTAGTAGGGTAAAATGTAATAATATAGAATTGGTATATTATATTTTTAAATAAGCAATTATAAATAAATTTTATGGTTTCACATGAAGTTTTATCTTAACTTTGGGCACATTCAAATAAATAATAAATCAGTATGTTAGTATATACTGGGTCAGCAAAATCCGACGATGGTCTTATTAGTGACGTAATCTGTTTTCTTGTCTAATATAAAATATACTAGAATCTTTGACTTGTTATTTCTTTTCATGTAACTTAGCAATTATAAAAATATTGGGGATGGTGCTAATATGGAAATTTCTAAAAAAATAAACGAGATGAAATGGAAATTAGAAATGAGTAAGTACAAATATTGGTGGCATTATTTTTTGGCTGTAAATGAAAGTACTGGAGAGGAGAGACCTTTTTTTATTCAGTACTATGTAGTAAATCCAGAGGGCTCAGCTTTTGAGCCTAAATTTAGTGAGCCTTCTTATGCTATGGTCAGAGCAGGAACTTGGGAAAATGGTGGTGTTCAAGTAAATAATTTTTATGGTGGCAATTATTTTAATATTAAAAATTATGTAAAGGAATATCAAATATTCATAGGTCATTGTACAGTTAGTGAAAATTACTTAAAGGGAAATGTATATTTAGGAGAGAATTGTGCTGAAAAGCACAATGAGTTTATGTCTAATTGTGGAGAATTTTCTTGGGAACTAGAAAAGAAAAACAGAATACCCTATAATGTTGAAAATAATATTATAAGCATAGCATCTAGTTTAGAGAGATTTAATACAGAATTTATAGGAAATATAAAATATAATGGACAGGAATATAAAGTTATACAAGGCAGAAGTAATGGATATGAAATGAAGGTTTTTATGAATGCAGATTTTGGATTTTGGGTAAATATGAATTGTAATTCTTTTAAAAGTGAATTAAAAGAAAAAGTAGATGCAAATTTAAACTTAATAGGATTGTCACCTATAATACTTAAAAAGGAGTTAAATAAAGAATTCTCTGTGGTATTGAATTTAGAAGGTAAAGAATATAAATACTCAAATAGAGTATTGGGAAGTGGGAGAATTTCTGATTTTTCATGTGATGAAGATGATAAAAAAGTAACTGTATATTTAGAGGCAATTAATGATAGCTCTAAGATACAAATTTTTTTTCAGGACGAAAAAGAAAATATGATGAAGCTTATATATAAAGGTTTGTGCCAGCAGCATAGTATATTAAACTTTTGGAATTCTGGTTGTGCTAAGGGATTTGTAAAATTATATGAAAAAAGTGACAATTCTTATATTCTTAGGTATCATTTAAAAGGCAGTATGGCCAATTTCATATCATATATTGAGTAAAGACTGCCCCGGAGATAAACAACACATGTAGGGGCTGTGGCACTAAGAAATTTACATACAATATGTTGATTTGCAAATTAAAAATTAGCACAATACATTGTAGTATTTATTCTTAATGCGACAGCCTCATTTATCCATAAAATACTATTAAACAGATACACCTTTAACACCGAATATGCATCCTATTAAGGGAAGTTTTGCTTTTTGATATATATATACTTTTCCATGTATATTTAAGGCTTTACTTATATAAACAGGTGTTCCTTGATAATTGGTAATATGATAATTTATTAAATTACTTACATCATTTCTAACCTCGATCCAGAGGTATTTTGTAGGAATGCCTCCTCATCCACAGGATTTAGTAATATATGAAATAACGAAGCTTCCACCTTTACTTTTAGCTGTATTTAAAGCTTTATCTTGAATTTCTAAATTCATAATACCACCTCCAATATACCCCAAGTGGGTATATGTTTTATTATATTTTATATTTGTTTTTTAAAATTGTCAATTATATTTATAAAAACAATTGTAACTCTCTCATCGAACTCCCCTAACTTAAAGTCCTTACATCATTGACCACAAGGATACGAGGTTTTACGGGCTGAATTATAAAAAGCTATAAAATAATTTTAGAAATGCATATTTTGAATATTGTCATTTAGTAATTGTAAGCACTGTTTAAATAGTGCTCTGTTAGAAACTTGTAAGACTAAATTCTGCTGTTTTAGTATATAGGTGTAGAATTTAGTTTTGCAATTAAGTTTTAAACAATATATATAAAAGATTAACATAAATGACAATTGAAATAATAATACATTATATGATATAATTAATGTGTTTTGATACTTTATGCGTATATATTGTGTAAAGATTTGTTTAAAATACAATTTACCATAGATGAAGTTAGGGGGAGATTATAAATGTCAGGTCATTCAAAATGGCATAACATACAAGCTAAAAAAGGTAAAGCAGATGCTAAAAGAGCAAAAGTTTTTACGAAAATAGGTAAAGAATTGATGGTTGCAGTAAAAGAGGGAGGAGCAAACCCTGATGCAAACCCAAGGTTAAGAGATGTTATAGCTAAAGCAAAGGCAAATAACATGCCAAACGATAACATAAGTAGATCTATTAAAAAGGCTTCAGGAGAACTAGGAGATGTTACTTTTGAAGAAATAACATATGAAGGATATGGTCCAGCAGGAATAGCTGTTATAGTAAACGCGCTTACAGATAACAAAAATAGAAGTGCTGGTAACGTAAGACACGCATTCACTAAACATGGCGGTAACTTAGGTTCAACCGGATGTGTATCATTTATGTTCCAGAAGAAAGGCCAAATGGTTATTGAAAAGAAAGATGGTCTTGATGAGGACGAAATTATGATGATGGCATTAGATGCAGGTGCAGAAGATTTTGAAGCTGAAGATGAAGTATATGTTATAACTACGGCTCCAGAAGAATTTGGAACTGTAAGAGAAGCATTAGAATCTCAAGGACTAGAGTTCTTAGAAACAGAAGTAAAAATGATTCCTGACACATATACAGAAATTGATGAAGAGACATCAACTAAGTTCCAAAAATTACTTGACCAATTAGAAGATGATGACGACGTTCAAGATGTTTATCACAATGCAGAGTTCCCAGAAGGATGGGAAGAATAGCAGTTATATCAATGAGTTAGCCTAAATTGTTGATGTTAAGTTACTGTTATCCATTATGGATATGCGAGTAGTACACCTTATAAGCTTATATAAAAGTTTATGGAGGTGTATTTTTTATGTTATTAAAAGAAGTATTAAAGGAATTTATATTCGATTGTGAAATTAGAAAAACGAGTAGTAGGACAATAAAAAGTTACAAAAACAATAACCAAAGATTCCATGCCAAGAGTTTTCGTCAGCTTGATTATCTTAATTAGTTTTTGACATATTTATTATGCTACAATGGAAAAGTAGGGGTAAAGCATCCATGTTAAATTAATATAGAATTTAGAGAAAAGACTCAAGAAATGAAGATATTTTATAAGGTGCAATTTTTATCCTTATGAGGTGTAATTTTGATACTATGTGGTGTAACTTTTATACCCGAATAAGACTTAATTAGTAAGACTTATATTTATCTGCTGAAGCAGATTCTATTCCGTTTTAGATTCTATGGAAAATAGAAGGTTATAGAGTTTATAAAAGAGGTTTTTTAAGGGGTTAACTAAGGACGGTAAATATTTAATATTAAAGAATGCAATTTAAGTAGATACAGCCCCCGATCTGCCCCATTCTGATAACTTCACTCGATTAAAAAAAAGTATCGCAACAATGTCTCATAATGCGGATTTGACTTGTTATAAAAGTATAAAGGCAATTAAGTCTAAATTAAGGAGGAAGAAAGTTATTTTATATGAAAGATTTGTAGAAGAGTGTTATGAGTTTGGAGACGGATACTTAGGAGAAAAGGGAATTACATGTTTCTATGGGAGGGGGTAACCGGGTATGGTGTAAATTCATTCCATATCAAACCAGATTGCAATGATGGCACTGAAATAAAAGCATATATGAATGAGAAGGATAAAAGGATATGGTTAATGGTATTCAAGAATGGTTGGGAAAGAAATTTCTTAAAGAAGGAGTACAAGCATACTAGATTTTTAGATGAATACTTTACAGATGAACAAGAAATGATAATACGTATTAAAGAACAAGTGGAATTGCACCAAGGTTATGATATTAACTATAGTGGTAACTTTGAAGAATAACAAATGTATGAGGGAAGCCTTTACGGTTATCCTCTTTATAATTCCGTTGCTAATAAGTAGTATGATAATTTTTGATTATTGAAGCCTTATAACATCTCTCAAAAGAATGCAACCAAAAAACCTATGCTTTTAAATGGGTTTTAGCATAGGTTTTGCATTAACTATTTAGTTATTTGTAAACGATATAAGAAGATTACGAAACAATCATTAAACTAAACAAGTGGACATATTACTAATTCTTCTAATATACTATATAATCTTGTTTTATTGTTCTTCAAATATCTCTTATCAAAGCGTTTAGCAATTTTTTTCTTTTGTCATTATTTAAATTATGGTATACATCTTCTAGCTTATAATCAGGTATTATAAAACTGTTTTCAATATCCATTAATTTTGTTAAGTACAGGTTAAAATCGTAATGACTTACTGACCTTTCTCCTGATATATTTATTATTCCTGTAAAATTACTATATGCAAGTTCAATTATTGCATCTGCAAGGTCTTGAACATTAACAAAACTTGCATACATATTAGCTGTTCTTGAATAATCTTTGCCTGACTCTGAAATCTCAAGAAGCCCTTTCATTCTGGAATCCATTTTGCCATCATAGTCATAGCCATAGATACTACCAGGTCTTACGATTACATGGTTAGGATGTTTTGCAACTATACTCTCTCCTTCAATCTTGCCGTTTATATATTTTGATAAATATTCATCAGGCATACGTTTATTAGGGGTTACATTTTCAGTCTGGTTCTTTCCTTTTCCTACTGTAGTAGAAACATAAATCAATCGTACATCTTTCGAGATTCTATTAACTAACTCATTCATACCTATTTGCGATAAATACATTTCTTCTTCTGCGTCATAAATACTCCAAATGATTACATCTGGTTTAAATAAAAGCAATCTCTTTATATATAATTTATTTAATACATTAGCTTGTACAAGTTCATGATTATTAGAGTTGCAACAAGTCCCATAAATACTATCATTGGTACATTCCTTGAGTTTTTTGTATATTGTATTTCCTAAATATCCGCTTGCACCTATTATCAATAAATTCATAAATACCCTCCATTCTTAAATATATAGTAAATGGATGCCAGTCCATATTTTACATTTGTGAAACAATATAAAAACATTATTTATTTTTCAGTCTTAATATTATATTAGTAATATTAATAACCAGCGTTCTTCATTAATTCTAGTAGATTTTGAGTTATATTTCTTTTTAAATCACCATATTTTTCATTTGAATATTCATATTGTCTATCATTTGTTTGTTCCTTTGGATAAAAATAAATTGGTCTGCACTTATACTCATCAGGTTCCCAATCATAACGTGCTACAATATGTGCATGTAAATAGTGGTCTAAATTCATCAAAATAGAATAATTAATTCTCAATGGATTACATGCTTTTATAATAGCATCTCCTATTAATGTCATATCAGTTAAATATTGAGTTCTTTCAGCCAAAGATAACTCGTTGAGTGAACTTGCTTTTGGATATCCAAGAAGAACACAATATCCAGGTAGAAATTGATTATCTCCTATAACAGCAAATCCACTTTTCATTTTTACCATTACTGTAGGATTTTCGTCTCTTTCTGCAGAAGCAATTCTATCATTTTTCCAACTATCCATAATATATCTCCTCCATGACTAATTTACATTTATGATCTAATCCTATTTTATAGTAATTGGTTAATTTTGTATAGAAGTAATATATATTTCAACACTATACTTTAATCTAATTTTAAAATATCTTAGTGAAAAAAGATTAGTAATTAATCGTATGTTATATCTTCAATTCGTAATATACAATTTATACACTAAATCTACATAGGTTTTTGGATAAATATTGATTGTAATAACACCCTAAAACCGTATTATTTCGTTAAAAAATTTTGGGATGAGTTTCAAATTACGAATTGAAGATGTTATATATGACATATAGTTTATTATGTAAGTATTTGATATATTAAAAGCTTACTAAAAGAGGTTTATTAGACTATGATAAGTAAGTGACGGTAAATAAACCCGCTTAATATAAGTAATAAAAATAAAAAGAATTCCCTAAATTGAAATCCATAAAGTTTATTAGGAGTGATACCCAACTTCTTTTTTTTAGCTCTTTTAGCCACCCCCTAACTTAACCGATGCATATAATACTTACCTTTAGAGAAATAATGTTGCAATTCGGTTATTGCATATACAGGTAATCATATGCAGTTAATATATGGTGAATAATATTGCATTATTTGGGTAAGCATGTTTGTAATAATTGGTTAAATGTGAAAAAAACAATTCTATCAATCATAATAAATAATAAGTACCTAACAGTAGTATTAAATGGCATTAATTGGGTTGATTAATCTTAGAATTGTAGTGAAGAAATGAGGTTGCTAAGATGAATGTATTAGATTCTTATTATATTAATATACGGTAGAACGATTGATATTGATATTAATCAGGAAATAAATTCATGATTTTAGTATGCTGTGAGTAGTGATTAGTTATTTATTATTTATTATATATTGTATAAAAATTTACAAATTGGACATAATAGCCCATACAAGGAGGTTGATAGTATGTCTAAAAAAAGAAAATTTATACTATGGTTTTCTGCAGTGGCTTTAGTTCTTTTTGTAGGAGGATATTTAGGTTATTATAAATATAATAAAAGTACTAAATATAAAGAGGAATTATATAAAGATAGCAATGCTGTTATGAGTAAAAGCAAATCTCAAAACACCGTTAAATACAATACCAAATTAATATTTAAGGTAATGTATTTAAAAAGTAATGATACTATAGAAGAAGAACAAATAGCAGAAAAGTACGATAAGTCTATAGTAGGATATGATAGAGAAAAGCTTCAATCCTATTTTTCAAAAAAAGGCTTTAAAATAAATAAAATGGATGGGGAAGAAGTTATTCTAATTAAGAGCTTGGATAGATATTCTCCAAATAAATATGTTATAAGTATAGAAAAAACGGACAAAGGAGAGTATATGGCTATTTTTAGAACAGACAATGAAGGAAATATGTATATAGAAAAGAAGGAAGATGTGACGGATATAAGGACTAATCTTTTAAGAAAAGAGGAAGTCGAAATGCTTAAAAGTGGATCTTCGGAATTTCAGTTTGACACTAAAGAAAAGGCTAAGGAAGCCATTACAGAGTATCAATCTTAAAATAGAATAAATATGTATAATATAAGTGAACAAAGGGTGTATAGGGTTTATGCAATAAGGATGAACTATATACTCTTTTTTCTTGAATAAAATTAATTATGGTGGTAAAGTATTATGTAGTTGCTTATTTAAATTATTCATTGAAGGGAATGTATCAGTGTGTATGAGTATATAAAAGGAACTTATATGGGTATTAATGAAGACTATATTATAATTGAAAATAATGGTATAGGCTATAAGATATACACATCAGGAAACACCATAACTAATATACCTAAAGCCAGTGAAGCAATTACTATTTATACAATTCAAATCGTGAGGGATGATTTTATTGGACTTTATGGATTTTTAACTAGAGAGGAATTGTCTTTATTTAATTTACTTTTAAAAGTTAATGGAGTGGGCCCTAAAGCTGCGCTATCTCTTTTGTCCATAAGCAGTGTAGCCAATCTTAAAAAGGCTATAGTTTTAGGGGATGAGGGCTTAATTACAAAGGCTCCAGGTGTAGGTAAAAAAACTGCTCAGAGAATAATACTTGAACTTAAAGATAAGATAGATATGGATGGAATATTAGAAGCAGCAGAGAGTAAAGAAGATAAGCCTATAGATGATAAGATTAGAAGGGAAGCTTTGCAGGCTCTTGTATCTTTAGGATATTCTGAAAAAGAGGGAAATAAAGCATTAAAGTCTGTTGAAGGCGATAATGTTGAAGAGTTAATTAAAAATTGTTTAAAATATTTAATGAATTGAGGTGTATAAAATGGGGGATAGAATTGTTACAACTTCTAATATAGAGGGAGATTTTGAAAATGATTATTCTCTACGGCCTCAAAGTTTTAATGAATATATAGGTCAAAAAAAGGTAAAAGAAAAGCTAGACATATTTGTAAAAGCGGCTAAAAAAAGAAAAGAAAATTTGGATCATGTACTTTTATATGGCCCACCAGGTCTTGGTAAAACCACATTGGCTAATATAATTGCTAGTGAAATGGCCGGGAATTTGAAAGTGACTTCTGGTCCGGCTATAGAAAGAGCTGGAGATCTAGCTGCTATACTTACTGGCCTTGGAAATTTTGATGTGTTGTTTATAGATGAAATACATAGATTAAACAGAGCTGTGGAGGAAATACTATATCCAGCTATGGAAGATTATGCTTTGGATATAGTTATAGGTAAGGGGGCAGCAGCTAAATCTATAAGATTAGATTTGCCAAAGTTTACGCTTATAGGTGCAACTACGAGAGTTGGACTTTTAACATCACCTCTTAGGGATAGATTTGGGGTAATGTGTCCTATGGAATTTTATGAGGAAGATGAGCTTACATATATAATAGTCAGATCTTCAAAGATATTAAATGTAGAAATACAAGAGGATGCAGCTGAAGAAATAGCAAGGCGTTCTAGAGGAACTCCAAGAATAGCAAATAGAATTTTAAAAAGAGTTAGGGATTATGCTATTGTTAAAGGAAATGGAATTATAGATTTAGATACTGCAAGAAAGGCCTTAAAACTTTTAGATGTGGATTCAGAGGGGCTAGATAGTATAGACAATAAGATATTATCAGCTATAGTTGATAATTTCAAGGGAGGACCAGTAGGACTGGAAACTTTAGCTTATTTCATAGGAGAGGAATTAGATACTATACAGGATGTATACGAGCCATATTTACTTCAAAAAGGATTTATAATAAGAACTCCTAGGGGAAGGATGGCAACGGAAAGAACATTTAGACACTTAAAAAGAGAAATACCTAAAAATTATATAGAGAATAATCAAATTTCTATTTTTTAATTAACATTAACAGAAGAGGACGTGTTTACATGGATGTAAAAGATTTTTATTTTGATTTACCAGAGGAACTTATAGCTCAGCATCCTGCTGAGAAAAGAGATGAATCAAGACTTATGGTTTTAAATAAAAATTCAGGTGAAATAGAACATAAGCATTTTAAGGATATACTTATGTATTTAAATCCAGGAGATTGTCTAGTGTTAAATAATACTAGAGTGCTTCCGGCTAGGCTTATTGGTAGTAAGGAAGGAACTGGTGGGAAAATAGAATTTTTATTACTTAAAAGAATAGACAAAGATAAATGGGAAACATTAGTTAAGCCTGGCAAAAAAGCTAAGGTAGGCAGTGAATTTATCTTCGGAAATGGAGAATTAAGAGCTAAAGTAGTAGATATAGGTGAGGAAGGAAGCAGAATAGTAGAATTTGAGTATAAAGGCATATTTGAAGAAGTTTTAGATAAATTAGGACAAATGCCTCTTCCACCATATATAAAAGAAAGACTTAGTGATAAGGAAAGATATCAAACTGTTTATTCAAAGGAAGTAGGATCAGCAGCAGCACCTACAGCAGGATTACATTTTACAGAGGAACTTTTAGAAAAGATAAAAGCTAAGGGAGTAAAAGTAGCTTTTTTAACATTACATGTGGGACTTGGAACTTTTAGACCTGTAAAAGCTGATAAAATAGAAGAACACCATATGCATTCAGAGTATTACTGCATGTCAAAAGAAACTGCAGACATAATAAATGAAACTAAAAATGCTGGTGGAAGAATTATAGCAGTAGGTACTACTTCTTCTAGGACATTAGAAACTATAGGAGAAGAAAATGGTACTGTTTCGGAAAAATCAGGTTGGACAGATATATTTATATATCCTGGATACAAGTTTAAAGTAGTAGATGCTTTGATAACTAATTTTCATCTTCCAGAATCAACTCTTATAATGTTAGTAAGTGCTTTGGCTGGAAGAAAAAATATAATGAATGCATATAACACAGCAGTTAAAGAAAAATATAGATTTTTTAGTTTTGGAGATGCTATGTTTATAGGATAGTAATAGAAAGGAAGTAGGCTAATGGGAAAATACACTTTACTTAAGAAAAGCCACAAGGTAAGACGTGGAAGATTTGAAACTGCACATGGAACTATAGAAACCCCCGTATTTATGAATGTGGGAACTCTTGCAGCTATAAAAGGAGCTGTATCCTCTATGGATTTAAAAGAAATAAGATGTCAAGTAGAACTTTCTAATACATATCATCTACATTTAAGACCAGGAGATAAAGTAGTTAAAGAATTAGGTGGATTACATAAATTTATGAATTGGGATAGACCTATACTTACAGATTCAGGTGGATTTCAGGTATTTTCATTATCACATATTAGAAAGATACAAGAAGAAGGAGTTTATTTTAATTCTCATATAGATGGAAGAAAAATATTTATGGGACCAGAGGAAAGTATGCAGATACAAAGTAATTTAGGATCAACCATAGCTATGGCTTTTGATGAGTGCATACCTAATCCATCTCCAAGGGATTATGTAGTTAAATCAGTAGAGAGAACTACAAGATGGCTTGAAAGATGTAAAATTGAAATGGATAGATTAAATTCCTTAGATGACACAGTAAATAAAAATCAAATGCTTTTTGGTATAAATCAAGGTGGAGTATACGAAGATATTAGAATTGAACATGCAAAAACCATAAGCAAAATGAATCTAGATGGTTATGCTATTGGAGGCTTGGCTGTGGGAGAAACTCATGAAGAGATGTACAGAATAATAGATGGGGTAGTTCCACACCTCCCACAAGAAAAGCCAATATATTTAATGGGTGTGGGTATTCCAAGCAATATTTTAGAAGCAGTAGACAGAGGAGTGGATTTTTTTGATTGTGTACTTCCAGCTAGAAATGGAAGGCATGGACATGTGTTCACTAAATATGGTAAAATAAATTTAATGAATGCAAAATTTGAATTAGATGATAATCCTATAGATGAAGGGTGTCAGTGTCCTACTTGTAAGTACTACAGTAGAGCTTATATAAGACATTTATTTAAAGCAAAAGAAATGCTAGCTATGAGGCTATGTGTTCTCCATAATTTATATTTCTATAATAAGTTAATGGAAGATATAAGAAGTTCTATAGATGGAGACTACTTTAAAGAATTTAAAGAAGAAAAATTAGCTAGTTGGAATGGAAGAGCTTAATATAAATAATTAAATTTATTTAAATTATAAATTATTAAAATGAGGGAGGAATAGAATTATGTCAAATGGCGTAATGACAATTGTTACTTTTGTGATTATGATTGCATTCTTTTATTTAATAATAATAATTCCTGAAAATAAGAGAAAAAAGAAATACAATGCAATGTTAGAATCATTGAAGGTAAATGATGAAATAATGACTAGAGGAGGAATTATTGGAAGTATAGTTGTGATAAAAGATGACTATGTAATAATTCAATCAGGTCCGGATAAAGCTAGATTAAAAATGTCCAAAGCTTCTATTGGAAGTATTTTAAATGCAACTGATGATGTAGTTAAGGAAGCAAAAGAAGTAAAAGAATCAAAAGAATCATAAAATAGTTATTAAACACCTCCTAGATTCATATATTTTTAATAAGGAGGTGTTGCTATTTGAACAGAAAGAATATGGATTGTATGCTTAAAGGATTAATACGAGCATGTATAGTTACTTTATTAGGTATGATAGTTTTTTCTATAATTAATTTTTTATTTCCAGCTTCAGAAGGATTTAGGAGTATTTTTATTTTAATAATTACTTTAATAAGCATAATGTACGGGGCTGTATATGCTTCTAGGAAATCTAGAAAAAATGGATGGATTATAGGTATAGCTTTAGCTTTTATGTACATGCTAATATTTTATTTGATTTCAGTAGTAGCTGGAAGAGAAACTGCTTTGGCAGCAAATGATTATATAAGAATTGCATTAGCTTTATTGGTAGGTACCTTATCTGGAATGTTAGGAATAAATATGTAGAAATCCTTTATTTAATTAAAATATTGTGATATAATTTACGAGTAGATATGCGATATTAAAGTGATAAATATGATTGGAGGAATTGACATGAAACATATAAAAACAATAAACAAGTCAAATATAAAAGAAAGTTTAAAGAAACCAGGTTGTAAAGAGTGTGCAAATTCATGCCAATCTGCATGCAAAACTTCTTGCACAGTTGCCAATTTAGCTTGTGAAAACTAATTTATGTTGGTATAATTTTAAAGACAGTAACTTATGTTACTGTCTTAAATTTTAATGAGGAGGAAACAAAGGTGGCAAATATTCATAAATTTATGCAGAACAACGAATACTACGTTCTTGATGTGAATACAGGGTCAGTTCATATGGTGGACGAGCTTGTATATGATTTGTTAAATGAAGAAAAATTAGAAGCTTTAGATGAATTAAAATTAAGATATAAGGATAAATACAAAAATGAAGATATTCATGAGGCTTATGATGAAATAAGGGAATTAATAAAAGAAGGTCTAATATATACGGAAGATATGTATGAAGATATTGCTCAAAAGAGTGGAGATTCACCCTCATTTATAAAAGCTTTATGTCTAAATATAACTCATGCCTGCAATTTAAGATGTAAGTATTGTTTTGCCGATGAAGGAAAGTATCATGGTGAAAGCAAAATAATGTCTGTTGAAGTGGGTAAAAAAGCTTTGGATTTTGTAGTTAAGCATTCAGGACCTAGAAAGAACATAGAAGTTGACTTGTTTGGTGGAGAACCTTTAATGGCTTTTGAAAATATAAAACAAATAGTTGACTACGGAAAAGATTTAGAGAAGAAACACAATAAAAATATAAGATTTACTATGACTACAAACTGTACTCTATTAAATGATGAAATAATGGAGTATTTAAATGAGAACATGGTAAATATAGTTTTAAGCATAGACGGAAGAAAAGAAGTAAACGATAGGGTTAGAATAGGAGCTAATGGAGAAGGGTCCTATGAAACTATATTGCCTAAAATAAAGGATATGGTTGAAAAAAGAGATGTTACAAAGCAACATTATGTTAGAGGAACCTTTACTAGAGAAAATACAGATTTCTTTAATGATGTTATGCATTTAGTTGATTTGGGATTTAAGGAAATATCTGTAGAACCAGTAGTGCTTCCAGATGATCATCCACTATCTTTAAGAGAGGAAGATCTTCCTACTATATTTAATGAATATGATAAGCTATATAATGAAATGTTAAAAAGATATAAAGAAGGTAATGAGTTTAAATTTTATCATTTTAATATAAATTTAGATGGGGGACCATGCGTATATAAAAGAATTTCTGGATGTGGAGCAGGTCATGAATATGTTGCAGTAACACCTACTGGAGATGTTTATCCATGTCATCAATTTGTAGGTAATGAAGATTTTAAATTAGGTACAATATATGAAGACAATATGAATACTGATATAGAGAAAAAATTTCATAAAGCACACATATATAATAAACCAAAATGCAGAGAGTGTTGGGCAAGATTCTATTGTAGTGGTGGCTGCCAAGCTAATAATTATAACTTTAATGGTGATATTCATAAGCCTTATGAACTAGGTTGTACTATGCAAAAGAAGAGAATAGAATGTGCTATAGCTTTAAAAACTCAAATGATGATGGAAGAATAATGCATATATTACATAATATTGACTAAAATAATATGTAATATTATAATTAGCTTATGATGCTATACGGAGGGGGATAAAAAAATGAAGAAAAGAAAGAGCGCCATTCTCTTTATTCTAAGTGTAATTGTTATTTTTTCATTGGCCTTTATTAGTGCAGAGGGTTTGAAGTTATTTGGGTATGAAATAAAGCCATTAACTAAGTCTATAAATAAGGGATTAGATCTTCAAGGTGGAGTTTCTGTAGTAGAAGAAATTCAAGGAAAGGTTGATCAAAAAACCTTTGATAAGGCTATTGAACTTATTTCAATGAGAGTAAATAAAATGGGTGTAAGTGAAACACTAGTTACAAAAGAAGGAAAGAACCGAATAAGAATAGAAATACCAGGAAAATTTGATGCTAAGGCAGTTATAGATAGTGTAGTTAAAACTGGTGAGTTGAAATTTGTAGGACCTGATAAGCAGACCATTCTTACGGGTAAGGATGTGGAAAAAGCATCAGCTTATTTGGATGAAACAAATAACCCTACCATTGGACTAGAATTAAATAAGTCTGGTACCCAAAAATTTGCTGAGGGTACAAAAAAATTCTTAGGACAGCCAATAGCAATATATATGGATGAAGAGATGCTTACTAATCCTAAGGTAAATGATGTTATAACAGGTGGAAAAGCTGTTATAACGGGAAGTAAAACTTTAGAAGAGGCAACAAGACAAGCTAATATAATAAATTCCGGAGCATTACCTGTTACATTAAAAACAGTTTCTGCTAAAACAGTAGGAGCAACTTTAGGAGCTACTGCATTACCTAAGAGTATAAATGCTGGTATTATAGGAATTGCATTGGTATTTATCTTTATGATTCTTTATTATAGGTTACCAGGAATAATAGCAGATATAGCATTAGTTCTATATATAATACTTGTACTACTTGTTTTTTCAGGAATAGATGCAACATTAACTCTTTCAGGTATTGCGGGATTCCTTTTGACTGTTGGTATGGCGGTAGATGCCAATGTACTTATATTTGAAAGAATAAAAGAAGAACTTAAAACAGGAAAGTCTGTAAAATCTTCTGTGGATACAGGATTTGATAGAGCGTTATCCTCCATATTAGATTCTAATATAACTACAATCATTGCAGGAGCAGTGCTTTACGTAGTAGGCTCTGGTGCTGTAAAGGGATTTGCTTTAACTTTAATAATAGGTATAGTAGTAAGTATATTTACAGCATTAACTATAACTAAATTTTTACTTAAGAATGCTGTGAATATGGGACTTATTAACAAACCTTCACATTTTGGGGTTAAAAATAACACTGAATCTAAAGAAAAGTTTAAGTTTAAATTTGTTGAGAGATTTAAAATATGGATAAGTATATCTTTGCTAATTATAGTAATAGGATTTACAGCAATGGGCTTTAAAGGATTGAATTTTGGTATAGATTTTAAGGGTGGTACTTTAGTTCAAATAGAAATGAAACAAGATTTTAATAAAGCGGAAATAGATAAGATAATTAAAAAATACTCAAATGAATATCAAACAACTAAAGCTAATAATAATGGAAAAATCGAACTGGAAATTAAAAGTAACTCACTTGACAGCAATAAAATAGATAATTTATTTAAAGATATAAAAGTTCAATACAAAAAAGCAGAACTAACATCCCAAGAAACTATTGGTGCTTCTGTAGGAAATGAGTTAAAAAGAAAGGCTTGGATAGCTGGAGTTTTAGCAACATTAGCTATGCTTTTATATATAGGTGTTAGATTTGAGTTTAAATTTGGTTTGTCTGCAATACTTGCGTTGGTTCATGATATATTAATTACTGTAAGTATATATGCGGTACTTCAGATTCCAGTAAATTCACCTTTTATAGCGGCAATACTTACTATACTAGGATATTCAATCAATGATACCATAGTTATTTTTGATAGAATAAGAGAAAATAGCAAAAAAATGCGTGGGAAAGATGTGGCTGAGGTAGCAAATATAAGTATAGGTCAAACTATGACTAGATCTATAAATACTGTTTTAACTACATTATTTACTATAGTAGCTGTAAATGTATTTGTTCCTTCGGTTAGAGAATTTTCTATGCCTCTAATAATAGGTATAGTTTCTGGATGTTATTCATCAATATTTATTGCCAGTCCTATTTGGGTTATTCTAAAGAAGAAGGTTAAGAAAGCAAAAGTTTAAGGAATTAGTAATTAAAGTGGATTCCAGATTTTATCTGGAATCCTTATTTTGGTGAATAGCGTATATATAGAATAAATATAGAATTAAGTAGTACAAATAGTTTATTTTTACTAGTATACTATTAGTTCCACATAATCATATAAAAATGTATTTGTCAAAAGCACTAATATAATTTATAATATACTTGTTTTCTATAGAGTTGGAGGAACTAGTATGAATAAAGTCAGTGATAATATTAAAATTCATAATATACATATTGATAGAGAAATTAAATGTGCGTTAAGTAGAATTTCTAGTGCTGTAAATAATAGAGAAAAAATAATAATTTATGGACACTATGACTTGGATTGTGTCACAGGGGTATCCTTGTTGATTTTAATTCTTAGATACTTAAATGCAGATGTAGAATATTATATACCAAGCGAAATAGACGATGACTATGAAATAGATAGAAGCATAGTAGATAGTCATATAAAGCTTCTTGGAGCTACTCTCATGATAACTGTAGGTTGCGGAATTAATAGTTATGATGAGGTAGAATACTGTAAAAAAATGGGAATAGACGTTATAATAACAGATTTTAAGAAAGCAAGTGGTATAATTCCAAACACATATGTTTTGAATTACACACAATACGAGGAATATAACAGTACAGCTGTAGGCGTTGCTTTTAAACTAGCTAAAGAAATAGCTAATTATTATAAAATAAATTGCGTACATAAATATATGGATTTAGTGATGTTGGGCACAGTTTCCAGGGATGTAGCAATAGCAGGTGAAAATAAAGATTTTATTATAGAGGGAATAAAGAGGTTAAAAGTTACAAATAATTATGGATTAAAAGCTTTAATGAAAGTACATAAAATATTTAAGATAGATATAAATACAATATACAAATTAGTTACTACCGCCATACCTACAGTAAATCCAGTAGGCAAAATGGATAATGCAAGAATAGTAGTGGAACTTTTCACCACCTCCAATAGTTATAGAGCTGAACAAATAGCTAAGTACTTAAAAAGACAGGTAGAAAACGTAGATGAGTCTTGTATTGAATATAAAAATGAAATACATAAGCTTAGAACTTTTAGTAAAGACTTGCAATTATTTTAATTTTTAATATATAATAGTATGTGCATGAAAATATAATGATTTTAAATTTGTTCATGTGAAGTTCCACGTATTAGGAGGAAGTATAAATGGAGTTAAAGGAAAAAATAAGAGTAATAGAAAACTTTCCTAAAGAAGGAATTAGTTTTAAGGATATCACAACATTACTACAAGATGGAGAAGCTTTAAAATATACTATAGACAAATTTGTAGATTATCTTAAGGATAAGGATATAGATATCATCGTTGGACCTGAAGCTAGGGGATTTTTGTTTGGAGTACCAGTTGCTTATGCTCTTGAAATTGGATTTGTGCCTGTTAGAAAAAAGGGCAAGCTTCCATTTAAAACACTAAGTTCAAAATATGATTTAGAATATGGAAGTGATGAATTAGAAATACATCTTGATTCTATAAAACAAGGACAAAGAGTTGCAATAATAGATGATTTATTAGCTACTGGTGGAACAATAAATTCTGTTGCCAAATTGGTAGAAAAAGCAGGTGGTACTGTGGCAGCAGTGGGATTTGTAATTGAGCTTACAGATTTAAAAGGTAAAGAAAAACTTGAGAACTACCCTGTAATGTCCTTAGTAAAGTACGATATATAGATAGAATTTTAAATTGAAAAATTCTTTATAATATTATATAATATTAATAAATAATTAACTGGCTGGCTTCGACCAGCCTTTGATTTTAGGAGAGTAATCCAAATGCTTGAGAAGTTAATGAGAAAAATAGACGAAAATTGCACTCACGTAAATAAAGAATATATAGTTAAAGCGTATAATTTTGCATATAACGCCCATAGTGAACAGAGAAGAGAATCAGGAGAACCATATATAATTCATCCTGTAGAAGTGGCTTGCATTTTGGCGGATATGGGACTTGATACGAGTACGATAGTAGCTGGATTACTTCACGATGTAATAGAAGATACTCAGTATGATTATGAATTTGTTACCAAGGAATTTAGTGAAGAAGTAGCTAGATTGGTAGAGGGTGTAACTAAACTTGGTAAGATTACATATAAGACAAAAGAGGAACAACAAGCCGATAATGTTCGTAAAATGCTTTTAGCTATGGCAAAAGATATAAGAGTTATTTTGATAAAACTTGCAGATAGACTTCATAACATGAGAACATTAAAATATATGCCAATTGAAAAACAGAAACAAAAGGCAAAGGAGACTTTAGATATTTATGCTCCATTAGCACATAGGCTGGGAATGTCTAAAATAAAATGGGAATTAGAGGATTTATCTTTCAGATATATAAATCCAAATGAATACTATAGCTTAGTAAGAAAAATATCGGAAAAAAGAGCTGAGAGAGAAGAATATATAGAAAAAATAACAGAAGAACTTTATGACAAACTTGAGGATTCAGGAATACAATCTGAAATAGAAGGAAGACCAAAACACTTTTATAGTATATATAGAAAAATGATTAAGAAGAATAAGACCATAGATCAAATTTTCGATTTGACAGCTATAAGAGTTCTTGTGAATAATGTGAGAGATTGCTATGCTACTTTAGGTATTGTTCATACTATGTATAAGCCTATGCCAGGTAGATTCAAGGATTATATAGCTATGCCTAAGCCGAACATGTATCAGTCGTTACATACTACTGTCATTGGTCCTCAAGGCAAACCATTTGAAATACAAATACGTACATATGAAATGCATCGAACTGCAGAATATGGTATTGCTGCACACTGGAAATATAAAGAAGGTGACCTTTCAGCACATCAAGAAGATTTAGATTCTAAATTATCGTGGCTTAGAGAAATTCTTGAGTGGCAAGATGAGACCTCTGATGCAGAAGAATTTATGGAGAGGTTTAAAATAGATTTATTTTCAGACGAAGTATTTGTTTTTACTCCTAAAGGAGCAGTTATAAGTTTACCTTATGAATCTACGCCAATAGATTTTGCTTATAAAATTCATACGGATATAGGACATAGATGTATAGGAGCAAAGGTAAATGGCAAGATGGTACCTTTAGACTATCATTTGAGTACTGGGGAGATAATAGAAGTTTTAACATCTCCTACACCGAAGGGACCCAATATACACTGGATTAATATGACAAAAAGTAACCAAGCTAAGAGTAAAATAAGAGCTTGGTTTAGAAAAGCTAAAAGAGAAGAAAATATTATAAAAGGTAAGGAATTACTAGAAAAAGAAGCAAAGAGGCAGGGATTTAATTTTAAGGAGTATGCCAAAGGTAAGGTTATAGAAAAACTATTATTAAAATACCACATGAAGGCAGAAGAGGATTTGTACGCTTCAGTGGGAGCGGGAGCAACCATACCTTCTGTAGTAGTATCTAAACTGGTCGATTACTATAATAGTGAAGAAAAAAATAATATTGTTACTTTAGAAGATGAAGAAAAAGAAATAAGTAAATATACTAATAATAAGGAAAGTAACAAGCAAAGAGAAAATAAATATCCCGGAGTAGTGGTAAAAGGGATGAAAAACTTGCTGGTAAGATTTGCAAAATGCTGCAATCCTGTACCTGGAGATGAAATAATAGGGTATATAACTAAAGGAAGAGGGGTATCTGTACATAGAAAAGATTGTAAAAATCTAATTGACCTTGTTCAAAATGAACCAGAAAAAATTCTTTCTGTAAGTTGGGGTACTTCGGAGGGAGCTTACTATATAGCAGAAATACAGATTAAAGGCGATGATAAACCTGGACTTCTTTCTGAGGTAATGGAGGGGGTTGTAAAGAGCGGTTTGAATTTATATGCTGTAAACGCTAAAACCTCAAAAATAGGAACAGCGGTTATAAATGTAAAATTAAAAATCACAAGTAGAGAACAATTAGATAACTTAATGAAAAACATAAGAAAGTTCAAAGGTGTAACAGAAGTATATAGGGTTAAAAAATAGCAAAACGCATATTTTAAGGAGTGATTTTAGTGAGAGCGGTGGTTCAGAGAGTACAGTCTTCTTCAGTGGAAGTGGAAGGCAAAATAGTAGGTTCGATAGGAAGTGGTTTAAATGTACTACTGGGAATTGAAAAAGGGGATGCTTTAGAAGACTTAATATATTTAAAAGATAAAATATTAAATTTAAGAATATTTGAAGACGAAAATGGAAAAATGAATAAGTCACTTCTTGATGTGAATGGGGAACTTATTATAGTTTCCCAATTTACTTTGTTAGGTGATTGTAGAAAGGGAAGAAGACCAAATTTTATGGAGGCTCTTTCTGGAGATGAAGCAGAAACCTTTTATAAAAAGTTTATAAAGTTATGTAAAGCAGAAGTAGAAAATGTTCAATGCGGCATCTTTGGGGCAGATATGAAAGTAAGTATAGAAAATGATGGACCTGTAACACTACTTATAGATAGTAAAAAGAACTTTTAAAAGGAGTGAGATACATGGAAATAAAGAGAATAGTAGCAGGAATTTATGCTGCAAATTGTTATGTTATATGGGACGAAACTAATGAAGCGGTAGTTCTAGACCCAGGAGGAGATGTGGATGATATATATCCATTTATACAGTCTAAGGGACTAGATGTTAAATATATATTATTAACTCATGGGCATAGGGACCATACTGATGGAGTAGATGAATTAAAAGATTTAGTAAAAGCTCCTGTATGTATTAATGAACGAGATGACATATTAATGAGAAATAATGAATATATGTTTGGAATGCTTAGAAGTGGCAAAGCAGATATGAATATAAGTGATGGCGATGTGTTGCAATTCGGGAACTGTAAAATTAAATGCTTAGAAACTCCAGGACATACACCGGGAGGTATGAGTTTCTTAATAGAAGATTCAGTATTTACAGGAGACTCATTATTTGCTATGTCTATAGGTAGAACGGATCTTCCAGGGGGAGATTACAATGCACTTATAAATAGTATAAGAGCTAAATTATTTATGCTTTCAGATAGTACAAATGTATATCCAGGACACAGTATGGGAACATCTATAGGATATGAAAAAAAGAATAACCCATTTTTTAAATAAAGGGAGTTTTGAAAATTGAAAGTAAAATTAAATAATATTGATTATAGATATCATGTATATGGAATAATTAATATATTTTATCAGTGTGAAAATATAGAATTTGTAGAAGAACATTGGGATATGTGTATAAATATTTCGCAAAATGAAGTAGAATGTTATTATGGGCAATTTAGTGAAAAGTTTATTTTTGCAATGGATTTAGAGTATAAGGATTTTGTTAAGAAATCTATATTTATTTTTTTAACCAGGTGTACAGGAAAAATTATGCCCTGGGGTACTTTAACAGGTATAAGGCCATCTAAAATAGCAATAGGACTTTTAGATAAAGGTAAAAATGAAAAGGAAATAGTAGAATTTTTTAAACATAAGTATTGTACTAGGGAAGATAAGGTTAAGTTATGCATAGATATAGGCAAGAAAGAAGAATCGTTTATTAATAAAGATAAGGATAATATAAGTGTTTATATAGGAATGCCATTTTGTCCTACCAGATGCCTTTACTGTTCCTTTGCGTCTAATTCTGTAAAGGGTTGTGGGCATTTGGTAGAAAATTATATAGAAGCGCTAATTATAGAAATGGGACAAATGAGTGAATTTATAAGAAATAAAGGGTTAAATATACAGTGCCTTTACTTTGGAGGAGGTACACCTACAGCAGTAAATGATCAGCAGTTTGAAATTGTAATGGAGCATATGCATAAATACTTTATGCATGAGTTTAATGTGCAAGAATTTACTGTGGAGTGTGGCAGGCCGGATAGCATAACCAATAATAAATTAAGAACTATGAAGAAATACGGTGTAAGTAGAATAAGTATAAATCCTCAAACCATGAGTGATAATACCTTAAAACTTATAGGAAGAAATCATTCATCAATGAATGTGGTGGAGAAATTTAATATGGCTAGGGAAATTGGATTCAATAATATTAATATGGATATTATTGTTGGGCTACCTGGTGAAAAGCTAAAAGATGTAATAAACACTTGCAGTGAAATAAAAAAACTAGAACCCGATAGTTTTACAGTACATGGATTGTCTGTAAAAAGAGGGTCAAGACTTCATGAGAATATAGTAAATAAAGAAAGTTATGAAATAGCTGATCAAGAAGAATTAAATAAAATGTTTCAAGAAACTGTTAAATTGTCTAATATTTTATCCATGAGACCATACTACATGTATAGACAAAAAAATATGGTAGGCAATATGGAAAACATAGGATACGCATTAGAAGGCAAGGAATGTATTTATAATATACAGATGATAGAGGAAAAGCAAACTATAATAGCATTAGGAGCAGATGCTGTATCAAAAATTGTATTTTTAGAAGAAAACCGATTGGAGAGGTTTGCTAATATAAAAGATGTGAGAGAGTATATAGAGCGACTAAATGAAAAGACTTCTAGTAAGAAAAAATTATTGGAAACATTATATTAAGGAGGAAGAGTATGATTATTCAAGCACCTAAAGGTACTAAAGATTTATTACCTTCAGAATCATATAAATGGCAATATATTGAAGAAAAGTTTAGAAATATAGCTTCAACCTGCGGATGTAGAGAAATAAGAACGCCAATATTCGAATACACTGAGTTATTCCAAAGAGGAGTAGGGGAAACTACTGATGTAGTTCAAAAGGAAATGTACACTTTTAATGATAAAGGTGGAAGAAGTATAACGTTAAAAGCTGAGGGCACAGCTCCATCTGTTAGAGCTTTTATTGAAAGTGGATTATATGCAGAAGCACAGCCTACTAAGTTATTTTACTTTACACCGGTATTTAGATATGAAAATGTTCAAAAGGGAAGGTTAAGGCAGCATCATCAATTAGGTATAGAAGTTTTTGGTTCTAATGAGGCTTCTATGGATGCTGAAGTAATAAGCTTAGCTATGAGGGTATATGAAGAATTTGGAATAAAGAATTTAACGTTGAATATTAACAATATTGGATGTTCTGAGTGTAGAAAGAAGTATAATGAGGCCTTAAAGGAATACTTAGGCAATAATTTAAACCATTTATGTGAAACTTGTAAAACAAGATTCCATAAAAATCCTATGAGAATATTAGATTGTAAAGAAAAGAAGTGTAAGGAAATAGTAAAGGATGCACCAGTTATAATAGATTATGTTTGTGATGGGTGTAAAAGCCATTTTGAACAATTAAAAATGTATTTAAGTGCATTGGGAATAAAATTTAATGTAGATCCTTTTATAGTAAGGGGATTAGATTATTATAGTAAAACTGTATTTGAAATAATAAATAATGATATAACTGTTTGCGGCGGTGGAAGATATGATTATTTAATTAAAGAGATTGGCGGTCCAGAAATGCCCGCAGTGGGATTTGGCATGGGAATAGAAAGGCTTATAATGACCTTAGAGGAAAATGGGGTAGAAATACCAAAGCCGAATTACATAGATTTGTACATAGGCTCTATGGGGCAAAATGGAAAAACAGAAGCTTTTAAATTAGCTAATGAGTTAAGGAAAAAAGGATTAAAATGTGATTGTGATCACATGAATAAGAAAGTAAAGGCTCAAATGAGATATGCAAATAAGGTAGAGGCATCTTATACAATTGTATTAGGAGATAGCGAATTAGAGAATAGAGAAGCAAACTTAAAGAGAATGAGCGATGGAGAACAAATAAATGTAAATATAGATAGTATTGAAGAAATGGTAAAAATAATAAAAGCATAAAACTTCAGAAGATTAACAGGGAGGATCAAAAATGGGAGAATCACTTAAAGGATTAAAGAGAACACATATGTGTGGAGAACTGAGAGAAAGTAATATTGGAGAAGATATTACTGTAATGGGATGGGTTCAAAGAAAAAGAAATTTAGGTGGATTGGTATTTGTAGATTTAAGGGATAGAACTGGAATACTACAAGTGGTATTTGGAGAAGAAATAAATAAGGAGGCTTTCCAAAAGGCTGATTTAGTTAAACCTGAATACTGTATTTCTATTACAGGAAAACTAGTTAAGAGAGAAGCTCCAAATAATAATATTCCAACTGGAACTGTAGAATTAAAGGGATTGAATATAAAGATATTGTCAGAGTCAGAAACACCTCCTATATATATAAAAGAAAATTTAGATGCTGCGGAGAATATAAGATTAAAGTATAGATATTTAGATTTAAGAAGACCCGATATGCAAAGAATATTTAATATAAGAAATAAAGCGGGAAAAATAGTTAGAGACTTTTTAAGTGAAAATGGATTTTTGGATGTAGACACTCCAATACTCACTAAGAGTACTCCAGAAGGTGCTAGAGATTACCTAGTTCCAAGTAGAAATTACCCTGGAATGTTTTATGCACTTCCACAGTCTCCACAAATATTTAAGCAACTTCTAATGGTTTCAGGATTTGATAGGTATTATCAAATAGCAAAATGTTTTAGAGATGAGGACTTAAGGGCTAATAGACAGCCAGAATTCACACAAATAGATTTAGAAATGTCCTTTGTAGAAGAAGAGGATGTAATGGAAGTTAATGAAAGATTAATACAAAGGGTATTTAAAGAAGTTCTAGATGTAGATGTAGCACTTCCAATAGCTAGAATGCCGTATAGAGAAGCTATGGAGAAATATGGTAGTGATAAACCTGACTTAAGATTTGGGATGGAAATACATGATTTGACTCCTGTAGTTTCAAAATCTGAATTTGTAGTTTTTAAAAGTGCTATTGCTGAAGGTGGTAGTGTAAGGGCTATTAAAGTAGGAAACTCTGCAGATATGGGAAGAAAGAAAATAGATAAACTGGGTGAGTTTGTTAAAACTTATAAGGCTAAGGGATTAGCTTGGATAGCTTATAAGGAAAATGAAATAAAATCACCAATAGCTAAATTTTTAACTGATGAAGAAATGAACGGAATACTAAGCACTATGGATGCAAAACTAGGAGATTTAATATTAATAGTTGGAGATGCTAAAAATAATGTGGTATTCCAAGCCTTAGGAGCTCTTAGACTTGAAGTTGCAAAAATACTAGAAATTTTAAAAGACAATAAAGAGTTTAAATTTACTTGGATTACAGAATTCCCACTACTATCATATAATGAAGAAGAAGAAAGATACCAAGCTGAACACCATCCGTTCACTATGCCGATGGATGAGGATATTACTTATTTAGATACAGACCCAGGCAGAGTTAGAGCGAAAGCCTATGACTTAGTTTTAAATGGAGAAGAGTTAGGTGGAGGAAGTATAAGAATTCATAATACTGATCTTCAACAAAAAATGTTTGAGGTATTAGGATTTACACAGGAAGCAGCTTGGGAGAGATTTGGATTCTTGCTAGAAGCATTCAAATTTGGACCACCACCACATGGTGGATTAGCCTTTGGATTTGATAGACTTATAATGTTCTTAGCAGGAACAGATAACATAAAAGATGTAATAGCTTTCCCAAAAAATCAAAATGCTTTTTGTCCATTAACAGAAGCTCCTAATATAGTAGATGAAAAACAATTAGGGGAACTAGGACTAGATATAAAAAATAAGGCGAAGTAATTAGCAAATATTATATAAATTTTTTACTAAATACTTTAAGGCGTAAATATAAGTTAATATGAAGTACCTGTTGTGATTGTCAGACATTTTATATACATCACAACGGGTATTATTGTATAATTAGGGGTGAATAAAGTGAATGATAAAAAAGATCCAAAGAGGGATATTCAAATAAGGATGAGGAGAATTGAAGGGCAAGTAAAGGGCATACAAAAAATGATAGATAATGATGCTTGCTGTAAGGACCTTTTAGTACAAGTGGCAGCAGTTAGGGCGGCTATAAATAAAGTTGGGAGTTTAATATTACAGAACTATGCTGAAAGATGCTTTTTTTGTGATGAAGAAACAGATATAAATAAAGAAAAAATGAATGAACTAGTGAACACTATAAATATGTTTTTAAAATAAAAAAATAGGCTATTTGCCTATTTTTTTATTAACATTTTTGAATTTATATAGTATTAAAAATTTACTAAGAGAAGAAATTAAAACTATTGCTACAGCTATAGAACCTGCATCTATTAGTGTTTTAAGGCCAAGGCTTAATGAAGCATCTGCATTACCTTTTACGGATTCTAGCATTGTATAATACATTCCACTTCCAGGAACCAGGGGAAGCATAGCACTTATTATATATGTGGTTACGGGAGTTTTCATCAATCTTGCAAAAATTTCGGAGTATATGCTTATAGATAAAGAAGCTATAAATAGAGATAAAGTAGAGGAATATCCAAAATTAGAAAACATCAAATATACAAACCAGCCAATTCCACCACCTAAAGAAGCGAAGAATAAATTTTTACCCCTAATATTAAAAAGAACACAAAAACCTAAAGAGCCCATAAAAGCATAAAAGCAATTTATTAAAACTTTAAAAACCATTTTATATTCCTCCAAAATTAAGTATAATTTTAACTATGACACCACTGCCAATAGCTATGCCAATAGCTACTAAAAAAGCTTCTATAGCTCTAGATATTCCAGAAACTAAATCACCAGCTATAGTATCTCTTACGGCATTCGTTATGGCTAAGCCTGGAACTAACATCATAATAGAGCCTATGGTAATTTTATCTATGTTAGAGCCTATATTAAAAAATACAGTTATATAAGCAGTTAATGCTGCGATGAAGCCGCCTAATATATTTACAAAAAAAGAGTTTACATTGTATTTACTAAGGATATTAGAAGTTTTATAAATTAAAGCTCCCACTAAAAAAGCAGCTATAGAATCCTTTATATTTCCTCCAAGTAATAATGTGAAAAAAGAAGAGGATAAAGAAACAAACAATAGGGAAGTTTTTACACTATATCTAGGAGTATTATTTATCTTTTTTAATTCTTGTTTAAATTCATCGAGGGGCATCCAATCACAAGATACTTTTCTAGATAGTTCATTTACCCTTTGAATTTTTTCTAAATTTACAGTCCTATTTTTAATACGTTTAACTACAGATAAATTTTTATTATTTGTGCTTATAGATATGACAATTCCTGTGGGTGTAACAAAACTTTCGGCGGATTTTTCACCATAAGCAGAGCATATTCTGAAAATAGTTTCTTCAACTCTATAGGTTTCTCCACCGTTTTCTAATATTATTTTTCCTGCTTCGGAAGCAATCTGTATTAATTCATTAGCGTTCATAATAAGCTCCTTTCGGTTTTGTTTGTTTAATATAGTATAGCGAGAGAATCAATAACAAATTCTATATGTTTGAAATAATTTAAAGTTAAATATACACTTATATTATAGACATTTAATATGTGGGGGGCAATAACATGAGAAAAATAGAGAATATATTGAATTGTTTAATTAATAATTTAAATATAGGAATACACATTGTAGATGATGACGGTAAAACAGTATATTATAATGATGTAATGGCTTCAATAGAGGGGCTTAAGAAAGAAGAGGTACTAGGTAAGAAAGTAGATGAGTATTTAAAGGATGTAAATGAGGATAGTTCTACTATAATGAAATGCATTAAAAGTGGTAAAAAGGTTAAAGACATAATTCAAAGATATAGCAGTAATAGGGGTAAAAAAATAACTACAATCAACACAACAATACCAGTTACTGAAGACAATAAGTTAATAGGAGCAATAGAAATAGCACAAGATATGACACAATTTAAAGAAGTTAATGAAAAGTTATGTAAATTACAATCAGTGCTTAAGAATAATCAAGATCACTATGTTTTTAGTGACATAGTGGGTAAGAGCATTGCCATGGATAATGCCATAAATAAAGCTATGAAAGCTAGTTTATCAAATTCATCTGTACTCATATATGGAGAAACTGGATGTGGTAAAGAAGTTTTTGCTCAAAGTATACATTACAATGGTATAAGGAGCAATGCGCCATTTATACCTATAAATTGTGCAGCTATTCCAAGTACGCTTTTAGAAGGTATGCTTTTTGGCACTACTAAGGGGAGTTTTACAGGAGCGGAAAATAAAAAAGGGTTGTTTCAGCTAGCTCATAGGGGAACAATACTTTTAGATGAAGTGAATTCCATGGATACTTATCTTCAAACTAAGCTTCTTAGAGTGCTTCAAGATGGGTATATAAGGCCAATAGGAAGCAGCAAGTCTATTGAAGTAGATGTGAGAATAATAGCAACATTAAATAAAGAACCTAAAGATTTAATTAAGGAAGGTAAGCTAAGGGAAGATTTTTACTATAGATTAAGTGTTATAAGGATAGATATACCACCTTTAAGGGAGAGAAGAGAAGACATAAGAGTTCTTACAGATTATTTTATTCATTATTATAGTAAGTTATTAGGCAAAGAAGTGAAGTCAGTTGATAAAACGGTAATGGAAAAATTTACAAATTACAATTGGCCAGGTAATGTAAGGGAACTTAAAAATGTTATAGAATCTGCTATGAATATGAGTGATGGAGAAATAGAACTTCATAAAGAATTTTTTGAAAGCAAAATAATTAAACAGGAAAATGACCATATATTGAGTTCCTATAGTAGTTCAAATTTAAGTTTAAATGAATATATGATGGAAATTGAGAAAAAGATAATTAAAAGGGAATTAGAAAATCAAAAAAGGAATATTACTAAAACAGCAGATATACTGGGGATTTCTAGACAAAATTTACAATATAAGATTAAAAAATATGATATAGAATAATAATATTACTTTTGTAAGTTAAATAAATCTAAGATTATAGGTACATATAGTTTTAGATTTATGTTTGTTTTATTGTAAAAGTTTATTTAAAAGCGAATATGAACTTAAAAGTGCCATAAATTCGGCGGTATACTGCAAAATAATTTGCAGTATACCTTAAAAACATTATTTACAGTAAATTCAGACAAATGAAAAAATAAATGGATGCAATATTTTTTGCACCCATTTATTTTTTTTGAAAATTTAATAGATAAAGTGCATTAAATGGGTAAATATGTAAATAAAAAAACGAGTACATACAATTATTTTAAAAAAATAGCATATATTGAGGGAATTATGAGTGGATATTTTTAAATTCACAGTAATATATTATAAACATATGGCATGAAACTTGCGAATAAAATAAACAAATAGATTTAATTTTCGGAAAAAGGAATAATTTATGAAAGGTAAAATTAAAAGGGGGAGTAAAAATGGATAAAGTTAAAGTTATTTCTTGGGGACTTGGAGCCATGGGAAGCGGGATGGCAAAAATGCTTTTAGAAAAAAAGGATGTGGAAATTGTAGCAGCCGTTGATATGGCGCCATTTAAAATTGGAAAAGATTTGGGCGAGGTATTGGGGGTAGGCAGAAAATTAAATGTACAAATAAGTGATGATTTTTCTAAAGTTAAGCATGTAAAGGCAGATGTGGTTATTCTTGCTATTGATTCTTTTGTAAAGAATGTATTTCCTTGCATAAAACAAATAGTTGAAAATAAGATGAACTGCATAACTATTGCAGAAGAAATGGCCTATCCATATGAAGCACATAAAGAATTAGCAGAGGAAATGGATAGATTGGCAAAGGAGAATGGAGTCACCATATTGGGAACGGGAGTGAATCCGGGTTTTGTATTAGATACAATGATAATTACATTGTCTGCTGCTTGTAGAAAAGTGCAATCCATAAGTGCTTCTAGAGTAAACGATTTGTCTCCATTTGGACTTACAGTTATGAAAACACAAGGCGTGGGTACAACTTTGCAAGAGTTTGAAGAAGGAATTAAAAGTGGGTCTATAGTTGGACATATAGGATTTAGACAGTCTATACCTATGATAGCTAAGGCAATAGGACTAGAGATAGATGAAATAGTAGAAACTAGAGAACCTATTATATCCAATACTTATAGAGAAACTGATTGTGTAAAGGTAGAACCAGGAATGGTTGCAGGATGTTGTCATATTGCTTATGGTAAAAAGGATGGAAAGAATATAATAACTCTCGAACATCCACAGCAAATAAATCCTCAAAGTGAGGGAGTTGATACAGGTGACTATATTCATATTAAGGGAGATGCTGATTTAGATCTTTGTATAAAACCAGAAACTCCTGGTGGAATAGGTACTATGGCTATGGCAGTTAATACTATACCATTAGTTATTTCTAGTAAACCAGGTCTTAGGACTATGATAGATATACCTTTGCCACATGCTATAGAAAATAGTTTTGTAGAGCAAATAAAGTATTATAGAGGTGAGTAATAATTATGATTGAAAAGGGAACTTGGGTTGAAATAACAAAGGTGGTTTTGCAACCGGAAGAAAGAGCAAAAAATATACCAGAGGATACTAAAAAAACTCCTTTAAAAATGTGGGTAAAGGGATTTTGTAAAAGAGAGTGTGATATAGGAGAAGAAGTTGAAATAGAGACTTTAACAGGTAGATGTGAAAAGGGAATAGTTACAGATGTGGAACCGAGATATGTGCATGATTTTGGAGATTATGTAAGAGAAGTTTCTCTTATAGGAGTTCAAGCAAGAAAAATATTGATTGATGGAAAGTAAGAAGGTGGAATTTTGAGTAAATATTATGATTTAATGGAAAGAAAAAATGAGATAATGCTTAAATCTGTGAAAATAGATTATTCTAAATATGAAAAAAACAATATTGCTTTTGCTTATGAAGAGATGATGAAAGATACAGGATATGAACTTGATGATGTAATAAGAATACAAAAGGAAACTGGTGTTGGAGACACTCCTCTATTGGAATTAAAAAATTTAACAGCTTTAGCAAGAAAGGTATCTAAAACTGGACAGGCAGCTAGGATATTTTTAAAAGATGAAAGTGCTAATCCATCTGGAAGTTTTAAAGATAGAAGAGCGGCCCTATCTGTATATGATGCTAAAAGGAAAGGTTATAAGGGAGTTGTATCTGCTACATCTGGAAACTATGGCGCTGCAGTAGCTTCACAAGCTGCTATGAGGGGGCTTAAATGCATAATAGTACAAGAATGTTATGATTCTAAAAAAGTAGGTCAGCCAGAAATTCTTGAAAAGGGAAGAAAATGCGAATGTCTTGGAGCGGAGGTAATACAACTAACGGTAGGACCAGAATTATTTTATACTTTTTTAAAAGTTCTAGAAAACACTGGGTATTACAATGCTTCCCTATATTCACCTAGTGGCATAGCAGGTGTTGAAAGTCTGGGATATGAAATATATAACCAATGCAAAATGAGAATTGGAAAGGAGCCAGAAGGAGTTGTGATAACCCATGCTGGTGGAGGAAATTTAACTGGTACTGCCAGGGGACTTAAGAAGGCGGGAGCTATGAATACTAAAGTTATAGGAGCTTCTGTAGATTTAACAGGACTACACATGGCATCAGATATAGATTTTAATAGAAAATCATTTACTACTGGACATACAGGTTTTGGAATTCCATTTATGACTTGGCCTGATAGGTCCGATGTACCGAGAAGTGCAGCAAGACCATTAAGGTACATGGACAGATATGTAACTGTAAATCAAGGTGAGGTATTCTATATGACAGAGTTACTTTCTCAAATAGAAGGTATGGAAAGGGGCCCAGCAGGTAATACATCGTTAGCGGCAGCCTTTGTTATAGCTCAAGAAATGAAGAATGATGAGATTCTAGTTGTACAAGAAACAGAATATACAGGGGCAGGAAAACATATACTCCCACAGCTTACTTTTGCTAAAAATAATGGGGTAATAGTAAAATTAGGCGACCCTAAAGAAGAAGTACCAGGAAAAAATATTGTAATACCAGATCATCCATCAAAATTATATATAGAAGAAAAAGATTTAAATTCTTATAGAAAATCTTTAATTAAAAATAATTTAAAAACTTCTCAAACAGCTATTTTTAGTGAAGAGGATATAGAGTTTTTATGTGAAGAAACAAGACTTAATAAAAAAGAAGTTTTAGACATTATAGGAAGTCTTGGAGAAGAAGTATAGTACTTATAAGGGGGGCTATTTGTGAAAAGAGCGGATGACTTTGAAAAAAGAAGAGAGCATATTAAAAATTTAACAGATGAAGAGCTTTATAATAGATTTTGGAGTTTAACAGAAGAAATAGTTAGACCAATGGTAGATTTAGCATACAATAACACATCACCTTCTATAGAACGTTCTGTGCTTTTGAGAATGGGGTTTACAAGTATTGAATGCTCAGAGATAGTTAAGCAAGGTTGTAAATGGAACCTTTTAGGAAAAGGTATGGGGCATGTAGTTTTAGAATATGCAAATATTAAAGGAATAGATTACATGGAAGCAGGAAAACAATTGGCAGAAGGAAAAGGATGGGAAGAAATGGGAGAAGTTATGGGTGGTGAGTTAAATGAATAATGAAAAAAACAAGCTTATAGAAAACGAAAAAATAAATGTGGAAGAGGTATTAAAAGACTTAGATAAATATAAACCAAAGAGAAGAGGATGGCATTGGAGAGAGCCATACAATGAGTCTGTAGGAGATTTTAACTATAGTGAGATATCAAAACCTTTAAAGAAGAGCAGACCACTTCCTGCAGCAAGAGGATTTAATAATATAGATCCTCAACCTATTCAGGTTATTACTTCAGAAATTGCATCAGGTAGATTTGAAGATGATATAAGAAGAATGAGAATGGCCGCTTGGCATGGGGCAGATCATATAATGGTTATAAGGACTGCAGGACAAAGTCATTATGATGGCCTTATTGAGGGTACTCCAGAAGGTATAGGAGGAGTTCCTATTACTAGAAAGGAAGTAAGGGCTACTAGAAAAGCTTTAGATATGATAGAGGAAGAAGTGGGAAGAGAGATAAATTTTCATTCTTATGTTTCAGGAGTAGCAGGACCTGATATTGCAGTAATGTTTGCAGAAGAAGGGGTAAATGGAGCTCACCAAGATCCACAGTATAATGTTTTATATAGAAATATAAATATGGTTAGATCTTTTGTGGATGCTGCTGTAGCAAAGAGAATAATGGCCTTTGCAGACATTCTTCAAATAGATGGAGCACATAATGCCAATGCAACAGCTATGAAAGGATATAATGTATTGCCGGAGCTAATGGTTCAACATGCTATAAATGCTAAATATTCAGAAATGGTGGGAATGAAAAAAGAAAATATATCATTATCTACAGTTCCTCCTACAGCTCCACCAGCTCCTTGTTTAAAATTAGATTTGCCTTATGCTGTGGCGTTAAGAAAGATGTTCAAAGATTATAAAATGAGAGCTCAAATGAATACTAAATATATGGAATCTTGTACTAGGGAAGCTACAGTAACTCATGTTTTAAATATGCTTATTTCAAAATTAACTTCAGCGGATATACAAAGTACCATAACACCAGATGAAGGAAGAAATGTTCCATGGCATTACAATAGTATACATGCAGTTAATACAGCTAAACAAGCCTTATTGGGCATGGATGGACTTAAGGAAATGGTAGAGCTTAAGGATGAAGGGTATTTGCCAAATAAAGTTAGGGAAATTACTGAAAGAGCTATATTATTCTTAGAGGAAATAATAGAAGTAGGTGGATATTTTAAAGCGGTACAAGAAGGGTTCTTTGTGGATTCAGGTATGTATCCAGAAAGAAATGGAGATGGTATAGCTAGAAAAATTCAAAAGGGAGTAGCAGCAGATACGGTAGTTCCTAGAGATAAGGATTATTTTGCTCCAGTTTGTGCTCATTTTGGATATAATCATATACCTGAAAAGTATAATATAACAAAACCTTGTGAAGCCATAAATGGATGTACTTTATGTAAGCATGAAAAGATACAGTATATAGATGAATTAGACCCAAATGATAATGTATATAAAAGAATGGAGAAGGTTAAAGAGGATGGAACCATAAAGCCTGAAGTGGAGTGGAGTAAAGATGGTATTGTAACTATTAATATGTTTATACCAGAGGATGAAAGGACTAGTGAAGCAGCAGCTCTAGAAATAGCTAAAAATATGAATTTATTAGATCCAGAGGTTATACACAAACAAATTTTGCAGGACAGTGAAGGAACTTATGTAGAGGTTAAAGGTAAGGTTAATTTCTCCATTAATAAGAATGAATTAAAGGTTCCAGAAAAAAAGCAAATTTTAAGCGATGAAACTATGAGAGAATTTGTTAAGGAGCATCCAATAAGAGTTGTAGCAGCTACTGTTGGAGAAGATGAACATTCCGTTGGACTTAGGGAAATAATAGATATAAAGCATGGAGGAATAGAAAAATATGGCATTGATTGTGTATATCTTGGAACCTCTTGCCCAGTGGAGAAGCTTATAGATGCAGCTATAGAAACTAAGGCTCAAGCTATACTTGCCAGCACCATAATAACCCACAATGATGTGCATGTAAAAAATATGCAGAAGCTAAATAATCTTTGCATAGAAAAAGGAGTTAGAGATAATATTATATTGGTTTCTGGGGGAACTCAAGTAACAGATGAAATTGCTAAAGCTAATGGAATGGATGTAGGATTTGGCAGGGGATCTCATGGTAATGATGTAGCATCTTTCATAGTTGAGACTCTTCAAAAAAGATTAGAAGAATAAAAAGGGTGATTTTTATGAAGTTTGACTATTTGATAGCCGAAATAGGAAGTACTACTACTTTGGTAAGTGCGTTAGATTTCAATAGTGATGAAATACTTGTAGCACAAGGTAAAGCAAATACCACAGTGCTTCAAGGAGATGTAACAGTAGGACTTAAAAAAGCTATAGATGAAATAGAGGAAAGTTTAGGAGAAAAGATTGTATGGAATAAAATGCTTGCCACCAGCAGTGCTGCAGGGGGCTTAAGAATAACAGTTCACGGTTTGGTTCAGGATATGACAGTTAAGGCTGCGAGAGAAGCGGCACTTGGCGCTGGTGGCATAATAAAAAATGTTACAGCAGGCAAATTGTATAAAAGTGATTTGAGAAAAATTAAAGAATTAAAGCCTAATTTGATAATGATAGCTGGGGGAACGGATTATGGAGAACGGGATACAGCTATTTACAATGCGGAGGTCATAAATAGAGAAAACTTTGGAATACCTGTGATTTACTGTGGAAACATAGCAAATAGAGAAGACATAAAGGAAATCTTTCAAGGAAAGGAAATTTATATTGTAGATAATGTATATCCAAGAATTGATGAATTAAATGTAGAACCTGCCAGAGAAATTATTCAAAGAGCTTTTGAAAACAATATAGTAAAGGCACCTGGTATGGACAGAATAAAAGAAATGGTAGATGGAACTATAATGCCTACACCGGGGGCTGTAATGGAAAGTGCAAAATTATTATATGATAGTATTGGAGATGTTTTAGTCATAGATGTAGGAGGAGCTACTACTGATGTTCACTCAGTTACTGAAGGTTCATCAGAAATACAGGATATACTTTTAAGCCCAGAACCTAAGGCTAAAAGAACTGTGGAAGGGGATTTGGGTGTATATATAAACAGCTCTAATGTAATAGAACTGTTGCAAGAAATAGAAATGGAAGGGTTAGATAGGGAATATATAAAAAACAATATAGAACCTATACCAATGACGAAAGAGCAGAAGAAATGTAGTTCTATTTTAGCTAAAAAAGCAGTTAGTACTGCAGTTGATAGACATGTGGGGTATATTAAAAGAGTTTATGGGTCAGGTAAAAAATTTATAGCTTTTGGAAAAGACTTATCCAAAGTTAAATATATAGTGGGTACTGGAGGTGCACTTACAAGACTTACAGAAGGAGAAAACATGCTTAAAGGTATAAAGTATCTTAAGGAAGATTTAACTATGTATCCAAGAGAAGAGGCGAAAATTTTAATTGACCATATGTATATAATGGCTTGTGCAGGAGTGCTTGCTAGGGAAAATAGGGAGTATGCTTTAAAGCTTATGGAGAAAAGTTTAAATTTATAAAGATAAAAGAGGGGAGTTTTATGGGAAAGAATTATCCTTGTATAGAAGTTTATTTGAAGAAAATAACCCATAATGCCAAAAGAATAGTAGAAATGTGTAATAAAGCGGGTATACATGTAGTAGGGGTAACTAAGGTATTTTGTGCTGAAAAACCAATAGTAGAAAGTGAAATAAGAGGTGGAATAGAATTAGTAGGAGATTCAAGATTAGAAAATTTGATAAAGATAAAAGATTTAAAGTGTAGAAAGATGCTTTTAAGAATTCCTATGGAGAGAAACAGTGCTAAGGTGGTTAAATACTCTGATATTAGTTTGAATTCAGAATTTTGTACTATAAAAGCTTTATCTAAAGCGGCTAAAAAAATAAATAGAATACATGCAGTAATTCTAATGATAGATGTGGGAGATTTAAGAGAAGGAATTCTGGAGAAGGATGTACTGGATACAGTAAAAGAAATAATTAAACTACCAAATATAAAATTATGTGGAATTGGCACTAATTTAACTTGCTATGGAGGCGTAATTCCTGATGAAAATAATTTAGGAAAACTAGTAAAAATAAAGGAAATGTTAAAAGAACAATTAAATCTAGAACTTCCCATTATATCAGGGGGAAATTCAAGTAGTATACACCTGGTCATAAATGGAAAGATGCCTAAGGGAATAAATCAGCTTAGAATAGGTGAGGCAATTGTACTAGGAAGAGAAACTGCTTTTGGGGAGGATATAGAGGATTGCTATAAGGATTGTTTTGTATTAAAGGGAGAAATAGTAGAAATAAAAGAAAAACCATCAATTCCTGTAGGCAACATAGGTATGGATGCTTTTGGAGAAATTCCTCATTTTGAGGACAAAGGTATAAGAAAAAGAGCCATTGTTGCCATGGGGAGACAGGATATAAAAATTGACGGAACTTTTCCTATAGATAAATACATTACAGTTTTAGGGGGCAGTAGTGATCACTTAATATTAGATGTGACGGATAGTAAAGAGAATTATGATGTTGGAGATGTATTGGAGTTTAATGTAGATTACGGTTGTTTACTTCAAGCTATGACTTCTCCTTATATTAAAAAATATTATATGATTAACCCACAATAAGGTACAATGTAGTGGAATTATGAAATCTCTCCTCCATGACTTGCATAAGAGCTCGGAACAATAAATTTAAACAGTTCCTTCGCTTCTTATGCAAGTCATTCCAGAGAAATTTCATAATTCAGGTAATGTAATGCTTTTGTGGGATAATCATTATATAGAATAATAAAAAACCTCCAGTACATATAGGTATTGGAGGTTTTTATAAAATAGTTTTAAATATTTATATGTTCAAAGTAGTAATAATAGCATATAATTAAATGTGTATTTTATTTAAAAGGATGGTGCGCAGTGGCAAATTTAGAAGTCATAAATCAAGTATTAATTTTATTTTTATCATTGGAGTGGGATATGCTGCTAGAAAAATAGGAATATTAAATAAGGAATTAAATAAAGGATTTTCAGATTTACTACTTAAAGTAACACTTCCTTTCATGATAGTAGGTTCTTTTAATCATAAGTTCTCACCAGAAATGATGAAAAACATAAAAAGCATTTTTATATATTCTTTGCTCATACATATCTTATTGATTCCTCTGAGTAAAGCTTTTTATATTAAATTCCCAAAAGAGAAGGATAAAAAAGATATTTTAAGGTTTGTAACTGTTTTTTCAAATTGTGGATTTATGGGATATCCAGTACTTCAAAGTATATATGGTAACATTGGAATACTATATGCATCGGTTTTTAATATTCCATTTACTGTATTTAGTTGGACTTATGGAGTTATGCTGTTTACAAGAGATAAGGAATCTAGAAGCTTTAAAAAGGTAATGACAAATCCAGGTATAATAGCAGTTATTGTAGGTATAGCAATATTTTTATTTTCTATAAGACTGCCTCACGCATTAATGAGTACTTTAAATTTAGTAGGTTCTATTACAACTCCAGTATCCATGTTACTTATAGGTAGTATGCTGGCAGAAGTGAAGTTTTCTGATATATTTAAGGAAACATCCATATACTATGCGTCTGTAATAAGACTTTTAGTTGTACCAATAATTATTTATTATGTTATGAATCTTTGTGGAATTGATAAATTTTTAATAAATATAGCTGTAATAGTTGAAGCTATGCCTGCAGCAGCTATATGTTCAATATTTGCTGAAAGTTATAGTAAGAATCCTAAATATGCATCACAAAGTGTATTTATTACTACTATGCTTTCTATAGTTACTATACCACTTATACTTATGCTTATTAAATAATTGAATTTACATTTTAATAAGGCACATTCAAATAAATAACAAGTCAGTATGCTAGTCTATTTTGCGTCAGCAGAACCCACCGATAGTTCTACTAGCGGCGGAACCTGCTTCCTTGTCTGACACAAAATATACCAGCATCTTTGACTTGTTATTTCTTTTCATGCACCTAACTCAATTTTGGCACATAAATTCCAAATTCTACATTAGATGAATAAACATTTCTCATTTAAAATTTACATTGTAAATTTTAAATAAAGCTTAGAGTTTTTTATTTTATGTCTATCTTTGTGATACTTTTATATAAATAGGAACTTTTTAAGCAGATATTACATGGCTATATTAAAGAATTCAAAGAACTTTGTATGTTTGAGAAATGTATGTAAAATATGTTAGAATATATATAGAGAAAAATGAATAATAGCTATAAAATAAGCTTATGATAATTCGAAGGTTAAATATTAAAGGAGGATATCTTTAGTTACTAAAAGTATATGCAAATGTACTTAGAAATAGTAAAATGTACTTACAGAAAGAAAGTGAGTACATTTGAAAAATAATAACTATAAACCAAATGAATTTGCAGAATTAATTAATGTATCAGTTAGAACATTACAAAGATGGGATAACGGAGGAATATTAAAAACATTTAGAACACCAACAAATAGAAGATAATATACTTATGAGCAATACAAAGAAAATATAAGAAAAAGATAAAGGAAGATGAAGAAGTTGAAAAAAGCATACAAAATAGAAATTAAACCAACAGAAGAACAGATAACTAAAATTCATCAAACTATTGGTGTAAATAGGTTCATATACAATTTTTATATTGCTCATAATAAAGAAGTTTACGAAAAAGAGAAAAGATTTATTAGTGGTATGGATTTTTCTAAATGGCTTAATAACAAATATATTCCTAATCATCCTGATAAAGCTTGGATTAAAGAAGTGTCTTCCAAAGCTACTAAACAAGCCATTATGAATGGAGAAAAAGCATTTAAGAAATTCTTTAAAGGGGAGAGCGGCTTTCCTAAATTTAAGAAAAAGAAAAATCAAGATGTTAAAGCGTACTTTCCTAAGAATAATAAAGCAGATTGGACTATTGAAAGGCATAGGGTTAAAGTTCCGACTTTAGGTTGGGTTAGATTAAAAGAATTCGGATATATTCCAGTTAACTCTATAGTTAAAAGTGGTACAGTAAGTCAAAAAGCAGATAGATATTTTGTTTCAATTTTAGTTGAGAAAGCTATTAAAGTAGATAATAAACCTTATTCAGAAGGAATAGGCGTAGACCTTGGACTAAAGAATTTTGCAATTTGTAATAATGGTTTAACTAAAAAGAATATTAACAAAACTAAAATAGTTAAAAAAGAAGAAAAGAAACTAAAACGTGAGCAAAGAAAACTTTCAAGGAAATATGAAAGTTTAAAATTAAGAAATAAAAAAGAGAAAGGAGAAGCTACTCGTCAAAATATCCAAAAACAAATAGTCAAGGTACAAAAACTTCATCAAAGACTTACAAATATAAGAACTGATTATATTAATAAAACAGTAAATGAGTTAATAAAACAAAAACCAAGTTTTATAACTATCGAAGATTTAAATGTAAGTGGAATGATGAAGAATAGACATTTAGCAAAGGCAATCTCTGGGCAAAAGTTTTATGAATTTAGAATTAAACTTATTTCAAAAGTTAAACAAAATGGCATTGAGATAAGAATAGTTGATAGATTTTATCCAAGTAGTAAAATGTGTAGCTGTTGTGGAGCATATAAGAAAGATTTAAAACTATCTGATAGAGTTTATAAATGCAGTTGTGGAATTTCTATTGATAGAGATTTAAATGCTTCAATAAATTTAGCCAATGCTAAAGAATATAAGATAGCTTAATTAAACAAGCACTTATATGTGTACCCAAGGCTATTTGGGGAATTAACGACTGTGGAGTGCTATACAAACTGTAGTAGCCTCGGCAAGACAGAGTACGTTGAAGCAGTAAAAATCTCAATATGGATACATTTGACCATATTTTGAGTAGCAGGAATATTTATGGATATTAATTATACTTTAAATTTGGAGGAGACTTTAAAAAAATTACAACACAAAGGAGCATTTTTAACTGTTACTGATAGGGAAGGAAAGACAAATACCATGACTATAGGTTGGGGCAATATAGGATATGAATGGGGAAGACCAGTGTTTATAGTGTTGGTAAGGGAGTCAAGATATACCCATAAATTATTAGAAAATGCTGAAGACTTCACTGTATCAATACCTATGGACGATAATATGAAAGAGGCTATGGGCTTTTGTGGAAGCAAATCAGGAAGAGACTATGATAAATTTAAAGAATGTAATTTAAATGTGGAAAAAAGTAAAAAGGTTAAATCACCTTCTATAGAGAAATGTGGAATGATTTATGAATGTAAAATAGTTTATAAGCACAGCATGGATATTAATTTATTAGATGAAGATATTAGGAGTAAGTGGTATAAGGAAGAAGATAATAAATGGTATGCACAAGGAGATGCTCACACCATATATTATGGGGAAATATTAGAATGCTATAATAATAAATAATGTTTTAATGTTCTAAAAATATATTTTTATATATAAAATAGTAGGGGAACAATGCTAAGGAGAGGTATAGTTGAGCCAAAAAATTGCAATCCCCCTTTATTTAAATGAAAATGCCATAAATGATATATATACTATAATAATTATAAAAAAAAATGTAAATATAAAAAGTATTACGAGAAAGAAACAGTGTATATTAAAATTAAATACTCCTTTAAGCAATGTTATGGAAGGTAAATATGTACAGGGAGATTTATCCATACAAGTATTAAATGAATATTCAAGGGAACTAATAGACGAACGAGTATCTATAATAGTGGAAGCGTTTATTAGTGTTCTAGATGCCCTGGAAAATAATGGAATGGTTAAGCATATAAGTAATAAAAAAGATTTAGAAAATGTACAAAATAATGATTATATATTGATTAATTCTAAAATTCATGAAGCAGCTGTACTTCATAATATAAAAGAAATGATAAACGTCATGGAAGCACAGAAAATAATCAAGGGGGTAGAAGATCCCCATGAGGATAATATATTAAAGTATCTTAAAGAACAATTGAATAATTTTAAAGATACTAAATGTATTAAATATTTGTCAGAAGATTTTCTTGAAAATAATGTAAAATTCATATTGCCACTAAAGACTGAATATTTACGAGGTGATATTGAACATTTAATGAATAGTGAATTATTTGTATTTGCAAAGGTAATAAATTTTTGTAATAGTAAAGTAGAGAAAGAAAGAGCTTTAAAAATTGGTGGAAGTTTTGACTATTTAGAGGATGTATTAGCTAATACAAACTATAATGGTTTTATGAAAAATACTAAAAAAAATCAGCTAAGGGATATAGAAGAATACAGTTTTATAGAAACAATACCAATAGCTATATATATATAGAAATATATTGAATAAGCTATTACCATATGGTATAATAAGTAAAAAATAGAGATTTAACCTTTTTAAGAAATTTACTCCTAGATTTGGAGAGAAGCAAGTTCTTAAATTGTTAAATCCAGGTTTGGGAGGTTTTTTTATGCCAGATAAGAATTTAGTTTGCAAAGACTGCGGTAAGGAGTTCGTTTTTACAGAAGGTGAGCAAGAATTCTACAAAGAAAAAGGATTTGAAAATGAACCAAAGAGATGTCCAGAGTGTAGAAGACAAAGAAAACAACAAAATAGGGCAAGAGATTAAATTACAAATTATAAATTTTATTATGTTTATTTTATAATATTATGAATATAGAACAGATAGTTTAATAGAGCTGTCTATTCTATATTTTTTTATTTTATTAAATAATATAAGATTAATGTTATAATATACTGAAAACAAAGTTAAAATATAAGTAAGACGCTATGTAATATAAAGCTCTCTTAAGCTGATTTAGTCCATGTCCAGTAACTTTAAAATTCAGTAGCTTCTATAATCTGAAGATAAGACTGGTGTGATTTTGGATAATTTTTTCTAAACTTTAGTGAGAATGTGGTATTTTTAGGAAGACTCTCACTGAGGCTAAAAATTAATTGATTTCTGTATAGGAGGTAGTGCTTTGAAAAGATGCATTGTATGTGGAGAACCAGGAGAAAGACATCACATTGTATTTAAAAATGAAGGAGGGTTTGATTTCCCTTTAAATTTTATATATTTATGTTCAGAGCATCATAGAGGAAAAAATGGTCCTCATAAAAACAGGATTGTAGATTTAAAATATAAAATTAATATGCAAAATGAATTGTTTAACAATTTAACTGGAAAGTATTATACTATAGATGATATTATGAAAATTTTAAGTATAAATCCCAGGCAAGCTAAAGTGTTAATAAGTAATTTGTTAAAATATAATCAAGGATATAAATCAGAGGATATTATTAAAAAGTTAATGGGTGGTAAATTTTATTACGAGTTTATGATAGATGAAGATTATCATGATTGGTGGAATATACCAGAGGAAGAGATATTTTTAAAAAAAGCGAAGGCGAAGGGGTTTGAATATGAAGACAGTGTGCATTGGTGATAGTTTAACTTATGGATTTGGTGTTATGAAAAGACATACTTGGATTGAAATATTAAAAGAAAAATCCAAAATAGATTTTATAAACAGAGGAATAAACGGAGATACTACTGCAGGAATGTTAAGTAGATCTTATGAGGATATTATTTTGAATTATCCGGATAAAGCTATAATAATGGGAGGCACTAATGATTTTATTTTAGGTTATGATTTAGATAGAGTTAAGGAGAATGTACTTCTTTTAGCTAAGGAAGCTAAGGAACATGGTGTAGAGCCAATAATAGGTATACAAATACCTACGGAGCCTAAATTAGCAAGTGAGAAATGGACTAAAGAAGTAGACTATGAAAATGTCAATAAAAAAATAATGGATTATAGGGATAAAATGATAGAGGCTTGTGAATTCAATGGATATAAATATATAGATTTTTACAAGGAATTTGTTGATAAAGTAATACACAATAGTGATTATAAATATTATACGGATGGAATACATCCTAACTATGAAGGACACAAGATAATGGCTAGAAGTGCTGAAAAGTTATTTTCTGCTAGTTTCTAATCCTCAGTCTCCAATCCAAAAAATCTTTATTATAATAGACTAAATTTAAAAGCAATTAAGAAATTACGATTATATAAATAATATGTAAATATTTGATTACTTTGGAGGGATTTTTTTGAAACCTTTAGCAGATAGTATACGCCCAAATTCTATAGAAGAAGTAGTAGGACAAGAACATCTTTTAGGCAATGGTAAAATTTTAAATAAGATGCTATCTTCCGGAAAAATAACAAATAGTATATTTTATGGGCCTCCGGGAGTTGGAAAGACTACTGTAGCTAATTTAATGGCAAAGGTATCTAATAAGAGTTTTTATAAGTTAAATGCTACCAATGCTTCTTTAAGTGATATTAAAAATATTGTAGAAGAACTTGATAGTTTGATGAATTTAAATGGAATTATACTTTATTTAGATGAAATACAGAATTTTAATAAAAAGCAGCAACAGTCTTTATTAGAATTTATGGAAAATGGTAAGATAACTTTAATAGCCAGCACTACGGAAAATCCTTTTCATTATGTATACAAGGCTATTTTAAGTAGAGCGGCAGTTTTTGAATTTAAACCTATAGAAGAAAAGCACATAGAAGTTGCATTAAAGAGGGCTATAAGTATAGCTCAGAAGGATTTGAAGAATATAGATATAAAGGTAGGGAAAAAGATATTGTCTTACATAGCTAAATTAAGTGACGGAGACTTAAGAAGAGCTATAAACATTTTAGAATTATGTATAAATACAACAGATATAAATGAAAATGGAGTTTTGAATATAAATGAGGAAATAGTTAAAAATTGTTGTCCTGCAAAAATATTAAATTATGATGGAAATGGGGAAAGTCATTATGATATTTTAAGTGCTTTTCAAAAGTCTATAAGGGGAAGTCATGTAGATGCAGCCCTACACTATTTAGCTAGATTAATAAAAGTAGGAGATTTAATATCCATATGCAGAAGATTATTGGTTATAGCATCAGAGGATATAGGACTTGCGTATCCAAATGCTATAACTATAGTAAAATCCTGTACAGATGCAGCTATGCAGTTGGGTTTCCCGGAGGCTAAGATACCTCTTTCTGAGGCTGTAATACTTTTGGCCACAGCACCCAAATCTAACTCAGCGTTGATTGCTATAGAAAGGGCATTAGAGGATTTGGATAAGAACTATATTAGTGAAATACCGGCTAATATAAGAGATGGACACTATCAAGGTGCTGAGAGCTTAGGTAGAATGCAAAATTATAAATATCCTCATGATTACCCAAATAGTTATGTAGAACAGCATTACATGCCAAGTAGTATTGAAGGCAATGTGTATTATGAAGCAGGGAATAATAAAATAGAAAAAAATGCTAAGGAATATTGGGATAAAATAAAAAAAATATAAGATTTCATAAATCTTATATTTTTTTTATTTTAATGTTGACAAGAATGGTCGGGTTTGATAATATTTATTTATAAAGTTGAGTGAAAAGCTCGGCATTAAGAGGTGATTAAATGAAATTATCTACTAAAGGTAGATATGGGGTAAAAGCTATGGTTGATCTGGCTATACATTACGGAAAAAATCCTGTATCTATAAAATCAATTTCAGAAAGACAAGATATCTCTGAATATTATTTGGAACAACTGTTTTCACCTTTAAGAAAGGCTAAACTTATAAAGAGCATTAGAGGTGCACAAGGTGGATATGTTCTGAATAGGGAACCTAAAGATATAACCATATTTGACATAATGGAAGTTTTAGAAGGGCTAATAGAAATATCTGGTTGTCTAGAAGGAAATAAATGTAATAATATAGAATGTTGCGCCACTAGACTTTTATGGAAAAAGATAAAAGAAAGTATTGATAGTGTAACAACATCAGTAACTTTACAAGATATTGTAGATGACTATAAAAGAATAAATGAAAAGTAGGGAGTGACTATAAATGGAAAACAATAAGAGAATTTATATGGATTATGCGGCTACTACATATACCAAACCAGAAGTTTTAGAAGAGATGATTCCTTATTTTACAGAGGAATTTGGTAATCCGTCATCCATATATTCATTATCAAGAGGAACAAAAAAGGCTATAGATTTAGCTAGGGAAAGAGTTGCTAAAGCTATAAATTGTGAACTATCAGAAGTGTTTTTTACCGGAGGAGGTTCTGAAGCAGATAACTGGGCGTTGAAAGGAATTGCCTTTGCAAATAAACATAGAGGAAATCATATAATAACTACTGAAATAGAACATCATGCTATACTTCACGCATGTCAATTTTTGGAAAGAAATGGTTTTGAAGTAACATATCTTCCAGTGGATGAAGAAGGTAAAATTAGAATAGAAGATTTAAAAAATGCTATAACTGATAAAACTATATTGGTTTCAATAATGTATGCAAACAACGAAATAGGAACTATTCAACCGATAAAAGAAATAGGTGAAATTTGTAGGGATAAGAGAATATTCTTCCATACAGATGCAGTGCAGGCTGTAGGTCATGAAAAAATAGATGTTAAGGATATGAAAATAGACTTATTATCTATGGCAGCTCATAAATTTTATGGACCTAAGGGTGTGGGAGTTTTATATATAAGAAAAGGCGTAAGAATAGATAATTTAGTTCATGGTGGTGGACAGGAAAGAGGCAGAAGAGCAGGAACTGAAAATATAGCTGGTATAGTTGGGCTCGGAAAAGCTATAGAATTAGCAAATGAAAATTTAGAAAAAGAACAGGAAAGACTTTCTAAGTTAAGAGATAAGTTAATAAAGGGACTTTTACAAGTTCCATATACTAGATTAAATGGGCCAACAGGAAAAAACAGACTTGCAGGAAATGTGAATGTTTGTTTTAGATTTATAGAAGGTGAATCAATACTTCTTCTTTTAGATGCTAAGGGGATATGTGCTTCTAGTGGAAGTGCTTGTACATCTGGATCTTTAGATCCTTCACATGTGTTACTTGCTATAGGACTTCCTCATGAAATAGCCCATGGTTCTTTAAGATTGACATTGGGAGAGAGAACAACAGAAGCAGATGTGGATTATGTACTAGAGGTAGTACCTAATGTAGTTCAAAGATTAAGAGATATGTCACCATTGTGGGATGATTTTTTAAAGAAAGGGGATAAATAATTATGATATATAGTGAAAAAGTAATGGAGCATTTTACAAATCCAAGAAACGTAGGAGAAATACAAGATGCTAATGGAGTGGGAGAAGTTGGAAACCCTAAATGTGGCGATATAATGAAAATTTATTTAAAAGTTGAAGATAATATAATTAAAGATGTTAAATTTAAGACTTTTGGATGTGGTTCTGCTATAGCTTCATCTAGTATGGCTACAGAACTTATAAAAGGAAAGACGGTTGAAGAGGCATGGGAATTAACAAATAAAGCTGTAGCTGAAGCTTTAGATGGTCTTCCACCTGTAAAAATGCACTGTTCAGTTCTAGCAGAGCAAGCTATACACAAAGCTATAAATGATTATAGGAAGAGCGAAGGATTAAAACTTTGGGATTATGAAGAGAAAGATGCCCATGAGCACGAACATGGAGAAGAGTAAAATAAAGGTGATAAAATTATGAAAAAGAAAGTTGTTATAGGTATGAGTGGCGGAGTGGATAGCTCCGTAGCTGCATATTTATTAAAAGAGCAGGGTTATGATGTAATAGGCATAATGATGAGATTAGCTCCAGATACTAAGGAATATGAAGAATGCGAAACTAGTTGCTGTAGTTTATCAGCAGTAGATGATGCTAGGAAGGTTGCTGATAAATTGGAAATTCCATTTTATGTAATGAATTTTAAGAGGGAATTTGAGGAGCAGGTTATTAGGCCTTTTGTAAATGAATATAAAGAAGGCAGAACACCAAATCCCTGCATAGCATGTAATAAACACGTTAAGTTTGAAGCATTTTTAAGGAAAGCTAGAGCTATAGGAGCTGAATATATTGCTACAGGTCATTATGCTAGAATAGAGAAAGAAGGCGAAAGATATCTTCTTAAAAAGGCATTTGACCCAAAAAAAGATCAAAGTTATGTATTATATAACTTAACACAAGAGCAATTAGCACACACATTAATGCCCTGTTCTAAAAATACAAAAGAAGAAATAAGAGCTATAGCGGAGAAAATAGGTCTTAAGGTTCATAACAAGAAGGATAGCCAAGAAATATGTTTTATACCAGATAATAATCACGGAAAGTTTATAGAAAACTATACTAATAGTAATATTAGACAAGGCAATTTTGTAGATAAAGAAGGAAATATTTTAGGAAAGCATAAAGGAATAGTGCACTATACTATAGGGCAGAGAAAAGGATTAGGGGTTGCTTTAGGTATACCTGTATTTGTATCAGATATAAATTCTGTTACTAATGAAGTTACCCTAGGGGATGAGCAGGATATATTTAAAACAGAGCTTTTAGCTGCAGATATGAATTTTATTCCTTTTGATTCCTTAGAAAAACCTATGGAAATAGAAGCTAAGATAAGATATTCTGCAAAGCCTGCAAAGGCTATAATAATTCCAGAAAAAGATGGAAAAGTTAGAGTGGTTTTTGACCAAAAGCAAAGAGCTATTACCAAAGGGCAATCAGTAGTATTCTATCAAGATGATTTAGTAATTGGCGGTGGGATAATCGAGAAAATAATATAGAATTTCATATTATGATTATTTCATAGAATTATTATAAATTCTCTCCTACTGGTTGTAGGGGAGAATTTATTTTTTGTTGTTTCAATTTTAGTTGAAAAGGGTATTAAATTAGATAATAAACCTTATTCAGAAGGAATAGGCGTAGACCTTGGACTAAAAGATTTTGTAATAATGGCTTAACTAAAAAGAATATTAACAAAACTAAAACAGTTAAAAAAGCAGAAAAGAAACTAAAACGTGAGCAAAGAAAACTTTCAAGGAAATATGAAAGTTTAAAATTAAGAAATAAAAAAGAGAAAGGAGAAGCTACTCGTCAAAATATCCAAAAACAAATAGTCAAGGTACAAAAACTTCATCAACGACTGTGGAGTGCTATACAAACTGTAGTAGCCTCGGCAAGGCAGAGTACGTTGCGTTGAAACAGTAAAAATCTCAATATGGATATATTTGACCATATTTTGAGTAGCAGATGTGTAATATGATGTATAGTGATAAAGTTTTAGAACATTTTTATGCTCCTAGAAATGTGGGCGTTTTGCCTGGGGCAGATGCAGTTGGAGAATATGGTGATCCAAAATGTGGCGATGTTATGAAGTTTTATTTTGTTATAGAGAATAATGTAATAAAGGATGTTAAGTTCAAAGCTTTTGGATGTGGTTCTGCCATAGCATCAGCTAGTATAGCTACAGAACTTATAAAAGGAAAAACTCTAGAAGAGGCTTGGAGTATAACTAACAAATCTGTCATTGAGGCATTAGAAGGGTTACCACCTTCAAAAGTGCATTGTTCAGTATTAGCAGAACAAACTATACACAAAGCGATAAATAATTATAGACAATTTAAGGGATTGGAGCTTTGGCAGGATAAATATAATTATGAAGAAATTCAATAATAATATTGACATATATTATATTTTTTTTTATAATTTGATTTAAAGCAGATAAAAGAATAAATGGTGATGATAAGAATGAGTAAACATTATTTACACATTTAGAGAGAAAGTGGTTGGTGAAAACTTTTTGGTGGTAATGTTGAAGCTATCTTTGAACTATATTTTTATGAGAGATACGGTATATTTTACTGTATAATTAGGGTGGTAACGCGGAATGATTTTCGTCCCTTTTGGGTATGAAAGTCATTTTATTTTTTTGTATATATTTTTTAATAGATGTATTAAAGAAAAACTATAAGGAGGGAACTATATGAATAAAACAGGATTAAATGAAATAAGAGAAGCATATTTAAGCTTTTTTGAAAGTAAGAAGCATTTAAGATTAAAGAGCTTTCCATTGGTACCTCAAAATGATAAAGGATTATTATTAATAAATGCAGGTATGGCACCATTAAAACCATATTTTACAGGACTTAAAACGCCTCCGAGTAAAAGAGTAACTACTTGTCAAAAATGCATAAGAACTGGTGATATTGAGAATGTAGGAAAGACATCAAGACATGCAACTTTCTTTGAGATGCTTGGAAACTTCTCTTTTGGTGATTATTTTAAAAAAGAGATTATTCCTTGGGCATGGGAATTTATTACAGAAATTTTAAAAATATCAAAAGATAAGTTGTATGTAACTATATATTTAGATGATGATGAAGCATATGAAATTTGGAGTACAAAAACAGACATAGATCCTAAGAGGATATTTAGACTAGGAAAAGAAGATAACTTTTGGGAAATAGGACAAGGACCTTGTGGACCATCATCAGAAATACATTTTGACAGAGGAACTGGAAAAATAGAGAATGTTGAGGAATTTGTAAAGGCTTCAGAAGAAGACAGAGTTGTAGAGTTCTGGAATCTAGTATTTACACAATTTGATAAAGATGAAGAGGGAAATTATAATAGGTTATCCCATCCAAATATTGATACAGGTATGGGACTTGAAAGAATTGCAACTATAATGCAGGGTGTTAATAATATATTTGAAATAGACACTATGAAGAATATATTAGATAATGTATGCAAAGTAGCTAAAGTTCAGTATGGAAAAGATCCTCAAAAGGATGTGTCTTTAAGAATAATAACTGATCACGTGAGAAGTGTAACATTTATGATAAGTGATGGTATCCTTCCATCAAATGAGGGAAGAGGATATGTATTAAGAAGACTTTTAAGAAGGGCAGCAAGACATGGAAGACTTTTAGGAATAAAAGATATATTCTTATATAAACTTTGTGATAAAGTAATAGAAAACTCATCAGGTGCTTATATTGAATTAAAAGAAAAAGAAGAATACATTAAGAAAGTTATTAAATTAGAGGAAGAAAGATTTTCTGAAACAATAGATTCAGGTATGGATATATTAAAATCTTATATAGAAGAGACAAAGGAAAAAGGCGAAAAAATATTAAGTGGAGATAAGGGATTTAAATTATACGATACCTATGGATTTCCAGTGGAACTTACAGAAGAAATATTGCAGGATGAAGATATGAAGCTGGATGTAGAAGGTTTTACAAAAGAAATGACAGAGCAAAGAGAAAGAGCTAGAAATGCTAGAGAAAAGTCTAATTATATGGGAACAGATGATGGCATAATTAATAAAATTCCATCAGAAATAGAAACAATATTTAATGGATATAATAATATAGAATTAAATTCAAAAGTTAAATTAATAATAGGAGAAGAATTTTTAAATAATTTAACTGGAGATGGAATAGTAATTACAGAAGAAACTCCTTTCTATGCAGAAATGGGAGGACAAATAGGAGATAAGGGAGTAATATTTAATTCTAAATTCAATGGTGAAGTAGTGGATTGTAAGAAAAATATATCTGGCAAGATAATGCATTTTGTAAAAACTATTTCAGGAGAATTAAATGTTGGTGATGAAGTTACCCTTAAAGTGGATGAAGAATTAAGAAAAAATGTATGCAGAAATCATACTGCAACTCATATGCTTCATGAAGCATTGAGAGAGGTATTAGGAGAACATGTTCACCAATCAGGTTCTTTTGTGGATGAGGGAAGATTAAGATTTGACTTTACTCATTTCTCAGCATTAACTGAAAAAGAAATAAATAAAGTAGAAGTTTTAGTTAATAGAAAAATAATGGATGCAGTGACTGTAACTACAGATGTAATGACCATTGATGAAGCTAAAGCAAAAGGTGCTACAGCATTATTTGATGATAAATATACTGACGAAGTAAGAGTTGTATCTGTAGGAGATTTTAGCAAAGAACTTTGTGGTGGAACTCATGTATATAATACTGGAGAAATTGGATTATTTAAAATATTATCTGAGACTGGAGTAGCTTCAGGCATAAGAAGAATAGAAGCTCTTACTTCATTTAAAGCTATAGAATTTGTGGAAGAAAAGAATAATTTAATTAAAGAGATTTCTTCAATATTTAAATGTGCAGAGAAAGACATTTTAAGTAGAATAGAAAGTCAAATGATAGAACTTAAGGAAAAAGAAAAAGAATTAAATGCTTTAAAAAGTAAATTAGCAGGTAGTGCAAAGGATGATATAGTAAATGAAGCAGTAAATATAAATGGAGTGAAAGTAGCAGTAGGAGTTTTGAAAGATGTAGATGCTAATGCTCTAAGAGATTTGGCAGAAGAAGTAAGAAGCGCTATTGTAGACGGAGTAGTAATTCTAGGATCTATAGTAGGTGAGAAAGTACAATTCGTAGCTATGGCATCAAAAAGTGTATTGAATAAAGGGATACATTGTGGTAACATAATTAAGCAAGTAGCTAAAATAGCAGGAGGCGGTGGAGGAGGAAGACCAGATATGGCACAAGCTGGTGGAAGTCTTCCAAATAAAGCAGAAGAAGCTATAGATAAAGTAAAAGATATAATAGAAGAATCTGTTAAATAGTATACTTTTTGATGGATTTGCTTTATAATAATATTAAATAAACGAATATTAACTATTCCTAATGAACCATGAAAATGAGGTGAATTATATGGGAGGTAATGAAAAAACTTTACAATTTGATTTCCCTAAAGATAATAAGGAATTGACTAAAAATATATTGACAGAAGTATATAAATCATTGCTAGAAAAAGGATATAATCCGGTAAATCAATTGGTTGGGTATCTAATATCTGGGGACCCTACTTATATAACTAATTACAATGGAGCTAGAGCTCTTATCAGAAAGTTAGAAAGAGATGAGATACTAGAAGAAGTGTTAAAAGTTTATCTGGATATAAAATAAAAATGCCTTTAGAGGCATTTTTATTTTAACATTACATATACTAGAGGGAGAATAGAATGCGAATACTAGGTTTAGATATAGGAGATAGAACGATAGGTGTAGCTGTAAGTGATCCTTTAGGGTGGATAGCTGGAGGCGTTACCACCATAAGAAGAAAAAACGAAGAATATGATTTACAAGAATTGGATAAACTATGTAAGGAATATGAAGTTGAGCTTATAGTAGCGGGATTGCCTAAAAACATGAATGGAACACTAGGTCCTCAAAGTGAAAAAGTACTTGAATTTTGTGAAAAAATTAAAGAAAAAACAAATTTGTCTATAAAAATGTGGGATGAAAGACTAACTACTGTAGCAGCACACAAAGCTATGATAGAAGGAGATTTATCTCGTGCTAAAAGAAAAAAAATAGTTGATAAAATAGCTGCCATTTATATTCTGCAAGGATATTTGGATAGTATTAGATAAACAAGTAAAGGAAGGATGATTAATTATGGATAATAACATAGAAAATATAGTATTAAAAGATGAAGATGGAAAAGATGTAGAATTTACTGTTATAACTAAGTTAGATATTGAAAGTGATGAATATGTGATAGTTTCACCAGTAGATGATGAGGAAGATGAAGCAATAGCATTAAAAATACAAAAAAATGATGACGGAGAAGAAGTGTTAATTACTATAGATGATGAAGAAGAGTTTAATAGGGTTGCGGAAGCTTACGAGTTGATATTTAGCGAAGAGGAAATGTAGTGTAAAGTCTTCTATAAACGATAAATAATATTAATTAATAATATTATCAATTGACAATACCTATTTTAGATATTAAACTTATTATAAATAACATTTAATTAAGAGAGGTATTAAGATGGGTGAAATATTTCCTGAATTTATGGAAAAATTAAAGAATGATTTGAAAAATAAAGGTTATAAGTTGACTCCTCAAAGAAGAGCTATAGTTTCCACTATTATCGAAAATGAAGGAAAGCATTTAACGGCAGAGGAAATTTATGATTTAGTAAAGGAAGATTGTCCGGAAATAGGCCTTGCCACAGTATATAGAACCGTACAATTATTGGAACAACTATGTGTTGTAAGTAAGTTAGAATTGGATGATGGATGTGGTAGATATGAGCTTGTTCATGAAAATGAGAATCATAAACATCATCATTTGATATGTACTAAATGTGGTAAAGTAATAGAGGTCAAGGATGATTTACTAGAGGATTTAGAAAATAAAATAGAAGAAACATATAAATTTAAAATATATGACCATAGTTTAAAGTTTTATGGGTTGTGTAGGAACTGCATTAATAATGATAAATAAATATTAAAATATAAAACTATGAAAAGGAGGGTAGTACTTTGCGAAGAGAAAGTGATAAGATAAAAGTTATCCCTTTAGGGGGAATGAATGAAATTGGAAAAAATCTAACAGCAATTGAATACAAAGATGAAATAATTGTAGTAGATTGCGGTTTGCAGTTTCCAGATGATGAAATGTTTGGTATTGATTTAGTTATACCAGATATAACTTATTTAATTAAAAATAAAGAAAAAGTAAAGGGCATATTTTTGACCCATGCTCATGAAGACCACATAGGAGCTCTTCCATATGTACTTAAACAATTAAATGTACCGGTATACGGAACTAAGCTTACTATAGCGATAGTAGAAACTAAGTTAAAAGAACATGGATTACTAAGTTCTGTAGAACTTAGACGAGTTCAACCAAAGGATGTAGTAAAGCTGGATTTAATATCCATAGAATTTATTAGAACAAGTCACAGCATTCCAGATGCTGTAGCTATTGCTATTCATACTCCAATTGGAATAGTACTTCATACAGGAGATTTTAAGATAGATTATACTCCTATTGATGGAAGTGTAGCAGATTTAAGCAGATTTGCAGAATTGGGTAGAAAAGGCGTACTTGTTATGCTAGCGGATAGTACTAATGTGGAAAGATCAGGATATACTATGTCAGAAAGTACCGTAGGTGAAACTTTTACAAATATTTTTTCCACAGCAAAGGGAAGAATAATTGTAGCTACATTTGCATCAAATGTCCATAGAATTCAACAGATAATTTCAGCTTCCTATAAGTATGGAAGGAAGGTTGCAGTTTCAGGAAGAAGTATGGAGAATATAGTTAATGTAGCAAGTGAATTAGGATATCTAGATTATATAGATGAAACCTTAATAAATATAGATGATATAAGGCGATATCCTAATGAAAAAATAACCATAATAACCACTGGTAGCCAGGGTGAACCAATGTCTGCTCTTTCTAGGATGGCTTCTTCAGAGCATAGAAAAGTAGAAATCATAAAGGGCGATATGGTAATAATATCAGCAACTCCTATACCAGGAAATGAAAAATTAGTTTCCAAGGTTATAAATCAATTGTTTAAAAAGGGCGCGGAAGTAATATATGAAAAATTAGCTGATGTTCATGTATCTGGACACGCATGTCAAGAAGAATTAAAACTAATGCATACTTTAGTGAAACCTAAGTATTTTGTACCTGCTCATGGTGAATATAGACACTTAAAACAACACGCCGAATTAGCTACTAAGCTAGGATTAGCAGAGGAAAATATAGTAATAGCACAAAATGGTGATATAGTAGAGGTTGCAAAATCTGGAATAAGAAAAAATGGAACAGTAGTGTCAGGACAGGTATTTGTAGATGGACTAGGTGTAGGTGATGTTGGAAATATAGTTTTAAGAGATAGAAAACATCTTTCACAAGATGGTATTCTAACAGTTGTAGTGACTATAGAAAAAGAAACAGGCACTGTAATAGCTGGTCCGGACATAATATCTCGTGGATTTGTATATGTAAGGGAATCAGAGGATTTGATGGAAGAAGCTAAGAAAATTGTAAGAAACCAATTAAATGAATGTGAGAAAAATCGTATAACAGAGTGGGCTACAATTAAGTCTAAAATAAAAGATTCTTTAAGATTATTCTTATATGAAAAGACAAAGAGAAAGCCTATGATACTGCCTATAATAATGGAAATATAAATAAAGTTATTGAGGTGAAATATGAACATATATGATAAAGCACATGAATTCGCAAGTTATCTTAAAGATTGCGAAGAAATAGTTAAATTTAGAGAAATTTCAAAAAAAGTTAATGAAAATGAACAAAATAAAAAAATGTTAAATGATTTAAGAAGTATTCAATTTAAAGCTTACTCAGAACAGATAGAAAAAGGCGAAATTTCAAAGGATACAAAGGAGAAATTAGAAGGCTTAGGAGCTGTTATATCTATTAATCCTGCTATAAATGAATACGTTCAAGCTGAATACAAATTTGGACTTTTATGGGAAGATATTATGAAAATATTGCATGATGCAGTAGGCATAGATATGGATTTTCCACAAAATAAATAGAAGAAGTTAGTTGACTTTTTAAGTTCAAAATATTAGAATATAGTTTGATGCGTTATACTATGTAAAATTGGATACTAAATTGTATCCAATTTTTTAATGTTAAAAATGGAAAAAAGTTGTAATATATTGGAGGAATTGCTAATGAACATATTTACTAGAAATGATATAAGGAATATAGCTATAATTGCCCATGTTGACCATGGTAAGACTACAATAGTGGATGCTCTATTAAAACAGAGTAATGTATTTAGAGTTAATGAAAAAGTAGAAGAAAGAGTAATGGATTCAAATGAACTTGAAAAAGAAAGAGGAATAACTATATTAGCTAAAAATACTGCAGTAATACACAATGGTATTAAGATTAATATAATTGACACTCCAGGTCATGCTGACTTTGGTGGAGAAGTTGAGCGTGTCTTAAAAATGGTGGATAGTGTGCTTCTAGTTGTAGATGCTTATGAAGGACCAATGCCACAAACTAAGTTTGTTTTAAAGAAAGCTTTGGAATTGAGTTTAAAGCCAATTGTAGTAATAAACAAAATAGATAAAAAGGATGCTAGGGCAGAGGAAGTAATTGATGAGGTTTTTGATCTTTTTGTTGAACTAGGGGCAGATGATGAACAGCTTGATTTCCCTATAGTTTATTGTTCTGCAAAACAAGGTATAGCAAAAAGAGAAATAGATGAAGAAAGTGATAGTATGGAACCTTTATTCGATACTATAGTAAAGAATGTAAAGTCACCAGAAGGTTACTTAGACAAGCCACTTCAAATGCTTGTAACTACTATAGACTATAATGAATATGTTGGAAAAATAGCTATAGGAAAAATTGAAAGAGGAAAGATTAGAAAAAATCAACAAGTGGCTTTAGTAAGAAAAGGCGGAAAAATAGAAAATGTAAAAGTAGCTAATTTATATGTTTATAATGGATTAAATAGACAAGAAGTAGAAGAAGCTTTATTAGGAGATATAGTTGCGGTATCTGGAATACCTGATATAAATATAGGGGAAACTATAGCAGATAGCAGTGAGCCAGAGGCTATTCCATTTGTAGATATTGATGAACCTACTTTAACAATGAATTTTATGGTAAATAACTCCCCATTTGCAGGAAAAGAAGGGGATTATGTAACTTCTAGACATTTGAGAGACAGACTTATTAAGGAATTGGAAACTAACGTAAGTTTAAAAGTTGAGGAAACAGATTCACCAGATTGCTTTAAAGTTAGTGGAAGAGGAGAACTACATTTATCCATACTAATAGAAACTATGAGAAGAGAAGGATATGAATTTCAGGTATCAAAGCCTAGTGTAATATTTAAAGAAAAAGAAGGAAAAAAACAAGAACCTATTGAATATTTAACTATTGATGTACCAGAAGAATTTATGGGCGTTGTTATGGAAAAACTAGGACCAAGAAAAGCTGAGCTTGTTAATATGACTTCTGCTGTAAATGGATATACAAGGCTAGAATTTAAAATACCTGCAAGAGGGTTAATAGGATTTAGAAATGAATTTATGACAGATACAAAGGGTAATGGTATAATGAATCATGTTTTCTATGTATATGATGACTTTAAGGGAGAAATACCAGGAAGAAGTAGAGGTTCTCTAGTAGCTTTCGAACAAGGTGAAGCAGTAACTTATGGATTATTTAATGCTCAAGAAAGGGGAAATTTATTTATACCTGCAGGAACAGGTGTATATGAAGGCATGATAGTTGGTGAATGTTCAAGAGCGGAAGACATAGACGTAAATGTTTGTAAAAAGAAACACCTTTCAAACACAAGATCTTCAGGTGCTGATGATGCATTAAAATTAACGACACCTAGACCAATGAGTCTTGAAGAATGTCTTGAATTTATAGCAGCTGATGAACTAGTTGAAATAACACCTAAAACTATTAGAATGAGGAAAAGAGTATTATCTAGCTCAGAAAGAAAAAAATTGGTATCTAGAAATAGAAATTAAAGTTTAAATGGGGTGTGATTAAGTGAAAAAGAGGGTATTGATTTTATTATTTACTATAATTATTTTACTTACGGCTTCAATTTCTATTATAAATAAAAAAGTTAAATCACCGTTTAAAACCCAAGGAAATTATTCTGTAAAAGTAGAGAATGGTGATACCTTCTATAAGGTGCTAAATAGATTAAGTGGTGAAAATGCTATTTTTAATGTTAAGTTAATAAAAGTATATCTAAGGGGTAAAGAAGTAGATTTAACTACAAAACCAGGCATATATGTAGTAAATAAAAACACATCTTTGGAAGAATTTATATCTATGCTAAATAAAGGGAATAAAGATGCAGAGGTACAGGTTACTATTCCAGAAGGATATAGTGTAGAACAAATAGCACAATTACTAGAAGAAAAAAAATTGGTGAAAAAAGAAGAATTTACAAAAAAAATCAAGGAGCATCAATTGCCTCAATATATAAAGGTAAAAGGAAATACAAAATATCCTTTAGAGGGATATTTATTTCCTGATACCTATCAATTTAAGAAGGATGCTGGTGCTGAAAAAATTATAGATACTATGCTCAAGAGAATGGAAAAGGTTCTAAGTGAGATAGAAACTGAAACTAGATTAAAAGTAAAAGATGTAGAAAATCAAGTTATAGTAGCATCTTTAATAGAAAAAGAGGCTAGGATTAATGGAGATAGAGGAAAAATTTCTTCAGTTATATACAATAGGCTAAAAAAGGATATGAAGCTTCAAATTGATGCTACGGTATTGTATGCTCTTGGCAAACATAAGGAAATAGTGACTATTAAGGATACTAAGACAGAATCACCTTATAATACATATTATATAAAGGGACTTCCAGTAGGACCTATATGCAGTCCAGGAAGAGAATCTTTAGTTGCAGCAGTAAAACCTGAGAACACTGATTATTTATTTTATCTGTATAAAAAAGATGCTTCAAAAGAACATTATTTTACAAATAACTATGAAGATTTTAAAAATGCAATGAAAAAATATGGATACTAATGTAATAAAACAGTGTATTTTTGGAGGAATTTACATGAGCGGTATTACTTATGATTATATTGAAAATTATTTGAAAAAAATTATTCCAGATAGAAAAGGAATACTTAAGGAATTAGAGATGTTCGCTAAAGATAATTCTGTTCCTATTGTTCAAAAGGAAACTGCTCAATTCTTAGAACTTATGATTAAAATTAAAAGGCCTAGGAGAATTTTAGAACTAGGAAGTGCAATAGGTTATTCTTCGATTTTAATGTGTTCAAGTTCTAATGAAAATGTGTATATAGACACAATTGAGCGAGATGAAAATATGATTACTTTAGCTAAAAGTAATATTTCAAAATCTGGATATGAAGATAATATTAAATTAATACAAGGAGATTGTCTTCAGGTGCTAAAGGATTTAAATGATAAATATGATTTAATATTTATGGATGCAGGCAAGGGACATTACAACCATTTTTTGCCTGAATGTTTAAGAATATTAGAAAAAGATGGTTTGATAATAGCAGATAATGTACTTTTTAGGGGTATGGTGGCTACAGATGAATTGGTAAAACGTAGAAAGATAACCATAGTTAAGAGAATGAGGGAATATCTACAAATGGTAAATGGAGAAGAACTTTTGACTTCTGTAATACCTATGGGAGATGGAATAGCAGTTACAGTAAGGAGGGAGAGAGATGAATAAACCTGAGCTTTTAGCTCCAGCGGGCAACTTAGAAAAACTTAAAGCGGCCATAGATTTTGGAGCAGATGCGGTATATTTAGGAGGAAGTAAGCTAAATTTGAGGGCTTTTGCTGATAATTTCGCTAACGAGCAGTTGCAAGAGGGTATAAAATATGCTCATAGTAGAGGGAAAAAAGTTTATGTTACTTTAAATGTATTTCCTCATAATGAAGATTTAAATGGATTAGAAGAGTATCTAAAAGAACTTTATGATATAAATGTGGATGCTATCATAGTTTCTGATCCAGGTATAATAATGACAGCCAGAGAGGTAGTACCAGAATTAGAACTGCATTTAAGCACTCAAGCTAATAATGTAAATTGGAAATCTGCAATGTTTTGGTATAAACAGGGAATTAAAAGGATAGTTTTAGCTAGAGAACTTTCTTTAGAAGAAATAAAAGAAATGAAAAGTAAGCTTCCAGAGGGATGTGAAATAGAAATTTTCATTCATGGCTCAATGTGCATGGCATATTCAGGAAGATGTTTGCTTTCAAATTATTTAACTGGCAGAGATTCCAATAGGGGACAGTGTGCTCAACCATGTAGATATAAGTACTATTTAATGGAAGAAATGAGACCAGGAGAATACTACGAAATAAGAGAAGATAAAAAGGGCACATACATAATGAATTCTAAAGATATGTGTATGATAGAACATATACCTGAGCTAGTAAGTTTAGGAGCAAGTTCTTTAAAAATAGAAGGTAGAATGAAGAGTGCTTTTTATGTAGCATCTGTAGTGAAAGCTTATAGGCAAGCTATAGATAAATACTTTGAAGATCCATGCAAGTATGAGTTTGATCCTAAATGGATGGATATACTTATGAAACCTAGTCATAGGAAGTATTATACAGGATTTTATTTAAATGATGAAAATAAGCAGGAGTATGAATCTTCTTCTTACATAAGAGATTACGATATAGTTGGAATCGTTAGAGAATACCATGAAGAAAACGGAATAGTAGTGGTAGAGCAAAGAAATAAGTGCTACAATGGAGATAAAGTGGAGATTTTAAAACCTCATGGAGATAATGAGGAGTTAATTCTAGAAGATATGAGAGATATAAAAGGCAATAAAATTGAATCTGCTCCTTCTGCACAGATGCTTTTTACTGTTAGAGTGGACAGGAATATAGAGGAAAATTCTATGATTATAAAGGCTAAGGAGGAGAAATAATGAATCGTCCAGTTTTAATTGGAATTTCTGGAGGAACAGGCTCAGGTAAAAGCACTATAGCTCAAGAGATTTATAGAAAATTTGGCGAAGAGTGCATAGCTATGATAGAGCAGGATTCGTATTATAAAGATCAAACTAGTATATCTATGGAGGAAAGGGTTAAAACTAACTACGACCATCCAGATGCTTTTGATACTCCTTTATTAATAGATCAATTGAAGAGTTTAATTGATGGAAAAAGTATAAATAAACCTATATATGATTTCTCTGTCCATACTAGAAAAGAGGAAAGCATAAAAGTAGAGTCTAGAGATATAATTATTTTAGAAGGAATATTAGTTTTTCAGGATATAGAACTTAGAAATATGATGGATATAAAGATTTATGTAGATACTGATGCAGATGTTAGAATAATTAGAAGATTAGTAAGAGACATAAATGAAAGAGGAAGAACTGTACAGTCAGTTATTGACCAATATTTAAATGTAGTAAGACCAATGCATATGCAGTTTATAGAACCTACTAAAAGATATGCAGATATAATAATTCCAGAGGGTGGCCATAATAAAGTGGCAATAGATATTATTACTGCAAAAGTAAAACAATTATTGCATGAAGAAAACTAAAAAAATCAGTTTCGCATATATAATGTGAAACTGATTTTTTTTTACTATAAATATATATGTACATGCACTTTTTTTTAACTTATTCATATTATAGTAATAAGCACTGTTAGGGGGATTTTTACTGTATATGAGTAGTTTAATAGACATGTTAAGTAGTGTAACTTTTCTTATAGCTTATGTAACCAATAACACTTTTCCGAAACCGCTAAGTCAAAAAGAAGAAAAATATTATTTAGATAAACTAAAAGAAGGCGATGTGTTAGCCAAAAATATATTAGTTGAGAGAAATTTAAGATTAGTAGCTCATATTGTAAAAAAATATTCTTATCCCAATAAAGAGGTAGATGATTTAATTTCTATAGGCACTATAGGACTTATAAAGGCCATAGACTCATTTGATAGCAGTAAAGGTACTAGATTAGCAACCTATGCAGCTAGATGCATAGAAAATGAAATATTGATGCTTATAAGAAATAATAAAAAAATTAAATCAGAGATATATCTTCAAGATCCAATAGGCGTTGATAAAGAAGGAAATGAAATATCGCTTATGGATGTATTGAGTAGCGACGAGGATTCCATAATAGAAATAGTTCAAAGTAAAATACAAATTAAAAAACTATATAATAAAATTGAAGAAGTATTACAGGGAAGAGAAAGGTTTATAATAAAAATGAGATATGGATTAGAGGATGGTAAACCAAGAACTCAAAGAGAAATAGCACGGCAGTTGGGTATATCTCGTTCCTATGTGTCTAGGCTAGAAAAAAGAGCATTGAAAAAACTATATAAAGAGTTGAAATACTATAATAGTTAGAATAATAAATTAAAATATAAATAAAGTAAAAAAAACTGTAAAAAAGTATACTAAATACTCGAATATAAGATATAATGGAAGAATAAAGTGGTTAATTTTTCTTTTTATATTAAAAAATAGTTTAATAAAAGAAAAAAGTAATGTATTAAAGAACATAAGGAGAAATAAATAATCAACGGAGGTATATAAATTGAAAGCGTTAAATGAATTGCTAGAAATAACTGTTAAAAATAATTCGTCAGATTTACATTTGACTGTGGGAGTACCCCCTATCATAAGAGTTAATGGTAAATTAATTATGTTAGAACGTGAAAAATTAAATGGAAATGATACAGAAGAATTCGCAAAGAAAATCTTAAATGATTTATATGAAGAATATTTAAAAAAAGGAGAAATGGACACATCTTATTCAGTATCAGGTATTGGTAGGTTTAGGGTAAATATATATAAGCAAAGAGGAAGTACTGCTATTGCCATAAGGGTGGTGGGACTAAAAATTCCAAATCTTCACGAGCTTCAAATGCCTGATGTAATTCGTGAAATGACATCTAAGCAAAGGGGATTAGTATTAGTAACAGGTCCAACAGGCAGTGGTAAGAGCACAACATTGGCAGCTATGGTAAATGAAATAAACAATACTAGATCTGCTCATATAGTAACCCTAGAGGATCCCATTGAGTTTTTACATAAACACAATAAATCTATTATAAATCAAAGGGAAATAGGAAAAGATACTTTAGATTATAAAAACGCATTAAGGGCAGTTTTAAGAGAAGATCCAGATGTTATATTAGTAGGTGAAATGCGAGATTTGGAAACTATTTCAATTGCGCTTACTGCTGCAGAAACTGGACATTTGGTATTATCCACGTTGCATACTATAGGAGCTGCTAAAACCATCGATAGAATAATTGATGTTTTCCCACCACATCAACAACAACAAATTAAAGTTCAATTATCTGCAGTAATACAAGGAATAATTTCCCAACAGTTAGTCCCTAAAATAGATGAAAGTGAAAGAATAGCGGCCTTGGAAATAATGGTAGCAACTCCTGCAATACAAAACTTAATAAGAGAAGGAAAGACATATCAGATACAGTCATCTATGCAAACTGGCGCAAAATATGGCATGAAAACTATGGATATGTCATTAGTACAGTTATACAAGAATAAAAAAATAAGTTACGATACAGCTCTAACATATTCTATCGAAAAGGAAATATTGATAAGAATGCTTTCCATGTAATTAAGACCTGAAAGGGTCTTTTTTTATTAAAAGGTATCATAGTCTAATAATTTTAGAGAAAAGTTTCCTAATTTGCTTCTAGAAGAGATATTTTTACTTTTTTTACCATTATGGGGGTGACTAGTTGACTTGGGTTGTTTAGAATTTTTAGTACCTTTATGGGAATCCATATATACCCTCCTTTATAATTATTGTATATATATTTATAATATATAGTATACTACTATTAAGGAATAAGTTCAATGGAATTGTTTCATTATATGGAAAATTCAAAATATTTTCTTGCTTTGTTTAAAAATACGACATAATTGATATATTTTAATTCAATTGTTAAAAATACTATAGTAATTAAACAGGATTTGTGCTAAAATATCTTTTGAATTAGGGGGGATTTCTTGTGATTATTTTTAAATGGATCATAAGCGCATTATCAAAAACTTTTACAGAAGTTGTATTTATAATCTCCATGTACTATCTATGTATATCATTTTTTGGAATTTGGAGAAAAAAGGACAGTAAAGAGGTACAACCTGAAAAGAGATTTGCACTAATAGTAGCAGCGCATAATGAAGAAGTGGTTATTGAAGATATTGTTTTAAGTTTAAAGATGTTGGATTATCCAAATAAATTATACGATATTTTTGTTATAGCAGACAATTGTGATGATAAAACAGCTGAAAGAGCTAGAAAAGCTGGAGCCTTAGTATTTGAAAGATTCGATGATGAAAAAAGAGGAAAAGGCTATGCATTAGAGTGGATGTTCAACATAATATTTAAAAAAATGGATAAAAAATACGATGCAGTAGCAGTATTTGATGCAGACAATCTTGCTTCTAAGAATTTCTTAAAGGAAATGAATAAAAAATTACTGGAAGGTTACAAGGTAGTACAAGGGTATCTAGACAGTAAGAATCCAAAAGATACATGGATAACAGGAAGTTATTCCATATCATTTTGGGCATCAAACAGAATGTTCCAACTTTCAAGAAGTAATTTAGGATTATCAAATCAATTGGGTGGAACAGGATTTTGTATAGATACAAAAGTGTTAAAGCAGTTGGGATGGGGTGCAACCTGTTTAACAGAAGATTTAGAGTTTTCATGTAAACTAGTATTAAATGGTTATAAGGTTGGCTGGGCTCATGATGCTGTTATATACGATGAAAAACCTTTAACATTAAAACAATCCTGGAATCAAAGAAGAAGATGGATGCAAGGTTTTGCCGATGTATCTAGTAGATATTTCTTTAAGCTCATGAAAAGATTCATTACAAAATTCGATGTTAAGGCCCTTGATTGTGCTTTATACAGTATACAGCCAATAGTTATAATACTTGTTGGAATATCAATGTTAATATCTGGCGCAAAGTACTTTATGAATGCCTATGATATAATAACTAACTTAGATACGGTGGTATATTCAGTCAATGTAAACATGATTACTATGGCAGCAATACTCTTAGGTATATTACAGTTTATATATACACCTTTTATACTTGTTCTAGATAAGAAATTAGAACCTAAAATATTTTGGTATTATGTAATATATCCAATATACACTATAACTTGGCTTCCTATATCTATTCAAGGAATAGTTAAGAAAAATGATAAAGAATGGTCACATACACTACATACTAGGAGTATCAAGATAACAGATCTAGAAAAGGTAAATTAAGAAGGAGAAAACTGAGTTTTCTCTTTTTTTATTGGGGCATACTAATTAAACCATTAAATTTAATTGAATTTTTTGTTAAAAATAATTAATATTTATATTATTTATGATATAATTTAAAATGTACAAGAATTATAAGAAAAATTATGCTATTTTAAAAGGAAAAATGCTTCTTACGTTGAATATATTAGTTTAAGATGGTCTCATAAGGAGGGAAAAGACATAAATGAATGGTTACTTAGTTGGAATTGATATAGGATTCTCTAAAGTATGTGCCGCAGTAGGTAAACTAGATAAATATGGCCAAATTAAAATAATAGGAGTAACTTCAGCAAAAAATAGTGGATTAAAACGTTCTATAGTAGTTGATATAGATGAAACATCCAATTCTATAAAGGAATGTATAGATCAATTGCAAAGGATGATAGATATCCAAATAAAAGATGTATATGTGTCTTTACCAGGGGAAGTTTGCCAGCTTATTTATAATAAAGGAGTTGTAGCTATTTCTTCCGATGATAGAGAAATTAAAAAAAATGATGTAGATAGAGCATTAAAAACAGCTAAACTTATAACAGTACCATCCGATAAAGAAATAGTAGGTGCAATACCACTACAATACATAGTGGATGGATACGAAAGCATAAAGGATCCTATAGGGATGAATGGCTTTAGATTAGAAGTAGAAAGTCAGATTATTACAACAAATGCAACTATAATAAATAATTTAATAAAAAGTGTTAACAGAGCGGGAATAAATGTAGCCGGGTTAGTTTTACAGCCATTAGCTTTATGGCAAGCGGTTTACGAAGAGGAATCAGGGGAACTTAAAAATGTTATAATAGATGTGGGAGCAGAAAATACTCGTATTTCAATATTTAAACATGGTGTTTTAATGGAAACTCACTTAGTTCCTTTAGGAGGTAACAATATAACTAATGATATTTCTATCTGCTTAAAAGTACCCTATTTAGAGGGGGAAGAACTGAAGATTAAATATGGAAATTTGAATGTAAATGAAAGTGAAGAAAATAAAAAGTTGAAGATTAATTCTCAGTATGGGAATGATATTGAGGTTGATTATGTAATATTAAATCAAATAATAAAGGCAAGAGTTGAAGAAATTTTATTATTCATTAAGAAGAAGCTTATGGATGTAGATAGTTATAATGAAATAAGCGATATTGTTTTAGTAGGTGGTGGTATTTCATTATTTTATGGAATTGAAAAATTAGGAAGAGAAATACTTGGTAAAGCCATAAGAATAGGGGTTGTTAATTTTACTGGTGCTGATAATCCTATGTATACTGCGGCTGTAGGTATAGTAAAGGATGTTGGATACAGTTTAAGAGGCTCTAGGAATATGCAAGAAGAAACTGCTGTTTTTGAAGGAAATGATTCTGAAAGAGCAAAAGTTAGAAGAGAAGAAGATATATATGATAATAATAAAAAGTTTTTAACTAAAATACGTGATTTTTTTACGGATTTCTTTTAATGAGGAGGTATTATTGTGCTAGATTTTGATGTAGATGTTCAACAATTTGCTCAAATAAAGGTAATAGGCTGTGGCGGCGGAGGAAACAATGCAGTTAACAGAATGATAGTAGAAGGATTAAGAAATGTTGAATTTATAGCTATAAATACGGACAAGCAGGCGTTGATGTTGTCTCAAGCTTCCCAAAAAATTCAAATAGGAGACAAATTAACAAAGGGGCTTGGAGCTGGTGCTAATCCTGAAATTGGACAAAAGGCAGCAGAAGAAAGTAAGGATGAAATTTCTCAAGCTATAAAGGGAGCAGACATGGTATTTATAACCGCTGGTATGGGTGGCGGAACAGGTACTGGTGCAGCACCTGTAGTAGCTGAAATAGCTAAATCAATGGGTATATTAACAGTTGGAGTAGTAACAAAACCATTCCCATTTGAGGGAAGAAAGAGAATGATTCATGCTGAAATGGGGATTAAGAATTTAAAAGATAGAGTAGATACACTTGTTACTATACCAAATGAAAGATTGTTAACAATGGTAGATAAAAAGACTTCTTTAATTGATTCTTTTAGATTAGCGGATGATGTACTAAAACAAGGTGTACAGGGTATATCAGATTTAATAACTATACCAGGGCTTGTTAATTTGGACTTTGCAGACGTGAGAACTATTATGCTAGATAGAGGACTTGCTCATATGGGTGTAGGAAGAGGAACTGGAGATAATAGAGCTCAAGAAGCTGCAAAACAAGCTATATCAAGTCCATTATTAGAAACTTCTATAGTAGGAGCCACTGGAGTTTTATTGAATATAACTGGTGGTGGAGATTTAGGACTTTTAGAAATAAATGAGGCAGCTGGAATAGTTCAGGAAGCAGCAGATCCAGAAGCTAATATAATTTTTGGTGCTGTAATTGATGAAAATTTAAAAGATGAACTAAGAATTACTGTAATTGCAACAGGATTTGAGCAAGAAAAAGTTAGTGCTCAAAAAAGTTTTTCAGCTGAAAATGACTTTGGTCTTTTCTCTCAAGAAGAAAGAAAAGGGAACAAGTTAAGCAAAGAAGAAGTAGCTGCAGGTAGAGATTATGCAGAGGAAAACTTAGAAATACCTACCTTCTTAAGAAGAAATAGATAAAAAATAATATATTAAATATTAAAGCAAAAAGGTGCCTATAGGCACCTTTTTGCTTTATGTAAAATTAAGAATAGGATGTTTTAAATTATATATACATTAATGTTTACTCCATGGCTGTCTAATGCAATACTTTTAGTTTTTATAAAGTTACGAGATAAGCAGCTTCTACCTTGAATAAGAATTTGTAAGTTTTACTTGGAGTAAAAAACTCCATCTGGAATTAAAAACTTTGTTTATATTTATAGAAAAATAATTTTAAATATCGAAAAGAAGGTAATAAAAAAAATATTACATGTTAAAAAATGACAAATTTTTAATTCATAAACATATATAATATGTTTAGGGGTGTTAGATTTGATTATATATGTAGATGTAGTATTTATAGAAAATTTCATAATAAATATGTTTTTTTTATATATAACAGCATCAACAGTGAAGGCGAGAATTAATTTTAGAAATATAATAATTTCATCCTTTTTAGGAGCTTTTTATGTAGTTATTCTTTTATACTTCAAATTTAATTTTTTAAGTTTGTTACCAATGAAATTACTTGTAGCTTTTGCAATGATAATAATAGCTTATAAAAGTAAATCCTTTAAATTTTATTTAAAAGCGTTGGCAGTTTTCATTTCCTATTCAATGCTTTTAGCAGGGATATGTTTATTTTCTCAATTAAATAATAAAGAAATATTAAATATGGGTGATGTTTTTTTAGAAGGCTTTTCTTATAAAAAATTAATTTTGTGTTCTATGATAATATATATTTTTATAAATAGGATGGTTGTATACATTAGAGATAGAAAACTTTTAAAAACTTTAGTATACAATGTGGAGATTGTTACGGATAAATATAATAAATTAATAAAGGCTTTTTTAGATACAGGAAATGAGCTTAGAGAACCAGTTACAAATTTGCCAGTAATAATAGTGGAGAAGAACCAACTTCCTAACATTAAGCAGTGCAAAGATAAGCTTTATATAACTTATAAAGCAGTAAATGGACAATGTGGGAGAATGGAGGCTTTTAAACCTGCATACATCAATATTTATAAGGAAGATTTTAAAGAAGAGAAAAAACAAGTTATTATTGCTTTGTGTGATACTAAATTAAGTAAGGATAATGATTATAATGCTTTATTATCAAGAGGAATATTTGAGTAATGGGGGGTTATTATGTTTAAAATAAAAATATTATTAAATCATTTACTAAGTAAGTTTAAGATATTTATAAAAAAAGTGTATTACATAGGAGGAAGTGATGCTCTTCCTCCTCCACTTACTAAAGAAGAAGAAGATGGACTTGTAAATAAATTAATATTAGGCGATGAAAGTGTTAGAAGTACACTTATTGAAAGGAATTTAAGACTGGTTGTTTATATTGCAAGAAAATTTGAAAACACAGGAATAAATATCGAGGATTTAATATCTGTGGGCACTATAGGGCTTATAAAAGCAGTAAATACTTTTGACCCAGGGAAAAATATAAAACTAGCCACTTATGCATCTAGATGTATAGAAAATGAAATATTAATGTATTTAAGGCGCAATAGCAAAGTTAAGGCAGAAATATCTTTTTATGAACCCTTGAATATTGATTGGGATGGAAATGAATTGCTCTTATCAGATATATTGGGTTCTGATAGTGATGAAGTATATGAGCTTATTGAAGAAGAAATAGATAAACAGCTATTGATTTTAGCAATGAAAAAACTAAATAGCAGAGAAAAAGAAATAGTTAAGATGAGATTTGGATTAAATGGGAAAAAGGAGAGAACTCAAAAAGAGGTAGCGGATTTTCTTGGAATATCTCAATCTTATATATCAAGATTGGAGAAGCGGATAATTAAAAAATTAAAAAAAGAAATTAGTAGAATGTTATAGTTTGTCTATTAGTATAAAAATCGTTCCTTGAGGAAATAATTAAAATGCGAGTACAATAAAGGGGCGAGAAGATTATGATGGTAAACAAAGTAGAAATATGTGGAGTAAACACAGCAAAATTACCCGTACTTAAAGAAAAAGAAATGAAAAAAATGCTTATTAAAATGAAAGATGGTGATAATGAGTATAGAGAAAAATTTATTAAGGGAAATTTGCGTTTGGTCTTAAGTGTTATCCAAAGATTTAACAATAGAGGGGAAAATGCAGATGATTTATTTCAAGTTGGATGTATAGGGCTTATAAAAGCTATAGATAATTTTGATTTAAGTCAAAATGTTAAATTTTCAACTTATGCAGTCCCTATGATAATTGGAGAGATAAGAAGATATTTAAGAGATAATAATTCTATAAGGGTAAGCAGGTCCTTAAGAGATATTGCATATAAAGCTCTACAGGTAAGAGATAGATTAATTGCTAAAAATAATAAGGAACCTACTATATCTGAAATAGCTAAGGAATTGGAGATGCCAAGAGAAGAGGTGGTATTTGCATTAGACGCTATTCAAGACCCAGTGTCATTATTTGAACCCATATATCATGATGGTGGAGATGCTATATATGTAATGGACCAAATAAGCGACAATAAGAATTATGATGAAAATTGGCTTGAGAATATATCTATAAAGGAAGCTATGAAAAAGTTAAATGGAAGAGAAAAACTTATATTGTCTCTTAGATTTTTTCAAGGGAGAACTCAAATGGAAGTAGCTGAGGAGATAGGAATTTCTCAAGCGCAAGTTTCTAGGTTAGAAAAAACCGCTCTTAAGCATATGAGAAAATACATATAATATTTATGAGGCTGTGGCACTAAGAATAAATTCTACAACACATTGTGTTTGCTATTAAATGTCAAACCAATATATTGTATATGAATTTCTTAATGCGACAGCCCTATTTTTTATAGCATATGTTTAATAACGGTTACATAGATATTTATTAGATTAAATTTTTGGGGGGAGAAAATATATGTTTTCAATTAATAATTTAAAAATGATGGAAGTGATAGATATAGATTCTGGAGCTAAATTGGGATTTATAAAAGACTTTAAAATAGATACCTCAGAGTATAAAGTTGTATCTATAATACTACCAGGAGAAAAAGGAGTATGGTTTAGTAAGAACGAAGATTTGGAAATACCGTGGGAATATATAAGTAAAATAGGGGTAGATGTAATATTAGTACAAAGCCCTAAAGGCTTATTAATGGATGAATAGTAGAATTTTTAATAAAATAGTGTATAATAGTTAATATAATATTGTAAGGAGGGCGTAATATAGTGAAGTGTCCATATTGTGGATATGAAGAAAGTAAAGTAGTAGATTCAAGATCCACTGATGATAATACAGCCATAAGAAGAAGAAGAGAATGTTTAAATTGTAGCAAAAGATATACTACTTATGAGAAGATAGAAGATATTCCTATTTTAGTTATAAAAAAGGACTCTAGCAGAGAATATTTTGATAAATCCAAAATAATAGCGGGGCTTATTAAAGCTTCTCAAAAGAGACCGGTTTCAAGAGCGCAAATAGAGGAAATAGCAGATGAAGTGGAAAAGGTTTTAAGTAATGAAATGATTACAGAAGTTAAGTCGGATTTAATCGGTGAAATTATTATGAAAAAATTAAAAGATGTAGATGAAGTATCATATGTACGATTTGCATCTGTATACAGACAGTTTAAAGACATTAATACTTTTATGGAGGAAATAAAAAATTTAATGTGTAATAAATAAGTTTTATTTTTAAAGTGGAGTAAAATTTCTTATGAGGTGACATATGATAGTTAAAAATATAGGAGAACATAAATTTATAGGAGAAGAATTTAAAGATTTGATTTTGTATTTTTCTACAGCTAAAGGTGGATTAAATTTTAATAAGAATACTAGTGAAGGCTTGGAGAATATTGATAATTTAAAAAAATGGTTTAGTGCAGAAGAAGTAGGCTATTTAAATCAAATTCATAGCAATATAATAGTTGATTATGATGGAAAAGTACAGGATGGAGATGGAATTATCACCAACAGAAAAGCAATAGCCATAGGTGTTTTTACAGCAGATTGTGTGCCAATAATTATTTTTGATAAAAAAAGACAAGTAATTGCTGCAGCACACAGTGGATGGAAGGGTACATATAATTTCATATTAAGTGACGTAATAAAAAATATGATGGACAAGTATTCTATACAAAGCAAAGATATAGTAGTTTATATTGGACCTCATATAAATAAGTGTTGTTATAAAGTAGGAGAAGAATTAATTAGGAATTTTAAAAATGTGGAAGTTTATGGTGAAGATGTGGTGTGTGGTGATAAATTGGATTTAACTCTATGCATTAAAAAACAATGTTTAAATTCTGGTATACTTGAAGAAAATATAAATACATTGAATTCATGTACTTTCTGTGATGAAGAAAATCAATGGTTTTCCTATAGAAGACATAAAACTTCTAATAGAATGTTTTCATTTATAATGTTAAAAAAATAGGGGGAATCAGTATGGAAGAAAAAATATTAGTGGTAGACGACGAGGAACATATAAGAGAGCTGATAAAATTTAATTTAGAGAAAAATGGATATAAGGTTGGATGTGCAGTGGATGGGAATGAAGCTCTACAATATGTTAAAAGGCATATACCTAAATTAATATTACTAGATGTAATGCTTCCAGGTATTGATGGATATGATGTGTGCAAAAAAATTAGAGGAGATAAAAATACAGCTAATATACCTATAATAATGATTACAGCTAAAGGTGAAGAAATAGACAAGATACTGGGATTAGAATTAGGAGCAGATGATTATATAACAAAACCTTTTTCTGTTAGAGAATTAATTGCTAGAGTAAAGGCCATGCTTAGAAGAGTAAATTTAAAAGAGGATGAGAAGGTATATTATTTTGGCAATATTTCTGTAGATTTTCAAAAACATTTAGTTTTAAAAAATGGATGTGAAATAGATTTAACATTAAAAGAGTTTGAGCTATTGCAAATACTTATAGAAAATGAAGGAAAAGTAATGACTAGAGAAATACTTTTAGATAAAATTTGGGGATATGAGTACATAGGAGAAACTAGAACTGTAGATGTGCATATTAGACATTTAAGGAAAAAGGTAGAGGAAGATGATAAAAGCCCTAAATATATTCAAACTATAAGAGGTATAGGATATAGATTTAATTTAGGAGAGTAGATATGAAGAAAAAAATGATGCTCTATTTATGTGCTTCTATTGTTACAACTTTAGTTGTTGTAACAATGCTGTTTATGTCTATTGCAAATCTTCAATATGAGACTAATATAAGAAAACAATTGAAAAGTAATAATAACATAATAAAAAACTTAATAGAAACTAATAATATAAAAGATCAAGAAAAATTTTTTATAGAAAATTTTAAAGATACATATACTAGAATTACCTATATGGATAAAAACGGAAACATAATATATGATTCTAAGGTTACTTCAGAATTAGAAAATCACAAGAATAGAAAAGAAGTAAAAATGGCTATGGAAAAAGGTGAAGGAAGTGATCTAAGATTAAGCAGCACCACAAATGAAAAGGCTTTATATTTTGCTACTAGGATTAAAAATGGAAATGTAATAAGAAGTTCTATGTCTTTTCATGTTATCCAGAAATTTAATGAAGACTATATAAAATATTATTTTTTAGTAATGGTATTTGTGTTTTTGATTATAATTGTTTTTGCAAATAGAATCTCATATATAATAATTAAGCCAGTAAAAGATTTAGAATTTACTACTTCTAGAATAGCCAAAGGTGAATTAGAACGAAGAGTTAATGTGAATTCATCAGATGAAATAGGACAGTTAGGTAAGAGCTTTAATAAAATGGCATCTAAACTTCAAGAGACAATTAATGATTCAGTAGATAAACAAACCAGATTAGAAGCTATACTAAAAAGTATGGATAGCGGAGTAATAGCTATAGATAGAACTTTTAAAATAATAATGATCAATCCTTACGCAGAGAAAATTTTTGGGGTATCGGGAAATGTAGTAGGTAAGAACTTAATAGAGGGTATAAAAAATCATGATATGGAAAATATATTCAAGAGAAATAATGATCAGTATTGTGAGATAAAGACAGTACGGCCCTGTGAAAGAATTTTAAGAATAAAAACTGCAGATGTAGTAAATAGAAGTGAGTATATTGGCAGAGTTGCAGTACTTCAGGATATAACAGATATAAAAAAACTAGAGAATGTTAGAAGTGAATTTGTAGCTAATGTATCTCATGAACTTAAAACTCCTCTCACCTCTATAAGAGGATTTGCAGAAACATTAAAGGAAGTAGAGGATTCTGAAACTAGGGAGAAGTTTTTAAATATAATAAATGATGAGGCAGAAAGACTCACAAGACTTATAAGTGATATAATGGCACTTTCTGATATAGAAAAAGCAAAAGAAGTTACAAAAGAAATTATGGATGTAAATAAAATAATATTAGACATATATAACTTAATGAAAAACACTGCTGAAGATAAAGGAATAGATATGTATATTCTGGGAGATTCAGTGCCAATTATATATGGTAATGTAGATAGATTCAAACAAATGATAATAAACTTAGTTGATAACGCCATAAAGTACTCTGAAAAAGGAGATTCAGTTTATATAATAACTGAAGAGTGTAAATATAATATAAAGATATGTATTAAGGATACTGGAGTAGGCATATCACAAGAACACATTCCAAGACTTTTCGAAAGATTTTATAGGGTTGATAAAGCCAGATCTAGAAGTGCGGGAGGTACTGGATTAGGATTGGCTATTGTAAAACATATAGTATTAAGCATGAATGGAAATATAGAGGTAGAAAGTGTAGTTGGTAAAGGAAGTAAATTTACAGTTACGCTACCTTATGGTGAAAATGAAAAATAAAATGGTAAAAAAGGAACTGTCCCATTAACGGTTAAAGCTGAATCGTTAATGGGAAGGTTCCTTTTGTAATTTGATTCTTAATTTTCTTCTTGTGTTAATTTTATTTAACTTGTAGTGAACTTTACTTAACATGACTATAATAATTTCTTAACCTAAAAGGTATATTATAAATAATGTAAGGTTATTCTATGAGGAGGTATGAAAATGAAAAATAGAAAATTAAAAAAAGTATTATTATTTTTAACTATTACTATGATTGGAACTGTTTTTGTAGGTTGCGGAAATAAAGGCAAAAAAGATGCAAATGGAAGTACTACAGAATTATCAGGTACAATAACAGCACTAGGATCTTCTGCGCTTCAACCACTAGTAGAGGAAGTAGCTGCAAAGTTTTTAACTAAAAATCCAAAGTCTAGAATAAATGTTCAAGGTGGAGGAAGTGGAGCTGGCATAAATCAAGTAGCTTCTGGAAATGTACAGATAGGAAATTCTGATGTGGTAGCAGAAAAAAAGATTAAAGATAAAAAATTAGCAAAGGAATTAGTAGATCACAAAGTATGTGCTATAGGATTTGCCATGGTAGTAAGTAAAGATGTAAATATCAAAACTCTTACTAAAGAGCAAATTTCAGATATATTTACAGGTAAGATTAACAATTGGAAGCAATTAGGTGGAGAAGATAAGCAAATCAATATAATTAATAGAGGAAAATCCTCTGGAACTAGAGCTACATTTGTGGATACCATAATGGGAGGTAATGCTGAGAAAGAAGGACTGGGTACAACACAAGATTCAAGCGGAAATGTTAGAGCAGCTATTAAGCAAACGAAAGGGGCTATAAGTTATCTTGCATTATCTTATATAAGTGAGGATGTTAAAAAAGATTTAAATATAATAAATATAAATGGTGTAGAACCCACAGAAGAAAATATAATAAATAGCAGCTATAAATTCTGGTCCTATGAACATATGTATACCAAAGGTGAACCTAAGGGATTAACTAAAGCATTTTTAGATTATATGATAAGTGAAGAAAATAAGAATTTAATAAAGAAAATGGGATATATACCTGTAGATGAAATAAAAAAGTAATGGAATGAAATGGTGTTTTAAGTTTAAACTAATCATCTGTTTTTTATTTAGAAATAAGATATTTATTGGATATTTTAAATTACAAGATCAGTTGAGGTATATAAATATGAAAAATAAAGTGAATTTTAATAACTTTAAAAATGAATATATAGGCAGAGGGTTTGTAACCTTCTGCGGTATTTTAATAGTAGTATTGACTTTATCCATAATATTTTTTATTGGCAGTAAAGGGATTAGAATATTTACAGTGCATCATTATCCTTTAAAAGATTTCTTATTTTCAACTAAATGGATGCCAGATGCTACTACACCTTATTTTGGAACAGCTATATTTATAGTTGGTTCAATAATAGTGTCCATAGGAGCTGTAATTTTAAGTACTCCTACAGGTTTAGCAGTAGCAATATTTATGAAATATATTTCTCCATATTTCGGCAAAAAAGTGTTACAACCAGCAATGGAATTGTTTGTGGGAATACCCTCTGTAGTATATGGATGGGTTGGTATTAGTTTGCTTGTGCCATTTATAAAAAATGCTTTTGGAGGCATAGGATTTAGTCTTTTGGCAGGAATAATTGTGCTTAGCATAATGATTTTGCCAACTATAACAAGTATAGCTTATGACTCACTAAATACTGTTCCCATGGAGTATTTGGAAGCTTCTTATGGTTTAGGAGCAACTAGATGGCAAACAATAACAAAAACCATAGTTCCTGCTTGTAAAAGTGGAATAATGACTGGGATAGTATTAGGGCTTGCTAGGGCTTTTGGTGAAGCATTAGCCGTACAAATGGTAATAGGAAACGCGGTTAAAATGCCTAATGGATTTCTAAAACCTACTAGTACCCTTACAAGCATTTTGACTATGGATATGGCAAATACATTAACAGGTACTGCATGGAATGATGCCCTTTGGAGTCTAGCACTACTATTACTTCTTATTTCGTTTTTATTTATATTACTTACTAAATTAATAGGTAGAAGGAGTGGGAGAAGTGAACGCTAAGACTAAAGACAGAGCATGGACTGGTATATTATACTTTATATCAGCTATAGTAGTGCTGATATTAGTAGGGTTAATAGGTTATATACTATATAAAGGTAATGGTTTTTTAAAATTTAGTTTTTTATTTGGCAAGGAGAAAAGAGTGGGTTCAGGAGGAGGTATAGGGGTCCAGCTTTTTAATTCTTTTTATATGCTCATTATAGCACTTTTAATAAGTGTACCTTTAGGTGTTGGTGCAGGAATATATTTAGCTGAATATGGCAGAGAAGGTAAGTTTCTAAACATAATAAGAATAAGTATAGAAACTATGGCTTCACTACCATCTATAGTGGTAGGGTTATTTGGACTTTTAGTATTTGTTAATTTAACTAACTGGGGATTCACCCTTTTTTCAGGGGCATTAGCAGTATCTATATTAAATTTACCTGCTCTTACTAGAGTTAGTGAGAATGCTATAAAATCAGTATCTAAAGGTGTTAAGGAAGGAAGCTTAGGGTTAGGAGCAACCAAATTTCAAACTATTTGGAAAATAATTTTACCAGCTGTATTACCTCAAATACTTACAGGAATTATTCTTGCATCTGGCAGGATATTTGGAGAAGCTGCAGCTCTTTTATATACAGCTGGTATGAGTGCACCACCTTTAGATTTTTCATTAGGTAATATATTTACTTCAAATTCTCCATTTAATATTTTTAGACCAGCGGAAACTCTATCTGTACATATTTGGAAACTAAATTCGGAAGGAATGGTTCCAGATGCAGCACAGATAGCTAGTAGAGCATCAGCAGTACTTATAACTATGGTTTTATTGTTTAATATTTTAGCAAGAATAGTAGGAAAGGCCATAGAACGAACTTATATGGGAAGCAAGTAGGAGGGGTTTTATGTGTATTATAGAAATTAAGAATTTAGAGCTTTTTTATGGAACTCATAGGGCTTTAAAAGACATAAATTTAAAATTTGAAAAAAATTCTGTTACTGCATTAATAGGACCTTCAGGTTGTGGAAAATCTACCTTTCTTAGAACCATTAACAGAATGAATGATTTAATAGATGGAGTTAAAATAAATGGTGAAGTTATATATGAAAATAATAATATATATGCGGAGCAGTGGGATGTTATAGAATTGAGAAAAAAAATAGGCATGGTATTTCAAAAACCTAATCCCTTTCCAATGAGTATTTATGATAATGTGGCATATGGTCCCAAAATACATGGAGTAAAAGACAAGAATAAATTGGATAGTATTGTAGAAAAAAGTTTAAAAGGGGCAGCACTTTGGGATGAAGCTAAAGATAGATTAAAGAAAAATGCATTAGGATTATCTGGAGGTCAACAGCAGAGATTGTGTATAGCTAGAACATTAGCAGTAGAGCCACAAGTTATATTAATGGATGAACCTACTTCAGCACTAGATCCCATATCTACATTGAAGGTTGAAGAATTAATGTCAGATTTAAAAAAAGAGTATACAGTTATAATAGTTACTCATAATATGCAACAGGCAGGAAGAATATCTGACAACACAGTATTTTTTTTAAATGGCGAAATAGTTGAATTTGGAAAAACTGAGGATATATTCTATAGACCTAGAGATAAAAGAACAGAAGATTATATAACCGGTAGATTTGGATAGAATATAATTATATGTGTTTTAAAGGAGAGGTGTATTTCATGGTGAGAGAGGTTTTTAAAGCTAAATTAGAAGAACTTCATAGAGATCTTTTGAGAATGGGAAGTGTGACAGAAAAACAAATTTCTTTGAGTATAGAAGGACTCATAAAGCAGGAGGAAGCTTTAGCAAAAAAAATAATTAAGGATGATGATATAGTAGACAATATGCAAAAAGAAATAGAGGATAAATGCATAAAATTAATTGCAATGCAGCAGCCATTGGCATCGGATTTAAGATATATATTTACTTCAACTAAAATAGTTACAGATTTAGAGAGAATAGCTGACCATGCAGTAGATATAGCAAAAATAACAATTAGGTTGAAAAATGAGGTTTATATAAAACAACTTATTGATATTCCCCAAATGGCAGAAATAGTGCAAGATATGTTGAGAGATTCACTGGATGCATATATTGAGCGAGATGTAGATAAGGCATATTCTGTTTGTAAATTAGATGATAAGGTAGATGCTATATATAAACAGGTCTTTAGTGAACTTTTAATTCTGATGATGAAGGATATAAAGACCATAAACCAAGCTACTCAGTTTCTATTCATATGTAAATACTTAGAGAGGATAGCGGATCATATAACCAATATATGTGAATGGACTATATATTTGGTTACAGGGGAACAGGTAGATTTAAATGAATAATTAAATATAAATTGCAAAAACTATTATAAAAAATATAGAGGGTAGTGTATATGAAGAAATATCTATGTATTATAATTAGTTTTTGCATTTTAGTATTTATAGGCTGTGGTTCACCAAAGAAAATTGAGCAAAGCAATAAAAAGGCTTTAATTATTTGCGAAAAATCCACTTATCCCATGGTAGCTGATTTAGTGGAAAATTATAATGCAAATAGTGAAGAAACTGCAGAAATTAAATTAGTAGAAAATGTTTTAGAGTTAAAGGAGGAAAAGAGTAAAGACTATGCAATAATAAGTTATGGAAATAAGAAACTACAAAAGTTAAATAAGAATCCTTTAGGTATTGATGCTGTAGCAATAGTAGTAGATAAAGAAAAGGGTATTCTCAATATAACAACTGAAGAGTTGAATAAAATATATAATGGAACTATAAATAACTGGAAAGACATTAGCAAAAATCAAGGTGAAATAAACATTTTAATTTTTAAGGGAATGGAAAAATTTTTAAGAATAGAAAATAAAGTACAATATATAGACGAGACCAAAGCATTAAATAAAGTAATGGATAAAGATAAAAATACCATAGCCTTTATTCCTAAAATGCAGTTAAGTGGTGATTTAACATATATTAAATTGGATAATGTAGAGTTGAATTCTAATAATATAAAAAATGGTTTGTACAAAATAACGCTTCCCATAAACATGTATTATAATCCTAAGTCTAAAGAAGCTTTAAGTGAATTTATAAAATATGTAAAAAGTGATAATGGCAAGAAAATTATAAAAAAGTATTGCGCTGATGCAGATAAAAACTCCTAACATAGGAGTTTTTATTAATCTAATGCTTAAGGTATCTAAATAAGGTACATGAAAAGAAATAACAAGTCAAAGATGCTAGTATAAACTAAAACATTGACGAAGAATGCTAATTAATGTATTATAACATAATAGATATTATTAACCTTTTGAGGAGGAAACTAAATATAAATGGAAAAAAATCAAATATTAAGGGTTCAACCTGGAGGAATAGCAGAAGAGGTAGGAATAGAACCAAACGACAAATTGTTAAGTATAAATGGTAATATAGTTAAGGATATAATTGACTACAAATTTTTAGTAACAGATGAATTTGTAACAATAGAAGTGGAAAAACAAAGTGGTGAAGTTTGGGAAATTGAAATAGAAAAAGGATATGATGAGGATTTAGGAATAGAATTTAAAGATTTTATTTTAGATAAACCTAGGAGTTGTCATAATAAATGTATGTTTTGTTTTATAGATCAACTTCCAACTGGAATGAGAAAAACTCTTTATTTTAAAGATGATGATTCAAGATTGTCTTTTTTTCAAGGTAATTTTGTAACTTTAACTAATATGAGTGATGAAGAAATAGATAGAATAATAAAATATAAAATAAGTCCTATAAATGTATCTGTACATACAACTAATCCTGAATTAAGAGCAAAAATGCTTAATAATAGATTTGCAGGAAGGTTATATGAAATAATGCAAAAAATGGCCAAGGCTAAAATAGAGATGAATTGTCAAATTGTTTCTTGTCCTGGTATAAATAATGGAAAAGAACTTATAAACACAGTGGAGGATTTATATAAATTATATCCACGGGTTAAAAGTGTTGCAGTGGTTCCAATAGGGATTACAAAGTTTAGAGAAAATCTATATCCATTAGAGATTTATTCTGAAGATACCGCTAGAGAAGAAATATTTAATATACAAAGAATACAAGAAAAATATATGAATGAAATAGGCAGTCCATTTGTAAGGCTATCTGATGAATTTTATGTGATGGCAGGCTTAGATGTACCTAAGGGTGAATTTTATGGGGAATACCCCCAGCTGGAAGATGGTGTGGGAATGATAAGACTCTTTAGAGAAAATATAGAAAAAACTCTTGAAAAACTAAATAAAAAACATAAAGGAAGTTTCACTATAATCACAGGAAAGTCTGCGTACAAAGAGATTTTAGAAGCCTCCATGAAAATAATGAAGTGCAATAGTAATATAAAAATTCATGTAAAGAAAATAATTAATCATTTCTTTGGTGAAACTATAACTGTAGCAGGTTTATTAACCGGTAAAGATATAATGGAACAAACCAAGGAAGAAGAGTTAGGTAAGTATATAATATTATCTGATAATACGCTCAGAAAAGGGTATGAATTAGAGCAGAATTCTGCTAAAGTATTATTGGATGATGTGACATTAGAGGACTTAGAAAGAAATTTTAATAGGAAAATAGTGATTTGTGATTACACAGGAGAAGATTTAATAGACATAATTAATAGTTACAGTGAGGAGGAATAGATATGTCAAAACCAATAGTTGCCATAGTAGGAAGACCAAATGTAGGAAAATCTACATTATTTAATAAGTTAGCTGGTGAGAGAATATCAATAGTAGATGATAAACCAGGGGTTACGAGGGATAGAATATACGCACAATCAGAATGGTTAAATAACAAATTTACTATAATAGATACAGGTGGAATAGAACCTGAAAGAGATGATATAATAGTTAAACAAATGAGAAGACAGGCCCAAATAGCTATAGAGACCTGTGATGTTATAATGTTTGTTGTGGATGGGAAAGAAGGACTTACTGCAGCGGATTATGAGGTAGGTCAAATGCTTAGAAAGAGCAAAAAACCTGTAGTATTAGTAGTTAATAAAATAGATAAAATTAGAGATGAAGACAATAAATACGAATTTTATAATTTAGGATTAGGTGAACCTAATGCTGTATCAGCTTCTCAAGCATTAGGTTTAGGAGATATGTTAGATGAAGTAATTGCTCATTTCCCAAAACTTGAAGATGAGGAAGAAGAAGATGAATTTATAAGAATAGCTTTTGTTGGAAAGCCTAATGTAGGAAAATCTTCTCTTATAAATAGAATATTAGGTGAAGAAAGAAATATTGTAAGTGATATACCAGGAACAACTAGAGATTCAGTTGATAGCTACATAGAAACAGGAGAAGGAAAATTTATATTAGTTGATACAGCTGGTATAAGAAGAAAGAGTAAAGTTAAAGAAGAGATAGAAAGATATAGTGTTATTAGATCTTTAACAGCGGTGGAAAAAGCAGATGTTTGTGTACTTATGATAGATGCAGAAGATGGAGTTAGTGATCAAGATGAAAAAATCATAGGATTTGCTCATGAAATGAATAAGGCTATAATGGTTATTGTAAATAAATGGGATTTAATTGAGAAAGACGATAAGACATTAAATAAATTCAAAATGGATTTCCAAACAAATTTATCATTTATACCTTATGCGCCATATTTATTTATTTCTGCTAAAACAGGACAAAGAACACAAAAGGTTTTAAATATGGCAAAAGAATGTTACAATAGTTACTGTAAGAGAATATCCACAGGGGTTTTAAATGAAGTGGTAAACAGAGCTGTATTAATGCAAGAACCTCCTATGGTTCTAGGAAAGAGACTAAAGATATACTATGCAACTCAAGTTAGCATTAAACCACCTACTTTTGTATTTTTTGTGAATGATGCTAGCACAGTACATTTTTCATATCGAAGATATTTAGAAAATCAATTAAGAGGAAGTTTTGAGTTTAATGGTACGGGTATAAAACTTATATTTAGAGAAAGGAAGGAATAAAATGGAACATATTACTTTCTTAGGAGGGGGAAGCTTTGGAACAGCATTGTCTGTGATGTTAGGCAAGAAAGGATTTAATGTTACTTTATGGGATAGAAAATCCAGTGTAGTTGAAGACATTAACATAAAGAGAGAAAATATAAGATATTTGCCTAATATTATAATACCTTCAAATGTACTTGCAACTAATGAGTTGAGAGATTCTATAGAGAAAAGCAAATATATAGTATTAGCTGTTCCTTCTCATGCAGTTAGACAGTTATGCAGAGAGATAAAGACCTTTGTCACTAAAGATAAAGTAATAATAAGTATAGCTAAGGGTATAGATGAAGAAAAGGGAGAAAGACTATCTCAAGTTATAAAAGGTGAATTGGATACAAAATCTGTAGTTATATTATCAGGCCCAAGTCACGCTGAAGAGGTAGCATTAGATATACCAACTACTGTAGTAGTTAGTTCAGAACATATGGATAGTGCTAGAGACGTACAAGAATTATTCACCACTAATAAATTTAGAGTGTATACAAATGATGATTTAATAGGTGTTGAAATAGGGGGAGCTGTAAAAAACATAATAGCCTTGGCTGCTGGAGTTTCTGATGGAGTTGGATATGGTGATAATACCAAAGCAGCACTTATGACTAGAGGTATGAGTGAAATAGTTAAAATAGGTACTAAATTAGGCGGAAAAAAAGAAACTTTTTATGGACTTGCAGGAATGGGAGATTTAATAGTTACTTGCACAAGTATGCATAGTAGAAATAGAAGAGCTGGAATACTGATAGGTAAGGGTCTCACTATGAAAGAAGCTTGCGATGAAGTTGGAATGGTAGTAGAAGGAGTAAAGGCTTGCAGAGCCTTTTATAATCTAAGCTGTAGATTAAAAGTTTCCATGCCTATTACAGAAATATTATATCAGGTTCTATTTCAAAGAAAAGACGTTAAATATGGTGTATATGAACTTATGACTAGAGATAAAAAAGATGAGATATAGATGAGAGTATTTAAAAAGCTTACATTAGATAAAAAATATCTAATGTAAGCTTTTTTGTAATATTTTAAATATTGGGTAATATATATATATTGTTAATATGTAAATAATGGGAGGGTATAACTTGGAAAACTTCGATATATATAAAGATATTGCTGAAAGAACCCAAGGGGATATATATGTAGGGGTAGTAGGACCCGTAAGAACAGGTAAGTCTACTTTTATTAAGAGATTTATGGAACTGATGGTACTACCTAATATAACTAATCCTCATAAAAAGGGTAGAGCAAAAGATGAACTCCCTCAAAGTGGTTCGGGAAAGTCTATTCATACAATGGAGCCTAAATTTGTGCCTAATGAAGCGGTGGATATAAACATAAATGATAATACGAAATTTAAAGTAAGGATGGTAGATTGTGTAGGGTATATAGTAGAGGGTGCATTAGGCTATATGGAAAATGAAACACCTAAGATGGTGACTACTCCATGGTATGATTATGAAATCCCTTTTGAGGAAGCAGCGGAAATTGGAACAAAAAAAGTTATAAATGAACATTCTACCATAGGATTGGTGGTAACTACTGATGGATCAATTACAGACATAACTAGAGAAGAATATGTAAAGGCAGAAGAGAGAGTAATAAATGAACTCAAATCTATAAACAAGCCTTTTATAGTTGTTTTAAATACTAAGAATCCTTATGATCCTGAAACTATAGAACTACGAAAAACATTAGAAGGAAAGTATGATGTTCCAGTTCAAATAGTAGATGTATTGAATATGAAGGATGAAGATATAAAAAACATATTGGAAAGAGTATTAAAAGAATTTCCTGTAAAAGAAATAAATGTAGATATGCCAGAATGGATAGAAAAATTACAGCCTAGTCATTGGTTAAAGATAAACTTCATAAATCTAGTAAAGGATATGTGTAAGAACATATACAAGATTAGGGATATTAGAAAATCTATATCAGATTTTAGTAAAATTGAATTTTTAGATAGTTCAAATTTAATGGAAATAAATATGGGTGAGGGAACAGCTAGACTAGAATTGAATCCTAAAAGAGATCTTTTTTATAAGATATTGGGAGAAAAGTGTAATAGGGATATAACAGGTGAAAATGAATTATTGGATATAATAGAGAATTTATATAGGGCAAAGGTGGAATATGATAAAGTATCTGAAGCGCTTAATGATGTAAAGGAAACAGGTTATGGATTGGTTGCTCCTCAGCTAGATGAAATGAAATTAGAGGAACCAGAAATTGTTCAACAAGGTGGAAGATATGGAGTTAAATTAAAAGCTAGTGCTCCATCCTTACATTTCATAAAAGCAGATATAAATACAGAAATTTCACCAATAATGGGTACGGAAAAGCAAAGTGAAGAATTGGTTAAGTCTATTTTAGAACAATTTGAAAATGACCCTTCGAAAATATGGCAAAGCAATATGTTTGGAAAGTCCATAGAGGTACTTGTAAAAGATGGTCTTCAAAAGAAATTATATAAAATGCCAGAGGACGTGCAAATGAAATTACAAAAAACTTTAGAAAAAATAATAAATGAAGGAAATGGAAATCTAATATGCATAATACTATAAAAATATTAAACAGGCTGATTTAAATCAGCCTGTAATTTTAGTTTTTACTTAAAAACAGAAACAGCATATAATTAAAATAAATATTATGAACCATATGCAAGAACAACCACATCCTAACCAGAACATATGCAGCTCTCCTTTCCTTAATTTTTATAAAATAAGGAGAGAAAGATTTCCTCAATACATTCTATTATAAATGCAGTTGTTTTGTTACTATGAATCTTTTGAATTAGTTTTATGAATGTTTTCCCTTTCATCAAGAAGGGATTTTATTTTGGAATTATAATCATCTATAATAGAGTTGATTTTTAAGTTATAATCTTTTTCTAATTGTAAAACCTCTCTTTCTTTTTCTATAATAAGTTTATCTTTCATGGTTTCTAGAGCTTTTTTATTTTCATCCATAATTATTTTTATATTTTTTTCTAAAGAAGATATTTGATAATCCTTCTTTAATAGTTTTTCTTTATTTTCTTCAGAAAGTTTTTCTAAGGAAGATTTTAAAGCATCATTATTATTTTTTAAATTATCTATATACTGCTTATCTTTTATGGATTCTTCTGAAATTTTCTTGAAATCATTTAACTGCTGGGAAAAATCATACAATTTTTCATTATATTCTTTTATAAGAAGTTTATTGCTGTTATTAATATCTTCTAGAGAAGAGATTTTATTTAACATTTCTTCCTTAGAAGATTTAATCAGTTCTAATTCTTTATTTAGTTTATTATTTTTATCCTGATAACACTTTAAATCTTCTTTTAAAGAAAGTATTTTTTCCTCTTGAATTTTTAATTGATTTTCATATATTTCATTATTTGAATTTTTTATATTATCTATTCTATGGGCTAAATTTATATATATACTATTCATTCTAGAAGTTAAATATTGCAGTTCTACAATGTCCTGGGCTATCTCAGGAGTAGATTTTTTTGTATTTTCCATTTCATAAATATTAACAAGATTTTGCATGAAGTCCTTGCCTTGCATGCCTGAGTCTTTAATTATTTTAGTTAATTTTTGTTTTAATTCTTCATTTACCTTTACTCCAAATGTTACATCAGCCATTTAAATCACCTCTTTAGTTTATTACTCAACTTTCGCATATAATTTTTAGGATTAACATTATATAAATGGAAAAAATACAAGTATTAATTTTAAAGGCTAATAATCATTCGTAAAATGATCATTACTTATATTCTTTCTTATTTATAATAAAAAAGAGAATTGTGATTTTATAACTACGAAGGTTGGATACTTAATAATTATAGCATATTAGTTTATGAATAATAACTAAATTACTTCAAATAATACTAATAGATACTACTATACTATTGGGAGGGATATATATGGATTTAAGTACAAAGGATGTATTAAAGAAAAAAATATTAGATGCACAAGAAAATGTAAGAGATTATCAAATGCATTCGTATAATGTTGAGGATAAGGACGTGGCTTCTCTTTTTAAAGAATTTGCAGAAGAATCTGCAATGCAAGCTAAAAGAATGCAAGAAGTATTAACTAAATTTTAGGTAGATATTAGGTTTTTGTAACCATTTATAAAATTAAAAATAAAATATAGTAAGGGAAGAATTTTAAGGAGATGGAAATTTGAGTAGATTTAAAAATTACGGATTATGGCTTTCTATCTTTGCATTTATTCCTTTACTTTTAGAGAGTTTTGGGTTAGGAGTAGTTCCCCAAAATTATAGCGAGGTAGTTAATTCATTTTTAGGAATTTTAGTTATAGCAGGTATATTAAATAATCCTAGTACCCAAAACAAAGGATATCTTGATGATGGATTCGATGACGAAACTGAAAGTGAAAAAGAAAAGTCAAGTAAAGACTAAACTCAATTTTTAAAAGCTAAGTTAAATTTAACTTGGCTTTTTTTTATTTTATGATGTATTTATGATAAAAATATTGTAAAATAAATTTGTACAGAAGGAATTCTTTCAAAATTGAATTTACAACATATTTGGGGGGAAAACATTATGAAAAAAGTAGCAGTAGTATTTAATGGAGGAACTATTTCAATGAAAGTGGATCCTAGAATTCAAGCAGCGGTTCCAACTTTGAGTGGAGATGAAATTCTTCATATGGTTACAGGCATAGAGGAACATGCAGAAATAGAATCTTCAACTTTTTCAAGCTTACCAGGGCCGCATATGACACCTGAAAAGATGATGGAATTATCAAAATACGTTAGAAAGCTTTTAAAAAGAGAGGAAATATGCGGAGTTGTTGTTACTCATGGAACAGATACTCTAGAAGAAACAGCATATTTCTTAGATTTAACTATTAAGAGTGAAAAACCTGTGGTAGTTACAGGATCTATGAGAAATAGTTCAGAACTGGGATATGATGGACCAGCAAATTTAGCTGCTTCTATTTGCACTATAATAAGTGATGAGGCTAAAAATAAAGGTGTTATGGTATGTTTAAATGATGAACTTCATTGTGCTAGTGAAGTTACAAAATCACATACAATGCATTTGAATACTTTTCAAACACCAGAGTTTGGACCAATCGGTATTATAGACAGTAATAGAGCTATATTTTATAGGGATGCATTGAAGAAACAATACATAAATACAGATGAAATAGAATCTAATGTAGATTTAATTAAAGCTGTAGCAGGCATGGATGGTAAACTTATAGATTTTTGCGTTGAAAACGGATGTAAGGGTTTAGTAGTCGAAGGTATGGGGAGAGGAAATATTCCGCCTAAAATGGCTGAAGCGGTGGAAAGAGCTATAAAAAAAGACGTAGCTGTGGTATTAGTTTCTAGATGCTTTAAAGGAAGAGTTATGGATTCTTATGGTTATCCAGGTGGAGGAAAAATGCTTAGAAATATGGGGGTTATATTTGGAGATGACTTGCCAGGACAAAAAGCTAGAATAAAATTAATATTAGCTCTAGGAAAAACGAATAATATTGATGAAGTTAGAAATATATTTGAAAAAGATTTGTATTAATACCGAACTATAAATAAAATAAAATAAAAATTATTCGTATAATTTATTGACTAAATTAGTATAAGATGATATTATGTTCTTGTAAAGCTATTGTAAATAAATTATTAGTAACTCATATAATTCTGATAATATGGATCAGAAGTTTCTACCAGATACCGCAAATATCTGACTATGGGCCAATCAACTAAAGTTACTTTATTTTTATATGAAAAGTAGCCTCTTAAGGATTGCTCATATCTTTAAGAAGCTGCTTTTTTATTTGGTATTTATAAATTAAAATTATTTAGGGGGTACAATAATGGAAGAGTTTTTTAAACTAAAAGAAAATGGCACTGACGTAAAAAAAGAAGTCATAGCCGGCATAACTACATTTTTAACCATGGCATATATAATTGCTGTAAATCCTGGCATACTTAGTGCTACAGGTATGCCAATGGGGGCACTTGTAACAGCAACATGTTTAGCAGCTGGTGTTACTACTATTTTAATGGGTTTATATGCAAACTTACCATTTGCATTGGCTTCAGGTATGGGATTAAATGCTTTTTTTGCCTATACAGTATGTGGAAACATGGGTGTTGATTGGACTGTAGCCTTAACAGCAGTATTTTTAGAAGGTATTATTTTTATTATTCTTTCATTAACAAAAGTAAGAGAAGCAGTAGTTAATGCTATTCCAAATACCTTAAAGATAGCAGTTACTGGTGGTATAGGATTATTTATAGCATTTATAGGATTTGCTAACGCAGGAATGGTTGTAAAAAATCCTAATACTTTTGTTTCCATAGGAAATTTTACAAGTCCTACAGTGTTAATAGCAGTAATAGGAATAGTAATAATAGTAGCCCTTTCAAGTAAAAATGTTAAGGGAGCTATACTATGGGGGATATTAGTAAGTTCTGTTTGTGCTTGGATATATGCAGCACTTCAACCTAAAGCAGCAGCTTACTATGGAATATCATCTTTCCCAAGCAAAATATTTGCATTTCAATCTTTAAATGATATAGCATTTAAGTTAAGTTTTAAAGGTATAAGTAATTGGTCTTTTATTACAGTAATGTTGACTTTCTTATTTGTTGACTTCTTTGATACTGTTGGAACTTTGGTAGGAGTTGCATCAAAAGTTGGTATGGTAGATAAAGATGGAAAAGTACCAAGGGCAGGAAAAGCTTTATTGGTAGATGCTGTAGGAACAACTTTTGGAGCTTTATTAGGTACATCAACTGTAACTACTTACGTAGAAAGTTCAGCGGGAGTAGCAGAAGGAGGAAGAACAGGTCTTACTTCTGTAGTAACAGGAATATTATTCTTACTAGCTATGTTTTTATCACCTTTATTCATAGCAATACCATCTTGTGCTACAGCACCGGCTTTAATAATAGTGGGATTCTTCATGGTAGAAAATATAGTTAAAATAAACTTTGCAGATTTTACAGAAGGAATTCCAGCATTTTTAACTATAGCATTAATGCCATTAACCTATAGCATAGGAGATGGATTGACTATTGGAGTATTAGCTTATGTGATATTAAACATTGTAAACAATATATTTAATAAGGAAAATAAGAAAAAAATATCTATTGTTATGTATATTCTTGCTATTCTATTTATAGCTAAATTAATAGCTACAGGCATATAAAAATATAATAATGGATTGAAGTATGTGTGGTTAATAACGCAATTTTTTCAAGAACTCTTACTTTTTATCTATTAGTTCTTACTTAAATAACAAATTCCAATTTTACATTTTTATTTTATAGCAGGGAAAGTTGAATTAATAAAAAATTATAGTCACTACTAAAATTTATTTTTGGTAGTGGCTTGTTTATTTATAAATATATAGGCTCCAGAGTATGTAACAGTTATTTGTGTATATGAATAAAATAATAAAAAGTTATATATGGAGGAGTAGGGATGAAAATAAATAATAGATTGTATAGGATAGGAAATTATGAGTTTAAATCTATAGGTGAACTAAAAAAAGAACTTATTGAAAAAGGAGAAGAAATAATAGATTTATCTATTGGAGATCCTGATTTGCCAGTACATGAAAGCATAGTAAATTCTCTAATAAAAAATATTAAAATGAAAGATTATAATAAATATCCACCTTATGAAGGGGTACAAGAACTAAAAAAGGCAGTTATAAAATATTATAAAAAAGTATACAATGTAAATTTAAATACTGAAGAGGTTGTTATATTAATAGGCTCAAAAGAAGGAATAAGTAAAATAATTCCTGCAGTTTGCGATGTGGGAGATAGTATGATAATAACTGATCCGTCTTATCCGGCATATTTGAATAATGCATATTTATGGGGGGTAATACCAGAGATAGTACCATTGAAAAGGGATATGGACTATTTGCCAGATATAAGTTCTATTCCTAAAAACATAATTAACAAAAGCAAGTTATTTATGATAAATTATCCTAACAACCCTACAGGAGCTTTAGCAAATGAGAATTTTTACAGGGAATTAGTAAATATGTGTTATAATAATAATATAGTATTGTGCAATGATAATGCTTATGGAGAGATAATTGAACAGGGAGAAAAAAATATAAGCTTATTGCAATTTGATAAAGCAAAGCAATGTATTGAATTTGGTACCATGTCAAAAACCTACAATATGACGGGATTTAGGATAGCCTATGTTGTTGGAAATCCAAAGATTTTGAAAGAACTTTTAAGGGTTAAGGCCATTATGGACTCAGGGCAGTATATTCCAATACAGTTAGCGGCAGTAGAGGGATTAAAATTGAATAGGGAATATATAGATAATATGAGAAAAATTTATGATATAAGAAGAAAAACTGCTAAGGAGCTACTTGAAGCATATGGTATAGAGTATTATGATGGTAAAGGTACTTTTTATATATGGTGCCAAACTCCTAAAAAATACTCTACCTATGAATTTTGTAGGGAACTTATATATAAATGCAATTTAATAGTAACTCCAGGTTATGCTTTTGGGAACTTAGGTTATGATTATTTTAGAATAGCTTTAACGGGAGAAAAAGAAATTATAGAAAAAGCATTGAAAAACTTAAAAAAAATGAAATAAATTTACGTATTTAATTTTTTACTTGAAATTCGAGGTTATATATATGTATAATAATTAGTATGAATTGATTACCATCGGAAGGATGAATAATATGATAAAGAGTATGACTGGTTTTGGAAGAGCTACTTCTCAAGGGAAGAATAGAAGTTTTGATGTGGAGATAAAAACAGTTAATCACAGATATCTTGACGTGAATATTAGGCTTCCTAAAAGCTTATTATCACTGGAAGAAAATATAAGGAAGCTTGTAAGTGAAAGGTTAAAAAGAGGAAAAGTAGATTTATTTATAACACAAAATATGCTTCAAAAAGAAGATTTAGAAGCAAAGTTCAATAAAAAATTAGCTGATAGCTATGTGAGATGTTTAGAAGATATAAAAGAAACATACAGTGTTAGAGATGATATTTCAGTATCTTTAATTGCTAAATTTTCTGATGTTATATCTTTGGAATATAAGGAGGAAGATTTGGAAGAGATTTGGGGTGACTTAAAAGAACCTTTAGAGGCAGCTTTGAATCTTCTTGTGGAAATGAGAATAAGAGAAGGAGAAAAATTAAAAGAAGATATAATATCCAGATGCAAAAATATAAAAATTATGGTAGAGTCTATAGCAAAACGAGCACCACAGATACCTATAGAATATAAAGAAAAACTTCAGAATAGATTAAAAGAGTTAATGGATGAACATTCTGTAGATGAAGGAAGACTTGCTATGGAAGTAGCCCTTTTTGCTGATAAGGCATGTATAGATGAAGAAATAGTTAGATTAAATAGCCATATAGCACAGGTGAAAGCTACTTTACAATTAGACGAAGCTGTAGGAAGAAAATTAGATTTTATTGTACAAGAAATGAATAGGGAAACAAATACCATAGGCTCTAAAGCTAATGACCTTGAAATATGTAATTTAGTATTAAATATGAAAAGTGAAATAGAAAAAATAAGAGAACAAATTCAAAATGTAGAATAAATTTTAGGAGGATTCACATGAATATTAAACTTATAAACATAGGATTTGGAAATATAGTTTCAGCAAATAGATTGGTTGCTATTGTAAGCCCAGAGTCAGCACCAATTAAAAGAATAATACAAGAAGCTAGAGACAGAGGAATGCTTATAGATGCCACATACGGTAGAAGAACAAGAGCTGTAATAATAACAGATAGTGATCATGTAATATTATCAGCAGTTCAGCCAGAAACAGTTGCACACAGATTATCAGCTAAAGAAGAGGACTCTATTGAAGAGGTTGAGGAATAATGGATTCAAAGGGTCTTTTGATAGTAATTTCAGGACCTTCAGGTACTGGAAAAGGTACTATTTGTAAGGAATTTTTAAAGAGAAATGATTTTTGGCTATCAGTTTCTGCTACTACTAGATCTCCTAGAAAAGGAGAACAACATGGGAAAGAATACTATTTTTTAAGTAAAGATGAGTTTGAAGGTAAAATTAAAGAGGATGATTTCCTAGAATATGCCCATGTATATAATAATTATTATGGTACACCTAAATCTAATGTTATAGAAAAATTAGAAAAAGGGAAAGATGTAATATTAGAGATAGATATTCAAGGAGCTATAAATGTAAAGAAAGCTTATAAGGAAGCAATACTTATATTTATATTACCTCCTTCCTATGAGGAACTTAAAAATAGAATAGTTAACAGGGGCACAGAAACTGAAGAATCTTTAAAAACTAGATTAGAATCAGCAAATAGGGAAATAGAGTGTTCAAGGGAGTATGATTATATAGTATTAAATGATACTGTTGAGGCAGCTGTAAGAAGAGTTGAAAGTGTAGTTTTAGCTGAAAAGTGCAAATTGAAAAATATGCAATCATTAATTTGCGATAAATTTTTAATTAAAAACCAATAAGGAGTGATTCACATGAGTAAGAAAGGAATATCGATGATAAACCCACCTATTATAGATTTATTAAAAAAGGTTGATAATAGATATTCATTAATTATAGCAACTTCAAGAAGAGCAAGGCAAATAATAGATGGTGATAAACCATTGCTAGATACAGATTCTAACAAACCTGTAACTATTGCTATTAACGAAATAGATGGCGATATGATAACAATAGAAGAAGGGAAAGAAGGAATAAAGTAAATGAGCAGTAAAAAAACTATAGTACTAGGGGTAACAGGAGGAATAGCCGTATATAAAGCACTAGATGTGATTAGCAGACTTAGGAAGAAAGATATTCAAGTGCATGTAATAATGACTAAATCCGCCTGTGAATTTGTTAATCCCTTAAGCTTTCAAGCTTTAAGTGGAAATATGGTAATAAATGATATGTTTAAAGAACCTAAACAGTGGGAGATACAACATATATCCCTAGCAAAAAAAGCAGATTTAGTTGCTATAGTACCAACTACTGCTAATATTATAGGAAAAGTTGCAAATGGTATAGCAGATGATATGCTTTCAACTACCATAATGGCAACAACAGCACCAGTGGTTTTTGCTCCTGCTATGAACACCAATATGTATAAAAATCCAATTGTACAGGATAATATTAAAAAGTTAAAGGATTTTGGCTATAAATTTATTCAACCTGAAAGTGGAAGACTTGCATGTGGCGATATGGGAGAAGGAAAATTAGCAGATACAGAATTAATAGCAGAAATATTAAATTCTATGTTAAATTCTCCAAAAGATATGTTAGATAAAAAAGTATTAGTTACAGCGGGACCTACTATAGCACCAATAGATCCAGTGAGATTTATTACCAATAGATCCAGTGGCAAAATGGGTTATGCTATAGCTAAGGAGGCTAGAGATCGTGGTGCAGAAGTTACTCTTATTTCAGGGCCTACTGCTTTGAAAGTTCCTCATGGGGTAAACTTTATTTCTGTGAAAACTAACGAAGAAATGCTAAAGGCAGTTTTGGACAACTTTGATGAAAATCATATAGTGGTTAAGTCTGCCGCAGTAGCTGATTATAAGCCAGAAGTTTATCAAAGTCAAAAGATAAAGAAAAAAGGAGATAAGCTTTCCTTAAACTTAATAAAAGATACAGACATATTAAAAAAATTAGGTGAAATAAAAAAGGAGCAAACATTAATAGGCTTTGCTGCTGAAAGTCAAGATTTAATATGTAATGCGCAAGGTAAATTAGAAAACAAGAACTTAGATTATATAGTGGCCAATGACATAAGTTGTAATGATACAGGATTTAGTGCTGAAGATAATAGGGTTACGATTTTATGCAAAAACGGAGATGTATTGAGATTAGAAAAAATGTCAAAACGATCCGTGGCAAAGGAATTATTTAATTTGATAAATAAAAAGCGCTAATGCGCTTTTTTCATTATATTCACAAAAGGGTGATAAGGTGTATAAGTATGCTGGTGTTATTGTAGATAATGAATCAGAACAAGTAGATAGAGTGTTTACATATGCTATTCCAGAAAAAATTATTAGTAAAATGCAAAAGGGATTACGTGTAAAAGTTCCTTTTGGAAGAGGCAACAGAGTATTAGATGCTTATATAATTCAATTATATGAAGCTTTAGACAAGGATATAAAAGGAATAAAGTATATTAAGAACGTATGTGATAGTTATCCTTTGTTAAGTTTAAAAGATTTAGAGCTTATAGAGAAAATGAAAAATAAATATATTTGTACTTATTTAGAATGTATAAAAACAATTATTCCAAGTGGAATAATTAAGGGCATAGGGAATAAAACTAATAATGTAATATTCTTAGGAAATCCTTTGAATGAAAAATTTAATAAAAAACCATATAGCCATATATATGATGTGGTTAAAAATAATAATGGAAGATTTAATAAAACTCTACTAAGCAATAAATTTTCATTATCTTTATCATCCATAAATACTATGATAAAACATGGCTTTTTATTGCAAAAAGAAATTATAGTCAACAGATATAATCAAAGGGAATATGAAATTTATAAAGAAAAACAATTAAATAAATTTCAAATAGATGCTGTAGAGACAATATTAAATTCATCGAAAAAAATGTCGCTAATCCATGGAGTCACTGGTAGTGGAAAGACTGAAATATATATGCACTTAGTTAGCAATATGATAAAAGAAAATAAAGATTCTATAATATTGGTCCCAGAAATATCCTTAACGCCGCAAATGGTGGAAAGGTTTAAAGGGAGATTTGGGAAAGACATAGCAGTATTCCATAGTAAACTATCCCCAGGGGAAAGAATGGATGAATGGATAAGAGTAAAAAATAAGGAGGTTAAAGTAGCAGTAGGAGCTAGATCAGCTCTATTTTTACCCTTTTCCAACTTAGGACTTATTGTAATTGATGAAGAACATGAATCAAGCTATAAGTCAGAAAGTTCTCCAAAATATAATGCGGTAGAAATAGCTGAGTTAATTAGTGAAATAAATAATTGTAAAGTTGTATTAGGCTCTGCTACTCCTAGTATAAATACTTATTATAAAGCTGTAAGTGGAGAAATTAATCTTATTACTATAAACAAAAGGGTAGATGGGGCTGATTTCCCAGAAATAAAAATTGTAGACATGAGAGAGGAATTATTAAATAATAATAGGACTATATTTAGTAGAGAACTTTTTTATAGTATAAAAGATAGAATTCATAAAAAGGAACAGATTATACTATTTTTAAATAGAAGAGGATTTTCAACTTTTATATCCTGTAGAGCCTGTGGCTATGTTTTTAAATGTCCAAACTGTGATATATCTCTTACTTATCATCAGGAAAGTTCTCATTTGAATTGTCATTACTGTGGAAGTAATGTTAAAGCACCTAGTACATGTCCTCAATGTGGGAGTAAATATGTTAAATATTTTGGTATAGGTACAGAAAGAGTGGAAAGAGATATTAAAAAATTCTTTCCAAAAGCTAGAACATTGAGGATGGATTTCGATACTACTAGAAAGAAAAATTCCTATGAATATATTTATGAAAACTTTAAAAATAAAAATGCAGATATTTTAATAGGAACGCAAATGATAGCAAAAGGATTGGATTTTGAGAATGTAACTTTAGTTGGAATAATAGCTGCTGACTTGTCCTTAAATATGCCTGATTTTAGAGCTAACGAAAAAACTTTTCAAATAGTAACTCAAGTTTCAGGTAGAGCGGGTAGGGGAGTAAAACCTGGGAAAGTAGTTATACAAACCTATAGTCCTGAAAATTATAGTATACAATATGCAGCATCTCATGACTACATTGGATTTTATGAAAAAGAAATATCCTTAAGGAGAGATATGAAATATCCTCCTTTTACAGATATATTATGTATAAATATGAGCAGTGAGAAGGAAGATATTTTAATAAAAAATATACAAAATGTTGGCATATATTTAAACAAAATGTTAGAGAATTATGATAAAATTAATTTATTAGGTCCCTGTCCTTGTGCACTTACAAAAATAAAGAATAATTATAGGTGGCAGATAATACTTAAAGGTGAAGTAAATGTGGATTTAGGGAAAAAAGTTAAGAATATGGTTTATGAATTAATTAAAGAAGATTATAATAATATAAGAATTAATATAGATATAAATCCAAATAATATGCTTTAAAAATAGAGAGGGGTTTTAAAAATGGCTTTAAGAAATATAAGAATAGAAGGCGACGAAATATTAAGAAAGAGATGTAGAAAGGTTGATAATATAGATAAAAGACTTTTAACATTAATTGAAGATATGAAGGAAACTATGTATAAAGCAGATGGAGTGGGGCTAGCTGCACCTCAAATAGGTATTTTAAAAAGAATGGCTGTAATAGATATTGGTGAAGGACCTATAGTTATAATAAATCCTGAAATAATAGAAACAAAAGGTAGTTATATTGATATAGAGGGATGCTTAAGCATCCCTGGAAGACAGGGAACTGTAGAGAGACCTGAAAAAGTTAAAGTAAAAGCTTTAAATGAAAGAGGAGAAGAAATAATAATAGAAGGTGAAGGACTTTTGGCTAGAGCATTTTGTCATGAAATAGATCACTTAGATGGAATATTATTTGTAGATAAAACAATTGAAGAGGGTGTAATAGAACAATGAATATAGTATTTATGGGAACACCAGATTTTTCTGTACCTTCACTTAAGGCTTTAATAGAGAATTATGATGTGAAAGCAGTATTCACTCAACCAGATAGACCAAAAGGAAGAGGAAATAAATTAACTATGTCAGCGGTTAAACAGGTGGCCTTGGAAAATGGTATTCCAGTTTATCAGCCTCATAACTTAAAAAAGGAAAAAGATATTATTGAAAAATTAAGGGATATAGAACCAGATTTTATAATAGTAGTTGCCTTTGGTCAAATTTTATCTAAGGAAGTTTTAGAAATTCCTAAATATGCCTGTATAAATTTGCATGCATCATTGCTGCCTAAATATAGAGGGGCGGCTCCAATTAATTTTGCTATAATAAATGGTGAAAAGAAAAGCGGAAACACTTCTATGATCATGGGAGAAGGTTTAGATACAGGAGATATGCTTCTTAAACAAGAAGTAGAAATAGGAAAGGATATGACAGCTGGGGAATTACACGATATTTTAAGCCAGAAAGGTGCCGGCCTTTTAATAGATACTATAAATAATTTTTCAGATATAAAAAGAGAAAAACAAGATGATTCTCTTAGTTGCTATGCCTCAATGATGAGTAAAGATATGGCAAAAATAAATTGGAGTAGAAAAGCTGAAGATATTAACAATTTAATAAGAGGATTAAATCCAAGGCCTATTGCTTTTACTAATTATGAGGATAAAGTTATGAAAATATATAAAGCTCAGGTTATAAATAAGAAAATTTCAGAAGAACCAGGACGTATATTGAAAGTTTCTAAAGAAGGTATAGAAGTTGCTTGTGGAGAAAATACTTTACTTATAGAGAAAGTTCAATTTCCAGGTAAAAAGCCCATGGTTGTAAATGAATATATTAGAGGAAATGAAATAAAAGAAGGAATGTTTCTTAAGTAAAAAATAGAATAAAGTAAAGAATATTTTTAAAGTAAGGAATTAATATTTGAATTTATGAGAGGTGATTATATGTTTTGGTATGACAGTACTATGATAATACTTTTACCAGCTATAATAGTAACATTTTGGGCTCAAACTAAGATAAACACTACTTTTGCAAAGTATTCACGAATATCCAGTAAAAATGGATATACAGGGGCTGAAGTAGCTAGGATGCTTTTGGATTCAGAGGGATTATTCCATATACCAGTGGAAATGGTTAATGGCAAATTAACAGATCACTATGATCCTAAAAATAAAGTTATGAGATTGTCTCAAGAGGTTTATGGGGGAACTTCAGTGGCTGCCATAGGAGTAGCTGCTCATGAAACTGGTCATGCAATACAGCATAAAGAAAATTATTATCCACTTACCCTTAGAAATTCGATAGTGCCAATAGCTACCATAGGTTCTAATGCATCATGGATATTGTTTGTATTAGGTATATTTTTAGGATTACAACCTTTGGTTAACTTTGGTGTAATTCTTTTTAGTGGAGTTGTTTTATTTCAAATAGTTACTTTACCGGTAGAATTTAATGCTTCTAGTAGAGCACTAAAGGTTTTAGGTAATAGAGGAATATTATATGAAGAAGAACTAAATGGAGCAAAAAAAGTACTAAGTGCTGCCGCAATGACTTATGTAGCTGCTGCTTTAATGGCAGTTTCACAATTGCTAAGGTTATTTATATTAAGTAGAAGAAATGATTAAAAAGAGGTTAAATATGAATAGTAGAGAAATAATAGTAAATATATTAGGACAAATTTTTAATGAAAAAGCTTATTCAAATATAGTTTTAAATAAAACTTTAAATAAATTACAGATAGAAGCTAAAGATAAGTCTTTTATAACAGAAGTGGTTTATGGAACAGTTAAATATAAATATACTATAGATGTTATATTGGATCATTATATAAAAAGAGGGTTGAAGAGTGTAGATCCATATGTGTTGAATGTTCTAAGAAGTTCTATATATCAAATCAGGTATCTAAGTAAGGTACCTGATTTTGCAGTAGTAAATGAGGCAGTAGAACTTTCTAAAAAGCATTCTTCAGGTAAAACATCTAAATTTGTAAATGGTGTTTTAAGAAGTTATTTGAGAAATAAAGATGTGGAATACATAAAAGGAAGTGTAGAGGAACTCCTAGCTTTTAAATATTCTTTTCCAAAGTGGCTTGTAAAATTCTTTATGAATGATTTTGGAAAGGAAGAGTGTGAAAAAATTCTAAAAGGATTAAACCAAGTGCCAGGTGTAACTGTAAGAGTGAATAATATAAAAAGTTCTTATGAACAAGTGTATGATGAATTATTGAAGCTAGGATATACCGTAGAAGAAGGAGAAATTTGTCCAGAAGCATTGCGTATAATAAAAGGAAAAAGTATAGAGAATAATCCTCTTTTTAAGGAAGGATGCATAACTGTTCAAGATGAAAGTGCTATGTTGGTAGGTACAGTGATGGATTTAGAAGAAAATATGACAGTTATAGATCTATGCAGTGCACCAGGTGGAAAAACTACGCATATAGCTGAAATTATGAATAATACTGGAAAAATATTGGCTTTTGATGTGCATGAAAATAAGTTAAAATTAATTAAAGATAACAGTCAAAGACTAGGCATTAATAATATTGAGGTGGGAGTTTCAGATGCGTCAGAATTTCACGAAGAATTAGTAGGAGTAGCTCATAGGGTTCTTATGGATGTGCCTTGTTCAGGGCTTGGAATAATAAGGAAAAAGCCTGAAATAAAGTGGAATAAAAATAAAAACGAATTGAAGGAACTAGTAAAGATACAAAGAAATATATTGAAAAATGGAAGTAGATATTTAAAAAAAGGCGGAATACTTTTATACTCTACTTGTACTTTAAATAAAGAAGAAAATGAAAGAAATATTAAATGGTTTTTAAAAGAAAATCCAGAATTTAAACTAGAAAATATATACTTTGGAGATTTAGATAATTTAATTTACCACAAGGAAGGTTATGTATCTATACTTCCAAATAAATATATGGATGGTTTCTTTATAGCTAAATTAAAAAAAAGTTAGTAGGTGTATAAAAATGAAAAATATTTTAGAGCTAGATATGGAAGCATTAAAGTTATGGATGGAGCAAAACGGAGAAAAATCATTTAGAGCAAAACAAGTATTTCAATGGATTTATAAGGGCGTTTTTAATTTTAAAGATATGAAAAATATATCTACAAATACATTAGAACATCTAGAAAAGTATTTTTATATAGGTATACCCAAAGTTGTTACAAAACTAGTTTCAAAAGATGAAGATACAGTTAAATTTCTATTTGCTTATGAAGACGGAAACTTAATTGAAAGCGTTGTAATGAAATATAAACATGGAAATTCCATATGTGTTTCCACTCAAGTAGGATGTAGAATGGGATGTAAGTTTTGTGCATCTACTATTGAAGGCATGGTTAGAAATCTTTCTTCAGGTGAAATTCTAGCTCAGATTTTAAAGGCGCAAGAAGAAATAGGTGAGAGAATTTCTAATGTGGTGCTTATGGGCAGCGGAGAACCTTTAGATAATTACGAAAATGTAATTAAATTCATAAAAGAAATTAACAAAAGTGAAGGGTTGAATATAGGGCAAAGACATATTACTCTTTCTACTTGTGGCATAGTTCCAAAAATAAGGGAATTAGCTCATGAGAATCTTCAGATAACGTTAGCTATTTCACTTCATGCACCTAATGATAATCTTAGAAGACAAGTTATGCCTATAGCCAATAAATACTCTATAAATGAAATATTAGATGTGTGTAAATACTATATTAGGAAGACCAATAGAAGGATAAGTTTTGAGTATGCTTTAGTAAAAGGTTTTAATGATAGTATGGAGCAGGGTAAGGAACTTAGTGATATATTAAGTGGAATATTATGCCATGTTAATTTAATACCTGTAAATGAGATAAAAGAAAATACCTTAAAAAAATCTTCATCTGATAATATAATAAATTTTAAGAATATTTTATGTAAAAATGGCATAGAAACTACTATTAGAAGAGAGATGGGCTCTGATATAGATGCTGCATGTGGTCAATTAAGAAGGCATTATTTAAATAATTAATTGGGGTGATAATATGGTGGGAATGTTATCCGATGTAGGAAATAAGAGACGAAATAATCAGGATTACATAGGAAGTTATGAGGATAACCATAGGAAATTGTATGTAGTTGCAGACGGAATGGGAGGACATAATGCTGGAGAGGTAGCAAGTAAAACTGCAGTAGAAAAAATAATAGAATATACCAGAAAAAGCAATACAGAAGAATCACCTTCTTCTGTAATATCAGAGGCGATTAAATACGCAAATGAAGCTATATTTCACATAGCTTGTGAAAATGATAAGTATACTGGAATGGGTACCACTGTTACAGCATGTTTAATTTCTCAAGGTCAGATGTTTGTAGGGCACGTAGGGGATAGCAGTTGTTATATAGTAAAGAACAATGGCTATTTGTACAAGGTAACAAAAGACCATTCACTTGTTCAACAATTGGTGGACAATGGAGCTATAAGTGAAGATGAGGCATTTACTCATCCTAATAGGAATGTCATAACACGAGCTGTAGGTACTAAGTTTTTGGTGAAAGTAGATATATATACTGTGAATTTAACAGAAGTAAGAAAGATTATATTATGTACAGATGGCTTGACTAAGGAAATGAAAGATGAAGAAATATTAGATATGGTAGAAAAATACAATGATAATCAACAAATATGTGAGGCTTTAGTAGAAATATGTAAAATTAGGGGAGCCAATGATAATATTTCTGTTATTGTATTTGAAGGAGAGTGTAAGTGATGATAGGGAAAAAGATGCTAGGTAATCGATATGAATTATTGGAAAAAATAGGGGAAGGCGGCATGGCTGAGGTATATAAAGCTAAATGTCACATACTAAATAGATATGTAGCCGTAAAAATATTAAAAAATGAGTTTGCAAACAATAAAGATTTTGTTAAAAAGTTTCAAACAGAAGCAAGAGCTGCAGGAAGCTTGTCTGATAGTCGTATAGTGAATATATATGATGTAGGAAACGAAGGAGACATAAATTATATAGTTATGGAGTATATAAAGGGTAAAACTCTAAAAGAACTCATAAATGAGAAGGGCAAAATAGAGTATATAAAGGCCATAGATATTGCAATTGGAATAGCTAAAGCCTTAGAGTGTGCACATAAAAACGATATAATTCATAGAGATATAAAGCCACATAATATTATGATAACAGAAGAAGGAAATGTTAAGGTAACAGATTTTGGAATAGCTAGAGTTTCTAATTTTAGTACTATAACTAATACTGCTAAGGTAGTAGGTTCAGCTCACTATTTTTCACCTGAACAAGCAAGAGGAACTATTGTTGATTGCAGAAGTGATCTATATTCTTTAGGTATATTGATGTATGAAATGGTTACAGGAAAAGTTCCTTATGATGCAGATACTCCTGTGAGTATAGCTTTGAAACATATACAGGAATCGGTTATTCCTCCGGTACAATTTAATTCTGATATCCCCAAAAGTCTAAATAACTTAATTCTAAAATGTATTGAAAAAGAACCTATAAAAAGATATCAAAATGCAGCGGAACTTATTGAAGATTTGTATTCTATTAAAAATAATAGAGATACGCAAATAAAATTAAATAATAACTATGATGATTTTACTAGAGTAATGGACCCTATAAATATAGATGATTTCAGTAAGAGTAATATTTATACTGATGGTAAAGAAGAAGAAAAGGATGAGTATGAAGAAGATGACGAAGATGAGTATGAAGAAGATACCGATGAAGATGATAATGCTTTAAAAAGAAGAAAAAATAGAAATTCTCAAAAGAATAATGGTAAGAGGAAAAAAATAGCAATAATAGCTTCTTCAATTGTAGTTATATTAGCTATTGTTGGAATAGTATCCAACCTACTTTTTGGTGGTAAATTAGGTGGCAAGAAAGTGGAGGTTCCTAATATAATAGGTTTAAATAAAGAAGAAGCAAAAAAACTAGTTGAAGAAAAAGGATTGGTTTTTTTGGTAGAGTCTTCGGAAGCTAGTGATAAACCAGAAGGTGAAGTAATATCTTGCTCTCCAAATGAAGGAACTAAGGTTAAGGCTAAAACAAAAGTTAAGGCTATTGTAAGTGCGGGAAATAAAAAGGTTAAAGTTCCAGATTTAAAAAATTTAAATATTGAAGAAGCAAAAAGAAAAATAATAGAAAATGATTTAAATGTGGGAGATATAAAAGAACAAACCAGTAGTGAATTTAAAAAGGGTATGGTTATGGAACAATCTCCTTCTTCAGGAAGTGAAGTTACTTCAGGAGAAAAAGTGGATTTAATAGTAAGTAAGGGTGAAGAAGGAGTGGTACTGGTTCCTGATTTAGCAGGTCGAGACATAAAGGAAGTTGAACAAATACTAAAAAGTCTTAAATTAAAATTAGGAAATAAAGTAGAAATTAACACAAATGATAAAACCAAAGATGGAAAGGTATTTAATCAATCAATATCACCAAATACCAAAATAGAAGAAGGCGGGGAAATTAGCGTAAGTTATTTCAGATATACGAATGAGTTGCCTTAATGCATTAATTTTACAGGAGGACATATGGAAGGTATAATAATTAAAGGTGTAGGTGGACTGTACTATGTTAAATGTGGCAATGAACTAATAAAGTGTAAAGCTAGGGGTAAGTTTAGATTTAATGAACTTACTCCTATGGTTGGAGATATAGTGAATATAAGTGTAAATAAGGGCGAAGGTGTTATAGAGAATATAAATAAAAGAAGTAATGAACTTATTCGCCCTTTTGTATCTAATGTAACTCAAGCTTTTGTAGTAGTTACACTAAAAAATCCAGAGCTGAATTTGAATTTGCTAAATAGTTTTTTAATACTTTGTCAGTCAAAGAGATTAAAAATATCTGTATGCCTTAATAAACTAGATTTAGTGGATTTAGAGGAAGAAAAAAACTCTGCTATAATAGAAATGCTAAAAGAGGCAGGTTACCAAGTTTTTCTTTTAAAAGCTAAGACAGGGGAAGGAATAGAAGTTTTAAAAGTGAAACTTAAAAATGAAGTAACAGTATTTTGCGGTCCTTCAGGAGTTGGAAAATCCACTATTTTGAATAAAATAGCAGGAAGGGAAGTTATGAAAACTGGAGATATAAGCGATAAATCTAAAAGAGGTAAACATACCACAAGACATAGTGAACTTATAGATATAGCAGGTGGGTTTGTGGTGGACACTCCGGGTTTTTCTTCTCTAGACATAAGTTTTATAAAAAAGGAAGAGTTAAAGTATTGTTTTCCTGAGTTTGAAAAATATAATTATCAATGTAAGTTTTCAAATTGTTTGCATTATAAAGAACCAGCATGTGCGGTAAAGGAAGCAGTGGAAAAGGGCGAAATTTCTAAAGAAAGATATAAATTTTATATTAAAGTAATAGAAGACATAATACATCAGAGGAGGAGTTAAAATGATTAAAATAGCACCATCTATATTATCAGCAGATTTTTCAAAATTAGGAGAGGAATTAAAAAGTCTTGAGAACAATGGTATAGAAGTAGTACATATAGACGTAATGGATGGAAATTTTGTGCCTAATATATCTTTGGGGCTACCAGTGATTAAAAGTATAAGAAAAGAAACCAAAATGATATTTGATGTACATTTAATGATAGACAATCCATCTAGATACATTGAGGATTTTGTAAAAAGTGGAGCAGACATAATTACCATACATTATGAAGCAGATAAGCACGTAGATAGAACTATAAATTACATAAAGAGCTTTGGAATAAAAGCTGGCATATCACTTAATCCAGGAACTCCTGTAAGTTTAATTAAAAATTTAATAAATGTAGTGGACATGGTTTTAATAATGTCCGTAAATCCAGGATTCGGTGGACAAAAATACATAGAATATTCTTCAGATAAAATAAGAGAAGTAAAAGAAATAAGCAGTAAACTAAATAAGGAATTGATAATTGAAGTGGATGGAGGAATAAATAAAGATACTATTAAGAAAGCAGTTTCTGCAGGGGCAAATCTTATAGTGGCGGGATCAGCTGTATTCAAAAATGGTCAAATAGAAGATAATATAAAAGCTTTAAAAGAAGGAATTTAAAATGAATATATTAATTGTTTCTGGAGGAAAACCTCCTTCTACAGAACTATTAAAAAAAGAAGTGGAAAAATGTGATTATATAATTTGTGCAGATAGTGGAGCTAATTGTCTATATGAAAATAATATATATCCTAATATGATTTTAGGGGATTTTGATTCTATAAAGTGGGAAGTATTAACCGCTTTTAGAAATGCTCAATGCAAAATAATTACTTTTCCCAAAGAGAAGGATTTCACAGATAGTGAAATGGCAATAGAAGAAGGAATTAATTTAGGTGGAGACAAGTTAATTCTTTTGGGTTTTACGGGAAGCAGAATGGATCATATGCTTGGAAATTTAGGACTTTTAAATAAATGTTTAGAAAAAGGTGTTAAAGCAGTAATAAAAGATGAACATAATAAAATATTTATTTTTGATAAACCTTTTAGAATAGAAGGAGAAAAAGAATCCATTTTTTCACTACAAGCATATTGTGATGAAGTTGAAAATTTAACAATACAAGGTGGTAAGTATCCACTTAATAATTATAATTTAAAATTAGGTGATTCTAGAACCATATCCAATGAATTTTTAGATGAAGAAGTTAATATAAGTTTTTCTAAAGGAAAACTATTGGCGATTTTACCAAAAGACTAGGTTTAATACTTAGTCTTTTTTTTATTACTTAATCAACAAAGTGTATATAAAAACATATAATAATAGTAGAATATTTTGGGGGGATAGTAATTGTGTTTATAAAAAAAATGAGGAAAAAGATAGGACTTATATTAGGATGTACTGGAGCAGGTATAGTTTTAGCAGTTATTGTCCCTATATGGGGATGGTTGATTCTAGTAGGGGGAGGTCTTATTTATTGTGGATGGTTTTTAACCAAGCATTGTGATTAAGGGGGGGATATTATGAAAATGATAGTTATAAAGTTGCCTAAATTTTTATCTCGTATTTTAAGAATTTTTATAAAAAAATAAAAAATGCAATTGTGCTACAACTGCATTTTTATTTTATTTAACATAAATATGTTATATTAAATAGCACGTTGAACTTTGCCTGAACGTAGGCATCTAGTACAAACATTTATAGTTTTTGGTGTGCCAGATACTATTGCTCTCACTCTTTTAACATTTGGCGCCCAACTTCTTTTTGTTTGACGATGTGAGTGGCTATACTGAACTCCTGCAATAACGCCTTTACCACAGATTTCACACTTTCTTGCCATTGAATACACCTCCCTGTATAATAAAAAAAGATTATATCCTTCTCTGCTAACTCAATTAACATAAATCATTTTACCATAGTTTATATCTATATTTCAAGGGGCAAAATATAAATTGATTTATGTTCTAGAATAAACTTGAATAAATTTAGTATTTAATATAAAATAGATTATATGGTATTAATAAGGAGGAATTTACATGAAAGGAAGCATTACCAATAAAAATGGAGCAATTTATTATTCTGATGAAGTCTTATCTAACATAATTGGACTTTCCACTATGGAGTGTTATGGTGTAGTAGGTATGGCTTCTAAAAATTCCACTGATGGATTTTGGGAACTATTGAAAAGAGAAAATTTAAGCAAAGGTGTAAAAATCAATGCAAAAGAAAGTGAACTGGCAATAGAATTATATATAATTGTGGAGTATGGAACTAAAATATCAGTTATAGCTAATAATATTATACAAAAAATAAAATATAATATTGAGAAATTTACAGGACTAAAGGTTACTAGCATTACAGTAAATGTGCAAGGTGTAAGAGTCTAAGAGGAGGTACTTTAAGTTGGAACACTTATATATAGATGGACGTAATTTTTATAATATGATTATCAATGCATCTAATAAATTAGAAGAACAAAAAGAATTTGTAAATTCACTTAATGTTTTCCCAGTGCCAGATGGAGATACAGGAACTAATATGTCTATGACTTTAAAAACAGCGGTTTCTGAAATTGAAGAATTAAAGGATATCTCCTTGGATAGTATAGCTAAGAAGTTAGCTAAAGGAGCTTTAATGGGCGCAAGAGGAAACTCAGGCGTTATATTTTCTCAAATAGTTAGAGGTATTTCTAAGGGGATGGAAGGAAAAGAACAAATTGATGCCAAAGATTTTGGAAATAGCTTGGTGGAAGGTTCAAAGTTTGCTTACAAAGCTGTTATGAGACCTACAGAAGGAACTATACTAACTATAATAAGGGCTGCAGGTGAAAGTGCTTCTAAATCTTCAAAGAAGGATATAGTAGAATTATTGGAAGAGGTATGTAAGTATAGTGAGGAAGTGTTGAATAAAACTCCAGAAATGCTTCCAGCTTTAAAAGAAGCAAAAGTTGTAGATGCAGGTGGAATGGGACTTTTAATAATATTAAAAGCTATGAAAGAAGCTTTAGAATCTAAGGAAGATTACTTCATAACTAAGGGTACTTCTGAAGCAAAAGTTGCAAAAGCTGCTATAAATACTATAAGTACAGAAAATATTAAGTTTGGATATTGTACTGAATTTTTTGTTATATCAAATAATATAGATGTGGAAAAATTTAAAAATGACTTAGAAAATCATGGAGATTCCATGGTAGTAGTTGGATTAGATGACGTTGTAAAAGTACATATTCATACTAATGATCCAGGGCTTGTACTATCTAAAGCATTGAAATTGGGAGAATTATCAAAAATTAAAATAGAAAATATGCGAGAGCAACATAGACACATTTTAGTTAAAGATGATGAAATACCTAGTGAAACAACTTTAACTAGTTTAGAATTGAAAAAATATGCTTTTGTACCTGTTGCTATGGGTGAAGGTATAACAAATATATTTAGGGATTTGGGAGCTGACTATATAATAGAAGGTGGTCAGACTATGAACCCAAGTACTCAAGATATATTAGAAAGCATTAATAAGATAAATGCAGAAAATATTTTCATATTGCCAAATAATAAAAATATAATTATGTCGGCTAACCAAGCAGCGGAACTTTCTGAGAAGAAAGTATATGTTATACCAACTAAGACTATACCTCAAGGAATTTCAGCTATAACAGTTTTCAATAGTGAACAAGAAGTGGAAGAAAATGTACAAAGTATGAATGAAGCTATAAAAAATGTTAAGACAGGAAAAGTAACCTATGCAGTAAGAGATACAGAAAATGAAGGTAAAGTAATTAAACAGGGAGATATATTGGGATTAGTTGAAGATAAAATAGAGGAAGTAGGTAATGATGTATATAAGGTATGTGAGGAAGTTGTATCAAGAATAATGGACGAAGATAAAGAGCTTCTTACACTACTTTATGGCAGAGATGCCGATAATGAAACAGTAGAGAAGTTAGTAGGACGTATAGAAGAAAGATATCCAGACGTAGATATTCAAAGTTATAGTGGAAAACAACCATTGTATTATTTTATAATTTCTGCTGAATAAAAAAGCCTTCGGGCTTTTTTTTACATTATTAAAGTATGGAGTGAAAAGCATGAGCATATATGATGATGTAGGAAAAATTAAGGGTGTAGGAGAAAAGACAAAAGCTATGTTTGCTCAATGTGGTATTAATAGCATATTAGATTTATTATTATATTTTCCTAGGGACTATGAAAAAGCTAATATAGTAGACCTCAATAATTTACTTTTGGGTGAAATAAATATAATTCCGTTAGTAGTTTCAGGTATAGAGAGAGATTATAGAAAAAATAACAAAACTATAACTACTGTAATCTTTTATCATAATAATATTAAAATAGTTGCAAAGTGGTTTAATCAGCCCTATATGAAAAATAAATTCAAAATAGGTCAAAGGTATGTTCTAGAGGGAAAATTAGATAAATTTAAAAACATTATATATACTATAAACCCTAAAATGGTAATTGGAAGCAATGCAAAAGATAAAAGTATAAAACCTAAATATCATTTGAAGGGAAAAATAAGTGATAATATTTTTAGAAAAACTATTTCGCAAGTGATAAAGGAAATAAGAATAAAGGAAAATTTACCTGATTATTTAATAGAAAAGTATAATTTATGTTCTTTAGATGAGGCCATAAGGAACATACATAATCCTTTAAATGAATCTTTTTTAGAAAAAGCTATAGAAAGGCTTAAATTCCAAGAGATGTTTACTTATTGTTTAAAGGTAAATGCATTAAAGGAATATTTAAACAAAAATACAGATGGTATATCATTTCAAATATCACATAATCTTAAAGAATTAAATGAGAGTTTACCTTTTCAGCTAACTAATGCTCAAAGTGCAGTAGTAAGGGAAATATTAAAAGACCAACAAAGTAGTTTGCCCATGAATAGGCTAATACAAGGAGACGTAGGAAGTGGAAAAACAATAGTCGCTATTATTGCGCTTTTTAATGTTATAAAAAATGGATATCAAGTAGCCTTTATGGCACCTACAGAAATATTAGCACAACAGCACTATAATGAGGTATCTAAAATTTTAGAACAATTTTCAGTAAATGTTGATATTTTAACAAGTAGTGTATCTAAAAAGAAAAAAGAAGAAATAAAAGAAAAACTAGTTAAGGGAGAAACTCAAATAATAGTAGGTACTCATTCATTGATACAAGAGGATGTACAGTTTAAAAATATAGGGTTGGTTATAGTAGATGAACAGCATAGATTTGGAGTGCTTCAAAGGAATAAATTAAATAGTAAAGGTAAAAATATAGATGTTATGGTAATGAGTGCTACACCTATTCCTAGAACGTTAAGTTTGGCCTTATATGGAGATTTGAATATATCTACCATAGACCAGCTGCCACCGGGAAGACAAAAGATAGAAACTTATGCTGTAAATAAGAATTATAAAGAAAGAGTATATAAATTTGCCCTAGAGCAAGTGAAACAGGGAAGACAAGTTTATATAGTGTGCCCACTGGTGGAGAAAAATGAAACTATGAATTTATCTTCTGTAGAAGGCATGTATGAGGAGCTAAAAGAAAAATATTTTGCTGGAGTCTCATTAGGTATATTACATGGCAAAATGAACAATAAAGAAAAAGAAAAAATAATGGGAGAATTTAAAAAAGGATGTATAAGCATTCTTATATGTACTACTGTAGTAGAAGTAGGAGTTAATGTTCCCAATGCTACTTTAATGATAATAGAAAATGCTGAACGCTATGGACTTGCGCAATTACATCAACTTAGAGGTAGAGTAGGAAGGGGCGAGCATCAATCTTACTGTGTATTAATTGCGGAGGGTAGGGGAGAAAAAACCAAAAAACGCATGGATATTATGAAAAGTAGCAATGATGGATTCTATATTGCAGAAGAAGATTTAAAAATAAGAGGAAGTGGAGAAATATTTGGTTTAAGACAACATGGAGAAAATGGTTTTTTAATAAGCGACATATTTGAAGATATAGATATATTTAAGAAGGCAGTTTTGGAAGGGAAAAGATTTTCTGAAAGTGAAAAAAGTGATGATATAGAGTTGAAAACAAAAATAATTAAAAGTTTAGAGGAAACTTCAAAATACATCTGTTTTAATTAAGACACATTCAAATAAATAACAAGTCAATATGTTAGTATATTTTGCGTCAGCAGAACCTGCCCATAGTCCTACTAGCTACGGAACCCGATTCCTTGTCTGACACAAAATATACCAAGCATCTTTGACTTGTTATTTCTTTTCATGTACCCAATAGCTTAAGCTTATGAAAAAATCTTTGTATATAATAGATATATATGCTAAAATATTAAGGAACAATTATAATATTTGACGTAAATAAATAGGAGGTACCTTATGAGAATAATAGCGGGAGAAGCAAAAGGTAGAAAAATTTTATCCCCAGAAGGTATGAATACAAGACCTACATTAGATAGAATTAAAGAATCTATATTTAACATAATACAAACTAGAGTCTATGGTTCTATTGCTATAGATGTATTTGCAGGCACAGGAAGCCTAGGATTAGAAGCTGCAAGTAGAGGAGCTAAGGAATGTTATTTAGTAGATAAACACCCAGTGTCTTTTTCTTTATTAAAACAAAATGTTGAAAATCTTAGATTTGAAGATAGGTGCACTTGTCTAAATGTGGATTCCTATGAAGCATTAAAAATGTTAGGGAAAAAGGGAAAGAAATTTGATTTGATGTTTATAGATCCACCCTATAGAAAAGAAATGATTCCTCCAGCTATAGATATAATAAATCAATATGATATATTAGTTAAAGAGGGGCTTATAGTGTGTAAGATAGATACAATAGAGAAAATTTATCCCGGAGATGATAGAATAGTATTAAAAGACTATAGAAAGTATGGAAATACAACAGTTTGTTTTTATGCTTATAAGGAGAAAGAAAATGAATAGGGGAGTGTATCCAGGAAGCTTTGACCCTATTACTAATGGCCATTTAGATATCATTAAAAGGTCTGCTAGGGTGTTTGATGAAGTAATAGTGGCAGTTTTGATAAATCCTGATAAAAGTGGGCTCTTTTCAGTAGAAGAAAGAGTTGAATTGATAGAAAGATGCACTAAAGATTTAACTAATGTGAAAGTAAAGAGTTTTAGTGGACTCTTAATAGATTTTATGGAACAAAATAAATCTAAAGTAATAATTAAAGGTTTAAGAGCTGTGTCCGATTTTGAATATGAATTTCAAATGGCACTTATGAATAATAAGTTAGACCCTAAAATAGAAACAGTATTCATGATGACTAATGCGGAGTACTCGTATTTAAGTTCATCTTCTGTTAAGCAAGTAGCTATGTTTGGAGGGTGTATAAAGGAATTAGTACCAGAGATAATTATTGGAGATATAATGAAAAAAGTTAAACAGTATAATAGGGGTTTTAATATTAATAAATAGGGGATGTTTGGTATGGAAGTTATTGAATTATTAGAATACCTTCAAGATGTAATTGAAAACTCTCCAAAGTTTATAGTACCTAATAAAGTTATAATAAATAAAAGTGAAGTTATGGAATTAGTAGATAGAGTAATAAATTTTCTTCCAGATGAATTTAAAAAAGCAAAATGGCTTTGTGAAGAAAAGGATAGAATATTAGGTGAAGCTCTGCAGGAAGCGGAAATATTAAAGAAAGAAAAAATGAGTTTATTAAAGAGAGAAATAGAAAATCACAGCGTTACTAAACAAGCAGAGAAAAAAGCTGAAAACATAGTGATTTCAGCTCAAAAGCAGGCAAAAGAATTACGATTAGGTGCTATTGATTATGCAGATTTCCTTTTAAGTGATCTACAAAGTGAAATAGACAATCAAAGTAAGCAAATGCTAGAAATCCTTCAAAAGGAAATGGAAGAGTTTTTAACATCACTATCTAAAGAGATTAATGAAAAAAATAAAACTATACGAGAAAATATTAAAGAATTAAGAGATACTAAATAATTTTTGCCCTTTTTAAAATGCAGGGGAGTATGGTTAAAATAATCAAAATAATAGTTACTTTAATAATATATATATTATTAAATGAAGCATTATAGGAAAACATACTAGTGAAAATTACAGGGTTATAAAAAAGTTTGTACATAAAAATTGTTATTATACTGCTTATAAAACCCTGTATAAACTTTCTTTTCGTGTATTTTTTCATTGAGATATTGTACTTATACGTAAAGGAATATACTTGAGATGTAATTGAAATACCACCGAAAGATATAATGAAACTTAAAAGCGCTAACTTATATATCATATCTATCTTTATGGAAGCTAAAGATGCACATCCATTGGTCATTTCCATAATGCCTACTATAAATCCATTTGTTAAGTTAAGCGGAATATGTAGTATATTTGATATACACAGCATAGTTCTGCTAAAAATCGCGTCATTTTTTAATAAAACTGTTAACACGGAAAATAATACTATAAAGCCACCTATAGACAATGAAGTAAACACTGAATTTTCAATACTTCTTTTTAGGACTGAACCAATATTATCTACTGGGAATGCCTTTCTACTAAAATTGTTATTAATAGCAGATACGTTAGAGCTTTTTCTTTTTAATAATAGAGCCATAATTAAACAAGAAATATAATTGGATATAAGAAGAAGGTAGCCTAAATAGTGATTATTAAGCATAGAAGCACCTACTCCACCTATTATAAATAGTGGACCGGCATTAGAAGCTATGTTTAGTAATCTTTCACAGGTATTTAAGCTTATAGAGTTATTTGCATAAAGTTCACAGGAGTATTTTGCACCTAAAGGATAACCGCAAATAAAGCTAACTAATAGAGGAAAACTACAATTGCTTGGTAAATTAAGAGGTTTACATAGAATTTTACCGAATATTTTAGAGTAAATTTCTATACCGCCAAATTCCATCATTACATTTATAATAACTAAAAAAGGAAATAATGATGGAAATACAGAATTTACGAATAATTTTGCGCCACCTAAAGCTGCTCCAATGCACATTTTAGGATTCAATATGATTTTTATTATTAAAAGAGAACAAAGTATTGTAATAAAAATATTGAGTCTAGAGTTTTTTGATAATAGCATTAAAAGAACAAATATAGACAATATTAAAATATAAAATAATATCTTCATGCACAGAACCTCTTATTTGAATAACTATAATATAAATATATATTTTATCTATAGTTAATATTACAAAATACAAAGAGATTTAAAAATCCTAGTGACTAATTTATAGTCCATAATCTCGAATACCTAATCCTTAGTCAATACAACCTAATTGTAAATTATTATTTGGGTGGTTATAATTTTATATGGCTAAAAGACTAGAATTTCTTAAATTAAATTTATTGTTCTGAGCTCTTATACAAGTCATGGAGGAGAAGTTTCATAATTCCACCACATTGTACCTTTTGTGGGTTAATCACATAACGATATTGTTATTTATATATAATAGGCCTTATAAGATAATCACTATTAGGATTTATATTTTTATTTATAAGACTGTAAGCTCTAGTACACTGAATATCTAATTGCAAACTAGGGCTCTTATCCCTAGGAAGCTTTGTATAAACGGGTATGGAGCAGGTGTTTTTTAGTAGCTTCAATATTTTTTGTCCTTCTGAGCTAAAACCTAATACTCTTGCATAGGCACAAGGTGATTTTCTCATATTCTCAGTAGGAAAAAGTTCAAAACCTATGAAAAGTTGAGTTAGTATTCTGCTTATTCTAGTATAAGTATACCTTTTACTTTTTGATTTTAGTATAAGCTCATTTAGAGTATTAGAAAAGTGGAGTTCCTTTATAATCTTATTATTTAAACCTTCTAATGCATCAGGTATATTATCTAAAGAATTTTCATTAGTAAGGATTTTGTATTTTACATACTGAAACATGTGCTCATCCATAGGAAATGAGTAATTTTCTTTTGCTAACTTTAAAATTAAATTAAAAGCATCCTTTGGCATGAAGTTTTTTAGTTCATCTAAGGATTTATTGGACTTAAAGTGATTTCTTATAGCTGAAGCACTAGAAAATTTATTATTTAAGTTTAAATCATTATATAAATTACCTTCTCTTTTTATAGTTATAGGCTCAATTGAGCTATTTAATTTTAATAAGCTTTTACAGTATTCTATTCCTAATATATTGTTAGATTGTGAAAGAATTTCATCTAAAATACTTTCTTTTACAAAACTATTATGAATTAAATGATACTTTAAAGCTTTATTTCTGGAAGAGGGATAATTTAATCCTGTATCTAGATATTTTTTTAATTCATTTTTATATTCAGTTGGTTCATTTATTAGAATAGTAGAAATTTGTTTTAATATATCTATATTACCTACTTCACTACCAAAACATATACCATCTACAATTCCTAAGCTATTTAAAAGACTTACAGCTCCAAAAGCAAAGAATTCTGCAGAGGATAAACTGTATACTGCAGGAAGTTCTAGTACTAAATCCACTCCTTGTTGCAGTGCCATTTTTGTCTTTAGCCATTTATCCACTATTGAAGGGGTGCCTCTTTGAGTAAAATTACCACTCATTACAGCTATTACGTTTTTAGAGTTGGTCATTTCTTTGCACTTTTTTATATGATATAAATGCCCGTTATGAAAAGGATTATATTCTACTATTAAACCACATATATCCATTTTATACACCTTCTTAATAAAATATACTATTTGAAATACTTACAAGCTTATTATAGATATTAACATAAAGTATTATTATTAGTGTATACTTTATTTATATAAAACTTAAATATTAGTATAAATAGCAGTGTTTTTTTAAAAAAATGATGTTATTATTAAGAAATTATATATTGACTATTGAAAAACATAGGTGAAAAGCGGTATATTATTAATGTGTGTATTTTTTTAATTTGAAAGGAGAAATGAACATGGAACTTATGGAGAAGTTTTGGAAGGCAGCTAAGAGTGATATAAAAACAATAGTCCTTCCAGAAGGGGAAGAAGAGAGAACTTTAACAGCCACAGAAAAAATAGTTAAAGAAGGCTTAGCTAAAGTTGTATTGGTAGGAAATGAGAAAAATATTAAAGAAAAAGCAAATGAGCTAAAAGTAGATATTTCGGGTGCTGAAATAGTAGATCCTGAAACATCAGATAAATTAGAGAAGTATGTTAATGGCTTTTATGAATTAAGAAAGAAAAAGGGTATGACTTTAGAAAAAGCAGATAAAATAGTAAGAGATCCTTTATATTTTGCCACTATGATGGTTAAAATGGATGATGCAGATGGAATGGTTTCAGGTGCAGTGCATACTACTGGAGAACTTTTAAGACCAGGTCTTCAAATAATAAAGACAGCTCCTGGCATATCAGTAGTGTCTAGCGTATTTATTATGGTAGTACCAAACTGTCAATATGGTAAAGATGGAATGTTGTTATTCTCAGATTGTGCTGTAAATCCTAATCCAACAGCGGATCAATTAGCATCTATTGCAATAAGTACAGCAGAAACAGCTAAAGGATTATGTGACATGGATCCAAAGGTTGCTATGCTTTCTTTTTCAACTATGGGAAGTGCTGAACATGAATTGGTTGAAAAGGTTAGGGAAGCTACTAAAATGGCAAAGGAAGCAAGAACTGATTTATTAATAGATGGAGAATTACAATTAGATGCATCAATAGTTGAAAGAGTTGCAGCTCAAAAAGCTCCAGAAAGCAATGTAGCAGGTAAAGCTAATGTACTTATATTCCCTGATTTACAAGCAGGAAATATTGGATACAAATTAGTTCAAAGATTTGCAAAAGCAGAAGCTATAGGACCTATATGTCAAGGCTTTGCAAAGCCTATTAATGATTTATCAAGAGGATGTAGTGCAGAAGATATAGTAAATGTTGTAGCAGTAACAGCAGTTCAAGCACAAAAACAAAAATAGCAAAGTATATTATATTTAACATATGATTAAGCCACAATAAGGTATAATTCAGGTAATGTAATGCTTTTGTGGGATAATCAACATATAGATATATTAAATAATAGATTAGGAGGATTTTTTTATGAAAATATTAGTTATTAACTGTGGAAGCTCTTCTTTAAAATATCAATTAATAGATATGGAAACAGAAAAAGCTCTAGCAAAAGGATTGGTAGAAAGAATAGGAATAGAGGGATCTATATTAACTCAAAAAGCTGAGGAAGACAAATATGTAGTAGAAACCCCAATGAAAGACCACCAAGTAGCAGTAGAATTAGTGTTAAATGCATTAGTAGACAAAGAACATGGAGTAATTAGTGATATGTCTGAAATATCAGCAGTAGGACATAGAGTTGTTCATGGTGGAGAAAAATATGCTAATTCTGTACTAGTTAATGATGATGTATTAAAGAATATAGAAGAATGTATAAAACTAGCACCACTTCATAATCCAGCTAATATTATAGGAATTAATGCATGTAGAAAATTAATGCCAAATACTCCAATGGTAGTTGTATTTGACACTGCTTTTCATCAAACTATGCCTGAACATGCATATATGTACGCTCTACCATATGAAATGTATACAAAACATGGTGTAAGAAGATATGGAATGCATGGAACTTCTCATAAATTTGTATCTCTTACAGCTGCAGAAATGATGGGTAAAGATATAAAAGATCTTAAAATATTAACTTGTCACTTAGGAAATGGAGCAAGTTGTTCAGCTGTAGATCACGGAAAGTGCATAGATACATCAATGGGATTAACTCCACTTGAAGGATTAGTTATGGGAACAAGATGTGGAGATATGGATCCTGCTATTGTACCATTTTTAATGAAGGCTGAGGGATTATCTGTAGATGAAGTAGATAATCTTATGAATAAAAAATCAGGAGTTTTAGGTGTTTCAGGTGTAAGTAGTGACTTTAGAGATATAGAAGGCGCTGCTAAAGATGGAAATCATAGAGCTAAGTTAGCTTTAGATGTATTCCATTATAGAGTTAAAAAATACATAGGATCATACATAGCTGCTATGGGTGGCATTGATTGTCTTGTATTTACTGCTGGGTTAGGTGAAAACTCTATATCATCTAGAGAAGAAATTTGTAAGGGATTAGAATGCTTTGGCATAGAATTAGATGTTGAAAAGAATAATGTTAGAGGTAAAGCAGTAGAAGTAAGTGCTGAAGGCTCTAAAGTTAAAATATTTGTTATACCAACAAACGAAGAATTAATGATAGCAAGAGATACAATGGACATAGTTAAAAAATAGTAGTATAATAATTTAAACTGGAATTCGGATGGGTTAAAGTCCCATCTGAACCAGTTTTGATTTTTTATGAATTTAGGTACATTGAAATAAATAATAAGTCAGTATGCCAGCGTATTTTGCGTTATACTGCGTCAACAGAACCCGTGGATAGTCTTACTAGCCGCAGAACCTGTTTCCTTGTTTGACACAAAATATACTAGCATCTTTGAATTGTTATTTCTTTTCATGTATCTTATTAGTTTAAAAATAAATCTTGACTTTTATTATTGCTACTTATATAATAATGGTGTTTGTTGTAATTTGTCACATGAGGTGGATTTTATATGATAATCAATGTATCAGAACTAATGAAAAATAAAGTAAGCAGTAAAGAAGTAAATTTTGTATTAGATTTGTGTAATTTCCATGATGGCAATGAAACTATTGAAGTTGCAAAGGCTATTAATTTTAATGGAGTTATAAGAAGCTCCGAAGAAGATTTAATTCTAGATGGTCATGTTGAAGGAGAACTTATTTTAACATGTTCTAGATGCTTAGAAAAATTTAACTATAAGTTAGATTTAGATTTTAAAGAGACAATATCAACAAATTCTGATGATAAAGATGATGATCTCATCTTTATTGATAATAGTAAGTTGAATATAGATGATATAATCATAAGTAATATCATCATGTCATTACCTTTAAAGAGACTTTGCAGAGAAGACTGTAAAGGCTTATGTCAACTTTGTGGAACTAATTTAAATCATTCAAATTGTAATTGCAAAGACGAGGATGTTGATCCGAGATTGGCTAAGCTAAAAGATTTTTTTTCTGTTAATTAAGGAGGTGTTTATAAATGGGTAATCCAAAATCAAAAATTTCAAAATCTAAAAGAGATTCAAGAAGAGCACAAACTTTCAAACTAAGTGCACCTGGAATAGTTGAATGTCCTCAATGTCACGAAATGAAACTTGCTCATAGAGTATGCCCAAACTGCGGATACTACAAAAATAAAGAAGTTATTTCAACAGAAAAATAATAAAAGGAAAGTCATATGACTTTCTTTTATTTTTACCCAAATCAGTATATAATAAATTATATAATTTGATTAAACCACAAAAAGGTACAGGTACAATGCGATGGAATTATGAAATTTCTACTCCATGACTTGCATAAGAGCTGGGAACAATAAATTAAATTTAAAAAGTTCCTTTGCTTCTTATGCAATTCATTCCAGAGAAATTTCATAATTCAGGTAATGTAATGCTCATTGTGGGATAATCATAATTTTTATTATATAATATTTATAAGAGAGGTTTTATATATGATAATAGCAGTGGATGGTATGGGTGGAGATAATGCACCAGATTGTATAATTGAAGGGTCTATAGAGGCTATTAATGAATTTAAAGACCTAAATGTAATAATAACAGGACCAGAGAAAGTTATTAATGAAAAACTTTCAGTATATAATTATCCAAAGGAAAGAATAATAGTTTTAAATGCAGAAGAGATAATTACTAACAATGAACATCCTGTAATGGCCATAAGAAAGAAAAAAAATTCAAGTTTAGCAAAGGCATTAAACTTGGTGAAAAGCAAAGAGGCAGATGCTGTGATTTCAGCAGGAAGTACAGGAGCTTTCATGGCAGGGGCTTTATTTATTGTAGGAAGAATTAAGGGAATAGATAGACCAGCTATAGCACCGGTTTTACCAGGTAAAAATGGGCCTAGTATGCTCATTGATTGTGGTGCTAATGCAGAATGCAAACCCATAAACTTATTGCAATTTGCTTACATGGGAGATATATATTTTAAAAATATATTAGGTATATCTAGCCCAACGGTAGGACTTATTAATATAGGGGCAGAAGAAGAAAAAGGAAATACCCTTACAAAAGAAACTTATAAGCTTCTTAAGGAAACTTCTTTAAATTTTATAGGTAATGTAGAACCAAGGGATATACCTAGTGGCGATGTAAATGTTCTAGTATGTGACGGATTTGTTGGAAATACTGTTTTAAAGATGTATGAAGGCGTAGCATCTACTATATTTGGAACCATAAAAGAAGGAATATTAAGCTCTACTAGAACTAAAATCGGAGGAATGCTTTTAAAACCAGTGTTTAAGAATTTTAAGAAAAAATTTGATTACAAAGAATATGGTGGAGCAGCATTTTTAGGAGTAAAGGGAGTGTGTATTAAAGCGCATGGAAGTTCTGATGGCAAAGCTATCAAAAACGCTATATCCCAGGCTATTAAATTCACTAATAATGAAATAATAGATAAAATAAAAATGCAGATAGAAAATGAAAAAATGCAAGCAGAAAGCGAAAAAATTGAAAATCATGTATAAATTTAATAATATTGATGATATTATTATATTGACTACTTAGATTTTATATAATATTATCTATTTGTAGATTTTATTAGGAGGTGAATGTTATGGTATTCGAAAGAGTAAAAAAAATAATAGCTGATCAATTAAGCTTAGATGAGGAAGAAGTGAGAATAGATTCCTCTTTTATAGATGACTTAGGAGCTGATTCGCTAGATATAGTAGAACTTATAATGGCATTAGAAGAAGAATTTGATATTGAAATTCCAGATGAATCTGCCGAAAAAGTTGCTACTGTAGGAGATGTTGTTGAATATATAAAACAGCATGTAGAAGAGTAATAATGGGTCCCGTTCTAAAACGGGACTTTATGTTTTTTAGAAATATAGTTTATTCTTGAGCTTGTAAAGAAAATGCAAATTGAGGAATAAACTCTATTAAAGGAGATGAAAATCATATAATGAATGCTTTACGCGAAAATATGTTAATGGAATTGCAACAAAAAATAGGGTTTGATTTTCAAAACAAAAATTTGCTAGATGTAGCTTTAACTCATAGTTCTTATGCTAACCATAAAAAAAATGCAAAATACAATGAGAGACTTGAATTTTTAGGAGATGCAGTATTAGAACTTGTAATATCGGACTTTTTATTTAAAAAATATAAAGAAAAAAGTGAAGGAGAATTAACTAAAACAAGGGCTATGATAGTGTGTGAAAATTCTCTTCATAGCATAGCTAAAAAGTGGGATATAGGCAAGTACATAAACATGAGCAAGGGTGAAGAAATGACTGGTGGAAGAACAAGAGTATCTATATTAGCAGATTGCATAGAAGCTATAATAGCTGCTGTTTATTTAGAAGAAGGTTTTGAAGAGGTTAAAAAATTTGTTCTTATAAATTTTAAAGAAAATATACATAAAGCATTAAATAACCAGATAATAATGGATCATAAAACAAAACTACAAGAAATTATGCAGCAGCAGGGAGAAGTAAATATAGAATATAATTTACTAAGATATGAGGGACCACCTCATAGAAGAAAGTTTTATATAGAAGTTTATATAAATGGAAAATCATTTGGCAAAGGTGAGGGTTATAGTAAAAAAGAGGCTGAGCAAAATGCAGCAAAAGAAGCTTTGAATAATTTGGAGGTTATAAATGGGTAAATCACATTATATAATACCTATATTTGTACCACATGAAGGATGTACTCATAACTGCGTATTTTGTAACCAACGAAGTATAACTGGAGTAAAAAATAATGTTGATGGTGACTATGCAGATAAAATAATAAGAGAGTATCTTTCTACTATAGATTATGAAAATGCCACAGTAGAAGTATCATTTTTTGGGGGGTCTTTTACAGCTATAGACATTGAAAGACAAAATGAACTTCTAAAAGTAGCATATAAATACAAGAAGGAAGGAAAAATAAAATACATTCATATGTCTACGAGACCTGATTGTATAAATGAATATATACTAGATAATTTAAAAAAATATCATGCGGATATAATTGAATTAGGAGTTCAATCCTTAGACGAAGAAGTGCTGTTAAAGTCAGCTAGAGGGCATAGTGTTGAAGATGTTATAAAAGCTTCTAAGCTCATAAAAGAATACGGATTTACTTTAGGTCATCAAGTAATGCTAGGATTGCCAGGAGATAATTTTAAGAAAGATATAGACACAGCAATAAAGTCTGTGAAAATGAATCCAGATATCTGTCGTATATATCCTGCTCTAGTTATAAAAGGAACTCCTATGGAGAAAATGTACAAAGAGGGAATATATAAGCCATATACTGTAGAACAGGCTGTAGAAATATGCAAAGACGTATATGGTATTTTCATAAGCAATGGAATAAAAGTAATAAGGGTTGGACTTCAACCTACTGAAGAAATAACTACCGGTAGAGAATTACTAGCTGGCCCTTTTCACCCAGCTTTTAGGGAACTGGTAGAAGGTAGTATATATAATGATATGATAAGAGATGAACTTATAGAAAAAGATGCTTCTAATATAACTATAAATGTGAATCCTAAAGATATATCTAAAATATATGCAAATAAAAAACAATTTTTTAATGACATGAAAAAACAAATTTCGTCAATGAATTTAAGTGTATTTCAGGATAATACTTTAGAAGTAGGGCAAATATCTATAAATACAAATGAAAAATGTAGTAAAATGTCTTTCCAAAATTATGTTCAAGGTAAGTATAAAAAAGGATATAAGAGTTTTTTATAGAATATAATTCCTATATAAGTATTAAAAAGTTAAACTTAATTAATAATTTTTATAGGGAGGAATATAATTATGGAAGTATTAAAAGTATCAGCTCAATCTTCTCCAAAATCAGTAGCAGGAGCTTTAGCGGCTATTGTAAGAGACAGCAAAGTTGCAGAAATTCAAGCAATAGGTGCCGGTGCTGTAAATCAAGCTATAAAAGCAATTGCCATAGCTAGAGGATTTGTTGCTCCTAATGGAATAGATCTTGTAACTATACCAGCTTTTTCACAAATAGAAATTGATGGCGAAGAAAGAACTGCAATTAAATTAATAGTTGAATCAAGATAAATTGCTAAAAAAATCAATTTAAGAAATATAGGCTCTCAAGGTTTAAACCATGGGAGCTTATTTAAATTTATCATAAGTTGATATTTTTTTAAAATTACTATAAACTATTAAAGTAAAATCAGTATGTGAGGTGATAAAATGAAAAAAGAAAATAGAGAAAAGGCTACAAGAATTATGATATTTGTAATACTCATAATTTTTATATCTACTTTAGTGCCTATGGTATTCAGATAAACATATAATAATTAAGCTTTATATAGGAGAGAATGTTTATGTTTTTAAAATCACTGGAGATAAGAGGATTCAAATCTTTTGCAGATAAAACTGAAGTGTCTTTTAATAAAGGAATAACTACAGTTGTTGGACCCAATGGTAGTGGAAAAAGTAATATTTCAGATGCAGTTAGGTGGGTACTGGGAGAGCAAAGTATAAAAACTCTAAGAGGAGGAAAAATGGAGGATGTTATATTTGCGGGCACTCAGTACAGAAAACCGGTAGGATTGGCCCAGGTAGCCATTACTTTAGATAATAGTGATAATGAACTTCCTATAGACTATTCTGACGTAACCATTTCTAGAAGATTATATAGGTCAGGAGACAGTGAATACTATATCAATAATTCCAAATGTAGATTGAAAGATATACAAGAACTGTTTATGGACACTGGAATAGGAAAAGAAGGGTATTCTATAATAGGTCAAGGTAAGATAGATGCTATTTTAAGTGGTAAACCAGAGGACAGGAGAAAACTCTTAGAAGAGGCTGCAGGTATTGTTAAGTTTAAAACCAGAAAAGAAGAAGCAGAAAGAAAGCTTATCAATACTGAACAAAATTTAACTAGAATAGAAGATATATTGAGTACTTATGAAGAAAGACTTGGGCCTTTAGAAATAGAAAAAAATAAAGCAAAAGAGTTTTTGAAACTATCTGAAGAATTAAAAATAAAAGAGATAAATTTAATAGTATATAATATTAAATCCCTAGAGGAAAAAATATCATTTATCAAAAAAAGTATAGATAAGTTTAATGAAGAAATGAATAGATATGAAAAGGAAAAAGAAGAATTAAAAATAGAATTTGATAAATTAGAAGAGAAACTGGAAAAATTTAATAAAGACATAGAAAAAGAAAAAGCAGATTATTATAACAAGCAATGGGAGCACAAGGATATAATATCTAAAATGGAAATTTTAAATGAGAGAATAGTTAATTTAAAATCCGTGATAGATAAGAATACCATAGACATAAAGGATTTAGAAAATAAAAAAGAAAATTTTTATAAAGAAAAATATTTAAAGGAAAAAGAACTGGAAAAATTTCAAATGAATCAATCCAGTTTAAATAATAATATTGTTAAGTTGGAAAATTATATATTAAATCTTAACAAGGAAATATCTACTGATGAAGAAGTACTTGATAATCTGAAACGAGACCAAATAGATTTAGCAGGGAAAATAGCTGAACTTAAAAATAACAATATAATTTATAAAAATGAAGTAGAGGAATTAAAAAAGAAAATATCTCATATAAAAGAAAGTTGTGTTGGATATGTTAACTCTATAAAAATCAATTCAAATACTAAAAATATTTTAAAAGAAGAAAGAGAAAAGCTGTCTCTTCATATAGCTGAGCATGAAGATGAAATAAAATCTTCTAAAAGAGAAATTTCTAAGCTTAATATGCAATTAAGGGAACAGGAAAATAAACTTAAAAATAATAATAAAAAATTAAATACTTTAGAAGCTAACAGAAACATACTTACAAATTTAGAAAAGGAGTATGAAGGTTACACAAAAACAGTAAAGAATTTAATGCATGATTTAACTAAAGGTTTATTGGATATACAAAAACAGCATTGCCATGTACTAGGGGAAATAGTAGATGTGCCTAAGGAACTAGAAGTAGCTATTGAGATAGCTTTAGGAGCATCTATTTCTAATATAATAACAAAAGATGAAATCACAGCAAAAAAATTAATTAATTATTTAAAAGAAAATAAATTAGGAAGAGCTACTTTCTTGCCTTTAGATATTATAAGAGGAAAGAAATTAGACTTATACCCTGAAATAAAAAAAATAAAAGGATATTTAGGAATTGCAAGTGAACTTATAAATTATGATAATATATTTAACCCTATAATACAGTATGTGCTTGGAAGAACAATAATTGCTAAAGATTTAGATTGTGCTATTCATATAGCTAAAGCTAGTAATTTTAGGTTTAAAATAGTAACATTAGATGGTGAAGTAGTAAATACCGGAGGAGCTTTAACCGGTGGTAGTTTATATGGGAAAAATACTGGGATAATAAGCAGGAAAAGGCATATAGAAGAAATAGAGTTAGAAGTAGAGAAAGTGAAAGATGAGCTTTCTGATGTAACCTCAACTATAAAAAATTTAAACAGAGTTATAAAAGAATTAGATGATAAATGTTTAAATTTAAAAGATGAAATTCACTATAAAAATATAGAAATAACAAAAATTGATGGAAAAATAAGTGCCATTGAAATTGAAACGGAAAAATTAAATAAAAATTTGTCTGTTTCTACTGAAGAAATAAATACTATAAGTGAGGTTTTAGAATCTAAAGAGACTCAGACAGAAGAATTCCATAAAAATATAGATTTGTATGTGGAAAAAGAAAAAGAAAATAATGATAAAATTGCAACATTGGAGTTTGAATTAAAAGATAGAGAAAACCTTATAGAGAATAATAAGGAAAGCTTAACTGAATTAAGAATAAAAAAAGCTGGATTAGATGAAATAGTAAATAATAAAATAAGTGAATTAAGCAGGATAAGTAAAGAGGGCGAATCTATAGAGGAAAAAATAGAGTTGTTAAAAAAAGAAATAGAGAAGTCAGAGGAGACATACCAAAGTAGCCTCAGCGGTATAGAAGAAAATAACAATAAGATAGAAAATATACTAAAATCTTTGGAGTCTTTGAAAAATGCTTATGAAAACAAAGAAGTAGAAAAAATAAAGATAAAAGAAAATATTGATAAATACAAAAGCAAGTTAGAAGAATTAAATTTACTAATAGCTAACAAGGAAAAAGAAATACACAGAGAACAAATAGCACATACTAAATATGTAACTGATAAAGACAATGTATATTTAAAATTAAACGATGAATTTCAAATTACTTATGCGGAGGCTTTAGAGTATGCAATTGAAAAGTTTAATTTAAAAGAGTTTAAATTAGATATACAAAACTTAAAAGAAGGGATTTCAAAATTGGGTGTTGTAAATTTAGGTGCTATAGAAGAATATGAAGATATAGGAAATAAATACCGCTTTATGAATAATCAAAAGGAAGATTTAATAAGTGCTAGAGAAGAACTTATGCAGGTAATAAATGATATGACTGGAAAAATGAAAGTTATGTTTAATGAAAACTTTAACAATATTAGAAAGTATTTCAATCAAACATTTCAAGAGTTATTTAAAGGTGGAAGAGCTGACTTACTACTGGGAGAGGGAGATGAATTATCCTGTGACATTGAAATAAATGTAGAACCTCCAGGGAAAAAACTTCAAAATATAAATTTAATGTCTGGTGGTGAAAAGGGACTTTCGGCTATAGCTTTATTATTTGCAATACTTAAAATGAAGCCAACCCCTTTTTGTATATTAGATGAAATAGAAGCAGCTTTAGATGATGCCAATGTAGTAAGATATGCAGATTTTTTGAGGGCTTTTTCAAATAATGTTCAGTTTATTGTAATTACTCATAGAAAGGGTACTATGGAAGCCAGTGATGTTATGTATGGTGTAACTATGCAGGAAAAAGGAATATCAAAAGTAGTTTCAATACAGTTAAATAGTTAATATTATAGGAGGTATTGTATATGTTCGGAGGATTTTTTAATAAACTTAAAGAGGGGCTTACAAAGACGAGAGATGGTTTAAGTAACAAACTAGGAGACATGTTAAATTTAGCAATAACCATAGATGATGATTTGTATGAGGAATTAGAAGAAATTCTTATAACTGCAGACATAGGAGTGGAAACTTCTTTAAAAATAATTGATAAATTAAAAGAAAAAATAAAGGAAGAAAAAATAAAGGATCCTCAACAAATAAAGCCTTGCCTAAAAGAAATATTAATTGAAATGCTTGGTGAGAGCAGAGAAGAACAGAAATTTCCTAAAGTTATGTTAGTAATAGGTGTAAATGGAGTAGGTAAGACTACTTCTATAGGTAAATTAGCAAATAATTTTAAAAGAGAAGGTAATAAGGTTTTAATTGCAGCAGGGGATACTTTTAGGGCAGCTGCCATAGACCAATTAGAGGTATGGAGTGGTAGAGCGGGAGTAGATATTGTAAAACATCAAGAAGGGTCAGATCCAGCGGCAGTAGTTTTTGACGCGATTCAAGCAGCTAAAGCTAGACATATGGATGTGCTTATATGCGATACTGCAGGAAGGCTTCATAATAAGAAAAATTTAATGAATGAACTTCAAAAGATAAACAGGATAGTAGAAAAAGAATTTTCAAATGGAAATAAAGAGACACTATTGGTGGTAGATGCTACTACAGGACAAAATGGTGTGCAGCAGGCAAAACAATTTAAAGAAATATGTAATGTTGATGGAATAATATTAACTAAATTAGATGGAACCGCTAAAGGTGGAGTGGTTATTTCTATAAAAGATGTATTAGGCATTCCAGTAAAATATATAGGAGTGGGAGAAGGTGTTGATGATCTACAGGAATTTAATGCAAAAGAGTTTGTAGAGGCTCTATTTTAAAAAAAATGTTCTGTTAAGTAAAAGTACTTGACATGAATAAAACAATTTGATATTATAATTTTTGTGAGTTGGTGATGGTTATGGAGGAAAGAGTCCAAATTTCTTTATTACTAGACTTTTATGGGAGTCTATTAACAGAAAAACAAAGAGATATAATGGATTTATATTATAATGACGATTTATCTTTAGCTGAAATATCCAATATAACAAATACTAGCAGGCAAGCCATACATGATATTACTAAAAGATGCCATAAACTTTTATTTCAGTATGAAGAAAAGCTATCTTTGCTAGAAAAGTATTTAAATAGAAAAAAAATTTTAGATAGATTGAATAAAAATATAGACAGATTAATAAGTAGTATAGATGATGAAGATAAAAAAGGAATTCTTCACAGTGTTAAAAGAGATATAGAAAATATATAGGAGGTCCGGCTATGGCTTTTGAAGGTTTAGCTTCTAAATTACAAGAAACTCTTAAAAAGTTAAAAGGAAAAGGCAAGTTATCAGAAAAAGATATTAAAGAAGCTATGAGAGAAGTTAAACTTGCTTTGTTGGAAGCAGATGTAAACTACAAAATTGTCAAGGACTTTGTAAAAAAAGTAAGCGAAAAGAGTCTAGGGAATGAAGTTTTAGAGAGCTTAACTCCTGGTCAACAGGTTATAAAAGTAGTAAATGAAGAATTGACGGAGTTAATGGGGAAAACCGAAAGTGAAATAAAATATTCTTCTAGTGGCTTGACAGTTATTATGTTAGTTGGTTTGCAAGGAGCAGGTAAAACTACTATGGCAGGTAAGTTGGCGCTGCAGATGCGTAAGAGGAATAAAAAGCCTTTGTTAGTTGCCTGTGATGTATATAGACCAGCAGCTATAAAACAGTTGCAAGTAGTTGGAAAGAGCATAGAGGTACCAGTGTTTACTATGGGAGATAAAGTTAGTCCTGTGGATATAGCTAAGGCATCCTTAGAACATGCTAAGGGCAATGGTAATAATGTAGTAATCATAGATACAGCCGGTAGACTACACATAGATGAAAATCTAATGGGAGAACTTTCAGGTATAAAAGAAAATATAAACCCTGATGAAATATTATTGGTAGTAGACTCTATGACAGGGCAGGATGCTGTGAATGTAGCTGAAAGCTTTAATAATCAGTTGGATATATCTGGTGTTATATTAACTAAATTAGATGGTGATACCAGAGGAGGAGCAGCACTTTCAATTAAGGCTATCACCGGAAAACCAATTAAGTTCGTTGGTATAGGTGAGAAAATGAACGAGGTAGAGGTTTTCCATCCAGATAGAATGGCTTCAAGGATACTTGGCATGGGTGATGTATTATCACTTATAGAAAAAGCTCAACAATCCATAGATGAAAAAAAGGCTCAAGAAATAGGTTCAAGAATGTTAAATAATGAATTTAATTTTGAGGATTTCCTAGAAGCTATGAGTCAAATGAAGAAAATGGGTCCTTTAACTAAAGTTCTCGAAATGATGCCAGGATTTAATTCTAGCCAATTAAAAGGTGTTGATTTAGATCAGAGTGAAAAAGAAATGTCTAAAGTTGAGGCTATAATAAACTCTATGACTAAAAAAGAAAGAGTAAATCCAAACTTAGTTATCTCTTCATCCTCTAGAAAGAAGAGAATAGCTAAGGGTTCTGGCACTGATGTACAGCAAGTAAATAGGCTGTTAAAACAATTTGAAGCTATTAGAAAAATGATGAAACAAATGAAAGGGATGCAAAAAGGTTTTAAAAAAGGTTTATTTGGAAAACTACCTTTTTAAATATAAATACTAATTAGAATCCTTTAAAGGAGGTGAATATAAATGGCAGTTAAAATAAGACTAAGAAGAATGGGTGCAAAGAAAGCTCCTTTCTACAGAGTAGTTGTTGCTGATTCAAGATCTCCAAGAGATGGAAGATTTATTGATGAAATAGGATACTACAATCCTACAACTGAACCAACTACTGTAAAAATAGATGAAGAAAAAGCTTTGAAATGGGTAAAAAATGGTGCTCAACCATCTGAAACAGTTAAAAAGTTATTCAATATGACTGGTATAACTGAAAAAACTTCAAAGTAATACTGGGGGTGCTTTTTTATGAAAGAATTGCTTGAAGTAATAGCAAAGTCACTAGTAGACAACCCAGAAATGGTATGTGTAAATGAGATATCTGGTGAGCAATCTATAATTTTAGAATTAAAAGTTGCTTCAGAGGACATGGGAAAAGTTATTGGTAAGCAAGGTAGAATAGCAAAGGCTATAAGAACAGTAATGAAAGCAGCAGCTATTAAAGAAAATAAGAGAGTTGTTGTAGAAATCATATAATTGCATACTAAAAGCGTAAATTAAGAGTTAGGTCTTTCCTAGCTCTTAATTTATATTACTTTAATATATATAAATTTAATATATATTTGTATCAACCGCGAAATAGATGGGTAAAATATATAACCATATATTAAAGATAATCCTATATAAATATAGTAATTCAAATTACATGTGAAATAGATAAAAATATAAAAAGGAAGGTAGGTGAAAACCTGATTTATGATTTTAGAAATCAGGGATGCATATTGGAAGAGTATTTTAATATAGGTCAAATAATAAATACTCATGGAGTTCATGGTGAGCTTAAAATATTACCTCTTACAGATGATATTAATAGATTTAAAAGTTTAAAACATGTATTAATAGACGATATAGAAAGAACTATACTTGGAGTGAAATTTCAAAAGGATAAGGTTATATTAAAGTTAGATGGAATAAATTCTATGGACGATGCGATGAAATACAGAGGTAAATACTTGAAAATTAACAGAAAAGATGCTGTACCTCTAGAAGAAGACACATACTTTATATCAGATTTAGTAAAGTGTGAGGTTTTTGATACAAAAGGAAATAAAATAGGAAAAATATATGAAGTTATTAAAACAGGAAGTAACGATGTGTACTGGGTTAAAGGAGAAAAAGAAGTATTAGTTCCTGCTTTAAGGGATATAGTAAGAGAAATAGATATAAATAATTTTAAAATAACTATAAGGCCTGTAGAGGAGTGGCAAGCATAAATATGAAAATAGATATATTAACCTTATTCCCAGAGATGTTTAGTATATTTAATCACAGCATAATTGGAAGAGCAAAAGAAAATAGAATATTGAATATCAATGCCATTAATATAAGAGACTATTCAGAAGATAAACATAAAAAGGTAGACGATTATCCTTATGGAGGTGGTGCGGGCATGCTTATGACACCACAACCTCTAGTTGATGCTATAAGTGCTGTGAAAAATTGTAATAAAGGCAAAGTCATTTTTTTAGGTCCTAGAGGAACTAGCTTTAATCATGAGATGGCATTAAATTTAAGTAAAGAAGAAGAGTTAATTTTTATTTGTGGACACTACGAAGGTATAGACGAAAGGGTTTATAATTATATTGATATGGAAATTTCTCTTGGAGATTTCATATTAACTGGTGGAGAAATGGCATGTATACCCATTGTAGATTCTATATGTAGATTGATACCTGGAGTGCTTTCCACTAGTGAAAGTTATAAGGAAGAATCTTTTTATGATGGTTTGTTAGAGTATCCTCAGTACACAAGACCGGTATCTTTTAGAGGAGAAGAAGTACCTGAGGTTCTTTTATCTGGGCATCATGAAAATATAAGAAAATGGAGAAAGTTTCAGTCATTAAGGTTAACTCAGAAAAGAAGACCAGATTTATTTAAGAAAATAGAATTGACAAAAGAAGATAGAAAATTATTAAATACTTTGAAATAATATATATTTATATTGTAAAAACACAATTTTTGTGGTAAAATGTGTTTTGTGCTAGTACGGGCGGTCCGCTGTCTGCGTAAAGCTGGGCAAGAACGTCGAATAATTTTAAGGAGGGAATGCACATGTTAGAAATCATAAAATCAATAGAAGCAGAACAAATAAGAAATGATTTAGTAAAATTCAATGTTGGAGATACTGTTAAGGTTCACGTTAACATTAAAGAAGGAACTAGAGAAAGAATTCAGGTTTTTGAAGGAACAGTTATCAAAAAACAAAATGGCGGAATAAGAGAAACTTTCACAGTAAGAAGAGTAACTTCAGGTGTAGGAGTTGAAAGAACATTTCCAGTTAATTCTCCAAGCGTAGCTAAGATAGAAGTAATAAGAGCTGGTAAAGTAAGAAGAGCTAAGTTATTCTACTTAAGAGATAGAGTTGGAAAAGCTGCTAAAGTTAAAGAAGCAATAAGATAAGAAAACGGGGCTATTAAAGTCCCTTTTTTTATTATTTTTATTTTATACATAAAAAGAGCATTAAAATTAAAAAAGGAATTAAACTACTTATGTATATGTAGGATTTAGTATGTGAAACTCTCCTATAATAATTGCTTAAGTAGTTACTATAGATTGATTAAGCATTAAGGTACATTCAAATAAATAATAAGTCATTATGCTAGTCTATTTTGCGTTATATTGCGTCAGCGGAATTCGCCGATAGTCTTACTAGCGACGGAACTTGCTTCCTTGCCTGATGCAAAATATGCTAGAATCTTTGACTTGTTATTTATTTTCATGTACTTAAATAAAATCAAATTAGGAAAGGATAGAATATTTATGGAAATAAATTGGTTCCCTGGCCATATGGCCAAGACTAGAAGAGAAATAAAAGAAAATTTAAAACTTGTAGATGCTGTAATAGAGATAAGGGATGCTAGAATAGTAAAATCCAGTGCAAATCCAGAGATAGAAGAGATATGTAAGGGGAAACCTAGAATAATACTTTTAAATAAAGCTGACTTAGCGGAAGAAAAAGTAACTAATGCATGGATCAAAGAACTTTCTAAGGAAAATATAAAGGTTATTCAAGGAAATAGTATGACAGGTGAAGGATTAAAAAATATAAAGCCTATTTTAGATTTGCTCCTAAAAGAAAAATTAGAAAGACTAAGAAGTAAAGGATTAGTTAATATAACCACTAGAGTAATGGTAGTGGGAATTCCTAATGTGGGGAAGTCGTCATTTATTAACAAAATAGCAAAAGGAAATAGAGCTAAAACTGGTGATAGACCGGGTGTTACTAAAAGTAGGCAATGGATAAAAACTAAGCTAGGAATAGAATTAATGGATACGCCAGGAGTGCTATGGCCTAAATTTGAGGACACAAAGGTAGGATTGAATTTAGCATTTACAGGAGCCATAAAGGATGAGATAATGAATGTAGAGGATTTAGCTTTAGAGTTAATAAAATCGCTTCAAGGCCAGTATGGAGATAGAATTGTTCAAAGGTATAAACTAGAAGGATTATCAGAAGATGCATTAGAAAACATGGACAGTATAGCCATAAAAAGAGGAGCTGTTATGGCTGGAAGAAATATAGATTACAATAGAATAGCTATTACAATTTTAGATGAATTTAGAGGGGGAAAACTAGGAAGAATTTCATTAGAAACTCCCTAAAGGAGAGAAAAAAATATGGGCTTTGATATTTACCCTGTGGATTTGGGGCATAGAAATGTTAAAGAAATAAAGGATTTAGTTAAACATACAGAAGAAAATTTTCTTAATATAAATGAAGAAGATTTTTTAAATTTAACCAAGAGCTTATTAGATGATAGCAGAAAGTCTGTTAATAAACTAGCCATAAGTCTATTGAAATATAGAGAAAGTATGGAAAAAGAAATAAAAAGAGTTACGAATATGTATAATTTTGATAAAGTATATTCTAAGGATAGATATGTTATAGGAGCAGATGAAGTAGGTAGAGGGCCACTAGCGGGGCCCATAGTAGCTGCAGCAGTAGTTTTAGATTTGAATAACACAGATACAAAAGATATGATACTTGGATTAAATGATTCAAAAAAGCTGGCTGCAAAAAAAAGGCAAGAATTGAGTGAAATTATAAAGAAAAAAGCTTTATCGTATAAAATATGTTTAATAAACAATAAAGAAATAGATAGTAAGGGAATAGGATGGTGCAATAATCAAGTTCTTTTAGAATCATCTGAAGGGATAGCTTTAAAACCTAGCATAGTTTTATCAGATGGATATAAAATAAAAGGGATTAGTTTGCCTAACAAAGCGGTTGTTAAAGGAGACTCTAAAAGTGCATCTATAGCTTGTGCATCAATTTTAGCTAAAGTATACAGAGATAATATTATGATAGAATACTCTAACGCCTATGAAGGCTATGGTTTTCATAAGAATATGGGTTATGGTACTGAAGAACATATAAAAGCCATAAAGAGTAGGGGAATAACTAGTATACATAGAATGAGTTTTTTAAAAAATATATAAAAAAATAGAGGGAGCTGTTTCAAAATTTTATTTTGGACAGTTCTCTTTATTTTTACGTTCCAAACGCATTTTTTATTAATTTTATAGAAGGTTTGTCTTCATTACTATTTAATATTATTTCCATAACGTCAAATCTAAAATTGTTCTTGAAAAGCTTTTTCTTTAATATATACAATTGAGCTACTTTATAAATTTTTAATTGTTTGTTTTTGGTAACAGCCTCACGAGGATATCCATACAAGGTGCTATACCTAGTTTTTACTTCTACAAAAGCTATATAATTGTTATCTTTTCCTATTAAATCAATTTCTCCAAATTTGCAAGAAAAATTTCTATCTAATATTATATATCCTAAATTCTCTAAGTAGTTTTGTGCCATATCTTCGCCATATTTTCCTATGTCCTTATTGAGATGGTGCATAAAATATCCCCTTTCTTTTAGAAGAATGCATAAAGACATATTACAATAATAGATTGAAAATTGCAACTATTTATTCTCAATTAAATAAATTTGTAAGAATATGATTATATTAATTATATTTGTCTAGAATTAAAATATGTGTTTATGAAACTTGGAGGGAAAAATATGGCCATTACAAATATTAATACTGCAAGCCTTAGTGGTATAAAAGGCAATATAGTGAGAGTTGAGATACATATATCTAGTGGACTACCTTGTTTTAATATAGTAGGACTTCCTGATGTGTCTGTTAAGGAATCTAAAGAAAGAGTTAGGGCAGCTATAGAAAACTGTGGATATGAGTTTCCCATAGGTAGAATTACTATAAACTTAGCTCCTGCTGATTTAAAAAAAGAAGGAGCTTTATTGGATTTGCCTATAGCGGTGGGTATTCTTATTGCAACTAATCAGATATGCTGTGAAGATTTAGAAGAATATTTATTCATAGGGGAGTTATCTCTAAATGGTGAGTTAAAAGGGGTTAAAGGGGCATTACCTGTAGTTATGGAGGGAATGGATAGTGGAATTGAAAAATTTTTAGTACCCTATGATAACGTAGAAGAATGCAGCCTAATAAAAGGGGCAGAAATATTTGCATTTAAGCATTTGAAAGAAGTAGTAAGCTATATTCAATATAGGGACTTACTTCCATATGAGTCAACGAGGGAGACTTTTGGAAATTATGATGATGAGTTAGATTTTTGTGATGTTAAGGGTCAGGAAAGCACTAAAAGAGCTATTGAAGTAGCTTCTGCAGGTGGACATAACATAGCCTTATTTGGACCTCCAGGTTCAGGTAAAACTATGTTAGCTAAAAGAATATCTTCTATTTTGCCACCTATGAAATATGAAGAAGCAATTGAAGTTACAAAGATATACAGTGTTTCGGGTAATTTAGATAAAGAAAAAAATATAATTACTAAAAGACCTTTTAGAAGCCCTCACCACACCACCTCAAAAATTGCACTAGTTGGTGGTGGAAGAGAACTTATGCCAGGAGAAATATCATTAGCTCATAACGGAGTGCTGTTTTTAGATGAAATACTGGAATTTGATAAAGGAGTGTTAAATGTGCTTAGGCAGCCACTAGAAGATAGAGAAATACTAATTTCAAGATATAATGGCAGCGTAAAGTATCCAGCCAACTTTATGCTAGTTGCTGCATTAAATCCATGTCCCTGTGGTTTTTATTCTTCAGGGGTTAGAGAATGTACTTGTACGGAATACGATAGAGAAAGATATTTGAATAAGTTTTCAGGGCCTTTGCTCGATAGAATAGACGTTTTTTCTTATGTTAATTCACTTTCTTATGTAGAAATAAAAAGTTCAAAAAAGTCTGAGGGATCTAAGAATATTAGAGAAAGAATTAAGAGGGCTAGGGAAATCCAAAATATTAGATTTAAAGATAATAAAATTTTTACTAATTCACAGATGAATGTAAATGAAATAAATAAATACTGTATTTTAGATAAAAAAGGTAATGATTTATTAGAGAAGTTATACTCAAAATTTTCCTTAAGTGCTAGAGCGTACAGCCGGATATTAAAGGTTGCTAGAACTATAGCTGATTTAAGAGAAAATAAAAATATAGGAGAAATAGATTTGGTAGAAGCTATTCAATATAGAAGATTTATAAACAATAAAATAGTTTAAAAATCTAGAAAGACTAATAAAATTCAAAAAATTAAATAAAAATTAATAAAATTTTAAAAAAATAGTATATTGATAGAAATAATATACTAAAAAACATGTAGTAATTTTAGGAGGCTGTGCTTTGGATATATATGATATTTGGCTATGTTATGCTAAAATACCTAATAGAATAAAGGTAGAATTATTTAAGAAATTTAAAACTTCTCAAAAAGTATGGTATTATTGTATAGAAAATAAGATGAATTTAAATAATAATATAAGAGGATGTTTGAAAGAAGCATGGAATAAAGATAAATTAGAGCAATTTATAGAACAAATTAATATAAATAATATAAAGGTTGCTAAATTTGGAGATGAAAAATATCCTATTAGTTTAAAAAAGTATGTTGATGCTCCATTTATTTTATTCTATAAAGGCCATATAGAGGCATTAAATGAATTGAAAACTGTTTCGGTAGTAGGTGCTAGAAATTCTACTTTTTATGGAATGCAATGCACTAAATATATAGTAGAAATATTAACTAAGAATAATATAGGTATCATAAGCGGAATGGCAAAAGGAATTGATAAAAATGCGCATGCTACTTGTATTGAATCAGGAGGATACACTTGCGCAGTCTTAGGCTGTGGAATAGATATAATTTATCCTAAGCAAAATAGAGAACTATATTATTCTATAATGGATAAGGGGTGTATAATATCTGAGTTTTTACCAGGAACCCCACCTTATAGTTATAATTTCCCAATCAGAAATAGAATAATAAGTGGATTGGGAAAAATATTAATTGTAATTGAAGCAGGAGAAAAAAGTGGAACTCTCATAACTGCTAATTGCGCTTTGGAACAAGGTAAAGATATTGTGGTAGTTCCGGGATCTATATTTTCACCTCAAAGCAAAGGTACTAATAAATTAATAAGTGAAGGTGCATATCCTTTTGTTGATATTGAAGGAGTTTTTAATTTGTTAAGAGAAAATTGTAATTATAATCTTATCAAAGATGAAACTGGAGATAAAGGACATAAATCTAAGGAAATCCGCGGTAAACTCTCCAAATTGATAGGAGATAGCCCTATTCATATTGACGATATAATAAAAATATGTCATATTGACATAAGTCAATTATATGATGTATTATTTGAAATGCAGTTTAATAATGAAATAATGTGTTTATCTGGAAATTATTACGTTAAAATTCATAATATATAGATAAATGAACATAATATTTAATAAAATTACATATTGGAGGGGATAAGATGGGACAGAAGTTAGTAATAGTAGAGTCACCAGCTAAAGCGAAAACTATAGGAAAATATTTGGGAAAAACCTATAAGGTAACAGCATCAATGGGTCATGTTAGAGATCTTCCAAAAAGTAAATTGGGAGTAGATATAGATAATAATTATGAACCTAAATACATAACTATAAGAGGAAAAGGTGACTTGCTAGATAAGTTAAAAAAAGAAGCAAAAAAAAGTGAAAAAATATATCTAGCTACGGACCCTGATAGAGAAGGGGAAGCTATTTCATGGCATTTAGCTAATGCTCTAAAGATAGATAATGAAAAAAAGTGTAGAATAGAATTTAATGAAATAACAAAAAATGCTGTAAAAAATGCAATAAAATCTCCTAGAAAAATTAATATGGATTTAGTAAACGCTCAACAGGCTAGAAGAGTTTTAGATAGATTAGTTGGATATGAAATAAGTCCTATATTATGGAGAAAAGTTAAATGGGGACTTAGTGCAGGAAGAGTTCAATCTGTGGCGCTAAAGATTATATGTGATAGAGAAAATGAAATTAACGCTTTTGTGCCAGAAGAATATTGGACAGTTGAGTGTCAACTATCAAAAAATAGTAAAAAAATAAATGTGCAATTAAATTCATATAAAAATGAAAAGCTTCAAATAAAAGATGAAGATCAGTGTAACGGTATAATTAAGGATTTAGAAAAAAATGATTTTATAATAAATCAAATTAAAAAATCCACAAAAAAGAGAAGACAACCCTTACCATTTACTACAAGTACTTTGCAGCAAGAGGCTTACAAAAAATTAAACTTTTCAACTAAGAAAACCATGTCTTTAGCTCAACAATTATACGAAGGTATAGATGTAAAAGGTCATGGGACTGTTGGATTAATAACTTATATGAGAACAGACTCTGTAAGAATTTCTGAAGAAGCACAAAGTTCAGCTAAAGAATATATAAAAGGTACTTATGGTGAAGAATATATAGGAGAAAACACTAAGAGAGTTGATAACAAGGGCAATAAGAATATACAAGATGCTCATGAGGCTATAAGACCAACTTATGTGGAATTAAATCCAGAAGAAATAAAGGAAAGCTTAAAAAGAGATCAATATAAATTGTACAAATTAATATGGGAAAGATTTGTAGGTAGTCAAATGGCTATGTGCATAATGAATACAGTATCAATAGATATTAAAAATGGAGAATATGGACTAAAAGCATCAGGTTCTACAGTAAAGTTTGATGGATTTACTAAAATATATAGGTCTTCTGATGAAACATCTTTAAAAGAGCTACCAGAGTTTAAATTAAATGATAAATTAAACAAAGAGGATATAGAAGGGAAACAGCACTTTACTCAACCACCTGCAAGGTTTACAGAAGCAACCCTTGTAAAAATATTAGAGGAAAATGGAATAGGTAGACCAAGTACTTATGCGCCAATAATATCTACATTATTAGACAGAAAATATATTGAAAGAGAAAAAAAGGCTTTAATTACGACAGAACTGGGAATAATAATTAATGATATTATGTTTAATTATTTCAAACAAATAGTGGATGTAGAATTTACTGCAGCAATGGAAAAAAGATTGGACTCCATAGAGGAAGGAAAAGAAACATGGAAAAAGGTCGTAGATGAATTTTTCACGCCACTTAAGGGTGCTATAGATATAGCTGAAAAAGAATTAGCTAAAATTACTATAGAGGATAAGGTTACAGATATAAAATGCGACAAATGTGGTAAATTTATGGTTATAAAACACGGAAGATTTGGTGATTTTTTAGCATGTCCGGGCTACCCTGAGTGTAAAAGTACAAAACCTATAGTAAAAGAGTTAGATGTGGAATGTCCTAAGTGCGGAGGAAAAATACTTGTAAGGAAAAGTAAGAAAGGTAGAACATTTTATGGATGCAGCAATTATCCTGATTGCGACTTTGTAAGTTGGTTTGAACCTGTAAATAAGAAATGCCCTAATTGTGGTAATTATATGACTAAAAGATTTAATAAGACCCAGGGTGAATATTATAAGTGTTCAGTTGATACTTGTGGATATAAAGAATCTGTGAAAGAAGAATAAAAAAATTAGCATAATTATATAAAAATGTCGAAATTAATAAAAATCATGTTGAAATGACCTTAAGTATATGTTATCATAGATTAGTGAAAATAATAATTCTAAAATTTCAAAAGAAAAAAACAATTCTAAATATTCTGTGAAAAAGAATTTAAGTTCCGGACAGGATTAGATAAATTAAAAGGAGGTTTATTATGGCATCACTATTAGAAAAAACACGTAAAATAAATAAAATAATACAAAAGACAGGTACCGAACCTGTTGCGTTCGATGATATATGTAAAATATTAAGCGAAGTTTTAGATTGCAATGTATATGTAATAAGCAGAAAAGGAAAAATATTAGGGCATAATTTTTCAAGTGGATTCGAATGTGAAATAGTTAAAGATAAAATACTTAAAGACAAGAGATTTCCAGAAGATTATAACAATAAATTACTTGAGTACAATGAAACAAAGGCTAACCTAGGAAATAAAGGCATATGTGCTTTTGAAGATGAAAAAGAGTGTGATCTTGATAATAAAGTTACAACAATAGTTCCTATAGTTGGAAATAGAGAAAGACTTGGAAGTCTACTTTTAGGTAGGTTTAATAAATCTTTTACAGATGATGATTTAGTACTTGCAGAATATAGTGCTACTATAGTTGGTATGGAAATTTTAAGATCTAAGCAGGATGAGATAGAAGCTGAAGCTAGAAAAAAGGCAGTAGTTCAATTAGCTATAGGTACTTTATCCTATTCAGAATTAGAAGCAGTAGAGCATATATTTAATGAATTAGATGGAAATGAAGGATTGCTTGTAGCATCTAAAATAGCAGACAAGGTTGGCATAACAAGATCTGTAATAGTAAATGCATTGAGAAAATTTGAAAGTGCTGGAGTTATTGAATCTAGATCATTAGGAATGAAGGGTACTCACATTAGAATATTAAATGAAAAACTTTTAGAAGAATTAAAAAAAATAAAATAAGCATAATAAAACAAATGTGAATAACAATGAAAATGTGAGATCATATCTCACATTTTTTTATGGAAATCCCATAAGTTAATTATTATTGTTTTTTTATTATGTATATGTTCGGAATTGATTTTAAACTGTATATTTAATAGATTTTTTAAAAATATTATTTTTTGATATTGAATAGGTTATTTACATATGATATACTACATAAGGAGAAAATACACACATTATCCAATTTGCACAGCGCGGTGCCGTATGGTGCTGTGTAATATGAAGGTAATGGAGGATTAACCAAATAGGAGGTAATTTTAATGTCAGTAATATCAATGAAACAATTATTAGAAGCAGGAGTTCACTTTGGACACCAAACAAGAAGATGGAACCCTAAAATGGCTCCATACATATTTACAGAAAGAAATGGAATATACATCATCGATCTACAAAAGACTGTAAAAAAAGTAGATGAAGCTTATGATGTAATAAGAAGTATTTCAGAAGAAGGAAAAGATGTATTATTTGTAGGTACAAAGAAACAAGCTCAAGAAGCTATAGCAGAAGAAGCAGTAAGATGTGGAATGCACTTTGTAAACAATAGATGGTTAGGTGGAATGCTTACTAACTTCCAAACAATAAAAACAAGAATCGGAAGATTAGAAGAATTAGGAAAAATGGAAGAAGAAGGAGTTTTTGATGTTCTTCCAAAGAAAGAAGTTACAAATCTTAAGCATGAACAAGAAAAACTTGAGAAAAACCTTGGTGGAATAAAAGATATGAACATTTCTAATGTAGGAGCATTATTTGTAGTTGATCCAAGAAAAGAGAAAAATGCTGTATTAGAAGCAAAAATATTAGGAATACCTGTTATAGGCATAGTTGATACAAACTGTGATCCAGATGAAGTTGATTACGTAATACCTGGTAATGACGATGCAATAAGAGCCGTTAGATTAATAGTTGCTAAAATGGCTGATGCTGTTATTGAAGGAAGACAAGGCGAGCAATTAGCTGAATAAAATAGAAGATACAACTTCAAAATAAAGGTAGATGAATGAGAAATTCATTTACCTTTTGAATTAAATATGAACGGGAGGAATAAAGATGATATCAGCAAAACAAGTTAAAGAACTTAGAGAAACTACTGGAGCTGGAATGATGGATTGCAAGAAAGCTCTAACTGAAACCAACGGAGATATGGAAAAAGCAATAGAATTATTAAGAGAAAAAGGATTAGCTGCTGCTGCTAAAAAAGCAGGAAGAGTAGCTGCGGAAGGATTAGTTAAAACTTATATATCTGAAGATGCTAAAGTTGCATCAATGGTTGAAGTTAACTGTGAAACAGATTTCGTTGCTGTTAACGAAGAATTCGTTAACTTTGTTGATGGAATAGCAAAACAAGTTGCAAATTCAAACATAAACACTGTAGAAGAATTATTAGAAGAAAAATTTGTAGGCGATGCATCTATGACAGTTAAAGAAAGACTTACTGCTTTAATAGCTAAAATAGGTGAAAACATGTCAATAAGAAGATTCGTTAAAATGAATGTTGAAAAAGGCGCTATTGAAAGCTATATACATGGAGGCGGAAGAATAGGTGTACTTGTTGAATTAGGCTGTGAAAATGCTTCTCCAGTTTTAGCTGAATTAGGAAAAGATATAGCTATGCAAATAGCTGCTGTAAATCCATCATTCTTAGACAGAACTTCTGTAGACAATGAAACATTAGAAAAAGAAAGAGAAATATACAAAGTTCAAGCTATGAATGAAGGAAAACCAGAAAATATAGCTGAAAAAATGGTAAACGGAAGAATAAATAAATATTATAAAGAGAACTGTTTGGTAGAGCAAGTATGGGTTAAAAACTCTGATTATACAATAGAAAAACTATTAGCTGAAAAATCTAAAGAAGTAGGCGCAAAGATAGTTATAAATAAATTTGTTAGATTTGAAAAAGGCGAAGGAATTGAAAAAAGAGAAGAAGACTTTGCAGAAGAAGTAAAAAAACAAATGCAGGGATAATGCTAGCTAAAGAACAGAAGAGAACACTGCGTGTTCTCTTTTTTTAAAACAAGAAATAGATAGTTATACAATTTTTACAAAATTGGAGGTATAATGTATATGAAGGCTGCAAAATATAAAAGAATAATGTTAAAACTTTCAGGTGAAGCTTTAGCAGGAGAAAAGGGTTACGGAATAGATTTTGATATAGCCAATAAAATTTCACAGGATATAAAAGAACTTGTGGATGCTGGCATACAGGTAGGAGCTGTAGTAGGTGGAGGCAACATATGGCGTGGAAGAAATGGTGAAGGAATGGATAGGACTACTGCAGATTATATGGGCATGTTAGCTACCTGTATAAATGCATTGGCACTTCAAGATTGTTTAGAAAACATGGGTGTAAATACTAGAGTTCAAACTGCTATAGAAATGAGAGAAGTTGCAGAACCTTTTATAAGAAGAAGAGCTATGAGACATTTAGAAAAAGGAAGAGTAGTGATTTTTGCAGCTGGTACGGGGAATCCATATTTTTCAACAGATACAACTGCAGCTTTAAGAGCAGCAGAAATTGAAGCTGAAGCTATATTATTAGCAAAAAAAGTAGATGGTGTTTATGATAAAGATCCTCATAAATATGAAGATGCTAAAAAATATGATGAGCTGAAATATATCGATGTATTAGATAAAGGTCTTCAAGTTATGGATTCAACTGCAACATCTTTATGTATGGACAATAATATACCTATAATTGTATTTGGATTAGATTGTTCAGAGAACATAAAGAAAGTTGTATTGGGCGAAAAAATTGGTACGATAATATCAAAATAATAAGGAGGATTTTTATGTCTAAGGAATTAATTAAAACATTAGATGAAAAGATGAATAAGACAGCTGAAGCGCTTAAAAGGGATTTAGCTACTTTAAAAGCAGGTAGAGCTAACCCTTCCATGCTAGATAGAATAGGTGTAGAATATTATGGTTCTTTGACTCCATTAAACCAAATGGCAAACATCTCTGCACCAGAACCAAGAGTTTTGTTAATACAGCCATGGGATAGAAATACTATGAAGGATATTGAAAAAGCTATTCTTGTTTCAGATTTAGGAATAAATCCTTCAAATGATGGCACTGTCATAAGATTAGTTGTTCCTGAATTAACAGAAGAGACTAGAAAAGACTTGGTTAAAACTGTTAAAAGGATGGGCGAAGAAAGTAAAATAATTATAAGAAATTTAAGAAGAGAAGCTAACGACAAAGTTAAAAAAATGAAAAAAGAGATGTCAGAGGATGAGGTTAAAGTTTTAGAAGAAAAGATTCAAAAGGAAACTGATAAATTCATAAAGGAAATAGATAGTATAATTGATAAAAAAGAAAAGGACTTAATGTCCTTATAGTAAATAAACCTGCATTAATGCAGGTTTAATTACATAGAAGGGGGTACTTCATGAAATTCCTTTTTTTTAAAAATAGAAAAAAATTACGAGAAGAAAATGGGAAGCATATATTAGATAAATTAGATTTGAATAGTATTCCAAAGCATATAGCTATAATAATGGATGGTAATGGTAGATGGGCAAAAGAAAAGAATTTACCAAGAACCATGGGACATAGAGCTGGAGTAGAAACTATAAGAGACATAGTAAAAGCATGTAATAACTTAGGGGTTAAGTATTTAACTCTCTATGCATTTTCCACTGAAAATTGGAAAAGACCTAGAGATGAAGTCAACTCTCTTATGAAACTATTGGTAGAATACCTTAAAAACGAATTTGAAGAATTGGACTTTAATAATGTTGTTATAAATAGTATAGGAGACATTTCGAAATTACCTAAAATATGTGAAGAAGAATTAGTGAAAGCTTATGAAAACACAAAAAATAATACAGGACTTGTGTTAAACTTAGCCCTTAATTATGGTGGACGAGATGAATTAACAAGAGCTTTTAAGAATATGTATAAGGATTTAAATGAAGGAAAAATTAGTGAAGATGAAATTGTAGATAGCACAATTTCTAATTATTTATATACTGCAGGAATGCCGGATCCGGATATTGTTATAAGACCTAGTGGAGAACAACGTATAAGCAATTTCCTATTGTGGCAGTGTGCATATGCGGAGTTTTGGTATTCAGATATAAAATGGCCTGATTTTAAAAGAGAAAACTTATATGAAGCCATATATGATTATCAACATAGAAATAGAAGGTTTGGAGCAATAAAGTAAGGAGGGGAATATGAAGAATAAACGTTATTTAGGAGCATTAATTTTAGCACCACTACTTATTTTTCTTTTTATAGGTGGAAATACACTTAAATTTTTATTGTTAGCACTATCACTTATGGGTATGTATGAAATTTTTAATGTAGCTAAGGAAAAAGGTATAAAATCTTTGAATTTTATAGCATATATATTTTGTATTTTATATTATTTGTTTTTAAATAAATTTGAATCCAATAATATGTTTTTAATAAGTATTGCAATCTTTACTTTTATATGCTTATGTATAACTGTTTTAAGTGAAAAACACAATTTTATTGATGTGGGAGTAACAGTATTAGGCTTTATGTATGTAGCTGTATTTTTTAGCTTTATAAGCTTAATAGAACAAAAAACATATGGAAATTATCTTATTTGGTTAGTATTTTTATCCTCTTGGCTATGCGATACTACTGCATATTATGTTGGAAAAAACTTTGGAAAGAAGAAATTAAATCCAAGAGTAAGTCCTAATAAAAGTATAGAAGGTTCTATAGGCGGATTGTTAGGTAGTACAATAGCTTGTGGAGTATATGGTTTTTTTATAAATAAATCAGGAATAAATTTAAGTATATATCACTTTTTAATTATAGGGTTATTATGCGGAGTATTTTGTCAATTTGGAGATTTAGTAGCATCAGCTATTAAGAGAGTGGTTGGTATTAAAGACTACAGTAATTTAATACCTGGACATGGAGGTATTTTAGATAGATTTGATAGTATATTATTTGCCTCTGTAGTAGTATATTCTTATATAAGCATAGTAATCGGTATTTGATGTAATGGCGCTGAGTAATTTAACTCGGCGTTTTTTTAGTGCAGATATCTATAAAAGTATTAATTACATATGCATGCAATAGCAAAATATTGTAATAATCATAATTAAACTATTAAGTTATTTAATCAAGTTTACATAATTTTAGTTATGTATTAAGAATTTAAAGTAAACTAAAAGAAAACACTTAGGTTTTAATTTAAAAATTTAAGAAACAAAATAAAAAATTCTAATAAATATATAAAAACTAAACATTAATATATATTTAATTAACGAATATATTATTATATAACAATTAATTGGAGGAAATTTATTGGAGAAATATAATAAACTAATTAAATGTATTTTACTTTTAGCTATATTTATTTTAGTAACCTTATTAATAAAAAAATATTTCAAGCCATTTTTTACAATAGTAATTATTTTTTATTTTTCAAATCCTCTATATAAATTTTTTTGTAAACATAAAATTTCTTCTAATAGAATAAATGCATTTATTAGTATATTATTTATTAATATAATATTTTTTTTAATTATACTATTAGTTGGCAATTTTATATTTAATAATGTTGATGTATTTAAACTCCAGTATATTTTATACAAGGAAAATTTAAATATACCTTCAGTGGCAAATATAATAAATATACAAGAATTTTTAAATAGCATAAAAAATGTAATATCCAGTATATATAGTAATCCATTTATAAAGAAAGGTGCTTCTTATACATTTGAAGGTATCCTAGCTTATTTCATTGGAAATATTATAGTGTACTTTGTATTAACAGATAAAAATATTTTAGAAAAATATATACAAGAATTAATTAGTGAAAAAAATTATATGATTATAAAGAATAAGTTATACACTATAAATAAGATTTTACAGATAGAAATGGGATTAGTTATAATTACTACTATAGAAACTATATTAGGTTTTATAATTTTGAAAATAGAGCATGCTGTGGTCTTAGGATTAATATGTGGTATATTAGATATAATACCGTATATTGGCACCATAGTAATTTTTATTCCTTTAATACTATATAAAATTTATTGTAAACAGTATATAATAGGAATAGGTTTAATTCTTCTATATGTATTATTAGCTATAAATAGAGGAATATTAGAAGCTAAATTTATGAGCCATAAGTTTAAAATTCATCCAGTAGCTGCTATAATATCCTTTTATATAGGAATTAAATTTTTTGGAGCAGTAGGGATGTTTATGGGTCCACTATATATATTAACTGTAAAAGAAACAATTTTAAATTAAAGAGGAGTGATATTTTTGAAAAATATAACTATATTAGGGGCAACGGGATCTATTGGTACTCAAACCCTAGATGTAATTATAAAAGAGAGAGAAAATTTTTGTTTGAAGGCAATTTCTGCTAACAAAAGTTATGATAAAATAATAAGAATTATAGAGGAATTCAAAGTTCAATATGCAGTAATGATGGATAAAGAAGCATATGAAAAAGTAAGAGATTATTGTAAGTCTTTGAGTTTAAATACGGAAGTTCTCTATGGTATGGAAGGGTTAAAATTTATAGCTACTTTAGAAGAAGTTCATATAGTGGTTACATCTGTTGTAGGAATGATAGGTTTAATACCTACTATAGAAGCTATAAGGGCTAAAAAAGATATAGCCCTAGCTAATAAAGAAACTTTAGTGGTGGCAGGAGAGATAGTAAAAAGAGAAGCATTAAAGAATAATATAAATATTCTTCCTGTGGATTCAGAACATGGAGCAATATTTCAATGCTTACAGGGAAATAAAAAAGAAGACATAAGTAAAATACTATTGACAGCTTCTGGGGGACCTTTTAGAGGTAAGAATAAAGAGCAATTAAAAAACATAACACCAGCTGAAGCGCTTAAACATCCAAAATGGAATATGGGAAAGAAAATTTCTATAGATTCTTCTACGCTTATGAATAAAGGACTAGAGGTAATTGAAGCACACTGGCTTTTTGATGTGGATTATGATAATATCCAAGTAGTTGTACATCCTCAAAGTATTATACATTCAATGGTGGAGTACATAGACGGAAGTATAATGGCGCAGTTAGCAGATCCTGATATGAGATTACCCATACAATATGCATTAAACTATCCAAAAAGAAAAGAGAAAGTTGTAAAGTCTTTAGATTTTTATGCTTTAAATACTCTTACATTTGAAAAACCAGATATGGGTACGTTTGGCTGTTTGTCATTAGCTTATGAAGCTGGAAAACTTGGTGGAATAATGCCTGCTGTTTTAAATAGTGCCAATGAGGTAGCAGTGGATTTATTTTTAAGAGAAAAAATAGGATATTTGCAAATAGAAGAAATAATAGAGAGCTGTCTAGGGAAGTTTAATAATATAAAAGAACCTGAAATAGAGGATATATTAAATACAGATAAGGAAGTAAGAGAGTATATATTTAGTACTTATTAATAGTAGGAAGGGGAATTTTCGTGAATATAGTTTATCTTTTATTAGCATTATTGGCTTTTAGTGTATTAATAATAGGACATGAGTTAGGACACTTTTGTGTGGCTAAACTAAATAATGTAAAGGTCGAAGAATTCTCAGTTGGAATGGGACCTAAACTTTTAGGTAAAAAGGGAAAAGAAACTGAATACTCAGTAAGAGCTATACCTTTTGGTGGGTATGTAAAAATGTTAGGTGAACAAGGAGAAGAGTCTTCTGATGAAAGGGCTTTAAATAATAAAACACCACTACAAAGACTATCTATTGTAGTGGCAGGTCCTTTAATGAATTTTATTTTAGCTATAATTTTATTTGGAATAATAGGTTATGCCAGTGGTGTAAAAGTTCCAGTAGTAAGTAAAGTTGAACTTAATAGCCCAGCGTATACAGCTGGCATACTTGAAGGTGATAAAATTATTGCTGTAGATGAAGCACAAGTTTCTTCTTGGGATGATTTTGTTAGAGCTATTAATGAAAAAAAGGATAGCCAAATGCAAATTACTTTATTAAGAAAGAATAATACTTTAACTAAAAAAGTGACACCAAAGGCATTACCAGAAGAAAACAGATATATAGTGGGGGTATATCCTTCTATAGAAAAAACAACTTTTGTTGGGGCAATATCTCATGGATTTACTGAAACATTTTCTCTTACAAAAGAAACATTTAATTTCTTAGGAGGGCTTTTCCAAAAAAAAGTGCCTTTAAGTGGTGTAGGAGGTCCTGTTAGTGTCATGAGAATATCTGCTAAAGCCGCAGAAGCAGGAATCCTTACATTATTATGGATTAGTGCTTATATAAGTGTACAATTAGCAATATTTAATCTTTTGCCTATTCCAGCTTTAGATGGAGGATGGATTTTAATATCTATTATAGAAATAATAATTGGAAGAAAATTAAATGAAGAGAAGATAGGAAAAATTACTTATGTTGGCTTTGTATTGCTTATGTCATTAGCTGTACTAGTTACTATAAAGGACATACTTTATCCTTTAAAATTATAGGAGATGAAACCAAATGATTAGAAGAAATACTAAAAAAATAAAGGTTGGAGATATATATGTAGGTGGCGATTCTAAAATCACCGTACAATCAATGACCAATACAGATACAAGAGATGTGGAAAAAACTATTAAACAAATAATAGAATTAGAAGATGCTGGCTGTGATATAATAAGATGTGCTGTGCCGGATGAGGAAGCTAGTGAGGCTATAAAGCACATAGTATATAAAATTAAAATTCCATTGGTTGCAGATATACATTTTGATTATAGATTGGCTATTAAATCTATAGAAAATGGGGTCCATGGTCTTAGAATTAATCCAGGTAATATAGGGAGTATAGATAGAATTAAATTAGTAGCTAAAGCAGCTAATGAAAAAGGTGTTCCTATAAGAATAGGCGTTAATTCCGGATCTTTAGATAAAAAATTATTAGATAAATATAAAAGAGTTTGCCCAGAAGCGTTAGTAGAAAGTGCCTTAGAGCATGTAAATATATTAGAAAGTGTAGGCTTTAATAATATAGCTATATCTATAAAGTCATCGGATGTTGTGCAAATGATAGAAAGTTATAAGCTCATATCAAAAGCTGTAGATTATCCTCTTCATTTAGGGGTAACAGAGGCTGGAACAAATTGGAGAGGCACTATAAAATCTAGTGTTGGTATAGGTTCACTTTTGTCTCAAGGCATAGGTGATACCATAAGGGTTTCTTTAACTGGTGAGCCGGTAGATGAGGTGAAAGTAGGAAGAGAAATTTTAAGATCTTTAGGATATTTAAAGTCAGGAATAGAATTTGTATCTTGTCCTACTTGTGGAAGAACGCAAATTGACTTAATAAGCATTGCAAAAGAAATAGAGGATAAACTTACTACTTGCAAAAAAGATATTAAAGTAGCTATAATGGGTTGTGTAGTAAATGGACCTGGGGAAGCTAGAGAAGCTGACATAGGTATCGCAGGAGGAAAAGGAGAGGGGTTAATTTTCAAAAAAGGAGAAATAATAAAGAAAGTAAAAGAAAAAGATTTAGTACAAGAGCTTATTAAAGAAATAGAAAAAATATAGTATAATATAATGCAGGATTTAATTAATGTAAAATCCTGCATTATTGATTACAGTACTTTATATTTTTTGCTAGGAGGAATTTAAATGGAAAGCAGCCTAGTAGAGTTATTAAAAGATGATATTGAAAAAGAAGAACCAGCTGTAAAAGACATAAAATTAGTTAGAATACAGTATTTTAAGAAAAGTGAAAAATTAAATGTAATAGTAAAAACTCCTAATGATATAAATGAAGCGTCTAAAAAAACCTTAAGAGACATAATAGGTAAAAAATTAAAATATTTTAAGGATATCAATGTTATATGTTATAAGGATGTTAGTGGAATTACTTTGAGAGAAATATGTAAAGATTATTGGGAAGATTTGTGTGCCGCAGTAATAATTTATATGCCTATTGCTAAACAATACTTAAATGATTGCAAGAGGGATGTAGAAGGAGATTTGTTAAATATTCAATCAGGAAATGAATTTATGTGTTTACTTCTCAAAAATAGAAAAATAGAAACCTTAATTCAAAATTGTATATTAGATATGTTTTCATTGCGCTGCAGAGTAAAAGTTCTATTTAATAGTAGTTTAGTTCAAAACAATTATGTAAAAGATAAAGAAAAAGAAGAGGAGAGTTTAATTAAAGAGGTTCTAAAAGAAATAAAAGAAGTAAGAAGCAGTAGTGGTGAGAAAAAAGAAAATAATAAAAATAATAATTCTAAATATAAATACAATGGCGAATATAGAAGGAATTCCACAGCTCCTGTAGATGAAAATGTAATAATAGGCAAGAAAATTAACGGTGAAGATATTGTTAAAATATCAGAACTTAATGAAACTTCTGGTTATGTTGCTTTTGAAGGAGATATATTTAAACTTAAAGTTACAGAGGCAAGAAATGGAAAAAAGATAGTTCTTTTCTATATTACAGATTATACTAGCTCTATTGCTGTAAAAATGTTTTTAAAGCCTAAAGAAGCTGAGACTGCACTTGAAGAGATTAAAGAAGGTCTACACTGTAAAGTCTTTGGAGAGGTAATATTTGATACTTATTATAAAGAAGTGTTAGTGATAGGAAGAAGTGTAAACAAGGCTCTTAAAATAAATAAAATGGATACCTGTGAAGAAAAAAGAGTTGAATTACATTTACACACTACAATGAGCTCCATGGATGGGATCTCATCTGCATCAAAATTAGTACAAAGAGCTGCGAAATGGGGTCATGAAGCTATTGCTATTACTGACCATGGAGTGGTTCAGGCTTATCCAGATGCTATGGATGCTTCCAAAAAGTACGGCATTAAAGTAATTTATGGAGTGGAAGCTTATCTAGTAGATGATGGTGTACCTATAGTTATAGGAGCTAAAGGTAGTGAAAATATAGATGATGAATTTGTAGTTTTTGATATTGAAACTACTGGATTTTCTAGCAATAACGATAAAATTATTGAAATAGGTGCTGTTAAAATAAAAAATGGTAAGCTTATAGATTCCTTTAATGAATTTGTAAATCCTCAGATAGATATACCATCCAAAATAGTAGAACTAACTGGAATAACCAATGGAGATGTTAAAAATGCTGAAACCATAGAAGTCATTTTACCAAAATTCATGGAGTTTATTGGAGATTCAACAGTGGTAGCCCACAATGCAGTTTTTGACACTAGCTTTATAAAGAAAAATTGTAATGACTTAAATATAAACTTTAATAATGCGGTAATGGATACAATTCCACTATGTAAGTACCTATTTCCAGAGCTAAAGAGATATAAATTAGGTACAGTAGCTAAACACTTAAATATTTCCTTAGAAAATCATCACAGAGCAGTGGATGATGCAAAAGCCACAGGTGATATATTATTGGAGTGCTTTAGGCTATTAAAAGATAAAGACATTTATTCATTGGAAAAATTAAATGACGAATATATAGGCAACTTCGATATAAAAAAGGCACCTACATATCACTTAATAATTTTAGCTAAAAATCAAACGGGAATTAAAAACCTGTATAAGTTAATATCCTTTTCACATTTAGAACATTTTCATAGAAGACCTAGAATGCCTAAGAGCTTAATTGAGCAGTACAAAGAAGGATTAATAATAGGTTCTGCATGTGAAGCGGGACAAATATATAAGGCTGTACTTCAAGGAAAATCCGATGCAGAATTAGAAGAGCTCATAAAGTTCTATGATTATTTAGAAATTCAGCCTGTAGGAAACAATATGTTTATGGTTAGAAATGGAACAGTGAAAAATACAGATGAATTAAAATCTATAAATGAAAAGATATATAATTTAGGCAAAAAATACAATAAACCAGTAGTAGCTACTTGTGATGTGCATTTTATGGATCCTAAGGATGAAGTTTTTAGAAGAATATTAATGGCAGGTCAAGGGTTTGATGATGCAGATGAACAGGCACCACTATATTTTAGAACTACGCAGGATATGCTAGAGGAATTTAATTATTTAGGTGAAGAAGTGGCTAAAGAGGTTGTCATTTATAATACTAAAAGAATTGCAAATGAAATAGAGAAGGTAAAACCTATACCAGACGAAACTTTTCCTCCTAAAATAGAGGGATCTGAAGAAGAGATAAGGCAAATGACTATTAAAAAGGCTCATGAAACATATGGAGAAACACTTCCAGATGTAGTTGAGGAAAGGCTACATAAGGAATTGAATTCAATAATTAACAACGGATATGCTGTTTTATATTTAATAGCCCAAAAACTTGTGGCTAAATCTTTAAGTGATGGATATTTAGTTGGTTCTAGAGGATCCGTAGGTTCCTCATTTGTTGCAACCATGTGTGGTATAACAGAAGTAAATGGTCTTCCACCCCACTATGTATGTCCTAAATGTAAATATAGTCATTTCTTTAGGGACGGAAGTGTAAGTTCTGGATTTGATTTACCAGACGAGATATGTCCTAAGTGTGGAGAAAAACTCATAAAAGATGGTCATGATATACCATTTGAAACATTTTTGGGCTTCAATGGAGATAAAGAACCGGATATAGATCTAAACTTTTCTGGAGATAATCAAGGAGATATTCATAAATACACTGAAGTACTGTTTGGTAAGGGACATACTTTTAAGGCAGGTACCATAGGTACTATAGCTGACAAAACTGCTTATGGATTTGTTAAAAAATATGTAACTGAAAGGAATATGCGAGTTCCTAATGCAGAGGTAGAAAGACTAACTCAAGGGTGTACTGGAATTAAAAGGACATCAGGGCAACATCCTGGTGGAATAATGGTTGTGCCGTCAGACAATGAAATATACAATTTTTGTCCTATACAGCACCCAGCAGATGATCCTAATTCAGATATAATAACCACTCACTTTGATTACCATTCTATAAGTGGTAGACTTTTGAAACTGGATATACTTGGTCACGATGATCCTACAGTACTTAGAATGCTTAAGGACTTAACAGGGATAGATCCAAGGACAGTACCTTTAGGAGATCCTAAAGTAATGAGTTTGTTTACCTCACCTGAGGCTCTTGGTTTAACAGAAGAAGAACTGGGATGTGAAGTTGGAAGTTATGGTTTACCTGAGTTTGGAACAAAGTTTGTAAGACAAATGCTTGTGGATACACAACCTAAAACATTTTCTGATTTAGTTAGAATATCGGGGTTATCCCATGGAACAGATGTATGGATAAATAACGCTCAGTATTATATAAAAGAGGGATATACTACATTAAAAGATTGTATAGCTACAAGAGACGATATTATGGTTTACTTATTACATAAAGGCTTACCACCAAAGGATGCCTTTACCATAATGGAGAAGGTAAGAAAGGGAAAGGGACTTATAGAAGAACATGAAAGTCTAATGAGAGAACATGATGTGCCAGATTGGTATATAGATTCTTGTAAAAAAATAAAATACATGTTTCCTAAAGGTCACGCAGTGGCTTATGTTATGATGGCTGTACGAATAGCATATTTTAAGGTATACTATCCTACTGCCTATTATGCCACATATTTTACAGTTAGAGCCGATGATTTTGATGCAGATTTAATAGTAAAAGGTGAAGATATAATAAAATTAAAAGTAGAGGAATTGAGCAAATTAGGAAATGATATGACTCAAAAGGATAAAGGACTTCTTACTATATTAGAAATTTCTTATGAAATGTATAAGAGAGGAATAAAATTTTTGAAAGTAGATTTATATAAATCACATGCTACAAGATTTTTAATTGAAGATGAAGGTATACGTCCTCCTATTAGTGCTTTAGCAGGAGTAGGTGAAAACGCAGCTAAAAATATAGTCTCCTGTAGAGAAGAAGGAGAATTTATTTCTAAGGAAGACCTAAGAATTAGGGCGAAAGTATCTAAAACTGTTATAGAAACCTTAGATAATCACGGTTGCCTTCAAGGAATGCCTGATACTAATCAATTATCACTATTTTAAATAATATTTACTCCTTTACTTGAAATGCACAAATTAGTATGCTAAAATAAAAATAGTGTAATTATTTATTATAATTTTTAAACGAAAGGAGTGGGCAATAAGCCCGCTCTTTCTATTTAATCAAAACGCAGCACTTGTTGCGTTTTAATAATATTTTATTTAAAAATAGATAAAATATTAATAAAGTAGATAAGGAGGTATGCCTAATGAATAATAGTGAATTAGTGACTAAACTGAATGAACTTGTAGAACCAATAGTATCAAAATGTGGATACCAATTATATCATATAGAATTCGTAAAAGAACAAGGTGAGAACTTTCTTAGGGTATATATAGACCATGAAGCTGGTATAGGACTAAATGATTGCGAAAAAGTCAGCAGACAAATTAGTGATATGTTGGATTTAGAAGACCCAATATCTGATAGTTATTATTTAGAAGTCTCATCACCAGGAATAGAAAGAGAACTATATAATGAGGAACATTTAAATAAATATATAGGGAATTCTATTACTATAAGACTAAGTAAACTATTTAATGGCAGCAAAAAAATTATTGGAGTTTTAAAGGATTTTAATGATTCCGAAATTACAATCACAAAGGAAGGGGAAGAAATTTCTATTCCTAGGGAAAAAATAAAGGCTATAAATTTAAATGGGGAGATTTAAGGAGGGTAAAAAGAAATGAACGAAGAATTTATAGAATCATTAAAAGAAATAGTTAAGGAAAAAGGAATAGAAGAAGAGTTAATCTTTTCAACAATAGAGGATGCATTGGTATTGGCTTACAAGAAGAATTATGGAAGTAATAATTCAAATGTTAGGGTCGAAATGAACAGAGTTACAGGAGATATACATGTGTATTCTCAAAGGGATGTAGCAGAAGAAATAGAGGATCCTGTATGTCAAATATCACTTGAGGAAGCAAAAGAAATAGATCCAAAATATCAATTAGGAGATATAGTAGAATTAGAAGTTACTCCTAAGAAATTTGGAAGAGTGGCAGCCCAATCAGCAAAACAAGTAGTTATACAAAGAATTAAAGAAGCAGAAAGAAATATAATATACAATGAATTTATAACTAAAGAATTTGATATAATGACTGGAACTGTCATAAGAAAAGATAGAGGAAATGTTTTTGTTAATCTAGGAAAGATTGAAGCTATATTAACTCCAAACGAACAAATTTCAGGTGAACAGTATAATTTTAATGAAAAATTAAAATTATACATAGTAGAAGTAAAAAATACAACTAAAGGAGCTCAAGTGGTAGTTTCTAGAACACATCCAGGACTTATCAAAAGATTATTTGAGCTAGAAGTTCCTGAAATTTATGATGGTACTGTTGAAATAAAAAGTATATCAAGAGAAGCAGGTTCAAGAACAAAAATAGCAGTGCACTCCAATGATGATAATATAGATGCCATGGGAGCTTGCGTAGGACCTAAGGGAATAAGAGTTCAAAACATAGTAAATGAACTTAATAATGAAAAAATCGACATAATAAAATGGAGCAAATTACCTGAAGAATATATATGCAACTCTTTAAGTCCAGCTAAAGTAATAAGCGTGGAAGTAAATGAACAGAACAAGTCTGCTAAGGTAGTAGTAAAAGATGACCAGCTTTCTCTTGCTATAGGTAAAGAAGGGCAAAATGTAAGGTTAGCTGCTAAATTAACTGGTTGGAAAATAGACATTAAAAGTCAGTCACAAGCAAAAGAGCAGCAGGAAACAAATGTAAACGAGGAGTAGGTGGTTACTTATGAAGGTAAAAAAAATACCACAAAGAATGTGCACAGGATGTATGGAAATGAAACCTAAAAAAGAATTAATAAGGATAGTAAAAAGTAATGAAGGTGAAATATCTGTAGATTTAACTGGTAAAAAACCAGGAAGAGGAGCATATATCTGCAAAAATGTTGCTTGCTTAGAAAAAGCCTTTAAAACAAAAAGATTAGAAAAAAATCTTAATTCTAAGATAGAAGAAGAAATTTATGATAAACTGAAGGAAGAGGTAGCTAATGATAAATAAATTTTTTCAGTTTTTAGGCATAGTTAAGAAATCTGGTAACTTAATTATAGGATATAATAAGTGCGAAGATGCTATAAAGAAATCTAAAGTATGTCTAATTATATTATCTAAGCAATGCTCAGATAATACGAAAAATAAGTTTAAAAATTATTGCACAAGATACAATGTGCCTTTAATAGAAGATGTCTCTAGTGTAGATCTGAGTATAGTCCTAGGAAGAGAAGGATTAAATGTACTTGGAATTGCAAACGAAAAAATGACTGAGAAATTGGTTTCTTTACACAAAGAATTTAATAATTAATAATACGGGGGTGAACATTTATGACAAAAGTTAGAATATATGAATTAGCAAAGGAACTAGGTGTTTCTAGCAAAGAATTAATTAGCGTTCTTTTCGAAGAGTTTGGAATAAAAGCTAAAAATCATATGAGCGTTATTGAATCGGAAGATGCTGATTTAATTAAAGAACTTTATGAAGAGAAAAATGATACGGAAGATGAAAAAGTTGTAAGTTCAGATGAAGGTAAAAAGGGAAAGAATTCTTCCAAGGGTGCAAAAAAAGCAAATAAGCCTCAATCTGAGAAAAATCAAACTAATGTAGTTAAAGAAGAATCAAGTGAGGAAGAAATAATAATTGAGATGGAAGAAACCATCACAGTTAAGGAGCTTTCAGATCAACTTAAAAAGCCTTATGCAGAAGTTATAAAACAATTAATGCTTCTAGGTGTCATGGCTTCAGTCAATCAAGAAATAGATGTAAATACTGCAGAGAAACTTGCAGAAAAATATAACGCATTAATTGCTAGAAAAGAAGAAGGAATTAATGAAGAAGAGCTAGAAGAAATAGAAATTGAAGAAGACGATGATGAAGGACAGGAAAAAAGGCCTCCGATAGTTACAGTAATGGGTCACGTAGACCACGGTAAGACGTCATTATTAGATGCCATAAGAAAAAGTAAGGTAACAACTACTGAAGCAGGAGGAATTACCCAACACATAGGTGCTTATACAGTTCAAATAAATGGTGAAAAAATTACTTTTTTAGATACACCAGGACATGAAGCATTTACTTCTATGAGAGCTAGAGGAGCACAAGTTACAGATATAGTAATATTAGTGGTAGCAGCAGATGATGGAATAATGCCTCAAACTAAAGAAGCTATAAGTCACTGTAAAGCAGCTAATGTTCCAATAATTGTAGCCATCAATAAAATGGATAAAGCTTCAGCAAATCCAGATAGAGTAAAACAGGAATTAACTGAATATGATCTTATCCCAGAAGACTGGGGTGGAAATACTATTTGTGTTCCTGTATCAGCTCATACTAAAGATGGTATAAATGAACTGTTAGAAATGGTAGTTTTAACGTCAGAAATGTTAGAATTAAAAGCAGATGCAAAAAGAAGTGGTAAAGGAACTGTTGTAGAAGCAAAATTAGATAAAGGAAGAGGTCCTGTAGCTACATTATTAGTTCAAAATGGTACTTTGGAAACAGGAGATTCTATAATAGTTGGTTCTACTTATGGAAGAATAAGAGCTATGTTTGATGATAAAGGTAAGAAAATAAAATCAGCTGGGCCATCTATACCAGTAGAAATATTAGGATTATCTGAAGTTCCTGAAGCAGGAGATAAATTCAATGTAGTTAAAGATGAAAAAACTGCTAGAATTATGGCTGAAAAGAGAAAAGAAAAATTAAGAGAACAAAGACTTCATTCTTCACATAAAGTTTCACTAGAAGATTTATATAATCAAATACAGGAGGGTACTGTTAGAGAACTGGATATAATAGTTAAAGCTGATGTTCAAGGTTCAGTTGAAGCAGTAAAACAGTCTTTTGAAAAATTATCTACGGAATCCGTAAAAGTTAGAGTAATACATGGTGGGGTAGGTGCTATAAATGAAACAGACGTTATATTGGCTACAGCATCTACAGCTATAATAATAGGATTTAATGTAAGACCAGATGCTAAAACTTCAGAACTAGCTGAAAAGGAAAATGTAGATATTAAAACATATAGAGTCATATATGATGCTATAGATGATATTAAGAAGGCAATGGTAGGTCTTTTAGAACCAGAATATAAAGAAGTGGTTTTAGGAACTGCAGAGGTTAGACAGACTTATAAAGTGTCAAATGTGGGAACTGTAGCAGGATGCTATGTTCAAAATGGAAAAATAACTAGAAACAGTAAATTAAGAGTTATAAGGGACGGTATTGTAATATTCGAGTCAGAGATTGCTTCTTTGAAGAGATTTAAGGATGATGTAAAAGAAGCAGCAACAGGATATGAATGTGGTATAATGGTAGAAAACTTCAATGATATTAAAGAAGGAGATTTACTAGAAGCTTATATAATTGAAGAGATTAAACCTCAAACCTTATAATGTCCCTTACTAAAAGGAGTGATATTAATGGGAAAATACAGAGGCGGAAGAATAAATGAGGAATTAAAAAGAGAAATTAGTTCCATAATTCAAAATGATATAAAAGACCCTAGAGTAAGCACTATGATAAGTGTTACGGATGTAAATGTTACTAAAGATTTACACTATGCTAAAGTATATGTAAGTATATTTGGAAAAGACTCTGAAAAAGAAGAAACACTACAAATATTAAAAAATTCTTCAGGTTTTATAAGAAGGGAAATAGGTAGAAGAGTTAATTTAAGACACACTCCTGAAATAATATTAGAGATGGACAATAGTATAGAACATGGAATGCATATAGACTCTCTTTTAGAAAAAATAAAGGAGAAGGGTCAAAATGATAATGAATGAAATACTGAAAAAAATTAGTGAAAGTGAAAATATAGTTATAACTTTTCATGAATCACCTGATGGTGATTCCATTGGAACTTCTTTAGCTCTTATGCAGGGACTAAAGAAGCTCCATAAACATGTGAAAATTATTTCTAAAGACTTTACTCCTAATTATCTTCAATTCTTACCTTATTCAGAAGAAATAGATGGTAAAAACAGGACAATACCGCAAAATACTGATTGTGTATTAGTGGTTGATTGTGGAGATGTTAAGAGGATAAATGTTGAGAATTTGCACTTAGAAAATAAAGGTTATACATTAGTGAATATAGATCATCATCTATCAAATGAGATGTATGGAGATTATAACTATGTAGACACTAAAGCTATAGCTGTAGCAGAAGTTATATATCAAATGCTAAAGAAAATGGATATATCTATAGATACGGACATGGCTACATGTCTTTATACTTCACTAATAACTGATAGTGGTTCTTTTAAACATTCAGGTACCACTTCACTTACTCATGCTATTGCTGGAGAACTTATTGATGTAGGTATAGATTTTAGTGAAATTCATAGAAAGGTTTTTGAAAATAAGCCTTTAAACAAAATTAAATTATATGGAAAAATCATTGAAAGCATAAGTGTTCTTTCACATGGTAAATTGTGCATAATGAAAGTAACAAAAAATATGTTAGATTCTATAGGTGTGGAAACTGATGACACAGGGGATGCTATATCCTTTGGTACTAGTATAGATACTGTTGAAGTTGTTGCACTTTTAAAGGAATGGAATAATGGTACTAAAATAAGCTTAAGATCTAAAAATAAAGTGGATGTTAGAAAAATAGCAGAGATTTATAATGGTGGTGGACATATAAGAGCTGCAGGGTTGTTTTTAGAATTACCTATAGATAAAGCAGAAGAAACTATTATAAAAGTAATAGAAAAAGAGTTGAGATAAATATGAATGGTGTATTAAATATATATAAACCTGAAGGTATTACTTCTTTTGATGTTGTAAAATCTATAAGAAAAATAACTGGTGAAAAGAAAGTTGGTCATGCAGGCACATTAGATCCTATGGCCTCTGGCATACTTCCAGTATGCATAGGTAAGGGAACAAAAATTATAGAGTATATAATGGAGAACCATAAAGTATACATAGCTAAATTAAAATTAGGTGTGACTACAGATACCTATGATAGAGAAGGAAAAATTATAGAGGAAGAAAGCATAGGCAACATAAGTGAGGAAAAAATAAGAAAGGTAATAAATTCTTTTGTAGGTGAAATAGAGCAGATACCACCTATGTACTCTGCATTAAAGGTTGGTGGCAGAAGACTTTATGAATTAGCACGTGAAGGTATAGAAATAGAAAGAAATGCTAGAAAAATAAATATTGATAGTATAGATATATTGGATATAGATGTACCTTATGTAAGATTTAAAGTTTCATGTTCTAAGGGAACTTATATAAGAAGTCTTTGCTATGATATAGGTAAATCCTTAAGTTTAGGAGCTACTATGTGGGAACTTGAAAGGGTAGAAAATGGACCATTTAAAAAGGAAAATTCTCAACCTCTTTCAAAAATAGATTCAAATAATGTAAAAGATTACTGTATTTCAATAGAAGAAGCTTTAAATAAGTACCCTAAACTAGTGCTAAAAGAAAATACAGCTACTTTATTGAGAAATGGTGTTCAAGTAAAAAATAAATATCTCATAGGAGATATTCCTTTAGACCAAATATATAGAATTTATGATGAAAAAACTTTTATGGGGATTGGAATTAGGACAATTGATGGTTTGAAAATGTGCAAATTATTGTCTTAACCTATATATGATAAAATAGAGGTAATTTTTATGATAGTTATGGAAGATAAATTTAAGGTTGTTTTACCATACAAAACATATGTAGCACTAGGTAATTTTGATGGTTTACATATAGGGCATATGGAATTAATAAATAAAACTATAAGCAGTGCTAAAAAAAATAATATTAAATCTATGGTTTATACCTTTAAAGAACACCCGTTAAGTATAATAAATAAGGATTTGACACCTAAAATTATAATTGATAACAATGCAAAAATTAATTGCCTTGATGAAATAGGTGTGGATTTGGTGAATTTTGTTCCATTTGATGAAGAGTGTATGAATATGGATCCCCAAAAATTTATAGAACTGCTTATAAATCACTATAACGTTAAGGGAATTACTGTAGGGTTCAATTTTAAATTTGGAAGAAAAAATTCTGGTAATACAAATATATTAAAGAAATTAAGCAGTGAAATGGGATTTGAATTAAACGTAATTGAACCTATTAAGGTAGATGAACATATAGTGAGCAGTACATATATAAGAGATTTAATATCTAATGGTGATGTAGAAAAAGCTAATAAACTGCTTTATACTAATTTGACTTTAACGGGTAAAGTAATGAAGGGTAAAAGATTGGGAAATAAAATGGGATTTCCTACTGCAAACATAAGGTTTAATGAAAATTTAATAGTTCCTAAAGTAGGAGTTTATTATACAAAAGTACAATATGAAAATGAATATTATAAAGGTATAACAAATGTGGGATATAGCCCCACTGTAGATGGTAAAAATTTTACTATTGAAACGCATATATTAGACTTTGAAGAAAATATATATGGAAAAGAAATAAAAATTAGTTTTATAAAAAGAATTAGAGATGAAGTTAAATTTAAAAATGTATATAAACTTATGGAACAATTGAACAAAGATAAAAAATTTGCTTATAAGCAGTGATTTAAATGAAAAAATTAGAAAAATTAATTTACAATATAAAATATATTTGTTATAATTACATAGTGAACCATAACCTATGAATAATGCCTTGCCGACGTTATTCATGGATTAGTGGGGATTAACAATTGGAGGTGTACAATAATGGATAAGGCTAAAAAATTAGAAATAATCGAAAAATTTGCTGCTCATGAAGGAGATACTGGTTCTCCAGAAGTGCAAATAGCATTATTAACTGAAAGAATCAACCACTTAAATGAACACTTAAAGTCTCATAAGAAAGACCATCACTCAAGAAGAGGTCTTTTAATGATGGTTGGTAAAAGAAAGGGCCTTTTAAGTTACTTAAAAGAGCGTGATATTGAAAGATATCGTAAGATTTTAGCAGAATTACATTTAAGAAAGTAAAATAGAGCGGTTTATCCGCTCTATTTATATAGTGAAAAATAAATTTCAATACATGGGATATAATATTATTAGTATTGAAGGGAGGTACATATTATGAATAATGTATGTGAAACAACAGTTGCAGGTAGAAAATTATCAGTAGAATTTGGTAAAATAGGTATGTTGTCTGATGCAGCAGTTTTGGTTAAATATGGCGATACGGCTATTTTAGTTAATGCAAATGCGTCAAGTAAGCCTAGAGAGGGAATTGACTTTCTGCCTTTCAGTGTAGAATATCAAGAGAGGCTTTATTCTGTTGGAAAAATACCTGGAGGATTTATTAAGAGAGAAGGTAAACCATCAGATAAGTCTATACTTACAGCTCGTGCTATAGATAGACCTCTTAGACCACTATTCCCAAAGGGATATAGAAATGATGTTCAAGTGGTTTGTACAGTTTTATCAGTGGAACAAGATAACTTACCAGAAATATTAGCTGCTAACAGTGCATCAATTGCTTTATGCCTATCTAGCATTCCTTATTCAGAACCTGTAGGAACCGTATCAGTAGGAATAGTAGATGACAAATTTGTAATAAACCCTACAGTGGAGGAAAGAGAAAAAAGCTCTTTAAATTTAACAGTTTCAGCTACAAGAAATAGGGTTATGATGATAGAAGCTGGTGGAGATGAAATATCAGAAAGTACTATGTATGATGCCATAATGTTTGGATTTGAAGAGTGTAGGAAGATAGCAGACTTCCAAGTGAAGTTAATGGAAGTAATGGGCAAAGAAAAGAAAGAGCCTATATGCTTTAAAGCTGATGAAAATGTAGAAAAAGAAGTTAGAGAATTTGCTTTTGCGATGGTAAAAGAAGCAATGTACATCACTAATAAAGATGAAAGAAATGAAAAATTAGACATAATCAAAGAAAAAATAAGTGATGAATTCAATGAAAAATATCCAGATAATTTAGTTGATATAGCAGATGTTGTATATAGAATGCAAAAAGAAGTAGTTAGAAACATGCTTTTAAATGAAAACAGAAGACCTGATGGCAGGGCATTTGATGAAATAAGACCTATCAGCTGTGAAGTAGGATTACTTCCTAGAACACATGGCACAGGATTATTTACAAGAGGAATGACTCAAGTTTTAACAGTAGCTACATTAGGTGCCTTAGGTGATGTTCAAATTATAGATGGTTTAGGTGCAGAAGAATCTAAAAGATATATGCATCATTATAATTTCCCATCTTACAGTGTAGGTGAAGTTGGTCCAATGAGGGGACCAGGAAGAAGAGAGATAGGGCACGGTGCTTTAGCTGAAAAAGCATTAGAGCCATTGATTCCATCAGAAGAAGAATTTCCTTATACTATAAGATTAGTTTCTGAGGTAGTAAGTTCTAATGGATCTACATCACAAGCTAGTGTTTGCGGAAGTACCCTAGCACTTTTAGATGCGGGAGTTCCAATAAAAAGACCAGCTGCAGGAATTGCAATGGGATTAATTACCAGCGAAGATTTATCTCATGAAGAAATTTTAACAGACATACAGGGAATGGAAGATTTCTTTGGAGATATGGATTTCAAGGTAGCAGGAACTGAAAAGGGTATAACAGCTATACAAGTAGATACAAAAATATCAGGACTTTCAAACAACTGTATTCAAAAGGCTATTGAAGATGCTAGAAAAGCAAGACTTTATATATTAGGTAAAATGAATGAGTGCATTCCATCACCAAGAGAAGAATTATCTAAGTATGCCCCTAGAGCATATACTATGACAATAAATCCAGAGAAAATAAGAGACGTAATTGGTAGAGGTGGAGAAAATATAAACAAAATCATAGGCGAAACAGGAGTAAAGATAGATATAAAAGAAGATGGAACCATATTTATACTTTCTAGTGATAAGGTAAGTGCTGATGCAGCCATCCAAATGATTGAAAACGTAACTAGGGAAGTAGTTATTGGAGAAATATATCTAGGAAAGGTAACAAAAACAACTAACTTTGGTGCTTTTGTTGAAATACTTCCAGGAAAAGAAGGATTAGTTCATATTTCTCAACTAGACTTTAAACATATAAACAAAGTTGAAGATATTGTATCTTTAGGAGATGAAATACTAGTAAAGGTTACGGAAATAGATAAACAAGGAAGAATAAATTTATCTAGAAAAGATGCTATAAAGGAATCTGAAAATAAAGAGGATTAAAAATAGAAGGGCATTAATGCCTTTTTATTTTTTTATTATATAGCATAGAAGGGTGAAATAAATGTATAAACTTATTAAATTACATAATGGGTTAAGAATAGTTCTAGAACATATTTCATACGTAAGTTCTGTAAGCGTTGGAGTGTTTATTGAAACAGGTTCAAGAAACGAACAAGAACAAACTAATGGAATTTCTCATTTTATAGAACACATGCTATTTAAGGGTACATATAAAAGGGATGGTAAAAAAATTGCTGAAACTATTGAAAATGTAGGTGGTCAAATTAATGCTTTTACTAGCAAAGAAATGACTTGCTTTTATACTAAAAGTTTAAATACTCATTTACATTTATGTTTAGACATATTATCAGATATGCTGCTAAATTCTAAGTTATCTGAAGAAGATATTGAAAAAGAGAAAAACGTAATATATGAAGAAATAAATATGAGTGAAGATTCACCAGAAGATGTTCTACTAGATTTACATAGCAAAGCTATTTGGGGTGATGATTCTTTATCTCTTCCTATATTAGGTACTAAGAAAAGTTTAAAGCGGTTTAACGGTGAAAAATTAAAAGAATATATGGAAAAATATTATATACCTGAGAATTCTGTAATATCAATATGTGGTAATTTTAATGTAGATACTATTGAAAGTTTAGTAGAAGAATATTTTGGGCATTGGAAGGTTAATGAAAGTAGGAAGATAATAACTAGTTACTCTACTCCATTAATTTTAAAAAGTAATCTTTATAAAAAGAAAAAAATTGAACAACTACATATAAGCTTAGGTATACCAGGGATAGAAATGGGTAACGATAAAATATATCCTTTACTAATATTGTGCAATATATTTGGCGGTGGAGCCTCTTCCATACTATTTCAAAAATTGAGAGAAGAAATGGGAATTTGCTACTCTGTGTATTGTGGCATGTCTTCTATGAAAAACACTGGAATTATAAACATATATGTGGGATTAAACCCCTCTGGAGCGGTAAAAGCAATAGAAGCTATAAAAGAAGAAATAGGGATTTTTATAGAAAAAGGAATAGACGAAAGACAACTCTATAATGCTAAGGAACAATTAAAAGGAAGCTATATACTGGGCTTAGAAAGTACTAGCAGCAGAATGTTTTCTAATGGCAAATCTGCTTTGTTCCAAAATAGAATTAAAACTCCTGAGGAAATTTTAAATAAAATAGATAAAATATCTATGGAACATATAAGTAATACTATGAATTCTACCTTTGAGGAAGGTATTGTAAACTCATCATTTGTAGGCAATACTTCTCATATAGATGAAATAATTAAGAATCTGTAATATTCCACTGGACCTTTTCATAGTATTTTTATGAAAGGAATTTTGGGAGGGATTTTTATGGAGGATAGCATACGATTATTTAGTTCAATGGATCATTTTGAAATAATAAATATAAATGATGGTGACAAGCATGGATATTTATGTGATAATGATATTGTAATTGATGAAAAAGGAGAATTTAAATGTTTAATTTTAAATGAACCTAAAAATAGATTCTCTTTTTTTAGTAACAACACTTTTAGTGAGGTGCCTTGGGAATATATAAAAAAAATAGGGTCTAAAACTATTATAATAGATATAGACGATAGGCTAATGAAAAAAACTGGTGTGTAGTTGGAGGATGAAAATGAAAATAATTGTTCAAAAATTTGGAGGTACTTCTGTATCAACACATGAAAAAAGATTATTAGTTATTGATAAGGTTATGCAGGCTAAAAGTTTAGGGTATAGTCCAGTGGTTGTTGTATCTGCTATGGGAAGAAAAGGCGAACCTTATGCTACAGATACATTATTATCTTTAATTGACAATGATTTTAAGATAAACAATCCTTTAGGGGCAGATTTACTTATGAGTTGTGGCGAAGTTATAAGTACTGTTGTCATGAGTTATGAATTTAATAAGAAAAACATTTTCTCTATACCATTAACTGGCGGTCAGGCAGGAATAATAACTGATGAAAAACATGGAAATGCAGAAGTACAAGAAACAAACATAGAAAACATAATGAATATATTACAAGAAGGAAAAATACCAATTATAGCAGGATTTCAAGGAAAAACAAGAGATGGATATGTAACTACTCTCGGAAGAGGTGCTAGCGATTTTACTGCTGCTATTCTTGGAGTTGCTTTAAAAGCTGAAAAAATAGAAATTTATAAGGATGTAGATGGAATTATGACCGCAGATCCAAGAGTGGTTTCAGACGCCACCTTAATAAAAGAGATAAGTTATAATGAAGTTTTTCAATTTGCGGATCAAGGAGCAAAAGTAATACATCCTAGGGCTGTAGATGTGGCTATGAAGGGAAATATTCCTTTAGTTATAAAAAATACTTTAAGTGATAGCGAAGGTACTGTGATAAATGTTTTTGGAAATTCAGACTCCAATAATATTATTACAGGAATTACATCTATGGATAACAGAATTCAAGTAAGAGTTAAATTTAATGAAGAAAAAGACTATAATAATATATTTGATATACTATCAAATAATTCTATAAGTATAGATCTTATAAACATATTCCCAAAGGAAACGGTATTTACTATAAATGAAGAAGACATGGGGAAATTTAATAGCTTAATGAAAAAGTTACATTTATCCTATTCAAGTATTAAAAATTGCAGCAAAATCTCTATTATAGGTTCTAGAATGAGAGGAATCCCTGGTGTCATGGCTAGAATATTAAAGGTTTTAACAAAAGAAAGTATAGAAGTACTTCAAACTGCAGATTCACATACTACTATTTGGTGTCTAGTGGAATCTAAAAACTGTAAAAATGCAATAAATGCTCTTCACAAAGAATTTAAATTAGGTTAATGTATATATATATCCTTTCTAACACAAAATAGGGTTGTTAGGAGGGATGCATACATGAATACTAATGAACAGCAGCTACAAAATCAAAAAGAAAACGTTAGGGAGAATATAAAAGAATTGGGAATATCAGATATGCCTGCACCTACTGACCCCATAAGAATTTTGCCTATAATAGGTCAAGTAGAAGGTCACATGATGTTACCACCTCAAACTAAAGCTACTAAATATGAGCATGTTATACCTCAATTAATAGATGCAGAAAGAGATGAGAATACAAAAGGATTATTGATAATATTAAATACTGTAGGCGGTGATGTAGAAGCAGGGCTTGCCATTGCTGAAATGATAAGAAGTCTTTCAAAACCTACAGTATCATTAGTCATAGGAGGAGGGCATTCCATAGGAGTTCCTCTAGCTACCTCAGCTCAATACTCTTTTATATCCCCTTCTGCTACTATGATAATACATCCTATAAGAATGAATGGACTAGTTATAGGAGTACCTCAAACTTTTGAGTATTTTCAAAAAATGCAAGAAAGAATATCAGAATTTATTGTAAGAACATCTAATATTAATAAAGAAACTCTAAAAAATATGATGTTAGCAACTGATGAACTTTTAAATGATATGGGAACCATATTAATAGGAGAGAAAGCTGTGGAATATGGTCTTATAGATGAGGTAGGTGGAATCAGTAAAGCGCTGACAAAACTAAATTCTATGATAAGTAGCTCCGAAAACCATAGGTAAATCCTATGGTTATATTTTATTTATATTTTAAATATAAGAGGATATTTGTAGGTTATGTAGAAATATTTTTTTGGAGGTGATTTTATTGGGAAAAAGAAGGAACTCGACTAAGAAAAGTGTAAATCGCCATAATGAAATAAAAGGACTAGGCTTAGTAACCTTTGGTTTGTTATCTATATTTAGTATATACATGACAAAATCTTCAGGGATTTTTGGTGAGTTTATAAAAAGTACATTTATCTTATTTTGCGGAATAGGAACTTATGTTTTGCCATTCTTAATTATATTTTTAGGAATAATGTATATATATAGTGGGGGTAAAATAAAAGTAAATAGTAAATTTTATGGAATAATTTTATTTTTTATTAATACTCTTCTTTTTGTTGGAATGTTAGCTATAGACAATTATTATTCAGTAGGTCACATGTTAGATGGAATAAAAAAAATATGGAATTCATCTAGTGCATTACATGGCGGAGTCATAGCTTACATAATAGATGTGCAGTTATACAGGCTCTTTGGTAAGATTGGAAGCTATATTATATTTTTATGTATATATATAATATCATCTATAATAATACTAAATTTATCCCTAGGTAATATTATTTATAATATTAAAGCTAATTTAAAAGAAATGAAAAAAAATAGTGATGAATGTAGTAATAAGGACATACGAGAAAGTGCTGCAGCAGAGTATACAGAGCCCAAACTTTTAAAGGATAAAAATGATAAAATAAAGATTATAGATTTCTTAAAAAATAGTTTTCAAGATGAAGAAAACAAAGATAATCATAAATCCACTCCACATGTAGAAGATTGTAATGAAAATATAAATGATCAGCTTTCGAGAGAAATACAAAAAAGTTCTTCTTTGTCAGAAGAGATAAATTATACATATCCTTCTACAGAACTTTTGAATATAAATGATTTATCTAAGATGAAAAAAGGAGATAAACGGGATTTAATAAATAGTGCCAATAAGTTAGAAGAAACTTTAAGCAGCTTTGGTGTAGAAGCAAAAGTCCTTCAAGTAACCAAAGGTCCTTCAGTAACTAGATATGAGCTTCAACCAGAAGCAGGAGTTAAAGTAAGTAAAATTGTGAATTTGTCAGATGATATAGCACTTAGTTTGGCCGCATCAGCAGTAAGAATCGAAGCACCTATACCTGGCAAATCAGCAGTAGGCATAGAAATACCAAATAAAGAATTAACTGCAGTTTATATAAGAGAAGTTATAGAAAGTGAAGAATTTATAAGTTCTAATAAATCTGTAACCTTCTGCTTGGGAAAAGATATATCCGGGAAATGTGTAGTAGCGGACTTAAGTAAAATGCCACATCTTCTAGTAGCTGGGGCCACAGGATCAGGCAAGAGTGTTTGTATAAATACTTTAATTATAAGTTTATTATACAAATATTCTCCAAAGGATGTAAAATTACTTTTAATTGATCCAAAAGTAGTTGAATTAAGTATATATAATGGAATTCCACACCTTTTAATACCAGTAGTAACTGATCCTAAAAAGTCTGCTGGAGCACTTAATTGGGCAGTAAATGAAATGACTAGAAGGTACAAACTTTTTGCAGATAATAGTGTTAGAAATATAGATGGATATAATGAGTTATATGCTAAGAAAACAGTAGAGGAAAAATTGCCTTTTATTGTTATAATAATAGATGAATTAGCTGATTTAATGATGGTATGTCCTGGAGAAGTTGAAGAATATATAGGTAGGTTAGCTCAAATGGCTAGAGCAGCAGGTATGCATTTAGTAATTGCCACTCAAAGGCCATCTGTGGATGTCATAACTGGAGTTATTAAAGCCAATATTCCATCTAGAATTTCTTTTGCAGTTTCAAGCCAAATAGACTCTAGAACCATACTAGATTCTTCAGGAGCAGAAAAACTTTTAGGAAAAGGTGATATGCTTTTTTATCCAGTGGGTGAATCTAAACCTATGAGAATACAAGGAGCATTTATCTCTGAAGAAGAGGTAGAAAACGTAGTTCAATTCATAAAAGATAAACATGAGGACATAGATTATAAAGAGGAAATAATAGAGCAAATTAATTCATCTGTAGCAAAAGAAAATAATGATGAGGATGAATTATTAGATACTGCTATAGATATAGTTATACAAGAAGGACAAGCATCAACATCACTATTGCAAAGAAAATTAAAAATAGGATATAATAGAGCTGCTAGGATAATAGAGCAATTAGAAGATAAAGGAGTAATTTCCGGAAGAAATGGAAGTAAACCCAGACAAGTATTATTAGATAAAGAAAATGAATAAGAAATTATTACCAAGGAAATAATTGTTAATAAGGAGGAAATGAATTGAATAAATACAAAGTTGGTCTTATTAGTTTAGGCTGCGATAAAAACAGAATTGATTCAGAAATAATCTTAGGTAAGATACATGAAAAATATGAAATAATCAACGAACCAAAAGCTGCTGATATATTAATAGTTAATACTTGTGGGTTTATAGAAGAAGCAAAGCAAGAGGCCATAAATACAATACTGGAAATGGCTCAGTATAAGAATAATAATTGCAAACTATTAATAGCCACGGGATGTCTTACACAAAGATACGGCAAGGAACTTTTAAATCTTATTCCGGAATTAGATTTGATTTATGGAGTAAATGACTATGAAAATTTATTAAAAGGTATTGATGAATTTTTAAATACAAGTGAAAAAAAAGATTATTGTAATTACAGTAACTCATGTATTAATGAGGGAGAAAGAATATTAACGACCCCTTCACATACAGCTTATTTAAGAATTGCAGAAGGCTGCAGTAATTATTGTTCTTATTGTGCAATACCGTATATTCGGGGACAATATAGAAGTAGAAAATTAGAAGATATTATAAAGGAAGCACATGTACTTGCAAAAAGAGGGGTAAAGGAAATTATTTTAGTGGCTCAAGACACTACTAAATATGGTGTAGACATATATGGTAATAATAAAATACATCAATTAGTAAGGGAAATATCTAATATAGAATCTATTAAGTGGATAAGGATTTTATACTGTTATCCTGAAGAGCTAAAAGTAGAATTGATAGATGAAATGGCTAGTAACTCTAAAATATGCCACTATATAGATTTACCCCTTCAGCACATCAGTAACAATGTACTTAAAAACATGAGAAGAAAAAGCAGAAAAGAAGATATATTAGAAACAATAGATTATATAAGAAATAAAATGCCTGATGTTGTTTTACGAACTTCTATTATCACAGGATTTCCTGGAGAAACGGAAGAGGATTTTTCTGAATTAAAAGAATTCATTGAGAATGTAAAAATAGATAAGTTAGGTGTATTTAAATATTCCCAGGAAGAAGGAACAAAAGCAGCTTTAATGGATAATCAAATATCGGAGGAAGTTAAAGAAAAAAGATATAGGGAACTAATGATTACGCAACAAAGGGTTTCTAGGTCAAAAAATAATAATAAAATAAATAAAATATATGAAGTACTTATAGAAGGTAAGAAGGATGAATATTGGTATGGGAGAAGCTATGAAATGGCTCCAGAAATTGATGGTGCAATTTGGTTTAAATGTGATAAAATATTACATGTAGGAAACTTTATAAAAATAAAAGTTACCGAAGCATTAGAATATGATTTAATAGGAGTTGTATGTGATGAATCTTGCAAATAAGTTAACACTCATAAGAATTTTTTTAGTACCTATATTTTTAGTTTTTATTACTATAACAGGGATACCTTATGGTACCACTATTGCAACTATTATATTTATTGGAGCTTCACTAACAGATAAACTTGATGGTTATATTGCTAGAAGTAGAAATCAAATAACTCGTTTTGGAAAATTTATGGACCCCCTAGCAGATAAATTATTAGTAACTGCAGCTCTAATTGCTTTAGTTGAATTTCATATAATAGGAACTTGGGCAGCAGTAATAATTATAGCTAGAGAATTTGCTGTAACGGGACTTAGGACTATAGCGGCTTCAGAAGGAATAGTTATTGCTGCTAGTTGGTGGGGAAAAATAAAAACTGTAACTCAAATGGTAGCTATAATAATTTCTTTAATAAGTAAAACATATCCTGAACATTGGATTATATCATTATCTAAAATAACTATATTATTAGCGGTAATAATTACTATAATTTCAGGTGTGGATTATTTTGTAAAAAATAAGCAAGTTTTAAAATTAGATAAATGATTAAAATTTGTATATAAGGTTAATAATTAGAATAGAAGTTCCTACAAAAATGTAGTAGGGACTTTTTGTATAAGTTGACCTATATAAATATATATTGTATAATAAGAACAACTGTTCGAAAGGAAGGTGAATCCCATTAGGGAGATAATATGAATAATGAAAAACTAAAAGCATTAGATGCTGCTTTAACCCAAATTCAAAAACAATTTGGTAAGGGTTCAGTAATGAAATTAGGAGATCATGAAATTCCTAAGTTAGATTGTATTTCTACAGGATGTTTGAGTTTAGATATTGCATTAGGTATAGGTGGAGTACCAAAAGGAAGAATAATAGAGATATACGGACCAGAATCCTCAGGAAAAACTACAGTAGCACTTCACATAATAGCTGAGGCTCAAAAAAATAGTGGAACAGCAGCTTTTATAGATGCTGAGCACGCATTAGATCCTAATTATGCACATGATTTAGGCGTAGATGTAGAAAACTTAATAGTTTCACAACCAGATACAGGCGAGCAGGCGCTTGAAATTGCAGAGGCTTTAGTTAGATCTGGCGCGGTAGATGTAATAGTTGTTGACTCAGTAGCAGCTCTTGTTCCAAGAGCTGAAATAGAAGGAGAAATGGGTGACTCTCACGTAGGACTTCAAGCAAGATTGATGTCACAAGCATTAAGAAAACTAGCTGGTTCTATAAATAAAACAAACTGTATAATTGTATTTATAAACCAGCTAAGAGAAAAAGTTGGCATCATGTTTGGAAATCCCGAAACTACCCCAGGTGGAAGAGCATTAAAGTTCTATTCTTCTGTAAGAATGGATGTAAGAAAAATAGATAATATAAAACAAGGGGAAGAAATTTTAGGGAATAGAACAAGGGTAAAGGTAGTTAAAAATAAAGTTGCTCCTCCTTTTAAAAAAGCTGAATTCGATATCATGTACGGTAAAGGTATATCTAGAGAGGGTAATGTTTTAGATATGGGAGTAGAAGAAGATATAGTAAACAAAAGTGGTGCATGGTTCTCTTATGGAGACACTCGTTTAGGACAAGGACGAGAAAACTCGAAGCAGTTCTTAAAGGATAATCCATCATTGCTTTTAGAAATAGAAAATAGAGTACGAGAAAAGAATGGATTAAAAGCCAATAGCAATAAAGTGGATACTCCCAAAAAAGAGCCAGAAGATAAAGCTCAAAAGAAAGCTGAATAGCATTTAAAAAATTCTTATTCTTTTGAAATCTTGACATCTATATAAAATTAATATAAAATAAATACAAATACTGGTTTATCATGAGCCAATTATTTTAGTAAATGAAACACCTTTTCAAAGCTTTCGTTTTGCTCCTTTTGACGGAAACGGAATAAGCAAAGGAGGTGTTGGAATGCCTATACAGTATACGATAATGGCAGTTATAGCTTTTTTACTTGTAGCTTTTACTACTATAGTATATATCAGAAAGAATATTTCCAGTGCTAATATATCTAAAGCAGAGGAAAAGGGAAGAAATATTGTAGAAGAAGCTAAAAAGGAAGCTGAGTCTGCTAAGAAAGAGGCCGTATTAGAGGCTAAAGAAGAAGTTCATAAATTAAGAAATGATCTTGAAAAAGAATCAAGAGAAAGACGTAATGAAATCCAAAGACTAGAAAGAAGAAATATTCAAAGAGAAGAATCTTTGGACAAAAAGAGTGAAGTTTTAGAGAAAAAAGAAGAGACTATTAATAAAAAGCAACAAGAGCTTGAAAAAACAGAACAAGAAGTAAAAAATTTGTATTTAACTCAAAAACAAGAGTTAGAAAGAATTTCTAACTTAACTTCTGAAGAAGCTAAGGAATTATTATTAGAACAAACTAGAAAAGAAGTTAGACATGATCTTGCAATGCTAATTAAAGAAGAAGAAACAAAAATAAAAGAAGAAGCCAACAAAAAAGCATGTGAAATTATAGCTTATGCTATTCAAAGATGTGCTGCAGATCATGTGGCTGAAACTACAGTACATGTAGTAGCTCTTCCTAATGACGAAATGAAAGGAAGGATTATTGGTAGAGAGGGAAGAAATATAAGAACTTTAGAAACTCTCACTGGTGTGGATCTTATAATAGATGATACTCCAGAAGCTGTTATTCTTTCCGCATTTGATCCAATAAGAAGAGAAGTTGCTAGAATTGCTCTTGAAAAATTAATAGTCGATGGAAGAATTCATCCTGCGAGAATAGAAGAAATGGTGGAAAAAGCCAAAAAAGAAGTTGAAAACATAATTAGAGAAGAGGGCGAACAAGCTACATTTGAAACCGGTATACATGGACTTCATTCAGAACTTATTAAACTTCTAGGAAGATTGAAGTACAGAACAAGCTATGGTCAAAATGTGCTAAAACACTCAATGGAAGTAGCACATCTTGCTGGACTTATGGCATCAGAACTTGGAATAGATCCTGCACTTGCTAAGAGAGCTGGACTATTACATGATATAGGCAAAGCTGTTGATCACGAAATAGAAGGTCCACACGCTGCTATTGGAGCAGAAATAGCTAAGAAATACAAAGAATCTTCTGTAATAGTTAATGCTATTGAAGCCCATCATGGAGATGTAGAACCTCAATCTCTAGAGGCTGTACTTGTTCAAGCTGCTGACGCTATATCGGCTGCTAGACCTGGAGCAAGAAGAGAAACTTTGGAAGCTTATATTAAGAGATTGGAAAAGTTAGAAGAAATAGCTAACGATTTTGAAGGCGTAGAAAAATCATTTGCAATACAAGCTGGTAGAGAAATTAGAATAATGGTAAAACCAGATAGTATAGATGACTTTGCTACTGTTGAAATGGCTAGAAATTTAGCTAAGAGAATTGAGAACGAGTTAGAGTATCCAGGACAAATAAAGATTAATGTTATAAGAGAAACAAGAGCTATAGAATACGCTAAATAATTTACAATCGAAATCCTTTTGAATTTTGTACCTTTAAAAGCAAAATTTAAAAGGGTTTTTGAATTTTTTGTAGAAATAGTATGATATGAGTTATACTATAAGACTTACAATAGGAGGTTTAATATGGAAGTATTAAAGGTTTCAGCTAAATCAATACCAAACAAAGTAGCAGGCGCATTAGCAGGGGTAATAAGAGAACACGGTGTTGCAGAAATTCAAGCTATAGGAGCAGGTGCTATAAATCAAGCTATTAAAGCTATTGCCATAGCAAGGGGTTTTGTTGCACCAAGTGGTGTAGATCTTGTTTGTATACCAGCTTTTACAGATATTAAAATTGAAAGTGAAGAAAGAACAGCTATAAAACTTATAGTTCAACCAAGATAATTTAGGTTATTTATAATGAAAATGTTTTCTTAGAGCTTGTTTTTATAATGTTTAAAAACAAGCTCTTTTAATTTAATATAAAATGTATTAAAATCTTATAGAGTGCTATTTATATATTTTGAAAGGAGAACAATATGAATTTGAATTTTAAGGAAATGATCAAACTAACTAGACCAAAACAATGGATAAAGAATTCATTTGTATTCGCAGCTATAGTTTTCTCAGGTAATTTCTTGAATATGGACTTGCTAAAGAAAAACTTAATGACTTTTGTAATATTTTGTTTAACATCATCTTGTATCTACGTATTAAATGATATTATAGATATTGAAAAAGATAAATGTCATCCTGAAAAGAAAAATAGACCTTTAGCTAGTGGTAAAGTAAGTAAAACCCAGGGGATAATATTAGATATTTTATTATTATTAGGGGTAATAGCTTTAGGAATAAATGTAAATTATAAAATATTTATAATAAGTCTATCATATATAATCTTAAACATATTATATACATTCAAGCTAAAAAATATAGTAATAATCGATGTTATGGTAATCACATTAGGTTTTGTTTTAAGAGTGGAAAGTGGTAGTGTGGCTACTAACGTTATTTTATCACCATGGCTTATTTTATGTACTGTTTTACTATCTTTATTTTTGGCTTTAAATAAAAGAAAGAGTGAAATTAAAATGCTAAAGGATAGTAGTTCAAAGCATAGGACAATCCTAAAAGATTATTCTATAGAGTTTATTGACAATATGCTTAGTATAATAACACCATCTATTTTCATCGCTTACTGCTTGTATACATTTAATTCTGTACAAAGCAGAACGATGATGATTACTATAGCATTTGTTTTATATGGAGTTTTTAGGTATCAATACCTTATGGAAAAAGCCAATATAGGTTCTAAACCAGAAGATGTATTTACAAAAGATATGCCGTTTTTAATAAATATACTATTATGGGGAATCAGTATACTTACAATAATATATTTTAAACTGTAAGGTATGTAAAGAATTAAAGAAAAAATTATGAGGAGTTATGTTATGTTAGAAAAAAACTACAAGAAAAATTATTATTTTGCAATAGGCATATTTTTAATTATTAATATATTATGGATATGTAAAATTAATACTCAACCTTTTTCAGATTTTCAATATTATCATGAACTAGCAATCCAAATAGCTCATGGAGGGATTTGGGGAGATACCTATACTTCTGTAGGCTATCCAATATTTTTAGCTGCTTTTTATAAGGTATTTGGAGCTAATATATTTGTTGGTAAAATAGTAAATTTAGTATTAACTCTATTATCAATAATTTTATTTAAAAAAATATTGGATTTTACCTCCATGGGAGAGAAGAATAAATTTATAATTTTTATATTATTTGCTTTCTTTCCAAGTACAATATTCTACAATACTATTTTAGGAAGTGAAATACTATTTACATTTTTAATGTTACTGATAACATATTTATTTTTTAAAGAAAATTTCAAATTTAAGTATATTTATATAGGTATACTAGTAGGAATAAACACAATGGTTAAACCTTTTTTCATTGTATATTTCTTTGCTATATTTTTGTATAAGGTAATATTTAAAGAAAATATACTAAAAACTATAAAAGATTCTCTTGTAATACTGGTGATTGCTCTTTTAGTTTTGGCACCTTGGGTATATAGAAATACAAAGTATAATGAAGAATTTACCTTTGTATCAAACAATGGAGGAATTGTTCTTTATATAAATAATAATTCTCAAAACAACATCGGAAGATGGATGCCTGCAAAAGAAGTGGAGAATTCTATAGTAAATAAAGAAGAATATAAAAATGCAAATATGGCTGCACAAAATAAAATGCTTAAAAGTGCCGCCAAGGACTGGATAAAGAGTCATCCAAAAGAATTTACAGTTCTGGGATTAAAAAGACTAGGAAACACTTATTTTGTGGGAGATGACCTAGCTTATAGTCTTCAAGGAGTCAATTTAAGTGAAAATACTAAATTTAAAATGTATTACGTATATGGAACCTTTAGAGCTATTTTTTTACTTATAGCAATATGCTATATATTTTATTATAGTTTTTATATTATATTCTGCTTAATAAAGAAAAAGGTAAATAAATTAAATAAATTTACTGTTTACTTATGCATTTTATTTTACATGTTTACTTGTGTTTATTTTGTAACAGAGGGACAAGCCAGATATGCATTTCCTATGATATTTATTTTCTGTTATGCTTTTTATAATTTTATAATTATGAGAAAAAATAAAATTAAACTTAAATAAGGAGAATATACCATGATAGGTCTTATATTAATTTCTGTATTTTTAGGAGCACTTGGTCAAATACTTGTTAAAGTAGGAGCGCCTAATCTTCAACTTAACTTTTCAGGTATAAATATTTTTTACAGTATTTTAGATATTCTTAAGAATTTTCCTGTAATGATGGGAATTATATCTTATGGCGTTAGTTTTTTATTATGGATTAAGGTTTTAAGTAAAGTGGAGCTTAGTTATGCCTACCCAATGGTAAGTTTAGGCTATGTATTGGTTATGATATTTTCTTACTTTATATTTAAAGAAAATATCACACTGCCTAGGGTATTTGGTACTGCATTAATAATTATTGGAGTAATATTTATAGCACGAAGTTAAATAAATAAATGTATCCTTTGGTAATATTTATGAATAAACTGAAGGTTACATTTACTTTATCTGTCATATGGAAATAAATTAAATGTTTACATTGAAGGAATGAAGTGATATATTAGTATATATGAATGATAACTTTCAATTGTTAAAATATTTTCAAAAAAATGTTTGTAAAGTTACGTGGAGGGATTGAAATGATTTTATCAAGAAAAGCAGAAGAAATAGCACCATCTTTGACATTAGAAATAACGGCAAAAGCAAAAAAAATGAAGGCTGATGGAATAGATGTAGTTGGATTTGGTGCTGGAGAACCAGACTTTAATACACCTGTAAATATTCAAGAAGCAGCCATTAAAGCCATTAAAGAAGGGAAAACTAAATATACTGCAACCCCAGGTATAGCAGAATTGAAAGATGCCATAGTTAATAAATTTAAAAATGACAATGATTTAAGCTATGATGCATCACAAATTATTGTTTCAACAGGAGCTAAACAATGTTTAGCTAACGTTTTTGGAGCTATATTAAATCCAGGTGATGAAGTTTTAATACCTGTACCTTATTGGGTAAGTTATCCTGAACTTGTGAAGCTTGCAGATGGTAAGCCAGTATTTGTAAATACTAAAGAGGAAAATAGTTTTAAATATACTATAGAGAACCTTGAAAAATCAGTTACAGACAAAACAAAAGCTCTTATATTAAACAGCCCTAACAATCCAACAGGAACTGTTTATAATAAAGCTGAATTACAAACCATTGCAGATTTTGCTAAAAAACACGACTTGATAATTGTTTCTGATGAAATATATGAAAAATTAATATACAGTAATGATAAACACGTAAGTATAGCTAGTTTATCTGAAGATGCTTATAAAAGAACAATAGTTATAAATGGTGTTTCTAAAGCTTATGCCATGACTGGATGGAGAATAGGCTATGCTGCTGGAGATAAGAAAATAATAAAGCTCATGACTAATATACAAAGCCATATGACATCAAATCCTAATTCCATAGCTCAATATGCATCAGTAGAGGCTTTAGTCGGTGAGCAAAAAGATGTAGAAGCTATGATAGTAGAATTCAAAAAGAGAAGAGACTTCATGGTTGAAAGAGTTAATAAAATAAATGGATTAAGTTGTATTAAACCAGAAGGTGCTTTCTACGTTATGGTAAACATATCAAAAATATTAGGAAAAGAAGTAGATGGAAAGGTTATTAAATCTTCTTTAGAATTTGCTAGCCTTCTATTAGAAAAAGAGAAAGTAGCAGCAGTACCAGGAGTAGCTTTTGGGGTAGATGAATTTGTAAGACTTTCATATGCTACATCTATGGAAAATATCATTAAGGGATTGGATAGAATAGATAATTTCGTTAAAAATATTTAAAATAGTTTAAAAGATCGTACATTAATGATATAGTATTACTAGAAGAATTTTGCTTCTAATGATTTTTGGTAGGTGATACTGTATGTTTAAAGAAGTAGAAATATTTTTACCTGTAAAAGGAAAAGTATTGCCCTTAACTGAAGTAGAAGATTATCTTTTCAGTAGAAAAGTTTTGGGTGAAGGAATAGCTATAGAGCCTGAAGATAATTATGTATATTCACCAGTAGATGGAACAGTGGAATTAGTCTATGAAAAAAAACATGTTATTTTAATAAGCACCAAGGAAGGACTTAAAATACTAATTCATCTTGGATTAGATAGCAATAACTTTGGTGGGAAGGGAATTGCTTGTTACATAAATCCAGGAGAAAAAGTTAGTAGAGGAGATAAACTCATTTGGTTTGATAAGGAGTATCTAACATCTAAGATTTCACTAACTACTCCTGTTATAATTATAAATACTGAACTAATAAAGACCCTTGATATAAATTATAATGCTTCTAATTCAGCGGATATAATCATGAAAGCAGTGGTGTATTAGTAATATCCTGATTTTGGTTAATTTATTGTAATAATATTTCTTCTATGATATAATGAGGTAGTTATATATATATAAATAACTAAATTTATACTAGGGGTGAATTTACATGGTAACTAAAGAAGTAGTAGTTAAAAGTTCAACAGGGTTACATGCTAGGCCTGCAACCTTATTAGTAAAAAAAGCATCTTCATTTAAATCAGATGTAAGTATTGAATTTAATGGGAAAAAAGCTAATGTTAAAAGCTTAATAGGAGTTTTATCTTTAGGAGTTACAAGTGGAGCTACAGTTAAAGTAATCGTTTCTGGTGATGACGAAACTTTAGCGTTAGAAGAAATTTCTAAATTAATTGAATCTATAGAAGAGTAATAAACAACTCCTAAAAAGGGGCTACTGATGTTTCAGTAGCCTTATTTTAATTCTAATAAAATAACTGTATCTTTTTCATCTGGGAGTGAAGCACTTTTAAAATTCAAAAAAGCATCTCCTTTATAATCCTCCGCATTCCATGGAGTTTCTATGGAAATTTCTGAGCCGTCACATAAAAGTCGAGCTCTCTTAATCTTTCCAGCTAGCCCTCTTAAATTGATTGGCCCTACGCCTCTTTGGAATATATGTGCATATAGGTAATGTTCCTTTTGAGTATAGCGTCCCCATTCAGGTTTATTATTGTTACATTTAGTACAGCCATATATGCTCTGGCCGTTTTGTTCAATCCAATGGCCTACTTCCTCTAAGATACCTATAGATTCCTCGGGAATTTCTCCTTTAGAATTTGGTCCTACATTTAATATTAAATTTCCATTTTTACTAACACACTCTACTAGAGCTCTTATTATTTCCTTTGAAGACTTATAATTTTTATCTTGAGAACAATATCCCCAGTGGTCATTTAATGTAACACAAGCTTCCCAAGGTATTAAATCACCTTTTTCATTAATCAAAGTCTCAGGAGGTATTATTTGTTCAGGAGTTGTAAAATCTCCTGCATAATCTTCTGGAATGCTCTTTTTTAAATTTCCTCCCAATCTATTGTTTATTATTATATGGGGTTGAAGTTCTTTCACTTTCTTTATAAGTTTAGTAGCTCCCCATTTTTCACCTATCATATCATCATAGGAAAAATCAAACCACATAATGTCTATCCTTCCATAGTTAGTTAAAAGCTCTTCTACTTGATTATGAAAGTATTCTATGTATCTATTAAAGTTTCCCTTGTTCTCTTTAAAATTCTCATTATCTCTCATAGGGTGATGTCTATCACCATAAGCGGGAAAATCTTCATGATGCCAATCTAAAAGAGAATAATAAAATCCCACAGCTAAACCTTCTTCTCTAAAAGCTTCTACATACTCTTTTATAAGATCTCTTTTGGCTAGAGTATTAGTAGCTTTATAATCTGTATATTTACTGTCAAATAGACAAAATCCATCATGGTGTTTTGTAGTCATAACTACATATTTCATTCCAGCTTCTTTAGCTAATTTAGCCCATTCTTTAGGATTGTAATTTACAGGATTAAATTCATAAAAAAACTTTTCATAATCATCTACTGTAATTCTTTCATTAGATCTAACCCACTCCCCTCTAGCTGGGATAGAATACAAGCCCCAGTGAATAAACATTCCAAATCGTGCATCTGTAAATACTGTTAGTTTATCCTTACTATTTTCTAAGTTATAGTTCGCCATAAAAAATATCCCCCTTGTTATTACTTAGTTAATTTTGCATAGTGATTTAAAATAGTGTTAGTTTGACCTACTAAGTACATTATACTGTGAACTCATCCCAGCCACAAGTGCATGGGTATTCCTGCTTCTTCTCACTCAAAACCTACTAGCTCCACAGACTTAATTCCGATAGCTCCTACTGTATTTATCTACGAACTGAATTATAAAGGTTCCTTTGTTTAAGTCTATAGGATAAAAAAAATCTTATAGTTAATAATATTTATATACTTTGTACGAAAGGATGAATTTAGGTGGAAAAAATTTTTATAAAAGATCTACGTAAAGGAAATGAAGTTTTAGGTGAGTTCATGATATTAAAAAATTTATTTAAGGAAATAGAATATATAGGAGTAATATTAGGGGATAAAACTGGAGACATAAAGGCTAAGATTAAATATACAGGTGTTGATTTAAATGTAGGTGATGTAATTAATGTAAAAGGGACTTCTCTAGATAATTTATTGCAAATAGATGAATATACAAAAGTGGAAAGTTTTGATTTATATGAATTTCTACCTTCTATAAACAGACCTATAGAAGATATAATGAAAGAGATTACTGATTTATCAAATGAAGAATTTAAAGATATACAGGTAAAAACACTAAATGATTACTTCTTTAAAGATAAAGATTTTGTAGATAAATTTAAGAAAGGTATAGGCGGAGTGAGCCAACATCACAACTATTTAGGGGGATTAGCAGAACACACTTTAAACTCTATGTATATAGCTAAAAATCTATGTTATAGATATAATTTAGCTCATAAGGAAATCGCTATTTTAGGTGCTAAGCTTCATGATATAGGTAAAGTATATGAATATTATACAGATGGACCTTTTTCTGTTACTACACAAGGAGATATGGAAGGACATATTGTAATTGGAATAGGTTTATTAGAAAAGGCTTTATCAAAGGAAGACATTTATAGTGAAGAATTTAAAATGAGGATAAAGAGCTGCATAATACAGCATCATGGAAAAGTTGAATTTGGTTCTCCTAAAGTACCAAAAACTGAAGAAGCCTATGTGGTTCACTTTGCAGACTATGTAGATGCTATGATGAATAAAATTCAGCAAGTTAGAGAAAATAACCAATCACCTGGTTGGTCTGAATTTGACAGAAGACTTGGAACTAGATTATATTTATAGTGTAATTCATAACATTGTATATCTTTACTATATGGATATTTTTAAGAATAACTATAAAGTAATATACTTAATTTTCATAGCTATAAAATAAAAATTTAAAAATATTGGATAAACACGAACATTTTTATTACATTTTTAAAAATAGTATGTTATAATATGAATTATAATAAAATTACAATATTCTTTGTACATATTGGAGGTTTTTAGCATGAGAGATAGTTACACATCACCATTGGGGGAAAGATATGCTTCTAAAGAAATGTCATATTTATTTTCACAAGATAAAAAATTTAAAACTTGGAGAAAATTATGGGTTGCTCTAGCAGAAAGCGAAAAAGAACTAGGATTAAATATAACTGAAGAGCAAATAAAACAGTTAAAATTACATGTAGAAGATATAAATTATGAAGTAGCTGAGGCTAAAGAAAAAGAAATAAGACATGATGTAATGAGTCATGTATATGCTTATGGTGTTCAATGTCCAGATGCTAAGGGAATAATACATTTAGGAGCTACTAGCTGCTATGTAGGAGACAACACAGATTTAATAATTATGAAGGAAGCTTTAAATTTAGTAAGAGTTAAACTTATAAATGTTATAAATTCTTTAAGTAAGTTTGCTTTAGAGTACAAGGATTTACCTACTTTAGGATTTACTCATCTTCAACCAGCTCAGCTAACTACAGTGGGTAAAAGAGCTACTTTATGGATAGAAGAACTATTGATGGATGTTCAAAGTATAGATTTTGCCTTGGAACAATGTAGATTTAGAGGAGTAAAGGGCACCACTGGAACTCAAGCAAGTTTTATGAAATTATTTGAAGGTGACGGAAGAAAAGTTAAAAAACTAGATATAACCGTAGCAAATAAGATGGGCTTTGAAAAAGTATTTCCTGTAACTGGACAAACATATACAAGAAAATTAGATTATATAGTTTTAAGTGCTTTAGCACAGGTAGCTCAAAGTGCCTATAAGTTCAGCAATGATTTAAGAATACTTCAAAACATGAAGGAAATGGAAGAACCATTTGAAAAAAATCAAGTAGGCTCATCAGCTATGGCTTATAAGAGAAATCCTATGCGTTCAGAAAGAATAGGTGCTTTAGCTAGATATATAATTGTAAATTCATTAAATCCAGCAATAACTGCATCTACTCAATGGTTTGAAAGAACTCTAGATGATTCTGCTAATAAGAGAATAGCCGTATCTGAAAGCTTCTTAGCTTTAGATGGAGTACTAAACTTATACTTAAATGTAGCTAGTAATTTAGTAGTATATCCTAAAGTTATAGCAACTCACGTAAATAGGGAAATTCCTTTTATGGCTACAGAAAACATTCTTATGGAAGCTGTTAAACGTGGTGGGGATAGACAAGAACTTCATGAAAAAATAAGAGTTTATTCTATGGAAGCAGCTAAAAGAGTTAAAGCAGAAGGAATGGAAAATAACCTAATAGAATTAATAGTTAAAGATAAAGCCTTTAACATGACAGAAAAAGAAATAATGGATACCATAGATCCCGTTAAATTTACTGGAAGAGCACCTATGCAAGTAGCTGAGTTTATTGAGGAATATGTTAAGCCTTTACTTGAAAATAATAAAAAAGCTTTAGGTGTAGAAGCTGAAATAAATGTATAGAAAAAACTGTATAGAAACATATAAAAAAGACCAAGATTCCAAAAATCTTGGTCTTTTTTAGTAAAAAATAAGTACCTTCTATAACTTTCCTCGATGTTATGTTTTATATGGTTAGTCATTTTTTTCATCCAAAGAGTAGGTATTCTATTAAAAAAATAAGTATATAAAGTATAAAACTTATTGTAATATTCTTAACTATTCTTAGAACTTTTAAACTTTTTATTGTAGCTTATAATATTACAGTTTGTTACTTGTTATTTTCATATAAACATATGGTAGGATATATAGTGTAAATAATGCTAAATTTTTTGTTTATTTACCAACCTTTTTTTTTAGCTAGACAGTATATAAGTGTAATGGAAAAGGAGATGAAAATAATATTGAAAAAAAACGAAGCAGATAGATTAATAAAAGAATATATAAAACCATTATATGGTTTTTCTATGAATAAAACTAGAAATCTTAATGAAGCTGAGGAACTTGCAAGTAGAATTATACTTCAGGTATATGATGTGCTTATAAAAAAAGATAACTTTATTGATTTAAATAGTTATATTTTTAAAATCGCTCATAATGTTTGGACAAAATATATTAGTGGTAAAACGAAAGGATTTAATAATATATCAATCGATCAAATAATTATTTCCTCAGACTTAGAAATTGACAAGGATATTCTTCAAAGTGAAATGGCAGGAAAACTGAGGTTAGAAATATCATTTTTATCAAAGCAGCAAAGGGAAATAGTAATACTTCACTATTATAAAGGATTAAAAATAAAAGAAATTGCCGAAAAGTTAAATCTATCAGAAGGAACTGTAAAATGGCATATTTATGAAAGTAAAAAGGAGATGAAAAAAGGTATGGAAGTAATGAGAACGGTTGGAAACTTAGGCATTAATCCTATTAAATTTTCAAATATGACACATAGCGGGGAACCAGGAAAAAGAGGAGATACTAAAGATTTTTTTAGAAGGACTATAACTCAAAATATAGCTTATGCAGCTTATCATGAACCATTAACAATAAATAAAATTGCAGAGGAACTAGGTATATCCCCTATATTTATAGAAGATGAAATTAATGAACTTGAAGAATATGGTTTTATGGACAAGCTACCTGGTGGAAAATACCAAACTAATATATTGATTTCAGAAGAATCAGAAGAAAAATGGGAAGCACTACATGAAATATACAAAAAATATGCTGCCATAGTTGTGGAAGAGTATTTTCTTCAATTTTTTAATATGGAGGATCAGTTTAAAAGTCTTAATATCTATTATCCAAATAATGATTTTAATTTGCTTTTATGGAGTGTAATCCCTTATGCTATGAAAAAGTTAGAATTTTCTCAATTGAAGAAGATAACTTATGAGGAAGTTACTACATTACGCAAAGATGGTGGAAATTATATTGCTTTTGCTTCTATCCATAAAGAAATAAAGAAAAGTGATGAGTTCAATTATAACTCTTGTGGAGATATGTATAGGACTAATGATGAACTTCCAATTCTGGGATGGCAATTTAATACAGGTTGGATTAATAGGGTATTTGATTGGAGAGACAATATTATGTCAGATTATGTAGGACTCTATCATTTTATAAATGGGAAGTTAATAGAAAACAATGTAAACATAGATGTATATAGAAGACTAATAGATAAGGGATATTTGATAAAGACCAAAAATGGTTATAAAGTAAATGTGGTTTATTATAAAAATAAGAAAGCAATAGATAGTTTCACTGAGATACTGCCTTCACCTTCAGAGAAACTCATAAAGTTAGGACAGGAGTTGGATAGAATTGTATATGAAATTAGAAAAATGGGTCAACCTATTCATATGCACAAAATTATAAGAGCTATCTGTCAAAATAGTTTAACAGGCTTAAAAACTTACGTATTAAAAAATTTAATAGATAGAGATTTACTACAGGAACCAACTTCTGAAGAAGCAAAGGGGATCTCAACAATTCTCTTTATTGAGGAGTGAATTAAATGTTTAAAAGAATACTAAATTTTTGTAAAATAAGTGTTGCTTCAGCACCAGGGTTTTTTATTATAAATATTAGTGCACTGCTTATTATGGCACTAGCTGGACTTGGGATTAGCTACTCCTTTAAATTGGCAACGGATACTATATTATATTACCAAAAGGCTGGAGTATATAGTATTAAAGTCATGATGCCTATATTATTTTTCTTTTTAATGATATGTATAGGTGGAAATACTGGAAACTTTGAGAATATGATGATAACTGCCTATACTAGGAAGTCTAAAAAACTTTTCTCTAAATTCTTTTTATATAAAAGCTATAACTCTAAACAGGATGATTTTTATAATAATAGCTTTTATGACAATTATGAGTTTGTAAGAAAAAACATGGACAATACTACTGAAATAACAGTGACAGTATTTAATAAGCTTGCTATATCCAGCTTTAAGCTCATTTTATCAGCTTTGGCTATTTCATATTTTGATACCATTATATTAGTATGTATATTCTTTTTATCTTTAGCCTTGATTTTTATAAATAAATACATCGTAAAAAGACGAATGGCGTTAAATGAGGCATATATTAATGCCGAACGACAAGGCAACTATTATAGGGATTTACTTTCTTCAAGAAAACATGCAAAGGAGCTTAGAATATTCAAATTACAAAATAAATTTCTTCAAAAATGGGATAAATGGTATAAAGAGTATACCACTTCTAAATATAAATTTGAAGTAAAAGCTACAATACTATCAAATATTTCCACTATTATTCAGCAATTTATGACTTTTGGATTAACAATTTACTTCTTATATCTTGTTTACACTGGAAAGTTAGCTGTAGGAGAGTTTGTATTCTTGAACTCAATAATGTGGTCTCTTACCTATAGTGTAGGTAATATAGTGAATATACTATCAAAAGATTTAGCTGAAAACTATCAGTATGTAGAAAGATATGAAAACTTCACGGGAAAAACAAGTTTATCAATGTTAAAGAATATGTCAGAATCTAATTCAAAAATAAATAATAATATTGAGGAATTTAAAAGTTTAACCTTTGAAAATGTATGCTATAAATATCCTCATGGACATAAAAATGCAGTTAATAATCTAAATTTCACTTTAAAAAAGGGAGAAGTTATAAGCATTCTTGGATATAACGGAAGTGGAAAAAGCACCTTTTTAAAGCTTATGTGTGGACTTTTAGAGGATTATACAGGGACTATAAAGCTAAATGGCAAAGATATAAAAAACTATGATAAGGAAAGCTTATATAGATATTTTGGCATAGGATTTCAGGATTTTACTAGATACAGCATCTCTTTGAAAGAAAATGTAGCTGTGGGAATGATTGAAAGCTTTAATGATGAGAAGCACATCAATAAGGCTATAGAAAAGGGTAATTTACAAGAGGTAATAAAGAAGCTCCCTGGTGGAGCGGATACAATATTAGGTAAGGAGTATGATAAGGCTGGTGAAGACTTAAGTGGAGGACAATGGCAAAGGGTAATTCTATCTAGGGCATATATGGGGGAACCTGATGTGCTTATACTAGATGAACCAACAGCAGCTATAGACCCAATTGAAGAAATGAGAATGTTAAATCAATTCAAGGACATAGTAAAGGACAAAACTGCTCTTTTAATTTCACATCGTATTGGCTTTGCTAGGATGTCAAGCCGTATTTGTATAATGGATGGGGGACAAATAATTGAAAGTGGGACTCATGAGGAGCTTTTGAAACTGAGAGGTAAATACTATGAATTATTTACTTCACAACAAGAGCTTTATAAAGAAGGTGATGTAAGTGCGTAAAAAGAAAAACTCCTATACACTAAAGGCATTAAAAGAGGTAAATGCCATAGCTTTTAAAAGCAGCCCCTTAGCATATGTACTTTTAGTACTAACAACATCCATTTCAGCTATTAATACATTTATTTTACTAAAGGCTACAGAATACACTATAAATTCAGCCTATAGACTTTTTGATAAAACTGTTTATTTTAAATCTGCAGTTATGGGTATCACTCTTTTTACATTGTCAAAGATAATTTTCAAGGTAATAGATATTATAAGGACATTGCTTATAAATAAATTAAATTTAAGCTTATCCTATGTATTTGAAAAGGAGCTTAATACTAAACTTTCAAATATTAAAATAGATTATTATGAAAACAATGAGACTTATGTAAAGATACACGAAGTGAGAACTAAAACATTAGAAACTATGAAAAACTTTATTGAAAGCACTATGTTTTATATAGAATCAGTTTTTCATGCCATTGTATATGGATATTTTCTCATACAGATTAACGTATTAGTGGTAGTAATATATTTAGCATTAGTAGTTATATTCAATAAGGTTGCAGGTAACATGTACAATAGCATAAAAAATATTTGGGATGAAATACAACCTTATAGTCAAAAGCAAAATTACTTTTTTAGCCTTAGTGGAGACAAGGTTACTCACCAAGAGTTTAAGTTCAATAGACTTTTTGGCTTTGTAAGTAGCCGCTGGGATAAACTCTATGATAAAGAATATAAATATAGAATGAAAATATTTAAAAAATTTGAAGTAACACTTCAAGTAGCAAGAATAGTTTTTAACCTTCCGTATATAGCTATGTTAATTTTTGTAGCCTTTGAAATAGTTGCAGGCAAACATGAGATAGGTTTTCTAATGTTATGTAATCAGCTTTTTAATGGAGTAATAGATACTTTTGAAGGAGTACAAAGTACAATTATGACGAATAGTGTTGATTGTAAGTTTATTAAGAGCTACTATGAAATAATGGACTATGAAGAGTATAATAAGATATATACTGAAGAAAAGGCAGATAACATTTCCTTTGAAAATATTATTTATACTTATCCTCAAGCTAAAAGATACGCCTTGAAGAATCTTAAGCTTAATATAAAATCAGGAGAAAAGATTGCAGTAGTAGGACATAATGGAAGTGGAAAAACCACTTGTACTAATCTCTTAATGGCGCTTACAAATGCAACTGATGGAGAAATTGTAGTGGATGGATACAAAGGCTTAAGGGCAGAATCCATTCTGAGAAGTAGTGTTTCATGTATATTACAAGATTTTGCTCAATATCAAATGACTATAAGAGAGAACATTGAAGTAGGATATGAAAATCATAAATTTTCAGAGAAAGAAATCTGTAGTCTACTGGATAAGGTTGGTTTAAAAAAGCAGGTTCTAAAGCTACCACAGGGCATTAACACACCCCTGGGACAACTACAAAAGGGCATAGAATTATCAAAAGGTCAATGGCAAAGACTCGCCATTGCAAGATTACTGGCCAACCCACAGGCTACCCTATGGATATTAGATGAACCTACAGCTTATTTAGATCCAATATCTGAAATTGAAATCTATAACATGATATATACTCTGGCAGGAAACAGAACGGTTCTGTTTATCTCTCATAGACTTGGGTTTGCAAAGAGGGCTGATAGAATAGTAGTCTTTAATGAGGGGAACATTGCAGAAGAAGGAGTTCATAGGGATTTACTAAATGAAGATGGAATATATGCAAAGATGTACAAAAACCAAGAATCTTGGTATGTGGCATAACAATTGACAATAGGAGCTCACTTTGAATTATTCTAAGGATTTGGTGTAAACACTCATAAAAATTTTAAGATTAATATATTTAAGAATAATTAGGCGCCAGTATTTTTATTTTTAATACCCAATTATTCTTAAATATTTGTAATTAAATACCTTTAAAAGCTTTTGTAAAACTATTTTTATCTTCTTGATTCTCAAAATAACCAAACCAATCACATATTTCAATTGCAAAATCAATAAAAGCATTTCCCTGTGCGGTTATTATATTTCCACATTATTTAATATTAACTAATTTATAAATGCCATTATTTCTTTCAATTATATTAAATCCAACCATTTCTCTTCTTATTGTGCAGAAATCGTCATGAAAATCAGCTATAATAATATTAACCTCTCTTTCCGTATAATCTCTGCCAGGTTCAAAGCTCTTTGCAATTTCTTCTAAAACTATTTTTCTTTTCTTTCGTTGAACAGGGATGGATTTAAGCTTTCCATATTCAAAAAATGCATTTATAACATTTATTCTGTACTGTTCTTCTCTTTCCTTTTGAATATCTTTTTGTGATTCTACTCCATTAATTAAATCATTCAATTTCAATGAAAGTATATCTTTATTTAAATGATAAACCACATAATATTGCTCTTTAGTGGAATAGACTAATTTTACATCTTCTAATTTTTTCAAATGAAAGGATATGGTAGATGGTGCTAAGTTTAATCTTTGTGATAATAATTCAACATACATAGGACTTTCCATTAGGTTATTTATTATTTGTAATCTAGATTTATCAGCTAAGCACTTAAAAATGTTTATAATTAACTTATCCATTTAAGCCTCCTTGTAATATTTATTATAATATTTTTCAAATAAATCTTTAATTTTATTAACTGTTTCTAACTTAATTTGTTCTTTATAATATTCTTCCATCATGCCATATTCCATATCTTTAGCCATCTTTTCAATCCAAGGAGCTGGTATTTTATTAAAGAAGCTGGTATAGAAATTATAGAGATTTTTGTAACATTCATCAGTATTTTTAGAACTTTTAAATGCTTTATTGTAGCTTACATTAAATACTTTGCAAAATATATCGCAAATATTTGCTTTTATAGTTTCTAAAATAGCCTCATCATTTGAACCCTCTTCTTTTAATATAATAGATTGTTTTCTAAACTCATTTGTTAATTCTGTAAGTTCTTTTAAATATGCATCCTTCAACATTATTTTGATTACCTCCAATCATACTATAAAATTACTAATTTGATCCATAATATATATAATATATATAAACATTTATTGTCAATATATTTCTATAGATATAAAAATAGATTTTGAAATTGGTTTAAATAATTACACTTTTATGTTTTAGAGCAATGTTTAGATAAAATTAAATATGTTAAAATATATATTATGATTAAACCACAAAAAGGTATAATGTGATAAAATTATGAAATTTCTCCTCCATGACTTGCATAAGAGCTCGAAACAATAAATTTAATTTAAGAAATTCTAATCTTTTAGCCATATAAAATTATCTAACGCTCACATTCAGCGTCCTGCTTTAGGTTCGCTAGCCTGGCGTCCCTGCCAGGCTTACGATAATTTTATATGTCTAAAAGAAGAATTTCTAAAATTAAATTTAAACAGTTCCTTTGCTTCTTATGTAAGTCATTCCAGAGAAATTTCATAATTTAGGTAATGTAATGCTTTTGTGGGATAATAATATTATGTTGATAAGTCATTTAAAAGAATTGGAGGAATACTATGAAAAAAATAATTCACGTATGTTTTTCTGAAAGTACAAGAGCGAGTTTAAAGTATGCCCTAAACACTAAGATTATACGGAGAAATAAAGTTATAGTATTTTATTTAATATATTTGTTTAGGATTATGCTATAATTAATTGGCGTATAAAAAGATAAAGTAGGTGTTGAATTTGAAAAAATCAAAGATTTTAGTGGTAGAAGATGATGAAGAAATAAATGATTTAATATATCATGCTTTAAAAAATGAAGGCTATGATATAGTCCAATGTTTTGATGGAAAAGAAGCTATAGAAAAATATAACAATACATTTAATTTAGTAATACTTGATTTAATGCTTCCTTATATTGATGGAATAGAAGTACTTAGGCAAATTAGAACTGTTAATAACGCACCTGTTATTATTCTTTCAGCTAAAGCAGAAGAAACAGATAGAATAATTGGATTAGGTATGGGAGCCGATGATTATATGGTAAAACCATTTTCAGTAAGAGAGTTAATTGCAAGGGTTAAAGCTCAACTTAGAAGATATGTTTATTATAATGAAAGTAAAAAAAGACCTATTTTAGAACATGATGAATTAAAATTAGATACTTTAAATTATAAGGTATATAAACAAACTAAAGAGCTAAGTTTAACTCCAAAAGAATTTAAACTTTTAAAATTATTTCTTTCAAGCCCAGATAGAGTATTTACAAAAGCTCAGATATTTAATAATGTATGGGAAGATGAATATGTAAATGATGATAATACTGTAATGGTTCATATAAAAAGATTAAGAAATAAGATTGAGGACAACCCCAATAATCCTAGATATATAGTAACCGTATGGGGAATTGGATATAAACTTGGTGATTAAAATGAATGTATTTGTGTGTATTTTAATAATTATAATAATTGTTCTTATGATTTTAATAGTTTTGTTAAATAGAAAATTAAATTATATAAGTAAAATACTAGAGGAAGTTATACAAGGAAACTTTAATCAAAGAATAAGACTTCAAAATCATATAAAATCAATAAATACTATAACTATTAACATAAATAAGTTAATAGAAAAACTTCAAAGGATATTTGAAAAAAATAAAATCAATGAAGATTCTATAAAAAAAATGATATCTAATATATCTCATGACTTGAGAACACCGTTAACTTCAATGCTTGGATATATAGAACTTATTCTTAGTGATACCAATTTAAGTAAAGAGGACAAAAGAAAATATATTAAAATAGTTTACGGCAAAGGTAATCATTTACATAGTCTTATGGAGGAGTTTTTTCAGGTTTCTAAAATTGAATCTAATGATGTTAAATTGGAAATAAAACAATTAAATATTTCAGAAATTTTGAGACAAAATGTACTATTATTTTTTAATGAATTTAAGGAATATAATAAGAAGATACAAATAAATATTCCGGAAAAGGATATATACGCCTTTGGGGATGAAAAATCATTAAATAGAATTTTAAATAACCTTGTAAACAATGCTTTGAAATATGGTTCAGAAGGTACTCTTGTGGGAATTAATTTAAAAGAAGATGAAAGCTATGTTTTTGTAGATGTATGGGATAATGGTACTGGAATTCCAAAAGAAGAAATAGATTATGTTTTCGATAGGCTATATACCGTCGAAAAGTCCAGAAAATTAAATTTAAAGAGTAGCGGTTTAGGGCTTACTATAGTCAAAAAATTAGTGGAAGCTCAAAATGGGACTATTTATGTAAAAAGTACTCCCTTTGAAAAGACTGAATTTACATTTGCACTTCCTAAAACATTAATAGAAAATGAGATAAAACATTAGTTTTATCTCATTTTTGCGTGCGCTCAGTATGAAGCATAATTAAGATTCTAGTGTTAAATCTAAAAAGTTACTATTATATTGGTTATATTTTACTAAATAAGAAAAACAAGGTACGTAGAAATATTGATTTAAGAAAATTGTAAGAACTGCGTAAAAGCAGTGTAAGATGTATATTGTATATTATATATATGGTTAACTTTATATGAGTTATATAAAATTTTCAAATAATCTATGTTAAAAAGCTATTATATGACTAGTTGTGTAATTATAATGAAACAGTATAAGGAGGCATAAAAATGGAGTATATTCTTAAGACTTACAATTTAACTAAGGAATTTAAAAATTTTTCTGCAGTTAAAAATTTAAATATGAGTATTGAAAAAGGACAGATATATGGTTTCCTTGGACAAAATGGTGCAGGTAAAACAACTACCATAAGAATGATTATGGGGCTTATAAAAGCAACTTCTGGAGAGATAGAACTATTCTCTCAAAAGGCTTCAAATAAAAAGCTTCTTCAAAGAATAGGTTCTATGATAGAATATCCTGGATTTTATGTTAACTTAACAGCAAAAGAAAATCTAGAGATACATAGAAGAATGATGGGGGTTCAAGATAAAAAATGTATAGCAGATTCATTAAAAATAGTGGGTATAGAAAATGTAGCAGATAAAAAAGTGAGAGAATTTTCCTTAGGTATGAAACAAAGATTAGGAATAGCTAGAGCTATTTTACATCATCCTGAATTTTTAATATTGGATGAGCCTACAAATGGTCTAGATCCACTAGGAATAAAAGAAATTAGAGAATTAATTATAGACTTATGTAAAAAGCAAGGAATTACTTTCTTGGTATCTAGCCATATATTAAGTGAAATTCAGCAAATGGCAAGTAAAATAGGAATAATTCATAAGGGTGAGCTTTTAGAAGAAATAGCTTATGATGAATTACAAAAAAGAAATAGGCATTATATTAATATTAGAGTAAATGATGATAAAAAAGCTTCTTTCATTCTAGAGCAAAAGCTAAATATTAAAGATTATATTATATGGGAAAAAAATATTTTAAGAGTTTACCAAAATTTACAGCAAGTAGCTAATATAAACAAAATATTAGTTTCAAATGACATATTTGTAGATGAGATTTGCTTAAAGGTAGATAGTCTAGAGGATCACTTTATAAAACTTACGGGAGGCCAATAAATGTTTAATATAGTTTACTCAGAATTTTTAAAAATAAAAAAATCATATTTATTTATTATAACTTTAATTGCGTCAATTTTTATTCCCGTGATTCAATGCATTCAATCACTTTCAAATAATTATGATGGAGTCTCAGAGGCATTAAGATACACACTTATGAAAGGTTACCGAGTGAATATAGAAGTAGTTTCCTTTCAGTTTTTATATACAGTTTTTTTATCTTTAATAGCTGGCTATATTTATTCCAGAGAATTCACTGATAAAACAGCTAATATAATATATTCATACCCAATTAGTAGAACAAAAATATTTATAGGTAAACTAATAACTCTATATATAATAATTATATTTATATATATAATTCAATTTTTAGCGGTATATTTAACAGTATACATAGCGTGGAATCAGTTACCTCCTAAGAATATTATTATTACAGATTTGAAAGTTAATATATATTCTGCACTAGTACAATTTTTAATAATGCCCATACCTATATTAATAGGAAGTATATCTAAAAATATTATTTTCCCTGTAGTATATGGAATACTTGGTGCTGTATCTTCTTCATTTATGATGTTTACGGGTATATATATGCAGTGTTCTCCTTTTATGTTACCTGCACTACCAATATATTATTTTCATATTGGAGATCCTATTGATTTTATATTAACTATTACTAATGCTGTGCTTACTTTTACTATATCTATGTTTTTATGCATTTATTATTACAATAAGTTAGATATAAATTAAGCTGAGGAGAGATTAAAATGATGAATATAATATACTCTGAAATTTTAAAATTAAAAAAATCGAATATTATGCTTATAGTTTTAATTGGCGGAATAAGTATGTCATTACTTATGTTTACAGCACGACTTGTAACTGAAACACATATGTCTTTTGAAAATTACGCATATAATATTGAGCAAATAAATTATTTATTACTTTATGTAGTTTTATTTTCATTAATACCAGCCTATGTTTTTTCTAGAGAGTTTACAGAGAAAACAGCTAATGTCTTATATTGTTATCCAGTGAGTAGGATAAAAATTTTTATAGCAAAAATTTTTATAATATATATACTAATTTCTTTAGTTTATGTCATTGAGGTTGCGTCCATACTTTTAAGTTATTATTTTTTAAATGGAAATTTTCCAGCGGGGCATCTTATAATTAAGGATATAAAAGCTAATTTGTGTTCTCTTATTTTTCAATTTTTACTAGTGCCTATCCCAATTCTAATTGCAAACATAAGTAAAAATATTATGATACCAACAGTATTTGGTATATTAGCTTTCATTATATCAGGTGTTTTTTCTTCCTATTCCGGATATATCAAGTATATGCCTTTATTGACACCTTTTACTTCAGTTAAGTATTTTTACTTGTCTGAATATATTAACTTTAATTATATTATAATTTCTGGTAGTTTATGTTTTCTTTTTTTTATGACTATTTCTATATATGAATTTAACAAAAAAGATATAGATTAAGTTGTTTATACTAAGCTTAATGGAGGTTAAAATGGATAAATTTATAAAGAATACTATTTGCTTTAGTTTAATTTTTTTTACACTATTTTTTACAGGTTGCGGATCACAATATTTAGGAGGAGATAGAAACATTAAGTGGAAAAAAGATTTAAGCTATCTACAAAAGGCTCTTCCTAAGAAACATGTAAACTTATTTTTTAAAATCAGTGAAGAAAAATTTAATGAAGAAATAAATACTTTAAAAAACTCTGTGGATAATTTAAATGATGATGAAATAGTTAACGGTATATATAAAATAATTGCTTCTGTAGGTGATACCCATACATCAGCTTATAAAAAATCTTTAGATATGTACCCTTTACAATTTTATTACTTTAAAGAAGGAATTTATGTAACTAATACTATAAGTAAATATAAGGACGTGCTTTATTCAAAACTAATAAGAATAAATGGAATAGATGTGAAAAAAGTTGAACAAGCTATTCTACCTTTAGTTGCTAAGGACAATGAAGCTATGCTAAAGAAGAGTATTCCAAAATATTTAATGAATGCTGAGGTTCTCCATGGCCTTAAAATTGTCTCTAACACAAAAGAGGCAACTTTCACTTTTAAAAATGAAAAGGGCAGGACCTTTGATATAAATATAGATACCATAGATATGGAAACATTTAAAGGGAAATTTATTATTGATAAATATAATGATACATATCCATTATATATGCAGAAATCAAATTTAAACTATTGGTATAAATATATTTCAAGTGAAAAAACTCTATACTTTAAATATAATAAGTGCCTTGGAGTTCAAGAGTCTAATAATGAAAAAGCTAAAAACATGGAGGAATTTACAAATGAACTTTTAAAATTTATGGACAATCATCCTATTCATAAGTTTATAATTGATATGAGAGATAATTCTGGTGGGAGTGATAAATATATAAAGCCTTTTATAACTTGGCTAAAAAATAAAAAAGTTAATAACAAAAACAATCTTTTTATTATAGTAGGAAGAAGGACTTTTTCTTCAGCCATAGTTAATGCTGTTATGTTAAAAAAAGAAACTAATGCTACTTTTGTTGGAGAGTCTACTAGTGGCATACCTAATCATTACGGAGCTGTGAAAGATTTTGTACTTCCTAATTCAAAAATAGCAGTACAATATTCAACACAATTTAATAAATTATCAGAAGATAACTCTAATACTTTTGTGCCTGATAAGATGATTGAAGTATCTATAAAAGATTATTTAAATAAAAAAGATCCTGTCTTAGATTATATACTAAATTATAATGTAGAAAAAAATTAAATGAAAAACTAAAATAAACATATGAAGTATAATTAAACAACTTTCAAGGACTATATTCTACAGAATGCAGTCCTTGAAAGTTGTTATTTCGTTTTAAATTTAATTTTATAGTTGTAAGTGAAAATGCTAATTTAAAGTTTCCAACATTGTCACACACATAATATTAATTATCAATCACAATATTGTATATTATGGTATAATACTATTAGGTTTAAATCTATTATAGGGAGGAAAGTAATAAAATTAGGCATACAAAATCTTTTACTAAAAACGTTATAAGAGGTGTTACTATATGTTAAAGCTAAATTTTAAAAGACTTTTTACTGTATTAACTACAGTAGTATTGCTATTTTCAACAACCTTTATTTTAGCTGGTTGTTCCTTAAAAGAAAAAAATGCTATAGAAACCTTTAATGAATATAAGGGCTATTGGCAGAAAAAAGATTATAAAAGCATGTATGGAATGCTGTCTAAGGAAACAAAGTCTAAAATTACTGAAAAGAATTTTATAGATAGATATTCTAACATTTATAGCGGTATAGAGGCAAAGAATATTTCTATCAATGTAGAAACTACTGATAAAAAAGCAGAAAAGATACCTTTTTCTTTAACTATGACAACTGTAGCTGGAAAAATTAATATTAAAGACTATGAAGTAGTTATGATTAAAGAGAAGGTAGACAATAAAAAAGCTTGGAAAATTAATTGGAGTGAGAAAATGATATTTCCCCAAATGGAAGCTGGTGACAAGGTTAGAGTAGAGACTATTCCAGCTAAAAGAGGAGAAATTCATGATAGAAATGGCTATGGGCTTGCTACAAATGGAACTGTAGTGGCTATTGGCGTTAAACCTAAAGATTTTAATATAAGTAAAGAAGCAAATGTAGCTAAATTAGCTAAAATTTTAGATATTAAACCTTCAGTAATAGAAAATAATCTAAAAGCTAATAGTAATCCTGAACATTTTGTACCTATTGTTAATATATCTGCTGATAAAAAAGACATAATTGCAGAGGCTATGAAAATTGCTGGAGTAATACATCAAAAACCAGAAAGTAGAATCTATCAAGGTGGGGAAGCTATGGGTTCATTGATAGGATACGTTGGACCTATAACAGCAGAAGAACTTAAAAAACTAGATGGTCAAGGATACAGTTCTACTAGTACTATAGGCAAAAGAGGATTAGAGCAGGTTTATGAAAATAAATTAAGAGCTAAAGATGGTAAATTTATTTATATCTCTAAACAAAAGGACGGAACTGAATCACAAAAAATAAAAATTGCAAAAACAGAACCTAAAAATGGAGAAAACATAACTCTTTCTATAGATGCAGAACTTCAAAAGAAAATATACGAGAGTATGAATGGTGAAAGAGGAGCTTCTACAGCTATAAACCCTAAAAACGGAGAAATTCTTGCAATGGTAAGTTCTCCATCCTTTGATCCTAATGTGTTTACAACATATGCTACTGAGAGTACTAAATCACAATGGGAAAAGGATAAAAATATACAATTTGATAATAGATTCAAAGCTGCATATGCACCTGGATCAACATTTAAGCTATTCACTGCAGCAGCGGGCTTAGAAAAAGGAAGTATAAACCCAGCAGAAACTATCAATATACAAGGAAAGCAATGGCAACCTGATAGTAGTTGGGGAGCGTATAAGGTTACAAGAGTAGCAGACCCAGGTAAGTCAGTTAATTTAAAAGATGCCTTTATATATTCTGATAATATATATTTTGCTCAAGCGGGTCTTAAAATGGGTAAGGAGGGTTTTTTAGAAAAAGCTAAATCCTTTGGTATAGGAGAAAAAATGCCTATAGATTATCCAATTGTAAAATCTCAAATTTCTTCTGATAATAACATAAAAAACGATATTCAACTAGCAGATAGTTCTTATGGACAAGGTCAAGTATTGATGAGTCCATTACATGTAGCTTTAATGTATAGTTCCGTGGTGAATCAAGGTAATATGATGGTGCCTAGTCTATATCTTCAAAGTGATAAGAATGCTCCAAAGATATGGAAGAAAAATGTTATTTCTGAGAAAAATGCAAATATACTTTTAGAAGATCTTAAACAGGTTATAGATAATCCATCTGGTACAGGACGTGGAGTTAAAATAGATGGAGTAGCTTTGGCTGGTAAAACAGGTACAGCAGAATTGAAAAAAAGTGTTGATGATACTACTGGCGAAGAATATGGATGGCTTGTTACTATGAATACTGATAATCCTAAAATAGTACTTGCTACCGTAATTGAAGATGTTAAATCTAAAGGTGGAAGTCATTATGTGATACCTATGCAAAAGAAAGTATTGGAATATTACTTTATCCAAAGAGGTAAAAACTAACAAATTATACCTATATCATTTATTGATAATTGCTTGGATGTTTTGGAAAATATCGTAGAATCTATAATTGCAATTTCACTATTTGAAAGATAGAAAAGACATTAAAAATCACGGCTGCATTCACCGGATTTTTAATGTCTTAAATTACTTTATTTTATCTTTTCTTCCCACCATCCAAAGGCAACCCTGCCTTTAGCAGCTTCATTTGGTGATTCTGGATTTGATAAAAAAATGATAAATGATCCTCCAGGAGGAAAAATAAATTTACCTTCTTCTTCATCTGCAATTGTAACCTCTGGAAGAGCTCTTCTAACAAATGCTTTAACTCCACCTTCAGGCTCACCTGCAACATTAGATGCCTCAAGAAGTCTTACCCGTGGTCGCGGCAATGGACAAATGGCTGTATTAGCTGGGGTAACTAATTCTGATTCGGTTGCATGACCAGGTGGACTTGAATTGAACCATATCTGTGCTCTTATAGGAGATGTGCCAATGTTCGTAACAGTCCAAACATAAACGTGTAAGTTAACTCCAGAACAGCTTGGGTTTATTAATCCTGCCCATGCACTACTTCCATTACCAAACTCTAACTCATCTGCATATCCTACAAAATATTTACCTTGAAGTGAAAGATATAAAGCATAGGGCATACTAGCTATCTGAGTTATAGGGTTAGGTAAGACAATGGAACTTTTACAATTATTTGTACAATTATCTATACAATCCACTTCTATCATATCCTTATTAAAATATTTTTAAACAGTATTCAATTTATCATAAATCATAACCATTTTGGTAAAATTACGTAATTTAATATTGTTACTTAATATCATTATATAATTAGGAATTTATAAATGTTACAGCAATGTTTATTTAGGCACATTCAAATAAATAATAAGTCAGTATGCTAGTCTATGCTATCCTTATTCTAACAGGCGTATCCACTTCACCACTATTGTATAGTGGATTTTAACACATAATACTACTTTTCTTTAATATATAGGAAATTAAAACCTAATATTTTATTGACATTTTATTTACAGCATGATACTATATCATTAAATGATATATCTTTTAATGATATAGTATAAGAATTGGAGTGATTACATGGCAAGGCGTAATACACTGGAAGAAGGATACTTAACAGATGCTTATTATTATTTATTATTATGTATGCTAAAGCCTATTCATGGATATGCCATGATGGAGCGAGTTAAAGAGATCTCAGATAATAGTTTTGAAATTGGTCCTGCTAATTTGTATACTTCACTTAAAAAGCTTTTAGATGCGGGATTAATTAGATTAGTTTCAGAAGAACAAGGGGAGAGAAAAACATATGAAATTCAAAAAAAAGGTAAAGCACTTTTAATGAAGGACTATTTAAGACGTAAAGAAATGGTTTCTCATGCAGAAAAAGTTATAAAAGGAATGGGGGATTATTATGAATAAAAATATACGGAAAATGAGTAATAATGGATGGGATATATCAAAAAATACTATGCTAGATAAAATGTCTCAATGGGCAAAAGAGGGGTGGATACTTCATTCGAGCTCAATTTTTTCTTTTGAATTTATAAAGGGTGAACCTCAGGATTTAATATATACTATGGACTTTCAGGAACATATTGATGATTTAGATGAATATTTGATGATTTTTAAGCATGCTGGCTGGGAATTTGTTTGTGAATCTTATGGCTATCGAATTTTCAAAGCATCACCAGGAACGCTGCCAATATATACAGATCCAACACCATTAGAAGAGGCTAGAAAAAAGCGTGTTAATATAAATATATTCTTACTGGTTTTCAGTATTGCATTAATGGCTGTATTTAGTTTCATTGGACATCGTATAGAGGGTGGCGCTGGAGAAATTTTTTTGATAATTTTAGTTGGAATAGCTGCAGCATCATTTGGATGGAACATTACATGGTTCTATGGATTACATTTTAGAAAAAATAAATAGATAAGGATATTTTTAATACAAAACTTTAATGGACACTTAATTAATAAATTATTTCAATAACTTATTTTAATATATGGGGGGCAAATATAATGCATTCAATAAAATCAATTCTAGAAGAGCTCGGCTTAGATCCAAAGAAAGAAATATCAGAATCACTAAAAGGTGTTGATTATCCAAAAGATTATGACCCTATTAATGACTTTCATAAAGAAATAATTGAAAAAAGTAAATTTATTAATAATCTTATTCAAAATGGTTTTTTAGAAGACGACATTTCAAAATTTAATGTCTTAGAAATTGGAGGGGGAATTTGTAGTACTGCAGCAGCATTTGCAAATAAGTGCAATACTGTAATTTCATTTGAATTAGAGAAAGTACATTGTTTATATGCTAAAAGGTGTAAAGAACATTTTAACATAGAAAATTTAGCTGTGTATTTAGGGAGTATTACCGATATAGAAGGAAATGAGCATTATACAATAAAAAATAATTCAGTAGATATAATAATTTCTTATTCAGGAATGTTTAGATATACTGTTTTAGATAGTTTAAACATAATACATAAAATGTTAAAACCTAATGGAAAATTTATTTGTGTATATCCAAGATTCTGGACAAACTCTACTGAAATAAATAGCATTGATAAAAAGCTTTTAACTAGAGCATTATCTAAAAATGAAAATTGGAATGAATTTGAAAATAAGTTTAAAGAAAAACTTAAAAATTTAAATTTGGTAATAGAGCATCATGGAGTATTAAAAAACCAAGAAATGATGCCAATAGGTGGTGATATTATAATCGGATCGAATATTGCATCTTCAAGGAAAGAGTATTCAAATAATCCTATTAATGGACTTACCTTTGGGAAAACACTTATAACATGTAATACTCTAATATGTCATAAATTATAAAAGAAATTATTTTTATTACGTGAGGAGATATAGGAGAATGAACATAGAGCTTAGAAGAGTAAATGTTGAAGATAAAGAAATACTTAAAAATTTACTAGAGAAATACGATTATGAATTTTCGCAATGGGATAATAGAGATGTAAACAAACTTGGTTTATATGGATATGATTATCTTGATTGTTATTGGACAGAAGAAAATAGATGGGCTTTTTTTATTGTTGTAGATGAAAACTTGGCGGGATTTGTAATGGTAAATGATTATCCTGAAGTAGATGAAAAAACTGATTATTCTTTGGCAGAATTCTTTGTAATGTATAAATATCGTCGTAGTGGTATAGGAAAATTTGTTGCTATGAAAGTGTTTGATATGTTTCATGGAAAATGGCAATTGAAAAGACATCCTAAAAATATAGCATCTGTACACTTTTGGAATAAAGTTATTTCGGAATATACGAAAGATAACTATAAACTTGTTGAGTCATACCCTAATTCAGAATATGATGATGGAACTTTAGGGGATATATTTTTATTTGAAAATTAATCTTTAGAAAATCGAATATAGTCCCATAATAGGGGTTTGGAGTAAATGGATTAATTTATTACTATATAGAAAAAGGCAATGATGTAATTTGGTTTGGAAATCAAGATTTCTGCACCGGCTCAGTAGAGTGAGATATACACGCTTTAATAGTTTGCAAGATACAACATAAAAGACTTGGACAATTGTCCAAGTCTTTTGCGTATAGTTTTATTTTATATTTGTTGGACATATTATTAGGTTAAAAGCTCCTTGTAGATTTTATTTGCTTCCTTATATTTTCGTCTTTTCTCAAGATATTCAATTAATTTAATTTTAATTGATTTCCAAAATTCTATATAATTTATACCTTGATAATAAGGTAAAATTTTCTGAGTTACTTCTTCATAAAATAGTTCTTCTTCAATGTGAAAGATACTTAAATTTAAAAAATACAACCAATAATAATATTTGGAATTTTTATGTTCTTCTACTAAATAAGTAGAGAATATTTTTTTACATTCTTTAATCTTGTTTAGCTTTATGCATGCCTCTACATAATTGGATGCTGGTAAAAGTGGATCATGTGGTGTATGAAGAGCTTTTTTTGACCAAAGAACACTTTCATTATATTTTTTTAGGTGTAAGTATAAATCAGATAGATTGGTATATACATGCCATAATATATCATCAATATTAAAATATTCTGCACCTGTTAATGCTGCTTTAAAATGTTTTTCTGACTCGTCGTGTATGTTTAAAAAATTATAGCATATTCCTAAGTAATTATGACACCACAAAGCATTTAGGTATATTCCATTTCTTTCATAGCTTTCTAATGACTTTTCAAGATAATAAACTCCCTTTAAGGGCTTATCATCAAAACAATAAGAAAAGCCTAAATGATAGTTAATCCAAGGTGTGTCTTTTATTTTATTAGCCGCTAGTAGCCTTTGAATTCCTTCATCATGATCTTTATATTTAAATATAAGTCTTCCTGACATAAACATATAAAGATATTTAAGTTCTTCACTTAAAGATGAATAAATTTTATCTAAAGTTAGTACATCCTGTTTCAAATCTGTATAGCTTTTTTTATCCAAAAGAAAATTGTAAATAAATTTATATATTGTATATTCAATATTATAGGGAGATAAAATTATCAAATACTCCATGCTGGAGATTTCTTGATATATGGCCCTAGCATTATCATAATTTAAGTTTTCTATTTCAAACATCATGTTATAAAATTTCTGCCTTATTGCACCCATATCATAAATTTCCTTTATCTCGTGAATATTCATTTTTTTAAGAAGTGCTTCTATTATTTCTCCACGAAGAAGTTTTTTACCACTTTCGAAATAGCTTAAGTGGCTTGTAGAGCATACTCCGTGTGCCAGTGCTTCTTGAGTATACTGATTTTGCAGCCTGTTGTATTTTATCCAAGCAGATAAGAAATCATATTCAAATTTTTTATTAAAAATTTTTACTGTACCTTTCATAACATACTCTCCTTGTACCAATTAGCTAAGTAATAAGTCTATTTTGAGTCATACTGTATCAGCAGAACTCGACGCTAGTCTTACCAAAGGGGGAAACTGCTTCCTTGTCTGATACAAAATATACTAGCATCTTTGACTTGTTATTTCTTTTCATTCACTTAATACCAAGTTTTATATAAACTAATAGTTCATTTAAATAAAATATAAAGGTATATTTCACTATAATTAGTCAACTTTACATATAATTATACCATTAAAGATAGTTTTTAACTAAGAATTTTTCAAGATATATTCTTTGACTTTAATAACCCAGTCTCTTAAAATTTAAATAAGGACAGATTTACAATATAAAAAATTTATTAATGAGGAATTTAGGTCGTTAAAAAATATTATCAATATAAGTTTATAACTTATTTGATAATATTTAATTATTTCATTATATGTGATTGGGGGATAATTTAATGGAAAAAGTAAGAAATTATTTTAAACCCTATAGGGGTTTGCCTAGAAGTATATATGTAATTTTTTTTGCTTCTATAGTTAATAGTATGGGAAATTGTAGTGCGTCAAAATATAGCTTTTGAAAACTGCATTTCTAAGTCAAATTATAACTATAACTCCAATAACTATCCAGTAATTAAATGCATTTTAAATAATCATATTATTGCTAAATAAAACCTCCTAATGACTTGACATCATTTGGAGGTTATTTTAAGCTTATTATAAAAACTAGAGAAAGGAAAGGGAAGAACCCCAAGCCGTGCAAAGCGAAGGTTCTTCCCTAAAAATAAGAGCGTAAGCTCTTACAACCTATTATTATGATAAGATTATTTTCACAACTATGCAAGTGTTTTAAACAAATTTCTTTTGAAAATGAGATAAATATTTTTGAAGAGTATATGAAAACGGTTAATTCAGAGGCTTTGGTATGTCCAGTCTGCGGATCTAAACACGATCTATCCCTATTTGCCTCTTATAAACGCCATCTTGTGACTTATGATAATAATGAAGTTCACGATAATATAATAACTATCAATAGATATATTTGCCCGTCATGTGGACATACTCATGCTATCCTACCTTCGGTAATTGTGCCCTACATGTCATTTAGCTTTAAATTTACTGTGTCTATTATTCATGATTATCTTGTACATAAATTTACCTCTGTAGAAGCTATGTGTGAACATTATTGTATAGCAATATCCACATTCTATCGAATTTTAAATAAGTTCAAAAAACATAAACAACTATGGCTTGGACTTCTACAAGACAAGCTTATTTCTAATCTAAGTTTTATACAGCGTGTTATAAATAGTACCTTTATTGAAATTGAAACCTTTATAACAAACTTTTTTAATAGAAACGGCTTATCCTTTTTTCAAGGAACATCATAATTAAGCTATAGCTATATACTTTTTATTTTATTTTATATATACCACTTAATACGATAATGGATATTATAATTTCCCCATGATAGCATTTTTATAGAGGTGATGTTGAAATGAATAACAAAGAAATGATTGAAATAGCTTCTATTAGACTAGCACTAATAGCTCCAGCTATAAATAATACTTATACTGAAAGCTCGAAAATTGCTTACTATAGACGTGTTGCTGCTACTCCTGTAAAATTACCTAACGGTAAGTCAGTTTTATATAGTCCTGGAACACTATCTAATTGGGAATCAGATTATAATAGGTTTGGTTTTGATGCCCTTCTACCGAAGACGCGTAGCGACATAGGGAAAACCAGAAAGTTAAATGATGTAGCTATAGAACAGATATATATGCTAAAAAATGCATTTCCTAAAATTAATGCTACTCTTATATATCATAAACTTATCGAAGATGGCTTTATCAATGAAAAAAATATATCATTATCTACAGTTCAAAGATTTATAAAAAATAATGATCTTAAATCTGCTAGATGCATAAATATGAAAGATAGAAAAGCCTTTGAAGAAGAGTTTGCAACTGGCATGTACCAAGGTGATACATGCTATGGCCCGTATATTACTGAAAATGGCATACGTAAAAGAACATATCTAATTATGCTAATTGATGATAAATCAAGACTTATCGTTGGCGGAAGATTCTTTTACAATGATAACTCTTATAATTTTCAAAAGGTACTTAAAGAAGCTATCGCTAGATATGGCATACCTAATAAACTTTACTTGGACAACGGTTCTCCTTATAAAAATGAGCAATTAAGTCTTATCTGTGGATCTCTTGGAATAGTAGAATTGCACACTATGGTAAGGGATGGAGCATCCAAAGGAAAAGTAGAAAGAAATTTTAGAACATTAAAAAGTAGATGGCTAAACACTCTAGATGTAGAATCTATATCCTCCTTAGCGGAGCTAAATGATGAGCTATTCGCATATATAAACAAGCATAATGTAACAGTACATTCAGCTACATCTCAACGTCCGATCGATAGATATAAAAGCGATTTAGCTCATGTTAAGGTAGCTACTGATAGTGAGTGGCTGGATAATTGCTTTATGAATCGCATACAACGAAGAGTTAATAATGACTCAACCATAAGCATTGATAAAATATCTTATGATGTACCTATGCAATTTATAGGACAGAAAGTTGAAGTAAGATATTTACCTGATGATATGGATAATGCATATGTATATTATGAAAATGCTAAATACAGCATTAGAAAAACAAATAAGATTGAAAATGGTAAAACCAAACGCAGGAATGCATTTACTATAGACTATTCAAAGGATGGTGTTAAAAATGTTTAAACAATTTTATGGTATGACAATGAATCCATTTGAAAAAGGCATAAAAGAAAAAGATGCCTATATGTCAAATGATCTAAAAGAGATGATATCAAGACTTGAGTATCTTAATGAAGCTAGGGGAATCGGCTTATTTACAGCTTCACCAGGTAGTGGAAAAACCTTTGCCTTAAGGTGCTTTGCTAAAAAAGTAAACCCTAATTTAACAAAGGTTATATATCTTTGCTTTACCACTGTAACTACTACTGAGTTCTATAGGCAATTTTGCATCTCCTTAGGAATTGAACCTTCTTCTCGTAAATCTGACATGTTTAAGAGCATAAAAGACTATATGGAAAGTATGAGTACAGATAAACGTGTGCATTATATATTAGTTTGGGATGAAGCACAATATCTAAATAATGATATTTTAAAGGATTTAAAGCTACTTATGAACTTCTCTATGGACTCAAAAGATTGCTTTTCCTTAGTTTTGATAGGACAACCTGTGTTAAATAATATCTTAGAAAAGCAGATACACGAGGCATTAAAACAAAGAATAATAATAAATTATAATTTTGAAGGATTTTCTGAAATTGAAGCTTTAGAATATATTAATTCTAGATTATCATTAGCAGGGGCTTCGCCAGAAATATTTGATAATAATGCTGTTTTGGCTGCATATAGAAGCTGTGCTGGCTCTATAAGACGCTTAAATATGATATTAACTAAGGCTTTAATAATAGGTGCGCAGCACGAAAAAAACGTAATCGATACTGATATAATAATGGCTGCCGCCAATGAAATATCACTGCATTAAAATCACAAGGAGCGCTAGCTCCTTTTTCTTTTAGGTGCAAAATGATTTTTCATTAAAAATAAAGTGATTTTGTAGAAATAATTTGACGTAAATTGTACTATAATTATAGAAATAAACTGACGTTTAAATTAGGAGAAATTTGACGTTTAACAGGAAATTTAGTAGGTCCTTTCTTAACATTGTTCTTAACGTATAAGATAGGCATAAGCGTTTCGGTAGTCGGAATTATAGTTGCTGTAAATTCAGCTTTGGGAATGATTGGAGCAATGATAGGTGGTAAACTAGTTGATACCATAGGTAGGAAAAAGATACTTATGATATTTAGAACGGCATCGGGTGTAGGATATGTTATATGTGCCTTTGTAAAAATGCCGGTTATTATTACTTTATTATTAATGCTTTCAAGCTTTCTAGGAGGATTTTCTCAACCTGTATACAGTACTATAATCACAGATTTGACAGAGGGAGAAGAAAGAAAGGCTGCCTTTTCACTAGAATATATGGCTATGAATATAGGTTTTTCAGTAGGACCACTTTTAGCAGGATTTCTATATGAAAATTATTTGACATGGCTCTTTTTGGGAGATGCAATTACTACTTTTATATCTGTATTCCTTATATTGATGTTTGTACCTGAGACTATGCCAACTAAAAAAGAACTTGAAAAATTAAAAGAAAGAACTTTTGAAAGTGCAGAAGAGGGAAGCTTATTATCCGCACTTATAAAAAGGCCAGTATTATTGATATTTTCCTTTATTATAGTTATATACTTTATAGTATTTTCACAGTTTAACTTTGGACTTTCACTTCAGGTTGGAGATATTTTAATGCTAGAGGAGCTAAGATTTTTGGAATGCTTATGACTGTAAATGCAGTACTGTGCAGTACTGTTACCATATTTATAACTTCAGCAATAAAAAATATAAAAGCTTCACTTAGTATAGCCATTGGAGGACTACTATATGCTGTTGGTTTTGGCATGATATTCTTTATAGATAAATTTTATATGTTTATTATTTCTACAATCATTTGGACTATAGGTGAAATACTGGTTTCAACTAATACAAGTGTATATATTGCAGAGCATACTCCTATTACCCATAGAGGAAGATTTAATTCTGTTTTTCCTATTATAAGAAAATTGGGATTTATGATTGGTCCAATTATGGCAGGAACCTACATTAAACATAGTAATATAAGAAATTTATGGCTCCTAATAGGCGTTTTATCTCTAGTAGCTTCCTTATTGATGTATATATTATACACAAAGGATAACGTTTATTTAGAGAAACAAAAATGTGAAAAATTTTAAATTTACATTTGTTATTTTACAATTACATTCATACATTATTTAACAATATATGATATAATTTATATTGTATAACAAATGAAACTTTTATATATTTATGCTAAAAATTACCAAATAAGTTTATCGATGGAAATAGAAAGTTATTGCAGCGAAACTCCATAACACACGCCAATTATTTTTATTATAAAAAATTGTTAAAGAGAAATTATATAATCAATGAACATAAGATTCTTAATAGTTTCAGAAATTTAGCAGCTTTTGAATTAAAGTAACATTTTAGCTTAAAATCAAACTGCTTTATTTTTTTATTCTTAATGAAAGGAATAGTGAAAAATGAAATTATTTATACATGATTTAGAAGAGAGAGATTTTCAAAAATTATTTCCTAATTTATATGGTAAGAACATGATTATTTCAGATGACGGAACGATTCATCATTGTATCGGTTGCTTCGGGTGTTGGGTAAAGACTCCCGCAGTCTGTATTATACGTGACAAATATGGAGACATGGGAGAATATTTGTCAAAATGTAAAGAGGTTATCATTATAAGCAAATGCTGTTATGGTGGCTTTAGTCCATTTATTAAAAATGTATTAGATAGAAGTATTCCTTATATACATCCTTATTTTGTAATAAGAAACGGTGAAATGCATCATCGAAGACGATATAAGAATCATATAACTATGAAGGTTTGGTTTTATGGTGAAAATATAACAGAAAAAGAAAAACAAACTGCTGAAAAGTTGGTACGGGCAAATTCTGTTAATTTAGATTGTAATGTTAGTAGCGTTGAATTTGTTCACAGTATTGAAGAAATGGAGGTAAAACTGTAGTGAAAATAGCATTTATAAATGGAAGCCCAAAGATTAAAAATAGTGCTTCCGCTTGCATTTTACAAGAACTAAAGGCTTTTTTGAACCAAGATAGCAATACAATCTATGAATACTCTTTCAAAAAACCGCAATTAAGTATAAAAGAAATGCAACCGCTGGTAGAATGTGATGTGTTAGTATTTGCCTTTCCTCTATATGTAGATGCAATTCCTTCTCATTTGTTAAGTTGCCTTATTCAATTAGAAATGTTTTTTGCATCTATAAGGGAAAAGGATATTACAGTTTACTCTTTAGTAAACTGTGGATTTTATGAAGCAAATCAGAATCATTTGGCAATTGAAATAATGAAAAATTGGTGCATTAGATCAGGACTTAAGTGGGGACAAGGAGTTGGAATTGGAGCAGGCGGGATGCTTCCCGGCTTAAATAATGTTCCAATTGGACATGGCCCAAAGAAAAATTTAGAGAAAGCACTTAAATGGCTTTCAAATAATATATTAAAATGTACTTCGGAAGAAAATATATTTATTACAGCAAATTTCCCAAGAGTTTTATATAAGGTAGCTGCAGAAATGGGATGGAGACAGGCTATTAAAGAAAATGGACTAAAGAGGAAAGATTTATTTTTAAGAAAATAATAATGGCAAATAGGAAGTTTGTGAATTATCCATTTTTTTGCTTGACATCCCTTAATATGTATAATACAATAAATATATACATTAAGCAACATGTGTTGCGCAACGTATGTTACTAGAAAGGAGTCAATATGCCACCAAATATAAAAATAAATAGAGATATGGTAGTTCATGCAGGCTTTGAACTGGTTAGAAAACGGGGATTTAACTGTTTAAATGCAAGAAGTCTTGCAGTTAAATTAAACTGCTCAGCAAAACCATTATTTAGATTATATGAAAATATGGATGCTTGTAAAGCTGCTATTATGAAAGAAGTTTGTAATTTTTATAATACTTTTATGGAGCAGCATATAAAACAGGATGACCAATTATTAACTATCAGTGTAGCATATGCAGAACTGGCGCGGGCCGAACATAATATATTTGAAGCAATGTTTGTATCAAATGTAAATTCACCTTGGAGTATTACAGATGTATTGGAAGCTGAATGGAATCAAGGAGTTATTAAACAAACAATGAATAAATATAACATTTCTAGAATAAGGGCAAAAAACTTATTTCGTGATACATGGCTGTATACACATGGAGTTGCAACACAAATATATGGGAATGCTATAATTTTATCTACTGAGGAGATAAAAGAATTAATTACACATGCAATTAAGTGTTTTTTAAAAGGGGATTAGTAAAATGGATGAAAAAGATATGGAATTTTTAGACGATCTTAAGGCATGGCTTGAAGAAACAAAAGATATAAAACTAGAAGCAATGGATAAGTTTTTTGAAGTACGGGTTGATGGCTATGAAGAACATATGTCTTCGTGGAAAGAATATTATGAATGGATGGCACAACTCATTCCAGAAGATGCAAAGGAGCTGTTAGATATTGGGTGTGGAACTGGACTAGAGCTAGACAATATTTTTAAAAGATTTCCTGACATAAAAGTAACAGGTATTGATTTGGCAAAGTCTATGTTACATGAACTTAAAAAAAAGCATAAAGATAGGAATCTTTCACTAATCTGTGAAGATTATTTTGCTGTACCTTTTGGAAAGGAATGTTTCGATGTAGCAGTGTCTTTTGAAACATTACATCATTTTCAACCAGAAAAAAAAGTTCTTATTTTTCAAAAATTATACGATAGCTTGAGAGATGGTGGCTGTTATATTGAATGCGATTATATTGCAAGAACCCAAGAACAAGAAGAATTATTGTTTGCTGAATGTCAACGCAAAAGAAAGCAAGATAATATTCCAGAAAACATGTTTATACATTTTGATACGCCTTTAACTTTGGAACATGAAATTAATTTAATGAAACAAGCAGGTTTTGAAAAAGTTGAATTACTGGGCTATAAAGGAGACAATAACACACCAATGATTGTTGCCACTAAAAATTTAGAAACTATTAAAGAACAAGCAATTTCATAGTTGTGTTAAGCCAATATTCATATTTAACATATCTATTGAAAAAATTAATATAATTTTAAAACACTGTATTATTCAAAAACGAATTTTACGGTGTTTTTTATCATAATAAAAGGATATTATTACTTACTTTAAATGAGCAAAAACGCTTACATTATTTTACATTACTTAAGCACACTTATTGTGTGATAATTTAAGAGTATCAAAAATAGCATTTAAACTAACTCCTTTTTTATATTGAGAATATACCCAAGCAATTACTTCTTGTTGGGATTGTTTACGAGCTATTTTTAAACCTTCTCCAAATTTAGAACAATCTGTGCTTATGCCACAAGTACAATAAAGATAAGTCAATTGAGTTAAAATCCAAAATCTCTTTATGGCTTTTTCACCACGAACTTGATAATTATCAAAACCTAATTCCATCTTATTTTGACGGAAAAATACTTCAATTGTCCAACGTTCACGGTATTGAAAAAGTATTTCTTCTGTTGTGAGATTTATATCTGTTGATATAAAAGATTTTAATGCTTTTTCATTATAGAGAGCTTCTTTAGGATAACTAATAAGAATTACAACATTTTTAAAACCATTGATTTTGCCCTCATATCTATAAACATAGTAAGAGTGCTTATTCACTGTTACGAGGTGAAAGTCTTCCTTGTTTATAGTTTTGGCAAAACCATTAATTTTATGATTCATGCGCGAGCATTTTGGGTATATAATTCTATTAGTTTTTAACGCTCCTATATATTCAAAGCCTTTTGCCTTTGCTGTTTTTATAATTATTTCAGCACTATACCAACTATCCCCTAAGACGAAACCTTGAATAGGTGGTTCGGGTAATGAAGATATTATATTTACAGCAATATTAATCTTAGTAAATTTTTTATTGTCTTTATCGACTTTAGTCTTATCATAAAGCGTTAGCTGATAAGGAATTGTAACATCGCCACATTGTAGTAAAGCACCTACAACTTGGTGTCCATAGACTTTTTTATTTTCTAAATGTGATTGATGGAATTGACACTTTTCTATAGGATTTTTAGCCCGTGACGAAGGCTTTGTCTTCTTACAGATAGTATCATCAATAATCACATAAATAGGCTTTCCTGTATCACGAGATAACTGCCAAATTTTATTAACTGCGAACTTTTGTAATGCTCTCAAAATATAATCTTCATTCCATGGGCTTTTGGATAAAAATTGACCTATGGATGTTCTATAAGTACTCTGATAGCAACTTTCAGCTATATGAATAACTTTGCCATCATACCCACGACCTACGGCTGCAAAGATAAATTCACAAACATGTTTTAATTGAGGCAGTGTTAAATATAATGATAATCCAAGTTTAATTATGAAATTGTTAATCTCTTTATTATATGGTATATTATTTTCTGTAGACATTTATATTCATCCTTTGTTTATGTTTTCTGACAGAAATATAATACACTAGGATATTATGAATGTCTATTTTTATTCCATAATTTGTTATGAAATTTGCTCATTTAAAGTACTTAATTATTGTTGTAAAAATTTATATATAGATATAGAATATAGGTAATAATTACGTATATTGGTTATATAAAGCTATTTTAAACTATGGTAGGTGAGAATATGAAAGAAAAATTAAAGAAAATAATTAAACCATATAAAGAAAACTATATTAGAGAAATAAGAAAAAACATAAGACATGCCCCGTTGATGACTACTGCTTGTGGAGTAATAATTGAAAATTCAAAAGGGGAGATTTTGCTACAGCAAAGAAAAGATAATAAAAAATGGGGTATTCCTGGTGGTGTCATGGAAATAGGGGAGAAATATGTAGATGTTGCTAAAAGAGAAGTATTTGAAGAAGTAGGTATTGAAATAGAAAATCTATGTCTTTTTGGGATATATTCTGGTGAAGACAGGATAATAGTATATCCCAATAATGATATTTGTTGTGTTACAAGTATAGTATTTAAAACTACAGAGTATAAAGGTGAAATTTTGCAAGAAACAGATGAAACTTTAAGACATATTTTCTTTAATAAAGATAATTTACCAGAGGAAATAAATGAGTTTGATAAGAATTATATTGAGGATTGGAAAAGAAATATTAATGAAGTCATAGTAAATTAATGACCAAAACATAAATATGTTTAATTGGCATGTTCTTATAAGATGTATGTAGGAGGAAAAATGAGTTATATACAATACAATTTACAATTTGAAAAAATGTGTAACGTTTTGAAGCTTGGGCAAATAGTTGATGTACCTAAAGCAATTCCAGGGGGGCTTTTACACAAAATGTATTTTATTGAAACCACACAAGGCAAATATGCAATTAAGGCATTAAACCCTCAAATAATGCTTAGACCTATGGCAATGCAAAACTTTATAAATTCAGAACTAATAGCCAATATTGCCTCAAATAACATACCTGCTCTTCCAGCTAAAAAGTTTAATGGAACTTTCATTCAAGTAATAGATAATCAATTCTATCTTGTATTTGATTGGATAGATGGTAGAAGCCTCAAAACTAATGAAATCAATATAATCCATTGTAAAAAAATAGGTGCTATACTTGCAGATATACATTTAACAGATTTTTCAGAGTTAGGTATAATTAATAATTCTTTAGATAACAAAGAGTTAATAGACTGGAAGTACTACTTACAAAAGGGAAAAGAAAATAATACAGTATGGGTTAATTTGATGCTTGAAATAGTTGATAATCTGTACCATTGGAATGCACAGGCAAATAAATCATCAAGAACGCTTGCAGCAAATCAAGTTATTAGCCATAGAGATTTAGATTCTAAAAATGTTATGTGGAACCAAGATAATCCCATTATTATTGATTGGGAAGCAGCTGGATATGTAAATCCCATGCAAGAATTAACTGAAACGGCTATTTATTGGTCTGAAGATGAAAAAGGAAACATTAATAAAGAAAAATTTTTATCATTTATAAGTGGATATAAAGCGAGATGCGGAAAACTAGAGGCAAATTGGAAAGAGATCTTAGTAAATGGCTTTTTAGGCAAATTAGAATGGCTGGAATATAGTTTAAAACGTTCTTTATGGATTGAATGTACAGACAAAGAAGAGCAAAACATGGGTACTGTTCAAGTAACAGAAACAATAAATTCCATTAGAAATTATTCTGAGATTATTTCTGAATTAGAAAAATGGCTAAATAATGAGATTTAATAAGAAGGGGATACATGTAATAATTATTAAAGGGGAGATTTATTATGAAGGCAATATGTATTATAGGAAGTCCAAAACCTAATGGTAGCACAGCATGTGTAACAGATAAAATTATAGAAGGAATGAAAAGAAACAAGATTAATGTTAAGAAATACGTACTTGGAGAAATGAACATAAATTATTGTAAAGGGTGCATGAAGTGCTATAAGACAAAAAAATGTATTCAAAATGATGATATGAATATAATAATTAATGATTTAATCCAGGCGGATATTGTAGTAATTGCTTCACCCTCATATTGGGGAGATGTTACGGGACAATTGAAAGTGTTCTTTGATAGATCAACGCCATTATCTGATACAAATGGTGACACAATCATTCCTAAGGGCAAGATTGGAGTTTCTGTAGCTGTTAGAACAGGCAGTAGAATTGAAGAAAACATGCACTTAATTCACACCATAGAGCATTACTATGGCCATTTAGGAATAAAACCATTAAAAAGATTTACCGTAGAAGGTGTACAAGTCAAAGAAGATTTTGAACAAAAAGAACAAAAGGTTAAAGAGGCTTTTGAACTAGGAATGAATATTTTGGAAAACATAACCCAAAAGTAAACTACTTACCACTTGATTACGCTAAAATGAAAAATTTTAGTATCTAACACTACATTTTTCCTTGTTTCATAGAATATTTATATTGAAATCAAAAAGAGTATCTTCGATTTTGAAGATACTCTTTTAACGTTATAAAATACATTGACAACAATATATGCCAATGGTATAATAAACAATTATACTCATATATTTTATATCATAACACATTTAAAGCTGAATGTCAATACTTTTTTGAAAGGAAGTTTTAAAATTGAAAAATTCTATTGATTTATTTAAAAACAATTTACTAGAAAAGCAGTTTTTTAATGCTGTGCTTAAGTGTAATGAATTTACAAGTGAATATGGACTAAAGATCAAAGAGGAGGATGTAAAAGAAATTATTAAAACAAGAAATATGTCTCTTAAAAATAGTGCAAGAATAGAATTCAATGGGCAAATTATAACTAAAATTATTATAGCTTTTTGTGATTCACCATATATATCACAATATAATTACAGTGACACAATAAATGAACTTGTAGAAATTTTTTATAATTATAAGAATGAAACTTTAGATTATATAAGTGATGATGAATTAATAGATATTATGAAAGAATATTTTAACAACTATTGTCAAGGATCGTTAGAACTTTTAGAAGGAAAAGTATTATACAAAATTGCTGATAATATAAGACATGGTGTAAAAGACTATACAAATCTTGATAATGAAAAGGATTGATATGTTATGGGTAAAGAAAATAAGCTTCAAAAATATAGACATTGTATAGATGAAAATTTCAGAGAAGAGTGTTTCTTTGAGGATGTTTTGATAAACTGTTATGAAAATAATTTAATAGATAATGATACTTTATCTAGGATATATTATGAAAGAATGGAGATTTTAAAAGTTAAATTAAAATATTATACAAAAGATGAGAGTAGCTCAGTTATGGTGGAAGTAGCTGAAAGTCTTTTACAGTGTATTGATTATACCATAGGAATTTATTTAAAAACTTTTGATAATATAGAATTGGTAATAGAAGAATTAAAAAATAAAAGTTTAGATTATATTGTAAAAATGGGACATGATTTAATTAAGGAAAAAGTATTAGAAGGAAAGAAGTTATTGCAAGAAATCAACATGAATAAGCTTAAAGTTGATAATTATTCATATAACGATACTATAGATTATGGTATTCCTCTATTTTTTAAAGAATATGAAGATTTTTTTGCAGCACACGAAACTCCAGGATCAATAGATTATCAACTTTGTATTGATAATATGAACTATGTGGGTATTGAATATATATATAATTACTTAAAAATATTATTCTTAGAAAATGAGTTTTGTAATAATTTTGATATTTGTGAAATTATTAATTTGCTAAAAGGGTACGATAGGAAATGTGAACTATTATTAATAAACATATTTGAGCTAGTATTAATTAATTCCCTAGGTATAATTATATGTGATAAATCTTTGATAAACCTTGATATTAATAGCATGGATAGGGCACATATAAAAACTAAGTTAGGCAAATTATCTTTAGAGGAATTACAAAAGGAGTTATTAAAATATGCAAAAATATGTTGTGAAATTTTAGATATTAAAGATATAGCATTAGTAGATTATATTACAAAGTCTACGCTAAAAATAAGCTTATTTATAAATGAAAGCATTAAAATAGATAAATTAGAAACAGTCTTTATCTCCTTCAACAAAGATTGCGGAAATGAATTTATTAAATATATAGATGGGAAAAAAATAAGTAACTCAGTGTTTAAAAAATTAAGTGAAGAAATTCGAGAGTGTTCTTCTGTTCAAGATAAAATTACATTAATTAAAAATAACATAAAAAGCTTAGAAGATTTAGTGGATATGTTAAGTGCCGAATGTTTATTTGGAAATGAATATAATATGTATTTTAAAAGTTTATCTCAAACGGAAATTGTACTTTTATCAAAGTACATATCTGATTTAAGTTTTGAAGGAGAGTATGAAAAAGAATGGTATTTTCAATTTAATAATTACCTTGCCAGTTTTAGCGAAAAAGAACGTCTGGCTATAAGGAAGTTTAAGGAAAGAATAGAGCTAATTTAGCAAATATAGCTTTTGGAAAAGCTATATTTATAATTTAACTTATATTATAACTCTCTTAATGAGTCAATATATTATATTGTAGAAACGTGAAGTTGTCAATGTTTTTTTCAAAAAAGCATGAAAAATCTTATTCATATTAGTTAATATGTCTTAGTCTCATTTCAAAGCTTTTCGTTCGTTTGTAAAGTCTCAAGTAAATACATATAATTAGTTTTATTAATTACAAGATTTACAAAATGAAATGGGGGATTTAATTATGTTATCAATGTTAATAGATTTATCATTAAGTGACAAAAATCAATATGGCACTAAGGCAAGTTCATTAGGTGAGCTAATGAAAAATGGAGAAGAAGTTCCAAATGGATTTGCACTATCTTCAGAGTTTTTTATTGAGTTTCTTAAGTATAATAATTTTCATTATAGCATTCAAGACTACTTAGCTTGTAATGAAGAAATCTACAATTTTATATTAAATGGGCAGTTTTCTTGTGAAATGGAGACAAGCCTTCTTAGATTTTTCAACAACATACAAACTAAAGAAGTCCAAGAAAAATTTGTAGTAAGATCCTCTGCATTAAGTGAAGATAATGACACATATAGTATGGCAGGTATGTTTTCTTCATACATAAACTTAAATTCTTTTGAAGAAGTTAAAAATTGTATAAAAAAGTGTTATGCTTCACTGTTTAATGATAAAGTCATAGAATATTTTGTAAATAATAATTTAATTTTTGAAGATTTGAAAATGTGTATAATAGTCCAGAATTTTATTTTAGGAGATTATTCTGGAGTTAATTTTTCAGTTGATACTATTGATATGAATGAAGACATAATGCATATTAATGCAGTAAATGGCTTATGTGATAATTATGTTAGTGGTAAAGCTAGTTCAGCTTTTTATAAAATCAACAAAAAAAATGGTGGAATACTTGATAAAAAAATTCCAGAAAACTTTCTCTCTCCATCAAAGAATATAATAAAAAGGTTATATGAAATCACATTGAAAATAGAAAGAATTTTTGGTAAATATCAAGATGTGGAATGGACCATTACCAATGATAAGATTTATATACTACAAGCTAGAGCTATTACCACCTTTAAAATTAAGAATTTCCAATTTAATTGGCAAAAAGAAGAGGATAATAACTATACTTGGTATAGAGAAAGTGATATACCTTATAAACCTTTAATCAATGAATTAAACTTAATACAAGGAGATGCATTAAATTCAGGCTTTTATGCAACAGGTTTTCAAGACTTTTATACTGAATATTGTGTACAAAATGGTTACTTCTTTTATAGAGATAAAAAAATGCTAAATAGGGAGTATCAAGAACAAAGCTTTTTAGCTATGATAGATGAGCTACATAATAAATATAAGAATATATTTCAAGATGTTGTGCTGCCAGAATTATTGTGTATTAAAAAGGATTTAGATAATTATATACGAAAAGAGTTAACACCTGCAAATAATATAATAAGAATGTAGGAAAAATACAAAATAAAAATGTATAAAAACCTACATTCTTATTTTGTATTTTGGACATAATTGCTATACTTCTACATGGAGGTATAACAACTATGATTAACAACTTACAAGGAGAGCTATTTCTAATTAATAGCATAGGAATTAAACCAAATTACGCCCAACTGGCAAAAAAATATGGTATGGATTGGAGGACTGTAAAAAAGTATGATCAAGGCTACAAAGGGAAACCAAAAACGAGAATTAAGAAAAGCAAGCTTGACCCATATCGTGTAGAAATTACTGATAAGTTAGCAATTCGTAGGATTACAATGAAAGGTGTTTATGAATTTATGGTGGATAAACATGGGATTAATACTATAGGTACCTATTCAAATTTCATCACTTATATCAAGAAAAACAAGTTACTACCTAAACAAAGTAATACTGGCCATCCACGTTATGAAACAAAAATTGGAAAACAAGGGCAAGTTGACTGGAAGGAGGATATAACACTTACTTCAAGATCTGGGGAAAAATACACTATAAATATTTTGCATGTAACACTTAGTTTTTCAAGATATAGCTACTTAGGACTATCCATTCAAAAAAAAACAGATGATGTTTTTAGATGTCTTATTAATTCCTTTGAAGCCTTTGGAGGAATACCAGAAGAGCTTTTGTTTGATAACATGTCCACTGTTGCAAATGTACATGGAGTAAAGAAAAAGATTACTGAAACAATGGGTAAGTTTGCAAAAGATTTTGGATTTAATGTCAGATTGTGTGGGGCAAGAAAGCCTGAAACAAAAGGGACTGTTGAAGCAAAAAATAAGGTAATTGACTGGATTCGGGCATATGATGGTGAATTTGATACATTAGATAATTTATTAGAGAAACTAAAGGAAATTAATTTAAAAATGAATATAAATATTAATACGGAAACAGGCATGTCGCCAACCGCTCTGTTTTATAAGGAAAAGGAATATCTGCATTCTTTACCAAAAGCTTCAATTATTGATACCTATCTATCACCAAATAAATATAAAGTTTCAAATGAAGCACTAATTAGATTTGGAGAGAGCAAATATTCCGTACATCCTAAGCTTATTAATGAGGAAGTTAGCGTTGATATCCTCGACAATAAACTATATATCTATTATAAAGGAAAACTTGTAACATTTCACTCAATTAATAAAAATCCAATTAATTATGTTCCAGAACATTACACGATACTTATGAAAGGGAAGGTTAAGGCTGCAGATTTAGAGGCTGTAGCTAATGAAAATTTAAAACTTATGGATAGATTATTAGAATCAAGAAAAATAGATATTTCAAATATAGAGGCTACAAAGTCACCCGAAGCATTATTAGCATATATGAATGGGAGCCCCTATGGTAACTGGATTATAGGGCAGTATGCCCATATGTCAAAAGAAAATCGAAGCACCTTTATTAAAGGAATGAATTTAGTACTTCCTTATGTAAAGAATAAAGAAATCTTCATGTCTAATTTAAAATTTTCAGTTAAAAACAATTGGTGTAAGCAATTAGATTATGATTGCTGGATAAATGATTTTATGGCAGTATGCGATGCAGAATGCATTCTAACAGATGAAGGATATAAAATAATTCATAATAAATATGAAAAAGAAATACAGGAGTTTACCTTAGGGCAGGCTCCAGGGATCGTGAGGATGAATTGCTAAATGAACAACTACAATACCCTTATTAATAACCTGGACACACTTGAATTAGTGCGAATTAGAGAGAACATTGATAGATACATAGATATGATGACAGACGGTAGCAAAACACCTGTTGATGCCTTATATGAATTAAGCCAATTAGAAATAAATTTCAAGAAGGATGCTGTAATAAAAGGGAATGTAAAAGTTGCTAATTTTCCGTTTTTAAAAGAAATTGATCAGTTTGACTTTGGATTTCAACCCTCAATAGATAAGGGAAAAATCATGGATTTTATAACACTTAGATTTTTAGAAAAGACGGAAAATATAATATTTTGTGGAAGTCCAGGAGTTGGGAAAACAAATTTAGCTGTATCAATAGGTATTGAAGCGGCTAAGCAACGTAATTGTGTGTATTTTATCACATTCCAGGAACTTATATCACAACTAAAAAAAGCAAGTGAAGAAAACAGGTTAGAAAGAAGAATAAAGTGGTTTTGCCGTTATAAACTTCTTATAATAGATGAACTGGGATATCAAAAGATGAATAATGAGTCTGCCAACTTATTCTTTAATCTTATAGCCAAAAGGTACGAGAAATCTTCTACAATAATAACAACTAATTCTCCCTTTTCAAAATGGGGTGATATTTTTCAGGAGCCAGTATTAACAAATGCTCTTTTGGATAGATTACTGCATCATTGCTCAGTTATCAATATAAATGGTCCATCATATCGCCTTAAAGATCAACTTCAATCAATCACTGCTGAGGAGGGGTAAAAGTACTAAATAAAAATGTAGGTTTTCCTACCATATTATTTTTGAAAAAACCTACATTTTTATATTGACATTTGCACACCACAAGAAGTGTTAATATTTTTGGAGAAATCCATTAGTTACATGAAGTTTTTATCCGCAAATCATCAGCCAGTTACCCATGGGTGCGATTACCTAGACACTTTCATGGAATATTACAAAAGTATAAATGATGATTATAATGTAGAGGATTTTTATGATTTAGTATTTAATGTTAGTATACTAAATAAAGAAAGAGAATTTTATATTGCTATGGCTAATGAAGTAAATTCAAATGCAATTTTAAATAAAATGTTTAAAAATTGCCAGTATAATGAACTTCTATATTCAAGACTCACTAGAATTTCTGAAAGTAAAAATCTACTGAAATTAATAAAAGATTACATAGCTTTATTTGGAATTTGTAACTTAGATATTGATGTTAATAGCCCTTATTTAGAGCCTTTATTAATGGAAGCTCCTTCTAAAGTAATAGGACATATCCGTGGATTTTTAGACCTTAATATTAAAAATTTTAAAGCTTCAATAGAAAATTCTTTAAAAAATAAAAAAAGAATTAAAGCGGATATATTGATAAATTTAGATAAAAAAGAAGTTGTAGAGTTTTTAAATAAACTTACTTTAGCAGAAAAAGCATATTTGGCAAGAGATGATCATCATTATTACTTTGAACGTATGACAAATTCATACTTACGTCTAGCATTAGGAGAGACTACAAAGATATTAATGAAAAATAAGCAGATACAAAATAAATCAGACATATATTTTCTTACTCTTAATGAAATTAAAATGGGGTTATTAAATAGTACTGATTTTAGAGAGCTTATAAATGAAAGAAAAAAGCTATACAATTATCAAAAGAAATTATTTGCACCACCTACTATTGGAAGAAATCATACTGAAAATACGGATTGCATAAACGAAAATAACGAACAAGATAAAGAAGGCTTCTGTGAAGATGCTATAGTTTTAAAGGGACTTTCAGGGTTAAGAAAAAAAGTTAATGGAAAGATTAAAATTGGAATGCCTGCTTATTTAGAAGAAAATAGTATATTAGTAGTTCCTTTTACACGCTGTGGAGAGCTTGAGCCTATAGTGAATTTCGTAAAAGGCATTATTGTAGAGGTAGGTTCACCATTTGAGCATTTAGGAATTCTTGCCAGAGAAATGAATATACCAGTTATATATAATGTTAGAAATATAATGACCTATGTTAGGGATGGGGATGAAGCTACATTAGATGGTTTTACTGGAGAAATTAAAATAATAAGAAAGAACTAATAAATATAAATAATACATTATATAAATATATACCAAGCCCTCCCATATTATAGTTTTTATAAAAGGAACTTTTTTGTACTCACTTTATCGTCACATAGATAGTTTATAAGTTGTATTGTGTTAATTTAAAATATGTACAATTATAGCATATAATAGTATGATGTTTGTAGATACCATTATATAATAATGCAATTAAATAGTTGAAAAATCAAAGAGTTTACTGAATTTTATATATTAAGGAGAGATATAAAAATGAACTATCCATTTGATTGTATAAGTGAACTAGTTTTTGTCCATACAGAAATTCAGAGTGCAGATATAATTTTGGTACCAGGAGGAAGCCATCCTCAATTGATGGAAAAGGCAGCAGAACTATATAAGAAGGGATTAGCACCATATATATTACCAAGTGGGTCAGTTAATCCTAAAATACCAGAATATAACTCAGAATGGGAATTTTTAAAATGTCTGGGAGTAAAATTAGGTGTACCAGAAGAAAAAATACTAAAGGAAGATAGGGCAAGAAATACTTTTGAAAATGCAGAATTTTCATTGAAAGTAATAAAAGAAAGTAATTTGCCAGTAAAAAAAGCTATCTTAGTTTGTAAGGCTTATCATTCAAGACGTGCATTATTAACATATCAATTATTATTTCCAAAGGATATAGAATTTATTGTTGTAACTGTTCCTGACAAAAGAAGAATTGAAAAAGATAATTGGTTTTTAGATGAAGAAAAAATAAAAATCGTTATGGGTGAAGTTGTAAAAATAGGTAAATACTTTGAGGATCATATAAAAAAGTTTCATGATAAATAAGAGCTAAATAGTAATTCATTATACGAAAATATATTTTAAAGAGGTATGATTATGATAATAAGAGAGTATAGAGATAATGATAATTTAGCATGGGTAAGATGCAGAGTTTTATCCTTTTTAGATAGCGCATATTTTGATAATGTATTAAGAGAAAAGGAACATTACCAAAACCCATCAATTGAATTAGTAGCGGAGGCAGATGGAAAAATAATAGGTTTAATTGATATAGAATATGAGATAGAAAAAGGCTCAGTATGCTATTATACAAGTGAATTAGGTGGAGTTATATGGCACCTAGCAGTATTACCTGAATATAGAAGCCAAGGAATAGCAACTTCCTTATTATATAAAGCAATAAGGAAATTAAAGACTAAAAACATAAAAAAGATTGAAGCATGGACACGGGACGACAAATGGGTGAATGATTGGTATAAAAGAAGGGGATTTATCCTTAAGGAATCATATTTACATGTTTATACCGAAGGAAAAGAATGTGGTGAAATTGCTGAATCAAAAATAGAAAATTTATTTATATGTAATTGTTTTGCTCACTATGTAGGGAAAAATACAGATGAAATAAAGAAAAAATTTAAAAGAGTACATGAATGTAACTTTTATGAACTAATATTTTAAAAATAGATGCTATATGCTAAAACATATCCACTTCAGTAGTTTTCTCATGGTCATGAATCAATACTATATGGGATATCTCAAGACAATTTAAGGTTCTACCTTCATAGGGAACGTCTTTATCAATTCTGTGTAGTATTGTTTATTCTTTGTCTAGGTCATTTTTCCTCGTATACTTTAAAATCTCATCTCCATTTTGATCAAAATGAGGAAATCCTACCATCCTCATTTGTATAATTATCTTTATTTACCATGATAATTAGTAATGATAACACTAAATTTTCATTATGTGGAGTTATTACTTCATAAACTGATTGATACTATATGAATTTATAGTAAATAATGTATAAGAATAAATTTATGTAAAGCACACTTGACATAAATTTATTCTTATACTATTATATATGTAAAGTATACTTTACATATGAGAGGTGGTGAATATATGAAAAACCGACTTGAAGAAATAAGAAAAGAACGAGGAATAAAACAAGAAGAATTATCAGATATTTTAGAGGTATCCCGTCAAACTATTAGCTCATTAGAAAACGGAAGATATAATCCATCTATAGTTTTAGCATTTAAAATTGCACGGTATTTCAATATGAGTATTGAAGATATATTTATTTATGAGGAGGAATAAAAATGAAAAATAAAAGAATCATATTTAGTATAACTGGTATAGTAGGAATCATTTTAATTCTAATGGGGGTATTTGTATTTAATAATCCTGACCAAGATATGATTAGTGGATTATGTTTTGGTATTGGTGGTGCATGCACTGTTTTAGCAGTAGGTTCATTAATTCAGTCATTAATAGTTTCACCTTTAGAGGATGAAGAAATAAGAAGAAAAAAAGCCATTGAAATAAGAGATGAACGTAACACTAGCATTAGAGAAAAATCTGGATACACGGTATCTCGCATTATGAATTATTTGCTTTTTGCTTATACACTTTTTTTAATTTTTATGAAAGCTGAGTTAATTTTTATTATTCTAGCAGTAGCTTTAATTTTGGTTCAATTAATTCTAATAATTTATTACTCAAATTATTATTCAAAGAAAATGTAATATAATAATCTGAGCACAATCTTCACTTATATTTAATATTTAGTTACTTGAATACCCAACACGGAACCTATTGAGGGTTCCGTGAAAGTTTCCGTAATTAAATAAACTTATACTTAGTATCTAATCATGTCATCTGATATTTGCATTACTTTATCGTCTACAATTTCAACTACCTTATTCTTATTTGTACCATAGAGAAGCAAATTTTAAGTATTTTTTCAATTCACTTCATTTTTTTATTCTTGACTCTAACGTAGCGTGATAGTGTATTTTATAACTATACTAAAAAGAAGAGAGGGAAAAAAATGAAAATTACAGCAATTAGATCAGATGTTATCTATAACAAAATGATTTCTGCAAAACCTGATGAACGTGATGACATATACCGTTATGAACTGATGAAACCATTTGAATTCAAATGGTCATGTATTGGTGTTCCAATTAAAGCGGATCAGCCAGGTGGTTATGATGTTGTTATGGCAAGCAGTATGGGTGGTGGATTTAAACCAAGGCAAATTAATAGTGAACGAATTAATGACGTTGAAAAAATTAGCGATGAAAATTTTTGGGATGATTGTGAGAAAAGTATTACAAAAGCGCTTGATAAATTCGAGGATAATGGTATTTCACTTCCTACAAAAGATTATATTTTTACTGTTTTACTGAATGATCCACTAAACCCAATGTCAAAAATGACTGGTGATTATTGTGGGGATGGTGGAATACCTGGTTATATCATAGGAACAATTATTCCTAATGATCATTCTCTTAAAATGTTGCCTGTTGCTCTTGCACACGAAACCAATCATAATGTAAGATGGCAGTTTATGCAGTGGAGTAATAAAATTACACTAGGAGATATGATTGTTAGTGAAGGTTTAGCAGAAAACTTTGCCGCATTTATGTTTGGAGAGGACAAAGTAGGTATGTGGGTTAAAAATACAACAGCAGAAATACTTTCAAATGTTATAAAACCTGCAATTAAGCATAATTTAAACTGTAGTGACTTCAATAAACTTTCAACATTTTTATATGGGGATGAAATTGCTACCATGCGCGGCATGACTCCGGTTGGTATGCCTTATTGTGCAGGATATGCTTGTGGTTATGAGCTAATCAAACATTATCTTAAAAAGACAGGCAGAACAATATTTGAAGCTACTATTATACCAACCGATATTATTTTAAAGGAAACAGAGGAGTTTTGGAATTGAAAATTAACGAAGTTGCGAAATTAACAGGAGTTACTGTAAGAACACTACATTATTATGATGAAATAGGATTACTCAAGCCTAGTAAAATTACTGAAGCTGGTTATCGTATATATGACGAAAATGACCTTTTTACACTTCAGCAAATATTATTTTTTAAGGAGTTGGATTTTCCTCTTACTGAAATAAAAAATATCATGCAAATTCCTTCCTTTGACAAACTAAAAGCACTAAAGGCTCATAAAGAGTTACTTACTAAAAAGCGTGAACGAATCGATAAATTAATAACCCTTGTAGATAATACTATAAAAGGAGAATGTGATATGAGTTTTAAAGAGTTTAATATGACTGAAATTGAAAATATGAAAGAAAAATATGCAAAAGAAGTTAAAGAGCGTTGGGGTAATTCCAGTGCCTATAAGGAAAGTGAGAAAAAGACTAAGAATTATAGCAAAGAGCAATGGCAAAAAATAGATGAGAAAAGCAAAGATATTTTTAAAGCCTTTGCTGCCAATATGGATAAAGATGCCCACAGCAAAGAAGTTCAAGAACTTGTTAAAGAATGGCAGAATTTTATAACAACGAATTTTTATAATTGTACAAACGAAATTTTAAAGTGCCTTGGTATAATGTACGTTGAAGATGAACGTTTTAAAAAGAATATTGACCAAAATGGTCATGGAACAGCAGAATTTATTTCAAAGGCCATTTCAATTTACTGTACAAAATAAGAACAATTTTTAAAGTTGTTTATAAATTGATTAAATTGTATTTTGCTTTGTCAATGGATAAAGCTAAAATATATTATTATTAGATCTTATAAATTTATACAAATAAAAAAACTTAAAATCCATAATTTCTATCAATATTTCTATACTTATTATAATATCCAAAAATCTAATCCTATTATAAATATACTCGAAGAATTTTATTATATAGGAATTTCATTGATTGAGTGGGTTAATATTGCTTAAAATATGTACAGTTATGGGCAACAATGGTATTATATTCATAAGGGGTGGTAAATAATAGTAAAACATTATGAATTAATAGAAGAGGGGAATATTAAATGGATTTAAAATCATGGAATAATGAAATTAAGCAGTTAAGGAAGATAATTTTAAAACCAGATAGAATTGAAGAAAGTAAAATCTTGTCTTTAAACTTACACTCTATGGTTCATTCTTCACTTATGTCAGGAATAGATAAAAAAACTTTTGAAGATGAACTTTGGGAAGGATTAGCGGAAAATACATTCAGGACTTCACAAAATAAAAAAGGTCGTACTATTGCATACGGTATTTGGCACTCCACTAGGATAGAGGACATAACAATGAACTTATTGGTTGCAGGGGAAAAACAGATATTTAATAAAGAAAATTGGCAGAAAAGAATAAACTCAAAAATTATAGATACTGGTAATGCAATGTCTAAAAATGAAATATTAGAATTTAGTAAATATATAAATATGCAGGAATTAAAAAATTATAGAATTGAAGTAGGAAGAAGGACAAGGAGCATAATAAAAAATCTTTCCACTGGAGATATGAAAAGAAAATTTGATAAAGATAGATTACAGCGTATATTAGATGAAGGAGCAGTATTAGATGTAAAAGCATCAAATTGGCTTATAGATTTTTGGGGAAGAAAAAATGTGGCGGGAATTATATTAATGCCAGTGACAAGGCATCATATGGTTCATATAAATGAATCTTTAAATGCAAAAAAGAAATGTAAAATAAGTAAGTCGTAATCTTCTTACGTTCCTCATAAATTTATGCGTAAATTCAATAAAACACCCCAAAATTCAACTCATGAAGAATGGGGTGTTTAAATAAATTATTCGTTTTTTCAGTTGTGATACTAAATATTAATATTGTTCATATTTTTTATAAAAATTTCTTTTTAATATATATTCCATAGTAATAAACACACCAACTAATATTAAGCATTCAAGTTCTAATAAGATAACGCTTATATTATGAACAGTAGATTTATTTAATATTAGAAATATTATAGTAAGTAGTAATGTACATGCTCCTGAAATACTCCATATTAAACTACATTTTCTATTAGCCAAAGCCAGTGTACTTGTATCTTTAGGATAAGCTACGCTCTTGTCATCTGAAAAGCCAGTAAAAATCATTGCTACAGGTATAATTAAATTTAATGTTCTGTGTATATTTTTATATAAAGTATATTTATATAAAATGCCTATGAAAATCATTATTATAGGAATACCTATATTGCAAGTCAATGTTAATATATTCATATCAAAACCTCCATATATCTTATAATAATATAACTATTCTTAATACTCCTTTTTATGCAATTATTATTCATGAACAATATTTTACTATTTTTACTTCACTAATAGTAATTATATCATATGATGTAATTGTTATTAGTTTTTCAATATAGAAACATATTAATTTTTACACAGTATTATTCAATTTATAATACTGATAAAAAAGAATTTAAGACACTCCACGATGTACTTCAATATTTTAAGCTAATGTGTATTAAAATATGTACAAGTATAGGATATAATGGTAATATAGCTATAGGAAAAATTTATTAAAGGGAAAACTGTAATATATAGATGTGAAAAGGAGTTGATAAAATGGGTTATAATAGGAAAGTTTTTGTCTTAGGTATGGCTAGAAGTGGTTATGAAGCTGCAAAACTACTGGTAAGCAAAGGCTATGAAGTTATTGTAAATGATGCTAATACTGAACAAAACTTAGAACAAATGAAAGAACTGCACTCCTTGGGTATAAAGATTATTTTAGGAAGTCATCCTGAGGATTTGATTGATAATACTTTTGAAATGATAGTTAAAAATCCTGGTATTTCAAATAATCATAAATATATAAAAAGGGCTCGTGAACTTAATATCCCTGTTATAAATGAGTTAGAGTTAGCGTTTCGCTATTTCCCGGCAGGGGCCACAATTGTTGGAGTTACGGGAACTAACGGAAAGACAACTACAACAAAAATAATTTACGAGATTTTAAAAAATAGCTCAAAGAGTGTATATTTGATGGGCAATATTGGATATCCTGTATGTTCTTTTGTGTCTAAATTGAAAGATAATGACATAGCAGTTATGGAAGTATCAGACCATCAGCTATGTAATGTATCAGATTTTAAAACAAATATATCTGTTTTAACTAATTTATCAGAAGCTCATCTTGATTTTCATGGATCGTATGATATTTATAAAAACATGAAAAAGAGGATTTTCAACCATCACACCAAAAGTGATATAGCAATTCTTAATTTGGATAGCAAAGAAGTTCTTGGCATGGCAAATGACATTGAATCTACTAAAAAATATTTTTCATCTAGTTCACCAAATAAATTGGGTTGTTCAATAGCTGATGGATATATTTATTATAATAACAATAAAATAATAGCTTTAAATGAAGTAAAACTTAAAGGAAAGCATAATTACGAAAATGCTATGGCAGCAATTGTCGTTACTAAAGAGCTAGGAGTAGCCGATAATGCCATTGTTAATGTTTTAAAAACTTTTGGCGGTGTAGAACATAGGATGGAATATGTTAAAACTATAAATAATATAGATTTTTATAATGATTCTAAATCCACTAATATAACGTCAACACAAATTGCTTTAGCCTCATTTACAAGACCAACAGTACTATTGCTGGGTGGACTAGATAGAGGTCATAGTTTTGATGAATTGAAGGACTACTTATTGAATGTAAAACTAATTATAGCATATGGTGAAGCAAAAATGAGAATAGAGGCTTTTGCTATAGAATGTGGTATTCTTTGTAAAGTTGTCAATACATTAGAAGAGGCTACTGAGTTAGCATATAATTCGTCTAGTGAAGGCTATGTTGTTCTTCTAAGTCCTGCATGTGCTTCATGGGATCAATTTAAGGATTTTGAGGTTCGTGGAAATTTGTTTAAAGAGTGTGTTAAAAAACTAGAGTTTAAATGTTACTAAAATCATTAATTTGTATTAAAGTATTTACATACTAGTTGAAAATATTATAAAAATAAGTTAAAATAAATACATAAAACATAGAATATGGAAAATTAGAATTTTATATAAAGAAAGGGCAAGGTACTTAAGCGTGAATATTTAATCCACTTTTAAAAGATTTATAAATCATAAATATTTATAAAATGTAATAATATTTTTCTAAAGATCTTCTCAGTGGAGGTTTTTTAGTGATGCATTTTATTCGTGAGTGGATGGTATTTAAGTTTAAACTGAAAGCTTTTTCTTATTTTAAATAATAGTTTTATTTTAAGAATTAAGAACGTAATTTTTTATATTGAACAAAGATTTTATTCTAAAATATTAGTTTAAGAATTTTTGTATATAAATATGTAAAAAATTATGTACTTGTTAATAATTAAAATATATCGTTATTTATATAGACCCAAATACTATCCTCTCCAGTTTACTAAGGAGGGGTTTTTTTTGATGTTAATTGAGTGTGCAAATATAAAACAATATTATGGTGATAGGCTAATACTAGATATAGAAAATCTAAAAATATATTCTGAAGACCGTATAGGAGTAGTGGGTATCAATGGTGTTGGCAAGACTACTCTTATGAATATACTTTGTGGAAAATTACAGCCCGATGAAGGTTTTATCAAAAGTTATGGTAATATTAGCTATATCTCTCAGTTGGAAGCTTCAGATCAGGAAGAAATCAATCAAGAAATGGCTAGTAAATTTGGAATAACAGCTAGCTGGAAAGAATATATGAGTGGAGGAGAAAAGACTAAATTTAAACTAGCTCAAAGCCTAGATAGCAATAGTGAAATAATCTTTGCTGATGAGCCTACATCAAACCTTGATATAGAATCTATAAAGCTTTTAGAAGAAAAATTTAAGTCCTACCATGGAGCTCTATTCATAATATCTCATGATAGAGAATTTCTTGATAGAATTTGCAATAAAATTTTAGAAATCGACAAAGGAAAAGTAAAGTTTTATAACGGTAATTATACAGAATACAAACATAAAAAAGAAATGGAAGTTAAAAGGTGTCAATTTGAATATGAAAAATACCAAAATGAAAAGCAAAGATTAGAAGATTTAATAGAAAAAACTGAAGGTAGGGTTAAATCTATAAAAAAGGCACCAAAAAGAATGGGAAATTCTGAAGCAAGACTTCATAAGATGGGAAATCAAAAATCTAAGGCAAATTTAGATAGAGCTATAAAAAACATGAAGTCTAGACTAGAACATTTAGAAATTAAAGAAAGACCAAAAGATGTTCAGAAAATAAAAATAGATGCCTTAAGTACAAATAAACTCCACAGTAAAATTCTTATAAGTGGAAGAAATATAAACAAAGCCTTTGGTGAAAAAACTATTTTTAGGGATGGGGATCTTAACATATGTAATGGTTCCAAGACAGTACTAATAGGACCAAATGGAAGTGGTAAAAGTACACTTATAAATATGATAATGAGAAATGATACATACTTTAAAATATCACCTGGAGTTAAAATAGGATATTTTAGTCAATCTCTTGATGTATTAGATGATAAACTTAGTATAATTGAAAATATTATGGAAGAGTGCATTTACAGTGAAACCTTTGCAAGAACACTTTTAGCAAGACTTCTATTTAAAAGAGAAGATATCTATAAAAAAGTAGGAGTACTTAGCGGAGGTGAACGAGTTAAAGTTTCCTTTGCAAAAATATTCTTACAAGATATAAATCTTCTTATATTAGATGAGCCTACAAACTATTTGGATATCTATTCTATGGAAGCTTTAGAAGAAGCTTTAAAGGATTATTCAAGAACCATATTATTTGTCTCTCATGATAGAAGATTCGTAAGTGATCTAGCTGATCATATAATTTCAATAGAAAATACAAAGCTTGTTTCTTTTGAAGGAACTTATAAAGAATATATGCAAAAGAAAACTAGAAAAGTTAAATTTTTTGATAAAGAAAGAGAGCAGAAAATCTTATTGCTTCAAAATAAAGTTTCTTACCTTATAGGCAAATTATCTATGCCAGATAAAAAAGACGATATTGAGAAACTGGATAAGGAATATAAAGAAACTATTAAAGAACTTACCATGATAACTAAAAATTCTTAGATAATTGATAACTTTATTTAATCATCTACTAAAAATACTGTTTAATAATTTAATCTACATATTAATTTAGAGAAAAGGAAGTGAAATATATTGATAATTTTAGAAACTTAGCGTTTATTCCTAAGGATTTTTAAATCCAGTGATTTAAATTTTATGTGAGGAGGATTTTATGTTTAATTGGATTAATTCAAAAGAATTTTCATTTAACAGTTTTTTATTAATGGATAGATGGTTAATTAGTCAGATTTTAAGTAACCATCAAGATGAATTTTGTACAAATATGGGAATTGCACTAGCTAATAATCCATCTGTAGCGTGGTATTTTATTAACCGCTGTCCTGAATGTAAAGAAGTAGTGGATACGCTTATCGATAAATTACCGAAAGAACTTTCGCATCAGGAAATAAGAAAAGCGGAGGAATATGTTATTGATTACGCTGATTGGGCAATAGTTTATGTTTATCCTGAAATAATGAATAAAAACTGCCCCTACATTAAATATTGGGATTCTGAGCATCTACTATCAATGACTGATTTTACTGATAAAATAGTCCTTGATGTAGGGAGTGGCACCGGAAGACTTGCCTTTACAGCAGCTACTAAAGCAAAAATGGTTTACGCCAGCGAACCAGTTGATCGCATGCGTGAATATATGCGTGACAAAATTAAAAAGCAAAACATTTCTAATATAGTTGTTATTGACGGATTTGTAGAAAATATTCCATATCCAGATAATTTATTTGATATTGTTATGTCGGGACATGTTGTGGGGGATAATTATAGCAAAGAACTCTCAGAACTTGAGAGAGTTACCAAACCTAATGGATATATAATTGACTGCATGGGTGAGGATGACAGAAAAAGAACTAAGCCTAATGAGGAACTTTTAAAAGCAGGTTTTGAATATTTTTATTATACAAGTAAAACAGGTGGAGATGTTTATAGGTATATAAAAAAGGTACTAAAGTAATTACTTCAACTGTATTTCTCAATTCTAAATTCAGTAAAAATGATTATTTTGGGTGTTGTGACATATGTATATACTATTATACTTCTTAAAAATAATATATTACAATTGCAGTATTAGCTAATTTACAGTACTTTAATTTAGCTATACTAGCACAGTTAGGGATGGTAATTAAATGAAAAATAATAAAATCAAATTTATTTTCCTTTTAAATTGTAGTGTGTATTTCTATATTTTAATGAAAATATGGTCTTATATTTTTAATGAAGTCATACCTAGTAATATTAGATTTACATTATTAGGTATAATAGGCATGCTCGTAATAGTTGCTCCAATTTCTTTATTAATTAACTATTTTTTATTTAAATGTATTAAGGAAAATATAAAGTGAAGTACCACCGAGATAAACAACGGTGACTTCTATGTACTTACCGTAATAAAAAAGTTTATTATACTCGCTTATCTTTCTTTCAATAAATTTTTTATAATAATACTCTAAAATAGGATATGATGTTTTAAATCTTATTGAAATAAGAAAGCCTTGGTAAAATGAAATATTAACTCAAAAAATATGTGCTGGAAATCATGAATATAACTACTAATTTAAAAGAGGTGTTCAATATGAAAAAAGCTATAGTACTATTAGCTAAGGGTTTTGAAGAAGTTGAAGCTTTAACTGTAGTGGATGTTTTGAGAAGAGGAGAAATCCATTGCATAACCTGTTCTATAAATGATGATGAAGAAGTGGTAGGAACCCACAACATTCATGTAAAAGTCGATAATCTATTAGAAAAGACAGATGTAGATAAATATGATGCTTTAATAATTCCAGGTGGTATGCCTGGTGCCACAAACTTAAGAGATGATGATAGAGTTATAGAATTTATAAAAAAATTCAACAAAGAAGATAAAATAGTAGCTGCTATATGTGCAGGACCTATGGTTTTTGGTAAGGCCGGGATTTTAGATGGGAAAAAAGTAACTTCTTATCCTGGTTTTGAAAAGGAATTAGGAAAAAGTATATGTGTTGAAGAAATTGTAGTCCAAGATGGTAACATTATAACAAGCAGAGGACCCGCTACAGCTCTGTATTTTTCATTTAAAATTTTAGAAAATTTAGTATATAAGGTCACAGTAGAAAACTTAAAAGAGGATATGCTAGTAAAGTTTGTAGAAAAAAATTTATAAAAAAGAACAACGGCTTCTGTTTTGAAGTGCAAAACGGAAGCCGTTGAAAAAAGAAGTACCTCCTCTATTAGTGGATTGAGGCCTCTAAACCTACTTTCATTTTTCTTTAATTTAATAATCATTAAATATACTAAGCCTAAATTAGTGTTATATAATCATTATTTTTAATAAAACCACTATATTTTTCTTGTTTTCCACGTAAAAACTCATCAAAAAATCTTATTGTTACATCATTTATTACTTCATGTGCTTTTTCTACAGATAAAGTTTCACTTTCCTTTTTTTGACCTATTATTGTTGAATAATCTGAAAAAATCATATGTTTTGAACCATTAAGTTTTATAAAAGATTTATACCCACACAAATAATTAAAAAGTTTCTTTTGCTCCTTATGAGAATCTCTTAATATATTATCATAGAGAATAATTTCCTTTTTAAATTTTTCACCATCTAATTTATTTTTAAAATAATCAATAAATTCCTTAATGGATGTTTCATAATCAAAAGTACCTCTTCTAAAATTCAAAAGGGGTGTATTTAATTTTTGTTCTTCTTCTATGTTGAAAAATTGTAAAGAGGCATCAAAAAGCACTGTGGCTTTAATTCTAGAATCACATTGTGAAGCTTTAAAAACAGATGCTCCTCCTAGTGAATGTCCTATCACTCCAATTCGCTTTAAATCGAGTTTATCTTTAATAACATCATCTTCATTATTTAATTGTTCAAGTTTATTTAATACAAATAAAATGTCATTTTTCCTAATATCTATAAGGTTTTTCTTGTCATTTTGATTTAATTCTTTCTTTGGCGGTTTAAGCATTTCCCCATTTGGCAAAATAGTGAGCATGCTATCATTAGTATGTCCTATTGTAAACACCACATACCCCCCACTTACTAATTTTTCAACATTAAAAGTCATATAATCTCTTGGAGCTCCAAGTCCTGTTGAATGTATAATTACTGGATACTTAACCTCATCTTTACTTATAGGAGCATCATTATATATGTTAGTTTCTATTCTTTCAAGGAACTTTTTCTTTTCTACATCATTCTCCAAAAGTACAAAATTTCTAAATGTATTAATAAAATCATCTTCTCTTGGACTATATAAGTCCGCATAAAGTGCCTGTCTATTTTCTTTCCATGTTTCATCAATAGGATAATAAAAACTTATAATTACTTTTCTATTGTCATTACATTCTATTAATTTTTCTTTTCTTTCTTTATCTTCTAAAATTCTTACTATTCTTCCTATTTTCATTATATTTCACTCCATTAATTTTATTTGCTATATTTAATTGCAACAATACACTATTTTACAATATATGATATAATTTATATTATACTACAAAATGAATAAAAAAGAAACTTTGTATTATAGTACCAGCTAAAATTTAGTAGATAAATTATATGTAAAATTATATACTTTATGGAAGAATTAATACTAATGAAAGATTTTATGAATAATGAGTGGAATTATGAAAGAAGGTAGCTAATATGCAAAATAAATTTGAAAAGATTGCTATTGAACATGGGGATAGGCTAAAGGTCATATCAATAGAACATCTAAAAGAACTACGGCGGATCATTGAGAACTTCAAGGATCAAGAAGAACTTAATGATTTTCAAAAATGGATTATAAATGAACTATATCAGTTTCAGATACCTAGAGAAGATTTCAAAGTTAATTCGATTATACTTATTGCAATTCACCATCCATTTTATGCCAAAGTCGACTTTATTAAAGAAGGAAAAAAGAAAACCTTTCTTAGTTTGGTGAATTGTGATTTTAATAAAACAGAAGAATATTTAAGAAAATTTGTAGAAGAAAATGGTTATTCTATTAAGTTAGCAAAGAATTTACCAATGAAAAGATTAGGTGCACATAGTGGACTAGCGAAGTATGGGCGAAACAATATTACGTATATTAATGGTTTAGGAAGTAATTTTACATATGCAACATATTTTTCAGATATGATGTGCGAAGAAGACACTTGGGGTAAAGTAGAAAATGCAGCCAACTGTAGTAATTGTAATTTATGTATTAAGCATTGTCCCACAGGCGCTATTCTTAAAAATAGATTTTTAATAGATAATCAAAAATGTCTATCATGTATTAATGAGGTTCCTGGTGAATTTCCAGATTGGCTTTCTAAAACAGCACACCATACATTATATGATTGTTTAATATGTCAGCGTATCTGTCCTATGAATTATAAGCAAATGGATACTGTTATTGAAAATATATCATTTACAGAAGAAGAAACTAATATGTTGTTAGCTGGAAAGGCCACTGATACCTTTTCTAATGAATTTAAAAGAAAAATTTACAGGCTTGGAATAAATAAATGGTATGATGCAATTCCAAGAAATTTAAAAACTTTATTCGAACTATAAAATCAATTAAAAATAAAAGATTGGAGGCTAGTCTAAAATGTATCGTTTAGGCATAATTGAAGAAAGTTTAGATAATAAAAATGTATTAGGTATGATTAAAAAATTCTTTTATTCACAAAGAATTGAAAAGGTTCCCGAAGATGATGTACCCATATGGCATACTAATGAGTATCATATACCTGATAGGGAAATTATAAAACTACTTACGATTCTAGAGAAACATATTAAGCCTACTTGGTATATCCATGCATTTAACGAAGAAAAACTTTATGTTGTCTTACAAGATAAATGGTTTGAAATCTCTCAAGAAAAAGACAGTAGTTGGAATGATATGATTGAATATGGAGTAGAAGTTGCAGAAGTAGAAAGATATTTTCTTGAAAATATCCCATTACATGTTTAACTATAGTTAACAAAATTAAATGAATAATGATACTATATCTATAACCAGTACTTAAGAATAATGAATTTTAAAATTAAGTTATAATTTTATGGGGGGGATAAGCATGCCTAATAACTATTTATATAATAACAGTGATGAGAAAACAGATTTACGATTAAAATTTAATGAGGATGAATTAAACTATGACAGATTTCGTCCAACTTACGTAGCAGAAATGTTTAATGATATTATCAATTATTCTGAATTAAATAGTTTGAAAAAAGCACTTGAAATAGGAATAGGAACAGGTCAGGCAACCCTGCCAATTTTGAAAACAGACTGTAAAGTCACCGCTGTTGAGCTTGGCAAAAACTTGGCTGAATATGTAAAACATAAGTTTTCAAAATTCAGTAATTTTGAAGTGAAGAACCTTGAATTTGAAAGCTTTATTACTGAAAGCAATCAATATGACATTATATATTCTGCAACTGCCTTTCATTGGATACCACAGGATTTGGCTTTAGCTAAAGTTCATAGTTTATTAAAACCTGGTGGAACCATAGCTTTATTCTGGAATCATCCATTTGTTAATCGTGAAGATGATGTGGTTCATAGAGAAATTAGGAAGGCATATGCTAAATATAGACCATCAGGTAAATCACCCACTGAATTTGATGGAAGTACGTGCAAACAGTATGCAGATATTTTATCAGCATACCATTTCACAGATGTTAAAACTAAGCTTTATCACAATAGGCGAGAATTCAATTCACATGATTATATTTCTTTGTTGAATACATATTCAGACCATAGAGCCTTGCAGAGCGATGTTAAAAATGGATTAGAAAATGAAATTGTACAGGCAATAGATAAGTTTGGAGGCAAGATTATCATTTATGATACGATTGATTTATATTTAGCAAAAAAACTTTAAGTTTTAAATTTTATTATATAACAAATTATATTTAGAAAGTAGATGAGAATATGAGTTGGGTTGATCCAATAAAAGAATTTGTCCCTTTTAATGAGCAAGAGAAAAAAGACAAGAAAATAATATTGAAATACATAAATATGTTTGATGATATTTTAAAAAGAGATAATGAAATTATTCATATAACAAGCTCTGGGTTTGTAATAAATAAGGATAAAGACAAAGTATTAATGGTACATCATAATATATTCAATGCATGGTCTTTGCCAGGAGGACATGCAGACGGTGAGAAAAATTTATTAGATGTTGCTATATCAGAAATTAAAGAAGAAACAGGAGTAAAAGATATTATTCCTATCACTAATAAGATTGTTTCATTAGATATTTTACCTTTGTTTGGACATTTTAGAAAAGGAAAGTATGTTTCATCACACTTACATATATCAATAGTATATTTAGTTCAGGCTGATGAGAATGATCAAGTTATTATTAAACCAGATGAAAATAGTGCTGTAAAATGGATTCCGATCAATGAGATAGATATACACTCAAATGAATCCCATATGAAGAAAATTTATAATAAAATAATATCTAAAATTTGCCAGAACAAGTTTTAGTATTTTCTTAGTTCTTAAAGAGCATTTAGTATATGTTGAAAAATTAAGAAATTAATTGGTTTTGAACAAATGGGAGAAGCTCTAGATGGTGAAATTGATATGATATTACATTTATAAAATACATGTGTTCATATTACGGAATAGTAAAAAATTTTAAACTATAAATATTTGTAATATTTAATAAAATTAATACATTAATTGAATATATTATGATATAATTGTACAGAGAGGTTTGTTAAAAATAGTAATTATTTAGGATAGCTGCATAGTTACAAGATTTTTACGATAGGTGGGATGTTGCTATATGTTAGATGACTTTTTTCCATTGGAAGTATCTGTCCTGTCATCAAACGCTCTTCGTAATTATATTGCACAAGAATATTTTCCTCAGGCATCACTGAGATGTCGACTATTTTATAGGGGTTTGCATGACATATATAAGATTAATTCAGACAATAAAACATATTTTTTCAAGGTATATCGTCAAGGAATAAGACGCATAGAAGAAATTCAATCTGAGATTGATTTACTTAATCACTTGAATAATTTGGATATTAAAGTATCATACCCTGTCATTAAACAGGATGGAACATTCATTGGACAATTTAAGACTATAAATGGAATAAGGTATGGCGTATTGTACACGTCTGTTGGAATGCGTGAATTTGACCAAATAGATGAAACGGCTGAATTAAACGGAAATCTAGGAAGTTATGTTGCTTCCATTCATAACGCTTGGGACAAATGTAATTTTGTTATTAATCGCCCAAATTTAGACTTGCATTCATTTATAGATGAGTCTATGAGTAATATAAGAGAATTTTATAATATCCATAATTTCGACATAGACTTTTTAGAGGAAGTTGCAAAAGAAGCAAAGAAAAAGTTGACAAATATAGCTACTAAAAAACCACAATATGGAATATGTCACGGTGACATTTATGGTGGAAATATACGGATTGATGCTGATAACAATCCTGTACTATTTGATTTTGATTTCTGTGGGAATGGATGGAGGGCTTATGATATATCATTGTATGCTTTTCCCTTTGGTATGGGATGTGATTTAGCAAAGTTCAAAAGAAGAGAACAGCGTAAAAATCAATTTCTAAATAGATATAACAAGGTTAGAACTATGAACGAAAATGAAATTAAGTCAATTGAAATCTTTATTCCATTCCGAAGGATTTTTAATATTGGTACTCTTTACATTTCTTTTTTACAAAATACTTGGGGAGACTCGCTTGTTATTAGAAACGTTGATGATGATATTTTAAACTTAAAAAAATGGTTAGATTTAAATTCCATATTTTAATTTTATATAGAATTAAAAATAACTTTTTAGGAGGGGTATTATGTCTGAACCGACTAAATCTAGGATATTAAGTTGCTTAAAAGGCCTGGCGGTTGGAGATGCCATAGGAAAACAAACAGAAACTTTATCCTTTGAAAAAATCAAAGAATGGTATCCTAATTGTATAAACGGGTTTGAAGGTAAACTCGGCACTATAATGCCAAGATACATAGACAGGCATTATGAATGGAAGTTCGGAGAAACTACAGATGATACTGAACAAACTATTGCTGTTGCTGAATCAATAATAGAAGAAGGGACAGTATCTCATAGTAAAATTGGTGAGAAACTAATGTTATGTAAAAAATCTAATAGGCCTACTCTTCAGCTTGGAAAATTTCAACAGCTTCGAGATGTAAATAGAGTTGTGTATGATGGTGATGGGTGTGGTGCTGCAATGAGAGTAGCTCCTATAGGCATTATTCATTCAAGTGATAAATTACATGAAATTGTTTCTGATGTTTTTGAATGCTGCATTCCTACTCATGGGTCCCAATTGGCCATATGTGCAGCTGCATCTATTGCTGGAGCAGTTTCAGCAGCTATTGATGGTAAATCAATAGAGAACATTTTTGAAATTGCACTTAAGGCTAGCATAGAATCTCAAAAGTACAGAAAATCAAATGAAGATCTTAAATACTATGAAGCATTAATGCATATGTACCAAGACTTATCGTCACGAAGTGAAATAGATATTAACTATCTAAATGAAAATTACTTTCCTAAAACTACAATTAATATAGTCCCACTTTCTATAGTTATTGCTCTCATTACTAAATCAGCAGAAAAGTCAACATTACTAGCAGCTAATTTAGGTGGAGATAGTGATTCTGTTGCCTCAATGAGTTCAGCCATTGCAGGAGCAATTTCACCAGATACAGTTAATAATAAATGGTATGATGATGTCCAAGCTGTTAATGAAAATAACTTAATAGAATTAGGAGAGAGGTTATATTTACTTAGACATTGATTGAATAGAGGTGCCTATATATGAAAAAATATGAGTATAAATGTGTATACATCATAGGTGGTGGACAAACAACAACAGAAATACTTAATAAATATGGACAACAAGGTTGGGAATTAGTATCTACCTGGTGAATTTGGTATTATTTTAAGAGAGAGATTGAAAATTAAATTACTTTAGAATATTATTAGGCTGCAATGAAATGAAAAAAATCGCAGAATAAGAAGTATTTATATAAACTTGACTTGACAGATATACAAATGTATAATTATGGTATGAATCTTTCGAAGGGAGTGATGTATTATGATGAAATTCAATATGGTAATAAAATTAAGCATAACTCCCGGCATGGTTTATTAGAAGATGAATAATGTAAATTTTTGTAATAAATACCCGGGAGAAATCATCATTTCACCTGGGTATTTTTATGCCCAAATTTAAATAATTTGATTTTATAAATCCAAGTATTTAAGGTTTGAAAGGAGTTTTAATTTGGATACAATTGAAACAATTTATAAAAGAAGGAGTATACGAAGCTATTTAGATAAAAAAGTTGAAAAAGATACGATTATGACTTTATTAAAAGCTGCTACAGCAGCACCAACAGCAGCAAATTGTCAGCCGTGGGAATTCATAGTTGTTGATGATACAGAGAAACTTTTAGAACTAAAAGACAAATTAAATTTTGCAAGGTACAATGCACCTGCTGCTATTGTCGTATGTGGTAATATGAAATTAGCATTTAAAGGTCCTGGTAAAGATATGTGGGTTCAAGATTGCAGTGCCGCAATAGAAAATATTTTAATTGCGGCAACAAGTATGGGACTTGGTTCAGTTTGGATAGGTGTATATCCTATTGAAAGTAATATAAAGCCAGTAAAAAAGATACTCAATATACCAGAGCATGTTACCCCTCTTGGTATTGTATACCTTGGATATCCTGCTGAGGAAAAAGAAGCGAGAACGCGATTGGATGAAAAAAGAGTATATTGGCAGGAATATGAACCTAGTCGTAAACATAGGATAAAAGATAAGCCTATTATAGGACATTATTAGTGAAATAAAAGAACTCTATCATAATTTAAACAATCACAAAAGAAAATTTTTACTTAAAACTTTAATACAAGATATTTGAATATTGACAAAATTATCTTTCTAATTAGAAATGGGAGTTTGAGGTAATGTTATAAGCATAATTTTACATTATATATAATATGCGAAAAAATTTGAAAGATAAATATTCTGTTAGAATAATAAATAGTAATTTATAAAAAGTGGGAGGAAATGAAATGAATAACAATGTAAAAAAAAGATTTGATAATGCAAGTAAAGAGTATGTAACTGATAACTATATTTGGAGATATAGAGCAGGTCAACTGGTAAGTGAATTAGCCAATCCAAATGTAAATGATGTTATTTTAGATATGGGATGTGGAACAGGCAAACAAATTATTGAACTTTCCAACACTATAAAATGTGGTATAGGAATTGATATAAGTGAAGGAATGATTAGACAATCAACTAAAAATGCTAGTGACGAAAATAGAGAAAATGTTGAATTTTTTATTGGAACTTTTGATGAGCCTGATGAAAATGTTGATTTGAAAGAAAAGCGAATTACTAAAATTATTTCAAATTATGCATTACATCACTTGAATTCACAGGAAAAGAAGAAGGCAATTGAAAATATGGTTTACATAGGTGGACAAAGCTTACAAACTATTGTCATAGGTGATTTAATGTTTTTTGAAAATCCAGATAAGTATGAAGATGAATACGATGAAATTGGCTATGGACCGGGTAGTGACCAACCATCAACGGTTGAAGAGTTAGTTAAATGTTTTTCAGAATTAAATTTTAATATTGAAGTACATCAATTACATCCCCTCGTAGGTGTTTTAGTAGCTAGTAAAAGCTTTTGCTTAAAATAGTTAGTATATAGGATATGATTTAACTAGAATTGCCTATGAATGGATAAAATAAATAAAATCAATTGATATATAGAGATCTACACTAGATATGAGGCGTGAGGTGTTAAAAATGATAAAAACAATTTGTAATATTGAGGATGTAATTGATTTCGCATGGGAATTGAGTCAGGATAACCTAAATGCGAGCTATCCAAGAAAGGAATCAATTATCGAGCTTAAAGAATATATTGAAAAATTTGTAAGTGATGACAGCAAAAATGTACTAGCTTGCTATCATCAAGGTGTATTGTGTGGAATTTGTCTTTATTTTTGGATAACTGATGAAAAGTATGCTCAAACAAAGGTATTTTTAATTAGAGGTGATTATGAGCAAATTGCAGAAGAATTTATTAATTATATAAGTAATCAATTATCTGGATATCAATTTTTTATAACTGGAATACCTTTTACCAATAAAAATGCAAATAAATATTTTAATGAAAAAAATATTGAGTGTATTGAATCAAGCATTGTTACAAGAATATGTAATTTGGAATTCCATACGAATCAAAGGAATAATTTTGTAGAGGAAATTAATAAAACCAATTTTGAGGAATATGTTAGATTCCATGATAAACATGCTATTCCTTTAGAAATGTATTATAATGCCCAAAATCTTAAAAGGGATATAGATCGCTTTCGAATATTTGCTTTTAGGCATGATGAAGAGATACACGGGAGCATTTTTGCTAAAATAGTTAAAGAAGATGCAGAAGTATTTGGATTGTTTATAGATGAGAAATATAAAAATAAGGGCATTGAAAGTATATTAATTAATAAAATGCTTACACAATTATATAATGAATTTGGTGCAATAAAAGAAATTGTATATTTTATTGATGAAAATTCCACCGATGAATTAAATTCAGCATTAGCTGCAGGTTTTGAAGTTCAAGCTAAATATAGGTGTTACAAATGTACACTTTAGCTTGCCAAATTGTTATTTAGTAAAGGTTAGTATTTTTTTATATCACGAATTGTTAACTAAGTTATTAATAGTTATGTGCCATTGTGATAATCTCAAATCAGCATCTGTAATGCAAAAAGCAGGAATGTCAAAACAAGGTGTGTTTAGAGAAGAATATAAATGTAGAGGTAAATGGGTAGACCAATTTTATTTTAGCATTTTAGAGCGGGAATATCATAGAATTTATAAAGAAAGCTAGTTTAGAATCAATAATTTTATTTAAGTTATTCTTAGATTGGGATAAAAAAGTATTAATTACAAATTACCAGGAGGTAAAACTATGATTATACGACGGACAGAATTTTCAGATGAAGAAAAAATATCAAAGCTAATAGCACAATTTAGAGTAGAATTAAAAGAACTTAAAGGAATTAAAGGAACTGTGAATATCGAACAAGCCAAGGAAGAATTTCAAGAATACATGGAAGCAAACTTTCCAATATTTATTGCTGAAGACAGTACAGAAGAATTGTTAGGTTATTTAGTCTGTAGAATTGATAACAATGTAGTATGGACTGAATCGCTATTTGTCTCTCAGAGTGCAAGGAGAAATGGTATAGCCTCAAAACTATATAAAGAGGCAGAAAAGGTTGCAAATAACTTGGGTAGCGATACAGTTTTTAACTGGGTACATCCCAATAATCATAAAATAATAAAATTTTTATCTAAAATGGGTTATGATGTTTTAAATCTTATTGAAATAAGAAAGCCGTGGAAAAATGAAACATTAACTCAAAAAATACGTATAGGAAATCACGAGTATAACTACTAATTTTTAGAAGATAATTTGTTAAAATTTAGAATATGATACGTTAAATGATATCATAAATAAATTATAAAAATAGACTTAATCACTGATATTACTTGGTTAAGTCTATTTTTCATAAGTAAATGTACCGTATCATAAAATGTATGCCCCTGTTATTTTATATTGTTAACATCTTTTAAGATTTTCTCAAGCTTTTCTATAGATACAATTCGCTCATTGCACTTCTGACTATCTAAACATATATTAAATCCTAGTGACTTGTAGTTACCTTTTGTTTTGCAGATAGCTGAGACAAAAGCCACCTCATTTTCAGAACCTACATGATTACAAAGGGAACACATATTAGTATTGTTAGAATTATGACTTGGAATTTTACATACCATACCTACAAATTTACCATCCATATTGTAAATTAAAAATAATTTTCTAGTGGTTTCATCAATCCAGCCTAAATACACATTTTTTGAATCCTGTAGACTTGGCTTTGGCAATTTTAAATTTTTTTCCTTTCTAAACAATTTAATAATTTTAGGTTTTGTAATACTTGGCATTCCATATACATATTCGTTTAACTCGTCTAAATACTTGTCAATCTGTGTGGGATCATTTATCTTACTAATATCAAGCAGCTCTCTTTCTTCATCAGATAAATTTGTAAAAAGGCTTAGTATTTTATCATGTATGTATGCTTTACTTACTTCAATAACATTAGTATCTACACAATTTCTGAAAGCACTATTTAAATCCTGTAAACATTTCTTTATATAGTTATATTCATATTTTTTTATAAAAGCCTCCATAAAGGCTATCACCTCTTTTCTAACATATGTAATTTTATATCCATTTAAATAACCTGATTAACCCACAAAAAACATTACATTACTTGAATTATGAAATTTCTCTAGAATGACTTGCATAAGAAGCGAAAGAACTGTTTAAATTTATTGTTCCGAGCTCTTATGCAAGTCACGGAGGAGAAATTTCATAATTCCACCGCATTCATTGTACCCTTTTGTGGTTTAATCATAATATCTTACTTACAGTTACATTTTATTACATGCCCATTAAAAAAAGATGATTATTAGTACTCTCCAACTGAAAGTAATAGTAATCATCTTGATTTAAAACATGCTATATTCACAATCATTTTATTTCTTATCTTTTGAATATTGCCTTAAATTAAAAATAATAACTTTCATTGGAATGCCACAATGAAATCATAACATGTTTTAAAATAAGTATTCAATCCAATAAATAATTCTGTAATAATTATGAGTATAAATCTTTCCCTTGAGCTATTATTCTTCTTATACTCTTTTCTGACAGGTAATATTCTTTAGTTAATGCATTAATAGTAGCACCATTAATGTATTTTTTATAAATTTCACTATTTCTAGCCTTAAGACTATTCTTTATACCACTTTTTTCTCCCCAGGCTTTATGATTTTCATTTTTCCTGGGTACATAAAGATATTTTCCGTCTACATATTCTTGTATTATTTTAACAATTTCCTCAGGTAACACATCTTGCGCTTTTGCATACTTCATTTCCTTACTCCTCTGCTTTTTTATCATAGTGTTAAAGCAAAGAATACTCAAAAAGCTATGTGTTACAGAGCCTAAAACATATTTGCATTTCAGCTAAATTAAAAGCTTAGGCTCCAAACAAAGCATAGCTTACTTTGTTGTAGTCTTTGCACGGAGCAAGCTGATTTAGAGCTGAATGTATCACAGACTTTCATAAAAACACCCCCAATGCATTACAGTTAATTATATCATAATTAACTTAATTTTTAATATATGGATTATTTGATGATTTAAATATAGGTAGAAAACTCTATAAAATATTGTTTTCATACAACTTTACCACAAAAATATGAACAGGAAAACTTTAAACTGGTAGCTGCATATGCTGATAAAACATTAGTGAAAGTGAGAGTGATAGAGTAATAGGTTAAGTGTGAATTAGGTACAATAAATTGTAAACCAAAAGATATTGAAATTTTTTATGGTTTATCCAGTGGATATTTTCCATAGAATATATGCTATAATTATATAAAATGAAATTATTGGAATATGTAAAAGGAGATGAGAGTATGGAGTTTAGAATTGTTTCATTACCACCGTTTAAAGCTGCTTCATCAGGTGTTGATAAAAATTTTGATTTTTCTGCAGAAGGAATATTAGGAAAGTTTGATGCATATTTTTCCGCTATTAAGCCATTGCCACGAGATGACTTTATGCCGCGAGATTTTTTATTTTTTGATCCTATGGAACAAGGTATGGTTTGGTGGTGGGCGTTAAGTGAGGACATGGATAGCGGTAGTAACGATGTAGTTGACTTTGATGGCGGATATTATCTTACTTACACATATAGAGACGGCGATGAAGAAATGGGTAATAAATTGTATAATGAGGCTATAGACTACATTAATAAATCGAACTTATTTGAACTTGATGAACATACTAACCATTATAGTATGGGGCATATTATTACGCCTAAGGATATTATCAAGGCACAGGGATGGGCACAGATGGAAACATTTATACCAATTAAACTAAGAACCGAACTTGATAGATAAGTACTAATTTTAGGATAGTATGCAGATATCGGCGCTAGGAATGATGAGGGTATCGGAACTTATGGTTGTATTTTGCCTTTTCCAGGAGAACTAGTGCATATGAAAATAATATTAAGAAGATTGAGCTATTAACAATTTTAATGCTCAAAGGTTTTATGAAAACTTAAGCTATATAAAGACTAATGAGATACAATATAAAAAAAAGGATGGGTGAATTAAATAATGATTAATATTTGTAAAGCAAAACCAGAAGATAGTAAAAGAGTAGCAGAATTATTTCATAATATGTGGAGTGACTCGGATATAAATGATTTACAAGCAGAGTTGTTTGAAAAGATTACATCTAACGAATCAGAAATATTTATAGCCTATAGTGATAATATTTCAGTAGGTGTTGCTCAATGTGGATTAAGAAAAGACTATGTTGAGGGGACAGACAGTACTCCGGTGGGATATTTAGAAGGTATTTATGTAATTGAGGAGTTTCGTAACAAGAGTATAGCCAGTATGTTATGCCAATCGTGTGAAAAGTGGGCAATGGAAATAGGATGTACAGAATTTGCTAGTGATTGTGAATTGACTAATAGAGAAAGCCTAGAATTTCACTTGGCTATAGGTTTTGCTGAAGCTAATAGAATTATTTGTTTCACAAAAAAATTAATCAAATAAATTCTTAATTTATATTAGCGATAAATAAGTTTTTAGAAAAATTATTTATGTTTATTTTTTATGAAAATTTGATATATGATTGATATACACTTTATAAATGTATCAAACAAATTCAATACCACCCCCTAGCTATAGTGAAATAGTTCACCAATATCCCAGGAGGATAAAATGTTCAAAACCTCCGCAGCCATCCTACTACGGATTTCAAAACATCACCTTAGAATTATACCATAATTATGTAGAATATATACACAAGAATAAAATGGGAAAATCTCACTTGCAGTAGTTACGGAGAACCGTACCATAAATAAGTGAGATTTTTAGCCTTAGCCATTGATTTTACTTGATTAAGACTATTTTTATACGTAAAAATACCGTATCATAAGTAAGAAAGTAAAAGATTTTAATATGCAATTATAACCAAAAATGTTATAATATACAATAAATAATAATTTGCAGTACAAATTATTTATAGACTTGTATTATTTCGCTTATGTGGTATGATAAATACTTTATTGGGGTACAGCCGACATACATGCAAAAATGAGCCACATGCTGGATGTAAATTCCAACACGTGGCTTTTCTTGTTTATTTTATTATTTTTAGTAGTTGGTGAATAACATAAGAAAGTTGTGAATTAATTCTTGTTTATTATGCGAAAGAATAAAGTTCATCACTTTTTCCTATTTCATAATGACACTCAATTATTTCACCAGGTGCAATTCTTTCTGCATATGTCAATGTTCTTATAAGCATTTCATGGCATACCATTATCACTTTATTATAATTAGCGTACTTATCAGCAACCTTTTTAACTCTACTTCTTAATGAATTTAAGTCTTCCCATCGTCTTGTCTCTCCGTTAGGATAGATACCTTTATGATTATTAAAATCTTTTGTTAAGTCTAAACATTCTTCAAATACACGTAATTGAAAGGTTAAATCAGGCATCCATTCATGTAAGTCCATCTCTACTGTTATATCAATATTTGTCTTTTGAGAAATAATTGCAGCAGTCTGTAAAGCCCTTGTATATGGGGAAGATACAATAATATCTGCACTTTTTAATCTCGGGTCTAATGCTGTTGCCAATGCTTGTGCTATACCTTTTTTTGATAAAGGCGCCAAATCTTTGCCATGTCCTATATATCCTCTTTCATTACATGGGCTATAATCTGGTTGTCCATGTCTAACTAAATAAAATTGTGCCATATAACATCCTCCATTTAATTCGCATTTTCTTACGATTGTGAACTAATTATTTAAGAATATTGTACCATTAAATTAAATTTTTTCAAACCTATGTGTTCTACCACTATACAAAACTTTAGCATTAAAATTATCACAATGAGGTATACCCTATTGACACTATTTATAAAAATTTCACTAGGGTTATAAATATTAATTTTGAAATATTTCAAAATTATATAGGCTTGATGCAACAGTTATTATATAATATATACAGAAATTATGTAAGAAGGTGTTAAAATATGTCTAAAATTATGGGATATTGCAGGGTAAGCTCAACTAATCAAAATGAAACACGTCAAATACTTAAAATGAAAAATCTAAATATAGAAGATAAATATATTTTCGTTGATAAACAAAGTGGAAAGGATTTTAACAGACTAGAATATCAATTAATGAGAAGATTTTGTGAAGACGGTGATTTAATTTATATTGATTCTCTTGATAGGCTTGGAAGAAATTATGACGATATTATAACTGAATGGAAGTATATTACTAGAACAGTTAATGCTGATATAATATGTTTAGATAATGAAACTTTATTTGATAGTAGAAAATTTAAGTCTATGGGTGATATAGGTAAACTAATGGAAGATCAATTTCTAAGTCTTCTTTCTTATGTTGCAGAACAAGAACGTAAAAAGATAAAACAAAGGCAAGCTGAAGGGATAGCAATAGCAAAATCTAAAGGTAAGTACAAAGGTAGAAAGAAAATAGAGCTTAATTATAAATTTGAAAGTATATATGTTAAATGGAAGAATAGAGAAATAACTGCTACTAAAGCTATGGAATTGCTAGAAGTAAAGAGAAATACATTTTATAGGAGAGTTAAAGAATATGAAACAAATTTAGCGTGGCAAATTAAACAAAATACAATTTCACAAAGTAACTATTAATTTGTAACATGGCATATAGAAATACATAGGAGGAATATAACTTGGCAACTATTGAACGTACAGCTTATCCAAGATTTAAGAAAAATATTGGTGCAAAAGAGCTTGTATCAATTTATACACCTAATCATGAAGAAATTGAGATAGCTCATAAATCTGCAAAAGGAGAAACTCAAGTTTTAAATTTTATTCTTTTGTTAAAATCATTTCAAAGATTAGGCTATTTCCCTAGAATTTATGAAATTCCAACTGAAATCGTAAAACATATTTGTTTACAATTGAATATTACATCAGACATAGAGCTTACTATACCTAATAGAACACTTTACAGATATAAAAGCTCTATTAGACAATATTTAAATGTTACAGAGTTTGGAGCAAGTGCAAGACATGTACTTACGGAAGCTACATATAAAGCAGCCCAAGTTATGAATAATCCTGCTGACCTTATAAATGTAGCAATTGAAGCCTTAGTCAAAGAGAGATTTGAACTTCCTGCATTTAGCACACTTAATCGCTCAGTACGTCATATTCGTACATTAGTTAATTCAACTATTTATGAAACTGTATTAAAGAGATTGACTATAGATAAAAAATGCCAGTTAGATAGCTTATTAGGCATTGAGGATTCAGATACATATTCAAGGTTTAATTATTTAAAAGAAACTCCGAAAAGTGCAACGATTAAACATCTTAAAGCGCTAGAAAATACATATCAATTTCTTTTATCTATGGGGGATGTTGAAAGTTTAATTAATGACATTCCAATTGCTAAAATTAAACACTTTGCTGCTGAGGCTAAAGTTCTTGATGCTTCTGAAATAAATAAATTTTCTACTGCGAAAAAATACACTTCAATTCTGAGTTTAATATATATGTCAAAAATTAAGGCGCGAGATAATTTGGTAGTAATGTTTTTAAAATGTCTCCGTAACATTCAGAATAAGGGCAAAGAGGAACTAAAAAAGATTCAAGAAAAGAACCGTGCAAAAACAGAAAATCTAATTTCAATTTTAACAAGTGTACTTGAGAAAACAAATGATAATAAGAGCAATGATGCAGTACTAGGACAACAAATCAGAGAGCTAGTAAATGACAATGGTGGTATAGAAGTGCTTCTTACAGATTGCGATACTATTTCTTCTTATAACGGAAATAATTATTTACCTTTACTATGGAAATTTTATAAAAACTACAGAAAATCTTTGTTTATATTAATAAAATTGCTTGGAATTCGTAGTGCTACACAAGATGAATCTTTAATTAAAGCACTGAATTTCTTACTTGCAAATGAAGATAAACGCACTGACCTATTACCATTTACTCTAGATTTAGATTTCGCAAGTACTCAATGGCAAAACACTGTTATTATAAAGGAAAACTGCAATATTTTTTTATCACGACGACATCTAGAGGTATGTATTTTTTATTATTTAGCATCTGGCTTAAGAACTGGTGACCTGTGCATTGATAATTCTGAAGAATTTGCAGACTATAGAGAGCAGCTTTTACCTTGGGAGGAATGCGAGCCTTTAATTTCTGATTTCTGCGCTGAAATGGGTCTTAAAGAAAATCCAAGTGAATTTGTAGAAAATTTAAAATTGATGCTAAAAGAAAAATCAATAGAAGTAGATAAAAATTATCCCGATAATGGAAATATCACTATTAATAAAGAAGGTGAAGTTGTACTTAAACGTGCTACGGCAAAAGGTATGCCCAAAAGTGCTGTTGATTTAGAAAATACAATTTATAAATGTTTGCCAGAACGTGATGTGCTTGAAATCCTTTGTAACGTAGAACATTGGCTAAATTGGACACGACATTTTGGACCATTGTCTGGATCAGATCCTAAATTAGATGATGCAGTTGAAAGATATATCACTTTGGCATTTGGATATGGCTGTAATCTTGGCCCAACACAAACAGCAAGGCATATGAAAAATTCAATAACCCCACACATGTTATCATTTGTAAATCGAAGACATATTACTGCAAATAGATTGAATGAAGCTATTAAAGATATAATTAACTTATATAATAAGTGCTATTTGCCTAAATTATGGGGCAACAATAAGATTGCTGCTGTTGATGGTACAATGATTGACCTTTATAAAGAAAACTTAGTATCAGAATATCACATACGTTATGGTGGAAACGGTGGAATTGCATATCATCATATTTCAGACACATACATAGCTTTATTTAGCCATTTTATTCCCTGTGGTGTATGGGAAGCGATTTATATTATAGATGGACTTATGAAAAATAAATCAGATATTAAGCCAGATACAATACACGGAGATACTCAAGCACAGTCAACACCTGTTTTTGCATTAACTTACTTACTAGGAATTAAATTAATGCCAAGAATTAGAAATTGGAAAGACTTAAAATTTTATCGCGTTGATAAAAACCATAAATATAAACATATAGATTCTTTGTTTAGTGATGTTGTAGATTGGAAATTAATCGAAACTCATTGGAAAGATTTGCTTCAAGTGGTTTTATCAATTAAGTCTGGAAAAATAGTACCGTCTACGCTCCTAAGGAAGTTAAACAATTATAGTCATAAAAACAAGCTATACCAAGCATTTAAAGAACTAGGAAGTGTAATTAGAACTATTTTTCTTCTGCAATATATTTCTGACATTGAAATGCGTAAGCAGATTACAGCAACAACGAATAAGATAGAATCATATAATGGTTTTTCTAAATATTTCTCGTTCGGTGGTGAAGGAATTATTTCTGAAAATGATCCTGATGAACAGGAAAAGAGAATTAAGTATAATGATCTTGTATCTAATGCAGTAATATTACAGAATGTTGTGGACATGACTCATATACTAAACCTATGAGCATAGTGAGAATGTTAACTACTATAAATGAATATAAAGGGAAGCAAGATTTGTATAAAAAGCAATCACCTCAAATATTAAACACACTTAAAGATGTGGCAATTATACAAGGTATAGAATCATCCTCTCTAATAGAATAGAAGGTATTTATACTTCGAGTAAAAGCTTGGGTGAAATAATGGATAATAAAATAGAAACAAGCGATAGAAGTGAAAGTGAGATAGCTGTTATAGATATGTATTAAATACTATTCATAGTGCTTTTGATACTATACCTATAAAATCATCTGTGTTATTACAATTACATAGAGATTTATACAAATTTTCATCAGCTAAGGGGGAAAACTATAAAAATACTGATAATGTTTTTGTACCAAACTGGCTTTGAAGTTGGAAGATTTATTAGTTTGGAAAAAATTATCGAGGATAGCAAAGAAACTTATTGTGAGACATTGAATAAGTCATCTATGCTATGGCATGATGGAAAAAATAATCTGCAAACATGGCTTGAGTATTTTCTTGGAGTTATCATAAAAGCATATAAGGAATTAGAGGCTATGGTAGGTTGTATTAAAAATACTAAGAGAAGATAGTTCCATGCGATTTTATTGAAGTTAGGGGAGAGTTTTCTAAGAATCCTTTAATTGATTTTATGGATTCAATGTATATATTAGGTGAATTGGTCACAGCATTTGATAAAGATAAAGCTAATAATCCTAAAGTTAATAAAAATAAAGCTTGAGAAAATAAAAAGATATTAGATCAAATAGAAACTTAAAGTAATAGTTTGAAAAATGGAAATATTACCAGATCGGCAGTTCAGTTAATACCAATATCGATATTTATGTAATAATAATTTCCACTAGTAAAATACTCAACTTAACTTTGTATAACAAGTTACAAAACACATCTGCAAAACCAATTATAGTGGTGCTAAGTTTAGGGGTGCTTTGAAAACGAAAAGTTATAATTTTTAATACTCAAGCTCACCATTAGGCTAATAACCAGATGTTAAAGCATATAAAGATTTTATTTAAAAGGTGTAGTCAATGTAAAAGGGTGCTAAGTCATCAAGTATTGTAATTTTAATAATCTAAATTCAAACGGGGTATTAAAATTTATTGTGGAGGTGCATAAGTGAATAAAGTTATATTTATAGAAAATAATGAAATATCATTAGTTAAATATACCCATGATGATGATAAGGAAATGTATAAGTGTTGGTTAGACATTAGGACTCAAAAAGGATATAATTTTGCCTTTGACCTTAGTTTTGAAGAGTTCCATGAAACCGATATTTCACAATTTAAAATTCAATTATATCTTTCAATTGCTATAACATATAGTAAACTTATTACCTCTTACTATAACAAACCAAATTTATACCCAAAGAAAGCTGGTGCAATTCATGATTAAACTATCAACCATTAAAGGAAGAAAAATAGAATATTTAATTACTGGGAGTGGAGAAAACACTGTAGTTATTATGCTTGGAATGGGATGCAGCATGTATGCTTGGTTAGATATTGCAGATGAAATATCTAAATATGCAAAGGTTATCATAATACACAGACCTGGTGTTGGAAATAGCGAACTACACCATGAAGGTAGTAATACATTGATAGCTGCCAAGGATTTATATTCATTATTAACTGAACTGAATATAAATGAAAAGGTTATATTAGTAGGGCATTCCTATGGAGGACTATGTGTTCAGCATTTTGCAAGATTGTATCCAGAAAAAGTAGAAAGTGTATTACTTGTTGAATCAGCATCAATGTATAGAGAAGATAAATTTGATAAATTAGAATGCCCTATATCAAATAAAACCGATTCAGATGAAATTTATTTTAAATTGTGGACAAGGTATTCTAAATATACTAAAGATAAATTAATAGAAGAAATAAAGCCAGAGCTATCAAAGGAAGAATTAAAGCAGCCTTTGGATATTCAAAATGAGCTTTTAGACTTTTACGTAAGACCTGAAATATATGTAAATCAACTTTCTGAATTAATTGATTTAAGAAATACTTCAGGGAATATGAATACTTCAGGAGATTTTCCTAATTGTCCATTAATAATATTAATTCAAGATCCAGTGTACTCCATTAAAGAAATGGTGGAAGAAGGAGTACCCAAAATAGAGGCTGAAAGAATTGTGGAATTATCTCAAAAGTTATCTTACGGATTAAAAGAGCTATCTAATAATAGCAAATGCACAATTGTTAAAGATAGTAATCATTGTATAAACGAAACTAGGCCTGATGCAGTTATTGATTCCATAAAAGAATTATTATTTATTTAAAGTATTGGATTTATTTAATCACAACTTTAGAAGATTCAATATTGATGATTTTATAGGGGAGGGGACTACATTGGATATGAGCTTTAAAATCGATGTATTTAAAGAAAGTTTGACATGTCAGTGTAAATATGAAAAATGTGATATATGTACTTCTCATTTCTACTTAAACAGAGATTTCACAGTAAAATCTATACAAATAGATGATAAAAATTTCTTTACGCCATCATCCTTAGTAAAGTTGGATGTGCTAGAAGGATATCTTGTAAGAAAATTTCAGGTTCCCAAGTTTTCCAACACACTTATTATAGAATTTGAAGGATATTTAACAGGAGATACAGGATGTTGTCCTTATGTCAAGGAAACAATTAATGAGAATTTCACTTTTATTCGCTGGGAGACCTTTTGTTATCCTATGTTTATTGAAGATACACAAGAATCACTATTTAAATATTTAACAATAAGCGGTTATGCAGATATTTCTGTGGAAGTACCTTATGGTTATGAAGCTATAGCATCTGAAAAGTTAACCTCAAAAAAGGAGAATATATTCTATTTTAATGATCATAAAGCAGCTAAATATAATTTCAACTGCGCCATAGCTAAATATAAAGAATTGATTTTACCAACAGGAATTTTCTATCTTCTTAATGGTTCCTTTGATAGCGATATGTTAATTGAGGTTATGGATTTTACAAGCAAATACATGAATTCACACTTTGGATATAGAGATATAAAATCTAACACAAAATATGTTTCCATTCCTGATGGCTACGGCTCTTTTACCTGTGAAGAAAATGACACAATATTTATACAAGAATCTACTTTTTCTTCAAAAAAGAACATGAATCAAATTATACATGAATTTACTCATCTTGGATGGAATGCAAAGGCTGAAGAAACTGTTAGCCGTTCACGCTTTTTCGATGAAGCTTTTACAAGTTATTATGAAATGCGAATTATGAATGCACTAGAGAGAAAGGAACATTATTTAGATTTATATTCTAAAACTTGGAATGAACAAATGAACTCTGGCAAATTATAAAGAAATTCCAATTCATAAGTTTGGTGAATATGAATATGGTGATTTAAGCTATACTGCAGGAGCTATATGTTTATATGAATTAACTAATATAATTAGTGAAAACATCTTTGATAATATAACCACGCAATTCTTAAACGAGTTTAAAAATAAGCCTACAACTTTTGAGGATTTCTGCAATTTTTATATTGATAAGGCTACAAATGATAAAAAACAAAGTGTAAAAAAACTATTTGATGATTGGATATACTCATGTGAAGGATTTAAAAAGTATATAAAGAATACTTAATAGTAATGATAAACTTTGAAATTGTTGTCCATGGACATAGATGCCATTATCCCACACTTTTTCGGAGAGTGGAGTATTACGATATAGCCATCAGATAAAAGATGGAAGGAGAGCGATGATATGGATAATATAATTTATTATATAAATAGGCATGAAGAACAAATTAAGATTAACTAAAAAGAAGGTGTGAATATGATAGAAGAACATGTTTTTAAAGATATAAAACAACAATTAAAAGAGTACAAGTATTATTCATTGGAATATACAGAACATAAAAGTATTTGTGATTATGATGTGATTTGTAATACTAAACAAATAATTTTATTATTGGGATATAATCAAGAAGCAGAATTATATGAGTTTCATTGGGCGAGTAATAACGCTTCTATTTTACTTGAAGAGATAAAGAAATCAAATAAAAAAGGACTTATAACATTTATTCCAACAGAATGGATAGATGAATTTAAAAATAATGATTTTCATATGTATGCTGTATGGAATGATTATTTTAATAATGATATTTCTAAAAGCTTTGAATGTATAGACTCAATGGAACTTTTAAAAAGTCATGATTGTAAGGAAGCCTCAGAAGTAACTCTTTCTTGTAGAAATCAGAGTAGGGGATTTTCTGGCCAATCAGAAACATGGATGAAACAATGGATTGAAGACTCAGAATCTAATGCAGCTTCCATAGGTAGTAAAGATAGTGCCGTTATTGTACACAGGGAACATAACCATATTTCAGGAGTTGTTTGCGTAACAATCTATGGGCATGAAAGTGAAAAAGGTGCAGTATTATGGGTACGTGAAATAGCTGTACGTCCAGAATATCAGCGAAGGGGAATAGCAAAAAAATTATTAAATCAAGCATTATCTTATGGAAAATATTACGGAGCTAAAAGGGCATTCCTTATGGCAGATGAGTGTAATGAGGGCGCAATAAAATTATACGAAAGCATGGGCTTTGTGGCAAACAAAAATGAAGCTGAAAATGATATGATACTGGAAAACTAAGCCAAATACGCTTAGTTTTTTAATAATAAAAAATACTGCCTATATAGTAAAAAATAGGACATAATGTTATTATGTTTATAGAGTTTATCTACGAGGTGATAATATTGAAAAAGATTATGATTATTGAAGATGATTTGGATTTAGCAAAATCACTAAAAGAATATTTGATTAATCAAAGTTTCAAAGTCATATATTTGGATAATTTAGAAAACTATATGGAAGAAATAGTTGAATTCAAACCTAATTTAATTTTGTTAGATATAAACTTAAGAAATATGAATGGTTTTTCTATTTGCCAAAAAGTAAGAAAACAAAATAAAATTCCTATAGTTTTTGTTACAGGTAGAGATAGTGATATAGATGAGATAAAGGGAATTACTGCTGGTGGAGATGATTATATTCGAAAGCCTTTCTCAAAAGATGTTCTTTTAGCTCGCATAAATAGAATATTAAGTTATCAATCCTATGAATATATTAACGAGATGATTATCTGCAATGTTGTTTTAAATATTAGCAAGAATGCTGTCATTCATAGAGAAACAAAAGAAGAAGTAGAATTATCAAAAAATGAATTTAGGATTTTATATTATTTAGGACTCCATCAAAATCAAGTCATTGATAAAAATAGATTGATCAATTATTTATGGGATAATAATTTGTATATTGACGAAAATGCCTTATATGTTAATATGTCAAGATTAAGAAAAAAACTAAAGTCCATTGGTGCCGATGATATTATCACTACTATACCCTCTAAGGGGTTTTCTATATGTTAACAAGATATTTATCTTTTCAAAAATCAAGAATTACAAAAAACTGTTTATATTTTATTCTTGTAATATTGTTTTTATATTTTACAGGTACAAACAAGAGTGTTCTTATACTAGTTTCTTTAATTTCTTTAATCTTTTTTATCATAAATCTTGGCTTTGAATACTTGAAATATAGAAAAACATGTTTAAAAATAAATCAGCTTATTTCAGAATTAGATAAAAGATATTTAATTAAGGAACTTTTAAATGAACCTAAAGATTTATATGGAAGCTTATACTATAGAGTTCTGGAGAAAGCATTATATGATATGGTTACAGATATGGCAAAAACAAAAGAAGAATACCAGGATTATAAGGAGTATATTGAAGAGTGGATTCATGAAATGAAAACACCTCTTACCACAATTTATATGTTGGACATGACACAAAAGGATAGCTCAAATAAAATTAGTAGAGAACTTTCCAAATTATCCAATTTAATGGAAACCAGCTTGTTTTATATAAGAGCTAATACGTTAGAAAAAGATTATCATGTAAGAGAGATATATCTTTTTAAAATAATACATGAAGTATTATTAAAAGAAAAAGCTACAATACAAGAAAAGAGAATAGAAATAGAAATTATTCATGACAATGTTGATGTTTCGGTTTATACCGATAAGAAATGGATAGAGTTTATTTTGCATCAAACGCTATTAAATTCAATAAAATATGTTAAGCCACTAGGAAAAATATCTTTCAAAATTATCAAAGAAGTTGGGAAAATAAAGTTTATTATAGAAGACAATGGATGCGGTATATCTTCAAGCGATCTTTCTCGGGTATTTGAAAAAGGATTTACAGGAAGTAATAAAAGAAGGGGAGAGGCCACCGGAATTGGACTTTATCTATGTAAAAAAAGTGCAGACAAAATGCGAATAGACTTATCTATAGAGTCAAGGGAAAATGAATATACAAGGGTAATCATAGGTTTTCCAGTAGGGGATTACTATAAATTAAAATGACCTTACAACTCTGTAAGATGTATTTTATCATCCCGTATCGTACAATAAAAGCATAGGAGGGATGAACATGGAACAAATATTAAGAATCAATCATTTAGAGAAATATTATGGAAAGGGAAGTATTCTTACAAAAGCTATAGATGATATTTCTTTTGAAGTATGCAAGGGAGAATTTCTTGGAATTATGGGAGCTTCTGGTTCTGGAAAAAGCACTTTACTTAATTGTATTTCTACTATAGATACTCCTACAGGAGGAGAAATATTTTTAAATAAAAATAACATTTCAAAAATACCAGAATCGGGGTTAGCAAAATTCAGAAGAGAAAATTTAGGATTTGTATTTCAAGATTTTAATTTATTAGATACTTTAACTGTAGAAGAAAACATAGGTTTATCCTTAATTATCAATCATGAAAATGAAGATGATATAAAAAATAGAATTGACAATATTTCTGCAAAATTAGGAATTAATGATATCTTAAAAAAATTCCCCTATGAAATATCAGGAGGACAAAAACAAAGATGTGCTTGTGGACGTGCTTTAGTAAATGAGCCTACATTATTATTAGCAGATGAGCCTACAGGAGCATTGGATTCAAATGCATCTATGATGCTAATGAATACTTTTCAAAAGATTAATAAAAGGGATCATGCAACAATATTAATGGTAACTCATGATGTATTTTCTGCAAGCTTTTGTAGTAGAATTCTATTTTTAAAGGATGGAAAAATATTTAGTGAATTAGTTCGTGGGGATAGAGATAGAAAAGAGTTGTTCTCTGAAATTATGGATATTACGGCTCTTTTGGGAGGTAAATCCAATGTTGTTTAAATTGGCACTTCGAAACTCTAAAAGATCTATAAAAAAATACCTTCTTTATATTGTCACCATTACTTTGGCCATTTCATTTATTTATGCAATAAATGGATTGATCGCATCAGAGGATATTCGCACGCTAGGGGAACATTTACCTAATTTTCTTGAAAAATTATATTATGTTACTGTAGGAATTATATTAATTGTAGCGTGGTTAGTGAATTATATGAGTGCCTTCATTTTAGAATCACGAAGCAAAGAGCTTGGAACCTATATGCTTCTTGGAATAGAGAGCAATGAAATATCAAAAATGTTTGTATATGAACAATTTATACTTGGAGGAGTTTCCTTCGTATTTGGAATTCTAGTAGGTACTATTTTTTTGGAAATGATAAAAGCTATAGTTTATCGTTTCTTTGAAATTCCATTTCAATTAAACATTGTATTTTCTTGGAAAATAGTTAGTATTACCGCTTTGGCCGTTATTTTAATATATATTTTCTCTCTTATAAGAAATCTTTTTACTTTTAAGAAATTTAAAATATATGATTTTATGTACATGGAAAAGAAAAATGAGAGCGGAAAATTTCACAGACGTAAAGATAATATATTTAGTTTTCTTTTATTTTCAGTTATGCTTGTAATAGGAATGGTGGGAATTATAAAAATGTTCTATTATAAAAACATAACAGGAAAAGGTCTATTCTTTTTATTGTTAGTTATTATTTCTATTTATGGATTGACAGGGTCTATATCTTCCATGATAAACCTAGTTTTCTTAAAGGGGAAGAAACGATTTAAGGAAAAAATGATTTTATTAAGATTTTTTAATTCACGAATCAACACTATGACAAAAACTCTCGGAACTATAACAATTCTTCTCATTGCATCATTATCCTGTTTTACTATAGCAATGTTTATGGGAGATTTTTATAAAATTCAAACAAAAGAATATTATACCTTTGATTTTAATATGTATTGGGATAAAGATAGGGAATTTGTAGATGGTATTAGAAACTTAATTTCCCCATATGACATTAAAGGTGAGGTCGCCATTGAAAATTATGAAATCCACAATACTGATGTATATAACAATATACTATCCTCAACACTAGTATCCAAAAAACAGAAATACGAAACTGTCATTAAATTATCTGATTATAATAAAATAAGAAAATTAGCAGGTTTTGAAGCTGAAAAACTTAATAAGAATGAGTTTTTAATTCAGACTACAGCATCAACAGGATTCATCTTTGAAGAAAGACTAAAAAAAGAAGAATACAATATTGCAGGGCATAAGCTAAATTTGAAAGAAATAAAATCAGATCCTATGCAAACAGAAGATATAGGATTTTTTAAAAACTATTATCTTGTGGTACCAGATGAATTTACTAAAGAATTTAAATATTTGCGAACTCAATATATTTGGAATACAAAAAAAGAAACGGATAAAAAATTAAGCGATAATATATTAAAGTATTATAATCAATATGAAAATATGGATTATAAAAAGCTTCCTGTAAACTTTAAAATTAAAGGCACTCTTTTAGAAGAAGGTAAATCTAGTATGGTTTTAATTATATTAGCTTTACTTTATATTGCTCTTATTTTTTCTATAATTTTAGCAACAGTATTGGCAGTTTCTCAAATTACAGAAGGTACAAAATATAAATACCGCTATAAATTGTTAAATGATATTGGAATGGATAAAACAAAAATACAAAGGTTAATTTTAAAGCAAACCACCATTCAATTTTCATCTCCATTAGTTCTAGGGTTGCCAATATCTATACTTTTTGTATGGGCATTTTCCTTTCTAATGGAAGGCTATACTAGTCAAAATTTTTTCCTTAATAGCGTTATTAGTGCTATGGGAATGTTTCTATTTATATATGTTATCTACTATGTAGCCACTTATGTAACCTATAAACAATCGGTATTGGAATAAAGTTAACAAAATACTAAAAACCCTAAACCAATTACGGTTTAGGGTTTTTTTACAATGATAAAAAAGATAAAAAAGTAGCTTATGTAAATAAGCATCTAAGGGTATTAATTGCACAATAGTATGCAATTAATACTCTTTTATATACTATTACAATACCGTATTATAATAGTATATAAATGAAAACGATAACTAAAGGATTGAGTTCAAAGAAATTTATGTTAGCTTACTTTGTTTACCACTGACTATAAAACATTTAATATATTATTTTATAAAATTTTTAGGTTTTGTTCAAAATCTTAGAGCTAGTAATAAAAAATACTCTCTAGGATCAAGATAAATAGAAACCTAATGGTTTCTTCAATAGATTTTAAAACAGTTAGGAAGTGCGTTTATGAGGGAGTTAAATATCATTAATGATCTAATTGAAACTAATGATTATTTGTCTATAGAGTATTTTATGAATAAATACTCTGTTTCAAAAAGAACATTGCAAAATGATTTTTCGTATTTGACTAATGCTGGCAAAGCAAACGGATTTCATTTAATGCAAAAAAGGGGGCGAGGATATTTATTAGAAGTACTAGATATAGAAAAGTTAAATAATTTTACTAGTAAATTAGATAAAATTTCTAATAAACCAAAAGTAAGTATTGAAAATATTGTTGCTTATATAGCATTACATGATAATTATATAAAAACTGATGAATTAGTTGATATATTAGAAACAAGTAAATCACTAATAAAAAAATCCAAAAACGAAATTGATCGCTATATCAGTAAATATAATCTTGTAATGGATAGAAAAGCTCATTATGGTATTAAAATAAATAATCCTTTAATAGAACATAGGAAATTACTTATAGAGCTTTATTTAAAGGATAATGAAATGGTAAAAAAATATATTGATAATAAAATAGGTGATAATTTTATTTATGTAAAAAAAACATTAATTAATAAACTAAAAAGAAGGAATTTAGATATTTATTATGTTGAATTAAATGAAATAATTGCTTGGTTAAAAGTTACTATATATATTCATCTAAAGATTAATACACCAATAAATTTGCATGAAAATAGTGAGCTATTAAATATTATTGCACAAAAATTCAATATAGGTATTCCAGAAGGTGACATTAAAGAATTTACTCAATTAATTAAAACTAAAACAAAAAGCAATGAAGATTATATAAAAGATTTAGAAGAACTACCTTCAGATATTTGTGCTTTTTTTATTGATGTTGATAAAAAAAATAATACATCATTCAATTCAGATGATGATTTTAAGCAACTATTAACAATGCATATAGCATCATTAGTTAATAGAGGGAAGTTTAAAGTATCTTACACTAACCCTATTATAGATGAATTATCAATTAAGTATCCAACATTATTTAATATTGCAATATCGTTGAGTCAAATGCTTGAAGATAAATACAGAATTAAAATAACCCGTGATGAAATAGGATTTATCGCTACACATTTTGCAGTGCATATGGAGAAAGAATTTGCTAATAAATTTAAAAAATATTATAAAATTGCAATTGTTTGTTCAACAGGTGGTGGTAGTGCATATTTAACTAAACTTAAAATTGCTAGTTTATTTGAAACTTCAAATATAGAGACATTTTCTATATTACAAATAAAAGAACTTGAAGAATTCAATCCGGATATTGTATTTTCTACTATTGATTTCAACATGAATTTAAAAGTTCCTTTGATTTATATTAAAGAGCTTCTAGATGATTATGATATTTTAAAAATAAAACAGCTGGTTAGTCTTGATAAAATTCATGGTGCTTCTATAAATGAAACAAAAGATTATTATATTAAACGGTTTTTTAATCCAAATTACTTCTTAATTGAAAAGCATGAAGATGATTATATTAAGTGTATATCAAATATGTCTAAAATCGTTGAAAAAGCCGGTATTGGTGGTGAATATTATTCAAAGCTTCTTTTAAAAAGAGAATCTTTTTCCTCAACTATATATTTAAATGGAGTGGCTATTCCTCACCCTATAGAAATGAAAGCAAATAAAGACTTAGTTTTTGTAAAGATATTCAAAAACCCAATTATATTTAACAATAAAAAGGTTAGCATAATTTTCATGATAGCACTAAAAAAAGATAATCTAGAATTGCATAAACAAATTACACAAGATTTATTTGAAATTATGAATGATATTCAAATGATACAAAGGTTGATTAAAGTAAACAGCTTTAAAGAATTTATAGCATTAATTAATAAGAAAGTCTAGGTGATATCTATGGATATAGAATTATTAAAAAAGTTATGTGATTTAAATGCTATTGCATCCAATGAACAAGAAGTTCGTAATGCATTAATTGAAGATATTAGTGGAGAAATTATATTTGATGGTCTTGGAAGTGTTATTAGTCATCATAATGGAAAAGATCCTAAATTAATGATTTGCGCTCATATGGATGAGGTAGGATTCATGGTTCGATATATCAGTGATATTGGAATGCTATACTTAATGCCAGTAGGTGGGGTAAAGGACTCTGCTAAATCCTTTCAATCTGTTGTTATTACGACAGTAGATGGTAACAAAATAAAAGGATTAATGAATTGTTCCTATGATGAAAAGCATAAAATAAAAGATATTTATGTAGACATAGGACTCAGTTCAGCACAAGAGGTTATTAATAAGGGAATAAGTGTTGGAGACATGGTTTGCTTTGACAGCAAAAGCCAAATGATTAATGAAAATGTATTGATGGCAAAAGCCTTAGATGATAGGGTAGGATGTTATATTTTAAAAGAAATTGATAGAAAAATGAAAAAAATCAAACATGAAAATGATGTATATCTTTGTTTTACAAGTTCAGAGGAAGTAGGGACGCGAGGAGGAAAATGCACGGCTAATATTATTAATCCAGACCTGATAATCGCAGTTGATGTGGCTTGTGCACCAGATTTAACACGAAACTATACTAACCAGCGTCAAATTTCTAAAGGATGCATGATAGTTCATTATGATAAAACAATGATTCCCAATAGAAAAATGCTTAATTGGACTAAGAAAAAAGCTATAGAAAATAATATCAAATTTCAATGTGATATGTTTTCAGGTGGAGGAACGGATGCAGCTTTATCTCATTTGACAAATGGAGGTAAACTCTCTATTGTATTAGGAATACCTTTAAGGTATTGTCATGGAAATTATTCAATGACTGATTTAAGAGATATTGAAGCCTTAACAGAATTACTTATCCATATTATTAAATCGTTTACTAAAGAAGAATATAGTATTATATCAAACTATATATAGGAGGCAAAAAAATGAATAAATTAGAAATGGAAATTTTACAAATTATATCATCTGCAGGTGAAAGTAAAGCTAAGGCATTTGAAGCATTAAGGAAAGTAAAAGAAAGCGATTATGATGGAGCAAGGGCTTTGCTTAAAGAATCTAAAGAAATTGATATTGAGGCCCATAAAGCTCAAACAAATTTAATTCAAGCAGAACTCTCACAAGGAAATGAGGACAAACAACCTATAACTTTACTAATGGTTCATGCACAGGATCACTATATGTCTTCACAACTTGCAAGAGATCTAATAGAAGAAATAATTAATATATTTGAGTCTAAGGAGGATTAAAAATGAGAATAGTATTATGTTGTGCAGGAGGTTTTTCAACCACAATGCTAATGGACAGTATGAAAAAAATAGTAAGAGAAAGCAAAAAATTAAATAATGATGATTTTGAATTTGCAGCTATTCCAGTTGATTTGTTAGAACAAGAGGTTCACAATTGTAGCGTTCTTGTAGTAGGTCCACAAATCGCACACAAACTAGATTATATCAAGAGCATTATTGAACCTAAGAATATTCCTTATACCGTAATTGATCAAGATACATATGGGAAAATGGATGGAGCTACTTCCTTAAAAATGGCCTTGATTGCTTATAAAAAAGCTCAACTAAATAAAAAATAATATTACTAATTTAAAAATTCATTTATACAAGGAGGAAATACTATGTTAAAAAAATTTGAGGCATTTATGAATAAATATTTAACTCCCCTTGCCAGTAAAATGGATAAGCAACCACATTTAAGTGCAATCAAAAAATCAATGGTTGCAATGACCCCCATTCTCATTATTGGAAGCTTATGTTTAATACCAGAAGCTATTGCAAATATGCTGGGAAAAAGTAATAGTATATCACAATTTATTTTAGCTAATATGGATAGTTTTTATTTACCTTTTTATTTAACAATTGGTATGATGGGTTTATATGTTTGTCTATGTATAACATATTTCTTAGGGGAATACCATAAGTTATACGTACCAGGCTGCATGGTTTTAGGTGCAGTAGGATTCCTTTTATTGACATTCGATTTCACAAAAGATGGTGGAATGAATATTAAATATTTAGGAACAAAAGGGCTATTTGTAGCAATGATTTCAGGTATTATTGCAGTTGAATTATATAGATGGTGCAAAAAGAAGAACTTTACAATACGTATGCCTGAAAGTGTACCAGATTTTGTTTCAAGATCTTTTGAGTTAATTCCTACAACAGTTATTATTGTTGGATTATTTGCAGCAATTCGTTTTACTAGTTTAGAAATTTTTAATGTATTACCACCAGAAATATTAACTAAATTTTTACAGCCGCTAGTTGGTTCATTGGATAATCCATTTGTATTTGTATTTATTACTTTCCTTAGTTGCTTATTATTCTTTTTCGGAATACATCCTTCAGTATTATCACCAATTACAGCACCTATTGCAGCTCAATTCTTAGCAGAAAATATAGAAGCTATGGCTAGTGGCCAAGTATTGCCACATTTCTATACAGGTGGTATGGTAAGTGCATTTGCTAATTTCACTGGAACAGGTATTACATTTGGTTTAGTATTCTGGTTTTTCTTATCAAAGAATAAAGCTTATAAACGTGTAGGACAAGTTTCAATAGTACCAGCTTTATTTGGAATTAATGAACCTATATTATTTGGAGCACCAATAGTTTTAAATCCTACTTTCTTTTTACCATATGTTATTGGTGGAACTATCCTAGGAACTTTCCCAGCATTTTTAATGTGGGCTGGAATTTTAAGAAAACCATTCTTTAATCCACCATATGTAGGAGTATTTTTAGAAGGATTTTTAGTAAATGGTCATTGGCTAACTATTGTAGTTAATGCTTTACAAATGATAGGATCAATTATAATTTGGTACCCATTCTTCAAACTATATGAAAAACAAAACAATTTACAAAATAAAGAAGGAGAATCTAAAATTTCTGAAGAAGATGCTGCTCTATTAGGCGATTTAGATTTTTAAAAAATAAGGGTAGGCTTAAAAGGCTTACCCTTTTAAATAAAGGAGATATTATGGCCATTCATGTTAATAAAATTAAAAAGTTAATTAAATCATTAGATATTGATGCGATTTTAATAAAGTCAAAAACAACTAAAAAGTATTTAAATACTTTAACAGGAGGTGGAGTTCATATTCTTATAACCAAAGATCAATCATATATGATTTTAGATGGAAGATATGTTAAAGAAGCAAATGATATAGAAAAAGATTTTGAAATAATTGAAAATACTCCGGCTCAATCTAAAAGAGAACATTTTGATATTATAAATGATATTTTAAAAAAATATCATTATTCTAGATTAGGAATAGAAGCCAGTGCCTATTCAATTACAGATTATGAAAAACTTAAACAGTACAATTTTCAGGTTTCATTAATTGGAAATGAAATTAATAAATTAAGAATAATAAAAGATGAATTTGAAATTAATATATTAAAAGAAGCATGTAAAATAACAGATAGCATATTTAATGAAGTTATAAAACATATCAAAGCTGGAATAACTGAAAGAGAAATTAATGCATGGCTCCATTATTACTCTTTGAAGGCAGGAGCAACTAAATTGTCTTTTGATCCTATAATTTCTTCTGGCCCTAGAACAGCTTTACCACACGGTCGTCCTACTGATAGAAAAATAAAAGCACATGAACCCATAATGATTGATTTTGGAATTGAATATAAAAATTATCAATCAGACATGACTAGAATGGTTTTCATAGGAAGGCCTAATGAAGAAATTTTAAACATCTATAACATTGTAAAGGATGCACAGCAAACTGGAATATCTGTAATTAAATCAAATATACAAGCAAAAGAAGTTGATGCAACAGTAAGGCATGTGATTTGTAATGCGGGATATGGACATTATTTTAATCACGGCCTTGGACATGGAATCGGTATTGGTGATGGAGTTGAGTATCCGTTTTTAAATCAAACTTCATCTACAATTTTACAAAACAATATGATAATGTCATGTGAACCTGGAATATATGTTCCTAATATAGGTGGAGTTAGAATAGAAGATGATGTTTTAGTATCAAATGGAATAGGTGTTCCTTTAAACAAAACAACTAAAGAAATGATAATTTTGGAGGAATAATTATGAAGCATAATTTTGACCAAGTTAATAATAGATTAAATACATATTGTACCCAATGGGATTATATTCAAGATCGCTTTAACAAAGAAGACTTAATCCCTTTTTCTATATCTGATACAGATTTTAAGGTGCCTTTACCTGTTTACGAAAGATTAAAAAACGTTTTAGAACATCAAATATACGGATACTCTAGATGGAACCATCATGATTTTAAAGGCTCTATTTCAAAGCATTTTATGAAAAAATTTAATTGTAATATTGATGAAGAATGGATACTTTATAGCCCTTCAGTTATGTATTCAGTATCACTTTTATTGAAATTGTTATGCAGTGATCATGATAAAGTAGCTACTTTTAATCCTATGTACGATGCATTTTTTAATGTAATAAGAGAAAATAATCGTGAATTAGTAAAGATTTTATTACATGAAAAGAGTGGAAAGTTTACTATTAATTTTGAAGAATTTGAGGAAAAGGTAAAACAGTGTAAGGTATTATTATTATGTTCACCACACAATCCTACTGGAAGAGTATGGAATGAAAGTGAATTGCAATCAATTATAGAAATTTGCCAAAAATATAGTGTAAAAATAATAAGCGATGAAATTCACAGCGACATAGTTTTTCCAGGACATAAACATACTCCTATTCTTTCTTATTATTTAAAGTACAATGAAATCTATTTAGTATCATCTGGAAGCAAAACTTTTAATTATCCAGGTTTAATAGGATCTTATGCAATTATTCCTAATGATACTATAAATAAATTATTTATACATACAACTAGAACTAAAGATTTCTTAAATTCTGTTAGTATTTTAGGCATGCATGCTACAATGGTTTCTTATAATGAATGTAATTACTATGTAGAGGAACTTGTTGAATATATAGATAAAAATATGGACTATATAGAGAAATTTATTAATGATAATTTTCACCATATAAATTTTAAAAAACCCGATGGCACATATTTAGCATGGATTGATTGTAGGAAAATGCCTTTTTCTTCTGAAGAGATTCAAGATGCGCTAGTAAATATAGGTGGTATCGGAATTATGAAAGGTGAAGTGTATGGTAGTGAAAAATATTTACGTTTAAATTGTGGTTGTCCTTTATCAAAGTTAAAAACTGGAATGAATAGATTTAAAAAAAGTATTGATTATTTATACAAAAAATCTTCCTTATATCAATAGCTTGGAGCATAGATATATTATTCTATGCATGAAAAGATAATTTAGGCACATTCAAAGAAATAACAAGTCAGTATTCTAGTATATTTGACTTGTTATTTTAGAAGTATATATTTAACTCTACTAATTTGTGCAATAAATTTGTCTTAAAACAAAGTTATTAACAGAGATTTTTATAAACTACCAACAAAACAAACAAAAAAGTTTTGAGGTACTTATATAAGTCTCTGTTTTTTTATAACTAAAAATACAAGCAAAACACAAACAAGAACTATGGTTAACCAAATTATATAGAGTTAACTTAGTTAACCATAGTTAATAATTTTAAATTTATTAGTTCAAACACAAATATCATTTATTTGGTTTACATAATATATAATCCGTAAACCATAAATCAGTTACCCATTGAGTTCTTGGGAAATATTCACGAAAACAAGGCAATGTAACGTTTGCTTGTTTTGTATTTATTTTATATATATTAATAACCAAGTACTTTGTTCTTAATAAGCTTATATTTATATAAATTCATTAAGTAGCGCATCGATTTGTATAAAATATTCGAAAAAACTTTTCTTAGCAAGTATATTTATAAGTGTGCAATAAAACTTTATTTGATTTTTAAGATAAATAAAGCCCCTATTCTCTTATTTTTACTCAACTTCGCTAAATGTATATTTAGCGAAGTTGAATTATTGATTGAAAGACATGGTTGTAGTATAATAAAATCAACGGTTATAGCGATTATTCAGCTTGCTAATATATGCCCCAGGAGGTTTTTATGGAATTAGATTTCGAAAAAATAAAAAGCAAAAACAATAACTTACCTCAATGTTTAATGGATTTTTTAAATTATCTAGAAATAATAAAGGCTAAATCTCCAAATACCATAAATGGATACAAAGTAGATTTAATAATGTTTTTTAGATTTCTAAAGATATATAAAGATTATGGTGATGTATCAAGTTCTATGAAATTTAACGAAATTCCTATAAATGATATACAAAATTCATTTTTAAAACAAATAAATTTATCTGATCTTTACGCTTTTTTATCGTTTGCCGAAAAACACAGAAAGAACAGTGCTTATGCAAGAGCGCGAAAAGTAGCCACGTTAAAATCTTTCTTTAAGTATTTGCACGGGAAAGCTAAGATTTTAGATGAAAATATAGCTTTAGAACTAGAATCCCCTAAAATAGATAAGCGAAACCCTGTTTATTTAACCCTGGATGAAAGTAAAAAATTATTAAAAGCCATAGACGGGCCAAACAAGGAAAGGGACTACTGCATAATCATTTTATTCTTAAACTGTGGCCTTAGAATATCTGAGCTTTGTAGTATAGATATATCTCGAATTAAAGGTGATATTTTGACGGTTATAGGTAAGGGAAACAAAGAAAGGACTGTTTATTTAAACAAAGCTTGTTTAGAAGCCATAGAAGCTCATTTAAGAGTGAGAGGCAAAACCATAGGTAAGGTACCTATAGAACATAAAGATGCTCTATTTCTTAATAAAAACCACACAAGAATAAGCAAACGTGCCATAGAAATGATGGTTAAAAAATATGTAGGCAAAGCTAATTTAGATACAGAAAAATATACTCCTCACAAACTAAGGCATACTGCAGCAACTTTAATGTACAAGCATGGTGGTGTAGATATAAGGAGTCTGCAAGAAATATTAGGTCATGAAAATATATCTACTACCCAGATTTATACCCATGTAGATGATGAAAAATTACGCGAAGCAGTTAAATCTAATCCTCTTTCTAAAGAATAATAGCTCCAACTACTTTTTTTAGCATATTGACATCCAAGTGAAATTAACTATTCAACCAATAAATTAACCAGTTAACTTTAGTTAACTGGTTAATTTATTGGTTGAATTTTGATTTTAATAAACTATTTTATTATTTAAATATATTGTGTCCTATTATAGTACATATATAATAGTTATTATACATATACATAAAAAAATAGCTAGAAGAATTTATCTCTTCCTAGCTATTTTTATAAGGCCTGGAAATACTTCATCAGCCATTTTATTAAATTCATTTTCATTGTCTAAAATTTCTTTAATTTCTTCATGATCTTCAATATATTCAAAATCAATTTCTTCTGAAGAATCACCATCAGAAATTTCACTTTGTAAATCTATCAAATCTACATATTTATTATCCCTACAAAATTCTTCATCCAAGTTTTCGTATTCAGTGATTTCTTCTGGCATATCTAAAACTTCATCAATTTTTATCTCTCTAAGGTCAAAGCCTTCTTTTTCCATACACTTACCGCAATTATTGCACTTCTTTTTAGAATCTAATTCGCATATGTAACATTCACCACAATCATTGCAATCTTTACTTTTGTCGAATATACATTTTTTAGTCATGCACCCACCTCTTTATTTCATATTTAACCAGTTTATTATAACAAACAACATTAATTTAATCAATAACATTTGATTTAGGAAGATAATTGGATATATTTAGAGATAAACAATTATCTAGTTAAGGCAATGGTTATTTTTTCAATTAATTGGTATTTATTTTCCAAGAACGCTAGTTTGATGTTTTTGCACCGATATGCTATAATTTCATCAAGCTAAACTTATTGCACCAATTATTACAACGATAACATTATAATTGATAATTATTCAATAAGTAATCCATGATGAGGAGATGATTAAAGTGGGTAGAGTGTCTACTAAACAAAGTGAAATATATCAATATATAAAGGATATAACTATGGAAAGAGGCTATCCCCCTTCAGTAAGAGAAATATGTAAAGCAGTAGGTTTAAGTTCTACATCTACTGTCCATAGTCATTTATCGAAACTAGAAAAAAAGGGCCTTATAATAAGAGATCACACTAAACCAAGAGCTATAGAAATAGTAGAAAACACAATGAAAAGAAAAGAATTAGTTAACATTCCTATAGTAGGAAGTGTAACTGCCGGACAGCCAATTTTAGCCGTAGAAAATATTGAAGATTACTTTTCTCTACCAATTAATTTTGTTAAAAGTAATAATGAGCTCTTCATATTGACAATTCAAGGCGAGAGTATGATTGAAGCTGGTATACAAGATGGAGACTTAGCAGTTATTGAGAAAATTAATACTGCAGAAAATGGTGATATTGTAGTTGCCTTAATAGATAAGGAAGCTACAATAAAAAGATTTTTCAAAGAGACAGATCATATAAGACTACAGCCAGAAAATAAAACAATGGATCCTATTATAGTAGATTCTTGTGAAATTATAGGTAAACTAGTAGCTATATACAGAAAATACCAATAAACACTAATGGGCTGCGGCATAATGCATACTAAATAATGTGTATAATAAATAAAGACACTTTCTTAATAAGCTAGTACCTAGCCCGTATACTAAACACTAAAAGTATATAGGCTATAGGTACTAATTTAAATAAGAGTGTCTTTTTATTTGTTCTATGAAGTTGCTAAAACCTTTGACAAAGCTATTAATATAGCAATTTTAACATGCTCAAATGTAAGTCCACCTTGTAAATATGCAATATAGGGTTCCCTTATTGGGGCATCAGCAGATAACTCTATAGAAGCTCCTTGAACAAAAGCTCCTGCAGCCATTATAACCTGATCGTCATATCCAGGCATATCCCAAGGTTCACATTCAACAAAGGAGTCTATTGGAGAACCTTTTTGAATCCCCTTGCAGAAATTAATAAGTTTATCCTTATCATTAAATTTTATAGCTTGTATTATATCACTTCTTTTATCATCAAATTTAGGTAAAACTTCAAAGCCAGCTAACTCCATAATTCTAGCACATAATATAGCTCCCTTTAATGCTTCTATAGATATATGAGGTGCTAAGAACAATCCTTGATAAAATAATCTCACTACACCAAAAGTAGAGCCACATTCTCCTCCTATACCTGGAGTAGTTAATCTAAAGGCAGCTTGCTGTACATATTCTCTTTTGCCTGCAACATATCCTCCAGTAGGAGCTATTCCACCACCAATATTTTTAATTAAAGAACCTGCCACTAAATCAGCACCAACATCTGTAGGTTCTTTTATATCTATAAATTCCCCATAACAATTGTCTACGAAGCATATAGCATCTTTCTTAACACTTTTAACACAATTGATTATCTCTTCAATATCATCTATAGAAAGAGCTTTTCTCCATCCATAACCTGTAGATCTTTGAATATGTACTAATTTTATGCTTTTATCTTCTTTTAATATTTTTTCTACTTCATTTAAATTAACTCTTCCATCTTCCATTAAGTCTATTTGTCTATACTTAACTCCGTAATTTCTAAGAGATCCAATGTTTTCTTCTTTGTTAATCCCTATTATACCATGAAGAGTATCATAAGGTGTACCACAAATAGAAAGCATAGTATCATCAGGTCTTAAATTACCAAAAAGAGCTGTAGCAATAGCATGGGTTCCATTTACAAAGTGAGGTCTTACTAAAGCAGCTTCTGTATTGAATATTCTAGCGTACACCTTATCTAAGCTATCTCTTCCCATATCCCCATATCCATACCCAGTACTGTTGGTAAAATGACTTTCGCTTATTCTCTCTTCCTGAAGTGCATTTAATACTTTAATTTGATTAAATTCTCTTATTGAATCTAATTCCTTAAATATATCCTCCACATCTTTAAGGGACTTTTCATATAATTCTATTACGTTATCACTTATATTATAATGTTTTTTTAAAACATCTTTAGTTAAATCTATCATACTTATTAATCCTCCTTAAAAACAAATACTTAATTATATTAGCACATTAAAAAAGAATAGGCAATTATTCGCCCATTCTTTTTATACCACGACTATATGTTATAATATACACATCTTATTAATTCCTGGGGTTATTTAGTAATTACTTTTATACTTTATCTTTATACTTCGCTATCATTGTCTCCAGAAAATAATATAGGTCTTAAAGGAGTTATAGTAGACATAGCATGTTTATATATCATCATTTGTTTTCCTTCACAATTAAGAATAACTATAAAATTATCAAAACCTTTTACATTACCTCTTAATTGAAACCCGTTGGTTAGGTGTATAGTAACTGGGATTTTATTTTTTCTAGCATTGTTTAAGAATACATCTTGTAAGTTATTAATAGTTTTGCTCATAGATTCTCACCCTCCATATGTTTTAATTTATATCATTCTATAAAAATATTAAAATTCCTCTATTTTTAACTTATTTTTTAGTATGCTCTACTATAAAATTAATAATCTCTTCTTCATCATTAAAGTCCTCTTTATTAATCCAAACTGCTCTTGGGTCTTTTCTAAACCAAGTTAGTTGTCTTTTAGCATAGTTTCTACTTCCCTTTTTAATTAAATATATAGCTTCATCTAAACTTATATTTCCCTCTAAATAATATAATATTTCCTTATATCCTATACCTTTCATTGACTGCATATTTGAATTATAACCCATATTGCGTAATTTTATAACCTCTTCTATTAATCCTTTTTCTAACATTATATCTACTCTTCTATTAATTCTATCATATAACTTTTCCCTATTCATATTTAAAACATAATATTTCAAATTATAAGGTATATTATATAAATTTTTTTCCTGTTCTTTGGTAAATTCCCCTATAGTTTTACCTGTACTTTTAAATACCTCAAGAGCTCTTACTACCCTCTTTAAATCATTAGGAAATAATCTTTCATAAGAATCCATATCCACCTCTTTTAGCATAGAATGTATGTATTTCTTTCCCTTTTCCTCTGCTAAACAGTGAAGGTATTCTCTATACTCCTCATCCTTATCTGTATTAGTAAAATTATAATTGTATATTATTGAATTTATATAAAGACCCGTACCACCTACAATCATAGGTATTTTGTTTTTATTATATATTTCCTTTATGCACTTCTCTCCCCTATTTTTAAACTCCGCTACACTAAATTCTTTATTTGGCTCCACTTCATCTATCATATAATGTGGTATGCCCTGCATTTCCTCAGGAGTTATTTTAGCAGAACCAATATCCATATATTTATATATTTGCATTGAGTCAGCGGATATAATTTCTCCGTATATTTTTTCAGCTACTTTTATAGATATATTTGTTTTTCCCACTGCTGTAGGGCCTGCTATTATAACTAATTTATTCATACTTGTCTCCTTATTTATTGTATTCTTTTAAAACGTCTTTCAAGCTCTGTTAAAGTTACTTTTATAATAGTTGGTCGTCCATGAGGACAGTTGAAAGGTTCTCTTGTAGTTTTTAAATCCTCTATAAGTTTTTGCATTTCCATAATGGAAAGTTTATCATTGGCTTTTACAGCTGCCTTACATGCCATTGAAGCTATCTTATTATATTTAACTTGTGTTATTTTTCCAGAACCCATATTTTTTAAATTATTGAGTATATCAAAGAATAGATTCTTTATATTCGACTCATTCAATATAATTGGCACTTCCCTTATGTATATTGAATTAATACCAAATTCCTCTATAACAAAACCTAATTCCTTAAAAGTATCTTCATTTTCTTTATAATATGCGAAATCATCATGAGTCAATTGTATTATTAAAGGAGATAGTAATCCCTGTACTACTACATCTCTTTTAGATATTTCATCCAAATATCTTTCAAATAATATCTTTTCATGAGCAGCATGTTGATCTATTATATACAACTCTTTATTATATTCTCCTATTATATATGAGTTATTAAATTGTCCTATTATATTTATGTCCGGGAAAAAAGAAGTTTCTTTGCTGTATTGATTTTCTCCGTTATAATTAATTTCTTTAATAACATCATAGTTTTTTTTCTCATCACCCTTATTTTCTTCGCTGCCATCATTACCCGCATTTTCATATTTAGTATTGAGTTCTTTGCTTTTTACATAACTTCTTTCTTTTGTATCTTTTATATTATTATTACTATCTCTATACCAATAACTTGTTCCTATGTGTGTTTTACGCTCTTCACCATAGTTATCTATACCTTTCGAGCCAATACTATCTGAATTAGATTCCATAACATTTTCATGATTTACATTTTGATTTACATCGTTATTTATACTAACATCTGAACCTATGTGTTCAGCACTATTAGAAGATTTTAAATCAATAGGTATAGTTACTTGGGTAATCTCTTCTCTAGTTTCTTCCTTTTCTTCATCTTCATTTATAAAAAATGTTTCTCTTAAATTTTCACTTATAGCTTTGTGAACTGAATTAAAAACTAACTTAAATATATGTCTATCATCACTGAATTTTATCTCTGATTTTGTAGGATGCACATTTACATCTATAAATTCAGGGTATACATCTAAAAATAACACAAAAAAAGGAAACTTATTAACTGTAAGAAATGATTTAAAAGCATTTTCTACTGCTGCAGTAATTAAACTACTTTTTATATATCGTTTGTTTACAAATATACTTTGTTTATTTCTACTTTTTCTGCTTATAGATTCATTTCCTACATAGCCATATACAGATGCAATGTCACTATGTCCTTCAAAATACCATATATTATCCACAACTTCTTTTCCAAATATAGCTCTTATAGCATCTTTCATATTGTCATTACCATAAGTAGTTATAACCTTTCTCCCGTTACTTTCTAATTTAAAAGCTATATCTGTATTCACAAGAGCTAATCTAGATACAATATCCGATATAAGAGCTGATTCTCTAGCACTAGATTTTAGAAACTTTTGTCTAGCTGGTACGTTATAAAATAGATTATTTACATCTATTGAAGTCCCAGTATTAAAACCTATATCTTTAATATAAGTTTTTACTCCACCATCTATACATATTTCTTTTCCATAATCAAAATCTGCCTTTTTAGATTTCATTATAGTTTGGGATACGGAGGCAATACTAGCTAGTGCCTCTCCCCTAAATCCCAAAGTACTTATTTTAAAAATGTCATCTGCATCTTTAATTTTGCTGGTAGCATGAGGTAAAAATGCTCGCTCAACATCTTCAGGATGAATTCCTATTCCGTCATCAACTATTTTTATACTTTTTTGTCCACCCTCTTCTATATATACAGATATATTTTTAGACTTTGCATCTATGCTATTTTCAATCAATTCTTTCACCACAGAGAAAGGTCTCTCTATAACTTCTCCTGCTGCTATTTTATTACAGGTTTGTTCATCTAATAAATTAATTCTCTTCAAATGATCACCTCTGCATAAATATATAATCTTACTTATTAATAAATTTACTCTTATATACCAATCACCAAATATAAAACTTTATCTAAATGGATTTTGCCCTCTCTATTATTTCATACAATTTATTAAAGCCTTCCATAGGATTTAATTTAAGCACATCTATACTTTTAATATAGTTTAGCAAATTTTCCTTCTCTATATCTGAAAAATTCAATTGTGTTAACATGCTACTATTTTCTTTTATTATATCATTGATTTCATTTATATCACTGATTTTACTATTTTTATTATTTTCATTAGTTTTATTTATACCCTTACTTTCCTTGATTTCCCTTTGCAAATCCAAAGCAACTTCATCTACTTTTGAATAACTCTTTGATTTGCCATCTGTATCTTTTATAGAATTTGTAATTGTTTCTGCATTACAATGTACATAATCTCCCACTTCTTTTACCACATACTTATTATTTTCTCCCTCTAAATCCTTTAATATCTCATCTGCTCTCTTTAAGACATCTTCAGGTAAACCTGCTAATTTAGCTACTTGAATACCATAGGACTGATCTGCTCCCCCCTCTACAATTTTACGAAGAAAAACTATGTCTTTTCCATCCTCTTTTACAGAAACAGAATAATTTTTAAGCCCATCTATTTTCCCTTCTAATTTTGTAAGCTCATGATAATGAGTAGCAAATAATGTTTTGCTTTTTAAATGAGGGGTAGAACAAATGTATTCTATCACTGCCCAAGCTATGCTGAGCCCATCGTAAGTGCTAGTTCCACGTCCTACTTCATCTAGTAAAATTAAACTCTTATTTGTAGCATTTTTAAGTATGTTAGCTACTTCCCACATCTCTACCATAAAGGTACTTTTTCCAGAGGCTAAGTCATCAGAAGCACCTATTCTTGTAAATATTTTATCACATATACTTATATCAGCAGATTTAGCCGGAACAAAACTTCCCATTTGAGCTAATATTGTTATTAAAGCTATTTGTCTCATATAAGTTGATTTTCCTGCCATATTAGGACCAGTAATTAATAAAAATCTATTACTGCCTTGATCTAGCAAAACATCATTTTCTATAAAACTTCCTGTGTTTATAACTTTTTCAACTACTGGATGCCTTCCACCTGCTATATTTATATTTCCCTTTTCATTTATGTTAGGTTTACAGTAATTATTTTCCAGTGCTACTGTAGCTAAAGAACATAGACAGTCTACTGCAGATATTATTTTTGCTGAATTTTTCAGCCTTCCTATTTCCTTTTCTATTTTTTCTCTTATTTCTACAAATATACTGTATTCTAAGTCTATTAATTTTCCTTCTGCTCCTAAAAGTTTTTCTTCCACTTCCTTTAATTCCTCAGTTATATATCTCTCTGCATTGGCAAGAGTTTGTTTTCTTATATATCTGTCCTTAGGAACTAATTCTAAGTTTGTCTTTCTAATCTCAATAAAATATCCAAAAACTTTATTAAACCCTACTTTTAAAGACTTTATACCTGTAACTTCTTTTTCACTATTTTCAAGCCTTGCAATCCACTCTTTACCATGAGTTTTAGCACCTCTAAGCTCATCTACTGATGGATTAAAGCCATCCTTTATTATATCCCCTTCTTTTAAAGAAAGAGATGGGTTTTCATTTATAGATTCGTTAATTAGATTATATATATCCTCCAATTCGTCTAAATTACGATACATTTTTTTAAATAAACTACTTTTAAATTTAGATAGAATCTCCTTTACCTTTGGTATATTGCTTATAGAATTTTTTAAAGCTATCATTTCCTTAGCATTTATACTTTGGGAGGATATCTTTCCTGCCAATCTCTCTATATCATATATTTCTTTTAGAGCAATTTTTAGATCCTCTGTTAAAGATATACTTTCAACTAATTCTTTAACACTATCTAATCTTTCATCTATTTCACATTTTCTAACTAAGGGCTGATCTATCCATCTTCTTAATTCTCTAGTGCCCATGGCAGTACTAGTTTTATCTAAAACCCAAAGAAGAGAGCCCTTTTTAGTTTTATCCCTAAGGGTTTCTGTAAGTTCTAGATTTCTTCTAGAATTGGCATCTATAGTTAAATAGTCAACTATATTGTATATGTTTATCACATCTATATTAGACAATGTTATCTTTTGAGTATCCTTTATATAATTCAATAATCCATTACAAGAATACAATATACAATCGTCTATGTCTTTAGTATCTAACGTTTTAAAATGATTATTTATGTTTTTTAAACTATTAGTACAAAAATACTCATTATCATACTTTGAAAAAGAAATATTGAATTTCTCCATTATAGCTTTTACTAATTTTTCATCTAAATTTTGCTGTATAAGAATCTCTCTTGGATGAAACTTAGATATTTCATCTAATATAGTACTTATATTATTGGGACATAAAGTACAGTTAAATTCTCCTGTGGAAATATCAGAAAAACTCATACCACATACTCCTGTAGCTTCGTTACTAAACAAACTCATTATGTAGTTGTTCTCACCTTCATTTAAAAAAGATGAGTCTGTAAAAGTTCCTGGAGTTACTATTTTAATTATATCCCTTTTAACTATTCCCTTTGCCAAAGCAGGATCCTCTAACTGCTCACATATAGCAATTTTATAACCTTTTTGCACTAACCTGCTTATATAGTTACTTGCTGCATGATAGGGTATTCCACACATAGGAGCTCTCTCTTCAAGTCCACAATCTCTTCCTGTCAACACCAGTTCTAATTCTCTAGATGCAGTCTCTGCATCCTTAAAGAACATTTCGTAAAAGTCTCCTAATCTAAAAAACAATATACAATCCTCACAACGCTCTTTTACCTCTAAATATTGCTTCATCATAGGTGTTAAGCTCATATTTTTACCTCCTTGTATAATAATGATGTAGTCATTAAGACTACTCATCTCAATTTAATTGTTTCTATAATAGATAACAGAAGAAGGATTTCTTCCTTCATCAGATGTTATCTTAGTTAATTATCATGCTTGACGGTTCCTATATAGACTCCAGACTTTTCATAAAGTATAATCTTCAAGGATAGGACAAATAATGTTTTCCTCCTTGGGAAGTCAGTATCTGCTGACTCATACCCGTGATTTAGTCAATTAGTCCATTCAATGAGGTTTTATGATTCGGCTGGTTGGGAGCCTCAGGCCATACCTGTATAACTCGCAAGGTTGTGTACTCATTAGATGGAAATGGATTCCTATCGGAAAGGAGCTTTTGCTCATGTCAAACATTTTATTTAAAAATTTATTTATCTCGGTCGGTATTGATGTTGGTGCAGATTTCAGTTGGATGTCTATCGCACTTCCTAACCAGACCTTTGTTGGAAAGCCTTTTAAAATACTACATTCAAACATTGATTCCCTTGAACTCGCTGTTTCTAAAATAAAAGAAGCAGAAGAGTTGTATTCTTTGGAAAGTCGCATTTTCCTAGAATCCACGGGAATTTATCATTACCCACTCTTCTGCTATCTTCGTGATACTGGATTTAATGTTAACCTAATTAATCCTATCATCACTAAGAATAGCACAAACATTAACATTAGAAAAGTGCATAATGACAGATTTGATTCAAAAAAAGCTGCCTTAATAGGCTTAAAGCCAGATTTAAAAGTATCTCTTATGCCATCAGATCTTGCTCTTGATTTAAGAAATCTTTCAAGAGAGTATTATGATTTGATGGACAACCGTTCTGCTTATGTGAACAAACTTCAAAGTGAACTTCGGATGGTATTTCCAGAATACCTTAAAATTTTTTCAAAAATAACTACTAATACATCATTAACCTTATTAGAAACATACACATCTCCAGATGCATTTTTAAATGCTTCCAAAGAAGAGATTATTGATTCTATAAGATCTACAGCTCGTTTTGGGCTTACATATGCTAATAATAAGTATAATGCCATTATAAAGGCTGCCAATGATGCAAAGACCTTCGGTTATTCTGTAAGTAGTAATTTTAAGCGTATTAGATTATACATAAGCTTTATTCGAAAGTATGATGAAGAGATTTCTTCTATACTCTCTGAAATGCATAAGCTTGTTGATGAAAATGAAAATACTGATTTTGTAAAGCAAATTCACTTGATTGAAACATTTAAAGGTGCAGGTTTTCTTTCTGCTGTAAGCCTCATGGGAGAAATCGGAGATTTCTCTGCGTTCAACTCACCAAAACAGCTTTTTGCTTATTTTGGTTTAGATCCAGCAGTAAAGCAATCTGGCAACTTTAATGGCACAAAAATCAGTATGTCAAAGCGAGGCTCTCGAATTGCCAGAAGAGTAATTCACACTATGGCATTAATCAGCATAAGCAAAAACAAAGATGGCTCCGCCAAAAATCAAGTACTTCGAGAATACTATCTTTTAAAGTGCCAAAGTAAGCCTAAAATGATTGCTCTTGGGGCAGTTATGCATAAAGTTTGTAACATATTATTTGCCATTCTTCGTGATGGGAAAGAATTTGAAATAATTACACCAGAAGAACACCAAAAGAATTATCTCAAAGCGAAATGCGGCTTCGCTGCGTAGTATAATTCCATAAATATAATTTCCGTTTTTTGTTAGTCTAACAAAAGTTTATTAAGGTTACCCTTTTTTAAGATAATAAAAATATTAATTATTTTTTTAATTCTTATTGACATTTCTTAGCTGGACTAAAATGGATTAAAACTTCATTTAATAATTAATGCAATCTTTGAAAAAAAGCTCTTTAAAGAGCTTTTATATAACCTTTTCCCCTAGTAATGAGAATCCTTGAGATCTTGTTATTTTAACATTTACAAGTTTACCTATATCCTGATTATCCCCTTCAAAATTAACAAGCCTTCCATCTCTTGTTCTTCCCATAAGCTTTTCTTCATTATTCTTGCTAAAGCCTTCTACTAAAACCTCTACTATTTTTCCTTCAAAGGCTTTATTTTTACTAATTACCGTATTGTTAACCACTTCTACTAGTCTATCAAACCTTTCATGCTTTGTCTTTTCATCTATTTGATCTTCATATTCAGCAGCTGGCGTACCTTTCCTTATAGAATATAAGAATGTAAAAGCTGAATCATACCCAACTTCTTTAACCAAATCTATAGTTTCCTGAAAATCCTCTTCCGTTTCTCCAGGAAAACCTACTATTATATCCGTAGTTAAAGCTGCATTTGGAATCTTTTCTTTAATTTTGTTAACTAAAGCTAAATACTGTTCCTTTGTATAATGTCTATTCATCTTTTTAAGTATTTTACTAGAGCCTGACTGTACTGGTAAGTGTATATGCTCACAAAGAGCTCTTCCATTGGCAATAGCATCTATAACTTCTTCGGATAGATCCTTTGGATGAGATGTCATAAATTTAATTCTTTCCACACCTTCAATTTTATCAATTCTTTTTAATAGCTCTGCAAAATTAATTGATGGCTCTAATCCTTTTCCATAGGAATTAACATTTTGTCCAAGTAAGGTTATTTCCTTATATCCCTTAGCTACTAATTCCTTAACTTCATTTTCTATATCCTCAGGCTTTCTACTTCTTTCCCTACCTCTTACATGTGGCACTATACAATAAGTACAAAAGTTATTACATCCATACATAATAGTTACAAAGGCCTTTACAGAACTTCTTCTGTCTATAGGAAGACCTTCAACTATTTCTCCTTCTTGCTTCCATATGTCAATAATTTGTTTTTCTCCATTTTTAAGTCTATTTAAATACTCAGGGAATTTATAAGAATTATGAGTTCCTATTAATAAGCTAACAAAAGGAAATTTTTTAGCTATTTCCTCTGCCATACTTTCTTGCTGAATCATGCATCCTGAAACAACTATAATAAGATTTGGATTTTTTCTTTTTAAAGCTTTTATAGCTCCTAAATTTCCAAATACCTTCTGTTCAGCATTTTCTCTAACACAACATGTATTAAATATAATTATATCTGCATCTTCTCTATTTAATGTTCTTTTATAATCCATATTTTTTAACATTCCAGATATTTTTTCAGAATCTTCTTCATTCATTTGACAACCCCAAGTCTCGATGAAATAGGTTTGTTTTAATTTATCTTTCATTTTGCTTCTCCTTTTGAATAAATTTTAGTTTACTTATCTATTATATATAATTTATAATAGTTTTAAAAGTTTTTTATCCATATTACTATATTACTATTATATATTACCTTAAAACTCTAATTACATAGTTGCAAATTTCATAATGTATATTATTTTGAATAGATTATAAATTCAATAAATTTATTAAATTTGAAATTATTTATTCATTTCAACATTTACATGAAGGAATATAAAAAATTTTATAGAATATAGTTAATATGAATATATAAACATAAAGTATGGGGGTGTTTTTTCATGGAAATAAAATTTTCTGATAGAGCAAATGGACTAAAGGCTTCTGAAATAAGGGAGCTTTTAAAATTAACTCAACGTCCTGAGGTTATATCTTTTGCAGGTGGACTTCCTGCACCAGAATTATTTCCAATTGAACAATTAAAAGAAGTAACAGCTAAAGTTTTAGATGAACAAGGTGCTCAATCTCTTCAATATAGCACTACAGAAGGATATCTTCCTTTAAGAGAAATAATAGTAAATGAAAGAATGGCTAAAAATGGCGTTAAAACAACAGTAGACAACATTCTTGTAGTTAGTGGTTCACAACAAGCATTAGAATTTTCAGCAAAACTTTTTGTAAATAAAGGCGATGTAATTATTTGTGAAAGCCCTAGTTATTTAGGTGCCTTAAATGCATTTAAAGCATACGAACCTAAATTCGTAGAAATTTCTATGGATGACGATGGAATGGAAGTAGACAAGTTAGAAGAAGCTTTAAAAAATAACGACAATGTAAAAATGATATACACAATTCCTGACTTCCAAAATCCCAGTGGAAAAACTATGTCTATAGAAAGAAGAAAAAGAATCGCTGAATTAGCTGCTGAGTACAAAGTTCCTGTTATTGAAGACAGTCCTTATGGAGAATTGATTTTTGAAGGTAAACCATATCCTTGTATAAAGAGCTTTGATAAAGCTGGATATGTAGTAACCTTAGGAACTTTTTCAAAAACTTTCTGTCCTGGACTTAGATTAGGATGGATTTGTGCAGAGGAAGAAATACTTAAAAAATATGTAATGATAAAACAAGGAGCAGATTTACAATCCAATACATTTACTCAAATGATAGCAGCTAGATTTATGCAAGAACATAATTTAGACGAACATATAAACAAAATAATAGAAGTTTATAGAAGACGTAGGGATCTAATGCTAGAAAGCATGGAAAAATACTTCCCTAAAGAAGTTACTTTCACATATCCAAAAGGTGGCTTATTTACTTGGGTTAACCTAAAGGAAGGCATAGATGCAGCTGAAGTTAATAAAGAAGCTTTAAAGCAAAATGTTGCTTTTGTTCCTGGTGGTTCTTTCTATCCAAACGGAGGAAACAAAAACCATTTTAGATTAAACTACTCTAATATGAGTGAAGAAAAAATAGTTGAGGGTATTAAGAGACTTGGGGATGTACTAAAGAAATTCTATTAAATTAATTTAGCTTAAATCATGCATAATTTAAATCACTTCTAGGCAATATAAATTTATGAGGTGATTTAATTATGTATGATGCTAAAAAAGAAGATACAAAAAAGAATCATAAATTGACCTATGATTGTATTGCTACTACTAGTTATTTTGGGCAGCAGCAAAGTTATAATATGTTAAATACTAAAACTTCTTATATACCATTAGATAATATATTTTATTAAATTATAATAATCTAGGGAAACTATAAAGTGGGGGGAACAAAATGAAATTATCAAATCGTGTTCAAAAAATGCAATTTTCACCTATTCGTAAATTAGCTCCATATGCAGATGCAGCAAAGAAAAATGGAATGAAGGTGTATCACTTAAATATAGGACAACCTGATATAGAAACACCTGATACCTTTTTTCAAGGCATGAATAATTTTAAAGAGTCAGTTTTAAAGTATACTAACTCTCAAGGCATGGAAGAGTTAATTAATAGCTTTATTAAATATTACAAACAATGGGACATTGAATTCGAAAAAGATGAAATAATGATAACTAATGGTGGAAGCGAAGCTATAATGTTTGCACTTATGTCCATATGTGATGTAGGAGATGAAGTAGTTATTCCTGAACCTTTCTATACAAACTACAATGGTTTTTCTGATGTAGCTGGTGTAAACGTTGTGTCATTTACTACCAAAGCAGAAGATGGTTTTCATTTACCAAGCAAGGAAGAAATTCTAAGCAAAATAACTGATAAAACTAGAGCCATTTTAGTATCTAACCCTGGAAATCCAACAGGTGTTGTATACACTGAGGAGGAAATAAGAACACTTGCTGATATAGTTAAGGAAAAAGATTTATACCTTATAGCAGATGAAGTTTATAGAGAATTTGTTTATGATAATTTAAAATACACTTCTGCCCTTTATATGAAAGATGTATTAGATAGAATAATATTAATAGACAGTATTTCTAAACGTTACAGTGCCTGTGGAGCAAGAATAGGTTTAGTAGCATCAAAAAATAAAGATTTGATGAAGCAAATTCTAAAATTTGGACAAACTAGACTTTGCGTTCCTACTATAGAACAATTAGCAGCCACTAACTTAATTAATACACCTAAAGATTATTTTGAAAAAGTAAAAGAAGAATATGAAGGAAGAAGAAATATATTATTTGAAAAATTAAGCAGCATACCAGGAGTAGTATGTAAAAAGCCTACTGGAGCCTTCTATGTAGTTGCTAAGTTGCCTCTTAAAAATGCTGAAAACTTTGCCAAATGGCTTTTAACAGATTTTTCTTATGAAAAGAAGACTGTTATGGTTGCCCCAGCGCAAGGTTTCTATGCAAACGAAGGATTAGGAGTAGATGAAATTAGAATATCCTACTGCTTAAATAAGGATTCATTAAAAGATGCTATGAATCTATTGAAAATTGCCATTGAAGAATACAAAAAAATAGAACAATAGCATATAAAATAAAAACTCCAGACTTTATAATAATCTGGAGTTTTTATTTTATAAGTTGCCATTTATAAACCTCATCCTCTATATAAAACCCCATGGAAATATAAAGATTTAAAGCTATTTTATTTTCTTCACTAACTTTTATATTCACTGTTCTATAATTTACTTTATAAATACTGTTTAAAATAAAACTTAAAAAATATTTACTATACCCAAGTCCCCTATATTTAGATATTATACCGAAGTTTACAATACACGGTATATCCTCCTCTTCAAATATAACTTGACCATATCCTATATATTCATCCTTTAGCTTTAATAAAAAACATCCATCATTATAATAATATTTTTGCTTTTTCTCAAAAATTACATCATCTAAAGTTAATGGAATTCTATTATTGCTTTCGAAAATTGAATTTTGAATTTTGCACCTTAAATTGTCCCCTTCTTCTCCATAAACATTACAAATTTCCACTGCACTAGGTTTATCCATACATATGATAGAATTTAAATTTTTCTTCATTTTCAGCGTACCATTATATTTTTCAAATCCTAAGAAAGACAAAATATTAAAGTTATAGCTATTTTTACTACAAAGATAATTTACAGAGAAATTATCTTTAAAAGTATAATTCATAAGTTTGCAATAAGCCTCTAAATTATATTTATACTCCTCCACTACATTAAAGGCTCGTATTTTATAATTATATCTATTTAATTTATATGTCCATATATATCCTATATAATTTAAAGACTCTTGATGCTGCAATAAGGTTACTTTTTTCATCATAATAAATTTATCCATAGAAGTAAATTTATCGTATAGATAAAAAAAATCTTCATTTAAGTCATTGAAAGTATTTCTCTCATTATTCAATTTCTTAAAAATATTTATATTTGTATTTCTTAATTTTTTACATGTAAACATAACTACCTCTTTAAAATAAAATTTATGCTAATATATACTAATAATTACTTTTCATAATTAATAATTCTGTATATACTCCAAAAAATCCTCTATAAATTTATCTTCTAATTCATTACAATTTATTAATTTTTCCAGCCTTTTAGAGTACTTTAATTCATTCCAGTTTTTATGTCTCACATATTTTTTTCTACCAAGTTTCCAAAATTTATGTGGAAATATAATAAGCGCTAACATTATTTCTATTTCTTCCTTAGATAGTTTATTCACAGAGTTATAAGTTTCAATTATCAATTTAGCTTTTTGAAAATTCCACCTATAACTTTTTTTATACATAATACGCCTTATAAATTTTCCCATATCCATTACAGCTAAATCAAATACAATGCTATTTAAATCAATTAAGTAGTAATCTTCACTCTTCTTTATTATGTTTTGATAATAAAAGCTATTGTGACATATAGTTTTATATTCTTTATCATTTCTACATAAATTATAATAGTTTGATGAATTTAGTAAACTTAATGCCATGAGTCCTTTTTTATAAAACATATCTATACACTCATAATACTTATTATCAAAGCTACTTTTAATTCTTTTATTCTTGATAAAACTTCTGAATTTGTCTAAATCATGAAGCTTTTTATTGAAGCTTTCAGGCCATTTACCTAAATTGTTTTTTAGCTTTATTTCCTTAGTATTTATTTTTCTAGAACACTTATGAAATTTAGCTAACAATTTTACACTATTTAATAGTTCATCTTTATTGTCTATATTACATTCTCTACCATCTATCCACTTAGTAACATAAAAATTTATATTTTTATATTTAACCATTAAATTACCTTTAGTAGTTTTTAAATACTCTGCTGTATTATCAAAATGATTGCTTTTAAGTTCATTAACTAAATTCATTCCATTTATAACTTTGTACTTTTTACTTCTTATTTTCTTTAAACATATAGTGCCCTTGTCTGTTTCAACTTTATACACACTTCTATTTTTAGATATATTTTCTGATTGCAAATCATATCTACTTAATATCCTTATTATGGTGTTTCTTTCTTTCCTACTCAATTCCTGTTTATAACTAGAACGAGTTTCCATAAGATTTCCTCCTAATACTAGTGCTAATAGATTATATTATACTTATAAAAAAATATTACTCCTTTTGTTGACAAAAATTTATTTTTAATATATAATAATCCTTGTCGCTGATATGGATCTTTAGCTCAGTTGGTTAGAGCAACCGGCTCATAACCGGTTGGTCCGGGGTTCGAGTCCCTGAAGGTCCACCATTAATTTAATATTTGGAGGAGTTCCCGAGTGGCCAAAGGGGGCAGACTGTAAATCTGTTGCGTTTCGCTTCGATGGTTCGAATCCATCTTCCTCCACCAAAAGAACTTTAACTAATAGTTAAAGTTCTTTTTATGCTTTAGCACATCTACATAAATACTATTTATATTCAAAAATTAAAAACCACCTTAAATAAATAAGATGGTATTAAATAAGTAATATATTTTCTATTTTTTTATTTTATTTATAACATCTTCTATTATCCAATCCGGAGTAGACGCCCCTGCGGTAATTCCTATACTAATCATATCTTTATTCTCCATGATTTTCATAGGTATCTCTTCAGCTTTTTCTACATGTATTGTATTTTTGCAATTTTTTATACATATTTCATATAACTTAGTGGTATTAGAGCTATGCTTACCTCCTATTACTATCATAGCATCTACATCTCTAGACAACTTTTCTGCACACTTTTGTCTAACTTCTGTGGCACTACATATGGTATTAAAAGCAACTATTTCCTTAGAATTCTTTATTATAGCATCTAAAACATTTTGCCAATTTTTTTCTTTTTCAGTAGTTTGTGATACAACACAAACCCTCTTACCTATAGAAGATGAAATATCCCTTTCATTTTTAGCTACTAAAGCAGTGTTTTTGCACCATCCATTTATACCCTGAACCTCAGGATGATTTTTATCACCCACGATTATAATATTGTATCCTAAATTAAAATACTCTTTTACTCTCTTTTGAATGCTTGCTACATAAGGACACGTAGCATCTATCACTTCAAGCCCTGCTTTTTTTAATTTTTCTAAAATTTCTATTGATACTCCATGAGATCTTATGACAATTACATCATCAGCATTCAATTTATCTATTTCATGAATTTCCACGGGATATATATTTTTTTCTTTTAAGTAATTTATAACATCATTATTGTGTATAAGAGGTCCTAAAGTATAAATCTTTTTTCCTTTTTCTTGTTGGCATTTTATAACCAAATCTACAGCCCTTTTAACTCCAAAACAAAATCCAGACTTATCCCCTACAATTACATTTTTCATAATTAACCTCCATTTATATACTTAATTCTACTGCTTAATCTTATCTATATAGCAAGATATTTTATCTACTACACCATTTATATCTAAGTTAGAAGAATCTATTTCTATAGCATCTTCTGCCTTAGTTAATGGACTTATTTCTCTAGTTGAATCTATATGATCTCTTCTTTTAATATCTTGTAGAATTTCTTCATAGTTCACTTCAACACCTTTTTCCATTAACTCCTTATACCTTCTGTTAGCCCTAGTTTCCGCACTGGCAGTTAAGAAAATCTTTAATTTTGCATCTTTTAAAACTACAGTTCCTATATCCCTGCCATCCATTATTACACTATATTTTTTAGAAATCTTTCTTTGAAGCTCCACAAGTTTTTCTCTAACTTCCTTTATAGAAGAGTAATAAGATACATTTTTGCTTATTAAAGGCATGTATATATCATCTGTTACATCCTGCCCATTTACTATAAGTTTTTCTCCTTGAAAATGCATCTCTAAATTATTCATAAGTTCTACTAATCCTTGTGTATTCTCAGGTTTTATATTTTTCTCCATTGCCTTTAATGTAACTGCTCTATACATGGCACCAGTGTTTATATACATTAAAGAATATCTATCTCCCACCAATTTTGCTATGGTACTTTTACCTGCTCCTGCAGGACCATCTATTGCTATTGATATATTCAATTTATGCCCGCCTTTCTTTTAACTATATAATCTATGTAATTTAAAAATCCATGCCTGCCAAATACCCAGTAGACAAAGCAATTTGTATATTAAAGCCACCGGTTTCTGCATCTATATCTAGTATCTCTCCAGCGAAATATAAATTAGAAGCTTTTTTAGACCCCATAGTAGAAGGATCTACTTCTTTTACATCTACCCCCCCAGAAGTTATAATTGCCTCTGCAATAGGCCTTGTACCCTTAATATTAAAGGTTAGATTTTGAAGTAAATGCACCAGTTCTTTTCTTTCTTCCCTAGTTATCAAATTCACTTTTTTAAGTGGTTCTATACCACTTAAAGTAACAATTACATCTATAAGTTTTTTAGGCAATAAATCATCTAAAGAATTTTTAAAATCCTTATTGCAATACTTTTTAAAATCATTTTGAATTCTCTTGTCTAACTGTTCTTGTGTAAGGGCTGGTTTTAAGTTTATCCTTATTTTTAGATTGTTTTTTTTGTTTACTATACCGCTGCCGGTTAAAATTATAGGACCAGATAATCCAAAATGAGTAAAGAGCATTTCGCCGAAATTTTTATACAATGATTTCTTATTATCTTCGCTATAAATTTCAACTTGAACATTTTTTAAGGAAAGTCCCTGCAATTCTTTTACCCAGCTTTCTTTAACTTCTATAGGAACCAAAGCTCCCTTAGGTTTTACAATGCTATGCCCTAAAGACTTCGCAAGTTCATAGCCAAAACCATCTGAACCTGTTTGAGGATAAGAACACCCTCCTGTGCAAAGTATAAATTTATCTCCATAGATGACCTCTCCAGAAGACAACTTAACTCCTTTTATCTCATTACCTTCTGTTACAAATTTTCTAACATCACAATTTAATCTTAATTTTACATTACCTTTAGTTAATGTATTTTCAAACACCCTTATTATATCGGAAGATTTATCTGATACAGGAAAAACTCTGTCTCCCCGTTCAACTTTAAGTTTAACTCCATTTTCTTCTAAAAAATTCATGGTATTTATGTTCGTAAAAGTGTATAGTGCACTGTACAGAAAGTTAGCGTTAGTAGGAATATATTGAAAAAACTCACTTATATCCTTATAACTTGTTACATTACACCTTCCTTTACCAGTTATAAAAAGCTTTTTTCCCAACTTTTCATTTTTTTCTAACAATATAACTTGATTTTTATTTTTAGAAGCAGCCACCGCTGCCATCATTCCTCCTGGCCCACCACCTACTACAATAACCTTTGCCAATATATCACCGCCTTATTATACTTACTATTATAATTTAATATAATAACAATAATTATTCAATAGAATTAACTTAATATGTTCAAAGGTTTTTTTATTTATTATATATCTTGTATAGTGTATACCAGCAATAATTTGTTTTTTCAGTTTTACTGAACACATTAAAAAGTTTTTTGCATTATAAAAGAGGGTTAAAAATTAACCCTCTTTTATATCAGCATTTTGTATAAGGATTAGTACCATCCTCTTAGTTTCATAGCAGTAGCAACTTTCTTAATTGAGTGCATGTAAGCTGCTTTTCTCATTGGAACTGAGTATTCTTCTTTTATTGCCCAAATAGAATTAAATGCATTTACCATAGCTATTTCTTCTTTTTCTTCTACTTCCTTTTCTCCCCAATAATATCCATACAAGTTTTGTACCCATTCAAAATAAGAAACAGTAACTCCACCTGCATTTGTTAATATATCTGGAGTAAGAGTTATTCCTTTTTCATTTATAATCTTATCAGCTTCTGGAGTTGTTGGTCCATTAGCAGCTTCACATATTAATTTAGTTTTGATTAATTTTGCAACATCAGCAGTTATAGCATTTTCAAGTGCTGCTGGTATTAATATATCAACATTCAATCCCCAGAATTCTTCCATTGATATTTGTTTTGCACCTGGTAAATTTAATAGATTATGATTTTTGTTCATGTATTCATTCATTTCTTCGAAGTTTAATCCATTTTCATTGTATACAACATAAGTACCTGCTTCTTTGCACCATTCTGCAACTGCAACAACTTTAGCACCTAGTTTAATACAATTCTTAACTGTAAATCTTCCAACGTTACCAAAACCTTGAACAGCTATGTTAGCACCATTCATGTTTATTCCCATTTTCTTAGCAGCTTCTCTTGCAGTTACTGCAACACCAAAACCTGTTGCTTCATTTCTTCCTTTTGAGCCACCAAATTCAACTGGTTTTCCTGTGAATGTTCCCATTGCACTGTGACCAACTAATTTATTGTATTCGTCAACAAACCAAGACATAATTTTTCCATTTGTATTAACGTCTGGTGCTGGAACATCAACTTTCTCACCAATTAATTTATATATACCATCAACATATCCTCTACATAGTCTTTCAAGTTCTCCTTCAGATAATTCTCTAGGATCAACTATTATTCCACCTTTTCCTCCACCATATGGGATTCCAGTTACAGAACATTTGAAAGTCATCCATATTGATAATGCTTTTACTTCATCAATACTTACATTTGGATGGAATCTTACTCCACCCTTTGTTGGGCCTACAGCATCGTTATGTTGAGCTCTGAAGCCTTTGAATACCTTTACAGAACCATCGTCCATTTTTACTGGTATAGATACTTCAATAACTCTTAAAGGTTCTTTTAGTAATTCGTAAACTGAATCCTCCATACCTAATTTTTCACAAGCATCTTTAACTTGCTTTTGAGCATTTACTAATGGATTTAAAGTCTCTTTTGCCATAATTATTACCCCCTAATAAAATTTGCATGTTATATTTCATTGTACTTAATTGTTGCATTTCATCTTTCTCACATATTACTATATTCGATATCTTTCATATTAATCCTTCTTTTTTTTTAAAAATTTAAAAAATTTTATTTTTATTTTTAAAATTTGCACTACATAAATCTAAGCGGTATAAATGTAAAATTAATTACTTTTATACCGCTTATAAAAATGTATTATTCTTCTTCCTTACTCTTATATGAATATACTTGATATTCTTGCCATATGCTTTCTAAATCTGTAAATGTAGATGAAATTTTTTCTTTTTCCCTTAATCCAGCTGCAATTATAAGAGCATTAATGACACTTAAAGGTGCTACTAAAGAGTCAACAAAAGAAGCCATATTACTTTGAGCTATTAGTGAATAATCTGAGCTAGCAGCTAAAGGTGATAATAAGCTATCAGTAATAGCAACTACTTTTGCACTTCTGCTTTGAGCAAAATTTAAAGCTTCTATAGTTCTAGTAGCATATCTTGGGAACCCTATACCTATTACCAAATCATCTTCTGTTAAACCTAACATTTGTTCAAATATATCACTCATACCATATCCTACAACTTTAACGTTGTCCAATATTAAGTTTAAATAGAATCCTAAAAATTCTGCTAAAGCTGTAGAACTTCTAAGCCCTATAATATATATTTTTTTAGAGTTAAAAAGGAGATCTACCACGTCTTCAAAAGTCTTATGGTTAATCTTTTCTAAAGTGGATCTAATGTTTTCTATATCCGATTTTAATACACCTTTCAATGCATTATGTTCTGTGATTAAATCATTAGAAAGTTCTATTCTTTGAACTGTGGTTAATTTATTTTTTATAAGTTCTTGAAGAGCCTTTTGAAGTTTGGGATATCCTGAAAATCCCAGTTCATTAGCAAATCTTACTACAGTAGATTCACTTACACCTACACTAATTCCCAATTTCGCCGCTGTCATAAAAGCTGCCTTATCATAATGTTTTAATATATATTCTGCAATTAATTTTTGTCCTTTGCTTAGTCGTGGAAATTTTATTTGAATGGTTCTCATTAAATCTTGTCTACTATCTTCCATAGTTATTCAATCCTTTCTTCAATACCATCATTGAAATGAATTATATGATTCATTTTATCATCTATTGAAGAAACTTTCAATATTTCTTTCATTTTTTTGTTAATTTTCTTTGTAAATATTTATTATATTTTTATAATTTTAATTACTGAATAAACTAGTAAGTTGAATTATCTTATAACTTTATTTAAGGTATTTACTATTTCTTACATAAAATTATTTTTTAAAAACTTCTTTACATATATAATTTCAAGTTTTTAATTTTTATTATTCATATGTATATTAAGGCACATTCAAATAAATAACAAGTCCGTATGCTAGTCTATTTTGCGCCATACTGCGTCAGCAGAACCCGCTGATAGTCCTACTAAAGGCGTAACCTGCTTCCTTGTCTGACACAAAATATACCAGTATCTTTGACTTGTTATTTCTTTTCATGTGCCTAAAGCTAAATCATTTCTTTTCTATAACTAAAAGTATTGGAGGATCATTACTCCTGTTTAGGTAACTATGCATTATCACACTAAATTCTTTTTTTGAAAGCTTTTCTACAAAATTTAAAATAGATTCTTTTTCTTCTTTACCTTCTTGATGTCCCCAATATATACATAGAGTTATTATGCCTCCGCAATTTAAAAGTTTTAATGAAGAGATTATGCTATCCAATGTACTGCTTGCTTTGGTAGTTATACTCTTATCTCCTCCAGGTAAATAACCTAAATTATACATTACACAATCCACATTTTCCTTCACGTACTTATGTATGTATTCATGAGAACTTTTTATAGTCATTACATTATTTAGTCCTCTGTTTTTATAATTTTCTACAACACAATCCTGAATGTCAAAGGAATATACTTTATGAAAAATAGAACTTAAAAAATCCGTATCATGCCCATTACCTAATGTAGCATCTACAGCTACATTAAAATTACTACAATAGTTTTTTATTATATCTTGTGCTAATTGACTTATATTATTACCATACTTAAACATTTATATTCTCCTTATTTTGCCTTGTTCTTATTTTATAATTTTGTATTCTCATTAAATAAATTTAATTTTTTTCTATAATTTTTTTATATAATTAATCTCTTCTTCATTTAAATGTCTCCACTTACCTTCAGATAAATTTCTAAGCTCTAATTTTCCTATAGCCTTTCTCTTAAGAGTCATTACTGGATGACCTATAGCGTCACACATTTTTCTAACTTGTCTATTCTTACCCTCATGTATAATAATATGAACCTTTGATTTTCCTAATTTTTTATCTAGTACAATTATTTTTGCTTTTGATGTTACATATCCACCAATATCTACACCATTACAAAATTTATCTATTTCCATCTTATTTGGAATTCCATCTATAATAGCTTCATACAGTTTATCTATTTCTTCCCTTGGGTGTACAAGTTTGTTATATACATCGCCATCATTTGTAAGCAATATTAAACCTGAAGTATCATAATCTAATCTCCCAATAGGATATATCCTTTCTTCAGTTTTAACTAAGTCTAAAACTGTTTTTCTACCTTTTTCATCCTTAACTGAAGTAATGTAACCTGCAGGTTTATTTAACATTATGTATACTTTTTCTTCCTCTGGTTTTAAGATTTCTCTTTTAAAAGTAACCTTATCCACAGAACCATCTACTTTAAAACCTAATTCAGTTATTACTTTATCATTTACTTTAACTTCACCATTAGTTATAAATTCCTCGCATTTCCTTCGTGAAGCCACTCCACACCTAGCCATATATTTTTGCAATCTTTCTATCATATCAAACCATCCTTTACAAATTATATATTCTATATCAATATATATTCAATCTTATAATCAGCATATCTTAGAATATCATATAATTTATATTTTGAAAAAACCTGAAACTTCGCTATTAGAAGAATAAATACTCTTAATACTAATTAATTTTATTATATTTATATGATTATCCCACAAAAAGTATTATATTGCTTGAATTATGAAATTTCATAATTCCACTGCATTGTACCTTTTTGTGGTTTAATCATTTATATTTATTTCTAAAAACCTATATATAAGTTTAGTAAAAAATAAAGAGTCAAAAGACTCTTTATACAAATACATATTAATTATACTATTTATTTAAGTATAAGTACAAATACACCAATAGAACCAGCTATAAGTACTAAAGCAATTATACCAGAAATTATTTTTTCTTTTACTGTCTTATTGGATTCTATTTTATTTCTTTCTTTGGAAGCTTTAGATGGTTTTAATACATTGCCTGTCATGGAAACAATATTAGAATGTGAGCGAGTAGTTTCTTCACTTACCATTTTATCTCTGTTATTATTCATAAATAACACTTCCTTATATTCTTTTATATTATTATACTAAATTTATACATATTTGTAAACTCGTATAGTATTACTTACTTCCTTTATAAGTTTATTTAGTAAAATTCTAATTTTATTCTATAATATACCTCCAAAACCATTGAGTTACTAACATATTCACCTTTAATTTGCACAATATATATATACAACCTAAAAAAAAGGAGGTAATAAATATGGCAAGAAACAATAATAGAACTTTAGTTCCTGAAGCTAAAACTGGTTTAAACAAATTTAAAATGGAGGTAGCAAATGAATTAAACGTACCTCTAAGCGATTACAACGGAGACCTTACTTCTAGACAAAACGGTTCTGTTGGTGGCGAAATGGTAAAAAGAATGGTTGAATCTTACGAAAGAAATATAAAATAATTAATAAAACAACTAAATAATTACTTTGAATTTCTAAAGGGGACCATACTATTAATGGTCCCTTTTAATTTATGTTATTTATATTTTAATTTCTACTATTTATATTATTTTTCTCATTACAGCTGCTCTTGCTTTCTTTATCTGTGCTAGAATCTTCAAATTTTTCACTACAAGTTGCAACTTCCTTATTATATTTTATATCTTTAATTTTTTCTTCTAAGCTCACAACTTCATTTGTTAATTTTTTATTTTCCTTTTTTAAATTCATCTCTTTTTTCAATCCCAATAATGTACCTACTACAGCTCCTATAATTATACATAATAAAATTATCACCGCTAGTGAAATATTAAATTGCCACATAAACAATTTTACAGTTATAACTGTAGCATTTTGAATTGTAAAAATAGTTACAAGCAATGCAAAAATTAGCCAAACAATAAAAGTATTTCTCATATCTTCGTCTGAAATAATTCTTCTCAGACTCTCACCTGCCTTTTCAATTTATTTATAAAATGTCTATCTTACTTTTTTGTATATATTAATTATTCAATAATGATATTATTTTTCCTTCTCACATGATATATTATTTATTGTATATTGTAATTTTAAAATTGTATCCATACATTTGAAAAGCATATATTTTTGTGAAATAATAAAAATGTACCCCTATATGAGCATTAGAGCACAAGATACTCTAATTAGAACTTCGCGTAAAATAAGGAGGAATTTTATATGATTAAACCAGTAAAAAGAGTTGCAGCTATACATGATTTATCAGGCTTTGGAAGATCTTCATTGACGGCTATAATACCAATACTGTCCACCATGGGATTACAAGTTTGTCCATTACCTACAGCTATACTTTCTACTCAAACCAACGGTTTTGAGGACTATAGCTTTTTAGATCTCACAGATTCTATGGAAGAATACATAAACCACTGGCATAAACTTAAAATAGATTTTGACTGTATATATAGTGGTTTTTTAGGCTCTACTAGACAAATAAACATAATATCTAATTTTATAGATTTGTTTAATACAGAACATACCTTGGTAGTAATAGATCCAGTTATGGGTGACAATGGAGAACTATATAATACAATGGATATATCAATAATTGAAAATATGATAAGTCTTATAAAAAAAGCTGATATAATAACTCCTAATATTACAGAAGCTGCTTATATTATAGGGGAAACGTTAAATAAAGATTTAGATATTACTGAGGACTTAATTAAAGATTGGTGCATTAGACTAGCTGATTTAGGACCTAATATAGTAATAATAACTAGTGTTCCAGATTCATCTAATGATAAAAATACTAGTGTAGTTGCCTACAATAAGGAAGATAATGTTTTTTGGAAAGTTAGTTGTAAATACATTCCTGTTTTTTATCCCGGAACCGGTGATTCTTTTACTAGTGTGCTCATAGGAAGTCTTCTTCAAGGAGACAGTTTACCTATAGCTTTAGATAGAGGTGTACAATTTATCAATACAAGTATTAAAGCTAGCTATGGATTTAAATATCCTAATAGAGAAGGAGTACTTTTAGAAAAGGTTTTAGATACATTAAAATTACCTGTAATAGTAAGCAGTTATGAAATATTGAAATAATTATTTTAATAGTATGCTTTATAATATTAGTCCCAATCGCTAATATCTACTCCCAAAAATCAAGTTAAAATTCCGAAAAAATTTTAGATATAAATAAATTACAATTACCAATAAACTATCTAAGTCGTTGATAATTGTAATTTATTTGTGCATTGGTATGGTATTTAAAGTCATAAAAATACTATTTATATTTTAAACTAACTCTTCATATGCAGTTTTGTTATTTTTAAAATTGGCAATATAGACTTTAGTTCCTTCTGTCGCTGTGGATACCACAAATGGAAACTCCACATTAGTTCCAACTCCCCATTGACCTTGTTTATTCATACAAACTATAGAAAAGGCACCTGAAACGCCCCTTCTGTCTATAAGTTTTTTATTAAATTTTTCTGTGATTATATCTGCAGCTTCCTGAGGGGTGTATCCTTCTTCCATAAGTCTCACAGTTTCGTAAGAAATGCATCCTTTCATAATATCCTCACCCAACCCAGTGGCAGTGGCACCACCGATTTTGCTGTCTACATAAAGACCAGATCCAGGCATAGGCGAATCTCCAACTCTACCTTCTTTTTTCATAAAAAGTCCACTGGTAGATGTACCAGCTGTCATATTTTCATATTTATCCAAACATACCATTCCCACAGTGTCATGACCATCATAGGGACTTAAATTTTTCTCTTTAATATCCTTTAATCGTTTTTCCCAAGCTTTCTTTGCTTTTAAAGTTAACATATGTTTTTTCTCAAAACCATTTTTTTCTGCAAAGCTCTCTGCACCTTTTCCTACTAAAAAAATATTAAATCTATCCTTACTAAGTGCTTTTGCTATAGCTATAGGGTTCTTAAAATTTTTTATACCTGCTACTGCACCAAAGGATAAATCATTTCCACTCATAAAAGCAGCATCTAATTCTACTTCACCATTTTCATTTGGAAACCCGCCATAACCTACAGACGTATAGCTTGGATTATCCTCTATATTTTTTATAGCTTCTACAATAGATATATCAGCGTTACTTCCAGTTTCCAATAATCCAGAAGCTTTCCTTATACCTTCTAATGCCATTTCCCAAGTACCTATAATCCCCCACATAAAAGCCCCTCCTTATATGAATTTATTTACTATAAATTATGAATTCTTATATTCTTCTACTTTTCTTGTAAACCACCCACCTATATATATTTTAAATACTGCCATTATAGGTGACGCCAATAACATTCCCCATATACCAAATAAGCTTCCAAATACGGTTATGCCTAATATAATTAAAAATGGACTTAATCCAACCTTATCCCCTACTAATTTTGGTTCTAAGTACCAGGCATCAAATTGTTGAAGAAGAATTAAAAATAATAATATAAATACCGCCTTCTTAGGTGAATAAAAAATATTTATTATAAAAGGTGGTATCATACCTACAAAAGGTCCAAAATAAGGTATCATATTTGTAACAGCTACTATTAAACCCAATATAAGAGCATATGGAGATTTAAATACTATTAAACCTACTATAGCTATAGCTCCTATTATTAAAGAGTCTAAAGCCTTTATTCCTATATATAAACTCACCATTCTATTAACATTTTTTATAAATCCAATTATTTTATTTCCCCATTCTTTTTTAAAAATTACATATACAAAATCTTTAGAAATTTCTTTGTATTTTTCCTTGCTTGCTAAAATATATATAGCTATTATTAATCCAAAGACTAAGTTTATTAATGAATTTGTAAAATTAAATAACTTTGATAACCCCATATTTAGCCAAGATGATGATATTGTACTAAATTTTTTCAGCAATCCGCCCGCATTGTTATTGAAGAAGCTTCCTAAATCACCTATCTTACCAGTTAAATTTATATCTATCCACTGACTAATTTCTGATACGAAATTAGGAATATTATGTAGCATATCCATACCACTATAAAATATTTTAGGGATTACTATTGTTGAAAACAAAACTATAATTCCTATTAAAAAAACATATGTTATAAGTATGTTGTAGCTTCTTTTTAAATTAAATTTTTTCTCTAAAAATTTAATTACAGGATTTAATGCATAGGCTATTATAAATGCTATAATAAAAGGCTTTAAAATTTTAACTACTTTACCTAATAAGTAAAATGCAGTTTTATAATTTAAAACTAACTCAATACCTATAAAAATTATAAAAACTGCTACTATTAAATCAAAATACTTGATTTTATTTTTATTAAATTTCAATTTATGCCCTCCTTTATACTTTTATTTTACTACAATATAATTAAAAGTATAAAGTTAATAGTATCATGCAAATAAAAAATTTACAATATAAATATAAGCTTTCATATATGTAATCATAATATGAATAAAGTTTGCAAAAGAAAAAACTCTTACAAACTTTATAATTCTCTTAAATTTAAATTTACCTTTTCCATTTTAAATTTAAATTTTCCTTATTCATTTTGCTCTGAATAAAATTTTAAGATAAGCTTGTCCAATTGTTGACTAATGGTTACCACTTCTTCGCTACTTAAAGCTAAATTGGTATCATTTATTATCTTATGTAATAATGTTCTAACTTCTTCCATAGTTTCTCCCTCTCCTAATATATTAAATCTCTAATCCCAACATTTTCTATTATATTTCAATAACAAAATAAAGTAAAGGCAAAAATACAAAAAACATACTATAATATGAAAATTTTACAAGTTGAATTTTATTTTAACGTTATTTTTTACATAATTTGTAAATAAATGTTTATAAAATATCTATCTTTTTATAAAAGTAAAAATTAACACATATAAATCAATTACTTTAGAAAAAGGAGATGTAAAATGAAAAAAAGTCGTAAAACTCAACAAAAACATGAAATAAAAATAATAAGAAGAAAGGCTAGCATGTATAAACTATCCTTTCCTTAATCCAAAGAAAATTTATATTTTACCCATTAATATACTTTTAGGGTTTTCTCCTTTATATAAAAGATTTAAGACTTTACTCTTTATGGAATCATATATATAAAATCTGTCTTTGGCAAATTCCTCATTATTATACACTTTCCAATAACCTCTTAAAAGACATTGCTTATTTGGGCACTCTATAAAATCAACTACATCTTCTAGAGGATAACCAAGAAATATTCCAATTTCGTGTGGACATGCATATTCATATCTCTCTTTTAATAGTCTTAAGCAACTTAGTGTTGAATTAAAATTAGAATAATTAAACCTTTTTAAAAATCTTTGTGTCTTCCGCTCTTGAAGGATTTTGTTCAGCATATCTTCATTATAAAATAAAACTACACAAGTATCATGAGTGTTTTTTAAAGTAAAGTATCTTAATTTTAAATTATTTTGAATTTCCTCTTTATTCTCTAACCATAATTTATATAGGTTTTTTCCATTATTTCTAAATACCAAAAGAGAAGATGCTTTTTCTCCAGCTATTGCTGGCGATGCATTATACACTATAGTAAAAAGTAAATATTCTAGTTCATTAACATTATTCATGATTTTAATATATTTTTTAGATTCTAATTCACTCATAAAACAAACTTTCCTCTAAATATCAGCTAATTTTTTTCCAAGATCTCTACATTTTTTTAGTCCTTCTTCATCTGGTTCCTCATTTATTATTAATCCTTCTTCCAATAGCTCTGCACCTAAATTTTCCATTCTATTCTTCCAATTTCTCATCCATTCTCCATCCCCCCAGCCATAAGACCCAAATAAAGCTATTCTCTTTCCATTTAATTTTGACTCAATGCTTTCTATAAATGGCTCCATTTCACCTTCTTCCAGTTCCTCAGCACCCATAGCTGGGCATCCCAATGCAATAACATCTGCACTTATTATATCTTCAACTTCTGCCTGACTTACATTTAATAAATTTATTTTTACATCATTTAAAGATGCTCCCTCTTTAATGGCATCTGCCATCTTTTCAGTATTACCTGTACCGCTCCAATATATTATATTAATTTTCTTCATATTAACCCTCCATTCATTAAATGATAATGATTTTCAATTTCATTTTTATTCTAACATTCACTTAATTATTTTGCAATATATATTTACAAAAAATTAAAAGATACACTAGTTTTATTTAGTGTACCTTTTGTAAAATTATTATATTTCTTGCTTTAAAACAACTCCAACTGTTCCACATCTACTTATCCAAAACCTCTGCTTTTTCAACAAAATTCGGTAGGTGCCTGGCACCATCACTACACATTTTTATAATCCTTAATATAATTTACTATTTGTGCTGCTTTCAGTATCTTATCTCCAAAATAATACCACATAATTAATACTACTATATAAAAATATAAATATTTAAATTAATATAATAATGGGAATAGGACCCACTAAATTAAGCACTAAGTCATCTGCTTCATCACTATCTATATTGAAATTACCAGATAAATACCTAAGAGTTTTTTACATGCATTACTCTCCTCCTCATAATCTACAACAGCTACATTAAATAATTCATCCTTAGTAAAAGGATAAAAATCTAAATCAAATTTCAATCATTTATTTGTTTAATATTTACATGTTGGTCATTATTTAAAGGAATATATGCTTCATCAGCTTCCTTTTCACCCCAATATCCACATACACCATCCCTAGGAGAATTCCAGTATCCTATTTCCTCTATCATTTCACTGTCTTCTTGAGTACTATTTTTTAAACATTCCTCGCATAAATATTCTTCATATTCACAATCATAATATAACGCCTTATCACCGCAATTAGAACATTTTATTTCAGGTTTATTATTTCTGGCCATTATTTCAATTTTATTTCCTGTGGTTGAACTAGATAATTCTCCTACAACCTTTATATTCAAATAAGTTGTAGAACCAAAATCATATTCATAATTCATTTTATCATTTAGTGATACTACATTCTTAAGCTTTACATCCATATTTTCTGCAGAAGAACCCCATCCCCAGCTATCATCCACTTCCGATTCATATCTCTCACCATTTATTTCAAAACTACTTAAATGCCCACAACATTCTAGCCATATATCTCTTAAAAATTGATCTAATTCCTTTAAAGTAGCAGTTTTATCTATAGCTATATACAACCAATACACACTAGGTTCATATTTAGATGCTATACTCAATATAAATTTATTCTTTTTAGATTTAGAAGCTGATATGTCTTCTCCCATGCACTCTTTCATAGCCGAACAACTTTTTATGTGTCTTAAAATACCTGATTTACTAAATTCCTTTTTACAATAATAGCACTTTCCTTCCAAAGAATACACCTACCTTTATTTATATATGTTATTATTTTAACCTTAAATGTAGATTATTAAAAGTATTTATAGAAAAAAAAAGAGAACCCTAAGGCTCCTTAAAGATGTATTGAATATTATATTAACTTCTATAGCTCCATGTCATTTAAAATTTCTTTTATCATGTTATTTATATAATATAACAGTGCTAAGAAATAATATTTCCTTTTGGGAGTTCTGATTTTAATTTTTTTAATTATTATATTGATTTTTTATTTATATATTTTATTATTCCAATATAAAAGTACTAATAGTTGAATTAACATTATAATGGGAATACCATATTTAAATTTAGTATGTTTAGTTTTGTGCCTAAATATCTTCATACCTAAATAAGCTCCTACACTTCCTCCAAATGCTGCTATTGCTAACAAAGTACTTTCTTTTATTCTCCATTTATTTCTTTTAGCTTTCTCTTTATCAATATACATGCATATGAATCCTAATAAGTTGAAAAAAATAAAATAATACTTTAAGTATATGTTCATAAATTCCCATTGTCACTAATCTATAAGTTTTTTAATTTTCTATTTACTATATTTCATTTTTCTATGTTTTATAGATTTATGACCCAGTTCACCTCCTTACAGCTATCTTTAATAATGAATGCATCTACTTATGTTTTTTTCATTATACTATTATTTTAATCTTACATATATGAACATTAAGTGAACCCTATATTCACTTTCATAGGTTAAAGTAAAGATTTCTCGTTTAAAATTATTTATAAAAAAGAGAACCTTACGGTTCTATAAAATATTAATCTACTCTATGCTATTTTTTCTTAAGACCAAATAATTTATATAATAAAATATTTTCAAAAAACTTTTACCTAAGTTCCTCTACTAAATTTTTAGGTGTATTTCCTTGTAATACTGAAACCATGTCTTCCGCTGCCACCATGCTCATATGGTTTCTTGTATTCCAGGTGCCTGAGCCTATGTGTGGCAAGGTCACTACATTGTCCATTTTTAGAAGAGGATTGTTTTTGTCTGTAGGTTCTTTTTCAAACACATCTAATCCTGCCCCTGCTATTTTTCCAGTTTTTAGAGCATTAATTAGAGCTAGTTCATTAATAGTTTGTCCCCTAGACACATTAATAATTATTGCTGAATTTTTCATTAAGTTAAATTCCCTTTCGTCGATAAAATGGTATGTCTCCTTAGTAAGAGGAGTTAATATCACTATAAAATCAGAGTTTTTAATTAATTCATCCTTAGAAGAATACTTTACTCCCAGCCTGTTTTCCATTTCTTCTTTTCTGCGTCTATTATAATATAATACATCCATATCAAATCCTAATTTAGCTCTTTTAGCCACAGCTTCACCTATTCTACCCATGCCTATTATGCCTAAGGTTTTATGGTGTACTTCTGTGCCTACATATGCTTCTGGATAGACCTTTGTCCACATTCCATCTTTAGTTATTTTATCAAGTTCTGGTATTCTTCTTGCCACTGACAATATAAGCCCTAAAGCTAAATCTGCCACTGTATCATTTAATGTATCTGGCGTATTAGTACCTATTATTTTTCTTTTTTTCATATCTTTTATTACAAAATTATCATATCCTACAGATATGTTGCTTACTACTTTTAGATTAGGCATAGAATCTAAAAATTCTCCATCTATTTTTGTTCCAATGGTTATTAAACCATCTATATGATTATATCTTTCCATTATTTTTTCTCTAGATAATATTTCATCACTTTCATTCATTTCAAGATCACAAAATTTTGAAATGTATTCTTGAACTTCCTTTGAAACTCTTCGAGCAATATATACTTTAGGTTTCATGCTAATCCCTCCCTTATAATTAATCTTTATAAATTTTATATTTACATATTCATGGAATACTTTATATGTCCAGAACCTTGGAGATTTCTCATCAAAGTTTTCTTCTATTAAATTTCTATATTAAATATATCACATTTTATTATTTATTTGATTGATTTTTAAATTTTAACCATAATAAAAAGCATATGTCTATAACGAATTACAGCTCTAAATGTTATGCATATAATATATCATATGCATAACATCTAGTCTGCACTTCACTAAGCAAATGCTATTTTCTATCTTTATTTTAATTTATATTTTATTTTTTCTATTATCATATCATCAGAAATACTAAACATATTATCTATAAGTTCAGTTTTAAAACTTCCAGTCCCCTTAACATGTTGAGAAAGTTCACCACATATTCCCATAAGAGCTACAGCAAGAACAGTACCTCCAAATATATTTTTAGAAGAAATATAACTTGCTATAAGTGCATTAAGCATACAGCCTGTACCTGTTACCATTGAAAGCATTTCACAACCATTTGTTATTAAATATGTATCAATACCATTTGTTATTATATCTACCACTCCTGTTGCTGCAATAACAGCACGGGTTTGTAAAGACATTTTTTTTAACATTTCTATACTTCTTTCAGAGTTTTTTTCTGTTACCATGTCAAATTCACCCACATCAATGCCCTTTGAATTACTCTCTATACCATAAATTGCTTTTATTTCAGACATGTTACCCTTAATAACATCTGGATGACACTGAGAAATAAATTTTTTTGCATACTCTAAGCGAAGTTTACTACATCCCACACCTACAAGATCAATTACTTGTGGAATCTTCTTTTCAAAAGCCACTTTACCTGAAATCAACATGGATTTCATTCTTATGTCCGTTATATTTCCAAGATTAACACCAAGTGCCTTAGAAGCAGTGGTAATTTCATGAACCTCTAAAGGATGTTCAGCCATAATAGGTTTTGCGCCAACTGCAAGTACTATATTTGCACAATTATTTATTGAAATAGGGTTTGTAATACAATGAATTAACGGTTTTTTCAATTTAACACTCTGTCTTATTTGCAATAGTTTGTTTATTGTTATTTCTTGGTTTGTCATAAACTTTTGCCCCCAAACTTTTTTGAATTTTTGCAAGCATTCCCATCCTGCTTAATGCTGCTAGAAAAACAAACGCAATGGTTCCACCAATAAGTGTACCCATAATAAATGAAGGGACATAGAACATCCATGTAAGTCCTGTTCTACCCCAAATAAATGTCATAATAGGATATGAAACTACAGCTGGTTCTAAAAACATGTACAAATGTACTCATATTAGATAATTCGCACTTATCACACCTTATGGTGGCTTAAAGTCTTGGATGTACCAGTTCGTAAAATCTTTTAAATTTTTCAATTTAAAATTATTTACTATCCTACAACCGTATTTTAAAATTTTACAATGAAAGAATTATTTAACCCTCATTTCTGATAAAATGCATGCTCTATTTTCATAGGGTACATACATTTGTGATTAAATATTCTTTTATATTTATATCAATTTAAATTAACGGCAATTTAAATTAACTAACTCTATTTTCTAAAATCTCTTTAACTTTTTTATAATTTGTATATAACGTAATTTCTTTATCATATTTTCTTTTTAATATATTTTTGCTTGCATTAGTATCAGAATGAATTTCACCACATTTAGGACAAGTAAACACATCACCATCTCTTTTACCAAAACTTCCACATACATTACAAACTTTGCTTGTATAAGCTGGATTAATATAAGTATATTTAATACTATTGTAATCACACTTATACTCTAGCCTTTCTCTTATATACCCCTTTATCCACCTTGATAATTTACGTTTTACTGATTTAGGATACCTATCATTCCAATTAACAAAATCTAGATTTTCCATAACTATTTCAGTAGGCTTTTCTCTATTTATTAATCCATTTAGTGAATAATTTATATAAGATTTAACAGTTTGGTCATGCTTCTTTTTATTGTGATTATATTTTACTTTACCTAAGTTATTTTCTTTTATGGTGTTAGCTTTCTCAATATTATTTTGTTCTAAATATTGATTGTATAAAGCCCAAAACCTATTTCTATTTTCATTAACTTTATTTAATCTTTCAGTTTCCTTATTAAGATAATTATTAAGATTTTCACCATAAAATTCATCGCTTGATACTGCAAATAAATACCTATAACCTTTATCTATTCCTATAATATTTTCTTTATTGTGATTTACCTTTGTTTTAATTTTTAAAGGACAGTGAATTTCTATTTTATTATCTATTCTTTTAACTATCATAGTTCTATCATATTGATTGTTATCAGTTAATTTAATAGATAATCTTTTACCTTTCTTAGTAGATGTAATATTTATACCTCCATCTTTATACCTATATAAACCTGTATCAATAGAAAATATTCTTCCATTTTTAGAATATGGTATCTGTCCTTTATATCTTCTTGAATATCTTTTAATAACACTATTAAGATATTTATAATTTAAGTCTTTATCCTTAAATATTTTAGGAATTTCAAAAGATTTATTCGTTACTACTTTATAATAATCATCATTGAATTTAAGAATATAATTAATATAATGCTTATCTTCATTTGATAAATTATTATTTGCTTTACATTGCTCTTTAACTCTATTCTTGATATTAGTCCACTCAGCTTTAATATTTCCAAAGGCTTCACTTAAAGCTAATTTCCAATATCTCGCAGGTAATTTCCATTGTTCATAAAATTTACTTTTAATCCACTCATCTCTTATTTGCCTATCTTTTTTTAATAATGGGATACTATTAATTCCGCTATACCTTGAATATACATAGTTCTTTACATTTCTATATTTGTTTCCTATAAATGATAATTCTTTTATTATATTATCATCTAATTCATAGGAATATTGTTTTACTGTTTTAATAATAGTACCCATTATTATTCACCTCGCTTGTATACTACACTATTATATTATAGTATACCCATCCTAGCCCTTTTATTTGAAACATTATAAAAATAATGCACTTATTTTATAAGGTGATTTTTTTAAATTAAGGTTACTACTCCAAAAGAAATTAATGAACAATTGAAAATTAAAGTTTAATAAAGAACAACATTTTGTAAATAATTACGTTTATACTTTAATTGTTAAAGATTTAAGAAATAAATAAATTATAGAATTTTAAAATACGGTTGTTTTAATAAATTATCTAATGCACATTTGTATTGTTTTTAGAGTGTTCACATAAGGTCGTTACTCCTATGCAGTTCTTTTATCCGATGACTACCTGCCGTAACACTCCCACTTCTAACAAAGTGGGAGATAACGGCAGCTACGTCCCTGGATAACGATCTCTAACCTTCAGTTGGAGTAAAAACTCCATCTGAAGCTAAGAGCTCTGTTTATGAACTTCTTATACTTTCATATAAGCACAGACTATATCACAATCCTAATTATTTAGGACCCTCCCCATTTCCCCTCACTTGAAGGTACGAGATTACTCTCTAGTCGTTGAGCCTTTTCCTTTTCGGAACTTGGTTGCTGATTACCCATTGTCACCGTGTTTAGGATTTAACCTTGCACTATCTACATTATTTTTTCTACTTTCGTCACCTTCACGCTTAGACTTATTTCATTCTTACGTTGTGGTTAATGTAGCTTTAGGGACTTCCAGCAGTTAAAGGAGTTTTGGATGTTTTTTTAAACATCACTCTACACTCTTTACGAATGTAGGGAGCTTTTTAATAAAATATATACATTTAACTTTGATTGTCTACACATGTTTATATTTTATACAACTATTAGTTGCTCCTATAATACCAGTTCCTATAATTTCACCTATAATAGCACAAAACAAATTTCCCTTAGATACCCTATATAAAATTCCAGATAAAGCAGCGCCAAAAACTGCTCCAGTCAAAGCTAAAGGTGGAATTCCTAAAAAAAACATTCTTATGACACCAATCAATGTAGCACAAGTCAGTGAATACCAAGGTCCAAGAATAACAGAACATACTATGTTAATAAAATGTGCCATAGGACACATGCCCTCAATACGAAGAATTGGTGAAATTACTACCCCCATTGCCACCAACATTGCAAGCATAAGTTTTTTTAATAATTTTGAGTTTTTTTCCATAATAAAATACCTCCCTAATAATATTTATTTCTCCAATATGTTATATAGGGAATAAATACCATTATCGAGGTATAGTTTTATCGTAACTAAATAGCAATTCCCTATATGACATAAGCCATACTGGTCGGTCAAAGCTCAAAAGCTTCCTCTCACCTTGAAACACAAGTTCCCTCGCTATTTAGTTGTATTTTTCCATATTAGCCTCGGGCGCTCCCCCTTAGCCAATCAAAGATATTCTCTTTGAAGTATAAAAAATGAGATACACCGAATAAGGCACATCTCATTTACACCCATAATATAACAAATAGTATAAACCAAATATTTCCTTACGTCGGCATTATCCGAATCAAGTTATGGGTCGAAGCATAAACTTCCTCTCAGCCTGCAACCAAGCTCCCCTTTTTAGAAATTGTATCATATAAATTTTTTAAATGCAACATAAAGGTATTTTATCCCTTTTACAAATTGCTGTAACAAATTTTAATTAAATATCAACAGCTTTTTCATAATCCAAATAAAAATCTAAAAAAATAGCACATACAAGGACTAAAAAAAGAACCGCATTAGCAATTCTTTTTTATAAACTATTATATTATTTTCTCATTTTCAGATTCCATTTTTCTAGTAAGACACATTATTCCAGCTATAAGTCCTAGTACAAATTCAGCTGTTCTTTTCACAACAATTCCCCCTAATATATCATATAATTAAATTATATACGATTTATTCTATAATTAGGAGTATTAACCAACTAGGAGTTTAAGTATAAGTCTTTTTAGCATTAATTTTTCTATACTCAATTAATAACACTGAATTTTATATAACAACTAACTTATATGGATACATAATATCACTATTTTAATTTTTTAATTAACTCCTTTAAATCTATACTAATTACTGCAATAAACCAATTATATTTTTCTATTTAATACCAATATAAAAAGAATACATGTAACTATTATTAAACCGGAAACAAGTATCACACCAAAGTTGATTTTTTTAACTGAATTAGATTTTGATGATTTTGGAATAAGGTTGCTTCTTCTCAAGGAATTTACTAAAGGTTTATATAAAAGCATAGTTAAGGCTGCATTCAATCCACCCTTTAAAAGATTAAAAGGTAAAAATGCTGGAATCAATAGTTTTGCAACAGCTTCTCTAGGATAGCCTAAATAAATTGGAGTAATAAGATAATTCCAAAGAAGCATAACTGTTGTCATCAAAAAACTTCCAGTAATAAGTCCATATACAGCTCCTTTAAGTGTACGGTTTCGCTTGTAAATATAACCTGCTGTACATGCAAAAGCACATGTAGAAATTATATTCATAATAAAACCTATGAAACCAGTATCACTAACAGTAAACATTTCCGCAAAAGAAACTAGTACTGAAATAATGAATGCTGATAAGGGGCCAAAAATAAATCCTCCAATGGTAATAATAACATCTTTAGGCTCATACTTTAAAAACAATACTATAGGAACACGTCCTACAGCCATAATAATGTAGGCAATTGCACTTAGCATTGCCAATGTTGTAAGTTTTTTAGTGTTTGTTTTCATTTTAAATTCCCCCCAAAAATAGTAACACCTGAAAGAAATGTCTTTCAGGTGTTAATTGCAATTAGGTGGACAATTAGAATTGTAGAAAAATGAAACACAAAAAAAGTAATCATTTATTACAATCAATTAACACGCCTTCTCTCGTCCAGACTATACTGTCGGTCTTGGAATTTCACCAAGTCCTAACTTGGACATATGCCAAGTTCTGCATTTTCATGCTCGCGGACTATACCGCCGATCGGGAATTTCACCCTGCCCTGAAGACATTATATTCAAATGTTCTAGGAATATTATATCATTAATAATAACATTTTCAAGTACACTCTTAAAAGTACTTCAATTCGTAATATACAATTTATACACTAAATCTACATAGGTTTTTGGATAAATATTGATTGTAATAATACCCTAAAACTGCATTATTTCATTAAAAATTTTTCGCTTGAATTTTAAATTACGAATTGCAGTTAAAAGTAAAGCTACCTACTTTTATTTACTTTTAGTAACTTTCATAATCTCTCATAAAAGTTACTGTGCAAACATTATCCGCTGTACTTAGAATTTCAACTCCAAGCGTATCTGCAAATTCGGCACAAGTTTTGCAAAAGTCTCTCATTTATTATTTCCCCCTATTATTTTTTAGGTTTAGTTTTAAATATTATTTAAGCTCTGCTCTTGCAGATATTTTTCTTTAAAATTTCTGAAAATGATATCTCTTTGTTATTGCCATTTTCCCTTTTAGGTTTAGGCTCAACTCTTAGTCTTTGCTCATAATATTCATTGGTTTCTATTATTTTATTAACTTTCATTTTGAATCCCTCCATATAATATATACGCAAGGACTTTAATATTTAATGGGGTACCCAGATAACTCCTTAATCCTAATACTACTTTTTTATAAATAATCTATTAAATAATTCCATATGTTTAGAAAGCATCTAGAAGTATCAAATTTCACAATTGCGTTCTAAGAGATCTACATAATTGCTGTAACGTTATTTTATACAGCTTAGTAATTAATCAAAAATTTCTTAAGTAATAGAGACAAAGAAAAAATTTAAGATAGAAGCAGTTTATTAACATCTACTAATTCAACCATATTACTTTCTCGCAAGAATTGATTTAATAAATAGATATGGCTACTTCCTATGATGACTAGTATCCTGTCATCAGCTGATTCTGCCAAACGACAAATGTTTGAAAACAATGTTAAGTTACGTTGATACCACCATGTTAACCAACTAATACCAACATACTCTCTCACATAGCCAATACGAGCCATATTGATATACAGTTCATGACTTTTTTTAATTTTATCTGGTTCATTATAACCTTGATACATCTCTAATATACTTTTATTTTTATTAATATTAAAAACTTCTTTTTGAAAAACTTCATCAAATAATTTCGGTTGATTTGTTTTTGTCCATTCATATACCTCACCAAAAGGTCTAGTATCAACGCCTACACCCATCCAATCAATAGGATATATTCTTTCGTGACCTAATTCTGAAGCTATTCGGAATCCCAACTGATGTTGTTCTCTTCCTTCTAATTGAAACTGTCCATTGACATATGCCTTGTATTTATTATTTATAACTTCATCATCTTCTGTGACAATTTCTAATGCCACTTTGGTTGGATTAAAACGTTTTAGCCTATCTACAACATCACGTATTTCTTGCTGTCTTGTTTTTGAAAAAAGATTGCCTACTTCTGTATGATACATATCTGGGGTTTGTCCCATATGAAATGTTCCAACAAGAAGCACCTTAGGTTTTAAAAAGTAATTTTTCATTTTTGGATACCTCCTTAATTATTGAGAAATGCTTGTTAGCAATATAATACAAAATACAAATGTAATTAATTTTACATTTGCATCATATCTCATTATACCATATCTGTTATTTATTTTAAAATATTACTCTTTTATTATAATTTGCATAAAAATGAGGCACAATCCCCCACTCTAAAATATGCCTTTTTATATGTTTTAATTGCATTTAGCATCTACTGTATATAACACAAAAGAGCCCTTGCTTATCAGTAAGTTCTGAATTATTTATCAACTCAGTAACTTCTTTAGCAATAGGCTCCAACATTATCCTATTATTTTTATATTTACATTTGCTTTAAACACATACTTTCATTATCTAAATTTGTGTGTAACCATAATTTATGTATTTCAATATTATAAAAATAAATAAGATGGAGCTGTTGCCTTAGTGATTTTTCAACTCCCTATGAACAGCTCCGTATTTAGGCTAAACTCAAATTAACTTCTCACTCATTATTCCACTTAAATTTAACTTGCTTATCCTCTTTTTAATCTCATCTACATCTATAGTGTAAAGCCCCAAATCCTTCATTCTAGTAAAATATTCGGCGCCAGCGAAGGTGTATCTCTTCCTTCGTCCTTCTTTAGTGGTCATTTTGTAGTTGGCATAGGATATTATGTCCCCTATAGCTGTAGCTTTTGGAAGAATTAAAGGTGGCATGCCAAGAGCCCATCTTACGGCGTTATGACCAGCTAAACTTCCTGTACAAATGGCCTCTGTATGCCCCACAAACAGCCCAGATTTCTCACCGGCACAAAATAAATTCTCTATGCCCTTTACCTTCATGTCATCTGTTCTTGGTGCTACGGAAAGATATCTTATGGAATTGCCCTTGCCTCCAGCATATGGATCAATGTATTTTGCATTTTCTAGCCCTTTTATTTTTCTTAATTTTTCTAATGGATAATATGATGTCATTAACTTAACATGGCCTGTATCCAACAAAATTACATTTTCAGCAAATTCCTTTAAGGCGTATTGCTGACATACTTTTATCTTTAATTTATCTAAATTTATATCTTCATTAGGAATTTTTAAAACTGCTACTCCTGTTTCTTCTAACTCCTCTAGTATTTCCTTTGATATGCTTTCCTTACAAAGCTTACAAGAGCCACTGAAAGCACCTAGGACATCATCTTCTCTCTCACCCTGTAAATCCTCAACTCCAGCTCTGGAGCTTAGGCTTACCCTAGGACCAAAGGATGGGCATCTTAAAACGCACATGGAACAGCCATTGCCGTATCTTAAACAATTACCCATAGGTCCTGTAGAACCAGTGGTTTCTATAAATACATCTCCCTCAACATAATCTCCATTAGATAAATAAATACCTTCAATTTTACCATTACCCTTTTTTACATCAATAACTCTGGAAATTAAATTTAAATTGATTCCCATATTTATTAGATAATTTTTTACAGCTGGTTCTATTTTATTAACGTTATATAGCCATGCATGATTATGACCCGGGAACTCTATGTTTCTATGGGTTGAATTCATATCAGTTAAACCTATGAGATCTCCAGCTCCTAAAGCTATTATTTCCTCTGCCGCTGTAAATCTTCCGTTATTTCTCATGATTCCACCTATATTTCCAAGGCCTAGAAGCATATCTGTTTTTTCATATAAATAAACTTCTGCACCAGCTTTTTTAGCAGTTATAGCTGCAGCAGAACCAGCCCAACCGCCTCCTATAATAATTACCTTCATATAAATCTTCTCCCTTCAAATAAATTTCTAGGATCTGTTTGAACTTTGCAAAGTCTTTTTATCTTATGACCTTTATACCTAGCAGTACAGCAACCGCACACACCTTCTCCACAACACATTTTAGCGTTATTACAACAGGAAAGCTTTATATTTTTATCCTCCATATAATTTACTATTAAATATATAAGTATATCCTGCGCTGCTATATGCACTAAATTCACATCCTTATCTTTTAAAATATTCTGTATTAACCCCTTTACTTCTTCTGTAAGTTCACCATTTTTAAAGATATCAGCATAATAAACTTTACAATTATACATTTGAAGGTAATCCTTTATATATATATCCCCATATCCACCCTTATCTGCAATACAAATTATATTATTGCCGTTAGAATAAAGTTTTTTAATAACAGGAACTGCCGGAGCCTGCCCTATTCCTCTAAATATAATTAAGGAAGTTTTTTCTTTACTTGAGTAAATATTCTTAATGCCTTGAACCCCATTCCAATAAGGCCCCTTAATAGAAATATTCCCTCCTTCTTGAATTTCATCTATTTTTTTAGTTTTTACACCCTTAATTTCTATCATAATTTTTATTAAATTTTCCTGAGTATCTACATCCATTATAGATATTGGCGTATTATAGAATTCTTTTGTGTTTGGTATTTTAAGAAATATAAAGCTACCTGGATGACATAAATTTATTGCTAGCTTATGAGGTACCACTATACCTAACTCTATTACACACTGCTGCAAATTTTTTTTACTAATTACTTTGCAAATATATTCCTTCCTCTCTTCTTTAGCCTCATTACCATTCCAGAAGTATTCCTGATATATACATACTCCCTTCCAATTTATGCAATCACAAAATTTCTTACCACTCATTTGGGAGCAAAGTATGCACTCATTGCTCTCGGCTAATTTACAAGGGCAAAATTCACTACCAGCATCTATACAGTCGATTATTTCATAATCCATAGCCTATCCTCCAAAAAACGTTCTAATAATAGAATATCCATCTATGGATTAAATTGTTACATATAGGTTTACATTTTTATTAAGTTTACATAATTTTAAATATGTAATAATACTCTTTTTTCAATTCTAAAATATTAAGAACTCTAATATTTTATTATAAATTCAATTCCTATAATTAAGCTTATATATTTATATGAATAGCTAACTTTTTAGGAATTTTATCCAATTTAAAACTTAAAGTATTTTTAATATAAACAAAAAAGAAGCTACTGCATTGCATAATAGCTTCTTGAAGTACATTAAAATTATCGAAAAATTTCCTTTAGTTTTCTCAATTTACTTTTAGTTTTATTTGATAAATTTACATTTTTACTTGATATCAATGACTTTTGATATATTAAAAGTCCCTTTTCATCCTCTATTATTATTTTTCCTATTTCTTCGCCTTTTCTAATTTGTAGATTATTTAAGTCTTCTTTTACTACTATATTTTTTACATAATTTTCATCTTTTTTAAGAGGTAATATAATGTTTTCACTGCAAAGTAAATCTATTTTATTTCTCTTATTTATATTCATGGAAGCCATTATTTCATCTTTTTTGGCTACTTCCTTAAATTCATAATTTTCTTTTATATTATTATATATTTTCTTTGTTTCATTCCATCTAGTTGGAGAATTTAAAACCACTATTATTACATCATTGCCATCTATATTTACTGATGTTACAAGGCATTTTCCTGCTCCTCCTGTATATCCCGTTTTAACTCCATTAGCTTCTGGTATTTGCCAAAGTATTTTATTTATATTATTATATGCTCTAGTAAATTCTTTTTCTTCAGCGGATACTTCTTTATCTCCTACTATTTCATTAAATTTATCTATTTCTTTAGCTTTTGCCGTTATAAGAGCTAAATCGTAAGCTGTAGAATAATGGTTAGCACTGTCTAATCCGTGGGGACTTTCAAAATGAGAATCTAATGCTCCTATAGAATAAGCATATTCATTCATAAGATTACAAAAACCTTCTACAGAACCTCCAATACCTTCTGCTATAGCTATAGCAGCGTCATTTCCTGACCTAAACATAAGACCATATAGTAGCTCCTCTATAGAAATCTCTTCCCCTTCCTTGTATCCCACTTTAGATCCATTAATAGTAGCTGCTTTTTTAGATACAACTACCTTTTCTTTTAGGTTCCCATAGTTCAAAGCTACTAAAGAAGTCATTATCTTGGTAGTACTAGCTATTGGAACTAAATCATAAGAACTTTTTTCAAATAAAACTCTTCTAGTCTTGGCGTCCATCGCAATGGCATATCTAGCATTTATATATATACTTTTTCCTTCTTTATTTTTTATAGGTTCCCCTTTAACTGAAATTATCCCTGAAAGCATAAAAATTAAAGTTAAAATACTTACAATCCTATATTTAAAAACTTTCTTATATTTTCCTTTAAAATTCACTATATTTGCCACTTCCTTTCGTGAATTAGTTGTTGATTATATGATATGAAAGCCTTCCATGAGGATAGTAGTTTACTTTTAATCTTATTTACATAATTTTATTTATGTGAATAAGATTCCGCTATAAACTAAAAATTTTATATCCTTCATGAGTCATTTAAGAATCCTCGCCAATCATAATTAAATGTTTATATTTGAAATTTATGGTTAAGATATTAAATAGCCTATTAATTTTTAATATATGTGAAAATATATGTGAAAATTTATACTTAATCATTAATTCTAAAATGCTCTGGAGGAATTCTATATGTTTTATATTTTTTTAATATCTTTAATAATATTATTATTTCCCATACCTTTAAAATTTAAATTAGTATTTAATAACAATGAATTAAAAATTTTCATTTATAAAAAGCAAGTAAAAACTTCCAATAAATTTGATTTAAATAAAACTCTAGATAAACTAAAAAATAAAGAAAGTAAAACACAAGATACTGAACATGAAATTAAAAATAAACAACAAAAGAATAAGGCTTCTGCAAAAGCATTTTTTCATATTTGTTTAAATAACTTTTTTAAACCTACACTAAAAATAGACTTTAACATAAATTTTGGATTTAATGATGCGTCTGCCACCGCCATGGTTTATGGATTTGTAAATGCCATTCCTGGATTTATATATAATATTCTATGCAAATTTTTTAAAATTAAGAAATTTAAATTTAACGTCCAACCAGTATTTAATAATGAAATCATATATATAGAAATTAGTAGTATAATTTTTGTAAATTTAGTTAAAGTTATATATATATCATTAAAGTTTGACCTTTTGTATTTTAAAGAGAAAAAATTTATGAAAAAAGGAAAAAATAAAAAAGCTAGAGTTAAATTTGGAGGAGGAATATAAATGGAAAACAATCCTATAGAAAACTTTATGAAAACCACCATGGAAAATATTAAAGACATGGTAGATGTAAATACCATAGTAGGTACACCCATAGAATCTAAAGATGGAGCTTTAATACTTCCAATTTCTAAAGTATCTTTTGGTTTTGTAGCTGGAGGTAGTGAATTTGCAAATTGTAAAGCTTCTGCCGATAACCCTGATTTTCCCTTTGGAGGTGGCTCAGGAGCTGGAGTTACTGTAAAACCTGTAGCATTTTTAGTAATTAAACCAGATTCTTTAAGACTTCTTTCCCTAGATCAAAAGAATACTTATGACAAAGTAATAGACTCTATGCCTCAAATCATAGACACCATAAAAGATATGCCTATATTTAAGGATAAAAAAAATAATAAAAAAGATAAGAAAGAGCAATGTAAAGAAGAGGAATAAAAGGCTTTAGTCCTTTTATTCCTCTTCTATTTCTTTTATATTGGCTACACTTTCTATATTGTTTGTATTATCTATATTATTTATCACAGATTCTTTATCTCTGTTTTCTATATTATCTATAACAGGTTCTTTGGCTATAATCTCTATATCTTCCATAATAGGCTCTTTATCTATATTTTCCATATTACCTGTCCTATATTGTAATTCTAACATATTCTCTGAATCTTTAATTTCCTCTTCCTCTGCTATTGGTTCCGCAAATTCGCTTAAATCAGGCATATCCCCTAAGCTTTCTAGTCCGAAATGCTTTAAAAATATATCACTGGTTGCATATAGTATGGGTCTACCAGGTACTTCTTTTCTTCCGCATTCCTTTACTAGCCCTTTTTCTACTAAATTCACCACAGCTTTATCACATTTAACCCCTCTTATTTCTTCTACCTCTATCCTAGTTATAGGTTGCTTGTAAGCTATTATAGCTAAAGTCTCCAATGCTGCTTGGGATAAAGATTGTCTTACATTTATATTTAATAATTTTTGTATATATACGCTATTTTCCGGCTTTGTAACTATTTGATATGAATCATCTATCTTAATTATTTTGATTCCTCTAGCATCATCACCATAGCTTTCTATCATTTCCTGCATTAAATCTTCTATTCCATCTTTAGAATACTCCAATATAGAAGCTAAATGTTTGGATTTCATAGGCTCTCCACTTACAAATAAAAGGGACTCCACTATAGAAAAAATTCTATTCTTTTGAGACACTGTCTCTATCTCCATCTGGCTCATAAATTCCATCTTTTTCTTCTATCCTTTCTATAAATATTTCACTAAAATTATCCTGTTGATATGCTTTTACAACTCTTAACCTAACCAATTCTAATAGAGCTAAAAATGTCACTATAACCTCCATTTTTTTTCTACACTCTCTCATCACATCTGAGAATTTCAGCTTATGGTTTTGCTGCATTTTATATTTTAAAACAGCCATTTTATCTTCCACCTTAAAATTATCAATTAAAAGTTCCTTTTCTATGGCGCTATTTTTATTTAGTTTATTAAGATAATTACTCATAAGCTCGCTGTATATATTAAATAATTCCAACATAGTTATATTCTTTAAAAAATCCTCTTCATTATAACTCTTCTTTTCTTCAATAATTTCTGGTTTCTTTCCAAAAGTTGCTCCTGTTACTATTTCTTTTTCCTTAAAAAATTCTGCAGCTTTTTTAAATTTATTGTACTCTATAAGTTTTTTTAATAAGAATTCCTCTGGATCTTCTTCTGGTTCTTGATCCTTGTCCACAGTAACTTTAGGTAAAAGCATTCTGGATTTTATCTCCAAAAGAGTTGCTGCTATAACTATAAATTCCGATGTAATTTCTAAATCCATTTCCTTCATGGTATTTATATAATCCATATATTGCTTTGTAATTTCATGAATTCTAATATGATATATATCCATTTGATTTTTTTTAATAAGGTGTAGTAAAAGGTCAAATGGCCCCTCAAAATTATGTATTTTTATGTTTAATGCCATTTAGTATCTCTCCTATATTATTTCTTATATAATTTTCATCTATTTCTAAAAGTGTGTTTAATCTTACCCTTCTTATCTCTTCTATTATATCACGAATTAGTCTTCCTTTTTCTATTCCTAACTCTAATAAACATTTAGCTTTTATTTCTCTATATTTATCTTTTAAATTTATATAGTTAAGTAATTTATAAGTAAGTTTTGTGTTATATCCTAAAAGTACTAAATCATAAGAATTGCACTTATCTAATATATTAAATATGTGATTGTTGTCCCAGCATTTTAATAACTCCATTTCTATTCCTTCATATTCCTGAAAAGCTTTCTTTAAATTTTTTTCTAGTATTGAGTTATTTTTAAATACATTCTTTATGGTAGAATCATTAAGTACTCTGTATATACTACAAAGTCTAATATTTAAATGATCCTTTAACTCCACTTTATTATGAAATAAAGATTTCTTTGATGACTTTATTATATTTAGGCGAAAACATTCATATATATTTTGTTGCCATCCATTCTCTCCTGCCATAAGCATTATTTCTTTCATTATCCTATCATAACTTATAGTCGAGAACACATCTTTTTCTACACATCTTAATATTTCATCTTCATCTTCTAATATAAACCCATATCTTACTGCATATCTTACTGCTCTAAAAATTCTTGTAGGATCTTCCTTATAGGAGTCATCTTTAATTTTTTTTATAATTTTTCTTTTGATATGTTCTATACCATTATATGGATCTATTAAACAATTATTTATTATATCATAAGCTACTGCATTAATTGTGAAATCTCTTCTAGCCAAATCTTCGACTATAGTAGCAGGATAAACTTCAGGCAATGAACCATTCTTTATATAACTTTCTTTTCTGCATCTTATTATGTCAAACTGAGCTCCATTTTTAAAATATACACTAGAAGTTTTAAATCTTTCATGATAAATAACTCTCTCCACTAATGGGAGCTTTTTTATAATAAGTTCAAAATCTCCTTCTACTGCTATATCAACATCTTTGGGTGGTATTTTTAATAAGTTATCCCTAACTGCGCCCCCTACTACATAAGATTTTATATTATCTCTTTTAAAATATTCCACTAAAATATTGAAAATATATTTTTCATTTTCATTTAAAGAATCTGTTATAGAAAAATTTAACATCTTCATATGTTCCCTTCATATTTATTAAAATAAGTCGACAAAAGAATCCGTTTCTCTTGCCGACTATATCTTAATAATACAATACTTTATACTGCATTATCAAATATTTTTTGCATATTTTCTTTTATATTATCTAGTATAGTATTGGCTTTTATATCTCTATCACTATAAATAGGTATTTTAGTATACAATTTACCTCCCACATATACTTCACAATATCCTACTTTTTCACCTTTTTTATATTGCTTCTTACCTTTATCTATTATAAACTTTTTGTCTATTTTGGATTTTTCACCTTTTGGAACTACTATATTCAAATCATCATTAGATCTTACCATGAAAAATCTATCACCTTTTTTATTCAAATCTATTTTTCCTAAATCCCTGCCTTTGGTAATTATTTTTTCCACTGAAAACTTAGAAAATCCATAATTCATAAGATTAGTAGCTTCCTTATTGCGTATTTTGTATGTAGGTGATCCCATAACTACTGCAAGCATTCTCACACCATCTCTAACTGCTGTAGCAGATATACAATACTTAGCTTCACTAGTATATCCTGTTTTTAAGCCATCACAACCTTTAAAGAATCTAACTAACTTATTGTGATTTACTAGTCCTATAGGGCTCTTTCTTCCTTCAGATATAGTTTCCATATAAGTTCCTGTGTATTTAAGTATTTTAGGGTGTTTTAGAAGTTCCCTAGACATTATAGATATATCATAAGCTGTAGTTAAATGTCCATCTACTGATATACCATGGCAATTTTTAAAAGTAGTATCCTTCATACCCAATTCATTAGCTCTTTTATTCATGATTTTTACAAAATTTTCTTCACTTCCTGCTAGATATTCAGCCATGGCAACAGAAGCATCATTACCTGATGCTATAGCAATACCTTTTAAAAGCTCCTCCACTGTTCTCATTTCACCAGTATCTAAAAGCATACTGCTATTGCCACCTTGGCCCATTTTTTTAGCATTTTCACTTACAGTTACCTTATCTGAAAGTTTTATTTTACCACCATCTATAGCCTCCATGGTAATAAGCATAGTCATTATTTTAGTAACGGAAGCTGGAGCAAATTTTTCTTTGGAGTTTTTTTCATATATTATCTCTCCTGTGGTAGGTTCCATAAGTAATGCCGCTTTAGCTTCAACATCTATTCCACCTGAACTAGGCTCTTGTGCTAACGCTACTATAACATTTTGAGATAAAAAGCATAAAAGTAAAAATAAACTTATAGCAAATTTATTAAACCTCTTCACATATATCCTTCCTTTCATATATTTTTCTAATTTTATTTTTACCAATAGTTCAAAATATTATCACAGAAAATAAAATAAAACCTATAATTAAATATAGGTTTTATTTTACAATAGTCATTATAATCCTTGTTAAGTAAGCGCTTTCACAACTTTTAATAAAAATACACCACTTTAAAAATATTCTATGTAAATGAATTTACATATTCTTTATTATTTCTTTCACTAGACCTATAAAGCTACTTTTCACCTTATTAGACGTTTCGATAACCTCAGCGTGGTTTAGTGGTTGGTCTAATATTCCAGCTGCCATATTTGTTATACAAGATATTCCTAAAACTTTCATTCCACAATGATTTGCAGCTATAACTTCTGGAACTGTTGACATTCCCACTGCATCTCCTCCTAAAAATCTAATCATCCTTATTTCTGCAGGAGTTTCATAAGTTGGGCCTGTCATCATTACATAAACACCCTCTTTAACATCTATGCTTAATCCTTCTGCTATTTCTTTAACCAAATTTCTTAATTCTTTGCTATATGCTTCTGACATATCTGGGAATCTTGGTCCTATTTCATCTTCATTCTTACCTATTAATGGGTTATTACTTGCAAAATTTATATGATCTGTTATTATCATTAAATCTCCTGGATTAAAGCTCATGTTTACTCCACCAGCTGCATTAGTAACTATTAAATTCTTAACTCCTAAATATTTCATTATATAAACTGGTAATGATAAAAGTGACATAGGGTTTCCTTCATAATAGTGAAATCTTCCCTGCATCATTATTACTTTCTTTCCATTTAAATTTCCAAATACAAATTGTCCAGCATGACCTTTAACAGTAGATGCAGGCATATTTGGAACTTCTGAATATTTTATTGTAATTTTATCTTCTACTTCCTCTGCTATGTCCCCTAATCCAGAACCTAATATAATTCCTATTTCAGGCTCACCATTAATTTTGCTTTTTACATATTCAACACTTTCCATTAACTTTGATAGCTCCATATGTAGTCCTCCTTGATCTTATATATAATTTATATTATGATTAAGTCACAAAAATCAAATTTAACCATGTAATTTAAATTTTGTGACACAATCAAATTATCATATGTTATATTTCATACCTATTTTAAATACATTATTATATTATGCCCTAGGATGAGTCTTATTATATATTTCAGCAATTCTACTTTTTTTAGTAATACTACTATATATTTGAGTTGCTGCTATACTTGTATGTCCTAGTAACTCCTGAACTATCCTTATATCTGCACCATTTTGAAGTAAATGCACAGCAAAGGAATGTCTTAAAGTATATAAGTTTATATTTTTTTTTATTTTAGCATCCTTGGCATACTCTTTTATTATTTTCCAAAATCCCTGTCTCGTTAATCTATTTCCTTGAGAATTAAAAAATAAGTAATCTAAATTGTTTATATTAAGCTCAGGTCTTATTTTTAAGTATTCTTCAATACAATTTACCGCATAAGAACCTATGGGAATTATTCTTTCCTTTTCCTTAGTTCCTTTGCACTTTATATATCCTAGTTTTAAATTAAGGCTATAAATGTTTAAATTTAAAAGTTCTGTTACCTTTATACCAGTAGCATACATAACTTCAAGCATTGCCTTATCTCTTATGCCTTTGTGACTGTTTAAATCTGGCATGTTTAAAAGTTTATCTACTTCTTCTACCGTAAGAACTTTAGGTATGTCCCTTTTAATTTTAGGCACTTCATATTTATAGGTAGGATCATCTTCTACTAATCCTTTACTCATTAAAAATATATAAAATCCTCTTATAGAAATTATACTTCTTACTATAGAGCTATTTGCCATTTTACTCTTTTGCAATTCCTGTACATATGCCATTATTGTAATAGTATCAGATTCTTGTATACTTTCATTTCTAGAATTTAAAAATTCTAGATATCTTTTTATGTCTCGCTCATAGGCTTCTATAGTATTTTCACTTAATTTCTTTTTTCTCAATTTTTCTACATATTCTATTAAATTTAATTCATTCATATGTAATCACCTAATCTCTCATAAATTATATTAAACTAATTTTGTTGTTTTTTCAATAGAATTTAAATGTGTGAAATTTAAACTACTATTTTTATAATAACTGGAACTATATATCCTTCTATAAAAAAACCAATAAAACATATAAGTGTGCATATTAATATTATAAGAGAATAAGAAGCAATTTTACCAATGACGTTTGTAGTCCACTGCTTATTCAATCTATTTTTTACCATGGACAAAGAAAACTGCATAGCTAATACAGATATAAATACAATACAAGGTATATATATTATGTTTTGAGGTATGAGTCCAAGTACACTCACCCATATTCCTTTTACGCCTAAAGCATTTATTAATGAACTTATGGAAAATCCCAATGTAAATCCCTTTATAATGTCTATTATTAATATTATGGGGATTCCTATTACTGTTAATCCTAAAAACCATATACCCAAAATCATTGGCAGCATGTTTTTTATAGATTCAATAAAAATAACTTTAGGCTCTGCACTGGTTGAAGACATATTTTCTACAAACTTATTCAAATACTCATATAGAGTATTTTTTTCAGCTTGTCCCATGTATTTAACACAGTACACCCCCAAAAACATTCCTACAAAAATGCAAGCTATGCTGAGTAAATATAATGAAGTATTATCCTTTATGTGTTTATTTAAATTATTTCCCACACCACTTGTCATATATAAAATCCTCCTCAGTTTATCATCATATTATATTTATGACAAACTGAGGAGTAATATTACTTCTATTTACTTTAATCAAGTAGAGCTTTCCAAGTGTTTATACCCACTATACCATCTGCTACTAAATTTTTATTCTTTTGAAAAGCTTTAACTGCATTTTCAGTAAATTGTCCAAACACACCATCTACACCTGATGAGCCTAAATTATATTGCTTTTTCAACAATGTTTCTTGAATTATTTTAGTTATTTCACCTTTAGCTCCTTTTCTAACAATAACTAAAGCAGCTAATGTCCTAGGTCCTAATATCCCATCTTCCACAAGCTTTGAATTGAATTGAATATTTAGTTGTTTTTGAAGCCTTAAGATCATAGTGTTTTTCCTATACTCTGGCATAGGAGTAATTTCTACCGTATCTTTATCCTGCTTTGAATTTAAATCCTCCAATTCTAATCCCTGTACAATTGCTTCTGCAATTGCATTCTTCCCTAAAGTCTTGTAAAGTTCCATATCTTTTTTATTATCTAAAAAGCAAATTTCAATGAGCATAGCTGGACATTTAGTTCTTCTTACAACATATATCCAAGCTCCATCTTTTACTCCCCTATTCCTAAATCCTAATTTACTCATATTATTTAATATATTTCTAGCACTGTTAAGCTTTCTTCCTTTATAAGTGTATATTTCTGTACCATTACCGCCTCCGGCGTTAAAGTGTATGCTTATAAATAGTTCTGTATTATTTGCATTAGCCTTATTTGCCCTATAAGAAAGAGATTCACTTACACTATAGGAGGTCTCTTTTGTACAATCTACAACAGTATGACCCATGGACTGCAGCTTTTTAACTATCTCTCTACCAACTTCTCTAGTTAAACTTTCTTCTTTAATTCCTGGACTTCGTGCTCCCAAATCATATCCAGACACACAATGCCCCATATCAATGGCTATTTTCATATACATATCACCTCTATATTATACTATGTATACATATAGCGCAACGTCACTACAAGCATAATTTACATAACTTAAATATATCTTTGTCTATTTTATATAATAAATAATCCTCCTTATTGTTTACTTTACAAATAAGGAAGATTATTTTAATCTAGCTAACTTTATTTTTAAGTCTTAGCTTATCAGCTACCATAGCTATAAATTCACTATTTGTTGGCTTGCCTTTATCATTGTGTATAGTTAAAAGCTAGTCATATCAACGGTTTACGATTTCTAATATATTAAATACCAATAAATTTTTTTCATTTTTATAGGTGTATTTTGTATATGTTTATACGTTTATTTAGAATCTATTATAACACTATATTAAACTAAAATACAAGTATATTTCGAAGTCCTTTTAAAAGACTTCAAAATTAACTGACTAAATTTAACTTACCCCGGTGTTTCACCTTGTCAGCGTGACATTAATTCACTATGTTTTGAAAATCCTATTTCAGACATAACAAAATGTGATTTCCGAAATCCGTACTAACAAACAAGTTCACAAAATGAACTTAGGTACGTTTAATTTCACGAACCCTTTTAAAAGGGAGCGTCAAATTAAACGTACTAACCTAAACAAGTTCACAAAATGAACTAAAGGGTACTCAAACTTTGAGTACCCTCCAACTTGTCGGATGCAATTAACTAAAAAAATGTGAGGGTGTAGGTTTAACCTACACCCTTTACTTTTGTTCATGTACTTCTTTTGTAGCTTGTCTTACACTTGACTGTCCAAAATATGTACCTATAACCATACTAAATATAGTTAAAAATTCTGTACTAGAAATATATTTACCTAAAGCTAGTATACAAAATACTATTGTTAACATTAACGCTATTATCTTTTTAATCTGAAAAAAGTTAAATATAAATTCCTTCATAATTATATATACCTCCTATGCTCTTAATAATACTTTCCATGTATTAATACCTACAACACCATCTACACTTAATCCATTCGCCTTTTGAAATTGAAGTACTGCTGCTTTCATTTCCTCTCCAAATGTTCCATCTGCTCCATACTTAGGCAATTTGTATCCTTTTAATAGTAATATTTTCTGTATAATCCTAGTAATATTACCTTTTGCTCCTTGCCTAACTACTGGTAAATGGTCAATTGTAATATCTCCAGCCCATCCATCTACTTTTATTCCAGCATTATATTGTATATTTAATTCGTTTTGAAGTTCTCGTATAATATCTCCATTAATATTTACTTGCCATGTTTCTTGTTTGGTTTGAACTGGCTTACTTATTGCAGCTTCATTTATTATTTTCACATAGTCTTTATGTATATAGCATCTATTATATCCCTTATACAAACTATAGCAGTGATACCACTCACCCTCTAAACTCCATAAGGTTACTTTGTCACCTTTGTTAACACTTCCTAAAATAGCTCCATCCATACCAGCATCTAATCTAACATTAACACCATTACCTGTTATAACTCCAATTTTATCTCTTACACTTGTATCGCTAGTTGCAGAGGGAGCAGTTTTAGTTGTTGAAGTGGAAGCTTTTCCATTAACAACTGCATTTCTTATTTCTTCTAGTGGGTAATTTCTCCCTGGACAATCTGTACTATTTAATTCTCTGTGACCTTTAATATCTTTTATACCTAGTGATTTACATAATGATATAATAGCTTGTTTTTGTACTTCTGGCATTGTTTCTACCATATATTTTCCTTCGGCACATATGCCAATTGTATTAGTGTTGTTATGCAAACAATGTGCGCCCATAGTATAATCCGGTCTACCTTTGTATATTTGTCCATCTTTTCTAACAAAATAGTGATATCCTATGCCTTGCCAACCTCTACCTCTGTGCCATCTGTCTATATCTTCTACGGTACAATTTGTAGCTTCTGCATGGTGTAAAACTATTCTACTAGGATAATTATTATGTGGTAATCCTTTTAACCTTCTACTTACTTCTGTTTCTATAATATTCATTCATACATCATCCTTTCTATTTTTAAATTTATTACTCAAATAATCTACTTAAACAATCCATGTTGAATTGCATAAAAAAAGAAGCCTACAAAGCTTCCTACAAGTAATCCCATGAACCATCTAATTGTTACTGTTAATCCTTTTAAATCCTTACATAAGTTCTTAATTTCTGTCCTAAACTCCCTTCCATCCTGTTCTATCTTATCCAATCTTCTGTCATGTTCTTTTATTTCTTCCGTATGTTCATTTATCTTTATTTCCATTACTTCATTATTCATTTCCATTTACCTCCTCTAATTATTTTCCACCTCCTATTGGTACTATTTTAAATATTTACTCGATTTTTTGCATAATAAAAACCTCTAACTTTTATTTGTTAGGGGTTTTATTTTTTTAATTATACAGTTTTTATTCAGCTTTCTTTACAAGCTTGTCCTCAATTTTAATGTAATTTTCATAATTATATTTACATTCTTTACACTTTTCAATTTGTTGAATATTCATATAATATCCTATTTTTTTACAAACATCTATCATAATTTTACCATCATCATTTATTTTAAAATTAGAATCTTCCAATAATAAAGATTTATGTATTCTTTTAATATCACTTATGTTAATAACTGATTCTTTGCCTGTAAGATTTCCCAAATAATGAAAATTAGGCAATTCAGGATTATTTTTAACATAATTTATTTTTTCTTTATTTCCACCAAAAGTTGTTATTGGTATAACGTATACAAACGGATAATCAGCATCATTATTAAACTTATCATTTTGCACGATTAACGCCATTCTTCTTTTGTGTCTTATAATAACATCAATCTCATTAGATTGTTTTCTTTCATTGATACTATTGAAATCTAAATTATTTTCTTCATGTATTTTTCCAGTATATGAAGCATTTTTAATTGAATCATATATAATTAAAGGTCTTTGTTCTGAAAATGGGATAGCTGACCAAAATATTTTTCCTCGTTTAATTTCATTATTAGAAACTAACTCTATATCTTTATATTCCATTTAATTTTCCATCATTTCCTTAAGTAATTTTATATCTTTTTCATTTAATTTATCTAAAGCTTCATCATATTTACTTTTGTAACTTTTAGTAGTAAAATGCTTTTTATCTTCTTTAGATGCTTTAAACTCTCTTAAATTAATCACCTTTCCCATATTTACCCCTCCATTATTTTTACTTGTCCATCTCTTTAATATCATTCTACCACATTCACCCCTCGATTTTCAATATTTAACAAAATATTTACGATAAACATGAATAATTTTTATGTTTTTGCATATAATTCATTTTCAATATTCACTATGCTAACCATGTAGATAATTATTATTCATGTTTATATTTATCGGTATTTATATTCATACCTATATATTACCATAAATTGTAAATATATCAAACTGGTAAATGGGAGAATGAGGTGAAAATAACTAAACCTCCAGTACCACTAAAGAAGTCTAGTTATTTACGTCTTTCACCTTTATTTTATTAATATACAGTCATGTCTGATATACTTATATTATTATCGTCTTCAAAAAATAATATGATTTCGTTTCCATCTGAATGCCAATCTTGTATGTCATCTTCTCTAATATACACATCACAAATTTCTTCATTGTTGGCATAATTGTGATTAGGCACTTTGGTAAATCCTCTATGTTTTAATTCAGATTTTTGTAAAAAATTTAAATAATTTTTATCAACTTCATAAAATTTTAATTGGGTCATCATATCCTCCATATTCAGAACAGCAAAAAAGGTAAGAATATTTTCTAATTCTCACCTTAATAAGCCATTAAGTTCGCTCTTAAAGTGGCGAAACACTCAACATTAAGTTCACCTTTTAAAGTAGTGAGACACTTGTCATTAAGTTCGCTCTTAAAGTGGCGAAACACTCAACATTAACTATTTAATTTTAGTGTGTATATTAAGTATATATTTAATTGTGCACAAAGTCAAGTATTTTATGGCATACTTTTGTAAAATTGTAAGTTATGCAATAATTCAATTATATAACGTTTTTGAGTTATTCTTTATTATTTATATTTAATTCTTTCTCTAATGTTTCTTCAATATTATCAAAATCCCAATACCAAATTTCTAATATTTTTATATATTATTTTCCACCTCCTATTGGTACTATTTTTAAAATTAATTAAATATTATTTTTGATTTTTATTTAATTTTTTGCTTCTACTATTGCTTTATTTTTTACTCTTTCTTTGAAAGTTGTTTCTTTCATTTCTTCCCCCTCATAAACAAAAGGATGACAAAAGTCATCCTTCCATTGATTTTTAGCAGTTTACTCTGTAATGGTAATGAGTTTTAGGTCTTCATACCGACCAATGGATATGGGTTTTTCGTCTCCATACCGACTATATTAATTTTAATAAAGTTTACCATACTAGTGAGTAATACTCTAACCGTCACACTCGGTATAATCACCATAATATTTTTTAATTCTCTATCTGTGATACTGAATCAAATGTTATTCCAGAAAAACTGATATACTCCACGTTTCCACTCATATAACATATATCTCCATTGGGGTCTATATCTACTCTTCCAACAACATTTCCGCCCGTATTAACACTAAATATCTCCCTGAATGTTGGTCTATAGGGTGGGTCTAATGTAGCTATAACGCTCCCACTACTAGCAGTTCCGTTACTGTTTCTTATCATACCTCTCAATCTAACAACACCACATCCTTCCATTTTACAAACTAAATCACTATAATTACCACCGTACCAACCCCAGCCACCATTCGGAATTATAGGATGCCAATAATCTCCTGTGTTTGTTGTCCAAAAGCCGTATTTTTCATTAAATTTAGCTACTACTTGTGTGTTAAATAGCCCCGTTGGGTCAGTTTCTATTACATCGGTATGCAGACTTAGCTTTGGTGTAGCTATTGTAAAATCAATAGCTTTTTTCCACTCTCCATCCGTTCCTGGTGTACCATCTTGAAAAATACCATTAGGCTCATATTCGGTACGAGCTGGTTTATTCGAGCTCAACCAACCATTTTGCATATCTATTGTATTAGTCAGTACAATTTGGGCGGGTTCCAAGGATGTCTCTATTTTCTTATTGTAATCAAGCCATGTTTTATCTTTACCTTGTAGCCACACATGACCAGCGTCCATTATCAATTTTCTTGTAGCATTTTCGTCAAGAATGCTCCTCTCTCCGTCTGTAGCAATAAAAGTTCCACCCTTGATTATACTTCCCTCAATGTCAACGGCTTTTATCTGTCCTGCTCCTAAGAAATTACAATTAATTCTCCCATACATGTCGATAGCGGTTTCCCACTCAGATTCGGGGATGTTATAGCCACGTGAATAAGCCAATCCATTTTTGTTCCATCTCCATACTTGTGTCGCTGTTGAAGGGTCTTCGGTGTCCATGATTAGAATTTCGCCATTACGCTTAACTACATAGCCGCCGAGTCCTTTTTGGATTACATCAATAGAATCATTCATAGATTTTTCTAGTTCAGATTTTGTGGACTGTAGATTTTCTTTTAACATATCTACAGAATTTTGTACGCTATTTAATCTTTTCATTACATTATTTTTTATATTATTTAACATATTTTTAAGTTCAATGTAAGTATCATATGTTATGTCCCAATTACAAATTTTAAGATTTATTAAGTCGATTTCATAATCTTCACTACTTTCGTTTATTTTATTCAATTCATCTATATATTCTTTCTGTTTATTTTCTTCTAATGTTTGAAATTTTTCATCAGCTTTTAACATTTCAACTAATTTTTCTTTGTCAACTATTAGCATTTGTGACAAATTAGCTAACTCTGTAGTATATGAATTTAATACATTTTCCTGATTAGTCAATCTTTTGTTGCTATAGTTTATATCCTTACTTAATTTATTTATCTCTCTTTTAGTTTCGGATCCAAACTTGTCAACATAGTTACCTAATTCTAATTTTATATACTTTTGAGAAATACAATCATACTGATAGCTTATTATCCTAGCTTGTATGTGTATACTAAGCGGTTCATAATTAATTGTTACTGAATCACCAATAAAACATTTCTCTAATATTTTATATTCCTTGTATTCTTCTGTGTCAAAGAGGGATACAAAATCAACTCTAAAGTTACTCTTTGGTACATCAATATGTTGTTCAGAGAATAGTTTATTTGTTTTTTCTCTTAGCAACCTATATATTTCATTAATATCATGTATTCCCTCTTGGTTATCAGCAACTAATTGTATATCATCAAATCTTTTTTCAACTATATATGGGTGACTATAATTACTTATAAGAGGACTGTCTATGAATTTTTCGGGTAGCTCTATAACTGTATTATTTATAGAGTTTAGACAAGTTGATATTACTCTCGTACATAGTTCCGTTGTGTCTGTTTGTACTTCTATTCCAGTTATATTTTTACCATATTTGAGCGTAAATCCTCTATCAACTCCCCTATGATTTTTCATAATTATATTGAAATTATCTCTTACTATTTCACCACCCCAACGGTTAAGAAAGCTATTTTCATCATTTCCCAATAGACAATCAACAATATTTTTTCTAATATAATAACCAGTAGAAACTGTAGTAATATCACTAGAACCTACAAATCCCATTTGTACTATAGAATCAGCTAGTAATTTCTTTATAGCGTCATCTGCTAATGTATCTGTTGGTCTACTGTCAAGTACCATGTTGTCTAAAAGGTCATAGAAAATATGATAAGCAACAATGTGTATAGATTTTTCATTCTCCCTCTTGTGAGTTATACGGAATAACTGTTTTCCATATTCGGGTGTAGGTACTTTTATAATATTTTCTTCTGTAAGATATTTATACTTTTCACTTTCTGTAATAGGATACTCCATTTCTAATTTATATAATCCGTTTAATTCTTCTGTGACAACGCAACTTATACATTCATTCAACACACATAATCCCATGTGTCCAAAATCTTTCTCACGTTTATCGTAAACATTAATCATGTATTATTTTCACCTCCAATATTCAAATAAGGTACTTCCAAAACGGAAATACCTTATAAATAACATTCATTTTTTTTAATTTTTATTAATTGTATATTCCCTTCCCATGTTATGGTAGACTCTCCTACCGAGAAAACTGGAAAGTCTGAATATAGTTTATTGTTTTGTCCTTCTAAAACTCCATTGTATTCTTTGTAACATTCCTCTATATCTGTATTAATTGTTATGGAATCTTCTATATTTTTTAGCAATATATCTTTGGTAGAATTGTTGTGTTCAATATGAAGTATTATATCTCCTGTACCTACAACTGATATAATCGGTTTACATTCAAGTGTACCATTATTGCATATATTTATTTTCTTCTTGTTAATCGTATGCCATTCTTTAATGTATGGTGGTATATCGGTATTAACTTGCAATGTACCGCCCTTAAAACTCTGTAATGTTAATGGTTGTGGTAATTTTTCTATAAACGGTGTTGCTAGTTCGTAGTAAACTGTAGGTGCTAGTGTTGCTAATGTTTGTTTTAATTGTTCTATTGTTGTTATACCACCTTTTTCATATACAAATACTAATCCACTTGCTGTGGCGTAAACCCCATTTTTATTTTTAGCCATATATTCATCATATGTTAAATACGGAAGTTTATCACAAAGTAACACAGAATTACTTTTACCATTCCAAGGGTCTAGAGCCATGTAAGCATGTGTTGTATTTGTACCGAAATACCTCCAGTTACTTTCTGTACCATTTAGTACCATTTTACCTATTTTTCTAGTAATCGTATCTCCACTAGCAAGGTCTCTAACGTTATTAAAACCTCTTAAAACAATGTTTAAAATGTCTAATTTATCGCTCTTGTGAGGTTCGTATGGTGTTGCGGTTGTACCTTCTTCTATCTGTAAATCTCCATAAGTTTGCGTTATTCCTGTTTTATTAAATATTTCAAATGTTATTATATTTTGTGTTGCAGTATAACTTCTTCCAGTAACCTCTGGTAGTAATATTTGGTTATTATCTCTAAGTCTAAGTATAAAATTGTTATTATTACTTGATATGGTGTAAGTTTTACCTATTACAACATTTTTCTTAATTCGTAAATGTGAATTATTATCTAAAGTATAACTATCTGTATTTTTAATTCCTGTTCCATATCCAATATACCAATCATTAAAATTCGCTAAGTTTTTCCCACACGATAAAGCTTCTATTTTATTGCCCTCAACTTCGCCTACTGATTTAATACCATCAAACCACTTTATATTAGCATCGCACCATTCTTTCGTAGGCTCGTTACCTGTTCCAAACATGGCGGTTAGGTCTATACAAAGCATTTCCTTAAACTTAATTTTCTTTTCCGAACTCCAATTTAGAATTCTTTGATAAAAAGTTACTGCATTAGAATTATTAAAGGAACTGATAACTGAATATCTTTTCCAAATATTGGTTGGCACATCTGCACAGCTTACTCTAGCACCTTCTATCCCTATTTCAATTGAATCAGCATAATCAGTGTATATATTGCAACTGACATAGTATTTGTGTTGTGCTGTACCATTTATCATAGTATAAACACCTCTAGCTCCAGCATCGTTAGGAGATGCTGTTAAAACATTATTTTCAACACTAATAGATGATAAGTTTCCCATCCACCCAGTAGTTCCATTACTAAAATCTCCATTCTGTATTTCGTTTTTTAATGTATTACCACCTATCTCAATATTCATCATTCCATCACAAGTGGCATTCGTACTAACTATATTTCCTAAAACTGAATTGCTAGTTGTTTCTACTTCCCAATTTATTTCATTTTCATCTTTTAAATGTTTTAATGGCTGACATTCAAATTGAACTATAAATCTATATGCTAATGGTATAATTTTCTCAAAAGGTATCTGATTAATTATTGTAGCTTTATAAATTTTGTCAGATTCATTAGAAAATATAACCTCATCACTACCATCTAGCCAAGCACATATTTTATCTATATTTCCATCCATTAATGTACATTCTACAGATTTAACAGTGGATTTATATGTTTTATAATCTTTTGTTAGAAAACCGTCTCTACCTAGCACTTCTATTTTTTCTACATTTTTTTCTGATTTAATAATTTGGGGTAGCTTATTAACTACTATCCCCATATCCAAGCTGTTAGTATTATTGAAAATAAAATAAGATTGCATTAATAAGCACCTCCTCTACTTAAATTATATTGTTTTTTGTAAAATTCAAGTTCTTCAGCAAAACTCTGTACACTTTGTTTTCTATCGTTTACAAATTTATCTATCGTTATATTTATTCCACCATTTCCACCTAAATCTCCACTTGTTAATGCCTTATTTTCTTCTTTAGTTAAAACTCTTTCGCCTTGGTGTAATCTAGCTATATAACCATCATATGGTACATAATCAAGTCCGTTATAGTGACTTCCATTATATCCACCACTATCACTCATTTCATTCTTACCTTTTCGCCAAAACATTAATTTATCTTTTAGCCATTCAACCTTTTTACCTACCCAACCAGTTAAGTCTCTCCATATATTTTTCATACCTTCCCATACACCTTTAAAAATTGCCTTACCTGCGCCAAAGAATAACTTAGCGGCACCTTTTATTATTTCAACTAATCCTTTAAGTAAGTTAGGTAATAGTTTTTTCATACCTTCCCAAGCGGATTTAAATATACCTTTTACACCTTCCCATACTTGTCCCCAATCACCTTTTATAATTCCAGTTGCTACCTTTATAATATTTTTAATTATATCTAACGCTGTTTTTATTATTATCTTAATGCTATTCCAAATTGGTACTACTATAGCCTTTATTTGTTCACCGTTATTTTTCCAAAAATCCTTTATTGCTTTAAGAGCTTCCCCAACAAAGGTTTTTAATCCATCCATTATTTGTTTAATAGAATCAAATACACTACTTAAAAATTCTTTAAATTCTGTTGCACCTTCGCTTGAACCATTAAACCAATCAATAAACGCTTGTAGTAATTTACTTACATTCCCTATTGTAATTTCTAATAAATATCCAACAGATTCAAATAATTTTGTTAAAATTTCTTGTATGATGGGCATATTTTCTTGTAGCCATCCCACGAATTTTTCTATCAAAGGACTTAGCTTTTCTCCCAATTCCGTAAATAATCCCATAAATTGTTTTTTTAGCAAATTTAACTGTACTTTAAGAGATTTGTCATAAGAATCAGAAGCTTTGGATACCGCACCTTCCGTTTCACCCATACTTTTTATAAACTTTTCTATGTCAAGGTCGCTTTCTCCCAAAGCTTGTGCCATTTGGGGACCCGCTTTAGCACCAAAAATTTCACTTGCCATCTGTGCTCTTTTCATGGGGTCTTCACATTCAGATATGTCTTTTGTTAGCTTTTTTAATTCTTCTGGAGATTTAACTTTTTGTAGTGCTTTAGAAAATGCGGTACTTGCAGTCTGTGCATCTATACCAGTCTGTGCAAACATAGCCATATAACCAGTGGCTTCATCCATAGACATTCCAACTGCTTTTGCCGCAGGAGCCATTTTAGTTAATCCTGCTTGTGCATCCTGTACGCTCATGCCATAATCTTGACTAAGTACAAGCAACTTGTCCATAGAAAGAACAGCTTCGTCCGAAGTTAACCCCCACGCGTCTCCGAGGTCGTCTATAGCCCCTACCGCTTCATCATTAGCTTGTCCCGTTACTTTCGCATAGTTCATATAGTTCTGTGCGTATTTTTTTATATCATCAGCATTCATACCTAATGCCGTGCTCATTGCCTCTGCAGTTTTCGCTATATCTTCATAGCTATCCTCATTTACTTTGTACAAATCCATTACAGTATCTTTTACTTTTTTTGTTTCTTCTTCTGTCATGCCAGTATGCGCTTGAAATTTTGCCATATGGTCATCCAATTCAACAACGTTTTTAATTCCTGCCACTGCCATGCCACCTACTGCCGCACCTATACCAACTACTGCTCCCGTTATTCCAGTTTTTATTTTTCCACCTATATTACCAGCAAAACTCTTCCACTTACTTTCATTTTTTTCTATGTCTTCATTAGCACCATCAAAACTTTCGTTCCAACCTTTTTTATTTAATACCAAATCAAAACCTAGTTTTCCTAGATCTATCATAGCCATATGTATATATCACTCCCTTCAAAAAAGGCATAAAAAATACACCCTTTTTTTAAGAGTGTATTTTTCTATCTTCTTTTATTTTTTGTTCCAATTAGTGTTCCTATTGCACCTAATGTTATTCCTAAAACTAAATATTTAGTAAACCACCATGCTAATTTAAATGGTAGTAATAAAGCACTAATTAATATATTTGTATGTTTATTGTTTTCAATTTTATTATTACTTATAACTTCCGTATTTCTTAATCCTGTGTGCGGGATAGAAATGGTTCGTCTTATTTTTCCATCTGTACCTTTACTGTATCGTAATCCTTTTATCCCGCCACTAATTCCTATTCCATTTTTGCCAAAATTTAACCTTATTCCATTGCCTAAACTTTTGCTTTTTCTAAATTGCCAACTCATTTTTATCTCCTCCTATTGATATTAACTATACCACAATTATTCTTTTTTGTAACCTTTTAGCTTTTGTATTTTGTCATAATCTGGTTCTACTTGTTGTAATCTATGTGCTTTCTTTAAGTATTCCCTACCTTCCTCTGTACTCATTTTATCTTCGATAAAAGAATATTTAAAATTAGCTAAGAATAAATCATGTGGCATTTGCAATACTTGTTCTTGTGTCATATTAGTGTATTTTATAACCATACGTATTCTATACATTATATATTCCATTAAATCAAAGTCCCCACAGTTATTTACGCTTGGTACAGTGGGGACTGCTAGTTTGGGTTATTCTCCAATTCAGTCATAAATTCTGTATAAGATTTAATAATAGCAATTTGCATATTCAAATGTAATTTTTCTTTTACAAATTTGCTATCAAATTTTCTATTGTCTTTATTGTGATTTAATATACTAAGTGTCATGTCTCTAGTTATCTTTAACATTTCTTGTGGTTCAATATCACCTTTTATATTCACATGTGCCAATATTTTTATAGCCAAATCCTCACTTGGTTTCTTAACATGCAATACATCATCCTCACTAAATTTTATGTCAAAAGTTTCCTCTTGGAATACACTTAAATCTAATATTTTACTCATTTATATCATTCTCCCTTCATTTTTTATAAATTATAAAAAGGGTAGCTTAAAACTACCCTACTATACTGTTGCGGTATATTCATCTTTTATTTCTACAAGTGTTCCATCTGTTTGGCTTATTGCTTTAAATTCAGCATCTATTACAGTTTCTTTATCACCGTTGAATTGTAGCACAAAACCATTTCCCGCAGTAGCAACCATGGATATTCTTAGTTTATTTTCATTATCTTTAGTATGTACAAATCTAAGAACTTGATTTTTAAGTGCTTTTGCTCCACCTATCTTTAATGTTTTTACATGCTTAGTAGAATCATCACTTACTTTTGCAGGAGTTAGCTTTTCTAAGTTTTCTATCGCCCAAGTTAATATTCCAGATTTAAATGTTACCTCTTCTTTAGTTATAAATCTTTTTACAACCTCACCGTCATCATCTGTAACTTCATATTCGGATGGCTTGTATTCTAAAGAAGCACCACCCTTTATTCTACCAACACTATTTGTTTCAACTTCAATTACACTATCTTCTGGTATAGCTTTTCCATCGTACTCGCTTATATATAGTTTTCCACTACCTAAAATTACTTCATCATCTTTAACTGCCATATTATATTACCTCTCTTTCTTTCCATTTTATTTGAAATAACAAAATCCTCTCTATTGTATGTGTAGCATCATTTTCCAATGTTCCACCACCAACTAAAGAAGATTTTAAAATACTAATATTTTCATATGTAAATGTTTGTTCATATTCCTTTATATCTAACAATTTATTTATTCTCTTTTCAATTTCTATCATTTTGTCATAATCATCACATATAATTCTTAATTCCAATCTATTTTCCCTTATATCTCCACCGCTAACAATACTATCTGTATATACAATACAAGTATCATTATTTCTTGTAAATAGTGGATATATTTTAGAATCCTCTAACGTAGAACCTAGAAGGGAATTTAATTCAATATCATTATTCAAAGTTAACAACCACCACTCCAAGTGGTGGTTTATTTTCAGCCCTATAAGGGCTTTTTACCAGCCACACCTAAAGGTGTCTTTCACAGGCCATGGTACTTACAACCTCTAAAGAGGTATTATCTTAAACCATCTTCCTGCTTATCTTTCTCCTCTTGATTTTTTATATATTCTAATATTGTTTCCTCGTCTACGTTACCTACACTTGAAACATAGTACCCTTTTGCCCAAAAATGTCTATCCCACTTTGATGTTTTATTTGGGTACTTATCAAATATCATAAGTGCACTTTTACCTTTAAGATAACCCATAAATTCTGATATACTTAATTTGGGTGGAATACTTACATACATATGTATATGATCCTTGCATATCTTCCCTTCTACCAATGTTACTCTTTTCATTTCACATAACTTTCTCAATATCTCTCCCAAATCTCTTTTTATATTGCCATATAATATCTTTCTCCTATACTTTGGTATGAAAACTATGTGATACGTGCAATTCCATCTACAATGTGATAAACTACTATTGTCCATTTGGACCGCCTCCTCTGTTTTTGATATGGCCTGCGAAACCAATATCATTATAACATAGGAGGTTTTGTATTATTCCATGTAACGCTACTGCTTACCCTATTCTCCCATGCATAGCATGGGGATTAATTTTGTCATTTATTTAAAATAGCATATATCATTTTAACCCCTCCAACGTGTCAGCAAATATTTCTCCTATCTTATCTCTATTAGAATCTAAAGCATCCTGCATAAACCTCTTACCCTTTTGCCCTTGTGTAAGGTGTTTACCTTCCCACTTAACCCCTTCACCTTCCCAACTCCAAGGTGTTTGTCTACCATTTCCATCTTGTGCATATATTCCAGTACCAAACTCAATGTAGGGTGCATATTCCACATTTGTTCCAATCCTACCTTTTACTTCTTCGTCTCCTACTTCGGTATCGTGTGTAATAGAAGCTCTTAATCGTCCTTCATCCACTGGACAATTCTTTTTAGCATCTGCTTCAATGGTTAATAGTGCTTTCTCCATACCTTTTTCAAGCAATTTTTCTATTTCAGCTTTCTTGCTTTCCATTTTGGAAATAGCTTCCCTAGCACTCTGTACTACATTTACATCAGCCATTATATATCACCCTCTTGAGGTATAACTGTGTAAACTTCCCTATAGGATTAGCAAAAGTAATTTCATATATTTCATTATCTCTAACAATTCTATTTACAACTTCTTTAATATTTTTTTCTGTAGATAGTCCAGTATTTGTAGATTCAGAATATTTAATATTATTAGAAGTGAGAATTGTATAGTTTGCGGGATATATAGCCACATCAATTTCCTTTACATCAACCCAAGTTTCTTTCCACTGTCCACTTTTAGATTGTACTTTTTTCTTTTCTTGTAGAGTGTACTTTTCCATATTCCTATTAATAATCATAATGTCCTTAATCTCCTAAATTGATTTAGTTGGGATTTAATATCAGCAGGAATGTCTTGGTTAAATGTTTGGGAAATTCCAGAATAAGATTCGCTTTGTAGACCTTCAGAACCTAGTTTGTTATATCGTAATATAACTAATTCATCTACTAAGTATTGCATTTGTGGTAAGATTTCCGTTTGGTTTGTATAAGATAGTATTTTTTGTTTGGCATTAGAGATTAGATAGCTTAATAGATTGTCTTTAGAATTGTCTTGTATGTTTAATAGTAATTTTATATTTTCCAACATTATTATACCCCCTCATTAAAAAATTAGAGGGGTTAAATTACCCCTCATCAATTAAGCAACTGGCTTGTCTTTTAAAGTAGTCATTAATACAACTTTAGTTTCATCTCTTACATAAGCAACATAATGTTCGTCACCATAGTATTCAGAAGACTTAGTGTTAGCGTGTCTATCCTCTTCTATATTAACAGATTTAGCCATTTCTATTCCTAGTGCTCCAACTTTAACAATTGGGTTATCAAAAACGTCAGTTGAAGCAGAATTTATTGTTTTCTTATAAGATTTTACTTTACCACTCACGATTATTTGACAACCTGCTATTTCTCCTATTACACCAGTAGAAACAACTTTATCTCCCATATCAGAAGCTCTAGTAAATAGTGAGTCTAATTGTAAAGAAGCCTTTTGAAGTGGATTTATAAATAATACTTTTGCTTCATCGTCCTCTTCTCCAAACATTGCAGTAGCTTTAACGATAGATTCATAACCAATTGTGTCTTTTGTTCCATCGTATTTAGCTTTTGCACCTTTTAAAGCAGTATAGCAATCAGAGTCTATTTTATCTGCCAAGGACATTTCTAATTGTTTCTTTCCTTCGTTTACAACTTCTTGTCCTCTTCTTATTACCTCTTCATCTGTTAATTTAATTCCTTTAGCAGCTTTTTTAACGGTAACATCTTGAGAAGTCATTGCTAAGTCAGAGATTGGTATTTCCTTTCCTTCTGCAACATCTACGGCTTCTCCTATGTAACCATATTTTTCTACTTTAATAGTATCTCCAGCTACATGTGTTAAAGTATTATTTACTTTAGAAACTGGTGCAAATTTTAATTTATTAGGTAAAGTAGCACCTATAACCTCTCCTAAAACTACGTTATTAATTAGTGTATTAGCCATATATATCTACCTCTTTCTTTCTAATTATAGTAGGCGTTGTTTTTTGTCTATTCAGCCGTTTACAAGACAATAAAAAATAACTACATTAGGTATATATCATTTCAACCTTCTATAGTTATTTCATTATTTGTTTATATTGTTCTGGATTTTCATTTGCAAATTTATTCTGTTCACTAAAATTCATTTTTAAAAAATCTTCTCTAGTTATAGTTATATTTGTATTACTACCTGCTTTTGGTGTATTACCCTTGAGTTTTTCATTGACAGCCTTTTCTATAGCCTTTTGCCACTCTGCTTCAAATGTTTTGATATTATCTAAAGCAGTTTCAGCATCATTTGCTATCAAATAACTTGCAAATTCTGTAGGTAATCCCTTAGAATTCATTTGTTTAATTATTTCAAGTTCCATTTTTTCTCTTTGGTATTGCTTTCTTTCTTCCTCGAATTTGGCTTTTTCTTTGTCAAATAAAGCTTGTTGTCTTTCTGCTTCGCTCATCTTAGCAAGTTTTTCAGCTTCCAATTTTTCAGCTTCAGCCTTTTTTCTTTCTCTTTCCAAACGTTTAGAAATTATCTTTTCTATATCTTCCTGTGAAAAAGTCTTTTCATTGTTTTCCTTTGTTTCTGTAGCTACATCTGTTTTAGTAGTTTCTTGTGTTTTAGAATCTACTGCACTAGATTCAGTTGTTTCAGTATTTGTATTTAAATTTGTGTTATCTTCCATAATTATTTACCTCCCCGTTTTAAGTCCGTATGACTATTATTTTTTAGATCCATACATCTTTTAATGTCATAAGTAAGTTTTGGACAAAATAAAAAAGACATTTAATCAATGTCTATGAATAACTTTTTATTATCCTTTATAAATTGATATATTCCTTTTCCTAATTTTCTTACTTGTTCTTCTTCTAAATTACTTTCTACAATTTCATCTATTCCATGTAAACATTCATGTATAAAAGTACATTTCTGTTGGTCTTCACTATAGAAAGAAGAAATATTTATATTTCCATTATCATATTCAATATTTCCATAGCAAACTTCATTTCCATCAATTATAGGGGCATCTTGTATATTGATTTTGTAATCTTTATAACCTATTTTAACTCCATTAGGTATATCCATATTAACCCTCCTATTCAATGTAAGGTACTAATGTACAACGACAATTTGCATGTATTGGTAACATAGGAGCATCCTCAATATTATAAATACCTTCCATGCTACTACAATCATCACAAAGTCGTTCATCATTTGCAACTATTAATTCTACTTTCTCAAGTCCTGCTTTTTTATAAGTATCATATGTGGCACTATTGACTATATGCATAGTTTCACTTCTCACTAAACGCCTACACTCGTACGCACCTTTATTCATTCTGTCTTTTAAATCTCTAGCAATATCGGTGTTTGATTTACCTTGTACTATTCCTTGTGTTACTGTCTCACTTAAATTTTTAATTAATTTCTTTTTATTATCCCAAATTCTACTAGAATAGTCTGCACCGCTCCAAGGATAATTAATACTTCTTTCAATTTGCTTTTGTGGTATAATACTAAAATCAATTTCAATTCCATTTTTATTTAATAATTTACCACTTCCAATACAAGCATTTACATAGTTATCTATTAGAGCATTTTTAGTAAATGATTTTTCTTTTCCACCTAAAGATTTAACTATATCCTTAATATTATTAATCATCTTATTGTATCTATCATATTTATATATTTCCGTCATAGACAATTCACCATTTGTGCTAAATTTTCTGAATAAAGTATCTACAACAATGTACAACTCTTCCAAAGAAGTTTTATATTCTCCGAGAAATTTAACAGTATTCGTTTCTTGTTTATTATAAATAGAGTGCAATAATTTTTCTTGCCTTTTTTGCCAATACTGTAAGTTATTCATCTGTATCACCTACATGATTATGTTCTGTATAGCCATTAGTATTAATCTTATCTTCTGTTTCTGTATCTGATATCATATCTAAATTAAATGTTTCATTTTGTTCAGATTTAATTTGTTCTAATTCTTTGTCCACATCTTCAATTCCTATCTCTGTTAATAATGTTTTCTTACTTACATTTGTACTCATTTTAACAATATCGTCAGCGGTTTCATAAAGTCCTGTAGGTAGATTTTTGTGGAAATGAATACCTATATCTTTGTAATTAAAATTATAACCTTTAAGATTTAGTATATTAGTTATCAATCTAATCCTAGTTTGTATTCCCTTATAAAATTTTCTTTCCTTATTAATTATTATGTCTGATGCAGTAAACATTTTAGTTTTTAATGCACTACCAGATACATTAGAATTAATTTCCTTTGACAAGTCTGGCACATATGACATCTTGTGTATATCTTCAGCCAAGTTATTCCTATGATTATTAACTACTTGGTCATTTAATTGTTTAGTAAGAAAATAAGCTTTTCCATTCTCAGAGGTTAAAATAGTTCTATTGTTATTCATAATTTTTATATCATCCTCAGTAGTACCACTCATATTCTCCAAAATCAAATAAGCATTAGAAAAATATTCTATATCATTGCTTATATCTGCGAAGTTTTTATTATACATATCATTCAATGTTATTATATTTTCAAAATCCCCTCGACGATAACGATTATTAGGAAACTCTACGATAGGTACTTCTTTGAAATAGTGTTCTTCTCCACAATCAAATGTTATAGTATCTTCATTTTTTGTGTAATGATATATATTTGTTTTAGTATATATATCAATTTTTATAATATCTTTATCATCTATATAATTATGTATTTTATAATATCTCATAGCGGCACAAGGTATATTTTTAATAGTTGTATCGTAAATCATAATTACACTATCTGTGTCTAAGCAATCAAAACATATTTTACCTTCTTCATCCAAGTATACTAATTCAAAACTTTGTCCTTTTATACTAGACTTGTGTGCCAAATCATGGTTTTCTGTTTGCTCATCGTTATCCTTAAATATTTCTTCTAATATAGTAAGATATTCTTTATTATTAGAAGTATAAGATATTGGTTTACCGACAAAGAATCCTGTTAATGTATCTGTTATGTAAGAACAAAAATTTGATACAGGTTTATTATTGGGTTTGTCCGCATCATCTATTGTTCTTTTTAAAATTTCATGTTTTCCCCTGTAGCAATCATCTAATTTTTTAAATCTATCATTAACTATAGGATCATGTATTTTTAATAATTTATTTATTAATTCTGTAGTAATATCATTATCTTTAATATCCATAGTTATTTTTATATTATCTATCATTCTTTCACTCCCTTCCTAAATCCCTGGTATTTTAATACTTGTTGCTTTATTTATTGGTTTGCAGCCATCTCCAAAATTTTCACACAAAGCAGTTAAACAGTCTTCAGCATCATCATGTTTATTTTTTCCGTCCTTAGAAAATGTAATTATATGTTCCCAAAATTCCTCAAATCTTTCTTTTACGTTTTTAGGAAATAATACATTTTCCTCTATCCAACTAGAAGCCATTAGTATTCTAGTTTGTTTATTTTTAGTTTGTTGTTTCCATTTAATAACTGTATGGTTTGTATTATATTTTTCTATAAGTAAATCTTGTAATCTACGTGCAAAACCTTTACCTCCATTATTAGCTTCAACTATACATACATTAACTTTATTTTCATATAGTAAATCTGTTACTAAACCTTCAGTAATTTCCATTCTTTCTTGCGTATAAACAACATCTAAAATGTAAAGTTGATGATTATAAATACCTGCCACGATAGCACAAAGATAGTCTTTTCCTGTATCGGCAGTATCTACAAAGCAAACTATAGATTCGAATAAGCTATTACCCTTATCATCTTTAGGTATATTTTCATATTTATTTAAGTTTTGATACAATGCACCCTTCATGTCTATGCAAATTTGGTTATAATTCGCCATAAATATTAAATCTGACATGGACTTTTTAAGCATCAAGTATTTTTCATAATTCAATATTGAAGAACATAACATTTTATCTTGCTTACGTGTTTCGTCACATGCTTTTAGATTTACTTCATACCAATTATCTTTATCATTACTTAAAACTCTTCCTATTAAGTCTTTCTTATTCCACCTAGTTTGTATTATTATTGTTATTCCATCACCCTCAACTCTACTCATTAAAGTATCTGTATATTGTGTATATATACTTTCTAAAACATTATCGTTTAAAGCTTCTTCAGCATTTTTGATGGGGTCATCTATAATTAATAAATTACAACCTCTACCAGTAAAACTTGAACCAAAACCTCCACCATAATATGAATTATATCCTCCCTCTATAGTCCAATCATTGACGGCACTATTACCCTTTTTAATAACTGTGTCTGGGAATATATTAGAATAAATTATTTTGTTGCTACTTTTAGTTTCAGAAATTAAATCTCTACAATTCCTAGAAAATATAGTACCGATAGATTCGTTGTATGAAGCGGTCATTATGGAATTGGATTTATTTATTCCTAGACACCAAGCCGTAAATAAGCCTATTGTACGTGATTTACCATGTCGTGGAGGTAAACTTAAAGCTAAATTACGGTATGGTTTGTTGGTTTTAGTATTAATTAATTTACCTTCGTAAATTTTTTGTAAAGTGTTACATAGATTTTTTAAATATGTACGGTCTTCTTTATAGAAATCTGGTGCAATGGTTTTACAGAATGTCCAAAATGATTCTCTAGATTCTAATATAGCTTTTTGCTTCAATAATTCTAATATTTTACGTTTTCGTGCTAACTCATCCAATCCATACCACCTCCCTTGAATACTTTTGAAAATTTGAAAATTTTTTTGTTAGCTTTTATATAGGGTAATTCTCCCCATATTGAATGTACCCCCATATCTACACATAAAAAAAGAAGATAGACTTATTTATCTACCTTCTAAAATTCTTTAATGCATCCTCATATTCATCATCAACTATATGTGTGTATATCATTGTTGTACTTAAATCGCTATGTCCTAAAGCTTTCTGTACTAGTCTTATATTCTTTGTATCTCTTAATAAATCCGTTGCATATGTGTGCCTTAATGTGTGTGGGCTTATATGTTTAGTTATACCAGCTTTAGTTGCATATGTATCTATCATTCTTCTAATACCTCTATCATCTAATTGTTTCTTGGTATTAGTTACAAATACATATTCACATACACCTAGCTTATCGTTCTGTTTAATCCTGTATTCTCTTAGTATTTCAAGTATATCTTCTCCTATCCATACTATTCTATCTTTATTACCTTTACCTTGTACCACCTTTAACTGTCCTGTAGCTAAATTAATGTGTTTCCATTTCAGATTAATCATTTCAGATAATCTCAATCCAGTATTTAAAAATAACTGTATCATTACTTTATTTCTATAACTATTAAAGTATCTTACATTAAATATATTAATTAGTTGTTGTTGTTCTTCTTCTGTTAAAAATTCTGGTATTTTTCTTTTACTCATAAACTAACACCTCTTTTATACTTTTTACCCTAAAATACATATTACAGGGTATTATTCACTTATATTTATAGTATAAACCATGAATATATAAAATTCAAGTATAAAAGGGTATTATTCACATTAAAATCTTTCTTTTATTTAGTGTTATTATCTTCTACATTAACACCTAATTCTTCTAATTGTTTGTTTATATCTTCCTCAGATAACTTATTACTATTATCATTTATAGTTAATTCTTTCTTTTCTATAAACATTTGTTTATATCGTGCTAATAATTCCAGTGCTTTTAATTTATCAGAATGTCGTGCTTCATCGTCTAATGCTATTTTTTTTATATTATCTACTATTTCACCTATAGTAATATCACAGTTATCCTTATATTCTTCTAATAAATCGTTTATGTACTTCTTGATATTAACATTTCCTAACAGTCTACTACCAGATGCACTTGCTTCTTCTTCAGCACAATTGTAAACTCTTTTATAAGCTTGTGTAATATTCAAATCTTTTAAATACTCTACACAAAATAATTTCTGCTTATCGTTTAATTTGCTTTTTATATTATCTTTTACAATTTTGCTTGCCATTTTATTCACCTCACTTTCATATTTAATTGTTACATATCATCAAATTTTCTTTATTTATTAAGCATACTTTTATAGGTAATTTAAATCTATCAATTATATCTAACGCAGTTTGATTAATTTTACTTGTTACTAAATATGTATCTTTGATTTTTTTACCTGCTTTTTCTGCTAATAATATATAATCTAAAATTTGTCCTAATGCTGATATAATTTCTCTATGTTTATTTTTAGGATTTTTACATTCTATTAATACACATTCATTATTTTTTAAATTAATTAAAAAATCAATTCTAGGTTTATTACCTCCAAACCTTTTATTAATAATAAAACTTTCACGTTCATGATTTTTGTAGTCTAAATTCAAAATATCACTAACAAAACTTTTCATGTTAATATCTAAATAATTTTGTAAATCTTTTTCTTTTGGAAAATCATTTGAATTATTAAAGATATTATCTTTTAAATCTATAGTTATTTTCCCCATAAAATCCCTCACTCTCAATTAATTTTTTACATTAAAAAAGAGCAAGGTGGTGATTGTTCATCACAAATCCTTACTCATTAATACTTATATTTACACAAAATAAAAAGAGTACCTTTTCAGATACTCTAATAATTACTATTTAAAATGTTCTTTTGATATTTTCATAGCAGCTTCTATTCTAAGCATTTTAATAATTTCCTCTTTATTATTTTTTATTAATTCATTAAAATCTTTCCACAATTCTTCATCTACGTTATTATTTTTTTCATAAGCAATAGCTTTAAGAATATCTACTTCGCTTGATTTATTAATATCTACACCCTTAAAATTTTTTAAAAACTTTTCGTAATCAATATCTAAATTATAAAAATTCATATTGTCATCTCCATTATAATTTTATTCTTTTAATTCCACGTAATATCAATTTTATTATTACATTTCTTACATTTACCATTTCCATCTTCAAGTATTTCAATTTGTGTTTTTTCCTTGCAATGAGGACATTCACGCTCTATTACTTCCCCTTCGATATATTCACCTATAACTTCTTTTTTATTATTTCTTACATATCTCATTAAATCATCCAAATTGTTAAATGAAGGCATTTATATTCTACACCTCTCTCCAAATAGAATATTTTACAACATATCCAAACAAATACATTGTAATACTGTAATATTCTATATAAACCATACAAATCCTTCTATTCTCTAAATTTAATAATTTTAATAATTTTATTAATTGTTATTTAAATAGTTTGCCACTTCTTTCAGTGAATTAAAATACTTTCCACCATTTCTCTCTACCATTTTTCCAACTTGATTTAAAGAATAAACCTGACTCTTTGTAAATATATCATTATCATCTGTTTCAAGTAAGCAAAATATAGTTTTGTTTGGTCTTTTGTTACTATCGTCCACCACCTCTGCAATACTATAAACTCCCATCATTTTAGGAGTTATAGTATATAAACAATAGTCACATTCCTTCCTTTGCTTTCGTTCTTCAGCCATACATTCCTCTGTCCAATCTTCAACTACTGGATTAAAATAATCTATTTTTAATAATTTAATTAAGTCATTTCTCCATAAACTTTCATTACATGTTCCACCTAAAAATACTTTCATTTTATTATCTTTCATATCATTTACCATCCTTCTTAATTGTTATTTAAATAATATTTAATGTTATTAACATTATTAACATAGAATAACATAATATTTTATAACAATTTAATTCAAATTTTAAATCTTCATATTTATAGTTTATATCCTTATCATTCACAAACATCACCTTTCTATCTAAACTTAATATTATTGTCTATTAGTATATTTTGTAATCTGCTAATCTCATCCTTTAATCTCCAAATCTCGTGCATATCATCTAACTTTTCTTGAAGTAACTTTTCTATTTTTCTAAAATCTTCCATTTTCTCTTCATATTCATATTGTTTTATTCCTCTATGTATTTGTCTTTCTATTTTATCTAAACTCCTATCAATTTCATTACATCTTTCTAATATATTCTCCATTTATAATTACCACCTTTCATTTTATTTTATTGTTGTTCTTCTAATCTTAATTTTCTATTATCATCCTTTAACATTTTTATATATCTGTTATATCCAATTATATCTACACATAGTTCTTTTTTTTCATGAACTGAATCATAATATTTATTTGCTTCTTCTATATTTTCTTTAGTTTTTGGTATTAGAAAATATATAATTCCTTCTATTCTCTTTTGCTCTATGTATATATTATTTACAAATCCAACATAAGCTGCTTTATTTAAACTTGTTGTATATATGTAATTTTCTCTATCAAACACCTTTTCACCTCCAGTTTTAATAAGAGGTGTTACTTTTACGGTAACACCTCTAAATATTTCTATCCCGCTATGTATATTTTTCTGTAATTTTGATATAATATTTAATAATTAAATTAATGTAATTTACATATAAATTTTTTCTAGTGTGTCTATTGGCGTAGATGCACTTTTTTCTTCTATTTTTACACTTCCCCAACGTTTACCTTTATATATATTATTGATATGTGTAGGACTAACATTATATTGTCGAGCTAATTCTTTTTGACTTACACCTTTTTTTAATAATTTTTTTATTTCTTTTACATCACTCTCACATAACTTAGTACAATGTCCATTATTTTCCCCTTGTTGAGCTTTACACATTTTACTTGTATCCTTAACTTTACTTCCACCATGATTTCCACCGTGTTTTTGTTTGTTTATTACTGTCCAACCGTCAATTTTCTCTATGTATTTAATCCACCAATCTTCTCTTTCTTGTAACTCACTTTTGTTACATTCTTCTAATATAGTATACTTAATTCTCTTACAATCATTGTTATAAGCTTCTTGTAATTCTTTATATCTATATACTCCAGATTTTAAGAAAGATGAATGATTACTCCACCTTTTACCTATATCACCTGTTCGTCCTACATATATATTTCCAGTTTTTACGTCCTCAACTCCATAAATTCCACACACTTTCATTTTCATATTTTATCTCCTCCTATTAATTTAATTTTTACAATTAATTATTATTACATTTTCAAAAAAACCATTATTTTTATAAATTATTTTTTATTTTTTGTTGACATCTCCTAACCATTGATGTATAATATATATTGAGATATTATTTTATAAATTCCTAATAAAAAATGAAATCTTACCATCTTCATAATTATTACAACTTCCTACTTTTTCACTATGTACAGATTCAACTATATTATCATCAACTTCTAAACATCGGTTAAATATTTGGTCTATTGTAGCTTTATCGAAGTTTCTTATATCAAATCCATCTTTACACACATAAGTTATAAATAATTCAATAGGTTTATTAAAATCTATTCCTTCCCATATTTCATAATCTTCTCTGGAAGGTACTTCTTCTGTTGGGAAATTCCTTATCCAACTTCTATAAGCGTTTGTTTTATATGTACCATCAGTATTATATGTATACATGTAATTATTTGAAAATGGATGCACATCTAATGTAATAAAACTACTCTCTGGTGGGACACACCTTTTCTATTTTATTTTCTAATTCTGTAATCTTATGTGAATGACTTCTATTCTTAGTTTCTATTACATTTTGTCTATTATTAACTCTTAATTCTCCCACAACTGAACGTAAAGTTCCGTCTAGTGTTTTATTATATATATCTTCTAATATGTTAAACACTCTATCTCTTATAGCTTGTTTATATTCTGTCTTTCTCATATCTTTATAACTATAAGCTCTGTCATTTTTCTTCAAAACATTGACATGAAAATCTATTATATTATTAACTGTATCTTCTATATTTTTATATGTACAATTTTCTAATAAACTTCTTATTGACTTCCAACCATATAAAACTTTATCAGCTTCATATTTTCTTTTCTTTTGTTCTTTAGAAGATAAAGCTATTTGATGTAATTCTTCTTTGTCATTTTCTAATTGTTTATTATCCTGTTCTAATTTATTTATATATTCTATTGTCTTATATCTACAATATGTACTCTCGCTATTTAACATCTGTAACATTCCATCACGATTTAGTGCAAAACATGGTTGTTTTTTATTTTGTTTATTGATATAATAGGACTCCAAAAAATTTTGTTGTCCTCCTAATCCAAGTAATTTCAATGTTTCTAATTCTTTTTTAATCTTAGTCATAAAACTATCATGTCTTAGTTCAGCTTTTCCACCTTCAACCTCTCTAAATTTGTTAATAATTTCTACCAAATCTGTAGATTTAATTGTCATTCCTTTTTCTGTCATGTTTAATACCATTAATTCATTTTTCATTTTACATACTTCCTTTCCACATTTTATATTTTTGAGTAATAATCTCTTATATACTCATATCAAACTCCACTTTTTTGAACATAATAAAGCCTACCAGCTCCCAAACTGATAGACTCTATATACTCAAAAATATTGGGATGTGGAGTCCCATATCAATATATAATTATTTTATTTTCTTTAACCTTTGCAAAAAAATAAGAGGGCATACCTGTAAACCTCTACAATATATTTATTCTTCTACTAATAGACAACCATATTAGTAGTAAATATAAAGGCTTAATGTTGTCTGGAACAGGTTTTTATATGTACTTACTACATCATTTCCTTAATTAATTTCTCACTATGAATTAAAGCCGTTCTTAAACAATGTCCAATATCTGTATTACTACCTAATAAATTATTATAACAATCCTCATTTTCATCCCATTCTTCCCACTTCATATCAAAAGTATTTAAAAATACCTCTACATCCATGGCTTGTATTTCTATAAGTTCATCAAACACTTTGATATGTTCTTGTACTTTACTATTCAATTCACACATTTCTAATCTTACATTATCTAGTTTATTCTTATATATTTCGTTCTCTGTTTCATACCATAAATTTTTATATAATTTTTCCAATTCTCTTAATTCTTTTGCCTGTTCCTGTAAACTTCCTTTTGTCCTTAATTCCACGATAGCCTGATACATTTTGTTATTCTCTATATTTTCCATAATTAAGCCACCTCTCCTATTAATTTATTTTTAGCTTCATACAAAGCTCTTATAAAATTCTTATAATAATTAACTTGATTCTTATATCTTTCTGTAATTGTATATCTTTCCATTAATTCTTTTTCTATAGTTCTTACTTTTTCTACATTATCTCTTCCATTCCAAATACACATACTTTTTATTTTTCTTTTTGTAAAAGCTTTCCATCCATTTATATATGTATTTCTCCAGTTAATTTCCGTATCATAAAAGCAATAAATTATTTGTTTTAAAATTTCCTCTTTGGTTGCTTCCTCTTCTATGTCCCACATGTATTCTTCTAATATTTCTGTTTCATTATTGTCACATTCTCCAATGATACTTAAATGAATTTTATTGTTGTTTGCTTCTAAATCTAACTTCAAACAATCCTCATAAATATATTCATTTACTACCTCTTCTACCTTTCCTAAAAATTGACTTACATTTGTCATTTTACATACCTCCTATTATTTTTATTTTATTTTTAAATTATTTATAAATTAGGTATTGACATATTATATTGTAATATGTTATACTTAAAGTTTATACTACTTTATGTTAAAAAAATATAAAAGAAACTACACATTTAAGAGTAGGATAATAAATACCCTACTCTAATGTAAGTTCTCTAACCTTACTGATTTATTACGAGGTCTCCCTCCCTTTCCATCTTACGAATTTCTAAAAGTGTAATTTTCCTTATATTTATAATGTTTGTAAGGGTTTGTAAATATTTATTTTTTGAATTAAAACCCTCGCAAACGTTGATATTAAGCCGTTTTCAGCACTTTTTTAGAATTATTTTTCTGTTTTTTAGAACACGCTTTACATCTAATTTGATTATTTGTTTCTCTTTTAACTCTTTTACCACATTCATTACACATCATATATCCCTTGTCTAAAGGTTTATTAATATTTCTATTTAAATTATTAATTATAGCAGCTCCAAACACATTCCACATAAAAGCCATTTTTAAATCATTTGTTTTATAAGTATATTTTATTATCATATCCACACAATAAATATAATCAATTCCTATTTCTTTACTAAAATTCAAAAATTCTTTTCTAGCTTCGGCATAAAACATTTCCTTAAAGTTTGTTTTCTTCATGTCCTCTTCATCTTCATTTTCAAATTCCCTAGCATATTCATCAATCTTATCAAGTGTAGTTTTTTCTAATTCCAAATATTTAGCTATTACACTTTTATCAACTTCAATATTATCTTGATTAGCCATTAATGTTTTAATTCTAAAAGTACCAAAACCCTTATTATAATCAAATTTTGTATTTCCAATATTCTCTACACTCTTACAAATTCTATCCATTACACTATTTCTAATTGGTTTGCATTGTAATTCTTTTTTATTCTTAGCGTAAATAAAGAAGTAAGGGTATTTTTCTTTTCTTAATATATCTTTAACTTCATTTGGTAAATGAGGAATACTTAATGTTTTAGCTGAATCTATAACATCATTATTATAAGCACAAAGTTTTTGCATTAATGGGTATTTTTCCATAGGATTTTCGCTATTCCATAAGTTAGTTAATTTATTACTTACTTTTCCAATATTACTTTTATGGTATACAAATAATAAACTCTTAGATATATTTTTCCCATTTATTTCATTTGCTCCTGCTTTTCCCATTTCAAAATATAGAGGTTTAATATCATATTTTTCAATCATTTCCTCAACTAAATCTATAATCCAATCTGTTACTAGAATTAAGGCTTCATCCCCATCAACATCAAAAGCTAATATTTTACTAATTACATCATGGGTGCTTGTATATAATCCATTTGTTTCATACCATTTATATTTTCCATCCACTCTTACGTTCTTTCTAATAACATGTTCAAATGATAAGCTTGGACTTCTTAATATATCAAGCTTATTTTCTTTTTTATATAAGTTGCAATATACTTCACCATCTTGTAAAAATCCTAGTGGCTTTTCTATTTTACCAAATAACCAATCACAAAACGCACATGGATCTGATAATATAAATGTCCTTTTACTATCTTTAATTTTTATCTTACCACTACAAGCCTTTTTCTTTTCAGAAGTAATTTTTTCTGATATTTGCTTTTTAACATAAGCACTTTTTAACATTTCTGGGTAAAGTCTTAAGGCTTCTTGAAAATAATCTCTATATTTATTATCTTTTGTTGCTCCTAGAAACTCTAATTGTGAATCCCTGTCACTATGTACTTTATTAATTAATTCTTTAAAATCCGTTGTCAATAATTCAATTTGTGTATCATTCATATGAATTAATTGTTGAAGCATTTGATAGTTTATGTCCATGTCTTTATAATCACCAATTTTATTACCATCTTCCATACAAATATTAGCTTTACAATTATATTTCTTAAAGTTTTCTTTATATTCATCCCAACTTTTATAAAATTTATGAAGTTTAAATTGAGATTTTGTGAAAATATATTTAATATCATCCTCTACTATATCCCACTCTTTACCTTTTATATCTTTAACTTTTGTACTATATCCATTTTCTTTACAGTAACCAATCACATTAAAATATGTAAGCAACCCTTTCAGCCAAGGCAAACGGACTTGCATATTTTTCTTATAATTCTTATCTAATATTAGTCCTAGACCATCAAAATGTGGAACTGGTACGTCCATTGTTTTATTTTTTTCTATATTCCATTCTGCAACCTCTTTAACTCTTTTTCTACCAAGCTTATCTTTGTATTCTATTGTATTAGTTTTTCTATCTATATAATCTACTGTAGCACTTACCATAGTTTCAAAATCATCAACTACTATAGCTTTATCAATATCAAAATCTTCCCATACTCTTGAGCCACTATTATTTAAAGCTAAATAAGCTAAAAATTTGTTGATATTTATACCACCCTTTTGATTTATTTCTTCTACAGTTAAACCACACATAAGACTTAACATTATTTCATTAAGATTTTCATTTTCCAAAATCATCATAAATTTTTTAGTCCTAGTCTGCCCTGTACCAGCTGTAAAGAATTTATAATGTTTTTCTTTTCCATCAGTATCAATAATAGTTAAACCATCTTGAACTATTTTATCTACAATTAAATCGTCCATATCTGCAACTTTTACAGTAATGATTTTGTCTGTAAAATCTCCTAAATTAAGTCCTAATGTTCTAACTAAATTATTATCTCCAATTGCAATTATGTCTTTTGTTTTAATATTTACACTACATATTTTTCTATCTAAGTTTTGATTTTTAACATATAAATTATGTATATCCTTTTTAACTTGTCTTAAACTTTTTTCTATCTGTATGTAATATTTATTATTCTTAATTTTTTCTTTAAATAATTTACTACATTCCTCTGTCCAATTTTCTGTATTTAATTCTTTTTTAATATAATTAGATAAATTCATTCTAAATTTATATCTACTTTGTTGAATTTTATTTCTTCTATATGTCAATAGCCTTTCTTCCTCTGTTCTTACTAAATTTAACTTCACACAATACATTTTTACTTGTTTATTCTCCATTATTTTCTATCCCCTTTCGATTATTATTATTTTTTTGATATTTTTGATAATTATTAAATACTAGCATCCCCTTCGAAAATTCCGCTTTAGTTTACACTTTCGAAGGGGAAAACCTAAATCCAATTTTGGACTATCTAATCCTTTCAAAAGATTAGCTTTTCGCACACATCTGTACGAATTAATTGTGATTAGTCAATCTAGTTAAATCTCTTAATAATTCTGTAGTTTCCATAAAACAAAATACAGAAAAATCTCTCTTATCTCTATTCGGTTCTGTATAAACTAATGTATGTCCCATTTGTATAAGTTCTAAAGCAATTTCTCTTTTAAATATTTTCTTGATTTTCATTTGATTTCACCTCCTATATAATAAAATTTAATATTTCACAAGGGCGTTCTTTGCCCGATAACCCTATTCCCCATGTGGACGATATAATTAATACGGTACGTCTATATCTTCCAATTTAACAATTCCATTTTGTAGCAGCCATTCAGCTCCCTCTTGATTTTTTTGTTTTTGTTCTTTCTTTTTGTGTTTATATTTTTCATATTCATTCTTCATTTTTTCTATTTTATTAGTAATGTTTGGCTTGTCTAAATTTAATATATAATCTATAACAACATCTGTATAAGCTAGATAACTAACATTTAAAGTATTCAAAATATATGGTTTCCAAAATGGGTTAGGTTTTCCCAAAAATGTATATTCCTCTTGTATTTTCTTTTTATTTTTAAACATTTTTTCTTTAACTTTATTAATAATGATTCCATTAAATTCTTTCTTTAGTTCTTTAACATTATCAATTTTTTCAACATCTAATATTTTTTCCTTTATGATTATCTTGAAACCTGTATAAACTCCCTCACAGTCTTCAATTTTTTTAGTAGTTAATTCATTAATATATGTATAATATTCATTTTTTAACTTTTCTTTAAAATTGATTTCTTTAACTGATTCTATTCCAAATTTTTCATTAGCCATTTTTACACATTCTTCAATGATTTTATCTTCACCAATTCGAGGTATTCTATTTTCATAATTGTAGTAGATAATATAATTCATTTCATACTTAATTAATTTTTGTTTTTGTAATCTATCTAATGAAACAATAATAGGTTTTCTTTTTAATTCATTAATTTTTGAAAATACATTGTAAAAAGCGGTATTGGTCATTTTAATATTATTTTCTTGATTAATTAATTGCTTAAAAATCCATTTATTTGAATTACAACATCTATAATTCCAGTTGACCATTCCTGTCCTCTCAGCTAACATATTTGTAGTTTCCCATATCACATATTTGTTTGTCTTAATACAATTCTGAAAATAATCTATTAGTATAGAGTCTATGTATTTTCCGTATATTCCTTCTGTGTTGTTTCCGTGACTATTAGGATTTAATCCAGTTCTACCTGTTTTTCTACCATCAATCTTTTCTTTTGGAGTAGAATATATTTCTGTAATGATATACCCTCTTCCATCTTTCTTTAATTTCATGTAACGTTCTAATTCTTTAATTATTTTCTTTCTTGAGTTTGTACTATCTTTATATTCAATCCCTGTAACCTCACATATTTCTTTTAAGTTTTTATATTTTATATTTAATTTTATTTCATCTAATTTGACACCTTTCATATTTGATAACCTTCCTTTCTAGTATTTTGGTAACCGGCCAAGTTTTAAAACTCCTATATATATTAGTGGACGGGGTTTTGTCTATTAATATATAGTACTTTTAAAAGATGGTCGGTTACAATGATATTTGTTTTCTTAAGTCAAATAAACTATTCATCGTAAAACGAAATTTATCTGTATCCTTAAAACCATATACTGTAAATCCTTTGTCCCCTTCAAATTTATAGTACCTGAAACCCATGAACGCTAATGCTTCTGCTAAATATTTATTTTCTATTATGTAATATTCTTTTTTATTCATATCATCATATCCTTTCATTAATATTAATCCACTCTTTACCTTTGTTTTTGTACTCTTTTATTTCTAATTTTTTTATATTCATAACTGATTCCTTCCTTTCATAACTGATTTTAAATTGTGGGTACTTTTTAAAAGTACTATATATATTAAGGGATTAACTGACTTTTCTATAATATATAGGAGTTTTGAAAAGTACCCTAAATTAATTCCTTCTTCATTCTAATTAATTTATCTTTCATTTCATTTAAATTTTTAGTATTTTCAAATGAATATATTATTTTACATGTTTCTTTATCATTGAATTTGTAATATTTAAAATTAAAAAATGCTAATGCTTCAGCTAAATATTTATTTCTTACTTGTATGTATTCCTTTTTTTCCATAATAAAATCATATCCTTTCTCATAAATGTATTTTTTGTTTAGTGTACATTTTCCAATTCCACTATATTATTTTAATAACTAAATTAATATAGAAGAATTAGAGATTGTACACTAAACTTTTTATATTAAATTTAATTTTAAAATATATAAAACTTTATTGCAATAGTTATCTTGACCACGTAGGGGAACAGGTTATCGGGCAAAAACCGCCCTCAAACCTTTCACTTCACCAAACAAGTTTGGCTCGTGAATTATTAATTTTATTTGATTATTGTCACCTTTTTAAAAGTCCTAATATATATAAGTTATAGGGATGTTTAAAAGAGTGAACGGTTTAAATTTTAGTATCACTTTTATGGAGTATCCTAATATATAGGAGTATCCACATTTTTGATACTTTATTTTTTTATTATTAGATTTTCAATAATCCAAACAGTTTTTAATTTATTATTTTCTTTAATTCTTTTTGAAATAATAATATAAGGAAAATTATTCGCTTTTAAATATTCATTTAATTGTCCTATACTTTTCTGTAATCTTCCTCTTGAATCCTTAAGTCCTACAAATTCAATCAGTTCTTTTCTATCATTTTTATTTTATTTATTTTCTTATTATTTTCCGAGAAATCTCGGACGCTCTTGTGTTTCGGATTTTTCCGAAGTGCATTTTACATTTTTAAAAATTCTTTAATCCTTTTCAGTTTTGGCTGACTTAGATTTCTTTCACCTTTTCTCCACCTACAAAATGTAGATTCATTAATGTCACACTTGTTACAGATAAAAACATACTTAACACCAAATCTGTCACAAAATTCGTTTACTTCTTGTCTTATTTCATTTTCCATAATTTCACCTTCTTTCATTTTTGATATTTTAGATTTTATTAATGTAAAAAAATCTTGCTATAAAAAAAAATATAATTGTTTGTCCACAATCAAAAGTTGATTTTATTGAGTTGTATCCTTTCATTATACCGAAAAAATCAAGAAAGCTGAAACACGTTGATATTACTGGGGTTAAAGGATATTTCTATTTTCTCGCTTTTGTCTTTTTTTATATTTATCATCTGCTATTTTATCTTGTTTTTTCTTTATTTCTTTGGCACAACCATTACAATACTTTTGTTTATTGTTTTTTATTTTAATATAATCTCCACACTCTTCACATCTTTTGACTTTTTTATCCCATAACTTTTTTACATACTTTCTCCTATACTAACGCATCAATGAAAAACCTCAAACACGTTGGTATAATTGGCTTAGAGGTACTTTTTTTATGTTAAATTTTGCCCCCTAATTTATTTTATATATCTCCTCCTATTAAAGCGTGACTATCAAAATCGTTACATACGTTGATATGACTGTGTTTCAAGGTGATTTTTTACTTAAAATTTTTATCATTTATTCTATTTCCATTTAAAACACTCTATCCTCTCTTTCTCCTATCAATACTCATTTCTTAATTTAAAATCAAAAATTGCCACTTTTGGCAACGAAGTCATGCCATTTGTGAGGTATAAAATATTACTTTTTTATTGACAATATAAAATATACATGATATATTATTAATAACGTTTTAGATTTATTTTTACTTGTGTAGTTCAAAATTTTTAAACATAATTTTACGTTACTTTAATAAAGATAATTTCTATTAAATTTTCAAAGAACAGATAAGGATATTTTTGGCGATACCCCTATCTGCTAGTTTACCATTTTTGGTATAGCTTGTCAATATATTTTTATTGGCTTTTTTGTGCTTTTTTGTTTTTAAAATATTAATTTCAATTTTGCTACAAACATCAGCTTTTGAAGTTGGTGTTTTTCTTTTTGCAATTCCGCCCTGTAATGCTCCATATCCTTGTCTATTTCTTGGTTAGGGTAAATATGTCGATACCAATCTTCCTGTGACATAGCATACTCTATATCTCTTATTTCCGAACTTTTAATGCCTATCATATGTTGTAATTCTTCTTTGGATAATTGTAATAGTTCCTTTAATTCTTTCATACTCATTTAAGCAGCCACCCCCACAATTCTTAAATAAGATTTTAACAACTTATCAAAAGGTAACCCTTTCCTATCATTCCAATAATTAATAAATAATTCCACAAATTGCATATCCTTTGACCTTTTGATAAATTCTCTAACCTGTTCTATTTTCAAGTCTTCTAACAATAAATTTCTTAATTTAATATGTATGCTTATAAAATCTTCTTGTCCCATAGCTTGTTTGAGTCGTTTTTTAACACCCTCTAAGTCCATCTCTCTATTGTCTAATACTAATTGTCTATAAGCTACTACATCAAGTTCTAAACAGTTATTACCCATATTTTCTACATATTGTTCAAATGACTTTATTTTTCTATCTGTATTCAACCATACTTTTAAGTCATTTATGCTTTCCTTATTGACTCTGCCTTTTAGTTTTGTGTTAATTACCTCATTGATATTAATAAAATTTTTCATGTTAAAACCCTCCCTTTGTGTGTGAGGTAAGTATTATTTACCTCACAATTTGTGAAATTCTACGCTTTGTTAAGTTGTTTTTATGAAGGATAAATGTTATAATCTATTTGCTGATAGAGTGCCTAACATTTATCCTTTTTTGGTGTTGTTAGGTGCTTTTTTATTCTCTTATATTACCTTCTATTTTACGTCTTTCATACTCTTTAGTAATTTCCTCTAATGAATCTTTATCAATCCTATATATACGTGGTTCTGCCCATTCTTCTAATACATATTCACCTTCGCCAGTATATTCTCCATATATGCTTAAATCATCATCTTCTTCTATAGAGTAATTACTCTCCAGTATTCCTTTAGATTTAGTTTTCCATTCTTCCTCTGAATTTGCAAAGAAACTATCTACAATAACATCTTCAGCTCCTAATGTATCTTTCTCAATATTAATATACAATATTCTGGACATTCTATATATCCTATTGCTTTTGCCTTTTTCCAAAATTCTTCACGTAATTGTTTATACTCAAATTTACATACGAAGAAACAAGTTTCTTTTATATCTCTATCTTCAGTTAAATAAAATCTCATTGTATCCTCTACAAAATCTGTGTTATAACCTTCATTTTTTAATTCTTTAATTTTTTCCCTCAATTCTTTCATGGAAGTTTTAAGTAAATATTCTTTAGCTTCGTTAAGTTCTGTTGAGTTTTCATATTCTTCTTCAACTATTTTAAATTTGTAATTTACAATTTTCACTTCATCATAAAACCAATTTAATATGTCCTTTTGTTCATCACTTTCAAATTGCTCCAAACAATTAATAGCTTGTTCAAATTCATTTTCCAACGCTTCGTCTAAAGTAATTAATCTTGCTCCTAAACTACTATACACATATTCTCCATTGGGATAACTTAAATATTTCTCTATATCTTTTTTATCTTCCTCGTCTTCTTCATTTAAGTCAAAGAATTCAATTACATCTTTCTTTATTTCCTCTTTATTTGTCCATAAAAATTGTACATCATAATTTTCATCATTTAACATTTGTAATCTTTTATCTACTTCTTTAATCATTTTTATACGTCCTCCCTTTGAAATTCTTTAATATCTTCTTCTGTAGCTTTATAATATAATCCGAATACACTTGGTAAGTCATTTATGTCAAATCTGTTTTTAATAAAATTAATATAGTAATTTCCTTTTTCTGTTTTGTATAAATACTCTTCTATAAATGAACCATATTTTCTATCTATTTCTTCCATATTCTCTAATTCATGTTGTAATTCATCATCAATTTCTTCCACTTCTACTGTATAATCTCCGAAATAATCATCTACTATTAATTTATAGTAATTTGTATTTACTACATACTCGTCATATGTTAAATGTGTTTCAAAGCCATTCTTTTTTATATCGTTTTCTTCTAATTCCTTTTTTATTAATTCTATTAACTGTTGTTTAGTTACGTTCTTTTCTTTCACATAATCGTCTATATCTATTTCATTTTTAAGTATTTTAATTATATCTTTATTCATATCTCCCGTATAAGAAATAAAATCATAGTACTTAAAATCATCTTCGTCTATCATATAGTATTGAATTTCTTCGTCATTATCCCAAACTTCAATGTTGTCATAATTAAACTCATTAAAAAAGTCATTGTTAACTCCTACATAATCATACACATTCATCACTTTTACAAAATCATCAGTTTCTAATTTTATAAAATTTTCACCTTCTAACTCATTTCCATTTAAACCTACCAAACATTTAAAAAACTTTCTACTCATTTCCCCATCTCCTATTTTAATTATTAAAGGTCGCTACCCTCTTATAAGCTATAAATTACAATACTGTTACAACATAGAAATTATTTCTTGTTTTCTTAATCTCTATACTCTCACTATACACCCTTAACAACTATATGTCAACATACTATATTGTTAACAAATTGTAAACAAATATCTTTTCACATATATCTGTCTATATACATATTATATTATTAATGATATAATATTTTTAGGAGGTAGATTTAAAATGATAAAAGTTAACATAGATAAGATATTAGAACAAAAGAATAAAACTACATTTTGGTTATCTAAAGAAACTAAAATAGGATACAATAATTTAAAAAAATTAGTAGATAATAAAACTCAAGCTATTAAATTTGAAAATTTAGAGATTATTTGTGATGTATTAGAATGTAGAATAGAAGATATACTAGAAATTAAATAACTAATACAATAAAATAATTAATAAAATAATTAATAAAATATATTAGGACGGTTGCTTAATGTGACCGTTTTTTTATTTAGTCTTTAAAGACTATAAGTATATATTATTAAGTTTTATTTCTTTAAGTTTTATTTATTTGGGTAAATCGGTTGTCACTTGACTTGTAAAATCTTTGTCTAATCTAATACGACATTTTTGTATAGTCCATTTTGGAACAAGCCAAATATCTGTGTATAACTTTCTTATACAATAAAAAATAGCATTAGACACTATACAAGTTGATGCGTTATATAGTCTATAATACTATTTAAAGTCGTTATCATTTTAAGTGATAGCAAAATGTATTTAATTTTTGACATGACAAATACACCTAACCTATTCATATTTTTAAAAAAGTTTGTTATAATAGTATTAGATGTTATATATTTAGTGTGGGTACACTAACAATATTAAATTGTGATAACTAAGGTTCTAGCGGGACTTTAGTTATTTTTTATTCTCCAATTGCATTTCACAAAATCGCGAAAGGCATTATTCCTTTAACAAGTCAGAAAACTCGGTACTTTTAGAATCACCCAACAAAGCCTGTTCTAACTTATCAAAATCATACTGTCTTTGTGTGTAATCATTGAAATGTTCAGTTTTCTTTTTATATTTAGGATAAGTTTTTTTCTTATGGTTGTTTTGTTTTACCGTACTGTTTGTATTATCCTTTAACGTCCTCCTCTCAGGCTCACGTTTACCTTTTACAGCCCTTTTTAAACGGTCTACGCCTTGTTGTATCTTCTTTTGAACAAGTGTATATAGATTGGATATAGAACCACGTCTACGCTTTATAATAAGCCCTAAACCCACTAATTCATCTAGGTACCTCTGTATAGTTCTAACGCACCTGCCTAGTGCATGAGCGAGGTATTTCTGACTTGGAAAGACCTTAGTTTTATTAGCATAGGCTAGACTTTGTAATAACATATAACATCTGTAAGCACCATCAGATAATTGTAAATTTGTAATGTCTAAGTTTGAAGAGATAGTATAATTAGTCATTTTATTTTCTACCTCCTCTCATATTAGCTAGAGGAGAAAACTGTTGATAGTTTTTTCTAATATCTGCATCTGTTAAATCTAAATACGCCTGTTCAGTTACTTTTACACTGCTATGTCCAAGAATTTGAGATAGTGTATATATATTTCCACCTGCCATTAAAAATCTTTTAGCAAAATTATTACGCAATTGATGAGGATGAATGTCTTTTAATCCCACTCTAATGCCATAATCCTTTAATTTTCTTTCAAAAGTACGAATAAGCATTGGAGTACCTTTTGTGGTACAAAATAAATAATCTGATTCTATATATCTATCCTTATATTGAAGCCATCTACGAAGTTCTTTGCCCATTATTTGACTAAAATAAACATATCTATCTCTTTTACCTTTTGTATTTTGTGCAGGAAGGAATATAGCTCTATTATTAATATCTATATCTTGTACTTCTATTTTTAATGCTTCTCCAATACGCATACCTGTATCTAATAATAGTTGAATACAAATATTATCTCTATATTCGTGAAATTTTGTAGTATTTATATGACGCAATAATTCTCCAAATTGTTCATCCGTAATGAAGTCTTTAGGTTTCCTCTTATTTTTAAATTGTTTAATATTTTTCACTATGTCTTTCTTAATGTAATTCTGTTGTAATAAATAATTAAATAACACCTTTATATTTCTAATATAATTATTTACAGTTGTAATAGAAACTTTTTTTCCATAATCTTGTCTTACTTCTGGCGAGTTAGTTTTTAGAGTTTTAGAATCTACTACTACAGTATATTTTCCTCTATTCTTTGTGAAGTTAATGTATTCTCTAATTACCTTTTCTGTAACCTTAGTAACATCATTAATATTTTTTTCTTTTTCTAAATATTGACTAAATAATCTTAAAGTTTGTTCGTAAGACATCATTGTTTTTTTAGATAAATTTTTACTTTCACAGTAAATCATGAAATCATCAATTAAAAAATTAATATTTTTCATAATAAAATAGACTCCCTTCATTTACCTAACAAATGAAAAAAGTCTATTGGTAATTTTAAATTAATTAATACATAGATTAATTACAATAACCTATATTTTATGTCGCTTTTTATACAGTTTATTGCTTTCTAAATCTCCGTAATCGTTGATACTACTAATCTAGCTAACTTTATTTTTAAGTCTTAGCTTATCAGCTACCATAGCTATAAATTCACTATTTGTTGGCTTGCCTTTATCATTGTGTATAGTATAGCCAAATAGCTTATTAATTGTTTCTACTTGTCCTCTGCTCCAAGCCACCTCAATAGCATGTCTTATAGCCCTTTCAACTCTACTAGCCGTAGTATTATACTTCTTAGCAATAGATGGATATAATTCCTTTGTAACTGCTGATAGTAACTCTATATCATTTACTACCATAGTTATAGCTTCTCTTAAATACATATATCCTTTAATATGTGCTGGCACACCTATCTCATGAATTATATTTGTTATTTCCGTTTCTAAATCCACTGGTTTTTTTTCATTATTAGTATAATATTCGTTATCGTTAGAATAATGATTAGTAGTCTTCTTAATATCAGAATTAGATATAGTATTGTTGAACATTTGTCTTATTCTTTTTATAAATACGTCCATATCAAAAGGTTTTACTACATAATAATCTGCTCCTAAGTTTATAGCTCTTTGGGTTATTTTATCTTGACCTACAGCAGATAATACTATAATCCTAGGTACCTTTTTCATATCCATGCCATTAATTCTTTCTAATACACCTAAGCCATCTAGATGAGGCATTATTATATCTAATATGACTAAATCCGGTTCTCTTTCTTCAATTAACCTTAGTGCTTCCAATCCATCTTTTGCTATTCCTGATACCATTATATCTCTTTGGCTCATTAAATAATCATTTAGTATATTGCAAAATTCTTTATTATCATCTGCAATTACCACATTAATTCTTGAATCCTCCATTTCACACGCTCCCTTTTAATTAATTCCCATATCTTAACAATAGTATTCGACAAATAAACTTTGATTCCTTCTTATAAAAAAATTTATATAAAAAAAAGAGTAAAAGAATCAATCTTAAACACCTTTTACTCTTATTTTACTATTTTTAATATATTTTTTCTACTTTTATTTTCCTACTATCCCCGCATCCTTTAACATCCACTCGATATATATGCCATATCCTACATCAGGCTTGTTCACAAGAACATGAGTTACAGCTCCAACAACTTTATTATTTTGTATAATTGGACTTCCACTCATACCCTGAATTATTCCGCCGGTACTATTTAATAATCTCTTATCCGTAATTCTTATAACCATACTCTTAGGTCCTGGCTCTTTTTGCTCTAATGTTTCTTCTATTTCTATATCATATAGCTTAGGCTCTTCTCCTTCTATAGTAGTTAGTACTTGTGCTTTTCCTCTCTTTACTTCATGTCTATATGCTACATTTAAAGGCTGATTGAAATTTTTGTTTATCAATTCCTTTTTACTTTCTCCAAATATACCGCAATTTGTATTATTTTTTATGCTCCCCAAAGGTTCATTTTCATCAGTAAATATACCTCTTAATTCTCCTGGTTCTCCTCTAACACCTTTTCTAATTGATACTATAGATGATGGTATTATCTTTCCTTCCCTTACTTTCATTATATCTCCTGTATCCATATCCGTTATAGCATGACCTAAGGCACCAAAACTTCCTGTTTCAGAATGATAAAAAGTTAATGTTCCTATTCCAGCAGTAGAATCTCTTATCCATAATCCTATTTTATATTTTCCTTCTTCAGAAGTCTTAATAGGCACTACAGTTTTATTTGTTTTGGAATCCTTTCTTTGCAAAGTTAAATCTAAATTCTTACCTTCTGATTCCCTTATTTTGTTTGAAACTTCTTCACAGGTATTAACTTCTACACCATTTATAGCTATTATTATATCCCCAACCTTTACACCACTATCATTGGCAGGATTACACATCTTTTCATCTGTTCCTTTTAAATTAGATAATCCAACAACCAAAACTCCCTTAGTATTAAGTTTAACTCCTATCGGTTGCCCTCCAGGATAAATCTGAATATTAGGTTTGGCATTAACAGCAGAAGTGTTTAAATACCCAGGGTATATTTTATACTGGATACTTAAAATAAAAAAGAAGAGAGGAGCTATTAAAATCATAATGGATTTCTGTATTTTTTTGTCCATTCTTTCGCCTCCTATCTCTTTATTTAATTTTAAGTTACCCTTTTAATAGTCCTCTTATGCTATAATTTTAATGCTTTAAAAGTTAATGATTTATTTATAAACTAAATTATTATATATATTAAAATTTTATAATACTTTTGTTTTAATTTTCTTTAGAAGATTATTGAAGGAGTTTATAAAAAATAAGACTACTATATTATTGTAGTCTTATTCTTTACATAAACTATGTTTTTTATTGTAACCATTTTTTATAAGTTCTCTAGAATTTTTAAAAGCTATCTCTGTTAAATTACTGCCACTAATCATTTTTGCTATTTCTCTTACCTTATCTTCTTCAGATATTTTTACTATCTTTGTATATGTTTCATTTTCTTCCACATTTTTTTGAACTAAATAATGATTGTCAGACATAATAGCTATTTGAGGTAAGTGAGTTATACAAAATACTTGATGCTTTGTAGACACCATATACATTTTTTCTCCTACTCTTTCAGCTATTCTTCCACTTATACCAGTATCAATTTCATCAAAAATTATAGATGGTATATCATCTTTGTCTATAAATACTGTCTTTAATGATAACATTATTCTTGATAGTTCTCCACCAGATACTACTTTTGATAATTCCTTAAGTGGTTGACCTGGATTAGTGGATATTAAAAACTGTACAATATCCTTTCCCTTTTCATTAAATTCTTTAGCATATTGCACATTAATTTTAAAATTAGCCTTCTCTAAACCTACATAGCTTAATTCTCTCTTTACTTTTTCTTCTAATTCTTTTCCTAAAGCACTTCTAATACTATGAATTTGTTCACTTTTTTCTTCCATAGTAATTATTATATTTTTCTTTTCAATGTTTAGCTTATCCACTATTTTTTTATAATTAGCCATCTCTTCATATTTACAATTTATTTTTTCTTTATATTCTAATATTTCTTTTATAGAATTGCCATATTTTCTTTTATAGCTATCTATTTCATACATTCTTTTATTTATTATTTCTAATTCCTCTTGGTCATAATATAAATTTTCTACTATATCTCTTAAATCTTCTGCTGCCTCTTGAATATTATAATAAGCTTCTTCAAAAAAATTATATATCTTACCTAATTTATCAGAAAAATTTTCCACTTCCTTTATATTTTTCAAAACTAAATTTATAGCATCGCAAACAGCTAAATTACTACCATCTCCACTATTTAATAAAGTGTATGCACTTCCTAATGACTTGTTTAGTTTCTCATAATTAGATAAACTAGTGAATTTTTCTTCTAATTCTTCTTCTTCACCTATTTTTAAATTTCCTCTATCTATTTCATCTATTTGATACTTTAAAAAATCTACTAATTTTTCTTTTTCCCCTGTATCACCAATTAATTCATTTATTTTATAATCTATTTCTTTTAGTCGATTGTAGTAAGTAGTATATTCTTCTAATATATTTTGCATTTTTTTCCTTCCATAAGAATCTAAATACTCTATGTAATTACTACTATCTAACAAACTTTGATTCTTATGTTGCCCATGTATATCCAGTAAAGTAATAGTAATTTCTTTTAGGTCTGATAAAATCATGCTTTTACCATTGACTTTAGCCACGTTCTTACCAGATTGAAAAGTTTCCCTGCTTATTATAAGAATACCTTCTTCATATTCTATACCTTTTTTATTCAAAATTTCTTTTGTAATTTCATTGTCTACAGAAAAAATAGCTTCTACATAGGTTTTATTTTCTCCTATTCTTATTAAGCTTTTTTCAAATTTTCCTCCTAATACATAATCTATGGCATCTATTAATATAGATTTACCTGCACCAGTTTCACCAAGTAATACATTGAATCCCTTTTCAAAGGATACACTTATGTCCCGTATTAACGCAAAATTTCGTATATTCAACTGTAGGAGCATATTTATACCTCCTATTCGCTTATCATTTTTTTAAGCTTTTGGACTATTTCTTTAGCCTTTTCTTCACTTCTTATTAATAAAAATATTGTATTGTCGCCTGCTATAGTTCCTGCTATACCATCAAAATTCATGGAATCTATTGCTTCCGCAGCACCTGGAGCAGAGCCTGAAATAGTCTTTACTACTACAAAATTAGAAACATTCTCCACATAAAGTACTGTTTGGGAAAATATCGATATTAATTTATCAGATAAAAAACTTTCTGTAGGGGATATAGCAGCATATTTATATCTTCCTGTAGTTCCCAAAACTTTTATTAGTTTAAGTTCCTTTATGTCTCTAGAAACTGTGGCTTGTGTAATTTCTATACCACTTTTTCTTAATTCGTCAGCTAATTCTTCTTGTGTTTCAATTTCTTTTGAATTTATTATTTCTATTATTTTCGCATGACGGGCTATTTTCACAATAATCACCTTCTCATTCTTTGATTCTTGATATTATTTTTTTTCTTAATACATTAAAGTAATCATAATTATGAATCTTTATTAACTTAGTTTTATTTTTAGATTTTTTAATTATAATTTCACTACTATCATTAAGTTCAAAGGCTTCCTGTCCATCCACAGTCAAAAAGGCACTTTCCTTATTTTGGTGCAAATTTATATTCACTTCACTATTCCCATCCAGTACAAAGTTTCTTGCACTTAAGGATATAGGACATATAGGGGTTATGGTAACCAATTCCAAAGTTGGATATATTATCGGACCTCCTGCTGATAAGGAATATGCTGTGGAACCCGTAGGTGTTGATATAATAATGCCATCTGCTACTATACTATTATAGTGCATACCGTCTATATTTACATTGTAGTTAATTACCCTAGATAACGTCCCCTTAGAAACAACTATATCATTTAAAGCTAATAAATTTCTCTCTGTTCCACTCTCTCGTACAATACATTCCAGCATCATTCTTTCCTCTATAGAATACTGGTATTTACATACTTTTTCTAAGGCGCCTTCTAATTCTCTTCCTTCTGCAGTAGTTAAAAAACCTAAATTCCCAAAATTTATACCAAGTATAGGTATCTCTCTATGTCCTATAGCTCTAGCGGTTCTCAATATAGTTCCATCTCCACCAACAGAAATTACAAAATCAAATTCATCACAACTTTCCTTTAATTCCTTAGCATCGCTAAACACTACCACATTGCAAGTATTATTCAACTTATTCAATATTCTATTTAAAATTTTATTTTCTGGATCCTTTTGGCTATTTATATTAATTCCTACACTTTTCATTTTCAACCCTACCTTAAACAACTGTGTGCTAATTTTACTGTCATTTCTATATTTTCATCTGTTATATTATCCACATATGAACTATCTTTAGTAAAATAAATTAAATATTCAATATTACCTTCTGGTCCCTTAATTGGTGAGTAATCTACACCTCTGATTTTTAAATTTTCTGCCCTTAAGAAATTTATAACCCTTTTAATAACTTCTAAATGTACTGAAGGTTTCTTTATAACTCCATGCTTTCCTACTTTTCCTTTTCCTGCTTCAAACTGAGGTTTTATAAGAGCCACTACTTCTCCACTATTACATAAAAGCTTAGCCACTGTTGGCACTACCTTTTCCAAGGATATAAAAGAAACATCTATACTTGCAAAATGAACATCTTCATTGATCTTTTCACTAGTTAAGTATCTAATATTAGTCTTTTCCATATTTACGACTCTTTCGTCATCTTTTAATCTTCTATCTAATTGTCCTGTTCCTACATCCACAGACCAAACTTTAATCGCACCATTTTGAAGCATACAATCTGTAAAACCTCCTGTAGATGCTCCTATGTCAAAGCATACTTTACCACATAAATCTATTTTAAAGCTCTCTAAAGCCTTTTTTAACTTTAGACCACCCCTACTTACAAAAGGCATTTTTTCTCCCATAAACTCTATATTATCCTCTGAAGAAACTTTATGTGAACCTTTAGTAATCTTCTTTCCATTAACATAGATTTCACCCTTTATTATACTTTCTCTTCCCTTTTCCCTAGAAGAAAATAAACTTCTCTTTACTAATTCTACATCTAGTCTTTCTTTTTCTGTACACATAATATATCCCCTTTAACTAACAGTTCTTAAAATAGTTTGCACTATTCCATTCACGTCCATATTATTTACCTTATAAAGGGTTTTAGGGTCACCATGAGGAATAAATTTGTCTTCATAACCAATATTAACAATATTAACTTTTTTATTTATTTTATTCAAATAATTTAGTATATTGCTTCCAAATCCGCCATTTATTACATTATCCTCCATAGTAAATATGTACTCTTTGCTTTCTCCTAAACTCTGTAACAGTTTTTCATCTAAAGGTTTTATAAAATATCCATTTATAACAGATACTTTTATTCCAAATTTACTTAGTTTTTCTCTAACCCTTAGGCCTCTTTCTACCATATTTCCTGTAGCTATTATAGCTATATCTCCCTCGTCACTTAGTACTTCCCATTGTCCAAGCTTAATTTCTTCCACTGATTTCAGTGTTTCACCCTCATCGCCACCCCTTGGGTATCTTATTGCAATAGGAAAGTTTTGTTCTACTGACCAATTCAATATAGTCCTTAGTTCTTCGGTACTTTTAGGACTCATAATAGTTAAATTAGGAATATGTGATAAAAAGGATATATCAAACACTCCTTGATGAGTTTCTCCGTCATTTCCAACAATTCCAGCTCTATCAATGGCAAAAACCACTGGAAGATTCTGTAGACACACATCATGTAATACTTGATCATAGGCTCTTTGTAAAAAAGTAGAGTAAACTGCAAATACAGGCTTAAACCCAGATGATGCAATTCCTGCTGCCATAGTAACCGCATGCTGTTCTGCTATGCCCACATCAAAAAATCTTTTAGGATACTTTAAAGAAAATTCTTTAAGTCCAGTTCCATCAGGCATAGCTGCAGTTATAGCTACTAACTTTTTATTTTTCTCTGCAATTTTAACTATTTCATCTCCAAATACCTTTGAATACGAAGGTTTCCCTGAGGAAAATGTTTTTCCTGTTTTCCAATCAAAAGGTCCCACACCATGAAATTTATTTGGATTACTCTCTGCATAGGTATATCCTTTACCTTTTTTAGTTATAACATGTATGAGTACTGGTCCATTTATGTTCTTACACATAGATAAAATCTTAACCATTTGTTTTATATTATGACCATCTACTGGTCCTAAGTACTTAATACCCATATCTTCAAATAACATTCCAGGAACTACTAACTGCTTTATTCCATCTTTCACTTTTTGTATTGAATTAGCTACTCCTTCTCCTAAAGGCATTTTCCTAAGGGTACTATTGAAGTCATTTTTAAATTTATTATATTTGGGATCTGTTCTTATGGTACTTAAATATGTAGATAATCCTCCAACATTTTTATCTATAGACATTTGATTGTCATTTAATATTATTATAGCTTTATTTTTGGAATATCCCAAGTCATTTAGTGCTTCTAAGGCCATTCCTCCCGTCAAAGCACCATCACCTATTACAGATAAAACTTCATAATTTTCGCCCCTTAAATCCCTAGCTCTTGCCATACCAAGGGCTGCTGAAATAGATGTACTACTATGTCCTACTTCAAATACATCCTGTGGGCTTTCCTTTCTCTTAGGAAATCCACTCATACCGTCATATTGTCGTAAAGATTTAAATTGTTCTTTTCTCCCTGTAAGTATTTTATGTATATAGGATTGGTGTCCCACATCCCAAATTAGTTTATCTTTCTTAAAATTGAAAACTTTATATAAACTTAAAGTGAGCTCCACCACACCTAGATTTGAGGCTAAATGACCGCCTGTTTTTGATACTTCCTCTATTAAAAATTCTCGTATTTCTTTTGCAAATATATCCAAATCTTCAAAGGACATTTTTTTAATTTGTTGCATGTCCTTATAATTTTCTAATAAAATTCCCATTATCATCTTTCCTTCTTAAACTCAATTTTTTGAACCCTTTTATGACTTTTGCTACATTATATATTATATCATTGCTTTTATTTATAGCTACACCTTTCCCCATAGCTTTTCCACCTATGGTTGCAGAAGCTATAATGGCCCCTATAAGGGCGCTGGTTACGGGCGTATCAAGTTTTGGAAAAACACTGACTAACTTTTGTAATATTAAAATTCCAACAGAACCACTGACTATACCACAAATATCACCTACAACGTCATTGCATACGTTGGATACTTTATCAGCATTTCTTATTAAATTCACCGCAATTTTTCCTTCCGGAATTTTTTTAGAAGACATAGAATGAAAAGGTGATTCATCTGCTGCAGTTACTGCTACTCCTATAGCATCAAATGCAATTCCAACAAAGATTATAAAAACTAATATAATAAAAGCTACTAAAATGTCCACTCCTCTTAGTAGCGTATCTGATAATAGGGTAACACTTCCGCCAATTAATATACTCCAAATAACAATAGTAATTACCCATTTTCTATTATTTTTTTTACTATCCTTCTTGCTCCGACTTCCCAACTAATCATTCCCCCATTTTATTTAGTAAAACTATATGTTTAAGATTTTGTTCTATGGCCACCTATCATAGTATTCCCATATTCTATAAAATGGAATATACTGATAATAAAGCCCTAAGACACAATTTCTAAATTTAACTTATAAAAGAACTAGAGCTCCTAGAGCTTCTAGTTATATGATTAAGAGGTGGTAATATATTAAGTAAATCTTACGGCTTAGGTCCAGTAGGATTTCCCATAGAGTAATCAAAGTGTCGCCACTTTGACGGTTTCCCTTTAATGCCCTATCTGCTTTGTTACCAAAAACAGGACTGGATTGCCACTTAGTCCGTACTTTAATCCTTAATATATTTCTTATGGAACAGTCTAGGAGTTTTCCTCGACAGTTAGGTACTTCTCTATCCTCTTTTGCAGCATAGGTTTCAGCATGCAATAATTAAATAACTTCGGCCAAAGTCATTTAACCTGTTCATACCTCTCCCCACACCACTTCAAGGCAGGCTACGCTGCACATAGCTAATTACCACAATGCAGGTTTAATCCACTGTCGTAAATTAAGCGACTAGCCTAACCCACAAGCAGTGGTCTCCACGAAGGTAGGGTCAGTGTCGCATGCCATTGCGATTGCCCCATCCCCCTTACTCCCAGCACCAACCCATAACTGGGCGTCATAAGCCAGCACCAGGAACTTCATCGATGTGCCCTTTAACGGATTTTTAGCCCCGTCTTCGAAAAATACTTACCCGACTAGAATACTGCACCACCTCGCAGGATAATTATATCATATGAATATTAATTATTCAAAAGCTTTAAATTAAGTTCAAAATAAATTCACTAATTATTTCTATCTAAAAGGAATTTAGTTAATTCCTCTAGTTGTGTTGCATCTAAATTTAGTCCCTTTAATATATTAAGACACTCTTCAGTTAACTGTACACATTTTCTTTTACATTCATCTAATCCATAAGTAGTTATAAAAGTAGTTTTATGCATTTTGTCATCACTGTGTACATTTTTGCCAAGCACATTGGCATCTCCCGTTACATCTAAAATATCGTCTTTAATTTGAAAAGCAACTCCCAATTTTTCTCCATATAGTCCAAGCTTTTCTACATGCTCCTTAGGGGCTCCTGCTAATAATGCTCCTGCTATTATAGGTGATTTAATAAGTTCTCCTGTTTTCTTTTTATGCATATATATAAGCTCTTCCTCTTCAACTCTTTTACCTTCACCTAATATATCTACCACTTGACCGCCTATCATCCCATCTACTCCTGCAGCTTTAGCAATAGTATAACAAGCATCAAACCCTTCTTTATTATCCACTATGTATTTAAACATTAAGTTCATAGCTTCATTCAAAAGTCCATCACCTGCTAAAACCGCCATAGCCTCTCCATAAACCTTGTGATTAGTAGGTTTTCCTCTTCTTAAATCATCATTATCCATGCAAGGTAAATCATCGTGTATAAGGGAGTAAGTGTGTATCATTTCTACTGAACAAGCTAAAGGAAGTATTTTTTTATAGTCTTGCTTATACATTTTATATGTAAGAAGCATTAATGTTGGTCTTACTCTTTTACCGCCTACAGTTAAACTATATTTCATTGCATCATATATTATCTTATTATAGCTTCCCTTATTTTCAAAATAATCTTCAATCCACTTTTCTATTTCTTCTTTTATATGTTTATCTAACATAACTAATCCCTCTCATCTAAGAAATCTTTCTCTTCATTATCCTTAATTATTTTTATTTTACCCTCTGCTGTACTAAGGATAGAATTTAGCTTATTGTATAATTTTATTCCCTTTTCATAGTTTTTTATGGCATCATCCAAGGATAATTCTTCACTGTCCATAAGTTTAACAATGCCTTCTAATTCTTTTATCATCTCTTCATAAGATACTTTTTTAGCCATTGCTCTCCTCCAGAACTTGTATTTTTAATTTTACCTCTCCATTTTTTAATCTTACGTTCACTATGTCTCTATTTATTATATCCTCTTTAGTTTTTATTATATTGTAGTCCTCATCATAGATAATTGAAAATCCCTTTCCTAAGGAATTCAATGGATTGTTACCTTCTAATGTTATCTTATACTCATTTAATTTATCTTTTTCCAAATAAATTTTATTTTTAATAATTCCTTGAAGGTTATTTTTATAATTATCCAATACTCTATATCCATTGACAATATCATTTAGTGGACTGCTTAACTCTAACATGCTTTTTAGAGAACTAATTTTATTATATGATATGTCTATAAATCTTTCCATATATGAGAACAAATATTGTCCATAGTCGCATATTTCCTTATGCATATCCTCTAGTTTTGGAACCAATATTTCTGCTGCTGCAGAGGGGGTAGGTGCTCTCCTGTCTGATACAAAATCCACTATAGTAAAGTCTGTTTCGTGTCCTACTCCAGACACCACTGGAGTTTTACAATTATAAACTGCATTAGCTAGATTTTCATCATTAAAAGCCCAAAGCTCCTCTAGTGCTCCGCCTCCTCTAGCTATTATTATGCCTTCTATATCCTTTCTTTCATCTAAATATTTTAAGGCATTTATAATTTCTACGCTAGCAGCATTTCCTTGTACCAGCGTAGGATAAATTAAAATTTCTATTTTAGAATTTCGCCTTTTACACACATTTATTATATCTCTTACTGCCGCACCAGTAGGAGAAGTTATTATCCCTATTTTCTTGGGATATTTAGGCAAAGGCTTTTTATTTTCATCTTCAAATAATCCCTTTTCATATAACTTTTTCTTTAGGTTTTCAAAGGCGATATACAGTTCACCCAATCCTTCTATCTGCATTTCACTACAGTACAATTGATAATTTCCTTCTTTAATGTATACAGACACCCTTCCTGTAGCCAAAACCTTCATTCCATTCTCTGGCTGAAAATTAAGCTTTTCAGCTGCATCTCTAAACATAATACAATTGATCTTACCCTCAGAATCTTTTAAAGAAAAATATATATGTCCACTGCTATGCAGTTTTAAATTAGATATTTCACCTTTTACATAAATATTTTTAAGTATAAAGTCATTGTCCATTATTTTCTTTATGTAATTATTTAATTTACCGACAGTTAAAGTTTTAATAAACATATTTAGGTGGTTAACCTCCCCAACTTAATGATTATTTTGCCATGTTACCTAATATACCATTTATAAATGCTGGTGACTTGTCATCTGAATATTTTTTCGCAAGTTCAATAGCTTCATTTACAGATACTCTATATGGTATTTCCTCTGTAAACTTTATCTCATAAACAGCCAATCTTAATATTGAAAGATTAACCTTTGAAATCCTGTTAAGTTTCCAATTATTCAAGTATTTTTCTATTTCCGCATCTATTTCTTCTAATTTATCTTCAATTCCTTTTAAAGTTTTTATTACATATGAAAAATCAACATCTTCTAAATTTTCTTCAGAGTTTTCCTTAAAGTCTTCTATTAAATCTTCATACTCACCTTTGTTTATAATTCTACCGTATAATAATTTCATTGCAACTTCTCTTGATTTTCTTCTATTCATAAAAAATTCTCCCTTCGATAGTGTTCTTATCTCTATTATTTAATTATTATCAAAAAAAATGTAAATATACTAAATTTATTCACAATATTAAACATGGAAAAACCCTCTGATTTCAGAGGGTGATATTTAGTCTTCCTTTTCTTCTTTACTATTTTTCTCTTCAATCTTAGGAATTGATACATTCTGAACATATACGTTAACTGCTGAAACTCTTAAGCCTGTGATAGTTTCCACTGTTTTCATAACATTCTTTTGAACTTTTTCACAAACTTCAGGTATTCTGATACCGTATCTTACCACTACGTATAAATCTATTGCCGCGCTTCCTTCATTCACATTTACTTTAACGCCCTTGGATATATTCTTCTTACCACCAAGTATTTGTGATATTCCTGCAGCTAAACCAGCGTTTATTTCTTCTATTCCTTCTATTTCATCCGCAGCTAATGCAGCTATGACACTAACAACTTCGTCAGAAATCTTTACAACTCCTACTGCTTCTGATTTTTTTAAACCTTCGTCCATCTCTTTACCTCCTTACGTCTCTTAAATAAATCCCTTTACCCTTAGGTATATTATATCAAATACATTTTACATTTACAATTATTATTCTTTATTTTCAATTTCCACATTACTTAATCCTGCAATACTCATAACAACATCCTGAATTTGTTTTGCTTGTTTGTCTGATACTTTTTTGTCGGATTTTATTATCACTCTAACTTTATTATTATTTTCTATCATACATATAACATCTTCAAAGCCTTTTCCCTTAAGTGCTATTTCTATTCTATTTTCCTTATCTGCATTAGTAGATATGTTACTGAATTCTTCTATAATTTTAGATTTTTGTTCTTTTTCAACGCTCTCATCATCAATTATAGATTTTAAATTCTGAAGTGTCTTTATGGTCTCTTCTTCTTTTAACATCTTTGATTCTGTAAAGTAATTACTTTTGCTTTCTCCTTTTTGGTTATTATTAAAGGATATAGCACTTTTATCCTTAGCTTTTCCACCGTCTTTAGATATTAATGAACTATTTACCTTGGTTGCCACCATACCTAAACAAACGATCAACACCAATAATGTCACAATAATAATAGCTTGTTTCTTATTCATTACATAACCCCCCATTTCTTCTTACATAGAATTATATGCTATTTTTTCATAGGATATACATTCACTTTAATATTTGGTACGTTGAATAATGCACATACCGCCTTGCTTATCCTCAGTTCTGTAACTTTATTTTCAGCCCCCTCTGCCACTACTAGTACCCCAGTAATTCTAGGCTTATTTTTTTTAACTATCAGTGGTTTATTACTTCCATTTTCATTAGTAATTACTACATTTTTATCGTTGTTGTTTTGAGAAATTTTCCTCTTTCCTCCTGCTGTATCTTCTTCATTAGTAACGTTATCGGAATTGCTGATATTCACTGCAGGGACCTTTTCTTCTCCACTTTCAAAGTAAATCATCACCTCTACCCTTCCAACCCCCTGAATCTTCTCTAATTTTGCCTTTAGTTCATTTTGAATAAATGTTTCATATTCTTTATAGTTATCTCCTGTATATTCTATGTCATCTTTGGTGTTTGGAGTATTTGTAGCAGCTGCTGCATTTGTATTCTTTTTTCCCTTAAAACTACTGCCTGCTATCATCAATATGCATCCAATTAGTATTATTACTATTAAATTAAAAATCTTTTTATTACTAGCCTTGTCCTTATTTAATTCATTTTTAAATTTTAAAAATTTATCTTTGAAGTCCATTTTAACCTCCTTAGATTTTATATACGTTTATAATATTAAATGGAATTTTAAATTCACTATTGATACAGTTTTTTATGCCATTACTTAACTGGCTTTCAATATTACCTTTATTTCCACTAGGCTTTTTGGTATTTATGTCCACTTTCTTTACTAATTTTTCTTTTTCCACTCCTATATTCAGATTTACTATTTTAAAACTGTTGGTATCCTCTTGATATTTTACTTTTACATCTACCTTGAAATTATTATCTTTATATTTTTCTTTAAGTTTCTTTGTACACTCTTTTTCCAAATTGTTTTCAAAATTTTCACAAGTTCTTTCGATATTTTTATATTTGTATTCTTCATAAGTATTTTTATACAACTTATCTTCAGTATATTTTTCTATATTTATAGCGCTGGTTATATTTAGATCTTTATTAATAAATTTTATAACGGGATTTATTATTGTAATTATTAATATTAAGCCTAATACAAACTTTGCATATTTTTTTAAATCATTAGATGGCAATATAGCCTCTACTGCAATTATAAAAAATACACAAACACTTATGGTTATTACCCAATTTTTCATAAACTCAATCATTTCTATCCTCCTAAGACTCCACTTCCAGCTGCTGCTATAATACATAGCATTATAAAAAACATAAATGAAACACTAATCAAAGTGGACATAAGTAAGATTAAAGAATCACCAGAATTACTAATACACTTTACCATGTTCTTATCACATATGGGTTCTATCAGTGCTGCGCTTATTTTATACATTGAAGCTATGACAAATATTTTTATTATAGGTAATAATATAATAGCTAAAATTATTACAAGTCCTAAGCTACTTAAAGCATTTTTAGCTAAAAGTGAATATCCTGCTACTGTAGAAACTGCATCTGAAAGACATTTACCTATAACTGGTACAAAATTATCCACCGCATATTTTGCTGTTTTTGATGTAACTGCATCTAAAGTTTTAGAAGTAATACCTCTTATACTAACAACTCCCACAAAAACAGTCATAATTATACCTTGGGTCCACAGGGCCACTTTACTAAATATCTTTGTTAAATTACTTATTTTATAATCATCTGATATGTTGTTCACAAAATTTAAAACAAAGCTCATAAGTATCATAGGAATAATAAAGCTTACATAAATTCTAGAACATATATTTATAGCTACAATTATTATTGGATTCATAACTGCCGCTTCTGCAACACCACCTACACTAGCAAGCATTACCAAAAGCACTGGTATCAATGCCGTCATAAAGTCCACCATAGTATTTATAGTACTGTTAACCAGCGATACCCCTATTTTGAAACTTTTAGCCACAACTATTATAACCAGTGAATAGCAAGCAAAATAAGCTACCTTAGTCATCTTTTCATTACTAAAAGCATTTTCCAAGTTTTTAAGTAATGCACTTACTATTCCTAAGATGAGAATACCTATCATTATTTTCACAGCAGCTAATACTTCTCTAAAAGCATACGACCATAGAGCATTACCAAATTTTTTGATGGAAAATTTACCATCACCAGTTTTCATAAAATCCATAACATATTCTTTAGGATTTAATTCCTGTATTATTTCATATTTGTTTTTCATATTAGATATATAATTATATAAACTTTCCATTTGTTCCCCACTTGCAATTTCATTTATTTCTTTGTAATCCTTTGATGATGCTTGTACATTAAAGTTTGTAAAAAACAGGGTAAATATTATTATTAAACCCACTATTTTCTTCATATCTACCTCACTTTTTTATCTATAAAATTTTTGTAATAGTATCTAAGACTGCCATTAATATAGGTATTGATAATACTAAAATAAGTATTTTGCCACTAAACTCCACTTTAGATGCTATAGTACCTTCCCCCGCATCTTTACATATTTCACTACAAAAAGTAGCTAAAAAAGCAATAGCTAATACCTTAAACACTATATTCAAATAAACAAAATCAATATTAGCCTTAGTGGCTAAGCTTTGAAGAAATTTAATTATCACCGATAACTTATCTATCATAAATACGAATATAGAACATCCACAGAATATGCTAATAAGTAAGGCTACATCATCTCTTCTTTTTTTGAATATGGATAATATAAATAAAGCTATGAAGGCAAATGATACTATTTTAACAATTTCCATACTTTCCTCCTACAGTTTAAATCATTTTAATTTTTAAATGAAATCAATTCAAATTATGGACTAAAAATTTAGTATACTACAGCTGAAATAGTGTTTTAACTGTGTTAAACAATTTATTTATTAAATTAATAACCATCAAGAGTATTATAACTACTCCTGCTAGATTGGTTATAACTGCATATTCATCCTTTCCACCACTTTTAAGAACCTTGTCCAATATGATTATAAGTATACCAACAGCTCCAATTTTGAATAGTAAACCTACGTCTAACATACTTACCTCCTATAACAACATAATTACCAACATGGCACCTATAGAAAATCCTAAATATCTATACATTTTAGTGTTTTTTTCCACAATTTTTTCTGCTGCATCAATTTGTTTTCTCAAACTTTCTATAGTAAATAATATTATTGCTCTTTGCCCCTCCAAATCAGATTTGCCTAAACTCTTACTTAAGTTTAAAATTATATCTATATCCTCCTCCTTTAACTTCAAACCTTTATTTTCATCAATACTTATTTTAAATCCTTCATATACATCTTCCACTCCATTATTATTTAAAAGCTCCCATATACGATGAAAAACACTTTTCACCTCTCCTTTTGACTTGGAACTTATAGATTTAAAGGCTTCTGGTAGAGATGTGTATGTGTAGAACATCTCATTTTTCAATAAATATACTCCCTTTTCAAACTCTTTTAAATGCTCTACCCTCTTTTTAAGTTCTTCTCCATATACAAATCCCATGTAAGTGGAAGATAAAATTATAATCAAACTTCCTATAATTTTAATCATAGCCACCTCTCCTAAATTTTATTATTACTATTAAAATCGTATATATACTCCACAGTACCAACGCCCTTGGCGTTACTAAGTATTATAGCTCTAGTGAAAACTTTATTATCCATTATTTCCTTAAATACTGGTCTTCTGTAAAGATCCTTTTCGTCATACCCGTGTATAGTTGTAATAACCTTCACTCCAGAATTTAGTGCAAGTATTATATTTTCCATATCCCTATATGTTCCTATTTCATCGGAAACTATAACTTCTGGCGCCATACTTCTTATTGCCATGGATATGCCATAGCTTTTAGGACAGCTATCTAAAACATCAGTCCTTATTCCTACATCCATTTGGGGCACGCCTAGATAACATCCTGATATTTCACTTCTTTCATCTATTACAGAAACCTTTTTCCCAGTAATCATTCCTTTTATGCCATTAGATACATTTCTAGTTATATCTCTTATCAAAGTAGTTTTACCGCATTTTGGTGGTGAAATTATTATTGTATTCATTATGTCTCCCTGTTCAATTAAAAAAGGCATTATTTTATCCGCACAACCTTTTATTTGTCTACAAATTCTAATATTTATGGAGCTTATATTTTTTATTGTTTTTATTCTATCTTTTTCTACCACACAACTTCCACATATACCAATTCTATGTCCACCCTTTATAGTAATGTATCCCTGCCTTATTTCTTCATCAAAGGCATACAGTGAGTAGCTGCTAAATCTTTGAACAATGCTTTTTAGCTCTTCCTCTTTAGGAATATAGTCCTTTAAAAATTCATTATTATTTATTCCTAAAATTATAGGTTTTCCTATTCTTATGCGTATTTCTTGAAGTTTGTCCAATTCTTCTGTGTTTTTTATTAACTTAATTAACGGTTCACTTAGAAATTTCTCTAAACCATATAAGTACATCAAATATTCCTCCCCTCTTAATTAATTTCTATTTGTTATGTATGGAATTTATTACTTAATTTTTAAATATTTCTAAATAACAAAAATATAAAAAGCAGTAATATAAAAGTTAATTCTTTTATACTACTGCTTTTCATATACTGCTTTTTATAATTGCAAATATTAAGGCACATTCAAATAAATAATAAGTCAATATTCTAGTATATTTTGCGTCATACTTCATCAGCAGGATCCGCCGATAGTATTACTAGCGACAGAACCTGCTTCCTTGTATAACACAAAATATACTAGCACCTTTGACTTGTTATTTCTTTTCATGTACCTTAATTCTAACCTATAAAAGAGGGCAGTAATACTTTAAGTACATACTCCCCTTTTCTTTGACACTTCTCGGTTACATTCTATTCAGTTTTTTCTTCCTCTTTGCTACATAAAACTATATTATATCTGCAATTAGGGCATTCTAAATGTTCATTGCTTTGGAATAGTGTTTTGTCTATAAATATAGACTCATTACAACTAGGACATTTCATTTCCCTAAAATCATCCTCATTATACTCACAGCCCTCATCAATGAGATCTTCACTTAATCCATATATTTCATCTTCAACATTTATTAAATCATTGTCAATTTGTTCTATGTATTCTTTTATTTCACCATTAGAATTTTTAAGAGAACAAATTTCATCAGATATACATTCTAGTATACCTATAATTTCTTTAATTACTTTTCCCTCTTTTGTTTCCGAATCTATGTGCAATCCATCTATGTATCCTTTAAGATAGGATACCTTTTGCTTAACCGAATTCATATAACCACTTCCTTATAAACAATTTAAGTTATAATTAGTATAACCTAAACTCTTTCCATATATTCTCCAGTTCTTGTATCTATTCTCACCATTTGTCCTTCTTCTACAAATAGAGGCACTTGAATTGTTGCTCCAGTTTCCATTTTAGCTGCTTTTGTAACGTTAGTAGCTGTGTTACCCTTAACACTTGGCTCTGTTTCAACTACTTGAAGTTCTACAAAGTTTGGAGCTTCTACTGAGAAAGCTTCTCCTTTAAAGAACTTTATAACTGCAAACATGTTTTCTTTTAAGAATTTTATAGCATCTTCAACTTTTTCATAGTTTAAAGGAATTTGCTCATAAGTTTCTTGATCCATGAAGTAATATAGTTCTCCATCAGAGTATAAGTATTGCATTTCTTTTCTTTCTATAACAGCTTCTTGTAATTTTTCAGTTGGATTAAATGTTCTTTCTATAACTCCCCCAGATATAACGTTCTTGATTTTTGTTCTTACGAACGCTGCTCCTTTACCTGGCTTTACATGTAAGAAATCTACTACTGTAAAAACTTGTCCATCTAATTCAAAAGTTGTTCCTTTTCTTAACTCTCCTGCTGAAATCATTCGGTATCCCTCCAAAAAAATAAATTTCATTTTATTATTATAACCTTTAGTAGGCAATCAATACAATTATATTGCATCTACATCCATCATATGCATACTCAATGCAATCTCATATGTTGAACAATGATATTTTATCAAAAGTAATTGATATTTGCAAATATTTCTTTTATCATATGATATTTACATATGTATTTTATCACTTTAACTTAAAACACATTCCATACTTATTATTACCTTATTTTCTTTTAAAATGACACTTTTAATATTAAAATTTTTGTTTTTCGTAAAAATTTCTTTTATTTCTTCATCAATTATAAATTCTTCTAAGGGTTTAATATATAGTAGACGCAATTTCACACTATGGTTTTTATCATTCTTTTCTACTAACATTTCATCTATTTCTAAAGTTTTCACTGTCTGAATTTCCTTCAATACATAACTATATTCTACTTTTTCTTTTTTTCCTATATTTTTAGTTTGTCTTTTATACTGATTAATAGAATTTAAATTATTTGTTTTAACTTTTAGTTCCTTATGTAATCTATAATCATATAAAATTAGTGCTATAAAAACAATAATCATCATTACCATAGTTAAAGTTTTTTTTCTTGTCATTATTTCACTTCCAATTTTATGTTAAAATTTATCTCTTTTCCTTTTTTACTTATATTGTTAAAATTCTTAATTTTATATCTTTTATCTTTTTCCACTTTTTCTAAAAAATTTATATAATCCTTTATATCACTTGCATTCCCTGAAAACTCAATTTCTTTTTCATTTGAACTTATATCAATAACTATAATTTCATCTTTTAAAAAACTATAAAAACACCTTAAATTATCTATAACTCTAATATTTTTGTTTTTACTATTATTGTTTTGTTTTACAGGAAAATTTCTTTTACTCCCCTCTACATATCTAGTTATATCTTCTATTTTTCTCTTATAAAAGAAAATATTTAATAATAGAAGTGTATCAATTATAAAAAAAATTATAAAATTAATTATAAAAACTTTATTTTTACTTTTTTCTCTATACTTCACAGGTAAAAAATTTATCTTATGCAAATTTTGCACTTCCCCTCTTTCATGAAGCCTTCCATTATAGTGTCTTCACTATAATTCAATACCGTTAATTTATAGTTTTTGCTTAATTGCTCCAGTATGTCATCATAATAAAACCACAATGCATATATGTTACATTCTCCATTATTTACACCTTGATTTTCTATTATAGGATTAAATTCTAGAAAAAAATCTTTAAAATTCCCAGTAAAATCTCTAATCATGGAATTCTCTATTAAAATTTCATTTTTTACAACCATTATATATAAATTATTTTTGTTCATAAAAATCAATGTGTATTGGACATCATTTATATAGCTTTTAACATAATCTAAAATAACAAATTGTATTAAATTTACTATTTTTAATTTATTTTTTTCTTCTAATAAACCCTGCAATCTGTTAAGTTTTCTAGAACTAACACAAAAAACTAATACATCGTAGGACTTTTTTAATTTTTTACATATATAGTAGTCAAATAATATTTCCTCCATGTCTGTAAAATAGTATTTTAGTTGATATTCTATTATTTTATATAATTTCTCTTTTGCCACTTTAGGAACACTTAAGAGCTTAATGTACACTCTTTCTCCTTCTACTATTAGATATAAATTTCTATTTTTCAGATCTATATTTGCATTTTTGATACTTTCAAATTTGCTTTTGTTCCATAAAAAAGTATCTCTATCTTCTATTTTTATTAATGCACCTTTTTTAAACAAAAATTTTTCTCCTCTCTTTTTGTAATCGTTCCACAGCTATCTACATTTTAAAATCTCCATTTAGTAATTATCTGCCAAAACATATATAAATCTAAGTTTTTCATCTTCTATGGTACACCTATATATTTCCTTTATTTTATATACTGGAGAAAATGTAGTAACTACTTGAAAATATATATCTGGTTCCAAAAATGTGTATTTTCCCTCCGGTTCTAGGTATTCTATAAAGGCTCCTTCATAACATAACCTATCATTCAATTCACTTTTTAAACATTCTTTTATTTCTTCGTAATTCAACAATTTAGCTTTTTTGTTAATAGCATTATATAATTCTCCAAGTAAAACTTCCTTATTATCCTTTTTTATATTATTCTGTAATTGATAATTTTTGATATAATTATTTATGGTTATATTTGAAATATTTAAGGAAACAGTGTAATTTACCAATGTAATAAGTATAATCACAGTAAATATAGTATAAATAAATATATAGCCTCTTTTTTTTAATTTTCCACTGGTATAAATCTTGAACACTCCCTCCCATTTTTATCCGAAATCTTTATAAACAAAACTTTTCCATTTTTACGCACTTGGAAATCTTTAATCTTTCTACAAATGTTGTTGGAATTCTTCCTACCTGTATTAGAATTTATATCTTCATATTCTATTTTCAATGCATTTTCTTGTAATTTTATGCACCCTTTTTTATTCTTTTTTTCATTAATTATCTCAATAGTATCATTGTTTACTTGTACTCTTCCATTACCATATAAAACTTTATGAATAAAATTCAAACCTTCACTTATAGATGAATAACTAACAGTGTCTTCACGTATTCTTGAAAAGCTTCTTATTTCCCTAGCTAAAACTTTAATCTCTAGAGAAAATATTATAGATGCAATACTCACTGATATTATTAGTTCTATAAGCGTAAAAGCTTTTTTCTTCATTGATAATTCCCCTTTAAAAATTCTGTAATTGATTCCTTTTGCTGTCCATTCACTAAAAAACACAGCTTTAGTCTTATTTTCAACACACTTTCATCTTTAAAATCTTCTATTTCCATGGTTATCCTTGGACAATCATTATTTATTTCCTTTGTAAAAACACTTTCTAGCTCTTCGCTGCACATTAAATCTATATTTATTTTCTCTTTTGGTATGTTTAATTTCTCATTTTCTTTTAAGTTTTTTACTTCTTCATAAGTAGCATTTTTTAATAAATTATATTTAAGTCCAGATAAAAAACAATAGTAGCTTTCAATAGTTTTCTGGCGCTTAGCAATATTATTCATGGTTATCTTAAGTTTAAATACAGAAGCAATAACCATAAAAAATATGCACGCACTGCACAGAACTTCTACAAACCCAAATCCCTTACTTCTTTTCATAATTTTAATCCACCTTAACCTTTGTATATCCAGTCCCAACTTCAATTGTCACCCTTTTTTTCTCATAACAATTGTTTAATTTTATAGTACAGGCACTACTTGTAAAACCTAAACTGCTTATTTCTATTTTTTCACGTTCAATATTAATATTTTCTATTTGTATATCTGAAGGCAATGTTAAAGTGTCTATTCTTTGAGAATTATATGTAAATACCAAACCATTTTCTTGTTCAAATCGCTGTATTGTTCCATTGACACCATTGCTTTTACAATAGCTTTTACACTTATTTATGAATAGTACTATATTATTAGCATAAAAATTCATATCTAAATTCTTCTTTACTTTATTAAAATTTCTATAGGTAAACATTGTTCCACAGTAAATTAGTGAAATTAAAGATATTACTATTAAAATTTCTATTAGTGTATATGCTTTTTTCATCTGCTCCCTTCCATTCTCAATAATTTTGGTAAATTAGATTTTCACTATTATTCTTTATATAAAATATCTTGCATTTATTTCTGTTTAAATTCACTTCACATTTATATGAATTCGCCTTATAATAATACTTAATATCTAAAATATGTTCTACTGAAGATTTTATTTTATCTACACTAATTATAGGAAGCCCCACATCTTCTTGAATAAACTTCTTCATAGAGTCTATATCATCACCACTAATACTGTCTTTACTATTAATGAAGTAATAATCCACGGCACTTAAATATATACCTTTTCCTATATTTAAAGTTTCTTCCCTAATGACATATTCTCTGTACTTTAGATAATTTGGCATAGCTATTAAAGTTATTATTGAAATTATAGATATAACTATAATAAGCTCTATAAATGTGAATCCTTTATTTATAAACGTCTTCAAAACACCATCTCCATATTATCCTAAACGTTAATAGATGAAGTCATATTTATAATAGGCATTAAAGCAGCAATTATTATCATACCTATAAATATAGATATAAATACTATTAATGCTGGCTCTATAACTTCAGAACCTTTATTTAACTTATATTTAAATTCCTCTTCTAGAATCTTCTCCACATTATTTAGTCCTTCTTCCATATCACCACTGGTTTCTGCTATAGAAATCATGGAAATAGTAAAACTTTGAAATATCTCTGTTTCTTCTAGTGTCCTCCAAATACTACTTCCCTTTTTAATTCTATCTAAAGCAACTATATATTTTTCCCTGATATAAATACTATCGGCAGCTTCTATAATGGTTTGCAAAGACACTATTACATTTACGCCACTTTTTAACAATATGCTTAAGCTTTTTACAAACTTTATTTCTTCCCACATTAAAATATATTTAGATATACAGGGCATTTTAAATTTTATCTTTTCAATATAACTATTGTTTAACTTAAAGCATAATAAAAATAACATTATAAGTATACCCATAAGCATAAATCCCTTATCAAATAAAAATATAAATATATTTGTACTTATAGGCACAGCGCCACCCATTTCCACAATCATATTGGTAAAAGTAGGTATAGCCTTAACTCTAAGTAATATCATGGCCACTGCAGAAATTGCTAATGTTATTATTGGATATGTCAATGATTTTTTAATCTTATTCTTCAGTTCCTGTGAATAATAATAATGTTTACTTAGTCTATAAAATACCTGCTCTAAATTTCCGCTTTCTTCCCCTATTTTAATCATAGCCATCATAAATGAGGGATATACTCCTTTTAAATTTTCCATAGCACTATACAAACTTTCTCCTTGAGAAACTAATTGAAAAAGCTCCCAAGTTTTTTTTCTAATAAATTCATCTTTAAATCCCAATCCCAGTAAACGCAGTGATTCTGGTATACTTATACCAGATTTTATTAAATGGTAAAATTGCTGACAAAATAAATAAGTTTCTTTTAGTGAAAGTTTTCTTTTTACATTTAATTTATCTTTTCTTATTTCCTTACAATCCAATAAAAATAATTTTTTACTGTTTAAATTTTTTATCATCTCTTCAACATTATTGCAATCATATGCACCTTTAACTTTGTTTTTATTTATATCTAAAGCCTTATAATTATACCTTTTCATTTTTTCACCTGCATTTATTATGAAATATATATTTTCATATAATGTGTTTTATTATTTCTTCATAGGTAGTTATACCTTTTTTGACTAATTCTATTCCTCTATCTTTTAGTGATTTTCCTAAAGAAAGATTTTTGCCATAAGAAGCTTTATATAATGACCCTATTCCTCTTATAAATTCTCTTTCCTCTTCTCCTATGACTAGTATTTCATAAAGCACTGTTCTAGAAGAATACCCAGTTTTATTGCAATAAGTACATCCCTTTCCTCTAAAAAGCAACTGTTCTTCCCCTAAGTTTAAAACCATTCTTTCCTCCTTAGAAGGTTTATAACCTTCCTTACAGTGATTACATATTTTTCTTACAAGTCTTTGGGAAATTACAGTTAATAAAGTGTCCGCCAATAAATAATTTTCTACACCCATATCCATAAACCTAAGTATAGTTCCTATGGAATCCTTAGTATGCAATGTTGAAAATACTAAATGCCCTGTCATAGCAGCTTTAACAGCTATCTTAGCCGTTTCGCTATCTCTTATTTCTCCTATCATTATTATATCTGGGTCTTGGCGCAGAATACTTCTTAACCCCTGGGCAAAAGTCAATCCTACTTTATTATTTATATTTATTTGGTTTACAAAAGGCATGTTATACTCTACAGGATCTTCTATGGTTGTAATGTTATACTCCTTATCATTAAGCTCCTTTAAAATTGAATAAAGAGTAGTACTTTTGCCACTTCCAGTAGGTCCTGCAACTAAAATCATTCCATTAGGTTTCTCTATACACCTTTTTATTAAATTGCAGCTTTCTCTTTGAAAACCTAATGCATCTAGTGAAAGTTTTTCTCCATCCTTATGTAGGATTCTTATTACTATTTTTTCTCCATACACTGTAGGCAAAGTAGATACTCTAAGGTCAAATTCTTTTTCTTCTAGCTTATAATAAATTTTGCCATCTGCTGGCATGAACTTTTTAGATATATCCATATCCGCCATAATTTTTATTCTTGAAAGTAAAAAAACATAAACTTCTTTAGATAATTCTGTATAAATTATCAATGAACCATCTATTCTGAATCTAATAATTACATTTTTTTCAAAAGGTTCTATGTGAATATCACTGGCTCTCATAGCTATAGCTTCATTAATTATAGTATTGGCTATTTTAACTACTGGAGCATTTTCTACATTCGCTGAACTTCTAATAGTATGTAAAGTCTTATTTAATATATTATTCTTTTCAATTTCTTTTATAGCTCCATGAAGAATCATCTTCTTGTGATATTTTTTCACCGCCATAAGTACTTCCTTTTTATCTGCTATATATACTTTTAAATCTCTTTTATATATAAATTTAATATAATCTATGGTACTTTCTTTTATTTCCTTTGAAGCTAAAATACACACTTTATCATCTTCTATATTAAAGGGTAGGATGGAAAATTTATAAGCAATATTCCCTGAAATTTTACTTAACACGTCCATATCTAGTTTTAAGTTTAAAACATCTAAGTTATGTTCCTTTATTACAACCATATAAAATTCCTCCCTTCCTTATTATATTTATATCCTTTAATGTATTTTTTAAACAAAACAGTAGACAAAAAAAGATAGATTATTTTAACAAATATCTATCTTAAAAATCCATTATTTATTTGAATGTACCTTATCACCATATATTTTATAATCATTGGATTTCTCCGTTATTAGGCTAGTAGAATTATTTTTTACATCATAAATATATATGTCATTGTTATTTTCGCTGTCCTTACCTCCAAAAATAACATTTCCTTCTGAATCCATAGCTAATCCTGCTTTTTTATCTACATTTTTAGGCAAATCATAAGTTAACTGAGAACATTCAAAAGTGGTTAAATCTATTGAAAATAAAGCAAAGTTATTACTTTCAGAAGATTCCCCTATAAAATACAATAACTTTTTGTCTTTATTTATAGCTGCTTTTGTCATATCACTTATATTTTGAGATATAAGTTTTTTATCTCCAGTCTTCACATTATAATAAACGAGTTTATAATCATCTTCCTTATTGCCTAAAACCAAAATTTCATCCTTAGATATTGAGTACATTCTAGAACAAAGTCCTTCTAGCTTACTAAAATAAACAGATTCTTGTCCTGACTTTACATTATACTTATATATATTTCCTGAATTAGGTTTATCAGATATAATACCATAATAGATTATATTTTCATCATCTAACCACTCATATACATCCCCAGATACTAAAACTTTTGTTTTAATCTGAATTTCCTTATGATTCTCTACATCATATACTCTAATTCCTTCTGGTTCATTCATAGCTACATCCTTAAAACTTCTAAATAATATCTTACCAGAATCTGGAGATATGCTAATATCTGAATAAACTGAAGATTCGTTTAATACTTTCGTACGATTATTCTTTATTATTTTTATCTGACTTTTAGTTTTTCTACCTTCACCTAATTTTTTTACAAGAAAAATATATAAATCTTTTTCCTTATTGTATATTAAATCTAAAACGTCTTCCTTAGGTATTTTTCCTATTTTATCTAGTGTATCTTTATTTATACTAAATACCTGATTATACTCCTCCTTCTTACACATTATAGTTATATTGGGGAATTTTATATTTCCTATATCTATGGACGTTTCAGAAGTATTCTTATTAACATTCTTATTCACGTTAGGCTTACTACAAGCCGCAATATTTAAAGTAACTATTAATACTAAAGTTGTTGAGACTAATCTACCAGTAAATTTCATTTATACTTCACATACTCCTTCAAAAGAAATTTCTGCACTACCTGTCATTAACACTTTATTATCTTCTATTCCTATTTGTAATATTCCTCCTGGAACATGAACTTTAACTTTATTGTCCAATAAATTCAACTCTCTTCCTGCTACTACAGAAGCACAACTACCAGTACCACAGGCCATAGTGGCTCCGGCTCCTCTCTCCCAAGTCATAACCCTTATTTCTTCTCTACTAACTACTTCTACAAAATTCACATTAGTTCCTTTAGGAAAAATATTGTATTTTTCTATAAGCTTTCCTTCTTCTACATCGAAGTCCTTTAGTTTTCCAAAAACGACTGTATGGGGAACCCCCATTAACAAACTGGTTATTTTATAATTTTTCTTCACTATATTTATAGTTTTATCTATTATTTTTTCTTCACTTGAAGAAGGTATTTTGTCTGGATGAAATTCTGGGCTTCCCATATTTATGGTAACAGTATCTACTTTATTCTTATTTATATTAAGATTAGCTATTTTTATGCCATCTCCTGTATCTATATTTATCTTATCTTTATTTACAATATCCTTTTCCCAAACATACTTTGCAAAACATCTTATGCCATTTCCACACATATCGGCATAGGAACCATCAGCATTTATTATTTCCATCTTTATATCTGCTACGCTACTTCTTTTTACACATAATATTCCATCTGCTCCTATTCCAAAATTTCTATGACACAACTTAGGAGCTAACTCATTTAAATTATTAAAATTATTATCTAAATCATTTATAACTATAAAATCATTTCCGCAACCATGCATTTTGGTAAAGTATATTTTCACTTATATCACCTTCCACATTCATATAAATATATTGTATCATAAAAATTAAAAGCACTTAATGTTTTAATCATGTTTTATTAATGCTATACTAAAGTATACAATATTTAAATAAATAATCAATACAAGTTTGGTTACATTGCTTTATATTTCATATTTTTTTTAGAGAGGATGAATTAAATTGGCTTTAGATGGATTATTTTTATATAGTATAAACGAAGAATTAAAAGAATTAGTAGGATGTAAAATAGATAAAGTAAATCAACCTGAAAGGGATGAAATAATATTAACTATAAGAGAAAAAAGAAAAAATATAAAACTTTTAATAAGTGCTAGTTCCAATTATCCAAGAATACACTTTACAAATATTCAAAAACAAAACCCTCAAAAGGCACCTATGTTCTGCATGATTCTAAGAAAATACTTAAATAGCGCTAAAATCTTAGATATTAAACAATTAAATTTTGATAGAATAATGGATATAACTTTTGAGAGTTCTGATGAAATGGGTTTTAATAGCAAATACCACCTAATAATAGAAATCATGGGTCGGCATAGCAATATAACCCTTGTAAGGGAAAGAGACAATATAATAATGGATAGTATAAAACACATTACCTCAGATATAAATAGCTATAGAAATCTTTATGCTGGAATAGAATATATATCCCCCCCAAAGTCAAATAAACTTAACCCCAGCGACTTTTCAATGGAGAGTTTTATTAAATGTATAAATGAAAATAACATAGGTATTTCCGAAAAGCTATTTTCTAAGGCTTTTACTGGAGTAAGCTCTGAGCTGTCAAAAGAAATTTTTTATAGATTAAACACCAATAAACATAATAATGAATACACTTTAGAAGATTTATTTGCTTTTTCAAAAGAGTTCTTTAATAAATTTTTAAGTAACAATTTTAATTTTTCTTATTATATAGATAACAATGGTTTATTAAAAGACTTCCACTGCATAGATTTGTTGCGATTAGAAGAGAATTGTATAAAAAAACAGTATACTTCCGCTTCTTTATTGTTAGAGGATTTTTACTACAAAAAAGATAAAATTGATAGACTAAAATCTAAAAGTTCTGACTTACAAAAATTAATCCACACAAATATAGATAGATGTAAAAAGAAAATTAAAATTCTAAAGGACTCTTTAGAAAAATGTAAATCAAAAGATAAATTTAAACTTTGTGGTGAATTATTAACCGCCAATATATATAGCCTAAAAAAAGGGGATTCTAAAGCAAAGTTATTGAACTATTACAGTGAAAATGAAGAATACATAACCATAAACTTTGATGAAAATAAGACTCCTTCAGAAAATATTCAATATTATTATAAGAAATATAATAAATTAAAAACCTCAGAAGAAATGGGAACAGTACAACTTAAAAGTTCAGAAGAAGAACTTCAGTATTTATCCTCCGTTTTAAGCAATATAGAAAATGTAGATAGCTATGATGAAATAGATGATATAAAAAAAGAATTGATAGAAACTGGATACATTAAATTTAGAAAATCCTTAAAGAATAAAAATAAAAAAGAATCGTCCCCTCTTCACTTTGTTTCCACTGACAATTGTGATATTTATGTAGGTAAAAATAATTTACAAAATGATTATTTAACATTAAAATTTGCTAGAAAAAATGATATATGGATGCATACAAAAGATGTACACGGTTCACATGTAATAATTAAAAATAATGGAAATATCACAGATAAAACTCTTGAAGAAGCAGCTTCACTTGCAGCATATTATAGTAAGGGAAGAAACTCCTCAAAAGTAGCTGTGGACTATACAGAAATTAGAAATGTAAAAAAACCTTCTGGCGCTAAACCAGGCATGGTTATTTACTACACTAATAAAACCATATTGGCTGAACCCAAAATTTTAGTTTCAGAAGAAACTTCAAAATAAGAATATATTGTGAAGTAAGTGCCATAAGAAAAATCTGTCTTTAAGTCCACAATAAATATATTTTCTTAGACTGTTCGCAGTACACCAAGAAATTCTAATGTTTTCAAATTTCAATACCCTAAAGCTTTCAAACTCGCTTCTGACGGCGCTCAAACAATGAAAGCTTCTTAACGGGTATTGAAATTTGAAAACAAAGAATTTCTAAGGCTAGCTCAATAGTCTAAAAAACTATATTTATTGTTACCTTAAAGACAGATTTTTCGGTTCATACGTACATTACTTATGGTGGAGAGAGCCTACTGAAGGATAATTTTCCTCCACTATGTTACGGAAAATCTTTAATTAAATAAATGATATAGCAAAAAGCTATAATTATTCCATTAAATGGAATAGTCATAGCTTTTCTTTTAGGGCTTTAAAAATCTTTTATTGGCGACAGCCAGCCTAAATACATAGGCATGATTAGGACTTATACAAACCAATGCTTTACGTCAAAACATATTAAATTTTATTTACTGTTTTATTTTTATAATTAATTATTTATGTATACATAACTTTAACTGTGGAATGTATTTAAAAATTAAATTATTAAAAAATAAAACCTTGAGACATATAATATCCGAAGGTTTTTAATATTAGTTTTTATTTTATAATATAAGAAGATTACGGATTAAGAGATGTATTTTTCGTAAATTCTGTTACCATTCTTATCATGAATTTTTCCAGTAAAACTATATCCCATGGCTTCCCAAAAAGGAATACCATTATCAGCATTAGCCGTTAAGTAGATGTTGTTTGTGCCATTTATGGCAATTATTTTCTCGATAAAATTGGACATAGGATTATCTGGGGTATTAATGAAAAACCAATTATATCATCATTTTTATAGCATAGGTACAGCCATTATTTATATTTATGTGTTTCTTCACCTATGATATCTATAATTTTAGGAATTATATGTTTAGGAATGTTATCCTCTGCTTACTTGAACATATTTCATCAAAATATTCAGTAAATAATGTTAAAAATTCTTTATAATGATTGATGTTTTCCTTGTCGTATAAGATAAAAGTTATTTTTAAATTATAACATATTATTTGCAAATAATGACAATTATGATAGAAATAATTATAGTTTTATTGCTTACTATATACTTAAAGTTGCATATATTTACTTACTAGCCTTTAAGAAAAGTGCAGAATTATATATTACAATTAATCAAAATATTATTAGTGACTGAGAATTGTGGCTTAAACGAATGGCTCCGCCTAAAAAATATTATGAGCTCTTTCTATTTATAAATTAAAGATTTTCCATAGCGCAGCGGAGGAAAATCATCCTTTAGTTAGCTGTATTCCCCCATAGATAGCTTATGCATGAACCGAAAAATCACACTTTAAGGAAGTGAAAAAAATTGGAATTTGGGACTATGGAACTAGCTTTAGAACTTCTTATGTTTGCAGATTTCAATTCCCGTTAAGAAACCTTCCTGTTTGAGGGACGCAAGGAGCGAGTTAAGGTTTTAGGGGATTGAAATCTGCAAACATGTAGAAGTTCTTAGCGTATTGTGATTAGTCCCAAATTCCAATTTTTTCACGGACTTAAAGTGTGATTTTTCTTACGGCACTTGCTTCACAATATTCTTATCTTATGTATTGATAGTAATAACACTTGATTCTACCGTTATAAAGTTTTCTGTTTTTATCTGCCTTTTTACCAAAGTTCTTTTGGAAATATTCATTTGAGGTTATTATAAAAAATGACCAAGTATCATTTTCTTTATATAACTCTCCTAATCTTTTGTATATGCTTTCAATTTCCTTAATTTCTCCTATTCTCTCTCCATAAGGTGGATTACATATGACACATGCTCCTTTTTTCTTGGTAGTAAACTCTTGAACTGGCATTTGCTGAAAATGAATGTACTCTGAAATTCCTGCACCTTTAGCATTTTCTCTGGCAGTTCTTAAAACCCCTTTATTTATATCCAGCGCCATTATCTTTAAATCTTCATTATTTATTTTTCTTTTAGCATAACCTCTAGTTTGTTCCCAAACTTCTTTAGGAATTTGAGGCCACTTTTCTGACACAAAATTTCTATTTAATCCAGGAGCTATATTTTTACCTATTAAAGCGGCTTCTATTGCTATAGTCCCAGAACCACAGCAAGGGTCTATAAGAAGTTTTGAACTATCCCAATTACTTAAAAGCACTAAAGCTGCTGCCAATGTTTCTTTCATAGGAGCTTCTCCTGCCCTTTCCCTGTATCCTCTTTTATGTAAGCCTGGCCCTGAAGTATCAATAGTTAATGTTACTATATCCTTTAAAAGAGCCACTTCTATTTTATATTCTGGACCATCCTCTGAAAACCAATCTTTATTGTATTTTCTCTTCATTGATTCCACCACAGCTTTTTTAACTATACTCTGGCAGTCTGGAACACTAAACAACTTTGATTTTACTGATTTTCCTGTGATATGCATAAACCCATCCTCTGGAATTATATCACCCCAATTTAGCTTTAATGTGCCCTGATATAAATCTTCAAAGCTTTCTGCTTTAAATTCTGTAACTTTTATAAGTACCCTATCTGCACATCGAAGCCAAATATTGCATAAAGCTATATCGTATTCATCTCCTTGAAAAGTAACTTTACCATTTTCTACTACCAAATCTTCATAACCCAAATTTTTTAATTCTTTTGCCACTACAGACTCTAATCCAAAAGTGGATGTTGCTATTAATTCATACATTTGCTCTTCAACTCCTAAATATTGATACTATCATTCGTAAATTTTTACTGAATCACTTCCATCTATTTCTGTAACTTCAACTGAAATATTTTCCTTTCGTGAAGTAGGTATGTTCTTTCCAACGAAATCTGCTCGTATAGGAAGCTCCCTATGACCTCTATCTACTAATACAGCTAGTTCTATTCTCTCAGGTCTTCCATTGTCTATAATAGCTTCTAGGGCCGCTCTTGCAGTTCTTCCTGTGTATAATACATCATCAACTAATACTACTTTCTTTCCTTCAATTTTCACTTGTAAATTGTTATTATTTATTATTGGCTGCTCATTTACTGGTGACAAATCATCTCTATATAGGGTAATATCTACGCTACCTACTTGAACCTTTTCTCCCTCTATAACTTCTATTAAATTGGCTATTCTTTCAGCAAGTGGATACCCTCTTCTCTTTATTCCTATTAAAACTACATCCTTTACACCCTTATTTTTCTCTATTATTTCATGGGATATTCTTGTAAGTGTCCTTCCCATAGCTTTCTCGTCTAAAATAACTGCTTTAAGTTTCATATGAACCCCTCCAATTACATAAATAGAAAAACGTCTAGATCCTATGATCTAAACGCATTTTAATACTCATATACTATTTTACAGGCAATTTCCCAATTTTTCAATGAGATTTTGAAAATAATCTGGAAGAGGCGTAGAAAATTCTACATATTTTCCTGTAGTAGGATGTATAAATCCAAGTTTATGCGCATGAAGCATTTGTCCTGCTAATTTATATTTTTGTTTTTTATATCCGTATACTGGATCTCCAACCAGTGGGTGACCAATATAAGCCATATGTACTCTTATTTGATGTGTTCTTCCAGTTTCCAATTTACATCTTATAAGTGTGTTGTTTTTATATCGATTTTCCACATTAAAATGTGTAACAGCTTCCTTTCCACCTTGAATTACAGCCATTTTAATTCTTTCAGTTGCATGTCTTCCTATAGGCGCGTCTACTTTACCTTCATCTTCTTTAAGAACTCCTTCCGTAAGTGCAATATACTCTCTATTCATAGAATGTTCTTTAAGTTGTTCTGCCAAGCAATTGTGAGAATTATCATTTTTAGCTACTACTAAAACCCCAGAAGTATCTTTATCTATTCTATGAACAATACCTGGGCGAGTTATTCCATTTATACCAGATAAATCCTTACAATGATATAATAAGGCATTTACTAAAGTTCCACTATAAACTCCTGGTGCTGGATGCACCACCATTCCTTGAGGTTTATTAACTACTATAACATCACTATCCTCATATATTATATCTAAAGTGATATTTTCTGGCTTTATATTTAATTCTATGGGCTCTGGTATTGATAATTCAACTATATCCATTTCTTTTAATTTGTAATTATTTTTTTTTATTTTCCTATTTACAGTAGCATTTCCACTTTTAATTAGCTTTTGTATATAGGATCTAGATTTCCCCTCCATAGCTTCTGCAAGAAATACATCTATTCTTACACTATCGAATTCCTCTTCTATTCTAAACAAATACTTATTTTCCTCTTTCATTCTTATCTTCCTTTATTAAAAAAATTATCAATAAAAAAGTACCTATACAAACTAATATATCAGCTACATTAAATACTGGAAAATAATAAACATCTTTATAATGAAGCATTATAAAGTCAATTACATACCTATATAAAAGCCTATCTACCAAATTTCCAATAGCTCCAGCAATTATTAAAGATAAACTTATTCTTAATAATATGCTTTTTGGTTTTTTATATATTAAATAATAAATTACACCGCCTAATACAAATATAGTTATCATGCTTAAAAAATATATTTTATTTTTCATTATGCCAAAAGCCGCACCAGTATTTTCCAAATAATAAAAACTAAAAAAGTTATTTATTATTTTTATTTCACCAATATTAGATAATATGTTTACGCTCCAAAACTTTGTAATTCTATCAAGTAATACACCAAGTATTATTATGATTATTTCCATTCCCATCCCCCAATTTCCTATTAGTGCTATCATATATTTATATGTTTAATTTGGCAATTGATTTCTATATTTAGTCTGGCAACTGATTTTTGTATTGGTCATTACTTATTCTTTCAATAGGCTCAACATAGCCTATTTCATCCTCATTCTCATCAAAGTCTCCATAGTTATAATATTTTATTGAACTATAACTATTATAGGGTTCATTAAATCTTTCCACGCTTTGATAACTATCTTCTGCATCAAATCCCACTTTATCAGTTAAATCGTTATATCCATATCCAAATGGACTTTTCAATACTACTTCTTCCACGGGTCTTTGTTCTGCTCCAGAGGCAGTATTAATTTCCTTTTGACACTTAGTACAATACTGTGCATAAGGTATAAATTCTAATCTTTCCTTGAGTATTTCCTTTCCACAGCCTTTACATTTACCATAAGAACCATCTTCTATGCTTTTTAGTGCATCATCAATTTTCTTTACTATAGTTATTTCGTGTTCCTTAAGTGCTATGCCCTTTTCTTTTTCATAAAGATTCCCACCTGAATCTGCAGGATGATTATCATAATTAGATAACTCATCTTCTAGTCCCATATTACTGTTTATAGTATCGTTATCTTCCATCTGCTGCAATAGCATCTCTACATCTTTTTTTTGATTTAAAAGTTTATTTTTAAAATGTTCCCTATTTTTAAGGTCCATGCTATCAACTCCTTTAAAAATACTTTCAAACTTAGTTTTTCTAAAGAAGCTTTTTTTATTCTACAATAAACTTATATAATCAATCCAATATTTCTTCTAGCTTATTTAATTTTTTTATTATTTTTTCTAAGTTTTCTATAGAAATAGTCTGCTTACAATCTGAGATAGCTTCATCAGGACTTATATGACTTTCTATAATAAGTCCATCAGCTCCTGATGCTATAGCTGCTATAGACATATCTGACACTAATTCTCTAAGACCAGTTCCATGGCTAGGATCTACAATTATTGGAAGTCTATATTTCTTCTTTACCACCGCCACAGCATTTAAGTCTAAAGTATTCCTTGTATATTGTTCAAAAGTCCTTATACCTCTCTCACATAAAATAACATTAGTATTACCCTCAGACATAATGTATTCAGCAGCATAAAGCCATTCAGATATGGTTGCACTCATACCTCTTTTAAGAAGTACAGGAGCTCTTAATTTACCCACTTCCTTTAGCAAACTATAGTTATACATATTTCTAGAACCTATTTGTATCACGTCTACATATTCCAAGGCTTCTTCTAAATCCCTAGTATCCATTACCTCTGAAACTACTGGCATGGAGAATTTTCTTCCAACTTCCTTTAATATCTTTAATCCTTCAAATTGTAATCCTTGAAAATCATATGGAGAAGTTCGAGGTTTAAAAGCTCCTCCTCTTAACATATGTACTCCAACATTTTTTAATCTTTTAGCAATGTTAAACATAGTTTCATAGTTTTCCACTGAACAAGGGCCTGATATTATTATTTTTTTCCTATTCCCTATGCAAAAATCTCCTATTTTTACTTTTATATCTTCTCCACTACTTTTATCTACCAACAAGTTTTTCATTTTTTATTATCACCTACATACTGCTAAGCATATTTCTTAATATACTACAAGAATTTTTTACTGCTATATCTTTAAAAGTTTCATAATCTATATGCGCTCCATTATTAGCATTATCTGAAATTGATCTTATTACTACAAAAGGTACTTTATTTAAATAGCAAACTTGAGCAATACTAGCACCTTCCATTTCGCAGGCATAGGCTCCAAATTCCTCATAAAACCATTTTATTTTTTCTACATCATTTATAAATTGATCACCTGAGACGATTGGTCCTACAAAGCAATTATGTTCTTTTATTTGATCACATGCTTTTTTTGCACATTCCACAAGCTTACAGTGACTCTTAAAATCAAAAGTATCTAACCTCGGTACTTGACCTATTCTATCCCCAAAAATAGAAGTATCCATATCATGCTGAATTAAACTTTCTCCAATGACCACATCTCCAGGATATATTTTTTCTCCCACTCCTCCAGCAATTCCTACATTTATCACTGATTCCACATTGAAATCATCTATAAGTATTTGTGCACATACAGCAGCGTTCACTTTTCCTATGCCACTTCTAACAATTACTACATTTTTACCCCATAATGTTCCTCTATTAAATTCCATTGAAGCCTTTATTTTTTTTGTCTGTAGATCTAACTCTTTTAGTAATATCTCTATTTCTTCATCCATAGCTCCTATAATTCCTATAGCCATTTATTACTCCTCCTTGCTAATACTGAATTTTAATGCATTTAAAATATCCTCATTCTTTACATTAACTTTTATTTTGTATTTACCTATATTCTCAAGTAGTACCATGTTAATATTTTCATTTACATTTTTCTTATCACGATTAATAGAATACATAAAGGATTTGTAATTGTCAACCTTATAGCTAGTAGGCAATCCTAATTTTGCATACAAATTTTGCAATTTACTATAAATAGATTCATTTAAACCTAATTTAATCTCCGATAACTTTACTGCTACCAATATACCTAATGCCACTGCTACTCCATGAGGTACTTTATATTTTGAATCTGCTTCAACTCCATGTCCTATTGTATGTCCAAAATTCAATACATTTCTTAAACCTAAATCTCTAGTATCCTGAACCACTATTTTATTTTTAATTTTTAAACATTCTAATATTACGTGCAATAATTTATCGTGCTCTAAATTTAAAAGCTGAACTGCATTTTCACTTAAAAAATATAATAATTTTCCATCAGAAATTAAACCATACTTTATTATTTCCCCTAATCCATTTAATACTTCCTTTTTGTCTAAAGTTTTTAAAAAATTTAAGGACACATAAACAAATTCAGGATCATAAAAATCTCCTATTAGATTTTTTATACCACCATAATTAAAGGCAACTTTACCACCTATGCAACTATCCACTTGAGATAAAAGGGTTGTTGGTATATTAATATATCTTATTCCTCTCATATAAGTAGATGCTACAAATCCAACTAAATCTCCAACTACTCCTCCACCTAAAGCTATTAATATACTCTCTCTATCTGCCTTTTTTTCTATTAAAAAATCGTATATTCTTTTAACTGTATCTATATTTTTTCTATCCTCACCATTTTTAAAATAGAATATTTCAAAAGGAATTCTTTTTTTTAAATTATAAATATTATTTTTATATGTAGTGTATATTAAATCATCTGTTATTAGAAATACTTTATTTATTTTATACTCTTTAAGTGCTCCTGAAAATCTATCCATAGTATTTTCTAAGTATACTCTATAAGCTTTATCCTCTTTACCAACTATTATTTCATGCATAAGATTCCTCCTCAAATTCAATCTTTTTAAAATGTATTTTGGTACATGAAAAAAATAACAAGTCAAAGATGCTGATATATTTTATGTCAGACAAAAAAGTAGGGTTCGTCACTAGTAGGACTATCGGCGGGTTCTACTGACGCAGTATAACGCAAAATACACTAGCGCATACTGACTTGTTATTCATTTGAATGTGTCTTACATAGATAATAAAAAATGTGACAATCATACTTCCCCTTGAAGCATCCTATTGTCACACTTTAATTTCTTAATCTTCTTTTGCAAAAAAACTTTTTATTTCTTTTAAATCATCTTCTTTTAAATCATTCTCTTCAAAATCTTTTATGTCTAATCCAGCACTTTTTTCATCATTAGCAAAATCTTCTATGTTCTTTTCACCTATATCTTCAATAGGACTTCCTACATTGTAATTCTTTACAAAGTCTTTTTCCAAGCTTTCAAACATATCTAATTGACTCTTCATAAAATTTCTAAATTTATTAGTGAACTTAAGGAATTCTTGTTTTATTACATCGTAATCATCATTTATTTTAACTACATCATTATGAGCCTTATCCAGTATTCTTTGTGAAGAATCATTAGCGTTCTTAATAATCAAATCTGCTTCCTGTTGAGCTGTCTTTTTTGCTTGTTCAGCTGCATTTTGTGCTAAAATTAATGTATTTTGTATAGTTTCCTCAATTTTTGAATAGTGTTCAACTTTCTCATTTTGAAGATGTAATTTTTCTTTTAAAGATATATTTTCTTTATATACTTTTTCATAATCTTCTACTATAAGATCTAAAAATTCATCTACATCATCTACGTCGTATCCCCTAAAACATCTTTTAAATTCTTTATTGTTTATATCTACAGGAGTTATCACACCCATCACCTCAGTTTAAATAAATTTTTTTATTTCCATTTTAATTCTATCTTTTTGAGTATATCCTAAAATATCCCCTATTTTATATTTTCCATAACCTCTTACAGTTATAACTGAATTGGTTTTAACTCTACAATCTTTTTTATCCGCTGACACATAATCTATTAATACATTTCCCATTCCAATCCACTGAATAGCCTTACTTCTAGATACATTACATAAACTACTTACCATGGAATCTAGTCTATTAGAAGTTATTATTATTACTTTTTCTTCAAAGCTATATTGCGGTATTTCATCCGTTAAAATATCCAAAAGGGATATTTTACAAGGACTCTTGTTTATGTGTTGTAAATTATACTTTATAAAATCCACCATATCTTTTTCAACTGGAAGGTAGCAGCAATCTTCTTTTAAAATTAAATCTCCTAGTTTCTCTCTCTTAATTCCCAATGCCATAATGGAACCTAAAAAGTCTTTATGCTGGAGATTTAAAAATTTAGTGTTAGCTTTTATTTTCAATAATTCTAGCGGATAAAATAGTTCTTTTTCTTCTTCAGTTGAAAAGGCAACCATCCTTCTCTCGGAGTCCTTAAAAACTCCATAAGAATAAAAGTTAACACTATTCTTATTGCTTATTGTTTTAATTTCATTACATTCATCTGGTGTATAGAATTCATTAGAATAAACCACCATATTAGCTTTATAAGCTAAACAAATTTTTTCTTCTATATTTGATAATTTATTTTTATCCATATTATCATTCCTAAAGTCCTATAAATAAAGGAAGTATCATTCTTCTTAATATACCTATAATAAAGAAAGCTATTATAGGAGAAAAATCAATCATTAAACCAGGTATTAATCTTTGTTGCAGTTCTCTTCCTGGACGCAATAAAGGTTCTGTAATAATATGAACTATCCTTGTAAATTCATTTTCTCTTCCAGCTGAAACCCATGATAAAATCACATCTATAAATATTGCATATTCTAGAAAGGTAAGTAATATATCAAAAAATCTAAAGATCATCTTTTCCTCCGTATTTCCTATTTAATAATTTTTCTATTTAGTGAAACTGAATATTCCCTTGGAAAGCTCATTTTTAAGTTCATTGCTCACAACTACATTTGATGGAGATAGTATGTATACATTCCTTTCTACTTCTTGTAAACTACCTCCTAAAACATAACTTGCTCCACCAATAAAATCTAAAAGACGTTGTGCTATCTTACTCTCTAAATTTGATGTATTTACTACAATTATTTTTCTATTTTTTAAATCATCACATATACCTGCTGCTTCATCAAAAGACTCTGGTTTCACTATTACAACTTTTGCAGAAGCATTGGTATGTATATTTACAACTTTATTTTGTTTCTTATTATTTGATATATCATAACACTCTATCTCATCTTCTTTTTCTTCTTCCATTTCCATTTCGTCTTCTTCTAATTCTTCATACTCATCTTCCAAACCAAATATACCCATAACTTTATTTAACATTTTACCTGACATTACACCAACCTCCTATTTATATTTTCTAGGTCCAAATATTCCTTGGCCTACTCTTATCATGTTTGAACCCTCATCCAGTGCAATTTTATAGTCACCAGACATACCCATGGACAATATCTCCATACTTATATTTTTATTTTTTCCATTTTTTAGTTCTTGAAAAATATCGTTCATTTTTCTAAAGTACTTTCTATTTTCCTCTTCTGTCCCTTTAGGTATTATGCACATAAGACCCTTTACATTTATATTGCTACATTGTGCACATTTATCTATAAGTTCATCCAATTCACTTAAATAAATTCCTGTTTTACTCTCTTCTTCACCTATATTAATTTGTATTAATACATTTGCCACTGCATCCTTAGCCTTAAATCTTTTTTGTATTTCCTCTGCTAGCTTTATGCTGTCTAAAGAATGAATCAAGTGAACTTTACCCACTATATATTTTACCTTGTTACTTTGAAGATGTCCTATTAAATGCCACTGGACATCCTTATGAAATTTATCATACTTCTCTACTAATTCCTGTACCTTGTTTTCTCCAAAGTTCCTTATGCCCTTATTATATGCATGTTCCATTTCCTCCACAGTTCTAGTTTTAGAAACAGCAATAAGAGTTACACCCTCTTTTAATTCATTTAAAACATGTTGAACATTTTCTTCTATAGACAATTTTATCGCTCCCTAACAAAAATTACGTCGTAAATGGTAAATTATTTATAATATTCTTCAAAAACACTGAAAATCCTTTCAAAATAGAAGAATTTTTAATTAAATTTAAATTATTATTTTATTTTAGGTTTTGCTTTCTTATATTCTTTACTGCCTACATAAGAATTTATCTTTATATTATCTTGACCTTTTACATCTACACCTATTTTTCTAAGAATCATCATATATTTTAAATAATTTTCATTCATAAGCATGTATTTTTCCATAACCTCTTTATTACCTATGGCATTAATATAAAAAGGAGATACTATAGTTATTTCATTTAATTTAATATTAGTTCCTCCACAATAGTCATAAGTTCCATCTACTATTCTCTGTCCATTTACCTCAATAGCTTCTGCTCCTGCATTTTTTAAATCGTTTATTATAAATATAATATCGTAAAAATGCACTAGATGCTCTTCATTTCCTGTGGCACTATATTCATCTATAGCATCATTAACTGTTATAGTTATTCCTTCTCCTTCTACATCAGTCATACCTAAAATAGCCTTATTTTCTTGTAATTCCTCTTGTATTTCACCTATAATTTTATATCTATCTTCTTCACTGTTTTTATATTTAGTAAGCTTGGAATTGTACTTTCTGTATTGACTTTTTAAATTACTAATTTCATTGTACAGTTTACTTCTATCTGCATAAGCATTTTGATATTGATCCACTGACAAAAAATTATTAACTTTTTCATTTTTAAAATCTATATTCATAGAAATTAAAATACCTATGATTATACATGAAATAAATACAAATATATGAGCTTCATTAGTTCTCATTTAATCACCCTCACTGATGTGATTTAGCTTTTTCGATAAGCACTCTTCTTATAGTAGCAAAGTTGTCAAAAATTCTTCCACCAAAAACTATAACCGCTGCCAAATAAATAGGAACTCCCAATTTATCTCCTAAATAAGCCAATGCTGCTGCAAGAACCGCATTTCCGAAAAAACCAGATATAAATATATCTACTCTAAATTGCTTAGCTAAACTTGCCTTTAAGGCTCCAAATACAGAATCCAAACAAGCAAATATCGCAACAGATATATACGGCGAAAATTTATCTGGAATATTTATATTCCAAACAGCACCTAAAATTATTCCTAATATTAATCCTACTAGAGCTATCATAGTGACTCCCCCTATTTGTCCTTTACAGTTTTAGCATACTTAAATTTAAATATTTTATTAGTTTTCTTTATTGATACACTTTTCTCAACATTCCATTTAATATCACAACTTTCAGATAAGCCTCCTGGTATACTACCTGGAAAATTCAAAGCTTGTTCTAATGCTGCTTTATCACCAATTGCCTTGATAACTACTCTTTTTACTGGTGATATTTTATCATTATCTATTCTTATAGCATTACCTGCATTTCTTATACCTGTATTAGAAGTTATTCTAATATCATTTACAGATATAGCCTCCGCACCACCTGCATATAATTCATTTATTATATAAAGAATATCTCTATCATTCATAGGAAAAGTATCAAGCCCCACTTTAAAAAAATCACTTCTAGGAGTAATATACATAACTATGCCTTCTCCATCTAAGTCCGTTTCACCTAAAAAGTTTCTTGTATCATCTAATTCCTCTTTTAATTTTTTAGTAGAATCATCTCTACCAACCACTTCTGTTTCATATTGTCTTAATTTATACTGCAAATCATTTATTTTAAACTCCATATCCTTTTTTTCTTTCTTTAACTGTTCTATTTCAACAACTATTTCTGGATCATTCTTATTACCATCTGTAATATCTTGCCTCTTATTCACAATTTTAAGTTGATATGTAAGCATAAAGCCTAATAGACAACATACTAATGCTATAGAAATTTGTGCTCCTAACTTCTTCATATATAATCCTCCTACTTTTCTATGTGAAATACAGGATTACCCTTAAAGCTCACATCTACATATCCTTTTCTATTTTGTAAATTTTGCTTTTTTATTATAGATATAGCCCTGTTCAATTTATCTTCTAAATTATTATAGTCACCCATTTTAACACAAATATTACCATAATAGACCTTTATATCGTAAATATTAGTTACATCAACAATACTCATAGCTATCTTTGATGTATCATTAATTACTAAATCTGTTATGTTTTTTATAACATCTATTTTTCTCCGGTCTTTATAAGGAAGTACTTGTCCTATAACCAAATCATTTTTTTCGTATCCTACCAATTTTATTAATTTCATTGTACTAATATTATTTCTTTTTTCAAGCACAACTGATTCCTTATCTATTATATAATAGTTAGAATCCTTTTGCGTATAAAAAGTTGCACTTCTCTCATTAACATCTATTAATATTTTATTAGGCAACCTTCTTTTAATTTTCACCTTTAACACATATGGATTTCTTAATATATCGTCCTTAATACTTCTAACATTAATATTAAATATATTATTTCCTTGCTTAATTCCCGATAATTTTATTATTTCACTTTTTGTTACATTACTATTATTAATCACAACTATATCTTTTATACTAAAATAAGGTAGTTTGAAAAGTAAAGTTAGAGAAATTATTGCAAGTAAAGAAGTTAAAAATAAAAATTTTACAAACATTTTTTTCCTTCTTCTTTTTTTTATAAGCCTCTCCCTATTTTCAATTATATATCTGCTTTCTTCTAGATAAGTAACATTATTATTTTTATCATTTTTCTCCATACTTTTCACATCTTTCTAAGCTAAATATAGTTTAAATATTTTCTTTTAGTTACAATGCATTTTTTACAGTTAGTTTATAATTTAATTATTATTAAAAAATAATTATTATGAATTACTAATACATCATCACTATTATTTTACCATAATATAAATTAGCATACCAGTAGGTATGCTAATTTATATTATTCTGTCTAGAAACATTTAAGAGTACTCCCATAGCAATCATGTTAAACAGCAGTGCCGATCCACCATAACTTATAAAAGGTAGTGGAACTCCTGTTACTGGCATAGAACCAGTAGCAACTGCTATATTAATCAACGCCTGAACGCCAACTACGGATGTTATGCCTATAGCTAAAATACTACCATATACATCTTTAGCATTTACAGCTGTCTTTATTCCTCTCCAAATAAATATTACAAATAATGTTATTATGAATATACATCCTATTAATCCAAGTTCCTCACCTATAACTGAAAATATAAAATCATTATGAGGCTCCGGCATAAAGTTCTTTTGCCTTGATCTTGTAAAACCTACTCCTAAAATCCCTCCAGATCCTAAAGAAAGCAGCGATTGTATTAGTTGATATCCTGTCTTTTTTGGATCTAACCACGGGTTCCTAAAGCTCATAAGCCTATCCATCCTGTATGATGCCGTTACTGTAAAAAAAACTCCTGCAGCAACTAAAAGGGAACCTAGCCCAATTAAATGTATCATTTTTGCTCCAGAGCAAAATAATATTATAACCGTAACTATCATTATTACAGATGCTATACTAAGGTTTTTTTCCTTTAAAACTAATGCTGCATAAACACCAGACACCAAAAGAAAGGGAAAAATTCCATAAATTAAGCTCTTAACCTTTTCTCCTTTTCTTTCTACACTTTTGGCCATATAAAGCACCACAGTATATTTAGCTATTTCAGATGGCTGAATACTTACTGGTCCTAATGTTATCCATCTTTGAGCATTATTCACTGGTGGAAATGCAAATACTGCCAATAATAACGCTATTGTTATTAACATAATAGCTTCATTATATTTTTTTAATTTATGATAATCTATATTCAATGCTATTATCATAAAAATAGTGCCTAAAATAGAAAAAATAAATTGTTTCTTTAAAAAGTAATATCCATCTTTTTGGAACCAAAGAGCACTATTGTAACTTGCACTTCCCACTAATATTACTCCTAATGTTACTAAAAGAAGTATTGTAGTGAATAAAACAAAATCAATTTTTCCCTTTTTTAATTTGGGTGTATTCATAATACCTCCTCCTGATTAATTGCTATAAGGTTGGCAATGATAAGAAGGCTATCAAACACAATATAGTTGTTACTATACTAAATATTGACACTACCTTTGTTTCATGCCATCCACTTAACTCAAAGTGATGGTGAATAGGGCTCATTTTAAAAACCCTCTTCCCTGTAAGTTTAAAGGAAGCAACTTGGATAATTACCGATAAAGCTTCTAATACATATATTCCTCCAACTATAATAACTATCAAAGGTAATTTAAGCATCATAGCTACCGCTGCAACCGCTCCCCCTAAAGCTAATGATCCAGTATCTCCCATAAATACTCCCGCTGGAAAAGCATTGTATCTTAAAAATCCCAGTAATGCTCCTACTGTAGTTGCACAAAATATTGCTATTTTATATTCTCCCATAGCAAAACTTACTAATGCAAAGAAAGTCATTACCAAAAGTGTCACTGAAGAAGCCAAACCATCCAGTCCGTCAGTTAAGTTCACAGCGTTAGTCGTAGCTGCATAATATACAATCATAAATGGAATATATAAGCTTCCTAAATTCCATGTTCTATTTGTAAATGGGATTATTATAGAAGTACCCACATTATTAGCTCCGTAAAAAGCCAGTACACCTGATGCTATCAATAAAAGTAACATTTTTTGATAAGCTCTTAATCCCAAATTATTTTTGTGTATTATTTTAAGCATATCATCCAAAAATCCTATAGCACCAAAAGCAATAAAAGCATATAAAATCACCATGGATTTATCCTGAGGATTTCTAATAGCCATAATAATAGTTATGGTCACAGAAACTATAAATATTATTCCTCCCATGGTAGGAGTACCTGCTTTTTTCATGTGACTTTTAGGACCTTCTTCTCTTATGATTTGACCAAATTTTAATCTATGAAGCATAGGAATTAATATAGGTCCTCCAATTAAAGATATTAAAAACGCAACTAATAACCAATATATCATTACTTTCATATTTTCACCTTCTCTAGTAATTTATTATCTGAAGTTTTTCTACTACATTTTCAAATTTCATGTATCTAGAAGCCTTTACTAAAACACAATCATCCTTTTGTAAAAAATCCTTCATATATACTTCTAACTGTTGTAAATCATCAAATTGTTTAAATTTTTGTTCTCCAAAACCACTTCTAAAAGCTTCTTCGAATTCTCCTAAAGAAAATAAGTAATCTATTCCCTTCTCTTTAGCATATTCAGCCACCTGTCTATGTGCTTCATAAGCTATATGACCTAGTTCTCTCATAGTTCCCAATATAGCTATCTTTCTATTGCATTTAACATTTATAAGCACATCTATAGCGGCTTTTACAGAATCAGGGCTAGAATTATAACAATCATTTATTATAGTAAATTTTTTGCCTTTTATAAAATCCAATCTCATAGAAGTAGCTTCTATATTTTCAAATCCTTTAATTATTTCCTCATAACTTACATCTAACTCTCTTGCACAAGCAATAGCCAACAACGAATTATATACATTATGCTTACCAATCATATTTAAAGTTATTTTTTTATTAACATTTGAAGATTTTTCTTTAAGCTGGTACGAAATTCCATCTTCATTTAATATTATATTTTCACCCCAGTAGTGGTTATTACCATTTATGCCTACTTTAATCAAATTAAAATTCTTTTTCTTCACTGTAGATAAAAATTCATCGTCACCATTTACAATTAAAGTATTGTTACTTTGAAAGAAATCCACTATTTCCATTTTAGCCTTAAGTATGTTTTCTCTAGTTTTCAAATTTTCTATATGAGAAATTCCTATATTTGTTATAATAGCTACATCTGGCTTTGCCACTTCTGAAAGTCTATGAATTTCACCTAAATTACTCATCCCCATTTCTAATACTGCTACTTCATAGCTATTATCTAGTGACATAAGCATAAGTGGAAGTCCTATTTCATTATTAAAATTGCCCTTTGTTTTAAAAACTTTATACTTCCCACTTAAAGCTGCAGCTACCACATCTTTTGTTGATGTCTTTCCAGTGGATCCAGTTATACCTACAATCTTTAAATTTAATTTTTCTCTATAGTATTTACCTAAGTCTAATAATGCTTTATATGTATCTTCTACTAATATAACAGAAGTTTCTTCCTTTATACTATCTTTATTAAATTTAGTATCACTTACAATACAAAGATTAGCTCCTTTATCACTAGCTTCTTCTATAAATTCATTAGCATCAAATTTTTCTCCTTTTAGAGCTATGAATATATCTCCTTTTGATAAAGTTCTAGTATCAGTATTTACCCTTGTATATTTCTGAGTATTGCCCTTTAAAATCAGTTCTCCATTTACAGCAATCTTTATTTCTTCTAAAGTCAATTTTTCCACTTAAAACAGCTCCTTTACTATCTCTGCGATAACTTCTCTTTCGTCAAAGTGAATAGTTCCATCTTTAAGTACTTGATAATCTTCATGACCCTTTCCTGCAACTACAATAACATCACCTTTTTTAGCTATTTCCATAGCTTTTTTAATTCCTTCTCTTCTATCCGTAATAACCATATAATTATCTTTAACTATTCCTGCTACTACATCCTCTATTATTTTATCCGGCTCCTCAGTTCTTGGATTGTCTGAAGTTATTATTGCTACATTACTTAGTTCTGACCCTATTTTACCCATTATAGGTCTTTTAGTTTTATCTCTATCTCCTCCACATCCAAATACACTTATAAGTCTTCCCTTTGTAAATTCTCTAGCAGTTTCTAGTATATTTTGTAATCCATCTGGAGTATGTGCATAGTCTACTATCACATCAAATCCCAAATTATATTTCTTAGTAACTATTTCACATCTTCCTGGTACTTGAACCCTATTAAGTCCCTTTATAACCTTTTGTATATCTATGCCTTCATTCAAGCATGTAGCTGCACTACCTAATGCGTTGTATACATTATAGTTTCCTGGTATCTGCAGCTCTACATTTTCATAGTTATCTTTATAAAAAATCTTAAACTCTGCTCCTCTTGGATGTATACTTATGTTTTCAGCCTTTACATCAGCAGCTTCTTTTATTCCATAGCTTATCTTATTATTGCTGGCATCTTCTAATACTTTTTTGCCATAAGAATCATCTATATTTACAATGGAATTAACACTATTTTTAAACAATTCTAATTTAGCATTATAATAATTATCAAAAGTTTTATGAAAATCCAAGTGGTCTTGAGTTAAATTTGTAAACATCCCTTGGCAAAATTCTATGCCATATACTCTGTTTAAACTTAAAGAATGCGATGATACCTCCATAACACAATACTCCACTCCATTATCCACCATTTTTTTAAACAATTCATGTAACTCTAATGATTCTGGTGTTGTTCTTTCAGAATGAAGTTTTTGATTTCCTATATAATTAGCTATGGTTCCTATTAATCCAACCTTATAACCTGCTTCTTCTAAAATACTTTTTATCATAAAGGCAGAAGTGGTTTTTCCATTAGTACCAGTTATGCCTATTATTTTCATTTTTTCAGCCGGTCTGCCGTAAAAATTTGCAGAGCACAAAGCTAATGCCTTTCTTCCATCTTTAACTTTTATAACAGCAGTATTAGGCATAGGTTCTACTACATCCTCTTCACATACAATAGCATTTGCACCCTTCTTAAGTGCTGAGGAAATAAATTTATGCCCATCTTCGTTAAAACCCTTGATACAGAAAAATACATCTCCCTTTTGTATTTTTCTAGAATCATATTGAATATTACTAATTTCTAAACTATTGTTTCCTTGCAATACGCTATAATCTAAACCTTCTAGTAATTTTTTTAAATTCATAAAAACACTCCATTTCACTAGCAATACAAATGCTGTTGACAAATATAATAATTTTGTCAACAGCTTACTATTAATCGCCTATCACATTAAGATGTAAATTTATTAAAGTTCCCTTAGGCACTTTCTGACCAGGTTTTATACTTTGTTCAGATACTAATCCCTGTCCAGTATACTCAACTCTTAAGCCTAATTCCCTTAGAATTTTAGAAGCACTTTCCTGAGTACATCCAAATAAATTAGGAACTGCTACTTCCTTATTATAATTTCCACCGTTTCCACTGTAAAGTATAATTTTAGAGTTTTCTTTTACCGTATAGCCTGGTTTAGGATTTATATCTTGTATATACTCTCCATCTCCCTCAATATCAGCATTTAATCCATTTTCTTTTAATATCTTTAAAGCTTCACTCTTTTTCATGCCTCTTATTTCAGGCACTACTACATCCTTTAACAAGCTTTTAGCTATATCTTCTCCTGTAGCATCTGGTTTAAATGCTAAATAATTAAAAGTGTCATAAAAAACTTGTTTAGCTACTACTGTAGCTATTTGTCCTGCATAATAGTTAGATGGGTCTGGTTCATCTATAGACACCATAATAGATATCTTAGGATTATTAGCTGGAGCCATTCCTCCAAATGATGCTATATATTTTCCACTTGCATATTTACCATTTACAACTTTTTGAGCTGTTCCTGTTTTACCTGCTATATGATATCCATCTATAAAAGCCTTTCTTCCTCCACCTTCAGAAATTACCTTTTCAAGATAACCTCTTAACTCATCTGCAATTTTTTTATCTATAATTTGCTTTTCATCGTATTTATCATATTCCTTATAGACTACTTCTTTTCCATCAATATTTCTAGACACTCTGTTTAACATATGAGGTCTTACCCATTTTCCGCCATTAGCAATAGCATTAAATGCCGTCAAATACTGAATACAAGATAGGGTATTGGTTTGACCAAAAGATATGGTAGCTAAATCCGTATTTGTTATTTTTTCCGTAGGTTTTATAATTCCCAAAGCTTCTCCATTTAAATCTATACCAGTTTTTTTACCAAATCCAAAAGCTTTTATATATTTATTTAATTTTTCAGCCCCTATTTTTTCACCTACATCCATAAAACCTACGTTACAAGAGTTTTTCAATATGTCTATAAATCCCTGTTTTCCATGGCCTGTAGTTTTCCAGCAACGTATAGTATCTTTTCCAATCCTTCTAGAACCATTACACACAACACTATAGCTACTAGGATCAATTATTTTTTCACTTAATGCAGCCGTAGCAGTAACTACCTTAAATATGGAACCAGGTTCAAAGGTGTCACTTACAATTCTATTTCTCCACTTTTTTTGTAATTCATCGTAAGAGAGATTTTCTTCCCATGGATTATTTGGATTATAATCTGGTTTATTAACCATAGCAAGCACTTCACCGTTATTAGGATCCATTACTATTATTGAAACAGCCTTTGCTTTATTTACCCGCAAAGCCTCATCTGCAGCTTTTTCAGCAAAATGTTGTATCATTTGATCTACAGTTAATACTATATCGTATCCATCTATAGGTTTTTCATATCTAGATATTGAATAGGGCAAATCTTTTCTTCTACTATCTGTTTCAGAAATCTTTTTACCCTTAGTACCTCTTAAGTATTCATCATACATAAGCTCTATACCTGTCAAACCTTTTCCATCAGAATTAGTATGTCCCATAGCATGGGCTAAAAAATTACCATTAGGATAGTATCTCTTAGTATCTCCTGAAATAACAACACCTTCAATATCTAAGTTTCTTACCTTATCTGCCTTTCCTTTTTCAATTCTTCTAGCTAATATAGCTGCTCCTATTTTTTTACCATTTATAGTTTTCTTTATAGTTTTTAATATCTCTAATTCATCCATATCTAATGCTTTTGCTAATCTTTTACTTACTTCCACCTCAGATATCTTCTTGTCTTTCATATAGGCTCTTAATGTATTTAAATCCAAATCTACTCTATATACATTTGCGCTTATGGCTAATTCATTGCCATATCTGTCCAATATATCTCCTCTTTTAGGATCAATTTGTACAATGCTAGTCCATTGCGATACTGCCTTCTTTTTATATTCTGGAGATTTATATACCATTAAGTAACAAAGTCTAGAGACTAGAGCAAAAAAAACTAAAAGAAAAATTAAGAATACCACTACCATCCTCTTTCGCATTATTCCTCTGTCTTTATAAATCCTTTTTGCCAAATTACTACCTCCATTAGAATAACTTACTCTTAATAAACTCTATAAAAGATATTTTTTTTCCTTTGTTAATACCATTCTCCTTAGTATTTTCTTTAAAATATTTAGTTCCCAAATCACAATAAACTGCATGCCCTAGATTTGGTCTTTCCATATTTAGTTTTTCAGTAGCTACTTTTTCAATATATTTTATATTATCGTATTTTAATAACTCTACTTTTAAATTTTCATTTTCTCTACTTATAGTTGTTATTTGATTTTGTGTATCTATAACCTGTTGTCTTAAATTACAAATATAAGCAAAGCGCAATACTAAAATCATACCTATAGAAAATACAATTCCAATGCTCAACATAATTCCTAATTTGTTCTTAAGAGATTTTTCTTTTCTTTTATTCAATAAGTCCATTTCTTTCTTTTGTTGTTTTCTTCGTTCTTCTTCGTAATTTATCTCTTCTCTTTTTGGTACTAATGCGGTGCTACCATCTATATTGTTTTTATTCATCAATATCACTTTATTCACCCCTATTCTCTTTTAGAACTATACTTTTTCCCCAATTCGTAATTTTGCACTTCTACTTCTAGGATTATCTTCTAGCTCTTCTTCAGATGCCACTATAGGTTTCCTACTTATAACCTTTAGTTTAGGTATCTTACCACAAACACATATTGGAAAATCTTTAGGACAAGTACATGGGTTTTGTAATTGCTTGAATTTATTCTTTACAATTCTATCCTCTAAAGAATGAAAAGTTATTATGGTAATTCTACCACCTTTATTTAGTCTATTTACCCCATCTTCTATAGCCTTATCCAATATGTATAACTCTCTATTAACTTCTATTCTTATAGCTTGAAAAGTTCTCTTTGCTGGATGATGCCCCTCTCTTCTAAATTTTGCTGGAATGGAACTTTTAATAATATCCACCAATTGAAGAGTAGTTTCTATAGCTTTTTCATTTCTACTTTTCACTATGTTAAAAGCAATTCTTTTGGCAAACTTTTCTTCTCCATACTCTTTTATTATTCTATATAGTTCTTTTTCCTCATATTCATTTATCACATTATAAGCTGAAAAATCGCTTTCTCTGTTCATTCTCATATCCAAAGGAGCATCCTGCATATAGCTAAAGCCTCTTTCTCCCTCATCTAATTGATGAGAAGAAACTCCTAAATCCATTAGAATGCCGTCCACTTTTTCTATGTTTAAACTTTTAAGTATTTCTTCTATATTGTAAAAGTTATCATGTACATATGTAACATTTTCAAAATTCTTTAGTTTTTCTCCTGCAGCCTTTAAAGCATTAGTGTCTTGATCAATACCAATAAGCCTACCTTTTTCAGACAATCTCTTTAGTATTTCTATAGAGTGTCCACCACCTCCTAATGTACAATCCACATATATCCCATCAGGTTTAATGTCTAATCCGCCTATTACCTCATCTAATAATACTGATATGTGTTTGAAATTCATATTTATTCTCCTTAAAATAATTTTATATGCCAAGTTCACTCATTTGCTCTGCTATAGAATCAAAATCTATATTAGAATTATTATACTCATCCCAATTTTCCTTGCTCCAAATTTCAATTCTGGTCGCCACACCTATACTTACTATTTCCTTATTTATCTTCCCATATTCACATAAACTTTGAGGTATCAAAACCCTACCTTGTTTATCTGGTGTAACTTCATTAGCTCCAGAAAAGAAAAATCTTACAAAAGTTCTAGCATTTTTATTAGTTAAAGGAAGCCCCTTTAGCTTTTCCTCTAACTTCGTCCATTCGGCCATAGGATATGCATAAATGCATCCATCTAATCCCTTAGTGAGCACAAACTTATCCCCTAATTCTTCTCTTAATTTAGAGGGCACTATCATTCTATTTTTATTATCTATAGCATGTTGATACTCCCCTATAAACATATCCATACCTCCATGGACTACTTTGTTCCACTTTACTCCACTTTAAACCACTAAATATTTTATTCTATATAAAAACTTAAATTCCTTCAATTGATATAAATATTTTTTAATATTTTTTTTAGGATTATTAAAATTACCCCTATAATAAATGTTACTTTTTCTCTTCCGGTAGATAGCTTAAATTCTGTTTTCCTTGAAATGAAATAAATTCTAGAGTATAATTTTACTTGACTTGTAAAGATACCACTGTTAATCAATTTAAAACTAAAAATTTAAAATTAATAATTAAGATTGTTTAATTATTAATTATTAATTCTTATATTAATGTAGGAAAGGAATGTACATAGATATGAAATTAGGAATTGTAATAAATTAGCCTTTTTTCATAAATCCATGTACCTCAATAAAAGTCCGTAAAACCGCATGGTTACAAGGTTTCTTAAAAAAGCAAAAGCATAAAGCTCCATGTAAAATCACATAATTTAATGCCATTTGGGCGTAGAAATGGGCGTAGATTGATAGTTCAAAATCGGAGTCCAATGCAATTTTTACTGGTAAATAGTGCGCTTATAAGTTTCTACGGATAAGACTATACGGCATAACAGAACAAACCGAAAATTTTATATTGCACCGCACAAGCGGCGTTTCCAACTTCCACACGGAAGAACAGGAACGCCGCTTTTTTCATGCCCTTTGTTACGCAGTAGGGGCTGAAAAAGCCTTGCTACAAGCAGCTTTGCGGGCGCATTTTTGACACGGCAAGGGGTTTATATCTTTTCCCTCAAAATCGCCGTTCTACTGCGTAACAAATCCACAGCAAAGGAGTGATGAAGCTATGGCAGTTTTCCGTGTGGAAAGAACGACGGGCTACACCGTAATGAGCAACCACCACTTACGCAATAAGGAGCTTTCCCTAAAGGCAAAGGGGCTGCTTTCACAAATGCTGTCATTGCCGGAGGATTGGGACTACACCCTTGCGGGGCTGTCCTACATCAACCGGGAAAGTATCGACGCTATCCGTACCGCAGTTTGGGAGCTTGAAAAAGCTGGGTATATCACAAGGCGGCAGGGACGCGACGAGAAAGGCAAAATGACCGCTATCGAGTACACCATTTACGAACAGCCGCAGCCGCCGGGATTGGATAACCCGGTATTGGAAAATCCAACAGCGGATAACCCGATATTGGAAAATCCAACAGCGGATAACCCGATATTGGAAAATCCGACAACGGATAATCCGACGTCGGAAAATCCAACGCAATTAAATAAAGATATATCAAGAACTAACTTACCAAAAAAAGAAAAAATAATTACTGATGAACAAAGTACCCATTCCATTCCTATCCATTCCCTAAATCCCTTGCCTTATGGCGAGGACGAAGCGGCAGAGCCGCCGGAACGGAAAAGAACGGAAAGGAACGACGCTTACCGAGTGTATGAGGAAATTATCAAGGACAATATCGCCTATGACATTCTCTTGCAGGACAGAAGCCTTGACCGCGACCGTCTGAATGAGATTGTTGACCTCATGCTTGAAACCGTCTGTACGGCAAGAAAGAAAATCCGTATTGCCGGGGACGATTACCCTGCCGAGCTTGTGAAGTCAAAGTTTATGAAGCTGAACAGCGAACATATCCGCTTTGTGCTTGACTGTATGCAGGAGAACACCACAAAAATCCGCAACATCAAGCAGTACCTAAAGGCGGTGCTTTTCAATGCCCCGTCTACCATTGACAGCTATTACACTTCCCTTGTGGCTCACGATATGGCAAGCGGCGCACTTGCACCGAGGAAGCCGAAGTACGGCGACCCGGACTATTACACCTACAAAGAGGGCGAAAGCCCAATGTCATCAAACTAAAATGTAATAAAAAGTAAAAAACTCCTTTCAAAAACACTTTACATTTTAAAATTATCACAAATAATCAAAAAGAGCACATAAATTTTGTGTATTTCTAATGATTAAAGGTGATAAAAATGAAATTTAAAAAAAGCTTTAAAAAAGCCATGTTACAAAGTAAAATAATGATTGAGGACTATATATTTAAATGTTCGAATAGAACAAGTCCATCATACTTTACGAGGGCAGGAAAAATGGGATTTAAAGAAACAATGCTATTTATGCTAAATATGATAAACAAGTCTTTACAAGTAGAATTAAACAATTTTTTTGAAGTGATTTTAAAAAGAGAAGATACAATTTCAAAACAAGCTTTTTCAGAAAACAGGCAAAAAATTAATCCTAATGCATTTATTGAGCTAAATGATAAAATAGTAGATGTTATTTATGAAGAATGTGATGAATACAAGCTTTGGAATGGATACAGATTAACTGCCATTGATGGTACTACAATAGAGTTACCTAATACAGAAACCTTGAGAAATGAGTTTGGATATGCAAAGAATCAACACACTAGCGTAGCCATTGCTCGCGCAAGTGCTTCATGTCTCTTTGATGTGCTAAATAAGATTGTTATAAAAAGTAAAATATATCGTTTTGAAACTTCTGAAAGAAAGATAGCATTAGAATTAATTTCTGAAATGAAAAAAGTTTCTTCAATAAAGGACTTGATATTATTTGATAGGGGATACCCAAGTATTGAGCTGATGTCTACGTTGATTGAAAGCAATATTTATTTTGTCATGAGACTAAAAAATAATGTATTCAAGAAAAAAATTAATGTAGAAAAACAGGATCAAATAATAGAAATTACACATGATAAAAAAACATATAAAGTTAGAGTTATAAAATTCTATCTTGACCCAGAAACTGAAGAAGTTTTAGTAACTAATTTATTTGATGAATCTATGAAAATTCAAGAATTTAAAGAATTATATTTTAAAAGATGGGGCATAGAGATAAAATATGATGAATTAAAAAATCGACTTGAAATAGAAAACTTTACAGGTATAACTAAAATAGCAATAGAGCAGGATTTCTATGCTTCTATTTATCTGTCAAATATGATTGAATTGGCACGTAAAGATAGTGATGAAATAGCAAGAGTTGAAAGAGAAAATAAAGAAACAAAGTATGAATATAAGACAAACTTAAATATTTTAATAGGCAGCTTAAAAGATAAGCTTATAATGATGTATCTTGAAGAAAGTCCAAGAAAAAGAAATAAGATTTATAAAGAAATCATGCAAAAGGTTTCAAAAAGTAGCATTCCCATAAGACCTAATAGACAAAATCCTCGCATCAAAAGAATTGCAAGAGGAAAGTATAAGAAAAATAAAAAACGTAGTCTGTAGCTTTAAACAAATAGCCTTTAACAAGAATCCTATTTCATGTTTGTACAAAAATTCTGACAGTTATCAGGATTTATTTGTCATACAAAAAAATAAGTCTAAAACAAGTCTTATTTTAATATTTCATAAATTAACCCAATAAAATAAAAATCGCAAGCTAAGATTCCATATTATTGAATATTAACTTGATGACATTGGGCGAAAGCCTGTAAACGAAAAAAAGGAGGATTTACCACATGGCACAGAAAACAGGAGCTTTGATTTTTGACGAAACCGCTGACCGCTACGACATTCGCTTTGACATTGCCGACTATTACGGCGGTCTGCATTGCGGCGAGTGCATGGACGTATTCACAGGCGGCAAATGGAAGCCGACCCGGATTGAGTACGGGGACAACTGGTATCTTGTAGGTATCCGCGCCGAGGACTTGAACGGGCTGCGGGTGCGGATTTAACGGGGCGACGTGAAGAACGGACGCCCTTTTTTCACGCCCAAAAGCGGCGTACCACCTTAACACTATCACTACCGGGAAAGGAGGACGGTAAACATTGCAGGACGAAATCAACGAAAAAGTGGTTGCGCTCTCGGTCAAGGGAGCAAAGCTGACCGCTGAAATGCTGCAAAAGGCAATCAAAGCCATGCTTGCACAGGCAAAAAAGCAGCAGGAAAAACAGCCCCACGGGAAGCAGACCCTAAAGCAGCTTGCGAAGCAGAACGCGGGGCTATCCAACATTGAGATAACCGAGGGCAATATCAAAGCCTTTGAGCAGACGGCGAAAAAATACGGTATCGACTTTGCCCTAAAAAAAGACAGCACCGAAATGCCGCCCCGTTATCTCGTCTTTTTCAAAGGGCGGGACGCGGACGCTCTGACCGCAGCCTTTAAGGAGTTTTCCGCAAAGAAGCTGACACAGGAGCAAAAGCCCTCTATCCGAAAGGCACTTGCCACATTCCGGGAAGCAGCAAAGCAGCTTAACGCGAACCGTCAAAAGACAAAACACAAGGACAGGGAGGTATCGCTATGAAGCCGAATATCAAGAAGCTGCTTATCCGAAACGCCCCCTATCTGCTCTTTGTGTATCTCTTTGATAAAGTCGGACAGGCGGTGCGGCTCTCTCCGGGGGGTGACCTCTCCGGCAAGCTGCTTTCCATTGGCAGCGGCTTTTCTGCCGCCTTTTCAAATGCCCTGCCGAGTTTTGCCCCTATGGATTTGCTTATCGGCATTGTCGGGGCTGTCGTTATCCGGCTTGCGGTCTATGTGAAAGGCAAGAACGCAAAGAAATACCGTAAGGGCATGGAGTACGGCTCTGCACGTTGGGGCAATGCCGAGGATATAAAGCCATATATCGACCCCATTTTTGAAAATAACGTGCTGCTGACGCAGACCGAAAGGCTGATGATGAGCAGCCGCCCGAAGCACCCGAAATATGCACGAAACAAAAACGTACTTGTAATCGGCGGCTCCGGCAGCGGCAAAACGAGGTTTTTTGTAAAGCCCAACTTAATGCAAATGCACAGCAGCTATGTAGTCACTGACCCGAAAGGAACGGTTTTAATCGAGTGTGGGAAGCTCTTGCAGCGGGGCGGGTACAAAATCAAGGTGCTAAACACCATCAATTTCAAGAAATCCATGCGGTACAATCCCTTTGCCTATCTGCGCAGCGAAAAGGATATTTTGAAACTGGTAAATACCATTATCGCCAACACCAAAGGCGACGGGGAAAAATCCGGCGAGGATTTTTGGGTGAAATCGGAACGGCTTTTTTACTGCGCCCTTATCGGCTACATCTGGTACGAAGCCCCGGAGAATGAGAAAAACTTTACGACGCTGCTTGAAATGATAAATGCGTCGGAAGCCCGCGAGGACGACCCGGAATTTCAATCCCCCGTTGACCTCATGTTTGAACGGTTGGAGGAAAAAGACCCGGAACACTTTGCAGTAAGGCAGTACAAGAAGTTTTTGCTTTCTGCCGGAAAAACAAGAAGCTCTATCCTTATTTCCTGCGGTGCGCGTCTTGCCCCCTTTGATATTCGGGAACTGCGCGAGCTGATGGAAACTGACGAAATGGAGCTTGACACTTTGGGCGACCGAAAAACCGCCCTTTTTGTTATCATCTCCGACACCGACGATACTTTTAACTTTATTGTATCAATCCTTTACACACAGCTTTTTAACCTTTTGTGTGATAAAGCAGACGACGTTTACGGCGGGCGGCTGCCTGTTCATGTGCGCTGTCTGCTTGACGAGTTTGCGAATATCGGACAGATACCGAAGTTTGAAAAGCTCATTGCTACTATCCGAAGCCGCGAAATCTCCGCGGCCATCATCTTGCAGAGCCAGTCGCAGCTAAAGGCTATCTACAAGGACAACGCCGATACCATTGTCGGCAACTGCGATACGACCCTGTTCTTGGGCGGCAAGGAGAAAACCACCCTCAAAGAAATGTCGGAAATTTTGGGGAAAGAAACCATAGACAGCTTCAATACTTCCGAAACAAGAGGACGGGAGCTTTCCCACGGGCTGAACTATCAGAAGTTAGGCAAGCAGCTTATGAGCGAAGATGAAATTGCGGTCATGGACGGCGGGAAATGTATCTTGCAGCTACGCGGGGTGCGCCCGTTCTTCTCCGAAAAATACGATATTACCAAACACCCGAAGTACAAGTACCTTTCCGACTATGACAAGAAAAACGCTTTTGACATGGAAAAGCACTTGCGCCGCCGTCCTGCAATCGTAAAGCCGGACGAGGTATTTGACTATTACGAAGTTGACGAAGCAGATTTGCAGGAGGATACAGAATGAATAAGCGTATCAGAAAGAAAAAGGCAAAACAGCAGCTAATCCGAGCTATCAGCGGGCTTGTGGAAGCAGCCGAGGAAATGCAGCGGGAACAGGAACGCAGGATAAGACAGGCAGGTATTTCCTATATCAAGTATATCGAAGTTGTCCGGGAACGGCAGTACGGCATTATGCCTGTCTACACACCACTTTTTGAAAAGGAGGGAGCTTAAAGTAAAAACAATAAACACGGGCTACATGGTACGCGCCCCTACTCCTTGCGCGTATCGCGGCAGGAAGCCGCACCCTTACAACTGAATACCGCCGCGCCGCAGAAATTACGCAGCGCGGGGACTTATGACCGCGGCAGTTATCGAAAACTGACCGCCGTTTTTTATGCCCTTTTTCGGGCAGCCGCAAAGCGGCAGAAAGGAGTTTTATTATGGCATTTTTCAACAGCGCAGTAGGAGTTTTGCAGACACTCGTTATCGCTCTCGGAGCAGGTCTTGGCATTTGGGGCGTTATCAACCTCTTGGAGGGCTACGGAAACGACAATCCGGGCGCGAAGAGCCAGGGCATGAAGCAGCTCATGGCGGGCGGCGGCGTTGCCCTTATCGGCGGCACCCTCGTACCCCTGCTTGCCGGACTGTTCGGTTAAGCGGCGGGGTTAGCCTATGCAGAGCATACTTGACGCGATTAACGAATGGATAAAGGAAATCCTCATTGGAGCCATTAACGGTAATCTGTCAACTATGTTCGGGGACGTAAACGAAAAAGTCGGAACTATCGCCGCAGAGGTAGGACAAACCCCGCAGGGGTGGAACGCAGGCATATTTTCCATGATACAGAGCTTGTCGGAAAATGTGATTGTACCCATTGCGGGGCTTGTCATTACCTACGTTCTATGCGTGGAGCTTATCAGCATGGTAACGGAAAAGAACAATATGCACGATATTGACACGTTCATGTTCTTTAAGTGGTTTTTCAAGGCGTGGATAGCGGTGTATCTCGTTACCCACACCTTTACTATCACTATGGCGGTGTTCGATATGGCGCAGCACGTTGTTTCCGGCGCGGCGGGCGTGATCGGCGGCAATACGAATATCGACGTTGACGCCGCCCTCTCGTCCATGCAAGCCGGACTTGACGCTATGGAAATCCCCGAACTGTTACTGCTCGTTATGGAAACAAGCCTTGTGAGCCTTTGCATGAAAATCATGTCGGTGCTTATCACGGTTATCCTGTACGGCAGAATGATAGAAATTTACCTTTACTGTTCGGTATCGCCTATCCCGTTTGCAACTATGACCAACAGAGAGTGGGGGCAGATAGGCAACAACTACTTAAAAGCCCTGTTCGCCCTCGGTTTTCAAGGCTTCCTCATAATGATATGCGTCGGCATTTATGCGGTTTTGGTTGGCAGCATGATTGTAGCGGACAACCTGCACAGCGCGATTTTCTCCCTTGCAGCCTACACCGTGATTTTGTGCTTCTCCCTATTCAAAACAGGCGCACTTGCGAAGTCAATCTTTAACGCCCATTAAAGACCGAAAGGAGGTTTTCACTTGGCGTATGTACCCGTACCCAAAGACTTATCAAAAATCAAAACGAAAGTCGCTTTTAATCTGACAAAGCGGCAGATTATATGTTTTGCGGCAGCCCTCGCTATGGGACTACCGCTTTTCTTTTTGCTCAAAGACAGCGCGGGAACAAGCATGGCGGCATTTGCAATGATTGTCGTTATGCTTCCCTGCTTCCTCTTGGCAATGTATGAAAAACACGGGCAGCCCCTTGAAGTCGTGATAAAGAACGTCATTCAGACAAAGTTTATCCGACCAAAGGAACGTCCCTATCAGACGGAAAATTTTTATGCCGTCATAGAAAAACAACGAAAACTGGAAAAGGAGGTATCGGCTATTGTCAATGGCAGAACGAAAAACCATGACCCGCGCGGTAAAAAATCCCGTGAAGCGTAAGCTGACCCGCGCAGAAAAGAAAGAAATCGCCGCCGTGATACAGGCGGCAAAGGGCGACGGGAAGCCCCACACCGCACAACAGACCATTCCCTACTTGCAGATGTACCCGGACGGGATTTGTAGGGTAACGGAAAAGAAATACAGTAAAAGCCTTGTCTTTGAAGATATTAACTATCAGCTTGCACAGGCAGATGATAAGACCGCCATTTTTGAAAACTGGTGCGATTTTCTCAACTACTTTGACGCTTCCGTTTCGGTGCAGCTCTCTTTCATCAATCAAGGCGCAAGAAAGGAAAAGGCACAGGCGGCTATCGAAATTCCGGCGCAGGACGACGCTTTTAACTCTATCCGCAGGGAGTACGCGGATATGCTGAAAAATCAGCTTGAAAAAGGCAACAACGGACTGGAAAAGTGCAAGTACATTACCTTTTCCATTGAAGCGGACAATCTCGCAGCCGCAAAAGCCCGCCTTTCCCGTATCGAAACCGACGTACTCAATAATTTTAAGGTGCTTGGCGTAACAGCCCGCCCCATGAACGGACAGAAACGCTTGAACGTACTGCATGGGATTTTCCACCCGGAGGGCGAGCCGTTCCGCTTCTCTTGGGACTGGCTTGTACCGTCCGGGCTTACCACAAAGGACTTTATCGCCCCGTCCTCGTTCCGCTTTGGCGACGGGCGCACGTTCCGCATGGGAAAGAAATTAGGCGCGGTATCGTTCCTTGAAATCCTTGCGCCGGAGCTGAACGACCGTATGCTTTCGGATATTCTTGACCTTGAAAACGGGATTATCGTCAATCTGCATATCCGCAGTATCGACCAGAGCGAAGCAATCAAGACTATCAAGCGCAAGATAACTGACCTCGACAAGATGAAGATTGAGGAACAGAAAAAAGCGGTACGCAGCGGGTATGACATGGATATAATTCCGTCCGACCTTGCTACTTTCGGCAGCGAAGCAAAAAATCTGTTGCAGGATTTACAGAGCCGCAACGAGCGAATGTTTCTGCTGACGTTCCTTGTGGTAAACATGGCAGACACAAAACGGAAACTGGATAATGACGTATTTGCTACGGCGGGCTTTGCACAGAAAAACAACTGCGCTCTGACCCGCCTTGACTATTTGCAGGAAGCGGGCTTTATGTCCTCTATCCCTCTTGGAGAGAACCTTATCCCCATTCAGCGGGGACTTACGACCAGCAGCACCGCTATTTTCATTCCCTTTATCACGCAGGAGCTTTTCCAAAAGGGCGCAGCCCTTTACTACGGGCTGAACGCATTAAGCAATAACATGATACTCTGCGACCGCAAGCAACTGAAAAACCCCAACGGGCTTATTCTTGGAACACCGGGAAGCGGTAAATCCTTTGCGGCAAAACGGGAAATGACAAACGCCTTTCTCATTACTGACGACGATATTATTATCTGCGACCCGGAAGCAGAATATTTTCCCCTTGTGCAGCGTTTGGGCGGGCAAGTGATACGCCTGTCGCCTGCCGGAAAAGGCATGGACGGCAAGCCCCAGTATGTGAACCCTATGGATATTAACCTCAACTACTCCGAGGACGACAACCCGCTTGCCTTGAAATCCGACTTTATCCTTTCCCTCTGCGAGCTTGTTATCGGCGGCAAAGAGGGCTTGCAGCCCGTGGAAAAGACCGTCATTGACCGCGCCGTTAGGAATGTGTACCGACCTTTCCTTGCAGACCCCGACCCGGAAAAAATGCCGATTTTGGGCGACCTTTACAACGAGCTTTTGAAGCAGCCGGAGCAGGAAGCTGCCCGCATTGCGGCGGCATTGGAGCTTTATGTTTCCGGCTCTCTGAACGTCTTTAACCACCGTACCAACGTGGAGCTTTCAAACCGTCTTGTCTGCTTTGATATTAAGCAGCTTGGAAAGCAGCTCAAAAAATTAGGTATGCTCATTGTGCAAGACCAGGTGTGGAACCGCGTTACCGTCAACCGCGCAGAGAAAAAAGCAACCCGTTACTATATGGACGAATTTCATCTGCTTTTGAAAGAGGAACAGACCGCAGCCTATTCCGTGGAGATTTGGAAGCGTTTTCGTAAATGGGGCGGCATACCGACGGCAATCACACAGAACGTCAAAGACCTTTTATCAAGCCGCGAAGTCGAGAATATCTTTGAAAATTCCGATTTTGTCCTCATGCTCAATCAGGCACAGGGCGACCGGGCTATCCTTGCAAAGCAGCTCAATATCTCCCCGCAGCAGATGAAGTATGTGACCCATACCGAAGCGGGCGAGGGGCTTATCTTTTACGGGAATGTGGTGCTGCCGTTCATTGACCGCTTCCCGACGGACACCGAGCTTTACCGTCTGCTTACGACAAAGCCGGAGGAAGTGAGCAAGCCATGAAAACGGACGTAATCATCAACCGTGAAGCCCTCTATGCCCTGCGGGAGCTGCCGAGCGAAAGCGTGAACTGCTGCGTCACAAGCCCACCCTACTATGGGCTTAGGGACTACGGGCTTGACGCACAGATTGGACGGGAGGACACGCCGGAGCAGTACATTGACAGGCTTGTAGAAGTATTCCGGGAACTGCACCGGGTACTTAAAGACGACGGGACGTTTTGGCTGAATATCGCAGATACCTACTGCGGCACAGGCATGAAAGCGGGCTGCAAGCAAAAGGACTTAATCGGTATTCCGTGGCTTTTAGCTTTTGCCCTGCGCTCTGACGGGTGGTATTTACGCAGCGATATTATCTGGCTGAAAGAAAATCCTATGCCGGAGAGCTGCCGCGACCGACCGAGCCGCTGCTATGAGCATATCTTTTTACTGACGAAATCAAAGAAATATTACTATGACGCTGCCGCCATTGCAGAGCCGATTGCGCCGGGAACGGCTGCGCGGTACCGACAGGGGCGCGGCGCAGGGCACAAATACGCCGAGGAAGTACCGGGACAGGGCAAGGTACAGGGTATCAATAAGACCCGCAGCGGCGGCTATTATGACGACGCCCTTATGCCGACCACAAGGAACAAGCGGGACGTTTGGCTTATCAATACCGTACCGTATAAGGGTGGGCATTTTGCCGCCTATCCCCCGAAGCTCGCGGAAACGTGCATACTGGCGGGCTGTCCGGCAGGCGGCGTTGTCCTTGACCCGTTTTTTGGAAGCGGCACCACCGGGCTTGCAGCGAAAAGCCTTGACCGCCGCTATATCGGCATTGAACTGAACGCCGAGTATTGTGCCCTTGCAGGGGCGCGGATTGGAGGTGGTAACACTTGAAAGACCCATTAAAGCCCCGTGATAAAATCACGCAGAAAATGACCCGCGACGGAGCTATCACAGAAAATCAAACGACGGGCGAAACAGAACGTATCAGCAAACGGACACAGGACGCAGAGTTACAGAAAACGCCGGAGCAACAGGCAGCACAGGACGCAGCGCAGCTACAAGGTGCAGCTTCCCCGACTTCTCCCTTGCCCCATGTGCCGGGAGCTGCCCCCAAAGCGGACACAGGCAAAACGGAACGCGTCATGGAGCATATCGAAGCCGCCCATACTCGCAAAGCGTCTAAAAAAGCGGTACGAAAGGCACAGGCAGAAGCTACCGCCGGGACGAAATCTTCCCAGCTGCAATTTACCGACGAGGAACGCGCTGCCCCGGAGCTTGAAAAGTATATCAAGAAATCCGATAAAGCCGCCGAACGCTTGGATAAGGCAAAGGCAGCTATCCCCAAAGAAAAGAAACTGGTAAAAGAGCGCACCTTTGACGAAACCACCGGGAAAGGCAAGACCCTCCTGCACTTTGAGGAAAAGGACAAGCCGCCTGGATTTAAGGAGAAGCACAACCCGCTATCCCGCCCCACACAGGAAGCCGGGATTTTGGTACATAACAAAATCCATTCTGTCGAAAAGGATAATTCCGGCGTGGAGGGCGCACACAAGAGCGAGGAAGCCGCAGAACGGGGATTGAAGTACGGGGCGCGGAAAATCAAGCAGGGCTACCGCAGCCATAAGCTGAAACCCTACCGGGAAGCGGCAAAGGCAGAAAAAGCGGCTTTTCGGGCAAATGTGGATTTTCAGTATCACAAAACGCTGCACGACAATCCGCAGCTTACCTCTAACCCTATTTCCCGCTTTTGGCAGAAGCAGCAAATCAAACGGCAGTATGCAAAGGAAGCCCGCAATACTGCAAAGGGTATCAAGGGCGCGGCAGAACGCACCCGCAAGGCGGCAGCCAAAGCCGCCGAGAAAACAAAGCAGACCGCAGCATTTGTGGCAAGGCACCCGGCGGGTGTGGCAATCGCTGTCGGGGTGCTGCTGCTCTTTATCATGGTTATGTCCGGGCTGTCCTCTTGTGGGGCAATGTTTTCCGGCATGTTAAACGGCGTGCTTGGAACGTCCTATACGTCCGAGGACAGCGACCTTGTGGAAGTGGAAAACAGCTACGCCGGATTGGAAAACGAGCTGCAAAGCAGGATTGACAATATCGAGCGCGACAATCCGGGCTATGACGAGTACCGCTATGACCTTGCAAATATCGGACACAATCCACACGAATTAGCGTCCTATCTGACTGCAAAATATCAAAGCTACACCCGCGCCGAGGTACAAAGCGAATTACAGCGGATTTTCAATCAGCAATACAAGCTGACGCTGACCGAGGAAGTGGAAATACGCTACCGGGAGGAAGAACGCACCGACACATGGACAGACGAGGACGGCAACGAGCATACGGACACCTACACGGTACAAGTGCCTTATGAGTATTACATCTTAAACGTCAAGCTGACGAACACCCCGTTATCCACGATTGCAGAAAACAATCTGACCCCGGAACAGCTTGAAATGTACCGGGTGTACTTACAGACAAGCGGAAACAAGCCCCTTATCTTTGGCGGCGGTTCTTCCGATACTTCCGCGTCCGAGGATTTAAGCGGCGTGGATTTTGTGAACGGAACGCGCCCCGGTAATACCGCTATCGTTGACCTTGCAAAGCAGCAAGTCGGAAATGTGGGCGGCTATCCGTATTGGAGCTGGTACGGCTTCAACTCCCGCGTGGAATGGTGCGCCTGTTTTGTGTCCTGGTGCTACGGGCAAATGGGACTTTCCGAGCCGCGTTTTGCCGCCTGCCAGTCGCAGGGTATTCCGTGGTTTACCTCTCATGGACAATGGGGAGCGCGGGGCTATGAAAACATTGCCCCCGGTGACGCTATCTTTTTTGACTGGGACTTAGACGGAAGCGCAGACCATGTAGGGCTTGTTATCGGCAGGGACGCAAACCGCGTTTATACCGTGGAGGGCAATTCCGGTGACGCCTGCAAGATTAAGAGCTATCCCCTTGACTATGCCTGTATCAAAGGGTACGGGCTGATGAACTGGAACTGACATACAACAACACATTTGAAAATCGAAAGGAGAAAAATCATTATGGCTATGAGTAAAATCGAAAGAATTGAAAAGGAAATCCAAAAGACCCGTGAGAAAATCACGGAGTATCAGAACAAGCTGCGCGGACTGGAAGCACAGAAAACCGAAGCGGAAAATCTGCAAATCGTTCAGCTCGTGCGCTCCATGCGTCTGACCCCGCAGGAGCTTACCGCCATGCTTGCGGGCGGCGGTATTCCGGGCATTGCCCCTATCCCCGCAGACTATGAGGAACAGGAGGAAACCGAGAATGAAGAATAAAATCCTTGCAAGCCTTACCGCACTTTGCGCCGCCCTTGTCCTTGTGGGCGGCTTTTCCGTTACAGCCTATGCACAGACGCCGACGGAGGAAACCGACGACAGCGGCGTAATCGTGGAAACCGAGCCGCAGCCCTTAACCCCGGAGGGCAATATGACCCTTGTGGACGACATCGACGGGGACGCTGCCGAGGACAAGCAGTTTATCGTCGTGAAAAGCAAAGGCGGCAACTATTTTTACATCATCGTTGACCGCGCAGCCGAGGGCGAAAATTCCGTCCACTTCTTAAATCAAGTAGACGAAACCGACCTTATGGCAATCATTGAGGACGGGCAGACCACCCCGCCCCCTGCTGTCTGCAACTGTACCGAGAAATGCAAAACGGGCGAAGTCAACACAACCTGTCCTGTCTGCTCTGTAACCATGAATAACTGCACAGGCAAGGAAGCCGAGCCGGAAGCTCCCACAGAGCCGGAGAAACCGAAAAACAGCATGGGCGGGCTTTTGATTTTGCTTGTTGTGGGACTTCTTGGCGGCGGCGCAGCCCTCTACTACTTTAAGGTTATGAAATCAAAACAGAACGTAAAAGGCAGCACCGACCTTGACGAGTTCGATTTTGACGAATACGACGAGGACGAGCCGGAGGACGAAGCCGACAGCGCAGACCCCGAACAGGAGGACGAGGAAGAATGAAGTTAGTGATTTGTGAGAAACCCAGCGTCGGGGCGGCGGTTGCCGCCGCCCTCGGCGTTACGGGAAAAAAGGACGGATATATTGAGAGGAACGGTTATGTAATCTCTTGGTGTATCGGGCATTTGGTACAGCTTTCCGAAGCTGCCGCCTACGGGGAGCAGTATAAAAAGTGGAGCTATGATAGCTTACCCATTCTGCCGCAGGAATGGCAGTACACCGTAGCTGCCGATAAAGGAAAGCAATTCAACATCTTAAAAGACCTCATGCACCGCGCCGACATTTCGGAAGTCGTGAACGCCTGCGACGCAGGACGCGAGGGCGAGTTGATTTTCCGCTTTGTCTATGAAATGGCGGGCTGCAAGAAGCCCTTTACCCGTCTTTGGATTTCCTCAATGGAAACGGGTGCAATCCGAAGCGGCTTTGAACATCTGAAGGACGGGCGCGGATATGACGCCCTCTATCATTCTGCTTTATGCAGGGCAAAGGCTGACTGGCTTATCGGCATTAACGCAACCCGTCTTTTCTCCTGCCTGTATGGAAAGACCTTGAATGTGGGGCGCGTCCAGACCCCGACCCTAAAAATGCTTGTAGACCGGGACGCTGCCATTACAAGCTTCAAGAAAGAAACCTACTACCATGTGCGCCTTATGCTCCCCGGCGCAGAAGCGGCAAGCGCGAAGATCTGCGCCGCTGATGAAGCGGGCAAACTGAAAGCGGCCTGCGAAGCGTCGGCGGCTGTCTGCACTTCCTTGACCCGTGAAAAGAAAACCATTGCCCCACCGAAGCTCTTTGACCTTACCAGTTTACAGCGGGAAGCAAACCGTATCTACGGGTACACAGCGAAGCAGACCCTTGACCTTGCACAGACCCTTTACGAAAAGAAGCTCTTGACCTATCCGAGAACGGACAGCAACTATCTGACCGACGACATGGGCGACACAGCGGCGGGTATCGTATCGCTGCTTTGCGGCAAGCTGCCTTTTATGGCGGGCGTCTCCTTTACGCCGGAAGTTTCCCGCATTCTGAACAGCAAAAAAGTATCAGACCACCACGCCATTATCCCCACTATGGAGCTTGCAAAAGCTGACCTTGCAGCGCTGCCGGAAAGTGAAAGAAATATCCTTACCCTTACCGGGGCGCGGCTGCTTATGGCGACCGCAGAGCCGCACGTTTACGAAGCGGTAACGGCGGTTTTCTCCTGCGCCGACCATGACTTTACGGCAAGGGGCAGGACGGTAATCGCTGCCGGGTGGAAAGACATTGACCGCCGCTTTCGGGCGACCCTCAAAAAAAAGCCGGACAGCGACGACGAAAACGAACTTGTCTTAGATGTTCCCGATTTTACCGAGGGGCAGACCTTTGAAAACCCTGCCGCAGCGATTACGGAGCATGACACCACGCCCCCGAAGCCCCACAATGAAGCAAGCCTTTTGTCGGCTATGGAACGCGCCGGGAATGAGGACACCGACCCGGACGCAGAACGCCGGGGGCTTGGTACGCCTGCCACCCGCGCCGCCGTCATTGAAAAATTAGTGAAAGGCGGCTTTGTGGAGCGCAAGGGCAAGCAGCTGCTTCCCACCAAAGACGGCACAAGCCTTGTCTGCGTCCTGCCGGACAGCTTAACTTCTCCGCAGCTTACGGCTGCATGGGAAAACAATCTGACGCAGATTGCAAAGGGTAACGCTGACCCTGCCGCTTTCATGCAGGGTATCGAAGCAATGACGCAGGAGCTTGTAAAAACCTATGCTTCCGTGTTGGGTGAGAAACAAGAGCTTTTCAAGACAGAAAAAACAGAGCTTGGGAAGTGTCCCCGCTGCAAGTCCCCGGTCTATGAGGGAAAGAAAAACTACTACTGTTCCAACAAAGAGTGCAGCTTTACCATGTGGAAAAATGACCGCTTCTTTGAGGAACGAAAAACTGTCTTTACCCCGAAGATTGCCGCTGCACTCTTGAAATCCGGCAAGGCAAAAGTCAAAAAGCTGTATTCCGTAAAAACGGGCAAAACCTACGACGGAACGGTGCTTTTAGCTGATACGGGCGGTAAGTATGTGAATTACAAAGTAACCATTTCAAAGGACAAAGAACTGGAATAGCAAGCATAGGAAGCGGGTACCCACTTCCGTAAAATCCCTGCCACTCTAACCGAGCTTGGCGGGGATTTTGCTTGTTGGGAAGTTTCCCAAACCCTCTAAAAATCCTCAAAAATCTTTGGCAAAAATACGGGCGCACCGTAGTAGGACTATGCAACCACAAACGCAGCGTCCGCGCTGCCATACGCGAAAGGAGGTTTTACACATGGCAAGTTTGCGCGACAGCGTAAAGGACTATCAAGAGGAACTTAGGGACGGTATCGCATGGGTGGCGTTTTGGAAAGAGGGGCGTTCATGGAACGCCGAGCTGTTTCATCTTGAAGTGGACGGCACTTTAGAACCGTTTGACAGGAGCCGGTTAGAGGAAATCAAAGCGGCTGACCCCGCCGCTGTAATCCTAAACGGCTACTACTGCGGGCATTTAGGCGAGGATATGAGCCTTGACGAGCTGACCGCCGGAGTGCGCTATCACTATGAAAACAGCATGAATGACCTTGACGGTTTTATCGGGGCGCATGACGACAGACTTCCCCCGGAGGTTATCAAAGAAGCAAGAGCCGCCGCCCATGCAGCGGGGCTTCCCTTTTCCGAAAAGCCCTACCGGGACGGGGAAGATTTTGACCCTTATGTATTTGACGGGAGCATGAGCATTGAGGACTACGAGCTTATGCACCGCATGATTGAAAAAGAAAGGAGCGAGCAAATGGACGAATGGAAAACAGGTTATTCCTCATATGACCGCAACAGACTGGACGCCGCCGACAAAATGAAGATTGAGCGCGGTATCTATTTTGAAACGAAAGACGCGGATATTTCCCCGCTGACCGCCTTACCCCTTGCCGAGCTTATGAAGCTGCGAGAGGAAAGCGCGGCTGCGGAGCAGACTGTATTTGAAAATCTAAAAGTACAGGCTTCCGCATGGGAGGAACAGGCAGCTAAGACCCTGCTATTTGACAAGGCGATTGAGTATGCGAGAATACCCGAAGTGAAGCACACCGCGAACAAGTGGCAGGACGAGGACAACGACCGCCACACTATCAGCAACCGGGTATATAAAATGAGCTACCATGTTTACGAAAATACCCGTTACGACAAGGCAGCACAGAAGTCTATCCCGTATTCCTATACGCTGTCTTGGAACGTCTACACCAACAGCCCCCACGGGTACGGGCAGAAAAAAATCGCCGGACAGGACAGAAAGGTATTTGCTGACCGGGCAGCTATGGAAAAATATCTGAATGGGCGTATCAAGGCGTATGAAAAGCTCTTTACAGAAATATCCCCGCCTATCCCGCCGGAGTATGCGGAGCCGTTCAAGGTAAACGGGCAGCTCTTACCGGGCTACACCGTAGAGGGCGAGGAAATCAAGCAGCCCGCCGCCGACATTCCCGCCGCTGCACCGAGAACCGAACCGGGACAGGAAACGGAACAGTTTGCAATCCTGATTGACAGCCACACCCGTTTTGAAACGGGAGAACCGGGTGGCTACTGGCTTTCCATGCCCGCCACCAAAGAGCAGCTTCACGAAGCCATGCAAAGCGTCGGCATTACCGCAGACAACCCGCAGGAATTTTTCATTCACGGCTACTCTGACCGGGAGGACAGACACATTGCCCTGCCGTATGACATGGTATGCGCGGCACAGGTGGACGAGCTGAATTTCCTTGCGGCAAGACTGGAAACCCTTGACGTTTCCGGAATTGCCGCGCTGAACGCCGCCACACAGCGAAAGAACGGTTTTGAGAATATCGGGCAGATAATCGACCTAACCTATAACCCGGACTTTTTCGTGCATATCCCCGAAGTACATAATCCCCGCGAATTGGGCGATTATTACCTTAACAAATCCGGCATGGTGCAAATGCCCGCTGAATGGAAAAACAGCATTGACCTTATCGCCTTTGGACGAAACGCCGCCGCACAGGAAAAAGGCAGCTTTACGGAATACGGCTACCTTGTGGAAAGCGGCGACGCATGGGAGAAACACTTTGAGGGGCGCGATGTGCCGGAGGACTATCGCATTATGAGCTACCCACAGCCGACCGTCGAACTGGACGCAACCCCGGCAGTACAGGCGGCTGTTCCCGAAGCAACGCCGCAGGAGCCACGCCCAGTTATCCCCATTGTCTTAACGTCCGAGAAACCCGCCGAAAAGCTCAAAGAAATAACTGACCGCTTGGAGCAGGGTATTACGGAGCTGTTCGACAGCGAGCGTTACAAGGAATATCTGCGCGTTATGTCAAAGTTTCATAATTACAGCTTTAACAATACGCTGCTGATCACCATGCAGAAGCCCGACGCTTCTCTTATCGCCGGATTTAACGCATGGAAAAATAACTTTGGGCGAAATGTGATGAAAGGACAAAAGGGTATCAAAATCCTTGCACCGTCGCCCTTTAAGATTAAAAAAGAAATGGAGAAAATCGACCCGCAGACACAGAAAGTCATTATCGGTAAGGACGGAAAGCCCGTAACCGAAGAAAAGGAAATCACAATCCCCGCCTTTAAGGTGGTATCTGTCTTTGATGTATCGCAGACCGAGGGCAAGGAAATCCCCGACATTGCCGTAAATATGCTGACCGGAGATGTGGAGCATTACAAGGACGTTTTTGCTGCCCTTGAAAAGACTTCCCCTGTTCCCGTTGCTTTTGAGAAAATCGAGGGCGGCGCACACGGGTACTACCATTTGGAGGACAAGCGTATTGCCCTTGATGAGGGCATGAGCGAGCTGCAAACATTAAAAACCCTTATCCATGAAATCGCCCATGCGAAGATCCATGACATTGACCTTAACGCCCCTTTGGAGGACTTGGAGAACAGACCCGACCGCCGCACCCGCGAGGTACAGGCAGAAAGTATCGCCTATACCGTGTGCCAGCATTACGGGCTTGATACTTCTGACTATTCCTTTGGGTACGTTGCCGGGTGGAGTGCCGGACGGGAGCTTGCCGAACTGAAAAGCTCTCTTGAAACAATCCGCAGCACCGCAGCGGAAATTATCAACAGCATTGATGAACATATCGCAGAGCTGCAAAAGGCACAGGAACAGGCGCAGACTTCCGAGGTACAGGAAATCGGGCAAGACGCACCACCGCAGGAGCAGCCGGAAATCCCCGTACCCGACGCCACTATCAGCATAAAAGAAATGCAGGACTACGGCTATTCTTGGGACGGTATGTTTCCGCTGAAACAGGAAGCCGCCGAGCGTTTGTTTACACAGGACGGTATCGAGGTTTTCCGTATCTATGAGGACGGCACCGAGGGAGCCGTTACCAGTCTGACCGATTTACAGGAACACGCAGAAAAAGACGGCTTGTTCGGTGTAGAAAAGGAAACTTGGGAAGCCCTGCATGAATACAACGCCATGAAGCAGCAGCTACGGGAAAGTGAGCCGACTGCAAATGTCAATATAAAAATGTAGGTTTTTTCAAAAATAATATGGTAGGAAAACCTACATTTTTATTTAGTACTTTTACCCCTCCTCAGCAGTGATTGATTGAAGTTGATCTTTAAGGCGATATGATGGACCATTTATATTGATAACTGAGCAATGATGCAGTAATCTATCCAAAAGAGCATTTGTTAATACTGGCTCCTGAAAAATATCACCCCATTTTGAAAAGGGAGAATTAGTTGTTATTATTGTAGAAGATTTCTCGTACCTTTTGGCTATAAGATTAAAGAATAAGTTGGCAGACTCATTATTCATCTTTTGATATCCCAGTTCATCTATTATAAGAAGTTTATAACGGCAAAACCACTTTATTCTTCTTTCTAACCTGTTTTCTTCACTTGCTTTTTTTAGTTGTGATATAAGTTCCTGGAATGTGATAAAATACACACAATTACGTTGCTTAGCCGCTTCAATACCTATTGATACAGCTAAATTTGTTTTCCCAACTCCTGGACTTCCACAAAATATTATATTTTCCGTCTTTTCTAAAAATCTAAGTGTTATAAAATCCATGATTTTTCCCTTATCTATTGAGGGTTGAAATCCAAAGTCAAACTGATCAATTTCTTTTAAAAACGGAAAATTAGCAACTTTTACATTCCCTTTTATTACAGCATCCTTCTTGAAATTTATTTCTAATTGGCTTAATTCATATAAGGCATCAACAGGTGTTTTGCTACCGTCTGTCATCATATCTATGTATCTATCAATGTTCTCTCTAATTCGCACTAATTCAAGTGTGTCCAGGTTATTAATAAGGGTATTGTAGTTGTTCATTTAGCAATTCATCCTCACGATCCCTGGAGCCTGCCCTAAGGTAAACTCCTGTATTTCTTTTTCATATTTATTATGAATTATTTTATATCCTTCATCTGTTAGAATGCATTCTGCATCGCATACTGCCATAAAATCATTTATCCAGCAATCATAATCTAATTGCTTACACCAATTGTTTTTAACTGAAAATTTTAAATTAGACATGAAGATTTCTTTATTCTTTACATAAGGAAGTACTAAATTCATTCCTTTAATAAAGGTGCTTCGATTTTCTTTTGACATATGGGCATACTGCCCTATAATCCAGTTACCATAGGGGCTCCCATTCATATATGCTAATAATGCTTCGGGTGACTTTGTAGCCTCTATATTTGAAATATCTATTTTTCTTGATTCTAATAATCTATCCATAAGTTTTAAATTTTCATTAGCTACAGCCTCTAAATCTGCAGCCTTAACCTTCCCTTTCATAAGTATCGTGTAATGTTCTGGAACATAATTAATTGGATTTTTATTAATTGAGTGAAATGTTACAAGTTTTCCTTTATAATAGATATATAGTTTATTGTCGAGGATATCAACGCTAACTTCCTCATTAATAAGCTTAGGATGTACGGAATATTTGCTCTCTCCAAATCTAATTAGTGCTTCATTTGAAACTTTATATTTATTTGGTGATAGATAGGTATCAATAATTGAAGCTTTTGGTAAAGAATGCAGATATTCCTTTTCCTTATAAAACAGAGCGGTTGGCGACATGCCTGTTTCCGTATTAATATTTATATTCATTTTTAAATTAATTTCCTTTAGTTTCTCTAATAAATTATCTAATGTATCAAATTCACCATCATATGCCCGAATCCAGTCAATTACCTTATTTTTTGCTTCAACAGTCCCTTTTGTTTCAGGCTTTCTTGCCCCACACAATCTGACATTAAATCCAAAATCTTTTGCAAACTTACCCATTGTTTCAGTAATCTTTTTCTTTACTCCATGTACATTTGCAACAGTGGACATGTTATCAAACAAAAGCTCTTCTGGTATTCCTCCAAAGGCTTCAAAGGAATTAATAAGACATCTAAAAACATCATCTGTTTTTTTTTGAATGGATAGTCCTAAGTAGCTATATCTTGAAAAACTAAGTGTTACATGCAAAATATTTATAGTGTATTTTTCCCCAGATCTTGAAGTAAGTGTTATATCCTCCTTCCAGTCAACTTGCCCTTGTTTTCCAATTTTTGTTTCATAACGTGGATGGCCAGTATTACTTTGTTTAGGTAGTAACTTGTTTTTCTTGATATAAGTGATGAAATTTGAATAGGTACCTATAGTATTAATCCCATGTTTATCCACCATAAATTCATAAACACCTTTCATTGTAATCCTACGAATTGCTAACTTATCAGTAATTTCTACACGATATGGGTCAAGCTTGCTTTTCTTAATTCTCGTTTTTGGTTTCCCTTTGTAGCCTTGATCATACTTTTTTACAGTCCTCCAATCCATACCATATTTTTTTGCCAGTTGGGCGTAATTTGGTTTAATTCCTATGCTATTCATTAGAAATAGCTCTCCTTGTAAGTTGTTAATCATAGTTGTTATACCTCCATGTAGAAGTATAGCAATTATGTCCAAAATACAAAATAAGAATGTAGGTTTTTATACATTTTTATTTTGTATTTTTCCTACATTCTTATTATATTATTTGCACCGACAAAGGAAGCTCTTTTACTCTATGGCAAAGAGGACAGCTACGGGATTTATCAGTTAGCCCGCGGCGACACCACAAGGAACTTGCACTTTGAGCCTTACGACCGCCTGCAGGCGGCGGGACACACCGTAGACCGGGCGAATTATGAGCTTATCTACACCGCGCCCCTTACGGCAGACATTACCCTTAACAGCATTTGGGAAAAATTCAATATCGACCACCCGAAAGATTTTAAGGGACACAGCCTTTCCATTTCCGATATTGTGGTGCTTCATCAGAATGGCGGGAACACCGCCCACTATGTAGACAGTATTGGTTTTCAGAACGTGCCGGAGTTTTTACAGGAGAAACAGCCACAGCTTATCCCCGACGAGCATTTGACCGGGGAACAGATTAGAACGCCGCGCGGCAGTTTTTATGTATCGGATATGAGCGTTGAACAAATGAAAGAAGCCGGGTATGGACTTCATCATCAATCCGACGACGGGAAATATCTGATTATGGGAAACGGTACGCGGGCGTTTGCCGTTGCCGCCGAACAGCCGGACAAAGCTAACCCGTTAAAACATATCGAGGACACTATCGAGCAGAACGACAATAACTTTGACGGTATCATCAACAACACGCCGCAGACGCCGACCGTGGACGCTCTGGAGCAGAAAGCAAAAGCGGGCGAGGTTATCTCCCTTGTTGACCTTGCGGAAGCTATCAAGACAGACCGGGAAAACGGCAGGGGCAAGAAAGCCGCAGCGAAGGAAAAGCCCTCTATCCGGGCGCAGCTCAAAGCGGATAAGGAACGGGCGGGAAAGAAGAAACCCACGAAGCAAAAATCGCAGGACTTGGAAAGGAGCTGACCTATGAATAAGTTTGAAGATGTGGACGTTATCGCTTCCCTTGAAGCGATTATGAAACAAAATACCGCTTTTTATCAGAATGATTTTGACCTTGATAGAAACATTTTACAGAAAGCGGCGGCAAGCCCCACAGCCGAGGACAGGCGGCTTTTATGGTTTTCCCGCCCGTCCGGGACGAGCTGCTTCCGGGAGCGCGACGTTTTTCTAAAAGGCACAAGACAGCATAACACATGGCGGTTTTACGGGGAACAGACGCGCGATAAAGTCCTTGCCTATGCGGTGGAGCTGACCGGGATTGTAAACGGAAAAATCAAAGGCAATCTCTATGAGCTTGACTATCCGCAGCATTTCCGGCACGTTAAGGAACAGGCATTACCCGCAGATAATTACACGCTGCTCTATGAGCATGGAGAACGGGTGCAGCCCGCCGGACAGTATCTTGACGGCAATCCCGACCCGCAGCTTGGGAAGTTTGAACACTTTGAAGCGCAGCCTAATGACCCGGAAGCATTGCATTTTCTCATGCGGGAGGAAAAGCGCAGCTATGACCGCTTAAAGCCGGGGGATTTCAAGGCGCATATTGCCGCATTGCATGACAGCCGGATTGAAGCCGAAGCACAGCGTATTGTAGCGGAAATGAAGCGGCAGGACAGCCCTAACAGCCCCAACAAAACACATTTCATGGTGGAGCTTTCGCCTTATTTTATGCAGTTAGCTTCTACAAAGGACACCGACCGTCTGTTTGCTATGCTGCCATACAAAACACTTTCTTTTTCTAAGATTGAGGGCAGACATGGCACTTTTGCATTTTTAGACAAAAGCGAGGACAGAAGCCGGAATATCCGAAAAGCGCGCCCCTCTGTCCGGGCGCAGCTTACCGCAGACAAGAAAACAGCCGCCCCGAAAAAGGCAGCGGTAAAAAGAAAAAATCACCATTTGGAGGTATGAGCATGAATAGATTTACTGTTGAGGAAACAAACCTTTTGAGCATTTACCATGAGGGAAGCAAGGCGCAGCTTATTGAGAACATGACCGCTGCGCTACCTTACATGGACGCGGGATTACGGGAGCTTGCAAAGTGCACCCTTTCCAAAGTAGGCGCGCTGACCGAAGCCGAATACAGGGAGCTTGCCGTTTATCCTGCTGATGAAGTATGACCGGGATTAAGCGGCTGTCGCCGCCCCAAAGCCGCCGGGTAAACGCTCTTGTAAAAAAAGAGTGCTGCAACTGCGAAAATGGCAACTGTATTTTACTGGACGACGGGGACACTTGCGTATGCCCGCAGCTCATTTCCTATTCGCTGCTCTGCAAGTGGTTTCGGATTGCCGTACTTCCCCTTGATAAGCTGCTCTATGCGGAACTCTATCAGACCGAGGACAGGAAGAAATGTACCGTGTGCGGCGCGTTCTTTGCGTCCACCTCTAACAGCGTCAAATACTGCCCGGACTGTCGAAAGCGAATTACCCGCAGACAGGCAGCCGAGCGCATGAGAAAAAAGCGTACTATTGTTACGCAGTAGGGGCGAAAAAAGCCTTTGATTGCAGGGCTTTTCGGACACAAAAACAAAGAGGTAAAGGATTGATACCTTTACCCCTAAAATTGCGGTTCTACTGCGTAACATTTCAAAAGCTGCACCTATGAGAAAACGGGCGCGGTGGCCAACATATCGGCTGCCGCGTCCGTTCTTTTTTTGCGCTCATTTATCCGCGCTCTGCTTCTTTTTCCCGTTCAGGCTGACGTTCCACTTTCAAAATACTGTCGATATTCTTCTTGATAACGTCATATTCCTTGACCTGCTTTTTCAGCTTCCCATAGTCGGCATACAGGGCTTCTTTCTGCTCTTGAAGTGCTGCGTACTCTGCTTGCAGGGCGGCAAGGCTTGGTAGCTTGGTTATCCCCGCCGCCTTAATTGCCTTTGCCGCTGCTTCATAGAGAATAATATCGCTCTCATGGGCTGTCCGGTATTTCTCCTTATCCTTTGCCTTTCGGTATGCAGCATAGACGGGCTTGGTCTTTTGATAGGTATTGATATTCTTGATAAGCAGCGTCATATCGGTAAGCCGCTTTTCAACCTCTTTCAAGCTGTCCGCTGCCTGTTCGCTTGCTGCGGCAACTTCCGCGATTTTTGCGGTTAGCTCCGCGTACTGCTCAATTTTATGTTCCGTCAAGAAATTCATGGTTTTTGCTGCCTGCTTCAGATTGTGGATTTTTGCCCATTGCTCATAGCCCCGGCTTTCCTGCGCCTTGATACTGTTCTGAATATCAATGAGCAGACTAACGCCGCAGCGATCTGCGCGGGGAGCTTTCGCAGCGCGGGCGCGTTTGCCGCTTATCCGTTCCCTTATGGTTTCCTCTGTATAGTCTGCGCCGAGGGTTTTAAGGCGGGTAAACCGTTCCTGCCCCGGAGCGCGGCACGATACATATTTCCCCGGTTTTATCTCATAGCCCGCAGCTTGCAGCCGTTGTAGTAGTTCCTCAAAACTTGACACTTGGGGAATGAGTGCATCAACAGCGATTTTCAGTTTGCTTTTCCAACTGGTACCCGTTTTCTCTGCCTGGTACTCCGCATAGCTTTTTCCCTTGCTGCCCCTGTTCGGAGCGATAACAGACAAGCCATGTTCCCGGCACAGCCTGTCGCTCATGTTCCGTATGCCGTAGTAGCTGCGTCTGTTAGAATTGTACTTGTGGTGGTCTACGAAATTGACAGCACAGAAAATCACATGATTATGAACGTGACCTCTATCTATGTGAGTAGTGAGGACATATTCATATTGCCCCTTTGTTACCGCGTCGGCAAGCTGCTTTCCGATTGCATGGGCTTTCTCATAGTCTACCTCTCCCGGCTCAAAGGACTGTATCAAATGGTGGGCGAGATTGTTCCCCTTGTCTATGGCTTGGGCGAGGGTAAAGCCGAACTCAATATCTGCCGTTTCTGCCGAGCAGCCAAAGGAGGACACAAGCATTTTTCCGTCTGTCTTGTCCGGGTTTTGGATATAGTCAAGGGCTTTGCTCAACGTGCTTTTAATAGGCTTAATCTTTGTAACCGCCATATCTCCGCAAGCACCCCCTTTATTTCCTCTATGTCCTCTTGGTAAACGCTGCCCGTTGCATTGACACGCTTTGCAATCTGATTGATGTTGACTCCGATTTTCTGTAATTCCGCTGTCATAGCTTTTATGTCGCTATGGTCTACTTGAATGATACACCCGTCAATGGCGATTTTCCGTAAGTATGCCGCCATGTTCCCGGTGGGGACGAGCTTCATTTTCTGCTCAATCAACGCTTTTTCTTCCTTTGTCACATAGAACTTGACTTGTATAGTCCGTTTTCTTCCGTTCATGCTCTGACGCTCCTTTCCATTCCGAGGGTTTGGGACACTTCCCAACAAGCAATTTTCAGCCGACGCGCCGCAGCGCAGAGGGCGAAAATACGGAAAAGGGTACTCTTTTCCTATGCTTGCTAAGAATGTTTTTTATCTTTTATGCCCTTATTTCCCACTACGGAGAAAAAGCGATTTTGCCAAACTTATACAAAAGAAAAACGCTGCAATCTGCAAAGATTACAACGCTTCCTAAAATCCATATTCAATTTTGCCGGACATTCTCATTTGTCCTCTTTTTCGACTTCTTTAATTTCTTTCGCCGTTGCGGTTACAATCCGTATTCCTTTATCGCTCATAGTATCAAGCAATGTATCGAGCTGTCGACGCTGCGTGTTTTTTGTGTCCGGCTTCTCTAAAAGAAACTGGTCTACGGATATATCATAACGGAGCATAAGCTCAAAAAAGATTTGCAGACTTGGGTGCTGCCCGTTGTTCTCAATGTTCGCAAGGTAGCGAGGGGAAATAAACATTTCGTCGCTTACTTTCTTGCGGCTCTCTTTTCTACCTGTCCGCGCTGCTTTTATCGCTTCTCCAAAAGCCTTGAAGTCATATTTTTCCACTGGTCTTTTTGCCATATTCATTCACCCAGTTACATTTTACTGTTCCTCTTTCCTGTTGGATATGCTTACACAGTTCCTACTATGCACTATAATAGAGCATATTATTTATGGCAGCGGAGTTGTGTTTTTACGGATGAAATGATATAATGTTATTGTTTGTACATTTATTGTTTGAAAGAGGTGAGCTTATGCGTGCCGATAAAAAAGGTCAAAATGAAGTATGGCTCCATGCAAAGCCAGTAAATAGCGACGTTTGCATGGAGTAATAAAATAGTGTCGCTATAATATATGCTGGCTTTGCTACTTGATTATTAAATTCAAGGAGGAAGCCTGCATGAAATATATCAATGCAAAGATACTTCTTCCCACAAGATTAGTTAAGGAACTGCAAGAGTACATTCAAGGTGGATATATTTACGTTCCAGCTATTCAAGAGCAGCAGAAGCACTGGGGAGAATTATCCGGTTATCGAAAAGAACTGCAAGAAAGAAACAAAATCATTATTGCTGAATATAGAAGTGGTATTTCCATAGAGCAGCTTGCTGACAAATATTTTCTTTCAGTTTATGCCATTCGTAAAATCATTTATCAAAAATAGCTTTTGGGAGGTTGCAGAAATGCGACCTCTTTTTCTTTATATAAAACATTACCGAAATGTCCGGTATATTGAAAATGTCTATGTCAAAACATAAAATATCTTTGTGAAAGCAAAAAGAAAAGAGGTGTCTATATGTCATTACCGAATAAAAAGATTTATCCCCGTACAGGCGATAAAGAAACCGTTTACCTAAAGGACGTTGTTTCTAACCCGAATATCTTAGTTGGGGATTTCTCAATGTATAACGATTTTGTGAATGACCCTTGCAATTTTGAAAAAAATAATGTCTTGTATCATTATCCAGTCAATCACGATAAGCTAGTGATTGGTAAATTTTGTTCTATTGCTTGCGGCGCAAAGTTTATTTTTACAAGTGCGAACCATACATTATCTTCATTGTCTACATATCCCTTTCCTATCTTTTTTGAAGAATGGGGATTAGATATTAAAAATGTTACAAAGGCATGGGATAACAAAGGAGATATTATTATCGGAAGCGACGTTTGGATAGGTTATGAAGCTGTCATACTGTCCGGTGTCACTATTGGAGATGGTGCTATTATTGGCACTCGTGCAGTTGTTACTAAAGATGTTCCACCTTATACGATTGTTGGAGGCGTACCTGCAAAAACAATCAGAAAGCGTTTTTCAGATGAAACGATTGCTTCCTTGCTTGAAATCAAATGGTGGAATTGGTCTAAAGAACAGATTGCTAAAAATATTGAAGCAATTCAGACAGGAAATATTGAAAAATTGAAAGGTTTATTTTAATGGGAAGTTAATCTGCCGGACGACGGCAAAAGAAAAAAAGCCGTCGTGGAGCAGACATATTTTCACGCGCCTATTCTATTCCGGCGGCTTTGATTTTCAGAGCCGCCGTTTTTTCGTCTACTTATCCCACATTTTCGACGACCCGAACACCACGAACTGACACGGCGGCATTTAGGAGGTTGCCGCTGTGTCTACTTTGGTATTCCATAATACCCATGAGCTTCATCAATTAAAAAAAGCATAGCTCCACCACCGGGCAAGTCTACCTATGAGTATGAACTGTCAAATCATCTGAATACTACTTACATTTCCTTTGCGTCTGTCTGCGCCTTGCAGACGGGCGTTTTTTGTTTGTTCAAAAAAATTTTTGAACAAATTTCCGGAAATGTTCGGCGTTTTTTCAAAACGCAGTATTGCCCGACGAAAAGGGGGAAGCACCACCAACTTTCAACGAGAAAGGAGGTGAGAATGTGGAACCTGAACGTAGGGAATTTTATAAGCAATGCTCTTTTCAGAAGTATTGTAATACGGTACTGCACAATGAAGCCTGCGACGCTCACAAAGAGCTTCGCAAGCATAAGGCAAAGGAAGTTACTTTTTCCGACTTGACCTTAGATGAAGCGCGGCAGCTTCATACGTTTGATGAATATTTCAAACGGGAAACTGTCGAAACCGTCTTTGAAAAAGCCGGAAAGAAAATCACGCCGAAGCTGCTTCTTGAAGCAATCCGTACTTTACCGGAAGAAAAGCGCAAAGCTGTACTGCTGTACTACTTTGAGGGAATGAATGACAGCGAGATTGCGGAGTTGTTCAATACGTCGAGAAGCACGATACAGTACAGGCGGACAAGCTCTTTTGAGCTGTTGAGAAAATACTTGGAGGAAAATGCTGATGAATGGGACGAATGGTAATGAACCTGGCTACCCGGAAAAAGCCCTTATTCCTTATCCTGTCATTGTGGCAGCGACAAAGGGCGACCCGGATGTTAAACGTCAAATTTCTCCTAATTTAAACGTCAGTTTATTTCTATAATTATAGTACAATTTACGTCAAATTATTTCTACAAAATCACTTTATTTTTAATGAAAAATCATTTTGCACCTAAAAGAAAAAGGAGCTAGCGCTCCTTGTGATTTTAATGCAGTGATATTTCATTGGCGGCAGCCATTATTATATCAGTATCGATTACGTTTTTTTCGTGCTGCGCACCTATTATTAAAGCCTTAGTTAATATCATATTTAAGCGTCTTATAGAGCCAGCACAGCTTCTATATGCAGCCAAAACAGCATTATTATCAAATATTTCTGGCGAAGCCCCTGCTAATGATAATCTAGAATTAATATATTCTAAAGCTTCAATTTCAGAAAATCCTTCAAAATTATAATTTATTATTATTCTTTGTTTTAATGCCTCGTGTATCTGCTTTTCTAAGATATTATTTAACACAGGTTGTCCTATCAAAACTAAGGAAAAGCAATCTTTTGAGTCCATAGAGAAGTTCATAAGTAGCTTTAAATCCTTTAAAATATCATTATTTAGATATTGTGCTTCATCCCAAACTAATATATAATGCACACGTTTATCTGTACTCATACTTTCCATATAGTCTTTTATGCTCTTAAACATGTCAGATTTACGAGAAGAAGGTTCAATTCCTAAGGAGATGCAAAATTGCCTATAGAACTCAGTAGTAGTTACAGTGGTAAAGCAAAGATATATAACCTTTGTTAAATTAGGGTTTACTTTTTTAGCAAAGCACCTTAAGGCAAAGGTTTTTCCACTACCTGGTGAAGCTGTAAATAAGCCGATTCCCCTAGCTTCATTAAGATACTCAAGTCTTGATATCATCTCTTTTAGATCATTTGACATATAGGCATCTTTTTCTTTTATGCCTTTTTCAAATGGATTCATTGTCATACCATAAAATTGTTTAAACATTTTTAACACCATCCTTTGAATAGTCTATAGTAAATGCATTCCTGCGTTTGGTTTTACCATTTTCAATCTTATTTGTTTTTCTAATGCTGTATTTAGCATTTTCATAATATACATATGCATTATCCATATCATCAGGTAAATATCTTACTTCAACTTTCTGTCCTATAAATTGCATAGGTACATCATAAGATATTTTATCAATGCTTATGGTTGAGTCATTATTAACTCTTCGTTGTATGCGATTCATAAAGCAATTATCCAGCCACTCACTATCAGTAGCTACCTTAACATGAGCTAAATCGCTTTTATATCTATCGATCGGACGTTGAGATGTAGCTGAATGTACTGTTACATTATGCTTGTTTATATATGCGAATAGCTCATCATTTAGCTCCGCTAAGGAGGATATAGATTCTACATCTAGAGTGTTTAGCCATCTACTTTTTAATGTTCTAAAATTTCTTTCTACTTTTCCTTTGGATGCTCCATCCCTTACCATAGTGTGCAGTTCTACTATTCCAAGAGATCCACAGATAAGACTTAATTGCTCATTTTTATAAGGAGAACCGTTGTCCAAGTAAAGTTTATTAGGTATGCCATATCTAGCGATAGCTTCTTTAAGTACCTTTTGAAAATTATAAGAGTTATCATTGTAAAAGAATCTTCCGCCAACGATAAGTCTTGATTTATCATCAATTAGCATAATTAGATATGTTCTTTTACGTATGCCATTTTCAGTAATATACGGGCCATAGCATGTATCACCTTGGTACATGCCAGTTGCAAACTCTTCTTCAAAGGCTTTTCTATCTTTCATATTTATGCATCTAGCAGATTTAAGATCATTATTTTTTATAAATCTTTGAACTGTAGATAATGATATATTTTTTTCATTGATAAAGCCATCTTCGATAAGTTTATGATATATAAGAGTAGCATTAATTTTAGGAAATGCATTTTTTAGCATATATATCTGTTCTATAGCTACATCATTTAACTTTCTGGTTTTCCCTATGTCGCTACGCGTCTTCGGTAGAAGGGCATCAAAACCAAACCTATTATAATCTGATTCCCAATTAGATAGTGTTCCAGGACTATATAAAACTGACTTACCGTTAGGTAATTTTACAGGAGTAGCAGCAACACGTCTATAGTAAGCAATTTTCGAGCTTTCAGTATAAGTATTATTTATAGCTGGAGCTATTAGTGCTAGTCTAATAGAAGCTATTTCAATCATTTCTTTGTTATTCATTTCAACATCACCTCTATAAAAATGCTATCATGGGGAAATTATAATATCCATTATCGTATTAAGTGGTATATATAAAATAAAATAAAAAGTATATAGCTATAGCTTAATTATGATGTTCCTTGAAAAAAGGATAAGCCGTTTCTATTAAAAAAGTTTGTTATAAAGGTTTCAATTTCAATAAAGGTACTATTTATAACACGCTGTATAAAACTTAGATTAGAAATAAGCTTGTCTTGTAGAAGTCCAAGCCATAGTTGTTTATGTTTTTTGAACTTATTTAAAATTCGATAGAATGTGGATATTGCTATACAATAATGTTCACACATAGCTTCTACAGAGGTAAATTTATGTACAAGATAATCATGAATAATAGACACAGTAAATTTAAAGCTAAATGACATGTAGGGCACAATTACCGAAGGTAGGATAGCATGAGTATGTCCACATGACGGGCAAATATATCTATTGATAGTTATTATATTATCGTGAACTTCATTATTATCATAAGTCACAAGATGGCGTTTATAAGAGGCAAATAGGGATAGATCGTGTTTAGATCCGCAGACTGGACATACCAAAGCCTCTGAATTAACCGTTTTCATATACTCTTCAAAAATATTTATCTCATTTTCAAAAGAAATTTGTTTAAAACACTTGCATAGTTGTGAAAATAATCTTATCATAATAATAGGTTGTAAGAGCTTACGCTCTTATTTTTAGGGAAGAACCTTCGCTTTGCACGGCTTGGGGTTCTTCCCTTTCCTTTCTCTAGTTTTTATAATAAGCTTAAAATAACCTCCAAATGATGTCAAGTCATTAGGAGGTTTTATTTAGCAATAATATGATTATTTAAAATGCATTTAATTACTGGATAGTTATTGGAGTTATAGTTATAATTTGACTTAGAAATGCAGTTTTCAAAAGCTATATTTTGACGCACTACACCCGGACGCTATGAAAATGGTCTTGCAGCATTTCAGTGGCTACATAGCCCGCCTCTCCATGCGGAAGCTGTACGACGAGCGCGGGAACGTCTATTTTGGCGTAGACCATGATATTCGTGAACGGCTGCAAGCAAAACTGATGATGGCTGTCCTCAATTTCAGAACAGAGGAATAACCGCAATCCGAAGTAGAATGTCTTTACAACCCCCTTTTCCGTTCTGCTTCTAATGTGGCAGCACAGCCATTTTGAACCTTGAAAAAGAAAGCGACGCAAGAAAACGGCGGCGCAGCATAGGGCAAATCAGATACGTTCCTTTTGCGCCGAGCCATGCGGCGGGTGCGCCATGACGCGACCCCGGCGGGACTTCCCGCCCCGGATTGCCGAGCGACCAACACCGACGCCGGAAAACAGGCACAGCAGCCGGTCGGCGACGAAGCGCAAAATACATAATGATACTCCCTTATCGCCATAGTCCGAGCGTTAGAAGCGTCGCAGGCAATGGGTAGGGCTGCGCGAGAACCGCGCAGGGGTGCAATTCCCGTGAGGTTGAGAAGCTAATCGACCGTCTGACGATAGCCCACTTTACTAATGTTTTTAATTGTTTCAACCATTGAAAGGGGAAATGTTCTTATGAATGAAGAAAAAATGAACGCCCCTTGTGCGATAGGCACTAAAGGAGCAGTTACAACTGGCAGCGAACAAAGAGTACCGATACATCTTAAACTGACATTGACCATAAAAGAAGCTGCCGAATATAGCAATATTGGAATTAACAAGATTGACACCATGCTAAAGCAACCTAATTGTCCATTTGTACTATATGTGGGGACAAGAAAATTAGTCAAACGTCGTGAATTTGAAGAATATATCCGGCGTGAGCTGACAATATGAATATCTAATCGACAATTCTTGTTATTGAGATTGAAAAAACAGAGTCTTTATGCTATAATATATGATTGCATTGGACTCTCTTTTGAGATACGAAAGGAGTCCGATATATGGGAAAAAATCTTAAAGGTAAAGAGTGCGGCAAAGGCATTTACCAAAGAAAGGACGGTTTATTCTCCGCAAGATACTACGCAAAAGACGGCAAACGCAAAGAGAAATATTTTGAAACATTGCCGGAAGCGAAAAACTGGCTTGCTGACGCAAGATATGAGGAACGGCATAACCTTATCATCACTTCTCCCGATATGACGGTAGACAAGTGGTTTACTTACTGGATTGAGAATATCGTTTGTGACCTTGCTCCGAATACCATAAGAAATTATAAAGAGCGTTACAAATGGAATATCCAACCCGTAATAGGTGCCATGTGCATAGCTGATGTAAAACCCATGCACTGTAAAGCTGTTCTGAACCGAATGGAAACTACCTACGCAGGCTCGACCATTCGACAGGCTTATATCACAATGGGAACCATGCTGAAATCAGCAGTTATGAATGATATTATCGCAAAGCACCCGATGAATGGTGTCCGCTACACAAAACCCGTTCGTGCGGTAGATGATATTAAATACTTAACCGTTGAGGAACAGGAGAAGTTCTTGGAAGCAGCAGAACGCTCTCATAATTACAGGCAGTACGCCTTGTTACTGGAAACAGGATTGAGAACGGCTGAATTGATTGGTCTGACTTGGGACGCTATTGATTGGAAAAAGCGGACATTGACAGTAAACAAAAGTTTAGAGTATCGACACAGCCAGGGATATTGGCGTGCGGGACCACCTAAGACGCAAAAAAGTTATCGTACCATTCCTCTCACAGATAAGGCATATTCCATTCTCAAAAGCTGCTATGATGAAAAAGACCAACGAAAACAGTCTGAAACATTGTCACAGGTTTTAGAGTATATCGACAGCAGGACAGGCGAAAATAAATGCCTTGTTATGCGAGATTTGGTTTTTGTCAACTGGAGAACAGGAGAACCCGCAAAAAACAGTTCCTATGACACACACTTATACAAATTGTGTGATGAAGCAGGTATTAAACGCTTTTGTATGCACGCCTTGCGACATACTTATGCTACACGCGCCATTGAGCGCGGCGTACAGCCTAAAGTGCTGCAACAGCTTTTAGGACACGCAAGTATTAAAACAACAATGGACAGATATGTTCATGTTACGGACGAATCACTGGTAAACGCCATACGCCAATTTCAACAGGCTACGCCGCCAGTTTCAAAAAAAGGGCGTAAAAAGGGCGTACAAGAAATTTAAGGAAAGGCGAAAAGCCTTATAAATCAAGGCTTTTCGGATAGGTATAAACAATTATGAAATTAGGTATCGTAGGATTACCAAACATAGGTAAAAGCACCTTGTTTAATGCTATTACTAAAGCCGGAGCAGAATCTGCTAATTACCCATTTTGTACTATTGAACCAAATGTAGGAGTAGTAGCAGTTCCAGATAAAAGACTTGATGTGCTAGAAGAAATGTACACTGCTAAAAAGAAAACTCACACTAGTATTGAATTCTACGACATAGCTGGTCTTGTAAAGGGTGCTAGTAAAGGCGAGGGACTTGGAAATAAATTTTTATCTCACATAAGAGAAGTTTCTTCCATAGTGCATGTGGTTAGATGTTTTGAAGATAGCAATATAGTACACGTGGATGGTTCTGTAGACCCTATAAGAGATATAGAAACTATAAATTTAGAATTAATATTCGCGGATATTGAAGTTCTAGAAAGACGACTAGATAAAGCTGTTAAATTAGCTCGTTCTGGAGATAAAAAAGCTAAGGCTGAACTAGCTTTAATGGAAAAATTAAAGGCTCATCTAGAAGACAATAAACCTGTAAGAACTTTAGAATTAACTGATGATGAGAAAATCTTTGTAGATGGATTATTTCTTTTAACTTCAAAACCAGTATTATATGTGGCTAACATATGTGAAGATGATTTAATGGAAGGAAATTTAGAAACTCCTTTAGTTAAGAAAGTTAAAGAATATGCCCAAAAGGAAAATTCTGAAGTAGTAACTATTTGTGCTCGTCTCGAGGAAGAGCTTTCAACTTTAGAAGATGAAGAAAAAATGGAAATGCTTAAAGAATATGGTCTTGAGGAACCTGGTCTAAATAAATTAATCCATGCCAGCTATAAACTTCTAGGTCTTATAAGTTTCTTAACTGCTGGAGAAAAAGAAGTAAGAGCCTGGACTATAGTAAAAGGTACTAAAGCTCCAGGAGCTGCTGGTAAAATACACTCTGATATGGAAAGAGGATTTATAAGAGCTGAGATAGTGTCTTATGATAAATTAATCCAATGTGGCTCTGAGTCCGCAGCCAAAGAAAAAGGCTACTATAGATTAGAAGGAAAAGATTATGTAATGCAGGATGGGGACGTAGTAGTATTTAGATTTAATGTTTAAAATAATCCCTAATCCCCAGTCTCTAGTCCCTAACAAAGATTTTGTTTAGGAACTAGGGACTTTTTTTTTAGGAACTTTTTTATGGTTAGTGAAGTCTAAAATACTAGATAGGTAAGTACTAGATTACTACTTATATGAACTGGGGATTGGAGATTCGTCTTAATATTTTTATTCTTTCTTTTTCCCCTTTGAATATTTTTTAACTTCTCTTTGCATGGTACTTAATATAAATTCCTTATCTTTATCTAAAAGTATATCTGTGGCATCAAATATATTTTCTATACTATATATAGAGAAATCACCACTGCTCACAGCCTCTTCAACTTCTCCTTTTAAAACTAAATTATCTACATTGGTACTAGGTATAATTACGCCTTTTCCCTTTATAGAATCTACTTCTTTACATACATTGAAAAAGCCTTCAATCTTTTCATTAACTCCACCTACTGGTTGAACTTTGCCAAACTGATCTATTGAGCCTGTCACTGCTATACTTTGCTTTATAGGAATTCTACATATTGAAGATATAATTCCAACTCCTTCAGCTACAGAAGCACTATCCCCCTCTAAATATCCATATAACTGCTCAAAACTCAAATGAAAATCTACAGGTAAAGAGTCATAGCCACCTAACAAATTATTTATAAGTCCCTTTAATATATTTATAGATTTTCTGTGTATATTGCCACTTAATTCACTTTCTTTCTGTACATCGAATATGTTTCCATTTCCTTTATAACAACTACAAGTGATTCTTACAGGCTTTCCAATTTTAAAATATTCTCCATCTATAACAGACAATCCATTTATTTGACCTATTTCACTTTCATTTAAGCATATAAATTGCTTTTTTTCCTTATAACTGTTTAGTATGTTTTTTTCTATTATTTCTTCTTTATAGATAGCATCTAACACATCATCTCTATCGATAAAACATTTTTCTTTTTCTTCTGCTTTATAGTTTGATAAAATTGCTATTTTCTTAATTTCATCCTTATCTAAATATATTTTTTTATTATTTTCAACTATTCTAGATAAGTACTTAAAAATCTCTTCTGCTGCATCATTTTTTAAACTAAGTATTTCTTCATCCTTGCATATATTTTTTATATTTTTCATTACTATGCCTATGGATTTTTCCCCTATATCTCCTACAGGGTAATATTCACCCTTAATTTTAAACAACTTTTTAAAATCCTCATCATAACTATACAATAAATTATAAGTTTCATAATCTCCTACTAATATAACTTTGCTTTTAACTGGTATAGGTTCAGGATTTAATCCACTTAAAGATAAAATTTCTAGATAACCTCTGTTATAATTAAAATCAACCTTTCCTGTAATAAGGGCCTTTTTTAAATAATAATAAGAAGCTGCATTGCTAAGCAAGCTTTTTACTCTCATTATTATACAGCCTTCATTTGCTTTTAATAATGTTCCTGCTCTTATTAAATTTATATCCGTAACATAAGTTCCATTTTTATTTTCATATTCAATACCACCTATTAGATTTTGCACACTAGGATCTTCTTCAAATATACATTGAGGTTTTTTATTACAAGTGTTATCTACTAATGTATTTACTGCAAATTTATCTAATGTTTTATTTATCAATGACTCATCATCACTATAATTAGTAGAATAATTCTCAACTATATTTTCTTCAATATCATCACACATCTTTTCTAAAAACTTTAAAGTTTCTTGTTCTTCTTTAAATATTGTCCTATACTTTCTTTTAATTTCATAACTTTTTTCACCATAATATAAATTAAGTATTACTTTAATTTTGTCGATACTATTTTCTTCTAATTTTTTCAGTTCATCTAGTACTTCTCTAGATTTTTCTTTTAACTCTGCTATATTTTCTAATATTTCTTTTTTCCTTTCCTCACTTAATTCATCATATTCATTTTCTGTCATTTCTTTTTCATCCTCTAAAGGTATAAAAGTAAAACCATTGTGCACAGCCTTCATGTGAAATCCTTTTTCTTTTGATAATAAAATAAGCCTTTCTACTGCATCGCTTCTCTTCTGATCTATTAAATCCATAATTTCTTCTTTTTCTTTGCTCGATGAATTGTTATAAAAATCAAAGGTTACGTTAAAATAAAAATTTTTAATTTCCTCTATAATATCCCTAAGTAAACTGCCCATACCTGCTGTTAAAAATATGGATTTTGGGCACCTGTCTATACTGTCTGAAAGATAACATATATCCTTTGGAGCCTCTTTATTTTTATATATTTCTCCAACGTAATTAATTATGTTTTCCACTCTTTCCTTTGAAAAGTCATCTACTATATATAAGTTGTAGCCTTCCTTGTTTATACTAAGAGCTGTTTTTATGACCTTAAATACATCCTTATAATCCAGATTTTTCTCTATTTCTCTTATATTTAATAAATCCAAATTCATATTATAAACAACTTCTTTAGGAGTTAATTTTTTATACATGCTTTTTCCCCCTTAACGAACTTCTTTAGTATAATAGTATTCTTCAAAGTTTATTTTAGGAACAAAAAGGGAAAAAAAGTCTTATAAATACTTTTTTATCATAACCCTATACAAATGTACTTTTTAATATTATAATTTATAATGAAGTTGTTGCACTTATTTGCCAGTATTTTACTAAATCATTTGAAAAGGAGTAATATATTATGAGTTTTAAAGAAAAATTTTCTAAATATTATAGTGAAGCCTATTTAAAAAAGTACGGAGATAGAATTACCCAAGTTCAAGGTAATGTACTTTCTGTAAAAATATATGAAAAAAGCATACTATGGATTTTCCACAAGTTAACTGTTTCTTTAGTAGTAAAGCTTGATGGTAATAGAGCTGTTGCTAAATGTACTTATAACAAAAAACGTTGGTTTAAAAAACCTGAATTTATGAAACTATCTCAAGGTAATTCTGTAATTGTTCAAGGACTTAAGGGTAAAAAAAGTAAAAAAAATAAAAACACCAATGATAGTCTACAAGTGATAAATATCCTTAACCTTTCAAATAAACAAAGCCTTATACCTATTGAAGGCGGAATACCTAAGGTTCAAAAAATAAGAAAAACAAATAGAATGAGATAAAAATGGGCATTAATGCCCATTTTTTTTAGTATTTCCTATAAAGATATAAAAACTGTTTATGAAAGATATTATTCCCGAGAAGAAAATCACAATAAGCCATTGTCCTAAATTTAAAGCTTTAGTATGAAATATATTTTGTAAAAAAGGTACATAAATTATGCATATCAACATAACTATAGAAATTCCAACAGCTCCCATTAAATATAAATTGGTAAATAAATTCATTTCAAAAATAGAATGCTTTTCAGATCTACATTCAAATACGTGTATAAGTTGTGACATTATAAGAGTACTTAATGCCAAGGTTCTTGAAGCATCTAGACCCATACCATAATACTTTCCTGCTATAAAAGAGAAAACTGTACATATACCAATTAAAGCCCCTCTTATAATTATTTTTTCACTTAAACCCCTAGAAAAAATGCTTTCACCTTTTCTTCTTGGTTTTTCCATCATTATATCTTCATCCTTTGGATCTACTCCTAAAGCTATAGCAGGAAGCCCATCTGTAGCTAAATTTACAAAGAGGATTTGAATAGGTAAAAGAGGATTTTCTAAATAAAATAATGATGATAAAAACATAGTTAAAACCTCTCCTAAATTACATGATAGAAGATACCTTATAAATTTTCTTATATTATTATAAATAACTCTGCCTTCTTCCACTGCAGCAACTATGGTGGCAAAATTGTCATCTAAAAGTATCATAGCTGATGCCTCTTTAGTTACATCTGTACCAGAAATGCCCATTGATATTCCAATGTCTGCTTCTTTAACTGCTGGAGCATCATTTACCCCATCTCCAGTCATAGCAACAATATGTGCCCTTTTCTTAAAAGCTCTTACTATTCTAAGCTTATGCTTTGGAGTTACCCTTGCAAATACAGTGTATTTTTCTATACTTTTTTCTAATTCTTTATCTTTTAAATTATCTAATTCTTTTCCTGTTATAACCTGATCCATACTTTTACATATATCCACTTGTTTTCCTATAGCATAAGCTGTATTTTTATGATCTCCAGTAATCATAACAGGCTTAATACCTGCAATTCTACATTTTAAAACCGCATCCTTTATTTCTTTTCTAGGAGGATCTATCATGCCCGCTATTCCAATGAATGTCAACTCTTTTTCCATATCATTTTTACTAGAAGCCTTTTCCTTATAAGCCCCAGCCACACACCTTAAAGCTTTATAAGACATGTGATCTAACGCCTCTAAAACTTCTTTTTTATATAACTCAGTAAATACTCTTACTTCACCATTTATCCATATATATTTACATCTATCTATTATCCTTTCAGGAGCTCCTTTTACATAGGAATTATATTTAGCTCCCTCCTTAACTAATACTGACATCATCTTTCTATCAGAATTAAAGGGTATTTCCTCTACTTTATCTACTTGTTTTAAAAATTCCTTAACTTCCTTCAATTCTCTAAAATAAGCCTCTATAAGTGCATATTCTGTAGGACTACCTAAAACCCCATCTTTTAAATGTTCACTTCTAAAATTAAAATTGCAGTCATTACAATATGTAAAAGCCTTCTTAAGCATGATGTTTCTAGGTATATCCTCCTCATCTAAATCATATATTCTCCCATTAAAAAATACAGCTTTTACAGTCATTTTGTTTTCCGTTAAAGTTCCAGTTTTGTCACTGCATATGACAGAAGTACATCCTAATGTCTCTACTGCAGGTAGTTTTCTTATTAATGCCTTTCTCTTTAGCATCTTAGAAACTCCTAAAGCCAATGACACTGTAACTATAGCCGGTAATCCTTCTGGTATAGCTGCCACCGCAAGGCTTACTCCTAATAAAAACATACCATAGGCATCTTGTCCTCTTAAAATTCCCATTATAGTAACCACTGCACATACTCCAATGCATATGATAACTAATATTTTTCCTAAATGTGCTAGTTTTTCTTTCAAAGGAGATTTTTCTCCCTCTATATCCTCTAGCATATTAGCTATTTTGCCCATTTCTGTAGTCATGCCTGTACATATTACCTTTGCTAATGCTTTCCCGGTTAAAACTATAGTGCCCATATATAAATTTTTATTTTTACCACTGTCACTTTTTTCAACTCCAACGGATTCTCCTGTTAAAAGGGACTCGTCTATCATCACATTATTGCTATTTATAAGTTCACAGTCTGCCGGAACTCTATCTCCACTTTCTAAAATAATTATATCCCCTGGCACTAACTCCTCTGCACTTATAACCCTAAGCCTTCCATTCCTTTTAACTTTAGCTGTAGGTGCTGCTAGTTTTTTTAATGCCTCTAAAGATTTTTCAGTCTTATATTCCTGTATAAAACCTAATACAGCATTCATAACTACAATTATCAATATAGTTATAGCATCTGCCTTTTCATTCATAAATCCCGAAATAATCGTTGCTCCTATAAGAACCCATATTATAAAATCATTAAACTGCTCTAAAAGTATTTTTATTGCTGAAACCTTTTTACCATTGCTTAATCTATTTAAACCGTATTTTTGCACCCTCCTGCTTGCTTCTTCTTCTGTAAGTCCTTCCAGCACTCTCATTTCATTTATCATACCTCATACCTCCTTAGTCGCCCTGCGCTTTATTAAATTATTTAATCAGCTTTTTCTATAGTAATTATATGTGGACAACTTTTTTTATAGAACAATTTTATTCTAGATACTACATATTGTCATTACACTTCTAGTTCTGAGAAATTAACAATGTATATTTAACAGATGAAAATGTTATTGACTTAAATGCTTCAAAATGGAGCTAGGCAATTAACAATGTATACGTGATAGATGAGCGTCTCACGATAAGTGTAAGTGAATGAAAACTGGGGATTGAGGATTTATTTTAAGTTGACAAGGATAAATATGTGCGTATAATATCATTATATAAAGCTGAGTTTACGATTTAAAATATTATTAAAATTGTTAGTCATCAGACAAACTAAAGATATGGAGGTATATATCTATGAAAGATGCTGTTTACATAACTGGGCACAAAAATCCAGATAGCGATTCTATTTGTTCTGCCATAGCTTATGCAGAATTTAAGAATAAAACCAGTTCACTTAACGCAATTCCTGTAAGACTAGGTGAATTAAATAGAGAGACTAAATTTATAATGAATTATTTTGGTATAGAAGTTCCTGAACTTATTGAAACCGTTAAAACACAAGTTTCTGACTTAGATATAGACAATACAGTTCCCATTTCCCCTGACACATCCCTAAAAATGGCTTGGAATATGATGAAAAAATATGGAGTAAAAACTCTTCCTGTAGTTGATGAGAATGATTCACTATTAGGCATAGTTTCTCTTTCTAATCTAACTTCTAACTATATGGATGTATGGGATAATTACATACTATCTAAAAGTGGAACTAAAATACAAAATATACTAGACACACTTTGTGCAAAACAAGTTTATATGCACAATGAAAGCCCTAAATTAAAGGGAAAAATAATAGTTGCAGCCTTAGATGCAACTGAAATAAAAAATCTAGTAGAAGTTGGTGATATAGTTATTTGCGGCAATAGAGAAGACTCTCAGCTAAGTGCCATAGAAAACGGCGCTTCAATACTGATTATAACTGGCAATCACTCAGTTAGAGAAAATATAATAGAAATGGCTAAAAGCAAAAAAACATCTATAATATCAACTCCTTTCGACACATTCACAGCCTCTAGACTTATAATTCAAAGCATACCTGTTAAATATGTTATGACTGATGAAAAAATAACTGGATTTAATACAGAAGATTTTGTGGATGAAATAAGAGAGATAATGCTAGAAACTAGGTATAGAAGCTATCCTGTAACAAATAAAAATAATAAAGTTATAGGCACCATATCAAGATATCATTTGATATCTAAAAACAGAAAAAAAGTAATCATAATGGATCATAATGAAAAATCACAATCCGTTCATGGGCTTGAAGATGCTGAGGTTTTGGAAATAATAGATCATCATAGAATTGCTGACATACAAACAGGTCTCCCTATATATTTTAGAAATGAACCTGTGGGAAGCACTTCTACTATTGTAGCTACGATGTTTTTTGAAAATGGCTTAAGACCATCTAAAAAAATAGCTGGTATTTTATGTGCTGCTATAATATCTGACACACTACTATTAAAATCCCCTACTTCCACACCCATAGATAAACTTATGTTAAGCCGTTTATCAGATATAGCTAATATAGGCATAGAAGATTTTGCAAAGGAAATGTTTAAGGCTGGAACTTCACTAGAAGGGAAAACTCCTAAGGAAATATTTAGTCAAGATTTTAAAGTATTTTCTATAAAAGATTACAAAATAGGTGTTTCTCAAGTGGGCACCATGTATATGGAAAGTTTTTTACCTGTAAAAGATGATATATTAAAACTAATGAATAATGTGTGCACGGATCAAAACTTTAATTTAGTTATATTGATGGTTACTGACATTTTAAATGGCGGCTCGGAACTTCTAGTAGTAGGTGAAGATAGTGATATAGTAGAAAGAGCCTTTAACATAAAATTAGATGGTCCATCTATATATCTTCCAGATGTACTGTCTAGAAAAAAACAAATTATACCACCTTTAACCTCAGCTATAAATTCACTTAAATAAGATTATTTTTTAATATTCAATTAACCTATTACGTTCTAAAAAATACTAGACCTAGCACACAATACCATGGTGCTAGGCCTTATATAATATATTCCATTATATTCACTGAACTATTTACTCATAAAACAGCTCTCTGAACCATGAATGAGATTTTTTCTATTTCTTAAGATTGTTTGCCATTCCCCACATTTCATCTGCAGTTCTTAATGCGCTAGAATTTAATTGAAATGCCCTCTGAGTCATTATAAGATCGCTCATTTCCTCTTCCATTCTAACATTGGAAAGCTCTAAATACCCCTGAAGTACATCATTATCATTACTTTTTAAAATTTCTATATTCCCGTTAGAAGGTACATATAGATTTTCCCCTACAGATTTAAATGCATCATCTCCAACAGCATAATAAACACCTATATTACCTATCTTGGTGCTTTTACCATCTCCAAGATTTACATATACTTCACCCTTTTCACTTACCGCAAAATTATCCCTAGTTAATCTTATACTTCCATTTAATTCTCTTCCATTCTCATCTGTTATACTAACTAGGTTTCCACTTCCATCCACTAGTTTGCCTTCAGTATTTACTTGAAAACTACCATTTCTAGTGTAAGCAACTGAATTATCTTGTAAATATACCTTAAAAAATCCTTGTCCATCTATAGCAAAATCTGTTTTATTACCTGTTTGATTTAATACACCTTCCCCTTTACTTCTTATTATGCCTGTATTTCTCACACCTGTACCTACTTGCAAATTTCTACTGCCTCGTGACACTGGGTATCCCTTTCTATCTAAAGACTCTTGAAGTAAATCTTGAAAACCAACATTTACCTTTTTGTAACCTACAGTGCTTACATTTGTCATATTATTAGATATTATCTCTAACTTATTTTGCATAGAATTCATAGCTGTTCTAGAATTCCAAAACATTCTAAGCATAAAATCACCTCCATACTAAATTAATCCTCAGACACCAATCCTTAGTCTTTGTTTCCCTATTTAACTACTAATTTTAAACTATCTAACTTCCCCAACTCCGCTTATAAGCTTTCCTAAAGTGTCATCCATAGTTTGTACTACCCTCTGATTTGATTCAAAGTTTCTCATAACTGTCATCATATCTATCATTTCATTTATAATATTAACATTGGATTTTTCGATACATTCTTGTTTTACATGAGTATTTATAAATGTAGGATTTTTATCTGATGAATAAATATTTTCTCCTATTTTTTTTATTTCCCCCTCATTAAATCCCGCAAAAGCAAATCTATAGGCGTTTTTTCCATTTAATTGTATATTTCCAAGTGAATCACATACAATTTTATCATTTCCAACTTTTATAGTTTCTAAATTATTATTCTGATTAAAGCCTAAAACTTTATATCCATTAGAATTAACCAAATTCCCTTGTATATCTACTTTAAAACTACCATCTCTGGTATACAATACCCTTCCGTTTTCATCTTGTACTGCAAAAAACCCTTGTCCATCTATAGCAAAATCTGTTTTATTGTTAGTTTCTACAATAGCACCTTGGGTGAATTTTACTATTACATCATCTATTTTACTACCTAGAGATAAATTTCCCAACTCTTGTTTGGTATTCCTTCCATTTATAACCTTATCATAATTTATCATAGCTGCTTCTTTAAAATCCTTAAACCTAAGATCTTCTTTTTTATATCCATTAGTATTTGCATTAGCTAAATTATTTGTAATTGATTGCTGTTTAGCTTCCTCAGTTATAAGTCCTGATACTGCAGTATATAATCCTCTTATCATTTTACTTACTTCCTTTCTTATTATCCGTAACCCTCATCTCTTCTGGATATTCCATACCCATACTTCTAGCCTTTTGTTCTATAATTGCTTTTTCATAACTTGTATTTTTTCTTCCTCCAAGCATTAAAAGAGTAGACATAATCATTCCTATACCAATTCCAATAAGCAGTTTTCTATCACATAAAAAATTTAAGGTTTCCTTTATCTTAGATATAAATCTTTTATTAATAGTGCCTCCCCCTTACTTATATTTAATTTTTGTGCCACCTGATCTATGGTAAATCCCTTCCTTAGAAGTTCTTCCATCTCTAAAACTCTTATGCTTTTATTTCTACCATCTGTTTCTTTTTCCTGCTTTTTTTCAAAATTATTATCTATTTTATTGTTCTCAACTACTAATTCATTTACATTGTCTGTTTTTGATTGTGATTGTAAATTAGAATTCTGATTTTTTTCTTTATAATATTCAGCATGAGAACTGACATTTTGTAAAGCTAAACTATTATTATATTCGAGCTTTTCTTTTAATTCTTCAATATCTTTTTCCAATTTATCTATTTCTTCTTTAAATTCGCTTCTCATCCTATACAATTCTACTTCATATTCTTTAGTATTATTTTCTTTCTTTAAAAGTATATTATCAAAACTATTTTTTTCTTTTTTTATAGCACCTAAATTTAAAACTATTAACATTGCTCCTATTAAAATTAAAAACAACCACATAATATCACTCCAAATATTATAGTTTTATTTCCTTTTAAGATACATAAAAGAAATAACAAATCAAAGATGCTAATATATTTTGTGTCAAACAAGGAAGTAGGTTCCGTCACTAGTAGGACGGCGGTTCTGTTGACGCAGTATGACGCAAAATAGACTAACATACTTACTTGTTATTTATTTGAATGTGCCTTATTAAAAATAAATGTTTAAATACAGTACTTAAGTTTTTTTAACATATTTCTTATGTTTAAAATTGCTCTGCTATGTAACTGACAAACTCTAGATTCTGAAACTCCCAAAATCTCTCCTATTTGTTTCAATGTAAGTCTTTCATAGTAGTACAGGGATATAATAGTCTTATCTTTTTCCCCCAGCATTGTTATAGCTTTCGTTAAATACTGTATTTGTTCTTTTTTTTCAAAACTCTCTATTGGATTTGGGCTATTTTCATCTTCTATAGCATTTTTTAGAGGAATTTCATCCTCTTTTGAAAATATAAGTTCCTCTAAAGACACCAATGATATGTAGTTTATATAATTTTCTATTTCTCCTAGTTCTTTTAAAGATAAATTAAGTTCTTTACCTATTTCTTCTTTACTAGGTTCCCTACAATAATCATTTTGCAATTTTTCCACTGCTAGATTATATCTATTTAGCTTGTCCATAGCACCTTTAGATATAGGACTGTTCCTTCTTATTTCATCAATCATTGAACCTCTTATCCTAATAGATGCATAAGTGGAAAATTTCATTCCTTTGGTTTCATCAAATTTTTTCATAGCATCCATAAGACCTAACAGACCATAACTCACTAAGTCTTCATATTCTATATACTTAGTTTTTCCAATTATAACCCTCGAAGCTATGTATTTCACTAGAGGAATATATTTTTTTATTATTTCTTCTCTATTATTAGTGGCTATAGCCATTTCATTGTCCTCCTTTATCTTTTCAATGCTCTTTTCCTCTGCTGTCTTATTATTTCGAAAACATATTTTATTAATTTTTCCCTGGAAGATTCCTGAATAGAAGAAAAAGAAACTCCATATATATATAAATTATTTTCCTTTTCATCTTCTCTAACCACTTTACAAATTAAATTCATTTCCTCACTATATATAGGAATCCTTAAAAATATCTTATTGCCGTACTCTAATTTTTTTTCTACTTTTAATCTGCAGCCTCCCCCACTTAAATCAGCTATAATTGCTTTTTGTAATTTATTTCTATTATTTCTAAAAAATATTTCCAAATCACTATTTTTAGTTCCTTTTTCTAATAAAGTATAATAAGCCTCTAATACATGATCTATTCTTACATAATTTCTTCTTTGAATTTTTTTATAGTGCAAGGGCTTTTCTATAACTATAACAGGTATCTTTCCAACTTCTCTTCTTAAAACCTTACTTTTAAAATGGTACAATTCCCTATGATCATAGTAAACTGCCTCCACTAAATCATCTTCTCTTAAAAATAAATACGAACCTTGCCTTACAGGAATACTTATAGAAATACACTCATTACTTACATCTTGCACATTACTAGAGTACTCGCCATCTTTACTTTTTATTTTAATTTTGTTATTTAGCTTAATCTCTAGTTTCCTCATTTGCCAGCCTCCCTACTTTAAGAAAAAATATTAAAAATCTTCTTAAATAATCCTTGAATACCCATAGAATTAGATTTATTTGCTTCTCCAGTTAATCTGTATGCTATATTTTTTATATCTTTGCTGACTTCACTATCTGGATAATTAATTATAAAAGGTTTTTGCTCCCTTACGGATTGAATTAAAGCCCTGTCCTCCGAAACCTTTCCAAGATACTCCACATTTATATCCAAAAATTTTTTTACAGCATTGTCAAATTTTTTAAAGGTTATTTCCCCTTCTTTTTCCTTTATAACTCTATTTACTATAATCTTTCCTTTAGGTTTTAATTGAAATTTAGCTATAGCTTTCATTAAACTATAGGCATCCGTTAATGCTGTAGGTTCAGGAGTAGTTATCACTATAAGTTCCTCGCACACTGCTACAAATCCCAAAACAGTTCTATTAATACCTGCTCCAGTGTCCATAAGTATGTAATCAAATCCATTTAATGAACTTATTTTTGTTAATAATTTTTCTCTTTGATAATTTGTAAGTTCCTCTACTTTAGATATTCCAGTTCCTCCCGGAAGAAGCTTTACTCCATAAGATCCTTCTATTAAAATATCTTCTATTTCCATATCGTTAAATATAGTATCAAACACTGTATACTTAGGTAAAAAACCCATTAATATATCATCATTTCCCATTCCTATGTCAGCATCCAAAATAAGTACTTTTTTGCCCATTTTTTGAAGAGCTATAGATAAATTCACTACTATATTGCTTTTACCCACTCCACCTTTTCCAGAAGTTATGGTTATTATTCTAGTTTTCTCCTTAGGAATGTCTTTTTCTCTATTTTTACTTAATGCCATTTGTCTCAGTCTCTCAGCTTGGTCTAACATACAATATCCTCTCCTAATACTAGTCTACATATAGAAGACGAATCTAATTTTTTTATGTCATCTGGTACATTTTGACCTGTAGTCACAAAACTTATATCTTTGTTTCCATGATAAATTATATTTAAAATAGAACCATATGAAATAGTCTCATCTAATTTAGTTATTATAAGATGATTAAAATTCAATTTTTTATATCCCTCTACTATAGTAGATATATCTTTATTCTTAGTTGTAGCGCTTATAACTAAATTTATATTTTCCGTATTTACCTTATCAACAAACGCTCTAAGCTGAGAAATTTGCATAGAATTTTTACTACTTCTTCCAGTGGTATCTATTAGTATAACATCACAGTCTTTCATGGAATTCACTGTTTCTTCCATGTCATTTATATCAAAAACTACTTTAAAAGGTATATCCATAATTTCAGCATAAGTTTTAAGCTGTTCTACTGCTCCAATTCTATAAGTATCTACAGTTATTAATCCTACTTTCTTATTTTCAACTAGGGAAAGTCTTCCTGCTAACTTAGCTATAGTAGTAGTTTTCCCTACTCCTGTAGGTCCAATAAAAACCACTGGTCCCTTCATATCTACTTGAGAAATTTTAATGCTTTTTTCTAAAACTTGTTTAAGTTTTTCCTCTAGTGATAACTCTTCTTCCATACTGTTAACCTTTTCTATTATATTCTCTATAAGTGCTGGTTCTAAATCCAAATTATTTAGTTTTTCATATAGTGGATTTACTTCATCTTTATTTTTACCGTTACTTACCAAGCTATTTAATAAACTCTTCATTTGACCCATTTCATCTAAAAGTTTCTTAGTTTCTAACTGTTCTTTTGCAGTTTCTTTTTTTCCGTATGTGGCAAATTGTTTCATTGGAAATTCCTTTTTTTCCATATAATCTTTTTTATCTTCCATATTAGCATCATTAACTGCTTTTTTTATAGCTTCCAAGCTGTTTATCAAAGCATCATCATTTGAAGCTAAATTTTTTTTTTCTTTTTCACTTTCTATAGCTGCAGTAACCTGAATCAACTTTTTAGAAAAAAAGCCCCTTATACCCGGCTGTCTCACCTTAGCTTGGTTTATTATTACTGCCCCGTCACCTAATTCATATCGTATTTTTGAAACTGCCTCATTCATATCTTTTACAATGAACTTTTTTACTTTCATTATAAGGTCACTACTCCTTCTGTTCTAATCTCCACATCATTAGGTATTTCATTTAAAGATAAAATAATTATGCTTGGGAAAACCAATTCTGTAAGTCTTCTAAATGCTGGTCTAATTTTAGGAGATACTAAAAATACTGGTTGATTATCATTAAAATAAACATTATCTAAAATATTCTTCATAGAATTAAATATTCTCTGAGTAATTTCAGGTTCCACTGCCGGGAAAGAACCCTGAACTGATTTTTGTATGCTATTTCCTATTAAATCTTCTATTTCTGGATTCAATGTAGCTACAATTATAGCTCTATTTTCATCTAATAAAGGATTACATATACTTCTGCCCAAAGCCATTCTCACATACTCTGTTAAAAGTTCTATATCCTTAGTATTAATAGAATAATCCGCTAAGGTTTCTAGTATAGTTACCATATCCCTTATAGTAACTTTTTCTCTAAGTAAATTTTGAAGAACTTTTTGAACCTCACCTAATGTCATCAAATCTGGTATTAATTCTTCTACCACCGCATTATATTTTTCTTTTAGTGAATCTACTATCATTTTAGTTTCTTGTCTTCCTAAAAGCTCATAAGCATGAATTTTTATAGTTTCTGTTAAGTGTGTAACCATCACTGTAGTAGGATCTACCACTGTAAATCCATTTATCTCTGCATCTTCCTTTTGATCTTTATTTATCCAAACTGCTGGAAGTCCAAAGGTAGGTTCTACAGTTCTTATGCCTGGCAAATCTATATTTTCACTGGTAGGATCCATACATAGTAACATACTAGGCATTACTTCACCCTTTGCTATCACCGTACCTCTTATTTTAACGGTGTACTCATCTGTATTTAGCTGAAGATTATCCCTTATTCTTATAGGTTGTACCACTATTCCCATTTCTATGGCACATTGCCTTCGCACGGAAGCTATTCTTTGAAGTAAGTCTCCTCCTGATGCCTCATCTGCTAAAGGAATAAGTCCATATCCTATTTCTATCTCCATAGGCTCCACTTGTATTAGTGTAGATACATTTTCTGGTTCTCTATTTTCAGTTTCTATAATTTCCTGCTGTTCAGTTTCTATTTGTTGCACTATCTTTTCTTTTTCATCTTTATAAAGGAAATATGCACCAGCTGCTAAACATAAGGATAAAATTAAGAAAGGTAACCAAGGCATTCCTGGTACAAAAGCTAAAAACAACATTACAGCAGACGCTATACCAAGTACTTTAGGAAATTTAGTAAGCTGGGATGTAACCAGTGAACCAAAGCTTGTATCGCTAGCTGACCTAGTTACCAATATACCAGAAGCAGTAGATATTAAAATAGATGGAATTTGGCTTACAAGACCATCTCCAACAGTTAACCTAACATAAGTTTTGGCAGCCTCACCAGCAGGCATCTTTTCTACCAAAACACCTATTATTATTCCAACTATTATATTTATTAATGTAATAACTATACCTGCTATAGCATCTCCTTTTACAAATTTAGAAGCACCATCCATAGCTCCATAGAAATCTGCTTCCATCTGAAGCTTTTTTCTTCTTTCTTTTGCCTGTGCCTCTGTAATTAAACCTGCATTTAAGTCCGCATCTACACTCATCTGCTTTCCTGGCATAGCATCCAAAGTAAATCTAGCTGATACTTCAGATACTCTTCCAGCACCATTGGTAATTACTACAAATTGAATTATTATAAGTATTAAAAATATAGTTACTCCTACTATGTAGTTATTTCCTGCCACGAAACTTCCAAAAGCTTCTATTATCTTACCTGCATCATGCTGGCTAAGTATTAACCTTGTAGAAGATATATTAAGTCCTAGCCTAAATAAAGTTGTCACAAGAAGCAATGTTGGAAAAGATGAAAATTGAAGCACTTCTGTGGTAAACATGGTTAAGAGTATTATTACTGAAGCAATAGTTATATTAATAGCTATAAGTATATCCAAAACCCAAGTAGGCAAAGGTATTATCATCATAAGAACTATAGCCATTACTCCAAATGCTACGATTACATCTATGTTCTTTTTTAAATTACCATTTAATAATCTTCGTTGCTCCAAAACGCTACACCCTTTCTTTTAATTTCTAATCTCTAGTCGTCAATTCCCGTATCTTATTACCGATTTTTAATGTCAATACTCTATTATAAGTTTTTAGACTTGAAACTAGTCTTATTAGTGTTCTAAATTGTAATTTAGTATTTTGAAGATTAATGATTAGAAATTAGTTTCTCTTTTTATTTTTAAGTTTATATACAATAGCTAATACTTCTGCTACTCCTTCATACATTTCTACGGGAATTTGTGAATCTATCTCAACCTCCTTATACATAAGTCTTGCTAGAGGTTTATTTTCAACAATAGGTATTTCATGTTCTTTTGCAATTTCTTTTATTTTTGCAGCTACCTCACCTTGTCCTTTAGCCACCACTACTGGAGCACTTTGTCCCTCTTCATACTTTAAAGCCACTGATATATGTGTTGGATTTGTGACTATTACCGTAGCGTCTGGTACACTTTGCATCATTCTTCTAGATGCCATCTCCCTTTGCATCTGCTTAATCTTTCCTTTTATTTGGGGATCTCCTTCATCTTGCTTGAACTCCTCTTTTATTTCCTGCTTAGTCATTCTTAACTCTTTATTGTACTGACGCTTTTGATATATAAAGTCCATAAGTGAAATAGCAATCATTACCAAAGTTACTTTTTGAAAAATTTCTACTACTAATTTCTTTATAGCAGGTGGAATGTAATTGATTCCTGAGTACCCTAAATTTAAAATATAACCATAATTTTTCATTAAATATTTATAACCAACAAAGGCTACCACAAAAACCATAGCTAAATCTTTAAAAAGTTCCACTAAAGTTCGCATGGAAAATATTCTTTTTAAACCATTAAGAGGGTTTAACTTTTTCAAATCTGGTTTTATAGTTTCTTTTGTAAAAAGGAAACCTGTCTGTATAAAGTTGGCTATAATGCCCATTATTGCAATAGGTATTGCTACGGGTAATATAACCAAAGCCGCTCTCACAAGCACAGTGAGTAAAATAAATTGCAAATTGTTAGAATCTACATGCATGTTAATATAATTATTTAAAAAAGCTATCATATCTTCCCTTAAGCTATTTAATATAAAATCACCTAATGCTACAAATACTATAGTAGATGCTAATAGCGTAAATGTTAAACCTAATTCTTTACTTTTGGCTACTTGTCCTTTTTTTCTAGCATCTTTTTTCTTTTTAGGAGTAGCTTCTTCCGTTTTGTCCTCTGAGCTAAATATTACAATTACAGGAGCTATACTTATAATTCTTCTCATTATCAATGGTATTTTGTCAAAAGAATTTACTATAAAATCAATTAAAGTAGGTATAGCTATGGATATGGCCATTAATCCCACTAATATTTTTATAGGAAGTCCTAGTATCATAACATTTAACTGTGGAACTGTTCTTCCTACTAAAGCCAGGGTTAAGTCTGTAATAATTATAACGAGTATAATAGGGAGAGCAATTTTAAATCCTATAGTAAAAAAGTCTATAAACCCTTTTATAACCAGCATGGAAGACTCATCTGTAAGTAGGAGTTTGCCTAAACTTCCTACAGTAAAACTTTCTGATATGGTTCTTATTAATATGTGGTGACCATCCACTAAAAAAAACAATACTACAGAAAGCCAGTACATTAAATTACTAAGCACTGTTACATTACTTCCTGTTTGAGGGTCAAACATATTCATCATAGCAAAACCAATTTGAACATCTATAAGTTGTCCCGCAAAACTAATACTAAAAAAACAAAATCTAACTATGTATCCCAGCATTAACCCTGTTAAAATTTCATTTAAGCAGTAAAACATAAGGGTTGCCCCACTGTCTACTCCTGCTAAAGCTGAATAATTTACTGTGGGAACAATAACATAAGCTAATATAGCACAGAATCCTATGTTTAAAGCTTTAGGTGCACCCTTAGGGAAAAAAATAGGTGATGCTATAAATAATGATATAATTCTTAGAAATATAAGTAAAAATGCTGTAAAATATGCTACGTTTAACAAAATACCTCACCTACTGAATTAAATTTGCAATAATATCAAAAATTCTTCTAGTAAATCCATTCATTACATGTATCATCCACGGAGCTGTTATAAGTCCTACCACTGCCACTGCAATTAGCTTAGGCACAAAGGTTAAAGTTTGCTCCTGTACTTGAGTAGTTGCCTGTAAAATACTAACAAATAACCCTACCAGTATTCCTGTGATTAAAATAGGTGCTGATAAAGTTAATGCTGTTGAAATAGCATCCTTCATAACTGAAATAACCATGTTCTCTGTCAATTAACTCACCTCATCTAAAACTTAATATTAAGGATTTTACAATTAGATACCATCCATCCACCATTACAAAAAGTAATAATTTAAAAGGCATTGATATCATAACCGGCGGCAACATAAACATTCCCATGGACATAAGTATACTTGCCACTACTAAATCTATTATTAAAAATGGTATGTACAATAAAAAACCTATTTCAAAGGCCCTCTTTAACTCACTTATAGTAAAAGCAGGTATTATTGCATGTAAAGGTAAATCTTTAAGTTCCACTTTAGCATCAATTTTTGCTGTTTCTTTAAATAATTGCAAATCCTTTTTTCTAGTCTGCTTTAACATAAAGTCCTTTAAAGGCTTGGTTCCTTTGTCTATAGCTTCCTGCTGGGTAATACTGCCCTTTAGATAGGGCTGTATAGCTTCTGAATTTATTTTTCCTACAGTAGGTGCCATTATAAATACAGTTAAAAACAATGCCAATCCTATAATAACTTGGCTAGGTATAGATTGTTGAGCTCCTAAAGCACTCTTTAAGAAGGAAAAAACCACTACTATTCTTACAAAACTAGTCATCATTATTATAAAGGAAGGTAGTAATGTAAGAATTGTAAACATTATTAGTATTTTAATATTGTCCACATATTCCTTAGGTGTACCAGCTCCATCTACAGAAAAATTTACCTTAGGCACTGGAATATTAGTATTAGATGCTGCATATGCCCTGCTCCCAGAAAAAATACACAAGCATGTTATAAACAAAATTATAAATGTGACAATTTTAGTATTTTTTTTCATATCATTCTTTCCTCTTCTTAAATCTTCCGTAAAATTCTTTTAAGTCCTTATATTGAGGTATGTTTCTGCCTTTCTCAATATCTAAAAGTTCTTCTTCTGAGATAGGCATTAGTATTTCTACCCCTTTATTACTATTAGAAATAACGTATCCCTTTTGTCCAATTTTCACCACCAAAATACTGTTATCTTTAGATAGCTGAACTCTTTCAAAAATTTTTATGTATTTGCCATTTTGCATATTTCCAATTTTACTTCCACCATATTTTAAAACTAAATATATGCTTAAAAGTATAAAAGGAAAAAAACATATAAGTTTTATTATCATCATAAAAAATTCTTTGTCCATCTTGACTCTTCCTTACTGAATTATTATGTTGTCAAAGTTAACATTCATTATCTCGCCCTTATACAACTTAGAATTAATTTTATCTAAAAGATCTTTTTTTAATTTTTCTACCCCTTTAACATCCAATTCAGTACTTTTTTTACTCATAAGTTCTAAGTTAACTGCATCTCTTAAAGTAGACTTTCTTTCTTCAATTTCTTTAGCTAATTTTTTATTTTTCTTAGGAAAAGATATATAAATATTTAACTTTATATAATTTTTTGAATTTTCATCTGCTAAATTCACTGTAAATTCTCCTAGTTGTAAGAAACTTTCTTCAACCAAGGGAGCCCTTTTTGATACTCCAGTATTCACTGCCATAGATTCAGAGGCCTTCTTGTTGGCAAAATAATACCCTCCAAAAGCAAACCCCCCTGCAACTATTAAGAATAAAATAATAATAATAATTTTTTTTCCTTTACCAGTACCGTTTTCTTTCTCTTTTTGTTTCATTTTATTTTGTCTCTCCTTTTTCACTATCAATAGTTGTGTCTTCTATAATTATATTTACCCTTCTATTTTTCGCTCTGTTTCCATCATTATCATTAGGCACTATAGGCTTCTGCTCTCCATATCCTGCTGCAGTAAATCTATCAGGATTCATTTTATTTGTTTCCACAAAATATTTAAGTACATTTACAGCTCTAGCAGTAGACAACTCCCAGTTACTTGGATATTTATAAGTACTTATAGGCACATTGTCCGTATGACCTTCCACAATAACGTGACTCTCCGGAAACTTTTGCAAAATGTTACTTATCATATTTAATACATCTGCACTATTCTCTTTTACTTCACCTTTTCCTATATCGAATAATACACTTTCTTTAAGTCTTAAAACTACTCCTTTTGGTTCTTTAAGAACTTCGATTTTATCTTTCATTTTATTTTCTTTTACATATCTAGCCACTTCTTCATACATAGACTTTTTAGCCACAGTTCCACTTTTACCGCTAGACTTCGCAGTTTCACCAACTATAGGTACTTCACCTTGTCCATTGCCAAAATCTAATATAGAATTGCTTCCCTGACCAGAAAGAACACTTTGCAAAGAACTAGCTATCTGTTTAAACTTATTTGTATTTACCGTAGACATAGAATATAAAAGAACAAAGAAAGTAAGTAAAAGGGTAATAGTATCCGAATAAGTAGTTAACCATTCCTCCCCTGTTAACCCTGAACCTCCATTTTTCTTTTTTCTAGACATTTCCTAATACCTCATCTCCTGAAACTTGTGTTTCATTAAACTTTATTCTTTCCTCTGGTGACAAATAAGAAATTAATTTTTCTTGTACAATTCTTGGGTTTACTCCAGATTGAATAGCTAAAATACCTTCAAGCATCATTTCCCTACTTGCTACTTCTATATCTGTTTTATAATTCAAATTAGATGCTATAGGGTTAAACAATAGATTGGCCATTAAGGAACCATAAAATGTAGTTATAAGCGCCTTTGCCATACCAGATGCCAAAGATGCTGAATCGCTTAAATTAGCAAGCATTTGAATAAGTCCTATTAAGGTACCAATCATACCAAAAGCTGGTGCATATGCTGCCCATGCTTTAAACATTTCTGCTCCTTGCCTATGTCTTCTTTCCATCTCATCTATTTCTAACTCCATAACTTCTCTTATAGTTTCTGGTTCTATACCATCTATAACCATTTGAAGACCTTTTTTCAGAAAACTATCACCTATCTCTGAAATACCATCCTCTAAAGATAAAAGTCCTTCTCTTCTAGCTTTCCTAGATAAGTTTATAAAATCTTCTATGATTTCTCCACTCTCCATAGTGTGTTCTTTATATGCCTCTATATTTACCTTAATCATCTTTCTTAATTGTCCAAGAGGATAGTTAATAAGTAAGGCAGCAAAAGAACCTCCTATTGTTATAAATATAGAACTTAAATCATAAAAAATCTTAAGTCTTTGACCTATAGAACCATTTCCCCCTACCATAATTCCATAAATAACACACACAACACCTGCTAGCATACCTATGCTTGTCATTATGTCTCGCTTCTTCATAACACTGCCTCCTACAAATCACCTGAAAATATCTTTCTTTTGTATTTTATTACTTCTTTAATAACATAATCTACACTCTCTAATACAATATACTTCTTACCATTAATAAGAGTAATAAGAGTCTCAGGAACTTCCTCTATTTCTTGAATATGTTCTGCATTTAATATAAATTTTTTATGTGTCATTTTTGTAAGTTCAATCATTAAAACACACCCCTTTTTTTAGTGGACTAGGGGGCTAGTGGGCTAAGATTAGTTTGCTAATCAAACTAATCCCAAATCCCCAATGGCTAATCCCTGCTCCCTAACAACCTAAACTAATTAAAATACTTTTTATTTTAGTATTATTATCTCTTTAAATTGATAATATCTTGTAGTATCTCATCTCCTGTAGTTATCATTTTACCACTAGCTTGGAAAGCTCTGCTGGCAACTATCATATCTGTAAATTGTTCTGCTAAATCTATATTTGACATTTCCAGCATTCCTTGCATCATGTCTCCATAGCCGTCACTATTATCTACCATTGGATTACTGCCTATTCCACTTCTTATATTAGGTTCTCCAGAGTTAGCAGTATTTTGATACATATTCTTACCTAATTTCTTTAATCCACTTGTATTTCTAAAGCTAGCCATAGCAATTTGTCCAAGAGCTGAAACCTTGCCATCATCAAGAGTAGCTTTTATAACACCATCTTTTTCTATAGAAAAACTAGTTACTTTTTTATCTCCTTCTGATGATAAAACATATGTCCAGCTGTACTTCTTTTGCTCATCTGTTATTGCTGGAGCTGATGCATCTGATGGTAACTTACTTACGTCTATATTTAATTTAGTGTCTCCTAATATTTTGCATAGCTCTTCATTTTTTGCACCATTTGTTATATCTGTCTTATTGTTAAATTCTTCTGCTTTTCCATAATCTTTTCCGTTTACAAATACATTAAAAGAACCTTTGGCAGGGTCTGCAGTATCCTTTACCCATTTAATTTCTATTTTTGCATCTTGTACCCCTTTATATTTATTATCTGCGCTACTTATTCCTATAGTAGGAAATTTTTCATTATCTAAAGTAGCATCCACTGTACCTGTATAATTCAATTTTGTATTCTTAGTAGCATCAGCATTATTATTTAATACTGTAGCTTTTACATATATAGCTTCTGGTATTCTAAGTGGTACTAAGTTATCTGTAGCTTTTATTCCATTTTCCGAATCTACGTCTACAAAATTACAAACTCCATTAGCACTATACTCTATACTATTTGCCCCCATATTATTTCCATTGGCATCCTTAAGAGTTACTGCATATCCCATAATCCTGTATCCATCTGAAGTTAATAGATTTCCCCTATGATCTAGTGTGAATGAACCATCTCTTGTAAAGCTTACTTGCATTCCATTACCATTCATTGTATGTTCATTTGGATTTACTTTTATACCTGCAGCATTAGTTTCTGGAATAGGACCTCTTCCTACTATAAAATATCCTTCTCCATCAACTCCTACATCAAGATTTCTTCCTGTAGGTTGCATCATTCCTTGGCTCATCAAAGTATCTATGCCTGCAAGTTGAACTCCAAGTCCAACTTGTTTAGGGTTAACACCTCCCTGATTTCTTCCCGGTCCTATTGCTTCACTCATACTTTGACTTAACATATCTTGAAATCTAACCCTAGAACCTTTGAAAGCTGTAGTTCCAACATTAGCTATATTATTACCAGTTACATCAAGCTTTGTTTGATTTACTCTCATTCCACTGATACCTGAATACATTGATCTTAGCATTTATATTCCTCCTTTTATCTTAGTCCCTATTCCATAATCACTAGGTTTATTCTTTGCTTCTGTCAATCCACAAAGAGTGAGCTCCCTTTCGGTCCAGCTCCTTTTAAATTAACACCACTGTATCTAAATTTGTAAATACACTCATTTCTTCCTTAGGCACTGCTGTTATTATGGTTCTATTTTTTATATTAGTTATTAGCGCAGTGTCTTTGTATAATATTAAGCATTCTCTTCCATCTTTTTCTCTAGCTTTATTTATAGCACTGTTTATCTTTTCCATATCCTTTTCAGAAAACTTTATTTTTCTGCTCTCCAATCTTTTAGATGCATGATTAGATATATTAAATCCATTTTCTCTATCTATAGCTTTTTCTAATATTTTCTTAAAGCTTACATCTACTTTTTCCTTATCATTATAACAACTCTTGCTGCCACTGAAAGGAGCACTTAAATTTTCTACGGGATATAGCTTTCCATTCACTACTCTGTATCCCATACCATCAATATCCTTTCTGTATAAATCTATTTTTCTTTAAACTTTTCTTATTTTTCTTTTTCTTCAGTTCCTCCATCTTCCTTTGAAGACATACCCACTTTAGTAACTGCATCATAAGGAATAGTTTTTTCTTCTAATTTTCCATCTTTCTCTACTAAAATTGTTAAATTAATTCCTTTCAGGCCTCTAGAAACTCCCTTTACCACACCAGAATAAGTTTTCTCTACTTTTTTTCCATACTCATCCACTTCATTCATTACAGCCTCAACTTTTTTATCTATCATATTTGAAGCTAGTAAGAATCCAACATTTGAGTTAATATAATCTAATCTATCATCATTTAAATGAATTACATCCTCTACTGCAGAAAGGCTATAGTCTTTATATTTAATTTCCCCTTTGTCAACTATCTGCACTTTTAATTTAATGTCATCTCCATTTTTATTTACACTAACTACTTGTCCTCCATATTGCACCCCTCTATTGTCGTAGTCATTTAGGGCTACTACTTTACCTACAAGAGATTGTGCACTTGAAAATGTCATAGTGGTGTTTAAATTAGTCATTTGTTCTAATGATGAAAATTGTGCTAATTGAGATACAAACTGTGTGGAATCCTTAGCGTTAGTTGGATCTTGATTTGATAATTCAGCTGTGAGTATTTTTAAAAAAGCATTTTTATCAAGGTCTTGTCCCTTTTTTACAATTCTTGTACCTCTATCAGTAGCTCTAGAAGTTTCGTAACTTCCTGAAATTCCCCTATAAATTCCAGTTCCATTTGAAGTTTTTACACTTTCAGGCATAAAAAAATACCTCCTATCAATTTTAAACGTTTCCTAAAAATTTAAACTTTCATTTAAAGCCTAAACTTTAGCATTTAAGTTTCCGTTATGATTTTCATCTATAACCATGTTCTCTTGTTCATCACTGGCTAAGACATTTTTCTTAGAAAGGTCTGAATTATAACTTTTTCCTTCATTTCTTCCCTTAGGGTTGTCTCCCATAAACTGTCCACTGAAGAATGTAGTATCATCGTTATAAACATTTATTTCTGCTGGCTGTATTTTTACATTGGCTGTGCTTAATTTTTCACTAATTTCTCCTAAGTTAGAGTTTAATAAACTGTATGTTTCTTTGTTTGTAGCATTTAAGGCTAATTTTATCTTTCCTGATTCCATTGTAAGCCTTATAACTATTTCCCCTAATTCCCTAGGCATAACTTTAACAGTTAAGTTCTTTAAATTATTATTTTCCATGTATTTTATACTTTTAACCATATCCTGTACAATGTTTGCTTTAGTAACTGTTCTATTTTCTTTTACTTCCACTGATATATTTCTATCTATTGGACTGAATTTATTTAATCCTTCTAAATTAGTTGGTTTCTTGATTTCCACATCTGCATTTTTAGGTTCACTCTGCGTCTCTGCATGTTCAATTAAATTTTTTAAGAAGTTTTCTTCCTTAGATAATATATTATTTTCCGATTTCATATTTGTTATATTGCTTCTATTGGTTATGTATTCTACAGCGCTTATATTTTTATGAATTGCTTTATTACTTTTTATTTCTTTTTCTAATTCTCCACTTATAAATTTAATTAAGTCTTTTACATTTAAGTTTTCACTATCCGTAGATAGTTGTCTATTTATTTTCATTTGGATTTTTTCAACTAATTTTTCTGTTGCATTTTGAGAAATTAAAGCAGGTTTATCATTTTCAAGAAGAAACTTTAATTTTGCTAATTCTTTACTGTCTTTCTCATTTATCTTTGGAGATTGATGTAGAAAATCATGAAAAGTCTTATTAAGCATATCATTTATTTCTTCCGCTTTATCTAAATTTACTTGGCCTTTTAATTTTTCAGTATTATCTAAATAATTGTTTTCACATAAAAGTTGATAAAGAGTTTCTAATATACTTATTAAATTTTGATTATCATCTAGTAAAATTTCTTCTTTGTCTTTCTCTTCAGGAAGGCATTCCTTCTTTTCTTCTTCTAATCTAAATTTAGAATTTATACTTCCTTTTCCTTCTGATGTAACTCTAGAATTTACAATTTCTTCTTTATCTCTCATTTTACCCTTAGAACTATTAGATACCTTTTCCTTTAGTTTATCTTTAAAGAAATTATTTTCCTGTTCCTTAGGTATCTCCTTATATTTGTTGCCATCATTAGATAGGTTTTTTACTGGAATATCTATAGATTTAGAAGTCGTGTTTGCTATTCCTATCATTTTATATTTCACCTCCTTTCGCATTATTTCTTATATATGCATAAAGAGCAAATTCATCATTGTTCTTTTGTTCAATTAGATTTTGCTCTGTTATGAACTGCTGTTTTTTCTTCTCCTTTAATGTTCCCACTATTTTTTTATCTATTTGTTTTTGTTTTAGTTCCTCTCTCTTGGTATTCACCTCCTTTTCTTTAATATTTAAAATACATTCTGTTTCTTTTATAGATATGTTTAAAGAATTAAGATAATTTTGTTGTATCTTCTTTTCTACTGTAGAATTGTTAAAATCTATAATTCTATGTTTATGATAATTTTCTTTTAAATTTTGTAACTTATCCTCTACTTTATTTTTTTCATTTTGTACTTTTTTAAACTCTATTTTACACTGTTCTTCCATATTTTCTCTTATATCTAATAATTTTTGAAGTTTAAAATTAAAAGATTGCAACTTTTATACCCCCTAAATTTAATTAGTGGAAAAAATATTCTTAAGTTTTTCTATACTTTCATCAAATTCACTTTTCTCATTTATACCTTGCTTAAGATAATCTTCTAAAAAATCATTATATTGTATAGCAAGATCTAATTTTTTATTAGTTCCCTTCACATAAGCACCTATATTTATTAAATCTTCTGATTCCTTATAGGTTGCCAGCATATCTCTACCTATAGAAGCTGCTTTTTTATGTTCATCCTCCACTATCTCTGACATAAGTCTGCTTACACTATTCAAAATATCAATAGCTGGGTAGTGATTTTTAGCTGCTAATGCTCTAGATAACACTATGTGTCCATCCAAAATACCCCTTACAGCATCTGCAATGGGTTCATTAAAGTCGTCTCCATCTACCAGTACAGTATAAAAAGCTGTTATGGAACCTTTTTGAGACATTCCTGCTCTTTCCATGAGTCTTGGAAGTTTTGCAAAAACTGAAGGAGTGTATCCTTTAGTAGCAGGTGGTTCACCTATAGCTAATCCTATTTCTCTTTGAGCCATGGCAAATCTAGTTACAGAGTCCATCATCAATATAACCTTTTTGCCTTTATCTCTAAAATATTCTGCTATTGCTGTGGCTGTAAAAGCTCCTTTGAGCCTAACCAAGGCTGGTTTATCTGAAGTAGCACAAACAATAACAGATTTTTTCATTCCCTCTTCTCCTAAATCTTTTTCGATAAAATCTAAAACTTCCCTACCTCTTTCTCCAACTAGAGCAATAATATTCACATCAGCCTTAGCTTCTCTAGCTATCATACCTAAAGTAGTACTCTTTCCCACTCCACTTCCTGCAAATATACCAATTCTTTGACCTTCTCCGCAGGTTAAGAATCCATCTATCGCCCTTACTCCAGTAGGAATAACTTCTTTAATCCTCCTCCTATTAAGAGGATCTGGTGGTTCTGTATCTAATGGATACATATAGCCTTGCTTTAATTCTTCTGAATTCAAAGGGGTTCCAATACCATCTAAAACCTTTCCCAAAAGCTCATCAGAACATTTAACACTTAAAGGTCTTCCACCAGGTACTACTTTACATCCTGGGGATATCCCCACCAGTTCTCCAAGAGGCATCAATATTACATTTTGCTCCTTAAATCCAACTACTTCACAATTTATAGGATAATTTTTTTCATTATATATTGTACACACTTCACCTATAAAAGCCTTTATTCCTTGTACTTCTATAGTTAAACCTATTACATTTTTAACTTTTCCCTCTTCATAGGTAAAATTTGTATTTTTAACTTCTTTTAATATTTTTTGAAAATCTATATTAATCAAGAAGTCTCATTCCTTTCAAGAATTTAAAATTATGTCTTTAATTTTTTCCATGGAATCCTCTATATGTATTTCTACTTTTCCATTGTCCTTCTCTATAATAATTTGTGCATTTTCTAGAAAGTCATCAGCAACTATAAAAATTTCTCCTTTAACTCCTAAGGATAATTTCCATAAATCCACTTTGTCTTTTAATTCTTTTTCATGAATGCTATTGCATTTAATTATGAAGGTCTCTGCATTTCTAGATTCCCTTATTGTTTCTTTTATTAAATTAATAATTGTGTCTTCAGATTCCATTTCTTTTTTTAATACATTTGAAACTATTTCTGACATAAGTTCTTTTATATTTCCAGTCTTTTCCTCTAAATACATCTCATATTGCTTTTTAGCATCTCTTATTATATTACTAGCATCTTCTCTTATAGCAGAAGCTTCATCATAAGCCTCCTCCAAAGCCTTTCTATAGCCTTCTTCATAACCTTTTGCATATCCATTGTCATATCCATTTTTATATCCCTGTTCTTCAGCTTTCATTTGAACTTTTGCCACTTCTTCATAAGCGTTTCTTATTATTTCATCACTTTTACTCCTGGCAGTTTCCACTATAGATGTCGCTAGTCTATTATAAGATTCATTTTCTGCATTATTATCCGAGTTTATACTGATATTCTTTTTAGGCACATAGTCTACGATTATTTCCTTTTCACCTAGGGCTTTTGCATTTTCATTTTTTATTACGTTAAACGATGATTGCATCTTCTCCACCTCTTGAAATCACTATCTCTCCAGCATCATCTAATCTTCTTATTACAGCTACTATCTTTTGTTGTGCCTTTTCTACATCCATAAGTCTTACTGGTCCTAAGAATTCTATATCTTCTTTTAATGAAGCTGAAGCTCTCTTAGACTGATTTCTAAATACTACATTTGAAACTTCTTCTGAAGCACCCTTTAAAGCTAGTGCCAATTCTTTTACGTCTACTTCTCTTAAGATTCTTTGTATTGATACATCATCCAATGAAATAATGTCTTCAAATACAAACATAGATTGTCTTATCTTTTCTGCTAATTCTTCATTTTCTCTCTCTAGACCTTCAGTTATATTTTTCTCTGTAGTTCTATCCACTCTATTTAAAATATCAACAAGAGTTTGAACTCCACCCATAGCTGTAGCATCTGAGCGAACTACTGAAGATAACTTTCCATCAAGAACCTTCTCTATTTCTTTTATTACCATAGGAGACGTATTACTTAAAGTAGCTATTCTATACGCCACATCACTTTGCATATCTTCTGGTAAAGCCGATATAATTTGACCAGCTTTTTCTGCCTGCATATAGCAAAGTATAAGTGCGATAGTTTGAGGATGCTCATTGGCTATTACATTCAAAAGCTGATGAGCATCTGCTTTTCTAGCTATAGCAAATGGTCTATACTGTTGGGTAGCTTCTGTAACCTTATTAAGTATATCCATAGCTCTTTGAGGGCCTAGTGCTTTAGATAATATATCTCTAGCATACTCTATACCGCCCTCTTTTATGTAATCCTTAGCTTTGTTTATTTCAATAAATTCATTTAATATTTCCATTCTTTGTTCTGATTTTACAGTGGTTATATTTGCTATTTCATAAGTTATTTTCTGTATATCTGTTTCTGGAAGCTTTTTTATTATTTTAGCTGCAGCTTCTGGCCCTAGAGTTATAAAAAGTATAGCTGCCTTTTGAACCCCATTTAGTTTTTCTGTACTTCTAGCCAATTAAAATCACCTCTCATCTTCCGTAAGCCATGATTTTACTATTTCTGCTACCTGCTCTGGCTTCTCTGTTGCGTAATTCTGTATTTCTCTCTCTAAATGAGTTTTCTCGTTATCTTCTTCAAAATTAATTGATTCAAAAGCTTCTTTAGGCTGTACATTATCTCCTATAACCACATCAATTCCATTAACTTCCTCTTCTAACTCTTCTTCTTTTCTCTTCTTCCTGTTTCTAACTATTAAAACTATTATTAATGTTATTAATAATATTACTCCCATTACGCTATACATTATTATCTTCTTTAATCTTTCCTTTTCTTTAAGCTTTTCCATAGCTTCTATATCTTTTTTAGCTTTATTTTCAAGACTCTTATCAAAATTCATTCCTTCAACACTTATGGTGTCTCCCCTTTTTTCATCATATCCAATAGTTCCTGTAACTAAATTGGTAATAGAAGATTTAGTCATTGTATCTATGTTTCCATTTAATAGTACAGAAGTAGATAATTTATTCACGGCACCTGGTGCTTTTATTATTTTTTTCTCACTCTTAGAGATTTCATAATTTCTCTTTTCTTCTTTATGCGTAACATTAGAATTTCCTTTAGTAGTTTCTTCTCTAGCTGCCATATTATCATCTACTGGACTATTAGTGTTAGCAGTATCAGCATTGTTGTTACTATCCTGGATAATATGTTCACTTACCACTGTTCCCTTTGGAGCAAATTCTGTGCTATTTTGCTGTATAGCATCAAAATTTAAATCTGCATTTACTTTTACAACAATGTTATTCTTTCCGTAAACTTTTTCAAGCATAGACTGTATCTTGGATTCCAAACTTTTTTCTAGTGAATTTTTCATTTTTTCTTGTTCTTGGGTATTACCTATGTACTCTTTATCCTCCTCATTAAATAAATCTGGAGTTGTTAAAAGAGCTGTTCCATATTCACCTGCAGCAATTACTTCTACATTTTTTTTATCTAAGTTTTTTACGCTTCCACAAAGTAATGCCACGATAGCCTTAACCTGCTCTTTTTTTAATTCTTTTCCAGATTTTAAGCGTAAGGTTAGAGAAGCACTGGACGGAGTATCCTGTTTTACAAAAACACTGTCCTCTGACATAACTAAATGCACCTTTGCATCATCCACCTCAGGAAGACCTTTTATAGTTCTTTCAAGTTCTCCTTCTAATGCCCTTTGATATTTGATTTTCATTTCTTCATCTGTGGCTCCAAATTTACTCTCATCAAAAATTTCAAAACCAACACTACCGTTAGTCAAAGGAACTTCTGAAGCTAACTCTAATCTTAAAACATCAACTTTATCCTTTGGAACCTTTATAGCTTTTCCTTCTACCTTATATTCTACTTTTTTTTCTTTTAACTTAGTTAAAATAGCTCCTAAGTCTTTATCATTCATATTAGAAAATAACACACCATATTTCTGTGAATTCATAGTAATAACTAAAACTATGATTGCACATATAATCCCAATAGGTATAATGGTAAAAGTTATTTTCTTTCCCTTTGTAAGTTTTGACCACTTATCTTTAATTTTTTTAGTAAATTCCTTAAGTTTGTCCATTCCTATTGCTCCTTACAACCTTGCTATTAATTAAATACAGATTAAACCTGCATCCTATTTAACTCTTGGTATGCCTCAACTATTTTATTTCTAACCTCTATGGCCATATCTAATGATAGTTTTGCTTCTGCAGTATTGACCATAACATTATGTATATTTTTTTCTTCGCCACTTATAAAGTTCTGTGTAGTTTCTTCAGCTTTTATCTGTTTTTCATTTACACTATCTAATTTTTCTTTAAGAAAATTCCCAAAATCTAAATTGTTTTCTTTTTTATATTTTGTATCTTGGGAAAATTCAAAAATTTTTGCATCTGGAGTAAATTCATTAATTCTCATTTAAATACCTACCTTCCTATTTGCAATGCCTTTGAAAACATAGTTTTTTCTGAGTTTATAGCTGAAATATTGGCTTCATATGCTCTCGATGAAGCTATCATATCCGCCATCTCATTTAGCACATTTACATTAGGCATCTCTACATATCCATTTGCATCTGAATCTGGATTAGCAGGATCATATACCTTTCTAAGAGGAGAATTATCTTCCTTTATACCTATGCTCTTTACCCCTAAGAGTTCATTACCTTGATTCTTTTCTAAATTCTCCATGCTATTTGATAAGTTTTCTTGAAAAACAGCTATTTTTCTTCTATATGCTCTTTTGTTTCCCTCACTGTCCCTAGTAGTTTGATAATTAGCAATATTAGAAGCTATAGTGTCCATCCTTAATCTTTCTGCTGAAAGTCCACTAGCGCTTATACGCATAGTACTAAATGCACCTGTCATATCTATCTACCCCCCTTTATCACACTTCTTCTCATTAAAATTCTATTATTTAGTTCTACTGTAAGAGCATCGTACATTAAGGTATTAGCTGATTGATTTACTATTTCGCTATCAATATCCACATTATTTCCATCTTGCCTCATAGAAGTCTTCGTATCTTTTTTAACTTCCATGTTTCCAAAAATCTCGCCTGCATCCATGTGCTTTTGAGAAGTTCTTTTCATCGCTATGTCGTTTTCAGCGTTTTTTAAACTCTCTTCAAAAGTAACATATCTTCTTTTATAACCTTTAGTATTTATGTTAACCAAATTATTGGATATAACTTTGCTTCTTAAAGCTGATGCATCTAATGACTTTTTCAACAAATTATATGAGTTTACATTTTTTACCGGCATTTTTTTCACATCCTTTCTATCTTTCTATACTATTAAACACTTATAATGAATTTTCCTGCATAAAACGTAAAACTTAACAAATATTTTTTGGTTTCTGTAGATTTTTATAGCAATTTACTCGAATACAATTAAAATTCATATTAAATAATTGCTCTGGTATTATTTTAGCATATTTTGTATATACATTTCAAATATTTGTGTAAAAAAGTTAAACATTCTAAAAAAAATATAATATCCTATAAAATAAAAAAACCTCTTGCATATACAAAAGGTTTATTTACTTCTAACATTTTCTAAAATCTTTAACACATCCTGAGGAAATTTGTTACTTTGAGTCATCATTGCATTGGCAGCATCAATTAATATATTATCTCTAGCAACAGATAACGATTCCTCTGCAATATCTGTATCTCTTATCTCACTTTCAGCGCCCTGTACTCTATCCTTTATTTCTACTAATCTTTCCATAGTACTTCCAAGTCTATTTTCCAAAGCACCATATTGGCTTCTAGCTTTTACAAGTGTATCTATAGAGTAATCTAATATTTCTATAGATTTGTTAGAATCTATATTTTTATCATATATTTCTTTTAAGTCTTCCAGCTTTATATCATTTTTCTTCATACTACCGCTTCGCAAATCTTTCAATTCTATTTTTAAATTTTCTCCACATTCTGACCCAATAGTTGTTTCTATGGTTTCTTCGACAGATAAAAGTTTTTTATCATTGAACTCTGTATTTTCACATATGCCATCATAGGCATTTATTAATTCTTTTATTTCTTCTTGAATAATCGCCTTATCACCATCACTATTAGTGCCATTATTGTATTTAACAGTTAACTCCCTAACCCTTTGAAGTATAGATGTCATATTTTCCATGCCACCTTCTGCTGTTTGTAGCATACTTACACCATCCTGAGCATTTCTAGATGCTATATTAAGCCCTCTTATGCTCATTCTCATTCTTTCACTCTTTGCTAAATCATTAGCTTCTTCTTTAGCTCCATTTATTTTATATCCTGAAGATATTTTACCCATAGCCACACTTTGTCTTTCTAGTGTTCTAGAATAATTTCTATAGATATTCAAAGAAGCCAAATTATGCATAAGCCTCATAAAATCAATCCTTTCATACTTTTAATTAAATAAACTAATTCCCTCACATATATACATCGGTGATTTTAAAATTCTGTGTCTACTTGAATATCAAGGATTCCCAAGTAACAGTTACCTAGGAATCCTGCCTTCTATTATGAAAGCCACTTATTTAAAACCACATTTACGTTATCATTATTTTGTCTTGCTGCTGTCAACATAGATTCATTGCAGTCTAGCATGACTTTTTCTTTAACTGACCTCATAAGGGCTGTGGCCATATTTATATCTTCAATTCCAGAAAGAGCTGCTGTTAAATTGCCCCCTGAATTGCTAGCATCATTAAAAGAATGCTGAAGATTATTTAAATCGCTACCCAAACTAGTTCTGCACCCAGTAATTTTATTCAAAGCTTCATCAACTTTGAAATTAGCTTCTTGAGCCTTTTGACCAAGAGCTACACTTATATCCTCTATGCCTAAAGCTCCAGTAGTTACGTTAAATAATTGCAACTCATAGGTAGTATAGGGGCTATCTTTTATCTGCAAAGTAAGGGCTCTGTCTTCCTTTAAAATTTTGATACCATTAAATTCCGTCTCTGATGCTATTGTATTTATATTATGCTTCAGTTGAGTAAGCTCATCCTCTAAGTTTCCTCTATCCTTATCTGTCAAAGTATCATTAGAAGCTTGTACAGAAAGTTCCTTCATCCTATGAAGGCTTTTAGTTATTTCACCCATAGCCCCATCAGCTGCTTGAACAAGTGAAATTCCATCTTGAATATTTCTTTCCGCCATAGACATACCTCTAACCTGAGCCTTTATACTCTCACTTATAGAAAGACCTGCCGCATCATCAGCTGCCCTATTTATCCTTTTTCCAGAGGATATCTTCTCTACTAATTCATTTTTAGCGCCTTTATTTTTAGTAACTTTATTAAAAGAATTAAGCACTGCCACATTGCTGCTAACTATCACGTTTTCACCTCCTTGTAAATTTCTTAGGATTCCTTTCCTAATAATTCCGATTAACAGTTATCTAGTCATCTTTTCCATTTATCTGTTATCTAGTTATTTCTTCGTATAATTTTTAAAAAACTTAAGTATTTTTTCAAATTCCAAGTAATTGTTAGTGTAAAAAGACACCAGAACTACTGGTGTTTTTTATTAATTCATCATTTTACCATTATATTTTACACCCTTAAAATTAATTTAATATAGGCACTACCCTATCTTAAGAGTTGCAATACTCCCTGAGGTTGTCCATTCGCTTGTGTAAGCATAGCTTGAGCCGCTTGAGCTAGAATGTTATTTTTACTGAACATCATCATTTCTTTTGCCATGTCCACATCTCTAATACGTGATTCTGAAGCTGTTAAATTTTCTGAAGTATTATTTAAATTAGAAATAGTGTGTTCTAATCTATTTTGTATTGCCCCTAAAGCTGATCTAAAGCTAGAAACCTTTGCAATAGCATTGTCACACTTTGTTATAGATTCAGAAGCTTTTTTACTATCTGAAACATCTATAGAATTTACCCCAAGAGCTGATGCTCTCATATCCTGTAATTTAATAGCTGCAGTTTGACCTGAATTAGCTCCTATTTGCATGATTAATTCAGAATTAGATATTTCCTCTTCCTGTGGCCATATTACATTGAATTTCTGCATAGGTTGTCCATCTGTCTTATCCGTAGCTGCTCCTTCATCCAAAACATCCTCTGCTTTCATTGCAGCTCCTCCAGTAGTGTTACCTCCAATAGCTCCAACATCCGTTTCATCTGTTCCCCAATTAAGCTGATTAGTTGTTATATCATTGATAAATGCAGCAGCCTCTGCATCAAATTTAGTTTTTAAATTAGCTATAGAATTTATACCATTAGTGGTACCCTGAACTCCTAATGCATTACCTAAGGCAGTAGCTCCATCAGCTGAAGCATCCCCCTTTATAGCAGTCATTAAATTACTCATATTATTAGAGGTGTTTAATTTAGAACTTAAATACTTAACTATAATATATCCTGCTGAATAGTCCTTATCATCACCACTCCAAGCTGCTCCTCCAAGCAATGAAGAAGCTCTATTTATAAGTTCTGTAACTTTTCCCGTATCTGCTCCCGTTCCATTTACATTACTAAGCAAATTTTTAACTCTTTCATCTGCTCCTGCTATAAATTCCGCAGTACCTTCAACAAACCAAGTAGGCATTGTGTTCATTTTATTTGCACCAAATGCATCATCCATAACAGCATGAGTCATTTCATGGGCTATTATACGGTCATTATAAAGTTTTTGAAGATGGTTATTTCCATCATCACCAGTACCAGGTGCAAAGTCCGACATATCTATATGAAGCTCAAGCACTGCTGAAGTACCTCCAACATGGGCAAGCTCACCATAAGGAGTTCCTGAATCTAATACAATCTTAAGACTTGTAGTTCCCTTACCTTCCAATCCATACTGATTTTTTATTCTTTTTTCAGCCATCTCAAGCCAGCCTTCTTTAAGTCCTTTTATTATATTCTTCGCTGTTTCACTACTTTCTCCACCTGACTTTAAAAGCTTTATAGTATTAAATTCTGTAGTATTCCCTATTCTATCAATTTCAGCTGTTAATTGACTAATTTCCTTTTGAATTTTATCCCTATCTTCTTTAGTATTAGTGTCATTAGCAGCTTGTACAGATAATTCCCTCATTCTTTGTATAATGGAATGAGTTTCATTTAATCCACCTTCTGCAGTCTGAATTAAGGATATACCATCTTGAGCATTTCGCGACGCTTGATCTAATCCCCTAATCTGTCCTCTCATCTTTTCGGATATAGCAAGTCCTGCAGCATCATCTCCAGCCCTATTTATTCTAAAGCCAGAAGATAATTTTTCCATAGACTTTCCCGAATCAAGCGCGTTCTTAAACATATTTCTATGGGCATTCATAGCATTTAAGTTGTGATTAATTATCATTTGTAATTTCCTCCTTGAAAAAATTAGTGAAATTCCTTTTTCACTTAAAGTTAAAATATACTTTTTATAATTTTATTTTTCGTATAATTCATAAAAAACTTAAGCATTTTTTTCAAGTAACAGTTACCTAAAAAACACTAGCAACTTTTATATTAGTTACTAGTGCTCCTTTAATTACATTTTAACTTCTTACATCTAAGCAAAAATAAAAAAACTTAGAATTTTTAGCATATCACTTAATTAAAGAGATTTTAAAAGTTCTATTATATAATTTGGCTGCTGATTAGCTTGAGTATTTCTTGCCGCCTGTTACAGCCCTCTTATTTGCCCTCTGTTACACTATTATTTACTTTTAATCCCTGATAATATATCTATTACATATTAAATTAGATATGGATATTTACCCAAGTGCTCCAAATAGCCAGTTACCTAGGTCCACTAAAAGACCACCACAGTTTTTGTTATTTTCATTTATCCAATTACTAACTTTTTTATTTCTATAGTTATTCATTAAATATCTTTTCACTAAATATTTACAACCATAGTTTATAATTCGATACGCAAAATTCTATTCCTTTAAAAATTCTATTTCCTTTTCTCTTTCAATGTGAAATCAATAATATTCACATGCCCCTTCACTACTCTTAATTCTATATTTTTCTAAAATCTTCTTACTATATCACATACAACTTTTTCTGTTTGTATCTACAGCACTAAAATGTATTGCATTTCACAATTACTCAATTTTAGTGGAATTTCATACCAAGGATTAACCAACGACCACCAGATATCAGGTAACTTAGCTAAAACAATTTAATTTGTTCTTCTATTTTAAATCTTGATGCTACAATGACTTCTTCCGCTCCCTTTGTATGTTCACTTCTCAAATACTTAACACCACTTTTAAGCTTAGATGGTATAAGATTTAACACATAAATATTGTCAAATCTATTGTATATAGAATCTCCACCAAGCCCTGTTAAACATATAAGCTGAGTATTACTCTTTTTAGCAATATCAATTAATGGTTTTAAAAGGTGAGCTGAACTTGTTTGAGCAAAAGGGTTATCCATTATAAGCACCTTACCACTTTCTTTTCTGCTGAATATATCACTTTCATCCTTCCTCATATAAGATAACAAACTTGATAGTATTACAAAGGCTGATAAAAATCCTTCTCCCCCTGAGTTCTTTGAAACTTCATCCCAAGTAATCTGCCTTTGCCTATCTTCTTCAATTTTGTACAACTTAATATTTACTGATCCAATCCCAACAACTTCATCATAAAGCTTATTTATATTGATATTATTACTAATAATATCTTCTATATCTTCGTTCTGCGCTAAAGCCTTTATGCTTTGCCCTCTTACCTGCTCGATATATTCCTTTAATCTGATCTTATAAAGCTCTTTATTTTCATTCCAATCAGAAACCTTTATACTTAGCATCTTTAGCCTTTTGGTTCCAATGGTAATGGATGAATTCTCATCTATTTTTTCAATATTTTCATGAACATCCTCTATATACTCTAATATGCTCTCTAGTATTTTGCCCTCTTCTTTTTCAATAAGCTCAATATCTGCCAATAGCTTTTCCATGATCAGTTCATAGGAATTAGTAATTAAATTCAATTGTTTCTTAAACTCTTTAGGCTTGCTTTTTAAGGCTTTAAGTGTTTGAATTGGCTCTTTAAACAAGCTTTCATGTTTAAATTCATCTTTTATTTCAATATCAACAACTAAATTAGTAAGATTTTTTTCCTTATTAATTTCTTCATCCTTAATATTATTAAAATCTCTTTTAAGCCTTCCTATGAAACTATCTAATTGATTTAAGTCTATGTCTACAACCACTTTTTCTATAACATTTAAGTCATTAAATTCATTTAAGGTAGTTAAATTATTTTCTATTTTAGCTTTTAACTTATTAACCTGAACTTTTTTATTGTTACTTTCATGAATCATTAATTTAAGCTTTTCAATTTCCAGCTTAAAATCCTTTTCTACTAATAAACTCTTATTTTTAGGCTCTTCTCTATCAAATTTATTTTTTAAAAAGCTATATAAATCCTCTAACTTACTTTTTGCAATATTAATAGCACTATTGAGCTTATTATATTCCTTAAGTAAACTGCTATAGCTATTACTTTCTTTATCCAATTCATCTTTTATTTCAAACTCTTTATGAATATCATAAGTTTCATTAATATAATCACTTTCACTTACTTTATATTTATCAGCTTTTAAATTAAGTTCTCTTTCAACCTCATTAAACTTCTCAGAAAGAACCTTTATTTTATCTCCCAATTCTTTTTCTGTACTTGTAATGTCTTTAGTTAAAGCATAGTATTCAGATAATAAATCTTCTATATCTTTTTCAATTTCAGTTCCAGATCTATAAATATTAAAGTTAGAAAGCTCCTTCAAAGCTTTTTCTTCTTTATTATTATAATGATTAATTGAGATGCTGCACTCATTTATTTCATTTTCTATCTGATTTTTTCTGTTTTCTCCTTTATCTATTTCATTCTGTATTATCTTTTGTCTTTCCTGAACTCTTTCTAAAGAAATTTTTTCCTTTTTATATTGTTCATAAGCTTCTATAAGCCCTTTAAAAGCTTTTGCCTTAGCACTGTTGCTTTCAATATTCTTCTCTAAAAGCTTTCCCTTTTCTTTATTATTCTTTATTTCATCCTCAAGGCTTAAGATATTCTTTTCTAAATCAATTTCAATTTGTCTTAATTTCTGTTCTTCTTCCCCTAATAGTTTTATTTCTCTTTTTAATTCCTCATAACCTTCAAGGGTTAATTCTGAATACTTAACTAGATTTCTTTTTTCCTCATAGAAAGCAATATTCTCTTTCTTTTCACCTATCTTAGACTGTACAGCTTCTGCCTCTTTTTCTTTAGCTGATATCAATATTAATAGTTCACTTTCATTTAGCAGCTTATTATTAAAGGAAATAAAAAAGCTAACTCCCTTTAAATTCACAATACCTGCATTGATATTGTCAATTCCCTTCTCAAGGTCTTTCCTGCTAATAATCGATATAGGGAAAGATGTAAAAATATCTAAGCATTCTTTTTCTAGGCTTTCCAATTCTTTATCATCCATTACTAAAGAATACGGAATAAATGGATTATCCTCTACAAGCTTTTTATTCTTCTCTAGCGAATACCCATTTTTCTTCAACCACTCCATTCCATAAGTTATACTAATATCCTTCTGTCTAAGCTTTTCTTCAACATCCTTGGGAAGCTCTAGAACTTTTCCAGTTTTAAGCTTTTCAATTTCACTTACTATACTCTCAAATTGCCTTTTTAACTTTGTTTCATCTTCCTTTAAAAAGTCTATTTTTCTATCAAAAGCGTTGACTATACTTTCACCATCAAAAACCTTATCTTCTTCTAAATAAACAAACTTAATTATATCCTTTCGTTTCTTTATTTCTTCTTCAGCCTTTTCAAGGTCTGAAGTTTTGTTAGCAAATTTATTTTTAACATCATAGATATTTTCGAAATTTCTTTTTCTTTCACTTTGTTTACTTTTTAATTTTTCTTCATCAGATAATATTTTCTCTACAATACTTTTTCTTTCCTTATTTAAGGTAAAAATTTCATCATTAATTTCTTTATCAATAACAAGCACTTTCTGTTCATCAAAATACCCCTCAATATTTCTAAATAGATTTAAACTATAATTACTGTTAAAGCTATATTCCAATTTATCAAAGGATAGAATCTCCGCTGACAAGCTACCTTTCTTCTCCGTTAAGCCATAATTTTCTTTTCTATTAGCATTAAGTTTATCATTGATATCCTCTTTTTCCTTTATTAAATCCTTCTTCAATTGTACCTTATCTGATTTCTCTATCTTTACATTATCTAGTTCCTTTTGTAGAATTCCTCTTATAGTAAAACCAAGATTATTAATATACGGTGCACTATCTTCATTCTTTTTATTCAATATACGCAGTTCAGTTTCATACTGCTGTAGCTCTTTTGAAGTATTTTGATACATCCTGTGTATCTTAGCACACTCTAATATATTCCCTTTTCTTATTAAACTATCTTTTCTACCTTCGCTTTCATTAAGAAGCTCCTGCTGGTTTTTACTTTGGGCTTCTAAAGTATAAATTTCATCCTGCTTTTTATATATTTTTATTGATTCTTCTTCATATCTAAGCTCTTCTATTTTGTCATTAAGGCTTTTAGCTAATTCCTCTAATTCCAGTTCTTCCCTTTCTTTATCTTCAAGCTTTTCCTTTAAAAATTCTATTACATTCCCAATATAATTTTTTATCTCTTCCTTTTTCTCAGCTGTACTTATAAATTCATCACAGCACATATGTATACCCTTAGATAACTCATTAAATAGTTCAAGCTTTGCCTTTTTATCAATGTTTGCTTTATTTTGCCTATACTGCTTAATATATGCATCTAATAATTTTCTATAATTATCAATCCTGTCCTCATCAGTTTTTAGCTTATTTTCTACTGCTGGTAAAAACCATTCTTTAACTAAGCCCTTGCTATCCTTAGCCTTCGTAAAAAGTTCTGATAACCCTGACTCCTTTAAGTTTATCTGCTTAATTATAGTTTCCCATTCTCTATAATTAATTTTATATTCCTCTAATTTACTAAAATAATTTTTAGTAGTTACAGAGTTATTCATATCATAACAATTAAACTTAAGCTCTCTATTCTTTTTCAAATTCTCAAATAGATTTTTAGAATTAGCGTAGCTCTTTACTACCCTCCTATCATCTTTCTCCTCAATTACAGGAATGTTATCAATATCATATTCATTTCTATCTCTGTATTCATGAATAAAGTTTATAATGTCCAGCTTTTCCTTTGAATTTTCATCGGAAGCTGCTTCCTTTTTTCTAACCATCATACCTGTTAATAAATAACCTGCTCCATCATCCAGCTTCCATTCAACCAATATGTACGTAGGAGTTCTTGATGTAAAATAACTTTCAAAAGCTCTATCCTTTGTATTTCTGTATCTTCTATTAACAAAAGGAGCCATAACCATTTGAACAAGTACAGATTTACCTCCACCGTTTCTCAAGTTAAGCATAGTATTTTCGCCGTTTAAATAAAATTTCTCATCATCTATTTTCATAGTATTATAATTATAATTTAAATTAACAAATCTAATTTTATGTATTTTACTCATTTATCTCTTCTCCTAAAGCTTTTAATACCCTATTGTAATTATTCTTATTTAACAAATTCCAGTCCATAAAACTGTCCAGCTTTTTAGTGGTTTTAATCATATCGTCGCCCTTAATATAATATATTAAACCCTGACTATCCAAGAAATCTAAAATTGTATTTATAAAACCTTCCTTTGTTGTCTTGGAAGTACTTTTACTATCACTACTTTTTAAAGCTTCAAATCTTTCAAGTATATTTTCAAAGTCAATTCCACTTTCAACATTATCTGCTGCTCTATCAATACCATCCCTTAATCTCTCAGTGATAATATTCAAAAATTCACCAACTTTAATATACTCTCTGGACTTGCTAGAAATACTTTGAGAGCTATAAAACTCAACTAAAAGAGTTAATATGACAAATTGAGATAAATAATAATCCTTATCATTTGCTCCAGATTTACATAATACTTTTTTAAGCTCCCCTTTTGAATATCCTATAAAGTCATTGTCTTCCTTAGGTATCAGATATACTATTCCACCATACTTTTTAACATAGCATTCTGACGCCTCCCCCTGCTCTTTGACAAGCTCCGTTACATTCTCATTTTCAGAATAATTCTTGTAAAGCTCTTCTACATCTTCTTTCAGCTCACCATGCTTTAATAAATAGTAAAATATTTTATTGCTAAGCTTAATTTCTTCAGTAGTATATGCCATTATAACCTCAAGCCTCCTGACTTTGTAATCTCAATAGAAATATCCGAGCATATGAAGTTTTTTATATCTCCATTTTCATTCATTAATCCCTCTAATTTAACGTCCTCACTATCCAATATCTTTTCAACTTTTATTTTTGATATGTTTTTAAAACTTTTATTTCCATCAATAATTTCTAAAATACTCTTATTAAGTTGAAATTCTATTTCACCAGACTCAACAGAGTTTTTTCTTTCTTCTCTTATGTCAGCTATATCTATAATTCTATTTTTAAGCATTTCAATAATAACTTCTCTAAATATTTCCACTGTTGGAATTAAAGTATTCATTAATATGTTACTTTCTTTTATCAGTGAATTAATTTCCCCTAAAGAAATTTTATTTCTTTCAGCGGCTAGCTCCAAAAGTAATTCTATTACCCCTTTATACTTGTCTAGTCTTTCTAGCTTTTTCTTATTTTCAGCTTCAATTACTTCATCCTCATCAATGGCAAACTCCTCATCCTCTTCAACTTGATTTTTTCTAATAATCTTTTGATATTCTAATGCTTTATTTATGTTATAAAATTTGTGAGGCTTCGTTTTAAATAGTGGTCTAAAAAATATATCAATATCTTCTAGTTTCTCTGGGCTCTCTAGTATTTTATCATAAACCTCTGACTTAAAATTAAATCTTTCAATCAAAGACATTTTCGAGATATTCTCAAGTTCCCTTCCATAAACATCCTTCAAATCAAAATGCTTTTTCAGCACCTTCTGATCCTCATCTATAGTCCTGCTTAAATACTTCTCTATTATTTTTAAATTATTAAGATTTTCTTCTTCCTCTTTATTTAACTCTTTAATATGTATATCATGTTCAATGAACTCATTAATCTTTTCATTTACCATCTCCCTATGAACAAGAAACTGTTTTTTAGTATTATTTAAAATTTCTAAATTTCCTTCCATCATAGACTTATAGTCCTCTGCTGAATAGGACAGAGGGTTTTCTCTTATTTTCCTTATGGCATTCTCCATGCTTTGAACTCTTATTCTAAGCATATTAAATATATTTTTAATATCATCTACTGCCTTATCATAAGATGCTTTTTCTAAATGCATTTTAAATACAATCTCATGAATAGTAATTTTTAAATTTTCCTCAATTTCTAAGGTAGATAACAGCAGTGAGTATCCATCATCTGTTAATGAATATGACACCCTTCTTACACCATCAATATATTCCATTTTGTTTTTAATAAAGCTTATATTAATATCCTTGTATTGCCCTTCCTTAAAGTTGTAGGCTTTAAAATACATTGCATTACCTTCATCACATAAAATAGCATTCACTATAAACTCCCCTAAATTCTTGCACTCCTCATAGGTTATACCCTTTTTAAAATGAAGATTGTTAACCTCATCAATAAAGGCTGCTATATGGTCAATAGTACATAATTCTTCCTTTAAAGATTGTTCCATTATGTAAAGTAATATTGAAAATATTAAATTATCCTGTTCATAGCCTTCATTAAAACCATACTTTTTCCAAGTACCCTTAGCTATACTATTTCTAAAAAGCAAAGCATAAGCACCAATTTTCTTCATTCTTATATGCTGTACATCTAAAAAGCTTAAATCCATTTTCTCCTCCAACTATAAATCTATAATACTAACTATCTCCTGTGGTATATATATATCATTTTTTAATATTTCTTCTATTTTAGTTCTGTACTCCTCATCAAATTCCCTTAAAAATATCTGGCTAATATTTTTATTCTGGCCCTCTTTAGTCTTTGGTAAACATATTGATTCAATTTTAGCCTTGTCAATCATCCTTTTATATCCACTTATAAATGGAATCATATTATACTCTTTGCTAAACAACTTATATAAACCTTCATATATAATAATTCCTTCATAATCTAAATCACCAAAGTATAATATTTTATTTCTACTATCTGAAACATAATCTTCAACTGATATTTTATAATCATTAAAAGCTTTATTAATATTTTTACCTCCACCATATATTAAAGTGCCAATATTTTCTCCAAAAATATTATCTCCGCCACTAATTAAATGTCTTCTCATTGTATAATAAGTATCTTTATTTTCTATAATTAAAACCTTTTGTGGCGTTTCTTTATATTTTGAATAGTATGCCAAAGGTTCAGAAGTATCATAATAATTTAGTTCTTTTAAATCAATTCCTAAATTTTTTAAAATAGTTTTTCCCCCTTCCTTTTGCAAAAATTTCTCCCTTCCCCATATTTGAAAGGCTCTTTCATTCATAGAAATGGTTTTACTTAATAACCACTGCTTATTAGTTATAAAATCATCTAATTTAAAAATATATTCTCTATGTTCCTTATACTTTTCTAAATGATTTTTATAATATTCAATACTGAATTTAGTTGATAGTTTATAATTTATTTCATCAAGGATCTCACTATTATCTTTATTTTTCTCTAATATCCTATATTTTTTATATAGCGTTGGCTTTTTACCATTTCCACCACTATTCTTCACCGGCAAAATTCTTTCCTCTTTTATTAAATCAGCTACAACCTTGCATAATTCTTCATAGGATTCTGTTTTATATATTTCATCAATTTTATCCAATTCTATAATTTTCTTACTATAACTATCTATATCTTTCATATTTCACCTCTAATTATCGCTTCATTTCTTTATTAATATTTTATCATAACTCTTTGTAAGCGTAAAAAAACACCAAAGCCCTGGTATCTACTTGGTGTTCATTTATGCTTTCATATTTTATTTTATAACCTTAAGATTTGCTATATTCTCCATATTTCTAGCTGTTACTATCTCTACTGTTGCCAAGTCTTTTCTCATATTTTCAACTTTTGCTGAAAGATGAGAAATTTCATTACACATATTATCATGTTCTGCCTTATTAGTTATTGCCTTATCTTCAAGTATTCTTAAAATTCTTCCATGTTCCTTTTGCTGAATTTTTATAAATTTTACATCTTCTTTTAAACTAGATACATCTCCTTTTAAACTAGACACATCTCCCTTTAAACCAGATATATCTTCCTTTAAACCAGACACATCTTCCTTTAAACCAGACACATCTTCCTTTAAACTAAACACATCTTCCTTTAAACCAGATATATCTTCTTTTATTGGATTTAATTTCTCATCTAACAAATTACTAATTGCACTCAATATATCTTTATCCATTGAATTCACCACCATAATTTATTTATACATATATTTTATCATTAGATTTATATTACATCAACTAGAAATTCATTCCAGTTTAGTATAAATACCTATACCAAAAGACACTAGTAACTTTCATGCTAGCTACTAGTGTCTCTTTAATCACCTTTAGATTCTCACATCTAAATTTATTCCTAAACTAGGGTCAGCTGATTGCTCTAACATTTTTGTCATTTCCGCTGCATTTTCTTTTCCCGTATTCAAAGCTAACTTCATAACAGACAAACTAGCTTGCTCCATAAGCTTACTTTGGCTCATTGTCATTGATAAACCTGCTATATCCATATTACCCCTCCTTGTATTAATCTATATATCGTAGCAAAAATAAAAAACCTTAGAATCTTTAGCATATCACTTAATTAAAGAGATTTTAAAAGTTCTATTATATAATTTGGCTGCTGATTAGCTTGAACAAGCATAGCTTGTGCTACCTGCTGAAGAATGCTATGTCTTGATAAATTCATAATTTCCTTAGCCATATCTGCATCTCTTATTCTAGATTCTGCCGCAGTTAGATTTTCAGATGTATTTTCTAAATAACTTATTCTGTGTTCCAGCATATTTTCAGACGCTCCCAAACTAGCTCTTTGGGAAGATACATTATTTATGGCATCATCTAATATTTTAATGGCAGAGGATGCATTTTCATGACTAGAAATATCCAATGCATATTGTGAATTACTACTGGTATCATTAGTTACATTTTTAATTTTAGTATACTTTGCAGTAACAGTTCCATCCTTAGAAGTTACAATTCCATCTGCAGTATCTCCACTTATTTTTAAAGCTTCAGCTCTCATATCCTTTATTCCTACCGAACACTCTTGTCCTTTATTAGCGCCAGTTTGGAGGATTATATTTGATAAATCTCCTTCACCTCCATTTAAAAGCTTTCTAGTATTGAACTCAGTGGTGTTTCCAATTCTGTTTATCTCTGAAGTTAATTGATTTAACTCTTCTTGGAGTGCTTTTCTATCTTCTGGTGAATTGGTATCATTGGCTGCTTGTACAGCCAATTCTCTCATCCTTTGTAAAATTGAGTGAGTCTCATTTAGTGCTCCCTCTGCAGTTTGGATTAGAGATATACCATCCTGTGTATTTCTAGCTGCCTGTTCCAGCCCTCGTATTTGCCCTCTCATTCTTTCTGATATAGCAAGTCCTGCAGCATCATCTGCAGCGCTATTTATTCTAAGTCCAGAAGAAAGCCTCATCATAGCCTTACTACACATATTTGAATGCAACATTATGTTTCTATAAGCAGTCATGGCATTTATATTATGATTTATTATCATTTGATCTTATCACCTCCTATTGCAATTTTACTTTGAGTATTTCACTCCATGAATTACTTCCCCATAACTATGAGTATTAAATATTTTAAACCTTTCATACTGTTTTTTCCAAGTATCAGTTACCTTAAATTTTAGCGAAATCCTCATGGATTAAGCAGGATCTAGCTTAATCCATGAGGATCTCTTTTCCTGTTTTTTGTAAGTAACAGTTACCCAATTTACCCAATTTCGTCTGCTAATATACTTAGCTCCTTTAGTATTTCTCTAAAACAACTATCATTAATACTTTTACTGCTATCTTTTCTTTCTCTCATAGCCTTGTAAAATTCATTTATTGTTGCATAATCATATTCTTTGTGAAATCTCGCATTTAGAATTATGCCCGTAGCAAATATAAAAGTTTGTGCAGTTACATCTTTATAAAGATATTCCTCTCCATGCAAAAAATCCATTTTATATACTTTATCTTTTCCTCGAACATTCTTAATTTGAAAAATAGCATTAAATTTATCATCAATTTTAATACTATTTCTTTTTATATTAGGTTCATTTTTTTGCATTCTTGATATGCTTGTATCTAGTTTTTTCCTCCTAGATTCCTCTGTAGAATTAAATCTTTCAAATACTTCAATGCCTATGTTAAAATTTTCCAAAAAATTTTCATATGTATACTTATCCGATATACACTTTTTCATTATAATCATATGTATTAGTTCCTCTTTCATAGTATCTAACATGTTCTGTCTATATTGTACCCACTGTAGCTCTTACTCTAATGCTATTTTAATTCTTTTTTTCTCTTTCTTTTATTCTCTCATTTACCTTGTTATAGCTTGGCACTGGGAAAATTTTCACCCCTGGGGTGCAGGTGGGGCACCGTAGCTAGCTAAAAGGCTCCTTGACGATTACCTTTGCTGGACTTTCACCAGCTAGTATGGTCCAGCTTAGCTGGACGTGCCCCCTAAGGTCGTAACAAAAGGATGTAGCGAAGCGGAAGACTTTTTTTGTTTGCTAATGCTGCCTTAAAATATTTATTAAATTATAAAAATAATATTTTTTATTTCTACTCTTACCATCTGAATAAATAATTTGCTTTTCTTCTAACTTATTCAAATACACTCCTAATGTACTGCTTGGAATATCAACTATCTCTAATATTCTTTTCTTGGTAAATATAGGTCGTTTAAACATTACATTAACTATATCTATTAATTTATTTGAATTTATTATTTTTCTACTCTCTTCTATAGTTATATTATATAACTCATCTATCTTCTCAATTAATTTTATATTTTGATTTGCTTGATTTATAATAGCAGTTATGAAAAACTTTATCCATGCATTCCATCTTTGTGATGCTAGCATTTTGAATTTATCATCATCATTGGAACCTTCAATTCTTATATCATTTAACAACTTATAATACTTAAATTTATCTTTTTCTAAACTTTCACTTATAAAGAAATTTGGAGAATCAATAAAACCCTTATCAAATAAATATAGTGGTATAAGTATTCTCCCTATTCTTCCATTACCATCTAAAAAGGGGTGTATAGTTTCAAATTGAGCATGGATAATTGCTATTCGTATTAAATCATGTAAGTCATCCTTAGGCTCATTTATATATTTTTCTAAATTACTCATATATTCAGGAACTCTCTGTGGTTCTGGTGGTATATATGAAGCAGTTTGAATTGTACATCCTTTTGGCCCTATAAAATTCTGTATTGTCCTAAATTCGCCTGGATTTCTATTTTTCCCCCTTACATCACCAGATAATAGTATTTTATGCATCCCCTTTATTAGCCTTGTTGATATAGGTATTCTCCTTATTAAATCTTCCCCGACTCTTAAGGCTTCAGAATAATTTAATACTTCCTGAATGTCATTTGTTTTTTTATTTTCATCAGCCCCATATTCAAGCATATCATCTAAAGTAACTTGAGTTCCTTCTATTTTAGTTGATTGTATTGCTTCCTGTAATGTTATAGGTGCTAATAATAACTCTGGATCTATTTTAGATTTATTTAATAGCACTTGATATATCCCTACTAATTTGTTTGCTTCTAATAATTCTTTAATAAATTCTTTAATATTAATTAAATCATCTATAGGTAAATTAAAAGGCTCATATGCTTTTGCCATATTATCCCCTCCAATATAACTTCGTTGATTTTTGTTATATACTATATATATTATAACACTTACAACAAAAAATAAACATTTTTTGTTGCAAAATTCGAACTTGACTATTTAATATTTCTTGTGTAGAAAACTTTACAAATCTCTTTACATGTTCATTCAACAAAACCTATCAGTAACTACCAGATACCAAACCACCAAGTAACCACCAGATACCAGGTACCCTAGCGTACGTATAATTCATAAAAAACTTAAGCATTTTTTCCAAGTAATAATTACCTAAATAAATAACTCTGGTTCTTTCCTATAATGAAATTTAATTTCCAACTCCTGTTTATGTCTCAAATATACCGTATTGTCAAAACATTTCGCCTGCACAGGACATTTTTTAATGCATGCACAACATTTAATGCAAATTCCATTTAACTTAGTTACATTTTGATAATCAATAGACCCCATGGGACAAACTGATACACAAAGCTTACAATTTATACAGTCATTATTTGTTTTTGGTTTAACTTTTCTTATATCAAAAGGATTTCCATATTCATCTTTAGGCATATAGTATTTTCTATAAGGTTTATTTCCTTTTACAACTACAGTTTCTATAGGGTTCTCATATATAATTTTATTATAGATTTTATTAGCAAACTCATTTACCACATGCATATCTTTTTCGTCAGGTCTGTTTTTACCTAAATCATTGGAAAAAGAATGTTCTCCTATAAAAGCAGCTCCCGCAATAACTCTAAATCCATCCGATTCTAGTATATCTCTTAGTTCTATCAATGCATCATCATAATTTCTATTTCCATAAATCACCATCGAAATTGCTAACGCCCCATTACCTATGATAGAATTTAAATATTTTAAAAGTACATTAGGTACTCTTCCTGCGTAAACTGGAACACCTATGATAATAATGTCATCTTTTGAAAAAGATATTACTTTTTTTCTTTCCTCCGGTAATGTAAAATCAATTATATTTACATTTTCTTTTAAACCAATATTATGCCGAAGTTCTTTTGCTATACCTAATACTATTTTTTTAGTTGTACCTGTAGCACTAAAATACATTGTATTTATTCTATAAGACAAAATCTATCATCCCCCTTTTTAAGTAACATCTACCTAAAAAACACTAGTAACTTTCATATTAGCTACTAGTGCTCCTTTAATCACCTTTAGATTCTCACATCTAAATTTCTTCCTAAATTAGGGTCAGTTGATTGCTCTAACATTTTTGTCATTTCCGCTGCATTTTCTTTTCCCGTATTTAAAGCTAATTTCATAACAGACAAACTAGCTTGCTCCATAAGCTTACTTTGGCTCATTGTCATTGATAAACCTGCTATATCCATAATCCCCCTCCTTACATCAATCTATATATCTATATAAACATTCTAATTTTATTTTTACTATTCTATAGAACAACGTATTATTATCATTTATTATAAATTTCATTTACCCATATACTTGGGTTTTTGAAATTATATTACATGTTTTCAATATATATCATTAAACATCACTATTATACCATATTATATAATAAATTTCATTTTAGCCTTCAAAATATAACTTGTTATATTCCTATAATTTCTAAATGCATTACAGATAAAAAAGCACCAGTAGTTTTCTTACTATCACTGGTGCTCACTTATTTACTGTATTATTTTTCTACTATTTAATTACATCATATTTAATCTAAATAGTTTTTAACTATTATTTTTCTATTACCATACTGATAAACATCATCTTTAGTCTTTCTAGGAATAAAACATTTTCTGCATGCCTCTATCTTCTTAAATCCCTCATTTTCTACATGAAGTTCTCTTATAGTATTGAGTTTTTTTCCATGCCATATATCATATATACTTTCAGAATATGCATCGCCTACTACACACTGTCCTTCAGCATTTGCACAACAAGGTAAAGCTTGTCCATCAGATGTTATAAATAATCTCTGGTATAGCATTGGACATGAAAAATTATCAATATAATAACTTTCTGGCATAAGCCCAACATTCCACTTTATAAGAGGAAGATAACTTACCATATCTGTTAAAGGAGCTAATTTTTCATAATATTCAAAAGGATTTTTTTCAATTGCTGGCCAGATAGTTTGAACTTTTATTACTGGCTTTTCTGAATTATACTTTTCTTTTATTTCTTTCATCTTTGTTAACTTATGAATCATATCATTAAATTTTAAAGGATATCTATTTTTGTCATATTCTTCATATAACCCATCAAAAGATATTATTATCCAATCAACACCAGCTAATAACAATTGTTCAAAATAATCTGGTTCTAATTTACTACCATTAGTTAAAAAAGAAATTTCTTTAATATTTTTTTGTTTTGCATACTTTATAATTTCAATCAAATCTGGATTTAATGTTGTTTCTCCTCTAAAACTTAATCTTAAAGTAACTACTTTTCCTCCAATTTCATCTATGATTTTTTTTGCTAATTTAGTTTCCATAAATTTTTTAGATACCTTTTTTTGAAAACCTTCCGTTATAGTATAACAAAACGGGCATTTTAAATTACATACACTTGAAAGTTCTAGTCCAACCTCAAGAGGATATTCTGTAACATCTAAATTTTTAGCTAGTTCAGTCCATTTTTTTCTATATTCATAGTACTCCTTTTCAAAACCTATTGCCCTTTTTCTTTCATATTCTTTTTCCCTATTTTCTGTTTCTAGTGTATAATTTCCTTTATTAATTGGAACATACTTTTTTACAGTATTATTTTTCATATAGCTTAAACCTTCCTTCCAAATTAATACTAAATTTAATACAACCTAATGTATAAATATTTTTTTACTTTTTAATTAAAATTATTTTTCATATTAACTATCTCAATAGTGCTCGTACTTAATTATAGCTAAATAAATATTTTATCATAAAATATTATTTGCTCTATATTCGTGTGACTTTTCATAGTTAGATATTTATTAATATTAAACAAAATACAATTTAAAATTTATCTAATCTCAATTATATAAGTTATTTTATTTGTGCTTGTATTTTGACATGAAAAATTCACAGTTTAGGGAATAGTTATTACTAATCAATTTTTGAGTTAATTTACTTATTTCTTCTCTGTAATTCCTATTATTGCAAATTTCATCTAATTTACTTACTAATATATATTTATTTAACTTCTCATGCCATCCTAAATTACTTATCATACCCATATGGTGAAACTTATTTCCTATTTTTATTTGATTATCTGCTATAATAACTCCTAAAGTAGGAACTCCACAACTTGAAAGTTCATACAAAGTGCTGCCACAAGCTGATATTGCTAAATCGCATTTTTGCATTAATTGAAACATATTTGCATTAAAATACAATTTTATGTTTTTATTTTCTTTTTCATATTGTTTTAGTTCATTTACAGTATTAAAAGTTGGACCTACTATTACATGAAACTTATAATCTAGTTGTTTCACATAAGATAAAATTTTCCCTATAACATTATTGGGGTCCGCTCCACCAACTGTTATTAAAATATCTTCTACTTTTTTCTTTATAATCTTTTTAGGTACATTTCTAAATTCTTCTCTGAGCATAGCATATTTAGGACCTAAAAATAATTTTGTATTATTATTAACTCTATAATTCAAATCTTCTGCATTAATATTTTGATTAATTAAAAAATCCACATTAAAATAATACAAATTCATATCATCTATATATCCTGTGTATTTAAATAATTTTTTTGTTTCATTAAAATAATTCTCATCTACATCATAACTGTCTGTAATAAGAATATCTGCCTGTACATTGCTTAATTCTTCTAAAATGTTACTTTCATCAATAGTTACAACATGAAATCCTTGTTTTTTAATCTTTATTATACCTGGGCTATATATATCTGAAAGCGGCTCATCTACCCTACAGATATAAAAAACATCATTAGCCTTAGCTAATTCCTTAGCTAAAACTAATGTTCTCATAATATGTCCCATACCAATTTTAGAACCACCATCTGCTCTAATAGCTATCTTCATATTTATCACCTTATTTTATTATTCTCACAACCTCAAATGCTTCTGCATATTGCCTACTTATAATGCTACCCCACTTTAAAGCAGAAACCTTCAAATTTTTATTTGATCTTGGGTGTGGAAATTCCCTTAGTTCACTAACATAACATTCCATTGCCTTTAATTTTGTATCTAAAGTTTCTGTTATATCAACAAAATAATTTGGCTTAAAATTTGTTGTATTACTAAAATTCCATTCTGTGGAGGAAACTGTTTCAAATACATATATTTCTTTTACATATTCATGTCCAATAGGCCTTGTAGCCGTTAATACAGCTTCGAAAGTTATCCTATGATCTATATTTAAATCTCCTCCAAAATGTGTGTATATTATATCTGGTTTTATATCTTCTATGTATCTTTCTACAATTTTTGTTATATCTAATAAAGGAACTGAATCAAATCTATTATCCAGCAAGTTTTCCATATAGACGTTTTTATATCCTACAAATTCTGCTGCTCTAAAGGTATCTTCATGAAGTTTTTGCACTTTATTATTATCCGCCAGTTCTCTTCTATCATATCTCGATGTCATTCCCTCTCCCAATATTATTGCAAAACATTCATCACCATCTTTAACATGTTTCGCAATAGTTCCACCTATTCCTAGTATTTCATCATCTGGGTGTGCGGCTATTACTAATATTTTTTTCATCTTAATCATCCTCATCTATTATTTCAACATTAGCAATTATTTTATTACTTTTAAAACTAGCTCTTGAAAATTCGAGCTTGTATTTTCCAAATTTTATAAAAGCTTTAGGATATCCCTCTCCATCTAACATTCTTATATAATCATATATTTTTTCAATATCAAATTCTGAAAGCATCTCACTTTGTGAGGGCTTTCTTCTTTTAAATTCAACAACCTCTCCGCTTTGTTTTTTAGGTGTTATCCTCTCATTAATTATTCTAGGTATCATTTTATTAAAAATAATCTTAGAAGCACGCATAAATATCTCATCAGCAGTACCATTTAAATTTAAATTTTCCTTAAAATAAATATCTCCTGCATCAATGCCATCATTAACTTTAATTGCTGATATTTTTGTATTTTCTACTCCTCTTTCTATCAAATTTTGTAAAGGACTTCCCCCTCTACCATAAGGTAAATCGGTCATATGAAAAACCACACAATTAAAGTTTTTATAAAGCTTACTCTCTATAATCCATGACCAATGCGGGAAAAAGATATAATTAGGATTTATTTTGCATACTTTTTCATACTCTAAATCTTTTCTATCGGTAATTATAGAAATATCATCCTTAAATTCATTACATCTTTTAAATTTTTCTGCATTTTTTATATTCCATGATTTAATTGTAGCTACTATAATCTTCATACTATATCACCTTACTCCATGAAAGAGGTGTTCCTCTTTCTATATCACAAGATGCAGTTTTTCCCAATATTTCATCATAATATTTAGGTTTCAAACCATCACCTGGTCTTATTATTCTTATATTTTTCTCTGTAAATTTTTCACCTTTTTTAATATTTTCTACTATAAAAATTGATCTTCTAAATATCTTACTTTGACTTTCTTTATCAGAAAGATTATAGCTTACTTTTCCTATAGCTCTTTCTGCGGCTCTAATATCTTGCACCATTTTTTTAAATTCATGTGGCTCCATAGAAAAAGAAGAATCTGGATTTTCTATATTTCTACTTAAACAAAAGTGTTTTTCAATTACTTTAGCGCCCATAGCAACTGCAGTAACTGCTGCAATTGATCCTAAAGAATGATCTGATAATCCCACTGGGACTCCAAAAATATCCTTTAGATTTTTCATAGTCATTAAATTCATATCCTCTGGTATAGCAGGATATGCACTGGAACACTTTAGCAAACATAAATTATTATTTCCTTGTGATTTAATGGCATTTATTGCTTCCTCAATTTCTTCTAGTGTTCCCATTCCTGTAGACATAATAATAGGTTTATTCCTAGATGCAACATATTTAATAAGTGGAATATCAACCAATTCAAAAGATGCTATCTTATAAAAATCTACATCCATATTTTCTAGGAAATCTACTGAAGTTTTATCAAATGGAGTAGATAAAAAATCTATTCCTATTTTTTCAGCTTCTTTTTTTAATCCTTCTTGCCATTCCCAAGGAGTATAAGCCTTCTCATATAGCTTATATAGATTTTCTCCCTTCCACGTTCCATCCTTAATGGAAAAATATTCATTATTACAATCAATGGTCATAGTATCTGGAGTATATGTTTGAATTTTAATACAATCTGCACCAGAAACCTTTGCTGCTTTTACTATTTCTACAGCTCTTTCATAATTTCCAGCATGATTTGCTGACATTTCTGCAATTATATAACATGGCTGATTGCCTCCAATAAGCCTGCCATTAATACTTATCCTACTATTCATAACTACTCCTCCCTGTATATTTTAACAATATACTTTTTACCATTAAGCATAAAATAAGCTGGATATCTTTCATTATCAACAACTCTAAGTAAATTAAACTGTTCTCCAATGGTTTTATTAATATCTAGTTGACTATCCTTAGGACTTCTTTTAGGATAAAAGCATTCCTCACCTTGTTGAGATTTTCCTTGAACATTAGGATATCTTTTTATAAATTCTAAAACTAGTTTTTTCGTATATAATCCCTGTTTATGCTTTATTTCTTCTAAAAGTTCACTGCCATCTAAATGTATAAATTCCTGTAAATATATATTTCCAGCATCAACACTTTCAGCAGCTTCAAAAAGGGTTACTGGAATTGTATCTTTACCTTCTAATACTTGCCATGTAACAGGACTCCAACCCTTACCCATAGGTAAATCACTTTCATGTACAACTAAATTATGTTTATTCATTTTCATATAAGAAACTGGTAGGATTTTTTCGCAAGATAATAAAAATAATAAATCACCTGAAGTAATTTTTTTATAATCATCAATAACCCTTACTTTATGACCTAATTCCTTTATTTCTTCTTTTAATTCTTCAATATAAGGAATTATCCAACTATTTGGGTTATCACACATTAAAGTAATTAACATACTAATCATCCTTTTATACTTTTTTCTGTTCTATATTAGCATTTATACTTTTAAGTTCGGGATAATCATTATATAAATCCAATATATCTTTAAATCTAAATTCTGAAATCATATGAGGATACAATAAATCATATATTTTATTAATAAGTTGAAAATCTTCTTCAGTATCTAATGTCCATCTTAATTCTGAGTAATCTATATCATTCTTATAATAATATAATTTAAAAATGTTACTGTTATCCCATATGTATGGAGTAACATGCTCCCTATCTCTCTGCAATTTAGATTCATTAAAGGCTTTTTCCAGTGTTCTAAAACTAAATACTTCTGTATCCAATCCCCGTGGATATGTCCTTTTTATAGTATTACTTACGTAATCATACTTATCATTATTATCTAAATAATATTGTATTATTTTTTCGCTTACTTCGTAATCAATAAGAGGACAGTCACTTGTAACTCTAACCACTACATCTGCCTTATATTTTTTAGCTGCATAGTAGTACCTTGAAAGTACATCATCTTCTGAACCCCTAAAATATTTAACTTTAAGTCTTAAAGCTTCCTCAACTATTTTATTATCATTTTCTTTATCTGTAGTAGCAATAACTATTTCATCTATATTTCTAATCTTCCTTAACCTCTCAACGTCATGTTCTAAAACTGTTTTTCCACATATATTTTTTAATACCTTACCAGGTAATCTTGTGGAACCTGTTCTAGCTTGCATAATACATACTACTCTCATAAAAATCCCTACTTTCTATAATAAGCTATTACTTTATTTACAGCTTGAATAACATCCTCAACGTCTTTATCAGTCATCTTGGGAAATAGTGGTAATGTAATCATGCTTTCATATGCTTTTTCAGCCTCTTTACATATACCTTTTTTATATCCTAACTTTTGATAATAAGGATGTAGATAAACAAGTATATAGTGCACATTTACTCCTATATTTTCTTCTTGTAAAGCTTCAAAAATTTCCTTTCTTCCCACTTTTAATCCATCTAGATTTAGTCTTATAACATATATGTGCCAACCTGAATTTGAATATTGGGTCTCATATGGAGTAATGACTTCCTTTAAATTCTTAAATTCTTGATTATATTTCCTTACTATATTTCTTCTTTTACTTAAAAATTTGTCTATTTTATTTATCTGACTTATACCTAATGCACATTGCAAATCAGTTATCCTATAATTATACCCTAAATCTATTTGCTCATAGTACCACGAACCCTCATTATTGAACATTAAATCTCTATCTCTAGTAATTCCATGAGTTCTAAATAAACTTACTTTTTTATACATTTCTTCATCATCTGTTACAATAATACCGCCTTCTGCCGTAGTTATCGGCTTAACTGGATGAAAACTAAATTCTGTCATATGTGCTTTGGTACCAACTTTTCTTCCTTTGTATTCACTCCCTAAAGCATGAGCTCCATCTTCTATTACTGTTAAACTATATTTTTTAGCTATCTCCATTATTTTATCTATATCTACTGATTGTCCTGAAAAATCCACCGGAATAATAGCCCTTGTCTTATTTGTTATTTTCTCCTCTATTTTATTTACATCTATATTCATTGTTTTAGGATCAACATCACAAAAAACTGGAGTTCCACCACAATATAAAACACAGTTAGCAGAAGCTGCAAAAGTAAGCGGTGTAACTATTACTTCATCCCCATCTTTTATACCTGCAGCATGACAAGCTGCATGAAGAGCTGCTGTTCCATTTGAAACTGCTACTGCATATTTTGCTCCTACATATTCTGCTACCTTTTGTTCAAATTCTTTAACTTTAGGCCCAGTTGTTAAATAATCTGATTTCAAAGTGTTTATAACTTCAATAATATCCTCATCATCTATCCACTGTTTACCATAAGATAAATATGTATTTCTAACTGGTATTCCACCATTAATAGCAAGTTCCATATGCTCCCCTCCTATCTAGTAGCTGCAGCCTCAAATTCAGCTTTGGCTTCTCTATAATCATATAATCTAAGTTTAATCATTTCTTCTTTTAACTGCTCTTTAGTTAACCATTCAGTATTTTTTCCTGAATCATACTCAAATCCTTCTTGTATTAACTCACCACCTGGAGTAAAATACCTATCAACGTTCCACCAGTCAAAATGAGGATATATTATGTAATGTTTAGGATATTCATATGTAGTCCTCCAATCATCACTAGTTATCATCACTTCATGTAATTTTTCACCTTCTCTTATACCTACTTCTTTAAGTTTACAATTTGGTAACATCGCATTTGCTAAATCTGTTATCTTAAATGAAGGTATCTTAGATATGTAAGTTTCTCCGCCCTTAGATTCTTCTAAAGCTTTAAACACTAACTCTACTCCCTGTTCTAGGGTAATCCAAAATCTAGTCATTCTAAAATCTGTTATAGGAAGCTCATCGCATCCATTTTCTATTAATGATTTAAAAAAAGGAATTACAGATCCTCTACTGCCAGCAACATTACCATATCTAACTACTGAAAATACAGTTCCTCCTTCCCCTGAATAAGCATCTGCAGCAATAAAAAGCTTATCAGATACCAATTTAGTCCCTCCATATAAATTTATAGGATTAACTGCTTTATCTGTTGAAAGTGCTACTACTTTTTTAACCTCTCTATCTAATGCTGCGTCTATTATATTTTGCGCGCCATGAATATTAGTTTTTATAGCTTCAAAAGGATTGTATTCACAAGCTGGAACCTGTTTCATAGCTGCAGCATGTATCACATAATCTACTCCGTTAAAAGCTCTATATAATCTATCTTTATCTCTAACATCTCCTATAAAAAACCTTAGCTTGCCTATTTTATCAGGATATTTTAGTAAAAATTCCTTTTTCATAAGATCCTGTTTAAATTCATCTCTTGAATATATTATTATTTTTTTTACATCATATTTTTCTAAGGTCATTTGGGCAAATTTTTTACCGAAGGATCCGGTACCACCTGTAATTAATATTACTTTATTTTTTAGCATACATACCACCTACTTAATCTATAGTTATTTTGATTAATTAAAAACTTCTCATATTTAATATTAAATATAACTGTATTGAAATATCTTTTTATACTTGTTTGAATATAATTTCACTGTAATCATCTTCTATTAGTTTATAAGCTAAATCTATGTATTCTCTTACTTTCATAATACTGTTTACAATAATTTTTTCCTTTGACTGTACTATTTTATTTCTATCAGAACCTTTATAGCTAAAGCTCGTCTTTATACTTAAAATATCAGATTGTAAAGCAGGAGATACTACCTCTTTATATACCGGTATTTCCTTTATTCTATTTTCAAGAGTTTCTAAATATATTAACTCATTTTCTATTCTATTTAAACTTACATTTTTTTCTTTAAGTTTAATTAATTTTTTTATAAATTTTAACATATCTTCTTGTATATTTCTTATCTCTAATAATTCCTCTTTCATTATATTTAAACCTTGATCAATTTTTTTCTTATATTGTTTTTTTATATCTTCATTGCTAAATCTAGAACCTATTTCTTCTAAATTAATCCGTGTCTCTCTCTTTAGTTTTTTATCGAAAACTTCTTGAGCTGTTAAATTTTCTGCACCTTCAATACCAATTCCCCCCTCTGTTGCATTAAGAAATTCAATATTTTTATAGTTCCTTATAGTTGCTTCCATTACATATTTCATTTGCAAATAAGAGTCTATGGAATATACTTTTTCCCCATAAATATTTTTTAATATAATATATCTCTGTTTTTCAAGCCATTGTTTATCCTCTTTTTCTGTAGTTATACCTTTTGCGTGTAATCCTTCCTCAGTATAAGATAAGTCTTGACCCATAAAAACTACTCTACTGCAGCCAATTTCACATAGGAAATTTAATACTCCATTTGCTACAGAAGAACCTGAAAGAAATTCTCTAAATGGTATTCCTGTTTTTTTGTATATATATTTACCTAAGTATTCTGATTCTAATATAAACCTTATTTTATCCCCTTTATATTCTGGCAGTATTTCATAATATAGCTGATTGGTAAATATCAATGGAGAGGAACTTGTATCGATATTCTTAAAAATAGTATTTTCATGTGGCGCTCCATCTATAGCTACCCTAAAATGTGGTGTAATCCCCTTACTCTCCAAGACTTTTATAGCAGAACCTACAGCCACAATAATAGCCTTTTCCTTTAATTGTTCTATAATATTTATATTTTTATTTAAAGAAGGCCCTGCCGATACAATTACAGCTGTTTTCCCTTTAAAATTATCAATTATAATCTCTATAGGAATTACATCTTCTATTTTTAAATTTTTTATAGAATTCATAAGCCATAACTGCCATAAACCTGCAAATGTTCTTATATCTCCTGACTTTACTTTTAATATTTTAAATAATTCGGTAGTCATTTCATTATAATAAGAATTAAATACACTACAATAGGATACATGAAAAACCATAGATGCTTTTTTTGATTCTAACATATTAAAATATAAGGCATCAACCACAAAATCTTCTTTCTTGTTAACTACAAAAGTAATATTTAAATCCTTTTTTAGGATTTCATTAATACGACGATTTTCTAAATAAGACTTAAAAATTTGCAGTGAAGGTTCAATTACTATTATTTTATATAATTTTTTACAATTATTTACTATATGCTTAAGTGCATCACCATTACCTATCCCAAATAATATAACAGTATCCACATCATTCTCTGTATTTTTCAACATTGATCTTATTTCATTTTCTATATTATAAGCACTTTGCATATAACATTTAGCTTCCTTTGACTCTATTATGTAATTATCTTGATTTGGTACTTTTTCTAAATAAATACTTTGTATTGGTTTCTCTTCTAATACAGTTCTATATAATAAGGGGGTTCTCTTTTTCAAAAAATCCAAATTTTCTTCAAATATATCCATGTGCATCCTCCTTTAAAATAAATTTTCATTTTGTAAGACAGTCTTTAATTCATATTTTAAAATATCTGATGCTAATAAGTAATCTTTGTTTTCTAAACTTAAAGTTAAGTAATATATTATTTCTTTCCATATTCTTTGATTTTCTTCCTTAGAAAATTTAAAATTTTCTTCAATATTTTCTACTATTTCCACTGTTTCTTTTATAACTTCATGAAAATTACATTTAAATACTAGTTCCTCAATATAATATATCTTTTTTATCAAAAAATCTTTATTCATAGCTACACCAACTTTCTTTTAAATATTATCCCAAAAAGGGTCAGAGAGAAAACTCCCTGCCCCTCTATTTTTATTATTTGAAAACTTCACTAAAAGAATCATTATAATAATTATTAAATTTACTTTATATTAATCATTAAACATTTTATCATAATATTAGATATATACTTACACCTACACTTACATTATCGAAATTCACTATGTGTACTTTATAGGTTAAATTAAAATATTATTTTATAGTTATTCTAATATTGTCCTCAATTTTATATAACAGCTCTTCCCATTTCTACATATATTATTTGTAACTAACAGCTTATTACACCTAATTTATTAATAATAAATATAGAATAATTATTTATCGTATACATTATTTTTTTAATAGAAAAAAGAGTCTGAGTAATGTACTCTGACTCTTTAATATTACCTTTATAGTTTTATCTTCAACTATCTTAATAATTGAAGAACTCCTTGAGGTTGTTGGTTAGCTTGAGCAAGCATAGCTTGAGCTGCTTGAGCAAGTATATTGTTCTTGCTGAAGTTCATCATTTCTTTAGCCATGTCTACGTCTCTAACTCTTGATTCTGATGCTTGTAAGTTTTCTGAAGATGTATTCAAGTTAGCAATTGTATGTTCTAATCTATTTTGGTATGCACCAAGTTTTGATCTTTCAGCTGAAACTGATTCAATTGCCTTGTTAATTGTTGTAATAGATGCTGATGCTCTCTTTTGACTAGAAACATTAATACCTATAGCTTTACTTGCTTCTTCGTCTACAGTAGTTACATTAACAGTAGTATCTCCTGCAACTGTTGATGTAGTAGTTCCAACAAAAGTATCTAATGCAGATACTGCAATTCCAGCTTCGTCTGCAATTGCTTCTAATGCTGCTTTAACGTCATCATTTTTTGATGTTATAGCACCAACTACTCCTGTTTTTCCAGCACTTTGTTTTAATGTAATAGTAATTTCATTTCCAGCAGTATTTAATTTTGCTGTAGTTGTATCTACTGCTTTTGCTGTACTAGTTGTATCTGCTGCTGCAAATTTAATAGTTAAAGCTTCTCCTGTTTTACTAGTAACTTGAAGGCCAGTTACATCAGTAACATCACTTGCTTTATAAGCAGTTCCTTCTACACCTAATGCCTTAGCACCCATAGCACCAATCTTTAATGTAATGTCTTGTCCTTCATTAGCTCCTATATGGAATTTTCCTTCGAAATCTCCACCTAAAAGATTTTGAGTATTGAATTCTGTAGTATTAGCTATTCTTGAAAGTTCTTGTGCTAATTGGTCTACTTCTTTTTGAATTTCTCCTCTATCTACTTTTACGTTTGTATCGTTTGATGATTGAACTGCAAGTTCTCTCATTCTTTGTAGTATTGAGTGAGATTCATTTAATCCACCTTCAGCTGTTTGGATTAAAGAAATACCGTCTTGAGCATTTCTTGAAGCTTGGTCTAATCCTCTTACTTGAGCTCTCATTTTTTCAGAAATAGCTAATCCTGCAGCGTCATCTCCAGCTCTGTTTATTCTTAAACCTGAGCTTAATTTTTCCATTGATTTTCCTGATGCTACTGTGTTAGCTGTCATCATTCTATGAGCGTTCATAGCGTTCATATTGTGGTTAATTATCATAATAAATTCCTCCTTGAGTTTAAAGTGCACTTCCCTGCGCACTATTTTTTATTTATAGTTAAGACTAATGTCCTACTAACAACTTTTTATTTATTGCTTGCTTGTTTTAATTATCGTATTCTCTCTCTTAACCTTTACACCTTTTTTAATATTTTTTTATAATTTTACTAAATCTTAAGACATTCCCATTTGTGAATACAACCAGTTACTTTGTGAATTTAAATTATTCATATTTCTCTCTAATACAGCAAACATATTATAATATTTTTCTTGTTTTCGATAAATTTTCTCTTGCATTTCCTTTATGGATTTATTTCTTTTTTCTATTTTATTAGATAAGTCATTATTTGTTACCCATCTAGTATCTTTATAACCAGCTTTTTTAATTAAAACGCCTTCTGAACCTATATAGCTATTAAAAGTTTCTTTAAATCTTTGAAGTATTCCTTTTTCATTTTTATTATCACTACTTTGAGTAAATAGTTTTTGGACTTGATCACCTTTTGTCTCTAGTGCTTCTTTAAGTTTTGCTTCATTTAATTTAAGTTTTCCGCCATCTTTCCATTTACTAGTAGTTTCTATACCTATTTCTTGAGCACTTAGTCCAGCTCCTTCTACGGTGCTATAAAAAGTTTCTCTTAAATTTGTAAGTAAACTAGAAAGACTAGCTTCTCTAGAAAGTATTCCTTTCTTAGCTTTTTCTTCCCACCTTTTTATTTCATCATTACTCAACTCTTTCTTCTGTTCTTCTGTAAGTGGCTTGAATTTATATTCTCTTTTCTCATCTACTTTAGTTTTAATTTTATCTATTAGAGAATTGTATTTATCAATAAATTTTCTGAACTTTTCTATTTTATCTGTAGCATCTGGCTTTATGTCTATGCTTACTTCATCATTAACATTAGCACCATCTATGTCATATTGGATATTATCTATGGTAAAAATATTTTTATTAAAAGTTTTAGATTCAAAATACTCAGTTTCTCCTGGCGGTTTAATAGATACCTTAGCATCTTTACCAGTAAAACTACCATCTATTTTAAGAACTTCTGCTGGTGTTCCTGATATACTTAATGTTTCAGTAGCTCCCGTCTCCTTAGTTTCAATTGTAAATTTTCTAGTAAGTTCACTAAAGCTTATATTTATATGATTGCCTAAAGGATCTTCGCTATCACTGCTAAGTTTAGTATTTCTAATATCACTTAAAAAACCACCTATAGATTTGGTATTATCTACATTTACAGAAGATTCTTTGTCACCTACTTGAAACTTCATTGTTCCATTGGAAATTCCAAGAGTTTCCAACTTAGTATTTAAGTCTGTTCCCTCTGTAAACGCATCACTTTGTTTTCTAGCAGTTTCTGCTACTTGCAAAACCTTCACTGCATAGTTTCCCTTTGCAGCTCCACCTAGAGCAATAGCTTTAATTTTATTTTCATCACTACTTTGAACCTTCAATCCTGAATAAGCTAAATTAGACATTAAGTTAGTTTCTTCTGGGCCTAGTATATCTAAATACGAGTTGTAAAACTCCTTCAAATCATTAATTATATCTATATAAGCTTCTTGTTGCCATTCTTCTATCTGTTTTCCTTGCTTCATTTGGTCTAATTTCATGTTGTCTCCAGTAAGCATTTTATTAACCATACCATCAATATCCATGCCTGTGGCTAGACCTGTAATTCTACTATAATCTGTATTTTTATTACTTGTCCCATTTATTTGCATAAAATCACCTCCACTATATTTTTGTACTAAAGAAATTTCTATTTACTGTAGAATTTTTATTATAATTCTTATTGGCGCTATTTTTAACTTTCATCTTGTTCATCTCAAGTTTTGCTTCATCTTTTTTCTTCCATGCTAATTTTGTCAATGTATTTTCATATTTAACCAAATCTATTTCTTCACATATATTTTGAAATTCATTTTGTGTATATTTTAAATCACCTATAGATGATATAGTCTTTTCCCTCTCTTCTACATAAGCATCCATATTTTCTAATTTCTCTTGCTCTATGCAATTTATTAGCTTTTGTGTTAATTGCTTATATAATAAGAGTTTTTCTTTTAGTTGTGTATTAAATTAGAACACCCCCTTTTTATAATTCCCAATCCCTAATCTCTAGTAACCAGTCCTTAATACTTAGTTTTTAATTTTAAATTTATAAGCACTAGTTATTAATGATTAGTCATTAAATTTAATTATATTTATTATGAAATTTAATGACAATTTATTTTGGGGATTGGCTACTGGTGATTAAAATAAATGCATTACTTTGCGCCTTTAGAAACCTTATATGCTTGATCCCACATATCCTTTACTTCTTCAATAAGTGGTATTACTTCATTCATTATCTGTACATCTTTTTTTAAATTAGCTTGTACCAATCTGTCTACTATAAATTGATATACTGCCATTAAATTTTTTGCCCATTCTCCACCCTTGTTCACATCTAAGGTCACCATTAACTCATAAAATATGTCTTGAGTTTTTACTATATTTTCGTGAGCTTTTTTTATATCTTTATCTACCATAGCTTGTCTTGCTATTTTTGAAAATTTAACTGCTCCATCAACCAGCATTAGTAAAAGTTGTTCTTTTGAAGCAAAGTTCACACTATTATTTTTGTAGGCATTATATGCATTTGCATGTCCACCGTACATTCTTATTCCTCCTATTTTCTAATGTCTATAAACATCCCTCTATCTTCATTACAATACTCTACTTCTTCTTTGTAAGCATCTACATCTATATCTTGTGATTTATACGCTTCTACTTCTATCTTGCCTTCTCCCTTTTTAAACTTTTTAAGTCTATAGGCAAAACTTCTGTCTTTAGGAGTATCTTCACTTTTGTCATGGTTTATTCTTATTTCGTCTTTTCTGTGCACAACTCCTGACTTTGTGGTGTCTTTCACCCGTTGTCTAAGTTCTGTGTCTATTTTATTCAATCGAAACTCCATAAAAACACCCCCACGTTAGTGGGCTAGGGTTCTAGAGGGCTAGAAGACTAGTTTTTGTATTAATTTTTAATTTTTTGTCTATAATGTAAATATAGTATTTATTATGAGGTGGTTTCATTGATTTCTGAACAAAATAGTATTATATATAAAATTAGAACTTCTCAATGCATCAAATACTATAAATGACGCTACCTATAAAGATTTACTAGATCAAATTACTCAAATAATCAAAATACTAAGTTCAATTATCAGAAATACAAAACTAAAACACCATCTATAATCACAAGCACTCTAGCACGCTGGCAAACTAGCACACTATTTCCTCCTGGTCCTCTAGCCCTCTGACACTCTAGCCCCCTTCGTCAATAAAAAAGCTAAGCTTTTTTATCGACGATGATTCCTATCATTTCACACATTTTAGCAACCATATCGAGTATCTTCTTTGGCGGTATTTCCTTCACTACTTCTTTTGTTTCATTGTCTACTATTCTTATTACATATTCGTTGAGTTTCTCGTGTTTTTCGTATTCTAAATGAGTATCCGCGTTTTTTATCAATTTGTTTAATCCATCCACCATATTTTTTACTTCTCTTCCGTCTACTACTTTTGCATCCTTATTGTTATATGCTACTTTAGACGTACTTTCTAATGTTTCTTTGGCACTATTATTAGATGATTGTAATGATACCTTAGCTGCAGAATTTACATTTACAATACTCTGTCTTCCTTGACTTATTGAGTTGATTTCCATATCAAACACCCCGCTTATTAGGGGGCTAGGGGGCTGGAGGACTAGGGGGCTAGTGAAGAACCCCTAGCGCTTAGCACCGCTAGCTCCTATTTTTTTAAATTTTTAAGCATATCCATGTGAAAATTTAATGCGTTTTTGTTTTCCTCTTCTACTTCTTTTAAAAGCTCTTTTCTAAGTATAGTGACTTCTTTAGGTGCATTTATAGCTATTTTTACAGAACCACCATCTATGTCTACTATACTTATTTCTATATCTTCTCCTAAAACTATAGCTTCTCCTTTTTTTCTTTTAACTACTAACATTATTCTGCCGTTGCATAAAACTTATAAAAAGTTATAAATATATAAATCTTACTTGTATTGTTCGTTACCAAACAACATTTCCTGTTCATGGAGTCCTATTTTGAATAATTAATTATTCTACTTTAGTTTGTGTAACTCTCCAAGGACTTGAATTCCCCCACAACGCAGGGTACACATTAGCATTATCTTTTTGTGTGATATTATGCTAATTTATAGTTACCAAGATTAACTGAAGCATTTTTATCTCTGTCTATTTTTAGTCCACATTTAGGGCATACATAAATTCTATCTTTTAACTTTAAATCTTTTTTAACACTTCCACAAGAGCTACAAGTTTTAGAACTTGGATAAAATCTATCTGCCGTGAAAAATTCTATTCCATTAAATTCACATTTGTATTTTATTTGTCTTATAAATTCATAAAAACATTGCTCTTGAATTGCCTTTGCTAAGTGTTTATTTTTCATCATTCCACTTATATTTAAATCTTCCATGACAATTCTATAAGGTCTTAACTTAACTATTTTATTAGTAGCCTGATGAATATGATTTAGTCTTATATAGTTTAGCTTTCTATGGACTAATTTGATTTGTCTTTCTGTTTTTAATATATTTTTAGTTTTTATAAATTTATTTTCCTGTCTATTAGCTTCATATTTTCTTGATACCTTTCTTTGCAATCTTTTTAATTTCTTTTTTAACTTTCTAACCCTTAAGGATTTATTAATGTTTTTAATGGGCTTTTCTAAACAGTTTACAATGGCTAAATTCATTAATCCCAAATCAATACCTAAAGATAAATCTTTATTAATCTCAACTTGGTTTTCATTGTGCTCAAATCCTAATGTTAAATGCCAGTACTTACCGTCAAAATAGCATCTTGGATTATTGTATTTAGGCAAATTGGGTATATTATAATTAGTCTTATACTTAACTTTACCTATTTTCTCTATATTGACTTTTCCATGGTTAAATTTAATGGCATCATATCTAACATAAAAGGATTTTTTAGAATGTCTTTTGGTTTTAAATTTAGGATGTTTTGATAATCCTTTAAAGAAATTATCATAGGCATTATTTAAATCTTCAAAGGCATATTGTGTAACTTGAGCAGATACTTCATTTAACCACTTATAATCCTTATTCTTTTTAAGGTTATTGTTAAAATCTGTTCTTACTTTTGCCTTTGAGGGTTTAAGCCCATTTTCCTTCATCTCTTCTCATTTTGAAAGTCCCCAGTTGTAAGCAAATCTTGCACATCCTACGGATTTAAACATTAATATTTCTTGCTCATTAGTGGGTTTTAATCTTATTTTTATTGCCTTAATCATCATCTCACCTCACTTTCTAATATTAGTATTCCCTATATTACTAGGTTTATAGGCTAATACTAAAAGTTGGCAAGATTTTAGATTTTAAAGTTAAAAATTTATACTGTATTGAAATTAATGATTGCATTATATATTTATAACTTCTTACAAGTTTTACGCATATTCACCTAGTATCGCTAATACTAAGCAGTTCTCAAAGTCTTGTAAAACTCATGAACTTCTCATACTTTCATATAAGCGTAGACTATATCATCACCTTAATTAAATTAAAAATTATCAACTGTCAATTTTCAATTCTTAATTCTCAATTAATCTAAGGTGTCCTCCACTTCCACTACCAATAGCTTGTAGTGTACTCCCATCACAGGATAGTCGTTGAAGTTTCCCCTTTTTGAGGCTTACCTGCTGATTGCCCATTGTCGCAACCTAACGGTTTTTAACCATAAGATTGGTGCACTTAGGATTTAACCTTATGCTATCTAACTAATTTTTTCTGCTTTCACAACTATCACGCCTAGGTTTTTTTCATCCTTACGTTGTAGTTTAGTTAGCTTTAGGGGTTTCCAGCAATTCAAAGGATTTTGGATGTATATAATACATCACTCCATGCTCTTTATGAACATGGGAGGCTGTCAACAATTTTCTAAGTTAAAAGTTATAAAACTTCACAGTGAATTATAACTTATTTGTAACTGTTAGTTACCTCCTTAAAAATAGGCTGCTTTATTAAATATTTTTCATTATTTAATATTATTTGTTCCCCTAATTTTTCTTTTATATTAATTATAATAGGAGCTCTCAAATTAGTAGTTATTTTTTCTACATCTGAATCTAAAGTAACTGTAGTTAAAACCAGCACATCTTCTTGTGAGTTTATTTTTAATCTTTTTATTACTTCTTCACATAGATGAAATTCATAATTTTTATCTACTATAAAAGGAGAAATCACCACAAATCCCACAGAGCCATCTTCTACAGAATGTAGAACATTGAAAATTTCATTTTCCTCCACTGGAAAGGAAATAAATCTTTTTAAATCTTCAAATCCACATATACCTTTATTAAAATCCCATACATCCTCTTCTTTATATTCACGAATTCCGTGATATTTTGTGCTTAATTTCATGTAATACACCCCTTTTTAGGGGGCTAGGGGGCTAGAGGGCTAGAGGGCTAGTTTTTCAATACTAACCTTTAGCTCACTAGTTCACTAGTCCCTAAATTTATCTAATGTAGTCAATTAAAGTTGGTTGAAGAACTCTAGCACTGGTTTGAAGTGAAGCTATATATACTGTTTGAGCTGTGGCAAATTGCATTGTAGTTTCGGTAATATCAATATCCTCTGTTTTTGAAAGTATCTCTGTCATGTTAAAGTTCTGATCCTTATTTTTATCATTAGCGCTTTCCATGCTGTTTTGCTTTGCTCCTACCTCTGAACGAACTTTCAATATATTGTTCATTGCATCATTTATATCCTTAAGATCTTCATTTACGAGTTTTTTAACTGATTCTTCATCTAGTGCTGTTCCATCTTCATTCTTTCCATCTAAGTGATTAACTATATTCTTAAATATATCTCTTAAATCCTTAGTTTCACCATCTGCATTTTTAAACTCTATTATTTCCTTTGCTGAAACATTATAGGTAAATACAACACCTTGTGATACTTCTACTTTTAGCTTTTCACCTATATGCTGATATTCTGACCCACCTATTAATTCTCCGCCACCTTTTTTATAGTAAAGCAATCTAGTATTTTCATTATTATTTTCATTAAAAGTAGCTTTTTTAGTGTTTGTAGCTCCGAATAATTTAGAAGATGTTATTTCAATTTCCTTTTTATCCTTGGCATCTGTATTTACAAACTTTAAAATTCCATCAGCTAAATTAGTTACAACCTTTACTTTATCCTTTATATTATCATTATTTGCTATCTGTTCATTTATCTTACTAGCTAAATCACTTAAACTACTAACAGGTGTATCCTTTTTTATAATTATTTGTTGTGAACCAACTTCTATTTTTAAATCATTATTAAGAGAACCATTTGTAGTTAAACTATCGGCTCCAGATAAATTTAGAGAAGTACTATTTATTGATTTATTGGATTCAATTTTTGTATTCGCAGTTATTCCTAATGCTGTAACTTCATTGCTAATTTTAATTTTATCACTAGTTCTATTTTTAAACTCTAACCTATTATTTGCTATATTTGCTACAACTTCTATTTTTCCCTTTAAATTATTATCAGCTTGTATTTTATTATTTAGTTTATCAGCTAAATCTCTTAAATTATTTATTACCTCATTGCTTCCAATGGTTATTTCATGATCAGTTGTATCAGTTCCAATTTGAAACTTTATTTTCATTTCGCTTACCAAGGTTTTATCTGCTTCAGTTAAACTGCTCGTACCTGAAAAATTCAAAGCATTTGTTTCAGCAGCACCAACAAAGCTACTTCCACCTATTGTATCCATAGGTTTAGTAGTTCCTCTAGTTCCACCAAATATATATTTACCATCAAAGTTTGTATTCATTACTTGAGAAAACTCTGAAATTTTTTCATTTATTTCATCTTTTGCGGCTCTTCTTTCTCCAGCACTATATGTTCCGTTACCTGAAGATATTAAAAGTTCTCTTATTCTATGAAAAATATCTCCTGCTTGACCTAGCGCAGTATCTGTAGTATCCAACCAATTTAAAGTATCTTTTATATTTTCATTGTATTGTTTATTCGAGTTGATTTCTGTATGAAGTTGCATAGCCCTAGCTACTTTAAAAGGATTATCTGAAGGTCTTCTAACTGATTTACCAGAAGTCATTTGTTCCTGCAATGTCTTTAAATTTGTCAAATTAGTCCTCATGTCTCGTAAAAAATTGTTTGAGAGCATTTTATTTGTTATACGCACTTTTTATCACCCCTCTATCGTTTTAATCCATTAACCACCACATCTAAAAGTTCATCAACTGTAGAAATTATTTTAGCATTAGCTCCATAAGCATGTTGAAATTGTATTAAATTTGCCATTTCCTCATCCATAGATACACCTGACACTGAAGTTCTTCTTTGTTCAAAATCACTTAGAAGTTTTTCTTGATTTCCCACTATTCTTCTAGCTTCATTCTCTTGTATTCCCAATGTATCTACTGTATCTTTAAAATAGTTATCTATAGTCATGCCATTTACATTACTTTGTATGGTGTAAACCCCTAATTCCTCATCTACCGCAAATCCACCAGTTAAATCTTTTATAAATTTTTGTCTATCTGTTTGTGACAAGTCTATATTTTGTATTTTGTATAATGTATTTCTAAGTTTTGCTATGGCTAGAGCCCTTTTACCATCATTTTCACCTGGCTTGTCTCCAACCCCTGTCTTTATATTCATTACATTATCCATTATCTTAGTATTTACTGCTATATTGCTAGCATTTATTTCTTCTTCCCCCAATACCTGTATACTTCCATCAGGATTTAATTTAAATGCATCTTTATTAACAAAAAAAGGCATATCATCCTTCGAAGCTTCACTTTCTCCACTGTGTACTGCATTCACTGAAAAAACTATAGATTTAGCTAATTTATTTAGTTGGTCCTCATAATTATCTACATCTTTCTGAACTGACATATAACCTTGAAGGCTTCCATTTGATGGCTTAAATAATCCTAATTTTTTATCCAACATAGCTAAGTCATTTGGATTTGATATATCTATAGCTTTATCTACATAAGCATTACCTTCTTCATCGGCCCAAATCACTCTACATTCATCTATGTGCCTCTTTACTTCCTTAGACTTTCCTTGTTCAATTGGCGGATTAAAATTTATCATTATTTCCTTACCAGGCTTATTACTGTCTCCTTCTTTTAGATAATTTATTTTGAAACCAGTTACTTTTCCTGCATCATTCTTAACTTCTTCTATTCCATTTATATAAGAAAATCTACTTACAGCATAATTAGGTTCTTTTCTCACTAGGAGTTTTTCTCCACCTCCTGGAATATTTTCTACATCTGAAGGATTTAAATCTATAGTATAAAAATTCTTCTTTTTAACATCTATATTAAACTCTGCACTTAACTTGTCTATAAGTAAGTCTCTTCTGTCCATTAAATCATTAGGCTCCTGGCCAGAAATCTTAACATTCATTATTTGCTGATTTAGCGAGTCAATTTGATCAAGATAATTATTAAGTTGAAACACAGTATCCTTTATAACCGTTTGAGTATTAACTCTTATCTTTTGAAGTTGATTGTAGGTATGATTTAATTCATTAGCTAAAGCATTGGACTGTTGAGCTACTACAGTTCTTGCATTAGATGTTTCTGCTTGCTTTGATAATTCCTGCCATGAGTCAAAAAACTTACCTATAACTGCTGAAAGTGCCTTATCTGAAGGTTCATTAAATACACTTTCTATTTCACTTAAAAATTTGTCCCTAGCTTCATAAGTGCCCATAACGCTCTGCTCATTTCTAAATTGGAAATCTAAAAATTCATCCCTAACCCTTTGAATTATAGATATTTCAACTCCAGTACCTAATTGTCCTGGCCCTATAGCATTATTTACAGAAGGCATAGCAAAAGGTCTTGTAGTTTCCATTATAGCTCTTTGCCTTGAATATCCCTCTGTATTAGCATTTGCAATATTGTGTGTAGTTACATCTATAGCTTTCTGTTGAGCAAAAAGCCCTCTTTTGGCCACATTAAATGTAGCAAATAATCCTGACACTTTATTTCCCCCTTTTTTAATACTGATTCACAAATTTTAGTCACTAGGTAGTATAGCGACCAAGATTCGAAGATTATTTCTTAATCTTTCCAGTAGCTCCATAAGTCCTAGACACTGGTCTTGATGGATTTATTATCTCTAGCATTTTATTTGTATAACTAAGCCCTTGCTTTATTAAAAGTTCATTGGTTTCCTTTTGAAGTGTTACTGAATGTAACACTTTTCTTATTTCTCTATAAGCTTCTTCTAGCTGTAAATCCTTACTTTCCAATACTATTTCACTTATTGCTGCATCACCAAGTAAATTTCTTCTGTCCATTTCTATTTTAGCAATTTTAACGCTAGCTTCTTTTATACTATTAATTATCTCATCCATTTTAAAAACATTTTCCTTAACTATATAGTCATGCTGAGTTTCTAGTAGCATAAGTAAGTTATTTAATGCATCTATTTCTTCATTTATTATTTTTTTAAGCTCCCTTGGCATAACTAAATTTCCTTTCTTTCAAAAGCTTCCATTATACTTCTAGCTAAATCTTCTGGGGTTACACTATACTTTCCAGAAGCTATTTTGTTTTTTATTTCTCTAACCTTTTTATCATTTGGAATTATGTCATTCCCAATAGAGTAAGCACTTAAACTTTTTCCTACATCTGAAATCTCTAGTTTATCTGATAAGTCTATGTCCTTTTTTCTCTCTAGGGCTCTACTATTTTTCACCCCATACATGTTTATTACCTTATTAGGGTTTATTCCATTGACTTTCATAATATACACTCCTCAAATTACTTTCTTAAAATATTTATCGAGTTAGAATTTCAAAAGTTTAGTCCCTTGTTAAAAGATTTTAATTATAAAGTAAAAATTAGGAACTTTTCAGCCCCTAATTTTATATTTACTTTCCTAAACTTTTTACTCTTTCAACATTGCTCATTATACTCGTTATTCTAACGCCAAAGTTCTCGTCTACCACAACTACTTCCCCTTCAGCTACCATCTTTCCATTTACCAATATTTCTACTGGTTCCTCCGCCAATTTATCTAGCTCTACTAATGAACCAGTGCCTAAATCTAATATTTCCTTTATGCTTTTCTTAGTTTTTCCCAAAACCACCGATATTTCCAAAGGAACATCTAGTATTAAATCAATATTATTAGGCATAGCTACTGGTCCTGAATTTTGAAGAGGTTTAAAGGCAGCTTTTTTAACTTCTACTTGTGGTTCATGCACTTGCTGTTCTATACCTTTTTCCATTAACGCATTTACCTCATGAGCATTATTAGAACTATTTGAATTTACATTATTGTTTTGATTTGTGGTATATACCTCTTGTGTTTTTTCATTCTTTTCAATACTAGGCTCTGACTTTTCTTCCTCACCAGTCATTATACCTACTATCTTCTTTCCAGTATTTAGAGGAAGTATTTGCATTATTTCACTATCTACTAAATCACCTATAGTTAACTTAAATGCCACTTTTATTATCTCTTCATCGTCCTTTACACTTTCTGTGAGTATTTCTGTATTTTCATTCCATATCCTTGATTTTGGTGGTGATATATTAACTTCTCTACCAAACATAGTAGCCATAGATGTAGCTGCTGAACCAATCATTTGATTCATAGCTTCTGACACAGCACTTTCTTCTATTTCAGACAAAGTACTTATATTATCTGGAACAAGTCCATCTCAACCCATCATTAAGCTAGCTATAACAGCAGCATCTGATACTTTCATTACAAGAAGATTTTCTCCAGTAATTCCACTTACATATTTTACTTCAAGACATATATTTGGTACTTCAAAAGTTTCCCTTAATTTTCTCAAAGTAGTTGTAGTTACTTGTGGCGTTGTGATGTTAACTGTTTGATTTAATATAGTAGAAAGAGCAGTAGATGCAGATCCCATGGAAATATTACCCACTTCACCTAAAAGATCTTTTTCTGTTTCACTCAAATACTCTTCGTTAGCTTTATTTTCATCATCATTTGACTCCACACTTCCACCATTTAAAAGAGAATCTATTTCTTCTTGTGAAAGAAAACTATTAGCCATAATTTTCCACATCCTTAATATCTAATATTTGTACACCTTTATTTTTGCCTATTGTTCCGACTTTACCATAATAGTGAGTCTGTTCTCCTATTAAAACATCCATAGGCTCACTTGTCTTTTGGTCTAAGGTTATTATGTCTCCTTTGTTAAGCCTTAAAAAATCTTCTACAGTTAAAGAACATTTACCAAGTAAAGCTTTAATTTGTATATCAACTATATTCAGCCTGTTTTTAATCTTTTCTCGTGAATCTTCTTTAAAAGCATCATCACTTTCTTTAAACCAGTATTGAACAACTAATTTATCTAATACCTTTTCAATGCTTAAATAAGGTATGCAAATGTTTATAAATGAATTACTATCTACCATATCCACAGAAAATGTTATGAGAGCCACTGGCTCATTAGGGGCAAGAGTCTGGTTTAAAGCTGGATTAGTTTCCAAACTCTCTATTTTAGGATCCACTACATCAAGTATATCCTCCCATGCCAACTTTAAATTTCCTATTAATCCTTCATTAACATTTCTTATTATATTTTTATCAATATCTGTAAATTCCCTCATTTTAAATTCTTTCTCACCGCTGCCACCCAAAAGTATATCTAAAACCTTAAATACAAATTCAGGATTAGCCTCAAAGAGTATAGAGCCACTTAGAGGACTCATATTAAAAGCTGTAAGTATTGTTGGATTTGGTATAGAATGAATAAATTCTTCATAGGTTATCTGTTGAACAGACATTATTTTAACCTTAACATTTGTCCTTAAATGAGCAGATAAATAACTTGATATTATCCTGGCATAATTATCATGAACCAGCTCTAACGTTCTTATATGGTCTTTAGAAAATTTCTGAGGACTTCTAAAATCATACTTTTTAACTTTATGTTCTTCCTGTTTGGCCAGTTGTTCTGGCTCTAACTCACCAGAAGATAAGGCAGACAAGAGGGCATCTATCTCACCTTGACTTAAAACCTCTGCCATACTAATACCTCATTTCTATTTAATTTAGAACTAGTTTATCTATATCAATTAAAGTAACTATTCTATTTTTAAAATTAATTATTCCCTTTATGTATTCCTTTTTATCCTTTTCACTTACACTTTCTATTATATTTTCCTCTATTTCTAAAACTTCTTCTACTACATCTACTATTATACCTATAGATTCCTCATTTATAGATACTATTATTATATTTTCTTGTTTAATATCATTACTTTCTATATCTAAAAGTAATTTTAAATTTAAAAGTGTAATTATGTTTCCTCTTAAATTTATTAAACCTCTTATGTAGTCGGGTGCCTTAGGCACCCTAGTAATTTCCATAGTATCACTTATACTTTGAATTTTTGCAGTTTCCACTGCAAATTCTTCATCCTGAAGCTTAAACACCACAACCTGCATAACACGCCCTCCTAACCAAGTACTTTTTTAATAGCTTCAAGTACCCTGTCTGCTTGAAATGGCTTTACTATAAAATCTTTTGCTCCTGCTTTTATAGCATCCATTACCATGGTCTGCTGTCCCATGGCACTACACATTATTACTTTTGCCGCTGGATCTATATTTTTTATAGCTTTCACTGCTTCAATTCCATCCATATCTGGCATAGTTATGTCCATGGTTACTACATCTGGTTTTTCAGCCTTATATATTTCTACAGCTTTTATTCCATTACTTGCTTCTCCTACTACTTCAAATCCATTTTTCTCTAATATATCTTTGATCATCATTCTCATAAAAGCAGCATCATCAACTATTAAAACTTTTGAACTCATTTATTTTCCCTCCACTATTTTATTCCTATAGAATTTAATATTTTTTCCAATGAACCAGGCATCGGTATATAGTAAAAATGTCCATTTATCATTTCATCATTTTGACTAAATAAAGTCTCGATGTCTAAAACATACTCATTAAATTGACCAGACTCAATAAATGTTGTAGAAAGTATTGCTCCAAGCATATCATATGTAACTGCTGGCACAGATGGCATTATCACTAAATTAGTAAACTTAGCTATGGAATTCATATAAGCACTACACATTATATTTCCTATTTCACATAAAACTGAGTTTCCCATTTCACTTATTTCTTTTTCATTTCTGTCTAGTAGCTTGTTTATAATTTTCATAGCCACATCCTTTTCCATGACAAACAGTATATTTCCTGGTGCATCCCCCAATACTCTAACCAAGACACCTATTACAACTTCTTCTCCTCCAATATCATTAAATATTTCATCAAAAGGAATGACATTTATTGAAGGAACTGACATATTAACTTTTATGTTTAAAAGCTGAGCTAACGCTGTAGCTGCATTACCAGTTCCAATGTTCACTATTTCTTTTAATGCATCCAGCTGTAAATCGTTTAAATCCAAATAACTCATTCTATCCTCCCTTTACACTAATGAGGAAACATCTAATATTAAGGTAACTTTTCCTCCTAAAATGGTAGCTCCAATATATTCCTTTAATGATTGTAAAGTTTTTCCTAGAGGCTTTATAACTATTTCTTGTTGTCCAAGCAGAGAATCAACTAAAAGTCCTGAAGTTTTTTCTCCCACTCTAACTATTATTATATACTTTTTACCTTCTTGCTTACATGGCATTCCTAATCTTTCATTTACTCTTATTAAAGGTATCACTTTATCACTATATATTATTACTTCTTTATTATTACTCTTTTTAACTTGATCTTCATGGTAATCTATAACCCTATCTATATAGCCAAGGGATATAGCCATATTTTCATCTCCAACTTTCACAAGAAGGGCTTGTATTATTTGAAGTGTCAAAGGTAATGTTATAATAAAAGTAGTACCTTTGTCAATTTCACTGACTAAATCTAATGTTCCACCTAATGAAGATATTTTTGTCTTTACTACATCCATACCCACTCCCCTTCCTGAGATATCTGTAACTTCTTCATTGGTGCTAAAACCTTGCATTAGTATTAGATTTTTAATATCATCCTCACTCATACCATCTGTATTTATTCCTAGCTTTTCTGCTTTATTTCTTATTTTTTCAGGATCTAATCCTCCGCCATCATCAGATACCTTTATTACAGCCTTAGTACCTTCTTGATATGCTACAAGTTTTATTTTTCCAACAGGATCCTTACCCTTTTTAATTCTCTCTTCCTTACCTTCAATTCCATGGTCTGCAGCATTTCTTAGAAGATGTATAAGAGGTTCCCCTATTTCGTCTATAACAGTTCTATCAAGTTCAGTTTCCTGTCCTTGAATTATAAGCTCCATTTCCCTATTTAATTCCACTGAAAGGTCTCTTATCATTCTTGGAAATCTACTGAAAACCACTTCTAAAGGTAACATTCTTATTTTCATAACCAAGTCCTGTAAATCCGAAGTAGTTCTTGCTACCTGTTCTAAAGTTTCATTTAATTCTGGAACTTTAACTTCTTCACCAATTTGCTCTAATCTCGTTCTATGTATAACTAGTTCTGAAACCATGTTCATAAATTTATCTAATCTTTCTAAGTCAACCCTTACTGATTGATGATTTTTTTTATGATGTGTTTGATTATCCTTTAAGGATTTATTTTTTGGTCTTTTTTCATTTTTTTCTATATTTTTTTCTGTTGACTTTTTCTCTACTGTCTCTTTTTCTTCACTTTCTTTAGAAGATTTTTGGGTTCCTTGTATCTCTTTTACAACCACTTTGTCGATTTCGGATATATGCATTAAGGAATCGTATACCTCTTCCTCATGTCTTTTAGTTATATATATAAGTCCCATGGTTAAATCAAAATTTTCGCTTTCTATATCTTCAGTACAAGGTATTGATTTTATGATTTCTCCATAATCCTCTAAATCTTTAAATATTAAAAATGCCCTGGCTGATTTCAAAAGAGTATTTTCATTTAAAAATACATGAATTTCATAAGCTTTATACGCTCTCTCTTTTGCCTGATTTATTACACTTATTTCATATTCATTTAATTCTATTTCTGATTCTTCATCGTCTTGCTTATCAAAACTTTCCTCACTACATTGTTCTTTTTGTTGATTTTTTTCACTCATGTCTCCATGCTCAGTTAAACTATGTAACTGTTCTATTATATGCTCTATTGGAATATCTTCATCTATACCATCTGATATATTACTTATCATCCTTTCTAGAGTATCTAAACATTTAAAAAGTATAGTTACCACCTGCTGATCAGCCTTTATACTTCCTTCTCTAAACTCTGTAAGTACATCCTCCATTTTATGAGTTAAATCTGCAATATTATTAAACCCCATAGTTGCAGACATACCTTTTAAAGTATGTGCTATTCTAAAGATTTCATTTAACTTATCAATATCCTCTGGGTCTTGTTCTAGTTGTAGTAATGAATCATTTAGAACTTGAAGATTATCCATAGATTCTTCCAAAAACATAGACATATACTGAGAAGTATCCATTTTATTTCCCTCCTAAGATTTCTTATAAATGAATGTAGAAGATTTTTCAAAGCCGAAATCCCTATAGTTATATATGCTTTCTGTAGCTCCTACAAATAAAAGTGACCCTTTATTCATAGCTCTTCCAAATTTGCTATATATAGAATTTTTAATTTCAGGTTTAAAATATATAACCACATTTCTACAAACTATAAGATCAAAATTATTTTCATAGTTGTCTAATATTAAGTCATGCTTTTTAAAATTAACCATGCTTTTTATACTATCGCTTATAATATATTTATCGTCTAGTTTTTTAAAATATTTATCTAGATATGCTTTTTTTATATTTTTAATTTCTGATTCACCATATTCACCCTTTTTAGCTTTCTCTAATATATTTTTGTCTATATCTGTAGCTAAAATTTTGTGTTTCACACCAGGATCCAATACATTTAGAATCATAGCTAATGAATATGGTTCAGCTCCAGTAGAGCAAGCAGCACTCCATATCTTGAGAGGTCTTTTAAGTGGTAAAAGCTCGTCTCTTAATACTTTTGATAATTCATCAAATATTTCAGGATTTCTAAAAAATTCTGTTACATTTATAGTTATGAAATCCAAAAACTTTTCCTTTTGCTTAGGGTTCGTCTTTAAAACTCTAGTGTACTCATCTACAGATTTTACTCCTACTCTAGACATAAGACTTTCAATTCTTCTATGTAATTGATTTGACTTGTATGCAGATAAATCTATGTTAAATTCCCTAAACACCCATTTTTCAAATTCAAACAAATCCACTACTATCTCTCCTTATTGCTTACAATTTTAATTATTTCATCCGCTATGGCATTGAGAGGTAAAACCATGTCCACTTTTCCTGTTTCATATGCGGCTTTTGGCATTCCATATATGGTACATGTGGATTCATCCTCAGATATGGTAATTCCTCCTTTTTCTTTTATATATGCTGTTCCATTTGCTCCATCTCTTCCCATGCCAGTGAGTACAACACTTAAAAGATTGCAACGGTATAAATCTGCAGCTGAAAAAAACAATTTATCTACTGCTGGCCTAACTCCCCAAATACTTGGTTCTTTGTTTAAATGAATTCTTTTATCTAGTCCAACTTCCATATGGAATCCGCCTGGAGCTACATACACAGTATTATTCTCTATGTTTTCACCTTCACTTGCCTCTACTACTTTTAATTTACTATTTTTATCTAATCTTTCAGAAAAAGCTTTGGTAAATCCTACTGGCATATGCTGTACTACAAATATTGGTATACCTATATTTCCAGGCAAGTGAGTTATTACATTATATAGTGCCTTAGGTCCACCTGTAGATGCTCCTATAGCCACTGCTTGAACTTTATTACATGATATATGTACTCTTTTTAATTTATCATTACTATTTATTTCTTTATACTGTATATTTATTTTTTTTATATTTTGTTTTTTGGATGAATAAGCTACTCTTATTTTTTCTATAAGCTCATCCTTTACTTTTTTTATGTCTAGAGATATATTACCTGAAGGTTTTGCTAAAAAATCAAAAGCTCCTCTCTCTAAACAATCCATAGTCATACTAGGCCCTCTATTAGATATGCTGCTCAGTATTATTACAGGAATTTGTATGTTTTTACTCTTTAAATTATTTAAAGCTGTCATGCCATCAATTTTAGGCATTTCTAAATCCATTGTTATTACATCTGGATTTATTTTATGTACTTTTTCCAATAATTCTTCACCATTTCTTCCTACAGCGACTACTTCCATGTCCTCTTGTTCATTAATCATATCTGAAATAATTTTTCTCATAAGGGCTGAATCATCAACTACCATAACTTTTTTTCTTTCCAAGCTGATCACTCCATTTTCTATATTTGTCTTGTGCCTATCCCAACTGTTTTAATTTCCACCAGTCCACTTTCTGTATATAGTATCATGGTTCTGCCTTTATTTCCCCCTACATCCTGTGAAATAATAGGTATTGACATATCATTTAAGGTCTTAATTACACATTGACTATTTCTATTTCCTATATCCATTATCATACTTTTATCAGAAAAATTAAACATTGAAGCTCCACCAGCTATTTTTGCCCTTATATTTTTTTCTTTGGCGCCCTTGCTTTTCATGTTTTCTACTAATATTGGAATTGCTAAATCTGCAAACTTAGCTGGATTAGTTACATTGGAAAACTTTTTACTATCTGGTAACATAATATGAGCAAGTCCTCCTATTTTGCTTATACTGTCATATAACGCTATCCCTATGCAAGAACCTAATCCTACAGTTATAAGCTTATTAGGAGAACGTGCAACATTTAAGTCTGCTATTCCAATTCTTATGTCCTGTAATTCCATACGCTATCTCCTCTATGAAATATTATTTACTCATAATTTCTTCCTTTTCCTCATCACTAAGTATTGATGCTAATCTTAAAAATATTATTATTTTTTCATCTAACTTTATAAGCCCCTTTATATATCTATTAGATATTGACGCCGCAATATCTGGCGCATTTTCTATATTGAAGCTTTTTATGTCCTTCACTTCTGATACCTCATCAACAATTATACCTATTCTTTCATCACCACTTTTTGCTACAATTATTTTACTGTCATCTGAAATGTTTTCCCCATGTAAATTAAACTTTTTCCCTATAGATATTACTGGAAGTATCTTTTCTTCATAATTTATAACTCCTTCAACAAAATCAGGTGAGTCAGGAAGTTTAGTAGGAACTTTGTATCCTAGTATTCTTTCAACTTCCATTATATCTGCTGCATAATATTCAGTATTAATATTAAATATTAATACTTTAATATCCTCTTCATTCATAATAAACCCTCCTATACATTTAACTTGTTAATTTTTATAGTACATTGGATTGACTATTCCTTTAACCTATCAACGTTTATCTCGCCTTGTGAATCCAAATAAACGTGTACATCCCTACTACATGTATCCAATACATATTCTCTACTTCCTACAAGAAAAACAGTATTTTGATAAGCTTTTTTTGCATATATATGGCCTTTTTTTCCAACTTGAAGCTTTGTGATTACTCCGCCTTCACTGCCCACTTCAGCACACTCTATTTTATTATCTGCCTCAATTAACCCCCCTCTAGCTACAGCATTTTCATTGGTAAATACCACTTCGTATTTAGCCAAAATCTGTGAAACGTATTCTCCTTTGCCATTTATATAGACACTTCCAGAACTTTTAATTATACTATCTTGAGAATATCCTATATTTACGTTAACTGGCAAAGTTACTTGTTTATTTAAACTTTTTAATTTATTTTCTATTATTTCTACTATTTTATATAATTCTGAAATACCTTTTATTTCTATAGGCCCTAATCCTATTAGCTTATTTTTTATTATCTCCAGCACTTCATCTTTTTCCTCATTATCAAGATTCTTATATCTTAACAGTTTAAAATATAATTTAGGTATATTTTTAAATTTATTTTCAATAAGTACCTTGATTATTTCCCCATCCTTACTGTCATTACTAGTTAAATTCCTTATTTGTTCTGCTGCTACTATTAGTTCCTGTACATTATCTCTCATTTTCTCTAAACAATCTATTACATTTAAAATTTCTACATCTTCTCCCCCTCCAAGGATTTCAGAAGATATAATATTTTTTTCTACATTTATATCACTTTTGCTAAATAGTTTGCTGCCAGCTACATTTTTATCCACTGTAATTTTTCCTTGAGCCTTAACTTCCATACCTTCTTTTATATTTCCATGTATTATTACTTCACCTATGAAGTCTATATTTCCCGTAGCAATATCAACATCTTCTACAACTTCATGCACTGGGAAAACATAAAATGTTCCATTTTTATAAACTGGTTTTCCTTCTAAACCTGCAATAACTGTATTTCCGTTAATTAAAGCACCTTGTCCTACTTTTAGAAGCTTTCTTTTATTTTTTGGTCTTTTAACTTCTTTTCCAAATATATTAACTCCGTCTTGACCTTCTTTTCCATTATGCTTTACTGCTATTATATCGCCTCTTTTGACTTCCTTTATGGAATGTAGATTTTTAAAGTCTACCTTTTGTACCTCGTCTGATATCTTGTCCGATAAATCATTTCCTTTAAATTTTATATCTATAATGTCTTCTTCATCTGGTAAAAAAGGAATTCCTTCTGCTATTAGAATTTCTTCTACCCCTTCTTTATCTAAACACTTATTTATATTTTCCTTAATTATTCCATAAACTACATTCTTACTATTTAAAGCTTCTATTATCTCCTCTTCACTATACATTGGAGGGTAATTTTCTTGTAAAATTTCTTCTTCCAATCTCAAAACAGTAGTTTTTGGAATATCCTTAAGTTTATATATATATTGAGGTACATATTTTATTGTTACAAATGCATGCATTCTATTATTATCAATTTGTATGTTTAAAAATCTTTGAGGCACTTCTTCATTTTGGCAAATCTTAATTATACTACTTTCACTTAATTCTGTTGACTCCTTAATCTCCTTACCATCTACAAATACACTTAAATTTTTAGGTGGAATAATGCAAGGAGGCTTTCCCCCTCCTATGGCATTATTGACAATTATTTTTCCATTTTCAACCCTTACTGTTCCATTGTTTGTATTTAATTGTTTTGTATTCTTTTCACTTTCTATATTTACTTGGGAGTTTTCATCTCCATTTTCTTCTATTTCATTATGTGAATTTTCATTTTCTTGTACTTTAACTTCTATTGTTGCCTTACTTTTAAATAACCCTTTTTTATTTTCTATTACAATATATTCTAATTTATCTTCCGATATATTAAGTTCTTTACAAGCCTCTTCAATACACTCTTCCAATGTTTTAAATGTAAATCTCACTACCTCCATACCATTTCCCCCACATTTATAACTTTGCATTTAAACAAAATGCTCATTTATTATTTTATCGTTAACTTATACTTAATCTTTATTTAATAATCTTTAATTCTAGTTTTTCTTTTATATAATTTTCAATATTTCTATCATACCCCTCTCGTATCTTATTTAAAATATTATTTTTTGATGAATTAAAACAAACTTCTCCCACTTGCTTTATAGGTAATACTTTTGGTGAAGTTCCGGATATAAATAGAGCATCTAATTTATTTATATTGTTATAATGAAATTTTTCTTCTCTAACTTTTATGCCTATATTATTACACACATCTATAATCATAGCTCTCGTTACACCCGGAAGTACTTTATCACATGGTGAAGTTATAACTTCATTGCCTTGTATCATAAATATATTAGACTTGCTCCCTTCAGTTATATGACCATTCCTATCAACTAATATAGCTTCAAAAGCCTTGTTCTTATTTATTTCATCTGTAACTTTATTTCTAAAATCCATATCTATTACCTTGGCATTTGGATTGTTTCTTTCCCCATGATACAATATAGTCTTTACCCCTTCACTGTACATGTGCTCTGTTGGATAACTGTGTTTTACAAAATAAACTAGAAAATTATTGTTTTGATTAAAATTAAAAACCATCTTTATATTTCCTTCTTTTACTTTGTTAATCTCTATAAGCTTCTCCATGCTGAGCTTTATTTCATCTATAGTAAGCCATAATTTATCCGCTTCCAATTTAGCAGTGTTCCGAAGCCTTTCTAAATGTTTTTCTAAATAAAGAGGAATTCCATCTATTATCCTTATGACTTCATATAGAGCTTTCCCTTCCTTTAAATATTTGTTATCAAAACCATCACTATTTTTAACTTCACCATTAAATATATAAAAATTCTTTATGCATTCAGACATAAATACACCATTCCTTTCGTAAAATTACTTCCAATGTAATACTTCTATATTCTCTCTCTTTTTCCTTGCGTTAATTAAATAAGGTTTCCCAACTAATTTAAATAATGGCAAATCTGCCATAGAATCCGAAAACATATAAGAGTTCTTGAAATCTACCTGTATTCCTTCTTTTTTAATATATTCTTTTAATCTTTTTACCTTTTCTTCCCCTTTACAGTTTACACCTATTATTTTACTTCCATGTTTTCCATCTACCACTTCAAATCTAGTTCCCATTACCTTATCTACTTCTTTTATATTATATAGTTGATTTAAATAAAACTCAGCAGAAGCAGATATTAAAATTATTCTATATCCTTCGGCTCTTAATTTTTTTATAGTATCTATGGCATCTTTGTAAAGTATTTTACTTAATCTTTCTCTATAAAATTCCTTTACTGTATCTTGCATACGCTTTTCTTCAATACCATCTATAAATCCCAAAAATTTTTCTTTAGCTTTACCTGCATCATATACTTTTATAGCATATAATACTGCTGATATAGCACTTTTAGGAAAATGAATTATAAATTTAGGATTCTTTTTCATCATAAAAAACATAAATTCCATAGCAGTTTCTCTTTTTGTTAGCGTGTAATCTACATCAAATATAGCCAATTTTTCCATAACAATCCTCCAAATATGTATTTATCTATACATAGCTTTAATAAATCTATGTTAGGTACATGAAAAAATAACAAGTCAAAGATGCTGGCATATTTTATGTCAGACAAGGAAGCAGGTTCCGCCCTTGTAGGACTCGGCAAGTTCTACTGACGCGGTATGACGCAAAATAGACTAGTATACTGATTTGTTACTTATTTGAATGTGCCTTATTATAATATTGTAAAAGAAAGAGCCGATGCATAAGCAGCGACCCTTTACTTTATTAATCTTCTAGTAAGCTTTCATAGTATTCTTTAACTTCATCAAATTCTTCATCGTCTGGTATGGCAAGTTCCGCTATTTCTTCTCCGTCACCTATTACTTTAAATAGATATACTGAACCATCTTCTGGATTTTGAACAATGGCATATTCATTTTCTTTATATGCAAAGCCATCTACCACTTCACATTTCACTACATTTCCATTTTCGTCTTCTAAGTCTACTATTAAAGCCTCATGTTCGCCACAACCGCAACCACATTCATGTTCATGTTCTCCGCAGCATTCATGATCTTCACCATGTTCTCCGCAGCAGCTATGATTATCTTCTTCATTGCAGCAACACTTTTTTATTTCTTCATTATTCATATTTATACCTCCCCTTATAGGTTATGGTATAATTTTACCCTTAATTCGATAATTTTAAAAGCCTTTTTTGAAATTATTTCATTAATTATATTAATTATATTTAAAACATTCTTTTTGCTCTTCTTACCATTCTTTTCATATTCCTTCCCATACCATTAAGTGATCTTCTCATCCTCATCCTTCTCATTATTCTTTCCATTATAACATCATCTCCTTTCTATTAATATTTTGTACCGATTAGTTTAAATTAAACTATAAACCTTTTGCCAAATTCGGTAGGTTCCTGCACCAAACTAAAATTTCGACAAAACTCGGCAAGTGCCAGGCACCAACTAAAAAGGAAGTACCTTCTTTTATAAGAAAGTACTTCCTTTTTTTAAATTTTCCACAATATTACTTTCGACAGGTGCCTGACACTTAGTGCTTAGTCAGCAAGTCTTTTGTAAGTTGCTATTCTATCCTTAGCTTGTTTTTCGTTTAAGTCAAATAATGAGTCTGCTTGATCTGGGAATACTTTTTGAAGTGATGCATATCTAACTTCACCTAATAAGAATTCCTTGAAATCTCCAGTTGGCTCTTTAGAATCCAACGCGAATGACTTTTTGCCATCCTCTGCTAATGATGGGTTGTATCTATATAGAGCCCAATATCCACATTCTACAGCTTTCTTTTCTTCTAATTGGCTCTTGCCCATTCCTGATTTTAATCCGTGGTTTATACATGGAGCATAAGCTATTATTAGTGATGGTCCTGGATAAGCTTCTGCTTCTTTTATAGCTTTAAGAGTTTGATTTTTGTCAGCTCCCATAGCTATTTGAGCAACATAAACATATCCATAACTCATAGCCATCATTCCAAGATCTTTCTTCTTAGTTCTCTTTCCACCAGCTGCAAATTTAGCTATAGCTGCTGTTGGAGTAGCTTTAGAAGATTGTCCACCTGTATTAGAGTAAACTTCTGTATCAAATACAAGAACATTTACATCTTCTCCAGTTGCTAGAACGTGGTCTAGTCCACCATATCCTATATCATAAGCCCAACCGTCTCCACCAAATATCCATTGAGATTTTTTAGTGAAGTATTCTTTTCTAGAGTACATTTTCTTAGTTAAGTCATTTTTATCCTTTTCAGCTTCTAATAATGGCAATATCTTAGCTGTTATAGCTTTTGATTCATCACCTTTATTCATAACTTCTAGCCATTCATTTAAAGCAGCTTTTAAATTAGCACTTACATGATTTCCTTCAATAGCTTCCTTAGCAGTTTCAGCAAGAGTTTCTCTTATAGCTTTAACTCCTAAGTACATTCCAAGACCAAATTCAGCATTGTCTTCGAATAATGAGTTAGCCCAAGCTGGTCCATGGCCATTGTCATTTACAGTATATGGAGATGCTGGTGATGATCCACCCCAAATTGAAGAACATCCTGTAGCATTAGCTACCATCATTCTGTCTCCAAATAATTGTGTTACTAATTTAGCATATGGAGTTTCTCCACATCCACCACAAGCTCCACTGAATTCTAGAAGTGGTTTTTCAAATTGACTGCCTTTTACGTTAGATACTCCCATTGGGTTTCTTTTTTCAAGTTTAAGTGCGTAGTCAAATGAATCTTGTTCCTTTACTTGTTCTCCAAATGGTTTCATTATAAGAGCTTTTTCCTTAGCAGGACAAACGTCAGCACAGCTTCCGCATCCTGTACAGTCCATAACGCTAACAGTCATAGCAAAGTTTAATCCCTCGAAGTTCTTTCCACCTGAAGCTTTAACTACTTTCATTCCTTCTGGTGCATTCTTAACTTCTTCATCTGTTAATAGAGCTGGTCTTATAACAGCATGTGGACATACATATGAACATTGGTTACATTGTATACATTTATCTACTTGCCATTCTGGTACATTTACAGCTATACCTCTCTTTTCGTATGCTGCAGTTCCAGCTGGTATAGTACCATCTACATAATCCATGAATTTGCTTACAGGAAGTTTATCTCCTTCTTGTCTATTCATAACATCTGCTACTTCTTTAACGAATTCTGGTCTTTCTCCTCCGCAGCAGCAACATTCTTCTTCTTTAGCTTCTTTCCAGCTTGCTGGAACTTCTATTTTAACTACGCCTTCAGCACCTGCATCTATAGCAGCATGGTTCATGTTAACAACTTTTTCACCTTTTTTACCATACATTTGAACAACTGCATCTTTTAAATATTTAGCAGCTTCTTCTACAGGTATTATGTTAGCTAATTTGAAGAAAGCAGATTGCATTATCATGTTTATTCTTCCACCAAGACCGATGCTTTGTGCTATTTTAACTGCATCTATTGTGTAGAAGTTAATATTATGTTCTGCAATGTATTTTTTCATTGATGATGGTAAGTTCTTGTCCAATTCTTCTGCATTCCATATAGTGTTTAATAAGAATATGCCACCATCTTTAATTCCAGCTAATACGTCATATTTGTAAACATATGCTTGGTTATGACAAGCAACATAGTTAGCTGCACTTATTAAATAAGTAGATTTAATTGGTTTTTTACCAAATCTTAAGTGAGATATTGTAACTCCACCAGATTTTTTAGAGTCGTATGCAAAATATCCTTGAGCATACATATCTGTATGGTCTCCTATGATTTTTATAGCACTCTTGTTAGCTCCAACAGTACCATCTGATCCAAGACCCCAGAATTTACATTCAGAAGTTCCTTCTGGAACTGTTACAACTGTTTCTTTTATTTCTAGAGATGTATTAGTTACATCATCAACTATTCCTATAGTAAATCCGTTCTTTGGTGCTGCAGCATTTAAGTTTTCATAAACAGCTGCTATATGTGAAGGAGTTGTATCTTTTGAACCTAATCCATATCTTCCACCAACGATTAATACATTTTGATCTTTTTCAAAGAATGCATTTCTTACGTCTAGGTATAGTGGTTCTCCTTCTGAACCTGGTTCTTTAGTTCTATCAAGAACAGCTATTTTTTTAACAGTTTTTGGTATATATTTAAAGAAATGTTCTAGTGAGAATGGTCTGTATAAGTGAACATTAAGCACACCTACTTTTTCTCCCTTATTCATTAAGTAATCAACAGTTTCTTCTATAGTATCACAAACTGATCCCATAGCTACTATCATTCTTTCAGCATCTGGTGCTCCATAATAGTTGAATAAGTGATAGTTAGTTCCTATAGATTCATTTATTTTTCCCATATATTTTTCTACTATTTCTGGAAGATCTTCATAGTATTTATTAGAAGCTTCTCTTCCTTGGAAGTATATATCTGGGTTTTGAGCAGTACCTCTAGTTACTGGATGCTCTGGATTTAAAGCTTTTTGCTTAAATGCTTCTACTTGATCCATATCAATCATTTTTGCAAGTTCTTCATAATCCCACATTTGTATCTTTTGTACTTCGTGAGAAGTTCTAAATCCATCGAAGAAGTTTACAAATGGAACTTTTCCTTCTATAGATGCAAGGTGTGCAACTGGGGAAAGATCCATAACTTCTTGAACTCCACCAGAAGCTAGTAGGGCAAAACCTGTTTGTCTAGCTGCCATTACGTCACCATGGTCTCCAAATATTGATAAAGCGTGAGTAGCTAAAGCTCTAGCACTTACGTGGAATACTCCTGGTAATAATTCACCTGCTATTTTATACATATTAGGGATCATTAATAATAATCCTTGAGAAGCTGTGAATGTTGATGTTAATGCACCTGCTTGTAATGAACCGTGAACAGCACCAGCTGCTCCAGCTTCAGATTGCATTTCCATTACTTTTACAGTTTGTCCAAATATATTCTTTCTTCCTTGAGTTGCCCATTCATCTACGTGCTCTGCCATAGGTGATGATGGTGTAATTGGGTAAATTGCTGCAACGTCAGTAAATGCATAAGCAACGTGTGCTGCTGCAGTATTACCGTCCATTGTCTTCCATTTTCTTTGGATTGGACTCATTTAAATCATTCCTTTCTTTAAATATGCAATTTTAAATGACACTTTTATTTTATGTAAAGGCTGCTAAATTACACAACCTATAGATTGGCTAATTTTCTTCCTAACTCATAGGCTTTTTCAAGTTGATGCTCGTTAGGTGCTTCTCTAACTACTAAAGTATCGATTACATTAAATCCGTAGTCTATCATTTTTTCCTTCCATTCTTCCATAAACTTCCCATTATCCCAGCCATAAGAGCCAAATAATACAATGTTTTTACCGTTTATAGGAATCATCTTGAATTCATTTATGAAAGGTTCCATTTCTAGTTGTTCAATTTTATTATTATCCATAGAAGGACTTCCAAAAGCAACCACATGACTTTCAGTTACATCTTCAACTTTTGCTTGTGAAACTAATTTTATATTTACATTTGCATTTGAGCTTTCAGCGCCCTCTTTTATCTTACTTGCTAAAACTTCAACATTACCACCATTACTCCAGTAAATAATTGACATTTTTTTCACAAATCTCACCTCTCATTATTTCATTTTAGAAAAAATATCCTTTTTTATATTCAATACCCACATATTATTATATACCATATAAAAAATAATTCAAGAATTGTTTCATATATAATATTTAAATAGCTATTTTATCTTTAATTTTGATTTTTTTTATTCATTAAAATATTGATTTTTTATAAATATGCTATTTTTCATTCATCTCCATTATTCCTCTAATTTCTCTAATTAGCCCATCTATATTATTCTTGTCAATCTTTTCATAGGAATCTAACCTTCTAATTATTTTATCTTTAATTGTTGTTTTATCTTCTTTTGGAAAAATATTTCCGTTAAAAGCATCTCCTAGTTGCATTATTTTTGCATTATATCCTTTACTTTCTAAAGCAATTTTAAAACTTTCTTGCACTTCTCTTTCTCCATGAACCAAAAGTATACCTTTAGGCTTATTTTTAAATCCATCTATCCAATTCAAAAGCCCTTGCCTGTCGGCATGGCCAGAAAGGCCATCTAATCTATGAATTTCAGCATTAACCGCTATTTCTTCTCCAAAAATTTTAACCTTTTTTTCACCATTTAATATTTTATGACCTAATGTTCCCTCAGCTTGATATCCTACAAACACTATGGAGCACTCTTTTCTCCATAAATTATGTTTCAAATGATGTCTTATTCTACCTGCTTCACACATGCCACTAGCTGATATGACCACTGCGCCTTTTGGTATTTTATTTACTTGTACAGATTCTTCTACTGAATTTACAAAGGTAAGTCCTCTAAAATTTAAAGGGTCATCGCCTTTTCTTATTAATTTTTTAGCTTCATCATCATATTCTTCTGTATGCCTTTCAAATATCTTAGTGGTCTCATTGGCCAATGGACTATCTACGAAAAATTTCACATTTTTAAAAAAATTACTTTCCACATATTTATTCAAACAATATAGTACTTCTTGGGTTCTTCCTACCGCAAAAGATGGTATTATTACATTTCCCCCTCTAGATATAGTTGACTTAATTATTGCAGCCAGTTTTTCTAGTTGATTCGTAATATTTCCATGATATTTGTTACCATATGTAGTTTCCAATATAACATAATCCGCATAGTCTATAGTGGTAGGATCCTTCAATATAGGTACATTTACATTACCCAAATCACCACTATAAACAACTTTAACTTCTTCATCTTTTTCCAGCATAAATATTTCTACTGTAGCTGAACCTAAAAGATGTCCTGAGTCTTTAAATCTAATCTTAAAACCTGGAAATAATTCTATAAATCTATCATATTTATATCCTCTAAACAAATACATACTTAATTCTGCTATTTTAGCTGTATAAAGTGGTTCTATTGAATCCAACCCTTGTCTCATTCTCTTTCTATTTTTCCACTCTACTTCCATCTCTTGTATGAATCCACTATCTCTAAGCATTGCACTACATAGCTCCATAGTAGCCTCTGTACAAATAATCTCTCCTTTAAAACCCATTTTATATAAAAGAGGTATTCTGCCACTGTGGTCAATATGAGCATGAGATAGTATTACATAGTCTATTTCCTTTGGATTAAAAGGGAAAAAATCATTTCCCCTTTCTTTTTCATCCTTGCCTTGATATAAGCCACAGTCCAAAAGTATTTTCTTGCCATTATATTTAAGAATATGACAAGACCCAGTTACACATCCAGCTGCACCATAAAACTCCATATCCATTTTAACCCCTCCTTTTTTTAGTTAATAATTAATAGTTATTAACTAAACTTTTGCACATAAATTTCACCCTACATCGTTTTTAATTTTCAATTGCTTTTTTAATGGTATCGATAATAATATCAGTTCCATTTTGGAATCCACTTTCTCTCATTTTTTTAATGTATAAATGTTTTTGATTATATAATTCCTCTAAATTTTGCATAAATACTTCATTATTAGTCTCTTCCTCTAGAAGAACTTTACTAAAGCCACTCCTTTTAAAAGAGCCAGCATTTAATATTTGGTCTCCTCTACTTGCTTTAGCTGACAATGGTATTAATAGATTAGGTTTACTTAATGCTAATAATTCATAAATAACATTAGCTCCCGCTCTAGATACTACCAAATCTGCTGCAGTCATAAAATGCTTTAATTCCTCTCCTACATATTCATACTGTCTGTATCCTTCTCTGTTTTCTAAATAAGTATCTAAGTTATTTTTACCACAAATATGAATAATATCATACTTACTAAGAAGTTTATCTATATTATTTCTAATCAAATCATTTATAAACTTAGAGCCTAAGCTCCCTCCTATTACTAATAAAATAGGCTTGTTTCCATTAAATTCGCATATTTTTAAAGCCTTAATTTTACTCCCTTCAAATAACTCTTCTCTTATAGGAGTTCCACTTACAATTCCCTTTCCATTTTTTATATGTTTTAAGGTTTCAGGAAAAGTAACACATATCTTGTTACAATACGGTACGGCTATTTTATTCGCCAATCCCGGTGTCATATCTGATTCATGGGATACAACTGGAACTTTATTTAATCTAGCCCCTATAACCACCGGCACAGAAACAAATCCACCTTTAGAAAACACCGCTTCTGGTTTTTCCCTCCTAATTATTGCTGCCGCTTCAAATACTCCTTTTATAACTTTAAATGGATCCGATATATTTTTCAAATCAAAATATCTTCTAAACTTTCCTGTAGATATAGAATAATATTTTATCCCCTGCTCCTCTATTATTTTTCTTTCAATACCTTGTTCACTACCTATGTATTCTATTTCATATCCTAATTCTCTTAGCTTTGGTATTAACGCCAGGTTAGGAGTTACATGCCCTGCTGAACCGCCACCAGTCATTATTATCTTCATTTTATTCATCCTTCCTATTTCTCAACTATAGTTTTATTATATCTTTCATTCACAATTAGAATTACTAAAATTTAAATTTTCAACTCTCAATTCTCAACTATACCCTTATTATATACTACATTGCCTGTACATTAAAATAAAATTTCATCAAAAAATTTTCCAATTGAACACTTGTTTTCTATACCTTGTACGTATTTCATATATCTCCTTCAATCTCCCAATATAATTAATATAAAATGTGCAATAATAATAGTACACCAATAAAAAAGGAGGTTGTTATAATGAGAAACTTAGTACCAGAAGCTAGAAATGGATTAAACAGATTTAAAATGGAAGTAGCTAATGAACTAGGCGTTCCTTTTACAGATTACAATGGTAACTTAACTTCTAGACAATGTGGTTCTGTTGGTGGAGAAATGGTTAAACGAATGGTAGAACAATACGAAAGAACTTTATAAAATTAGTTCTACGATGCCACTATTGATGAAACTTGTTTTTAATACTTTATTAAAATAATGGGTATGGCAAAATTGCCATACCCTTAACCATTTATTTATTTGATAATCTAATATCATTAATTTTTAGTTGAAGATAATCTTTATCCTTATAATTATTTTTAAAAGGTGAGAATATAAGATCTACTTTAAGTCCTTTAGGTTCATCTATTATCCCTAAATAATCTTCTCCATATTCTTCTTTTAATAATTCTATAAATTCCTCCACCATTCCAAATCCTAGGGCATCTATAAAATTTCCCTCTCTACTAAAAATACATCTCAATTTTAATGTATTTTTGTCTTTACCTAAAATAGATATTGCCTTTACAGTTATATTTTTTTCTGCTAAAACAGGAGCTGAATTTCCCTTTCCAAAAGGTTCTAACATTTTTATCTCATTTATAATATCAAAATTAATTTCTCTCAAAGATAACCTTCTGTCTATCCTTATTTTTGGTATTATATCTTCATCTGTAAGTCTACAATTTTTGAGCAACGCTTCCCTAAGCTTAGGTATATTTTCTTCTTTTATTGAAAGTCCTGCAGCCATAGGGTGTCCACCAAATTTGTATATATATTCTTTACATTTTATAAGTTCTTCAAATAAATTATATTCTTCTATGGATCTACCTGAGCCTTTTGGCATATCCTTTCCCTTGGTTAATACAATAGTTGGAACATTATACTTTTCTTTTATTTTTCCTGCCACAATACCAGCTATACTTTCATGTACATTTTCTTTATAAATTACAAGTACCTTTTGATTTTTCATAGATGATTCTTCTATACTCTCAATAATCTCTTCCACATTTTCATTAGTTATATCCTGTCTTTTTTTATTTAATCCATATAAAACATCAGCAAGTTCCCTAGCTCTTCTTTCTTCATTGCATAGTAATAGCTCTACAGATAAAGACGCATTTTCCAATCTACCCGTAGCATTTATGCAGGGTCCTATTTGAAAACCAATTGTGTAAGAACTTATACTCTTACAACCCATTTGTTCTATTAAACATTTTAACCCCAAATTAGAAGTTTTATTTAATTGTTCTATAGCTCTTTTTGCTATTATTCTATTTTCATCCACTAAATCAACTATATCACATACTGTTCCAATGCCCGCTAATTCTATATATTCATTAACATCATAATCCACCTTAAATTTACTAAACAAGGTTTGTACAAATTTAAATGCAATACCTGCACCACATAAAAGTTTAAAAGGATACTTACAATCCTTTCTCTTAGGATTAATAATCGCATCGGCTTCTGGCAAAACATATTTTCTTTGACCATTTTCCTCTAGGAAGGGTAGTTCATGATGATCTGTTATAACCACAGTCATACCTAATTCCTTAGCTAACTTAACTTCTTCAGTACAGGATATCCCGTTGTCACAGGTCAATATAACTTCTATACCTTCCTTATAAAGTTTTTTTATTCTTTCAGAATTCATGCCATACCCTTCTGATTCTCTATCTGGTACATGGTATTTAACATCTGCACCACAAAGCTTTAATGCCTTATATAATATTACCGTACTGGTTACTCCATCAGCATCATAATCTCCATATATACATATTTTTTTATCCTTTTGTATAGAATCCTTTATTATTTCTATTCCCATTTCCATGTCTTGCATCAAAAGAGGATTGTGCAAATCATTAATAGAAGATTCTATAAATCTCTTTATATCTTTAGGATTTGTAATTCCTCTATCTATTAAAATCTTCACCACTGTAGGGCTTAAATTTGTTTTCTTTGATAAATTTTCAATATCTATTTTAGTAGTTCTAAGTAGCCATTTCGACTTCATTATATACCTCTTTTCATGTAATTTTAATGTAATTTCACTTATGTATTATAATAATATCTTTAATATAAAATTACAATTATACGTTTCACTTTATTTTATCACAAATTTTAAGTAGTATGTCACAAAGTTAAAATGCTACCAAATTATTATTTATTCAATTTTCGAAGTTATAAAATATAAATTAAAGAAATTCTCTAAGAATTTCAACCTTCATTTTAAATTTTAAGTTCTGGATTTAAAATTTAAAAATATATTTGTATTTCCTTTATTCATCTAATGTAGCGCTTGAAACTTATGTGCAAAAGTTAAGTTAATTTATGTTATAATATCTATACTAATTATTGTAGATAATAGTTAAATATATTTACTAATGAAAGGATTGTCTAGAATGGATAAATTATTATTTGGTATTTCAGGTCTCCCTTTAGGAGAAGATGATAAGAAATTCACATATAAAACCGGCATAGAATATCTTAAAAGTTACGGATTGGATGCCATGGAACTTCCATTCGTAAGATCTGTAAATGTAACAGAGAAAAATAAGGATGGTATATTAAAAGCAAAAAAAGAAAATAAATTTTACCTATCTGCTCATGGTTCTTATTTTATAAATTTAAATGCAGAAGAAGAAGAAAAACAAGAAAAATCTTTAGAGAGAATTATTAAAGGTGCAGAGGCGTTACAAAAGGTAGGAGGAAGAAGCCTTATATTTCATCCGGGATTTTATTTAAAAAAGAGCAAAGAAGAAACCTTTAATAAAATTAAGGAAAATCTAAGTAAACTTCCTTATTTTGGGGTAGATTACAGACTTGAAACCACTGGTAAGGGTACACAGTTTGGTTCTCTAGAAGAATTGGTTTACCTATGCAAAGACTTACCTCATTGTAAACTTTGCATAGACTTTTCTCATCTACACGCTAGGTATAATGGTTCTTTAAAAGATTATGATGATTTTGCAAACATTCTTAATTATATAGAAAATCATTTAGGAAAAGATGCTTTAGAAGATTTACATATGCATTTATCTGGAATAAATTATGGTCTCAAGGGAGAAAAAAATCATCTTCCTCTAATGGAAAGTGATTTTAATTACAAAGCTTGTCTACAAGCTTTAAAAGACTTTCATGTAAAAGGATGCCTCATTTGTGAAAGCCCTATTTTAGAAAGGGATGCTATTTTGCTTAAAGAAACGTACTTTAGTTGATCCCTAGTCACCAATCCCTAATCCCTAAAATAAATTTCTAAACATTAGTGTGGATTAGGGATTGGATGCTGAGGATTTATTTTAAGCATTGCTTATTATATATTAACTTTTTCCTTCTATAGCACCCTTCTTGGGATTTTTTTGAAATTCTTTATCCTCTATAACTTCTGGTTTTGCTGCTTGATGATTAGATTTTCTTTTAGCCTTTTTTCCTTGGCTATGCATCTTATATGCACTCCTTTTTAATATATACTCTTCTTATTAACCATTCACACCCAGATGAAAACTGTATTTGTTATTTCTCTTCTGGAGTATTTATTTCTTTTTTGTTTTTCTTACCTTTATTTTGAGGTCTTGCAGTTTCTTCCATTGAAGGTCTCTTCATACCTTTTTTAGCCATGATCTTTCCCCCTTTCCTAAGCGTTAATCCTATTTTATCCTAATTACAATAAATTATTCTAAATACTTTGTATCACTAAAAATTAAAAAATTAATATAATAATAATGGGAACTAAAACACTGCCCACAATTGAGGTGGAATATGAATGTATAATAATTTTAAAAATAAAAATTTAAAAGATTTAGTAGTTGGGACTCACTGCAAAGTTCCTATATCTAATGGTACCTCAACCTACTATATAAATTTTGATAATGCCGCTACCACACCTGCTTTTTTAGCTGTTATGGATAGATTGAATAAATTTGCCCCTTGGTATTCCTCTATCCACAGAGGCACTGGATATAAATCGAAGCTCTCCACTGATATGTATAATTTATGTAGAACTGTGGTTGCAAATTTCGTTAAAGCTGATTTAAATAAGGATGAAGTTTTATTTGTAAAAAATACTACTGAGGGGATTAACAAACTTTCCTATTTATTAAAAGGGGATAAAAGCAATGGGGATAAGGATATTATCCTAAGCACCTTTATGGAACACCACTCCAATGATCTACCTTGGAGAAATAAATTTAATGTGATTTATATAAACGTAGACCAAGATGGTAAACTTTCTATAGATGACTTGGAAGCTAAACTAAAAAAATATAAAGGAAAAATTAAATTAGTTGCAGTTTCTGGGGCATCAAATGTAACCGGTTATATAAACCCAGTGCATCAAATAGCTTCCTTAGCTCACGAAAATGGTGCAAAAATCTTAGTAGACGGGGCTCAACTTATACCACACGTACCATTTACTATGAAGCCTCATGATTCTTCTAGTCACATTGATTTCTTAGCTTTTTCCGCTCATAAGATGTATGCTCCCTTTGGCTGTGGAGCATTAATTGGACCTAAAGATTTCTTTAATAACAATATTTCTGAGCAAGTAGGTGGTGGGACTATAAAAATAGTTACACCAGAAGAAATAGCCTGGGCAGACTCTCCAGATAATCAAGAAGCAGGTACTCCAAACTTAATGGGTGCTCTTGCATTATGCGCTTCAATAAGCGTTTTAAATTCTGTTGGCATGGATGTAATTTACAAACTTGAAGATGCTTTAAAAAAATATGCTCTTTCTAAACTTTGTGCCATAGAAGATGTGGAAATATATTGTAAAAAGGATGATTATCAAAATACAGTTTCTATAATTCCTTTTAATATAAAAGGACTATATCATGCAAATGTGGCTAAAGCTCTTTCAGATCATTGGGGTATTGGAGTTAGAAGTGGATGTTTTTGTGCACATCCATATGTGGAAAGACTTTTAAATGTTTCTGAAGATGAAATAGAACACATGATGCGTAATCCTGATAATCCAAAGAAAGGCCTAGTAAGGATAAGCTTTGGCTTATACAACACCCCACAAGAAATAGATATTTTTATAAATGCCCTTAAATATATTGTAAAAAATAAAGAAAAATTTAAAACTCTTAATGAATAAAAGTAAATAAAGCAACCTCTCTAGTAAAAATAATCTCACCAGAAAGGTTGCTTGCTTTATTGCTATTTAACTATTTTTTCATTGGCTTTGAATTTACCGCTAGTGTCCATATGTCCATTAATAGTTTCTGTATCCTTTCCATCTAATAAAAATTTAACCTCATTTATACCTAAATCCTTATTCAAAATTAATGTATTAGCTATAGAGTATACAAACATATTCTCCCCTGTAGAGCCACCATTTATCTTTGTAGCTATGTTCTTTTCTAAATCCACATAAGCAACATTTTCTTTTACATTTATCTTTATCTCAGCATCCTTTGGCACTGCTGGATAATGATTTTTTTCCTTTGGCCCTTCTTGTAACTTTTTAATTAAAATTTCTGGTGTAACTTCCCCTAATTCCACTTCTTCTTTATTTAGATACATAGCTTGATCATCTACAAAATATAGAGAAACTTTCTTAGCAGTTTCCTTTTTCGCATCCTCCTGTTTTTGTTCTACATCTTTATTTTCATCCTTCTTTTCTGTAGATACTGCTGATTTTTCTTTTTGATCCTTTTCATTTGAATTTTCGCTAGTTTTACCACAGCCAACAAAACTTATAGCAAGTAAAGAACATAATATAAAGTACATAATTTTTTTCATAATTTTTTGCCTCCTATTTTAATTAAAATAATTTAAACTAATGTTGAAGTAATTTTTAGCTTCAGCGGGAGTTTAATTAAGATGAATCTCCTGCACCCACTACTTGTCCAGAATCGTAACTACCCTTCTCCCACACTTCTATAGAATATTAAAGTATTGAAGCAGATAATCACTGAATAACACTCTATTATATTAGAATTATATCATATTATTTTAAATAAAACCATTTTCAATTCCTAGTCAATAATTAGCTGCCACTTGTTCAATTTTCTTAACACTAGGTATAATATTCAATTAGATTTTTTTAGAAATGCCTGTGACGAAATTTGTATGAATTTATCGTATTATACATTGATATTTCTATTGAAAAATTGTAAAATGTAATTAATATAAATTATTATATGCAAATGTGTAAACAGTTACACATTTGTATTGTTATATTATGATTATCCCACAAAAAGCATTACATTACCTGAATTATGGAATTTCTCTGGAATGCCTTGCATAAGAAGCAAAGGAACTGTTTAAATTTATCGTATAGGAGTGTGAAAACTATGGACAAAATATTAAATATTATAAAAGATACCACTTTAACTTATGAACAAAAAGTATTGAGTCTAGCTAGAGCTGCAGAAGATTCTTTAGATATTTTAAACATAGATGCGGATTCAAAAGAATATTTAAATGCTGGAGTTATATGCGATTTAGGTGAAGGACACGCCCCTTATAGACCTAGATATATAGTTCCTGATTACGAAAAATTCATGAAAAATGGCAGTGAATTTTTAGGACTTGAACCAGCTAGCGATATATGGGAAGCTGTTAACAACTTATTAATTCTATATAAGCATGTACCATCAATCACATCTTTCCCTGTATCTTTAGGAAATATTGATTATTTGTTAGATCCTTATGTAGAAAATGAACAAGAAGCCTATAGAGCTATAAAAATGTTTTTACTTCACATAGACAGAACTTTAACTGACTCCTTCTGCCATGCTAATGTGGGACCAAGGGACTCTAAAGCAGGCAGAATAATATTAAAAGTACAAAGAGAACTTCAAACAGCTATTCCTAATATTACTGTTAAATACAACAAAAATACGCCGGAGGATTTTGCTATAGATTGTATAAATACAGCTCTTGTAACTGCTAAACCTAGTTTTGCTAATGATAAAATGTTCTCTAATGAGTTGGGAGAAAATTACAATATAGTAAGCTGTTATAATGGGCTTTACACTGGAGGCGGAAGTTATACCTTATGCAGACTTAACCTAGCTTTTCTAGCTAAAAAAGCTGACAACAGAGAAGACTTTTTAAATAAAGTTCTACCTAACGCTGTAGATAGAATGGCACGTTACATGGATAAGAGAGTTAAATTTCTTGTAGAGGAAAGCGGATTCTTTGAGAGCAGTTTCTTAGTAAAAGAAGGCTTAATATCTAGAGAAAACTTTTCTGCCATGTTTGGAATGTTTGGTCTTGCTGAATGCGTAAACCACTTTGTTTCCTCTGACAAATTAGAAGATAGATTTGGTCATGGAGAAGAAGCTAATAAATTGGGATTAGATATAATTGAAAAATTATACAAAGAAGTCTCTAATCATAAAGCTCCTTACTGTGAAAAATCAGATAATAAATATTTACTTCATGCACAAGTTGGTATAGATAGCGATAAAAATATTAGCCCTGGCTGTAGAATACCTATAGGCGAGGAACCAGAACTTCATGAGCACATAGTTCAATCTGCACCTTTCCACAAGTATTTTCCATCAGGTATTGGTGATATATTCCCATTTGAGGAAACTACCAAGAGAAATCCTAAATTTATATTAGATATTATAAAGGGTGCCTTTAGCTTAAACATGAGATACTTCTCACTTTATTCTTCTGATTCAGATGTTATTAGAATCACAGGATATTTAGTTAAAAAATCAGATATAGAAAAATTAGAAAAAGGTGAGCAGGCACTTCAAGATACTGTAGCTTTAGGCCTAGGAGCAGTTAAAAATCAAAGAGTTCTTGAAAGAAAGGTAAGAAAATATGAATAAAGCCCTAGTAAATAGGATAATACCTTTTAGCGCAGTGGATGGCCCTGGCAATAGAACATCTATATTTCTTCAAGGTTGTAACTTCAATTGTCTTTATTGTCATAATCCTGAGACTATAAACAAATGTATACATTGTGGAAATTGTGTAAGTGCTTGTTCTTCAGGTGCACTTTCTTTTGAAAACCACAAAGTTCATTGGAAAGAAGAGCTTTGTATAAAATGTGATGAATGTTTAAAAAATTGCTCTTATAATGCTTCACCTAAAGTTAAAGAAATGTCTGTGGAGGATATTATTTTAGAAATAAAAAAAGTTAAACCTTTTATAGAAGGAATTACTGTTTCCGGCGGTGAATGTACTCTCCAAAAGGACTTTCTAATTTCTTTATTTACTGAAGTTAAAAAACTTGGATTAACTTGCTTTGTGGACACCAACGGTTCAATACCTTTATATGAAGACCTTGCTCTTCTTGAAGTAATGGATAAGTCCATGATAGATTTAAAATCTTACTCTTTGGAAGAACATAAAATGCTTACTTCTATGGAAAATAATATTGTACTAAAAAATATAAAGAAACTTAGTAAGTTAAACAAACTATATGAAATAAGAACTGTAATAGTTCCAGATTTATTAAATAATAAATCTAATGTTCACAATGTTAGCAAATTAATAGCATCTTTAAATCCTAATACAATATACAAGATAATAAAGTACCGACCACTAGGGGTTAGAGAAGAACTTATAAATAGTTCCACTCCTTCTAAAGAATTTATGGAAGAATTACAACGAATCGCAATAAGCAACGGTTGCAAAAATGTGATTATAGTTTAAGAAAAAAAGAGATGATGACAAATTCATCTCTTTTTTTTGCTTTTTCGCATCACTTTTTCACTTTAGCACAATAATTTGTTGCAAAATTTATAGCCATATGAAAGAAAACTTTTAAAATTCTATAAAATTTTGAAATTTTAAAAAGGAATATGCGATTTTTTAGTGAATATATATAGTGTTAAGTTAAAAAATTAATTAGTTACGGGGTGAGTTTTAATGATTACTAACTTAGATATTTCAAATGCTATGACTATTAAATTGGAAGAACAACTTCCTAAAATGCCTGAATTTGTTAAAGGCATAAGACGTGCACCAGATAGGGGATTTACTCTTACAAAAGCACAGGCGAAATTAGCTTTAAAAAATGCTCTTCGCTATATACCTGAAAAGTATCATGAACAGTTGGCACCAGAGTTCATGAATGAATTATTAACTAGGGGAAGAATTTACGGATACAGGTTCCGTCCAGAAGGAAGAATTTATGGAAAATCTATAAATGACTACAAGGGAAAATGTATTGAAGGTAAAGCATTCCAAGTAATGATAGACAACAACTTAGATTTTGAAGTTGCACTTTACCCTTATGAGCTTGTTACCTATGGAGAGACTGGACAAGTGTGTCAAAACTGGATGCAATACAGATTAATTAAAAAGTATTTAGAAGAATTAACTGAAGATCAAACTCTTGTTATAGAATCAGGTCATCCTCTAGGCTTATTTAAATCAAAGCCTGAAGCACCAAGAGTTATAATAACTAATGGTCTTTTAATAGGTATGTTTAATGACCAAGAAAATTGGCACACTGCAATGCAGCTTGGAGTTTCCAACTACGGTCAGATGACTGCTGGTGGATGGATGTATATAGGACCTCAAGGTATAGTTCACGGTACATTTAATACTTTATTAAATGCTGGTAGATTAAAATTTGGTATTCCTCATGATGGAGATTTAAAAGGATATTTATTTGTTTCCTCTGGTCTTGGTGGAATGAGTGGTGCTCAACCAAAAGCTGTAGAAATAGCTAACGGCGTTGGAATTATAGCTGAAGTAGACTATTCAAGAATTCAAACAAGATTAGATCAAGGTTGGGTTAACAAAGCTTCTTCTAATCTAGAAGAAGTAATTAAATGGGCTCACGAAGCTATGGAAGCTAAGAAATCTATTTCTATAGCATATCATGGAAATATTGTTGATTTATTAGACTATATAGTTAAAAACAATATAAAGGTTCATTTATTATCTGACCAAACTTCATGCCATGCACCTTACGATGGCGGCTATTGCCCTCAGGGACTTACTTTTGAAGAAAGAACTGCCCTATTAAAGAATGACAGAAATAAATACAGAGAACTGGTAGATAAAACTTTAAGAGAACACTTTAGACTTGTAAAGATACTAGTAGAAAGAGGAACTTATTTCTTTGATTATGGTAACTCATTTATGAAATCTGTTTTTGATGCAGGTGCAAAAGAAATATCCAAAAATGGCATAGATGAAAAAGATGGATTTATATTCCCATCATATGTTGAAGACATTATGGGACCTATGCTATTCGACTATGGCTATGGACCATTTAGATGGGTTTGCTTAAGCCATGATCATGAAGACCTAGTAAAAACAGACCATGCAGCTATGGAATGTATAGATCCAAATAGACGTGGACAAGATAGAGACAACTATATATGGATTAGAGACGCTGAAAAAAATGGCTTAGTTGTAGGCACTGAAGCTAGAATTCTTTATCAAGATGCTGAAGGAAGAATGAGAATAGCACTTAAATTCAATGATATGGTTAGAAAAGGCGAAATAGGACCTGTTATGATAGGAAGAGATCATCACGATGTAAGTGGTACTGATTCACCATTTAGAGAAACTTCTAACATTAAAGACGGCAGCAACATAACTGCTGATATGGCAGTACAATGCTTTGCAGGAAACTCTGCTAGAGGTATGAGCCTAGTTGCCCTTCACAATGGCGGCGGTGTTGGCATAGGCAACTCTGTCAATGGAGGCTTTGGTTTAGTTCTAGATGGCAGCCAAAGAATTGATAATATCATCAAATCTGCTATGGCTTGGGATGTTATGAGCGGAGTTGCAAGACGTTCTTGGGCTAGAAATGAAAATGCTGTAGAAACAAGTATAGATTACAACCTAAAAACAAAAGGTGAAAACCACATCACTATACCTTATGTTGCTGACGAAAAACTTATTGACAAAATAATTTGCGATAATTTAAAATAGAATCTTAATATTAAAATCCAAAGGGGTTTTTAAAAATACAAATTTTTAAAAAATTCCTTTGGATTTTTTAATTTTACATTCTACATTTTAAATTTTGTATTATATGATTATCCCACAATAAGTATTACATTGCTTGAATTATGAAATTTCTCTGGAATGACTTGCATAAGAAGCGAAGGAACTATTTAAATTTAATTTTAGAAATTCTTCTTTTAGACAGATAAAATTATCGTAACCCTTAAAAGGACGCCAGGCTAGCGAACCTGAGACAGGACGCTGAATGTGAGCGTTAGATAATTTTATATGGCTAAAAGATTAGAATTTCTTAAATTAAATTTATTGTTCCTAGCTCTTATGCAAGTCATGGAGGAGAAATTTCATAATTCCATTACATTGTACCTTATTGTGGATTAATCATTATATAGTAATTAATTGATGATTGAGCATTTAAAATTCTATTGCATTAATGTGCTTTTCCACTATATCTGAATAATCCGTTTCCTCTTCCTCACTTAATATAACACTAACTAGTATTACATAGGTTGGCAAATCATAAAGTCCCCAAACTATCTCCACCCCTAAAACTTCACTACATATTCTACATATGTCAAATCCAAAAGATTCTAGGGATACTCTCATTATTTTAGGATTTTTACACTGATTATTTTCTTCTCTGGTACATTTTGCACAAAATAAGCATTTACCTGAAAACACCGCTCTACTTTTAGGTATTTCTTCTTCTACCCTTAAAAGCTCCTTATCTAATTTCTTTCTGACTTCTGCCATCATTATTTCTGTAGCTTTTTCTATGTCATAAGGATTTTTATTCACTAACTTTTGTATGTGTTCTGGAAGTTCCTCTGAATAAATTAAAGTTCCTACCAAATATGCAGTCTTATACTTTCTTAAAGTTTCTTCTAAATCAAAACTATGTGGTGGACACGTCCATACTTTTCCATAGTTTGGACACTCTTTACAAAACATTTCTATGTACTGATTGTTAAAATACTCCATTAAATAATTCATATCCACTCTTTTAAATAAATTTTCTACAAGCATTTTTATTCCCCCACTTTTTTAACTCATTAGTTTGTCAATTGGCTGTTTTTTCACTTGGATAGCTGTATTTTAATAAAATAAAAAAAATCCAACTTTAATAAGGTACATTCAAATAAATAATAAGTCAGTATACTAGTCTATTTTGCGTCATCAGAGACCGATGATAGTCCTGCCTAAGGCGGAACCTGCTTCCTTTTCTGACACAAAATATGCCAGCATCTTTGACTTATTATTTCTTTTCATGTACCTAAAGTAAAATAATTAAAATCTGATACTATTAGTAGCTTATTGCTAATATATAGAATCTAATTATAATTTTTACCAACTTAAAGTCAGATTTTTCACATAATCCTACCACACTATTATTGTTGCTATTTAGAGGCCTTTTCTAGGTCATCCATTACATTATTGCAGAAAGTCATCATAGAACGCAACATATCAAATAACATTTCTTCACTTACAGAATTTTCATAAGGAACTGTTATTTGAGCTGTTACTGACCCCTCTTCATTTATATAAAATTTAGGAAATCTATAAGACCCATTTATTCTATTTATTAAGTCATAAACTTTTTCTTTATTGTTTTCCTCAGATAGTTGAATTAAATCAAATATGTTAAAGTCTACACAAGTATTATCTTCATCAAAATCTATTACCACATTTACATTGTGATTTTTTATTATTTGACCAAAAGCAAATATAGTTTCATTTTCATTTTCCTTTACTCTTATTATGGGCATAGGAAATCCATTTTTCTCTAGCAGCTTGCTAAATCTTGTAGCAGTATTATTCATGTTGGTACCTCCTCAATTTTCGCATTATGTATTTATTCTACATAACAATACTTAATTCCTTCTATATATTATTTTTACCTATGAGATAATTTGTATTTAATTTTACACCTTATTCTTCCACCTACTCTTATCCCCTTTCTAAAATTATAGTAATAAAATTTAATATATATTAAAATAATAATTAGTGAAGATTTAAATTCTTTCTAAATATTATAAACATAAATTCCCTTTAATTTAAAATTATAAATTTTAAATTTAAAATATTCTTGCATAATCTTGACATAAAAAAACCATTATTATATTATGATATTATGTGTAATTGTGAACTAGCGCTATTTTATTATTAAAGGGTATCATTCAGAGGTATCCCTATGGCATTTATGCCTTTCGTCCTCAAGGATGAGAGGTTTTTATTTTATAGTAGCAGTCCTCAAAAGATTAAAATAAATTTTAATACATAGGAGTGAAATATATGAGTACTAAAAGAGTTAGAACAAGATTCGCCCCAAGTCCAACGGGTAGAATGCACGTAGGTAATTTAAGAACAGCTTTATATGCCTATCTAATTGCAAAACATGAAGATGGTGATTTTATATTGAGAATTGAAGATACAGATCAAGAGAGATTTGTAGAAGGTGCTGTAGACATTATATATAACACCTTAAAACTAACTGGCCTTAAACATGATGAAGGTCCAGATATAGGCGGTCCTGTAGGACCTTACGTTCAAAGTGAAAGAAGAAATATTTATTTAGAATATGCTAAACAATTAATAGAAAAGGGAGAGGCTTATTACTGTTTCTGCTCAAAGGATAGATTAGATATGCTTAGAAAAAATGCAGAAGCTCTAAAGAGACCTTTTAAATATGATAAACACTGTATGGGCCTTTCAAAAGAAGAAATTGAAGAAAACCTAAAAAAAGGTCTTCCTTATGTTATAAGACAAAATAACCCAACAGAAGGTCAAACTGTATTTGATGATGAAATTTACGGAAAAATTGCAGTGGATAACTCTGAATTAGATGATATGATACTTATTAAATCAGACGGACTTCCAACATACAATTTTGCAAATGTGGTTGACGACCATTTAATGGGCATTACACACGTAGTTAGAGGTAATGAGTACCTTTCATCTACGCCAAAATACAACCGTCTCTACAAAGCTTTTGGATGGGATATTCCAACTTATGTACACTGCCCATTAATAACTAATGAAGAACATCAAAAATTAAGTAAGAGAAGTGGTCATTCTTCTTTCGAAGATTTATTAGAAAATGGTTATTTAAAAGATACTGTTATAAACTTCGTAGCACTTCTTGGCTGGAACCCCGGCGACAACCAAGAAATATTCTCTTTAGAAGAATTAGCTAAAGCTTTTGACTATAGAAATATAAATAAAGCTCCAGCAGTATTTGATACTAAAAAACTTAGATGGATGAATGGAGAATATATTAAAAAACTATCTATAGAAGAGTTCCACAATACAGCCCTTCCTTACTATAAGGAAGTAATATTTAATGAAAATATAGATTTAATGAAAATAAGTGAGCTACTTCATACAAGAACAGAAGTATTGACTGAAATACCTGGAATGATTAAATTCTTCCAAGAGTTACCTGATTATGATATAGCTATATATACTCATAAAAAAATGAAAACAAACCCTGAAAACTCTTTAGAAAATTTACAAAAGGTTCTTCCAATATTAGAAGCTTTAGAGGATTGGTCTTTAGATTCAATACACAACACTGTATTCTCTCTAATAAAAGAGTTAGAAATCAAAAATGGTCAAATGCTATGGCCTATAAGAACAGCTCTATCAGGTGAGCAATTCACACCAGGTGGTGCTTTCGAGTTAGCTGATATACTTGGGAAAGAAGAATCTTTAAGAAGAATAAAAATAGGAATAGAAAAACTTTCATAAAAAAATATGGCTGTTGCACTAAGACTAAATCCTACGATATATTGTGTTAACTTTAAACTTGCAGAACAATATATTGCATGTGAATTATTTAATGCGACAGCCCCTTTTTTTATTCCTTAGCACACTAGCAAACTAAAAAATACCAATTTATTAATTTCTCTCCCCAAAGCATAACTATCACCGCTGCCACTGCTATAAATGGTACAAAAGCCACTGGATCTTTTCTCCCTTTCTTTTTAGTGACTAACAATATAGCTCCTATTGCACCGCCTACTATAAAGGAAAGAACCATTAATAATAAGGATTTCTTTATACCTAAAAATAAGCCACACATGAACATTATCTCCACATCACCCCAGCCCATACCCTTAGTTAAGAAAGCTATTATTGCAATTATTGCAGCTGGAATTAACCCTCCCAAAATATAATCCTTTAAAATATATCCATAAGGTATGGTTATAGCTTTATACATAAAAATCTCTATAATAATAAATATAATTCCACCTAATATGCCAACTAGAGAATTGGAAAAATAAACTTCCTGAGTATCATAATCTATCATGCCAATAATTAAAATACAACTAAATAAAAATATATATTTAATGGTCAAAATAGAGTATCCATAAACCACATATATACTAAGCCATATTAATGCGGTAAATAATTCAATCATAGGATACCTTATAGATATCTTTTCCCTGCAGTATCGACATCTGCCCTTCAAAAATAAATAACTTATCACTGGTACTAAATCGAAAGGCTTAAGTTTATTACCACAATTAGTACAATGAGAAGGTGGAAATGCAATAGATTCTTCTATAGGAATTCTATATATGCAAACATTAAAAAAGCTTCCAAACAATAAGCCTAAAATGAAAATTAAAATATAGTTCATTAATCCGTCCTCCAATAACTTATCCATAAACTTATCAGTGGTTATCACATATAAATACAATTAAAATATTTCATGTAAAAGCCATGAAATGAATTTTATGCTTATTTATAATATGATTAAACCACAAAAGGTACAATGCGGTGGAATTATCATAATATATAATATCCTATAGGATTATCCCATAGGATATTATATATTTAGTCTAAATCTGGTAATGGTTGTATAGTTATATTTAGTGGCTTATTTAGCTTTTGATTATTATCTATAGTACAAACAGCATCATTTATCATAGTTACATTATTAGATGAATTTTTTAGTTTAGGGCATACTTTATAGGACATAATGTATTCTCCTGGCTGAAGTTTCAAGTTTGTAAAAGTTATTATGGTTTTTTGTCCATGTTTTTCAACTTTTAGCCCTGCGCAATTATTTAATATATTTTCTAGTGGTGTTTCCTTTAGAATTTCATTTTCTATTCCGTAAATAAATATATCTTTTTTATCTACTAATATTTGTTCCCCATTGTTCAAATTACTTTCATCGCTATTTACAACTATATCCATAGAAAAGACTTCATATACATTAGATTCTATTTTAACTCCAAAATTAGACTTTATTTTATTTGCCACTGCTACACCTGAGCTTTCCCCGATACCTGTGTTTTTTAGAAATAAGCCGTGATTTATTATGGAAATCACACTGCTATAAGATTTTATTTCCACACTATTTAAACCTTGAAAAAACTCCTCTTTACCCTCATCATATACATCCTTATAAATTAATTTTGATTTGTTTTTCAAATCTATTTTTCCTGAAGCTATTCCTTTTACTTTAATATTAAAATCTATTTTTTCTGCCACATATTGTCCATTTTTTAAACTGTACTTTACATTATTCAAGCTTCCTATTATTTTACCATCTTGGTACTGAAATCCCTTAGGAATTTCCACTGGCTCTAATCCAGGTGGTAATTGGAATTCAAATCTTAAATTTTTAAGAGTCAAATCTGCATTTATATCTTCTGCTATTTTAGAATAAACATCTTTTATATCCTCTGCCTTTAAAGCTTGTTTTATATTAAAATTAGGTAACTCACCATTTTTCTTTTTATATTTTGCAAACTCTTTATTTACTGATTTTAAAATTTTATCTCTATTATTACCAGTTATATTCCTTGTTATATTATCCAAATTATAGTAACCATACTCAGATGCAATGCTTTGTAGTTGTTCTAAAGGTGAATCCTTGGAAAACCCTAATAAATAATTATTTATATTTGGTGAATTCTTAGCTATATTATTAGCTGCAGTAATAGCATAATCTTTAGCTTCTGATAATATTCTATTATTTGTGTATTTTGCTGAATTACCATTTTCTCTCCAAGCTGCAGTTTCTAGATATTCATTTGCCTCCGGCACTCCATCTGTAAGCATAACTAAATACTGTTCGTGGGTTTTTGAATCATCTTTTTGATAACTTTTTAATATATCTTGTCCTTCTTCTAAAGCAGCACCAATATTAGTACTTTCCATTGGCGTTAAACTACTTATCCATTTTTTTGCCTTCTCGATAATACTATTATTAATACTTTTATCTAAACCTAATTCTATAGTTGGATATTTTCTATTAATATCCGAAGAAAAATTGTTTAGTACTATGTTTACTCCTTCACTATAGGATTTATCCTTAAAACTGTCTAGAAATTTATATAATGCTTCTTTAACTATATCCAATCTAGATTTATCAAAATTAAATTTTTTATAGTAATTTTGAATTTTTTCTATTATTTTTATTATTTGCTCATCAGTTCTAACCCATCTGTAATACCATTGCTTATACCACCATGAATATTTATTGGGATTATTCAAAAGATTAAAGTTATCAACTACCTCTCTATCATTAGCAAACCTTATATCCTTTTCTTCTAAAAATCTAATATCCTCTAAAACTTGTTTTGCCTCACTATCACCATAATTATTTTTTTCTAAAAAACTTTTGAAATCTCTTATATTCTTAATTTTACTCATTTTATTTCCATACCAATCTATATTGATTTCATTTCCATATAAATCCCAATCCATACTTCCAGAAGTATCCACCATCAAAACCACATCCTTAGGTTTTGAAACTAAACCACTTACCTCGCTACTTTTTATTTTTCTTGGGATTATAGAATAATTTAAATTAAATTCTTCATTTAATTTATACTCTTTCTTTTCACTTTTTTGCGTTAAAGTTAATAAATCTTTAAGTGTGTTATCTTTTATTTGTATTTTCAGTGAACAATCTAAATCTATAGTTATTCTTTCTGTATTTCCTCCATCTTTTACATTACAAGTTAACTTCGTATCTTTACTTGCAGGTACTTCTTGCTCTTCCTTTATAATCAAACCATCCTTTAATCTTATATTATAAACAATTGTTATTTTTTGAAAGTTGTTTTGAAGTTTCCTAAAATCACCTATTACCATATTAGTCTCATGGTCAAAACTTATTTCCCCCTTAGATGAGTCATTAGGATATTCAATGGCTAAAGTTTTAGGAACTATTTCAAAATACTCATAATTTATTTTATCTTCAAATATAAAATCTTGAAATTTAGTTTTATTATTGTTTTTTTCCAAATTCAATGTAACAGTTACCTTAAATTCTTGTGGATTGGTTCCTTGTAAAGCTTCTGCTTTTTTATCATAATTTAATTTACTAGTTAATTCTTCCCCATAGGAACCTTTACCATTACCTTTTGAAAAAACTTCATGAGAAGGTAAAAACAAACTTAAAGTAAATAATATTAAAGCAAATAGAGCAAATAATCTTTTTTTCAAAATCTTCACTCCCTTCCTTTTAATTTTAGTTTCTAAAATATATTTCTGTTTCCACTACCTTTTTTAAATCGTTCCCTCTTCCTGCAGCTAGCTGAAATTTAACATACATACCTTTAGTTCCTTGAAAATAGCCCTCATTTCCTGCTGGTTTTATTAGGAGTTTTTCTACATCTTCTGCTATTAAAATCCCAGTATGTGCATCATCAGTACTCATGTATAATTTATTTTCCTTTAGATAAAATTTATAATATTTATTTTCTTCAAATACATTATCTATTTTTATGCTTTTAATTGAAATATCATAATTATTTTCTTCTTCACTACTTTCATCATCATAAGAATATACAGTTACATCATTTTCATCAACCACCTGCAATACCTTACTACATTGCATAGCTTTTTCCGTTATTTTTTCTATAGCCTTATCTCCTTCTTCTTGCAAATTTATTTCCGCTTCTGTGCTGCTGTAACTTTTATAATTTGTATTGAAGAAAGTGTACAAAATTGAAAGGACTATTATAAATATAGCAGTGGTTATTAAAGTTTCTATAAGAGTAAAACCCTTTTTCTTCATATAAACACCTAATTTCTATTTAAGTATCTTCCACTTTGAAACCTTTATTATTTTTTCTCTAATAAATACATTTTCCTTGTTCCATGTAGGATTTATATTCACATAAAAATATTCAGCATTTTCCTCTTCAGGAAACATATTTTTAAACTCATTATAATTATCCGCTATAAGCTTTTTTACTAAAGCTTCATTATAAGTTATCTTACACTTCTGCGATAGATTTAAGTTTCCTGTAACTATTATAGTTCCTGTAAACTCTATATCCTCATCAATATTTAAGTCTCCCTTAACAATAAGTATTCCTTTTTTAAAATCTTTATCTTTAGACAAAGAATAATCCCCTTGAACTACTAATATTCTGCTGCCATCCTTATAGCGCTTGTCCATTGACTTAAAATTTTCCTTATAATAATATAAGTTTTTCAACCTCTCACTCTGAATGGTTACATCATTATAATCCTTTAGTTCCTGACCCATATTAAGCACTTCAGTTATATATGCTTTTTTAGCCTCTATAACCTTCTCTTCCCCAGAAACATTATAGCTTCCTGCTCCAACCTCTCCATTAGAAACTACTGCCCCTGCAGTGAAATATCCTCCAAGCTTAACCTTATTAAGAATAGATTGGCTTTCTTTATATTCATCTTTGCCTTTATACTGATTATGGTATTTCTGAAAATACTCACTTTTATCCTTAGAAGTTAATTTATTTCCATCCATAAAACTATCTGCCAATGCCAATGGATTATAGTACTTAAACTGCACATCTTTTAAGTTTCTATTTTCATTAGATGTGTATGCATCCTTAAGAGGATATGTATATGCTAAATAATTTCCCTTTATAGATAGAGACTCACCTGTTTGATATATGGGAGAAGTTTTAATATAAGATGTTCCTAAAATATATGCTGTTCCCCCTACGTTAAGTCTCACATCATTTTCTTTCCCATCTCTTATATCCTCTGAATTGATTATAATAGAACTAGAACTATCCGGTGTATCAGCATTTTGGCCATCTTCTAGTCCATAATAATCTCCTTCTATAAATGCCTTACAGCTTTCCCCATTAATTTCTAGATCATCCTTTGTATATACACTACCATTAAATTTTTCATTTTTAGTAACATTCAGCTCAGCTCCATAAACATTTTTATTCAATATCACATTTCTACCATATATATTGCCCGACACATTATTTTTAGAAGAATTATTTATAATAAAATCCTCAAAGGCGCTTAATTTACCTTGTGTATTCAATTTCCCATTTTCTTTAATTTCTAAATTCTTTCCTACATAAACATCCCCTGCTAGGATGGCTGGAGCCTTAACATTCATATTTTCCTCCACATTTATTGCCTTTGACCATACAGCATTATTTTGAATTTTAACAGTGTTAGAACCTATTTTACTTCCACTGTATTTAGGTATACCTATAGTAAAATTACAACTTACAGCTTTTACGATACCCTTATGATTAAAATCTGATTGGAGATTTAAATCTAAACTGTTTTTTAAACTATCATTTAAAAAATCATCTATATGTGTTTCTATTTCATCTTTATTTTCTACTGTAACCACAGGTATATCCTGTTCTTTTTTGGTTTTTCCTATAATAGCTTTATACTCTTCTGCATCCTCTAAATCTTCTAATAGGGATATTTTCCCCTTCTTATCTCCTGAAGTATTTTCTTTTAATAACGCCATTTTATATTTTTCTTTAAATACCCTATCTTGCTCTTTAAATAATTCTCCTGTATTTAAACTAAAATCCTTATTTATATAAGGGCTTGAGCCTTCCTCCTTTGCTTTAATCAATTCCTTTTCAATAAAATTCTGCATATATTTTTCTACTTGGTCATTTGCTTCTTTTACAGCCCTTTTTACATGTTCATTTACTATACTATAAGCTATATCCAATCCTGATTCTGCTCCATAAAGATTTCCCTTAATATCACTTTTTAAATACCTGGTATTATTAGTGGATAGTGCTAATGTGAACATAGCCGTACCAAATACAAAAAGTATGGACATTATTATTAGCACCATGTACAGAGTAGAGCCCTTTTTCTTTTTTAACATATGTTCACCTCCATCAATACCTTTTGTATCCTTCTAATGTTTGAAGAATTTCTTCATTACCTTTAAAATTCTTTTTACTTACAGTTATGTTCACCTTAAATAAATTTCCATAAGTCTCTTCACCATTTTCATTGTAATTAGAAATATAATTTATCTTTCCTAAGCTACTATTTATATTATAAAATTCCTGTGAATCCATATATAAATTCAGTTCACCTTGGTAATTTTTTATATCCAAATTAATTTTATTATCACTAGTATTATATAACCCTATATTTAAAACTTGTAAATCATTAATATTATCTTCCACTTTAATTGTATTATCTCTGCCCTCATTTGTATCTATCTCAAAAATAATTCCATCGTTTTTTTTCTGTATAACTAATTTCTCAGATTCATCAAATAAACTTCCTATTTCATTCAATAAAGTTTTTTCTTCTCCACTTTTTTTATAAACTTTTACGCCATCTTCTATTTCCAATATATATTGAAATTTAACCTTTTCTATCTTTTCCTCTTGTTTTAAGGATTCTATTTTATATTTAACTAAATATTTTTTGCCACCTCTTGTTACTTCCTTTGAAATACCCTCTGAGGCTTCTTCAGCATCCAATTTGCTGATTTTAAATTCTGGAGATTTTATCTTTTCCATATACTCTTGCGCTATAATCAAAGCTTGCTGTTTTTCTTTAGATTTTTCACCTAAATTTACAGTAGATAATCCCATGGATAAAAAGGGGGTAATTATTATGCCTAGTATGGCTAAACTTATAATTACTTCAATTAATGTAAGTCCACTTTTCTTTTTCATTGCCCTTTTCATGTATAATCTCCCCAATCTATCTGTTCCTTTTATCATTATAAAAAAACTTCATATAAAACTAAAAACTTTATTTGAATGTGCCTTATCTTATATTAATATTGCCACCTTCTTTTATAATGTTAACTCTTGGGGCAACTCTATCGTCATTTTCCACCACTATATTTAAATTCAAATTTGTTTTGTTATTAACCTTAAAGTTAACTCCAGCCATATCGCCATTAGATTTTCTTGGATTTGAATATACTTTTATACTTATTTCATTTCCTTGAGGTTTTAATTTTGAACCAGCCTCGTAACTCATTGGATACTTATCTCTTGAGGTTTTATATCTATAGTAATATTGTCCCGATTTTTTCCAAAGCTCCATAGATACCTGTTCTACATCATTTTTATCTCCATACACATAGGTTTTTTCATTCTTATCCTTTGCTTCTCCTAGTATAATCGTTGGTAAATCAGAGGTTTCTGCCCTTACACTCATTAAAAAATCATACACTTCTTTTTTAGGCTCACTTACAGTATCTTTAGCAATTACTCCCCCCGCAAAAGGATCATTCTTACCATGAGGCACATCAAAATCATATGGAATATATTCATCTACATTAAATTGAGGAATTCCATAAATATCTAATGTTAAAATTCCCGATAAGTTATTTCCATCTGAAGTATTTATGTCTATTTTAGATATTATTATTTTCTTGCTAAAACCTTCAACTGATTTTATAAAATTCATTAAAGATGGATGATTCCCCTTAAAATTTATATTAATACTCATTTTTTCTGCTTGTCCACTTGGACCTTTTTTATTTTCTATAGTTGCTTTTTTATTATTTACTTTATTGTTTTCTTCTCCATTAATTTCATTATATTTTTGTACTAAACCCGTTAACTCATTAGAATTTAAGGCTTTATCTTCTTTTCTTTTTTTATTATCCTTATTATCTTCTCCTGACAAATTAACTAATTTGGACTCCGTAAAATTTATTACATTACCTGTTAAGTTTGAATCATTTAAGAGCTTATTTATAGCTATTATTATTCTCTCCTGCTCTATTTCAGGAAAAATCATTCTAACATCTTCCATTATTTTAGAATTGACCTTTTTTATATCACTTTTTATTTTAGGTTGCCTAGCTATTTTATTTTTTATTTTGGAAACTTTTTCTTCGTAATTAGCCTTTTTAATCATTAAATCATTGATTTGTCTGTTTTGTTTTGCAAGAATCAATTTATAATATAAAAGTCCTAAACATAAAACTACTAAAACACTTAAAAGTAATTGCTCCCTTTTACTTATTTTCATTAATACCCACATCCTTTAATGTGCATTTTAAATTAAAAATATATTTTCCACCCTTCGACTGGTTTATATTAGATACAAATATATTTTTAAATAAATTTGTTTCTTTTAAATTATATTGAAACTCAGCGATATCTTGTCTCTTACTTCCTTCTGCTTGTATTTGAATATTGTTATTATCCATATTTACGCTCTTAAAATACACATTCTTAGGTACTGAAGTATAAATATTATTTATTAGATAACTGTTTATATTTCCAGAACTCTCTATAAACTCAGCAATGGGAGAAACCTTTTGCTTATATTTTTCCAAAATCTTTAATTTTTCTTGCTCCCTTTCAGCATCCTCTAGTTTTTTACTATTTTCCTTGGAATTTATGTAACTTTTCATAGTTTGAATCTCTTTATTTAATTTAGCATTCTTCATTAATTTATATCCTGATATTAAAACCATAATAAAAACTAAAACTCCTGCTGTAGCTAATATATAATTTTTTTTATTGTTTTTTTTCTTTTCATCATAGGATTCTATTTGGAAAAAGTTAAAGTCTTTCATTTTAACCCCCCATTTAAAGTCTAATAGCCGCACCAGCAGCATTTAGATAGTCTATTATATTTTCTTGATGCTTGTCCATATTAAAATTAGGCATATTTTTTATAAAATTCACTGGAATACCTAAACTTTTACTCATATACTCTTCTATCCCTGTTAACTTTGCTCCTCCACCATATATAAATATCTCTTCTATTGTATCCCCTAAGTTTTTCTTTCTATAATATTGTATTATTTTATCTATTTCTATAACAAGATTGTCTGTCCAATCTCTTCCAATATTACTTACAAGTTCCTTTAAAGATCCCTTCTCCATTTCCTTGCTTACATTTAAAAGATTTAATTTCTTTTCTTCTCCCTCTTCCTCGGATATAAATAAGTTTTTTGATATATCCACATCTATATATGAACTGCCAATAGATATAAGCCTTGAAAATTCTACATTATAATTTTTAAGCACATTTATCTCACTGTACTCGCTTCCTATATCTATAAATGCAATGGATTTTCCTTTCTCATATTCTTTTCCATTAATATTACATGTTGAATAAAAAAGTTTGCATATACTATTGCTATTTATGTCTAATGCCAAGGGTGTAAATTTTAATTCCTTGCATAAAGCCAAATATCCCTGTACAATACTTTTGGGGTATGCAACTACATTTACTCTAGATTTTTCCACATTATTTTCCGTAAAGTTACCAATTATTTTATGTTGAATTATATAATCCTCCGACATTATAGGAAGATATCTTTCTATTTGAAACTTTATTAAGGCTTCCATATCCTTTTCATCTGCAGCAGGTACCAAAATTTCTCTTGTTATAATGGAAGTACTTTTTGATGTAAATACTGCCTTTTTAGTTTTGATACTTCTAAGTTCCAAATTCTTTTCTAAAAACTCTTTAATCTTTCCAATATCAGTTATTTCACCATCACTATAAGAATTTTCTGGTGTTCTTATAGAAAAAACATTGTTTACACAGATATTTTTCTTATTTACTTTTAAATCTAATATTTTTATGTTTTTTGCTCCTATGTCTATGGATAAAATGTTATTTGTGAACATGGTTTAACCTCCATTTTTTAATAGGTTAAAGGATAGGGGCAAAATTTATTTTCTAGCCCCCAAGTCCCAATAAGTAATTTCTTAAATGCTATAAAATTAATGTCTTTACCTATAAATAGTATTATGGTAAAGTTACCACTAATGTTCTAATTGAAAATTTCTACTTATTTATAAGGGCTTCCTTCTGTTGAATCCCCTTTAGCCTTATCTTCAGGATAAACTATATATTTTTTTTCTCCTCCTGCTTTAATTGTTACATTTCCGTCCTTATCAATATCAACATAAAACTTTCCATTAGTTGCTTTAGGTTCAGGTACACTTTGAAGTTGCTCCTTTATCTTCCCACTTAATGCATCTTCAACCTCACCATCATTAACCTCGGCTATTGTTGAACTATCCTCTTTAGTTAGAGCTACTGCTGCAGCATTAGCTATAGTCTTAGCACTAGCTTTATCCGCATTTATTTTTGCTTCCTTCTGAGCACCGGTAAACTTAGGTATAGCAATTAATGCTATTATTCCTATAATAGCAATTACTATTATAAGTTCTATTAATGTAAAGCCTTTCTTTTTTGATTTTTTTAAATTTTTTGTTATCTCCATATGAGATACCTCCTTATTTATTATTTTTATTGTTCTTATAAGAAATCATCCAAAGTCTTACTGTTCTTCCCTCTTTCTCTTATAAAGATATGAGTTTTTAACTGTAAGGCATGAGATAACTCTTTTTATTGGCTTTATGACTTTTTTATGTTGGTATAGTTCTAAATACATCAAACATTGGGAGCATCATGGATATAACTATAAATCCAATTATTAAACCCATTATTAAAATCATTAAAGGTTCCATCATGGCTGTCATTCTCTTTAGAGCTGCATCTAGCTCCTCATCATAAAAATTTGCGGTTTTGTCCAATATGTCATCTAGCGCTCCTGATTCTTCCCCTATGTTTATCATAGATATTAGCATTGGAGGGAATAACTTAATTTCTCTTATGGAATCTGATAGATTTTCTCCCTTAACTACTCTGGTTTTCACATCTTCCATTCTATTTTCTACCACTTTATTTCCTAAAACTTTAGCAGTGATTTCTATGGATTGAACCAAAGGTATACCACTGTATAGCAATGTTGACAATGTTCTTGTAAATCTAGCAGTTATTATCTTGGTGTTCATATCTTTAGTTAGTGGATTCGTTAATTTTAAACTATGAAAAAACAGTTTACCATTTTCACTTTTTGAATAAGTCTTTACCAAAAAAATAGCTACTACAATTATCAATATTATCATATACCAATTTTTCCTTATGCCTGAACTTATGGCTAAGGAAATTCTAGTTGGAAGCGGCAGTTGGAGTCCACTACCTTGAAACATTTCTATAAATATTGGCATTATGAAAGCTACTAAAAAAATTACTATACCTATGGACAATACCCCTAGTATTACGGGATAAACCATAGCATTTTTTATTTTATTGTTTATCTTGTTTTCTCTTTCATAATGAGCTGCCATTCTTTCCATAATTAAATCTAACTTACCACTGGTCTCTCCAGTCTCCACCATATTTACTAGAAGTTCTGGAAATATCTCTGGTTGTTTTTTTAAGGCCTCAGATAAAGTTATACCCTTTTGTATATCTTCGTATACCTGTTTAAGAGCTTCCCTCATTAAAACATTGGAACTTTGCATTTTTAAGGTATCTATACATGTAGCTATATTAGCTCCTGCATTTATCATAGTGTGAAATTGCCTACAGAAAATGTATAAATCTCTAGTTTTTACTTTTTTAAGGCTTTGCAGCACATCTTTTTCACTTATTTCAGATATTTCTTCTATGCTTATAGGATAATAATTATTATCCTGGATCATTGCCAATACTTCGTTTTTGTTAGCACCCTTGAAACTTCCTTCTAATTTTTCACCTTCATTATTCATTACCTTATATTTGTAGTTAGGCATACACACACCTCTTTTTCTTTAATCTTTCAAAAAGCTTATATTTAAAAGCTCATCTACAGTGGTTCTCCCCTGCAAAACTAATTCTTTGCATGAATTTTTTAAAGTTTTCATTCCTTTTTCTATGCTGATTTCTCTTAACCCTTCTACATCAATGCTTTTAACCACATATTCCCTATGTTCTTTTGTTATTTCCATAATTTCATATACTCCAACTCTTCCCATATATCCGCTACCATTACAATAGGTACAGCCTGTCCCTCTAAATATTTGTAAATTTTCTTGCTCTTTAACTCCTAGAATATTTTTTTCTAAAACATTAGCTTTATACTTTTGTTTACAATGTGGGCATATTTTTCTTACAAGCCTTTGTGATATTACTCCTGATAAAGAACTGGCCACTAGATATGGTTCAATACCCATATCTATAAGTCTTATAACAGATGATGGAGCATCATTAGTATGTATTGTGCTGAGCATTAAATGGCCTGTTATAGATGCCCTAATGGATATTTCCGCAGTTTCTTTATCCCTTATTTCTCCTATCATAACTATGTCTGGATCTTGCCTTAATATGGATCTAAGAGATGAAGCAAAGGTAAGTCCTACTTTTGGATTTACATTTACTTGATTTACCCCTTCCAACATATACTCTACTGGATCCTCTACAGTTATTATGTTTTTGCCACTATTATTTATTTCATTCAATAAAGCATACAGTGTAGTGGACTTACCACTTCCAGTAGGCCCTGTAACTAGTATAATTCCATAGGGACTGTTTATCATTCTTTCCACTTTTTCTATATCCTCTAAGCACATGCCTAACTGTTCCTTATGTATTAAAAAATTGCTTCTATCTAGTATTCTAAGCACTGCCTTTTCACCGTAAACTGTAGGTAAAGTAGATACTCTAAGATCTATAGGCTTCTCCTCAATTATAGTTAAAATTCTCCCATCTTGGGGTATTCTCTTTTCCGCAATATTCAAGTCTGCTAATATTTTTATACGAGTAATTAAAGCATTAAAAATGTCTCTGTTATACTTAAAAACCTCTTGAAGTATTCCATCCACTCTATATCTTATCCTTACATATTCTTCAAAAGGCTCTATATGTATGTCACTAGCCTTCATCTTTACTGCATTATTTATAACAGAATCAACTAGTCTAACTGCTGGCGCATTCTTTATATCATCTATTTTCATAGTATCTTCTTGTGTTTTTTGGAAAATATTTTGCTGTTTAGACAAGTCTTCTGCGGCTTTTTTAATATATTGACTAGAATAATACTTATTTATTGCTTTCTTTATTTCCTCATCACCAGCTATATATGGCTCTACTTCCCGGGTGGATGATAACCTTACATCGTCTATAGCAAATATGTTTAATGGGTCGGACATAGCAACTTTTATCTTTTCATTATCAATGCCAATGGGAATAAGATTGTATTTTAATGCTATGCTTTCTGGCACCATTTTTGTAAATTTTTCATCTATACTAATAGAATCTATATATACCCTAGTAATTCCAAGTTGCTCTTCTAATGTATTTATTATGTCTTCCTCGGTTACTATATTTTTTTCTATAAGTATTTCACCTAATCTTTTACCAGTACCCTTTTGCTTTTCCAATGCCAATTTAAGTTGTTCTGAATTTATTTTATTTTGTTGTAAAAGTAAGTCTCCTAGTTTTTTCCTCATTTTTCCTCCCATTTACATACATTTTTAACTTAATTTTCATATTAATTCTATTATATTAGACTTAATAACACTTTTCAATATGAGTATACTCTTAAATGAATTAAATATTTGCAACAAAAAAAAGACCTTTGTAATCAAAGGCCGGTTGCACTATAAACTCCACATATACAAAGTGCCCACATAAGTACATGCTTCCTAGTTTCCTTTTAAATATGTCCAAACATATTTATATGAATTTTTAATAATTATCTATTTTACTTAGCTCTTTTTATTTTTTGCCATTTTACACGTAACTTTTCTTTAATTTCCATATTTACTCTATTATATTAAACTATATTATACTTTTCAATAGTAATATGAATTTTAGTCATATTAAAAAAAGCTTTTATGTTTTCGACATTTTCTGTACATATTTATTTAAAAATTTTTTATAACCAAAAAGACTTAAATACAACTATAAATTTAAACTATAGTCGTATTTAAGTCCTCTATACGCTACTACTCTTCTGATGTTTTAATGTATTTCTGCCAATTTAAGCATATTTGAAATAAACTAACCACATCTTGCTCATTATAAAGAAGTATTTTTTCCTTTTTTTCCTGAGGCATTCTATATATATAATCACTATCTCTAACTATTTTATTAAAAGTTTTAGCTAAGTTTTGTCCACCTATAACTTCTGTTTCTCTGTTTATATTAAATTCCTTTTCCAAATTTTTAAGCCCTATGCCGGAACCAGTTTTCTTTTCATATTCCTTTTGCAAATCTATTTCCTTAAAGTTTTCCCTTATATTAAATTCAATATTATTTTTCTTAAACAAATAATCTATTACAGTAAAATCATTATTCCCTGCAAAAGTAACTATATATTTTTTATTTAGTAAGCTCTTCATTTTAATAAAATATTTTTCCGCAATATAAAGTACATCTTCTGCATCTCTCTTATTTTCTATCATATATTGATTTACTACTAATTCTTCTCTTACCTCATCATAATAGCTGCACCCAAACACACCTACACATATGGGCTTTTTATTCACACAATGCTCTAAATCAAAAAATAACGCCTTCTTATAAAAGTCTTTTTCATATTCTATAGGCAAAAGAAACCTTGCGCTCTTTACGGATATTTTTTCTCTATTTTCTCTTAAAATCATTCTACCACTCTTTCTACTAATGCTATATTCTCTCCTGTCATATTATAAACTACATCTTTTCTTTCCACTATTATATTTGCTCTTTTCTTTATTTCACTGCTATTTAACACTTTCATAATTAATTCCTTTGTTGGATTTATGCATACAGGATATCCTACTAGCTGAAACATAGAGAAATCTCCCGAAGTATCTCCATAAGCATAGCTTTCATTTAAATCTATATTGTATTTTTTCACAAAGTCCATTATTGCCTCTTTTTTACTAATACTATCCCACATAGGCGTAACTTCTCCAGTATATATATCATCTTTTATGGTATATACTGCGCCTCTATAATCATGAAATCCATGTTTTGAAGCCATTTCCCTCACTAATTCTACAGGACTCCCTGATATAGTTATAATTTTATGACCTTTTTCTTTGTGCCATTTTATCCTATCTCTAGTGTAAGTATACACTCTATCTCCCTTTTGTTCCACTACCTTTTTGGCTATAAATTCAATTTGAGATTTATGCATTCCCTTTATAGCCTCTATATATATGCTTGCTACTTTTAATAAATAATTATCGTAATTTCCTCTTCTGTTATCCCACTTCAAATATTCTGGTCTTACTTCATTATACCATTTTTCTGGTTTTATTATTTCGTATTTTACCAACTTTTTAAAAACCTCTGATATTAAACCCTCTCTATATAACGTTCCGTCTATGTCAAAAAAAGCTGCTATATTTTTTTCCATGCCTATCACCTCTTATAAATTATTTTTACCATAGATTTTAAAAAAATTATAAATTAGCTATTATATATTCTCTTATATTACTTAATTGTACTAAAGAAAGCAAATAAAATTCGCAACCTAATAAAAAAATATTATCCTGTTGACTTCTAACCCACTTAACTTGACACAAACACCAAAATGACGGTTTGTTCTCAACCTTCATTAAAAATGATATAAAATCCCCTTCATTAAGCTTAATGATGCTTTTAAAACATATTCCTGTTTCAGATATGTTTATAGCGCTTAAAATAGGTTTCCTTCCATCAAAGTTTTTGTATATGCTTTCATTGTTTACTAGTGGATAATATAATTCTTGTTTAAAATCTACTCTTATATATTTTCTCTTTTCATAAGAATTTTTATTAATAAAATTACCGTTCATGCTCTTCCCCCCACTAATTTATTGCCATACTTATTATTATAATATGGTATTGACAAAAAATGAAGTTAATGATAATATTTCATTGAGAACTATTTTCATTCGCATTTACCTAATGGCTACTTACCTATTGATTTTATCTTTTATGTAAGTGAAAAATAACGGTATATATGCTTATGGGTAGCTCTTATAAAAATTATTGAGGAGGTCTCAATATGTGCTTATGTGATTTAAAGCCTGGTAAAACAGCTTATATTAATAATATTAGTGGAAATGAAAAACTTACAAAGAGACTTTTAGCTTTAGGTTGTATAGAGGGAACTGAAGTAATTTTAAAAAGAACTGCTCCTTTAGGTGATCCCCTAGTAATTAACTTTAGAGGTTTTGACTTAGCTATAAGAAAAAATGATGCTAAAAATATAATAATTAAGGAGGGCTAAGAGCCTAATGTTTACTGCAGCTTTAGTAGGTAACCCAAATGTAGGAAAAACTACTCTTTTTAATACATTAACCGGTTCGAACCAATATGTAGGCAATTGGGCTGGGGTTACTGTAGAAAAAAAAGAGGGTTTTTTAGACTCTAATTTTAAAATTGTAGATTTACCTGGAATATATGCTATGGATACTTTTTCTAATGAGGAAAAGGTATCAAAGGATTTTTTATTAAATGGAAATGTGGACGTTATTATAAATATAGTAGATGCTTCAAATTTAAATAGAAACTTATATCTAACTACTCAATTGAAGGAATTTAACATACCAATAATACTGGTTTTAAATATGATTGATGTAGCTGAGTCTAAGGGAATAGAAATAAATTATTCTACCCTTTCCGAAGAACTAGGTGTTATGGTAATACCTATATCTGCCTCTAAAAATAAAGGATTATCTGAGGTAAAAAATGCTCTTTTAGAATCCAGTTTTAAAAATTATATTTCGAATTCAAACTTTAATTTTAGCAGTGAAAAAGAAGCTTATGTTTATATAGAAACTGTTTTGAATAAATGTATTAAAAGCACATTTAATAATACTGAAACTATATCAGAAAAAATTGACAAGGTGCTACTTCACAAGTTTTTATCCTATCCAATTTTTCTGATTATATTTTTCTTTATATTTAAATTTACATTTAGTTGGGTTGGACAACCTTTATCTGATTTACTTGACGACGGACTAAACAAAATTTTAATTCCCAAACTAGGTTCTTTATTGTCTAATTCAAGTCCATGGTTTAAATCATTATTATTAGACGGTATTGTGTCTGGTGTAGGCTCTGTTGTAGTATTTTTACCAATTATATTGGCCTTATTCATAGGCATATCCTTCTTAGAAGATAGTGGTTATATGGCAAGAGCTGCTTTTATAATGGATAAGTTTATGAGAGCCATGGGGCTTTCTGGAAAAGCATTTATACCTCTTGTAGTAGGTTTTGGATGTTCTGTACCAGGCATTATGTCTGCTAGAACCCTTGAAAGCGAAAAGGATAGAAAATTAACTGCTCTTCTAGTTCCTTTAATGTCCTGCAATGCTAGATTACCAGTATATGCTCTTATGTCTTCAATCTTTTTTCCAGGTAAACAGACGGCGGTTATATTCACATTATATTTCATAGGAATTTTTCTATCCTTTGTAATTGGACTTCTATTTAAAAATACTTTATTTAAAAAAGATGAAGAACCTTTTTTAATCGAGTTGCCTGAATATAAAATGCCTGAACTTAAAAATCTATTTAATCACACTTGGGACAAGGGTAAAGGCTTTCTAAAAAAAGCCGGCACCATAATCTTTTCCATTTCTATTGTAGTTTGGCTTTTATCTAACTTCAATTTTAATGGAATGACAGATATAAATAGCAGTTTCTTAGCTGCCATAGGTAGATTTTTATCACCTATATTTAAACCTCTTGGCTTTGGAACTTGGGAAACCTCAGTTTCACTACTTACTGGACTTATGGCTAAAGAGGTGATTGTAGGCAGTATGGGTGTAATATACGGTGGTGATTTAGCTACTATATTGCCTTCATATTTCACTCCACTATCCGCCTTCAGCTTTTTAGTGTTTGTACTTCTATATACACCTTGTATTTCGACTGTGGCTGTAATGAGAAAAGAGTACGGAAAAAAAATGGCTATATTTTCAGTTTTGTACCAAATTTCATTAGCATGGATTATTTCATTTTTAGTATTTAATGTAGGCAAACTATTCTTTTAACTTTGATGCTTTATATTATATAAAGTATAGTTTCTAATGAGTATTTATCCATATACCATTAATAGTTGTTTAAAACTATTAATTTGGATTATACTAAAATTGTAACCTATAAATGAGGTGTTTTTATGGAAATATTAATAACATTAATACTAGTTTCCGCAGCTTTCTATTTCTTATATAAAAACATAAGAAATAAGACAAAGGGAAAATGTGACTGTAGTTCCTGCTCTTCTCACTGTCCTTATTATAAAAACAAGCATAAAGAACAAACTGAGAAAGAGCATAAAGAATAACTATAAAGCCAGAGTTGGTCTCTAAATTTATTTTAGTAACCTTCTCTGGCTTTTAATATATATTATTTAGTATGTTAAATATGTCTTTTTTATCCACCTTGCCATTATTTAGCATGTTTATTATTTTATATGCTTGCTTCTTTTTCATTCTGTGAAAATTACAGTCTATTGAGATTTCATTTTTATTCAAAAGGAACTTTAAATAATCTATCTGCCTACTATTCACCAAATTATTTCTTATTAAACTTGTATCTTCATCTATTCTATATACCAAATTGAATAAATATGGTAAATCCAAAACATCCTCATAATTGTGAAGAAGTATTATATCTCTTATTTTTTCATTTCCAGTATTTAAAAATCTATTATACATGTGAACACTTTCTTCACCCGTAATACTATCTTTACGCTGTATACCCACAAATTTTTCTACAGTTTTTAGATTGCATCTATTTATACCTAACTGTTCATAGTATGGTCTTATTATTCTGTATAAATCTATATGATAAATAGGAACCTTAAAATTTATAAAATACTTGTCCATTCTATTTGTAATAAATGGCTCATCAAATGCAATGCCGTTATATGAACACCATCTGTTAAATTTCTCTGCCTCTTCTTTAAATTTTACCAGTATATTATTTTCTTCGCTCAATTGTTCTGCAAAATACTGCTTTATTTTAAAACTATCATTTCCTGTAAAATAACCTAAGGATATCAACATTATACAATCCTTATCCTTATCAAAACCTGTGGTTTCTATATCATAATAGCACATATCCAACATACTATACCTTGCTAATATGCTCTTATTTATATGAACTTTGCTTTCGTACTCCCTAATAATCATAAATAACTCCTTAAAATTCTTGTAAAATAATTTCAAAATTTATTTATACAGTGGCCACCTACCGTAATACTCCCACCTTCTGTGAAAGTGGGAGGTAACGATAGCTAAACCACGGATAATAATTTCTAAATCTTAGTTAAAATTCAATTACATTTTTTCTACTGTTGAAATTCCTAATAAATTTAAAGCATTGCCTATAACTATACAAGTAGCTTCAACCATTTTTAATCTAGCATTCTTAGTTTCTTCATCCTCTGCATTAGCAATACTATGAGAATTGTAGAATTTATTGAAGGCTTTAGCCACCTCCACCACATATCTAGTAACTATGGAAGGCTCTAACTTTTCTATAGAGTTATCTATAGCACCTTTGAATGCACCTAAAAGCTTAATTAACTCAAATTCCTCTTTAGAATTCAACTTAGAATAATCTACTTCACCAGAAGCATTTCCTAACTTTCTTAATATACTCTTACCTCTGGCATAAGTATATTGAACATAAGGGCCAGTTTCTCCATCGAAGTTAAGCATTTCCTTCCAATCAAATACTATATCTCTTTCTCTGTTATTCTTTAAATAAGTAAATATAACTGCACCTATTCCTATTTTTTTAGCAACTTCTTCCTTATTCTCTAGTTGAGGATTTTTCGCATCTATTACTTCAAGTGTTTTTGTAACTGCTTCATTTAATAAATCTTCAAGGAAAATAACCTCTCCTTTTCTTGTGGAAAGCTTTCTATCAGCAAATTTTACAAGACCAAAACCTACATGAACACAATCCTTAGCCCATTCATTACCCATAAGTTTTAGGGTAGTAAATATTTGCTTAAAGTGAAGTGCTTGTGGTGTTCCAACTACATATATATTTTTATAGAAATCGTAAGTTTTCTTTCTATAAATTGCAGCCGTCAAATCCCTTGTAGCATATATAGTAGCACCGTCAGATTTTTTAACAATACATGGCGGCATATTGTATTGATCAAGCATTACAACTTTAGCTCCATTACTTTCTGTAAGTATTCCTTTTTTGTCTATTTCCTCTACTACTGCATCCATCTTGTCATTATAGAAGCTTTCGCCTGCATAAGAATCGAATTCTACTCCTAAAATATCATAAACAGTGTTAAATTCCTTTAAGCTTAAATCTCTAAATCTCTTCCAAAGAGCTGTTTCCTCTTCTGCTCCATCCTCAAGCTTTTTAAAATATGATCTTCCCTCATTATCTAGTGAAGGATCCCTTTCTGCTTCTTCGTGGAATTTAACATAAATTCTTAAAAGTTCTTTTATTGGTTCTTTTTCTAAAGCTTCTTCGTTTCCCCATCTTTTATATGCAGAAATTAATTTTCCAAATTGAGTTCCCCAATCACCTAAGTGGTTTATCCTCACCACATCATAACCTTGTGAAGACAGTATTTTATAAAGTGAATTTCCTATAACTGTAGTAAATAAATGTCCTACGTGAAAAGGTTTCGCTATATTAGGAGAAGAATACTCTACCACTACTTTTTTATCTTCCCCTTCATTGGAAGTTGCATAATTTTCTCCCTCATTTAATACTTTTTCTACAATATCCCTAGCTACATTACTTTTTTCTAAAAAGAAATTTAAATAAGGTCCTAAATTTTCAACCTTTTCAAATCCAGTCTTATCTATTTTATCCTTAAGCTCTTCTGCTATTAAATTTGGAGCTTTTCTAAAGTTTTTTGCCAATTTAAAACATGGAAATGCATAATCACCCATATCTGACTTTGGTGGTATTTCAATTAAAGCCATTATATCTTCTATTTTCATATCTACATGAGCTTTGATTTTTTCTGCAACATAATTTTTATAATCCATATATTATACCTCCATTTTAAAATTTATATAAACTAAAGCTTAGGTACATGAAAAGAAATAACAAGTCAACGATGCTAGTATATTTTGTGTCAGACAAGGAAACAGGTTCCGCCTTTAGTAGGACTATCTGTGGGTTCTGCTGACGCAGTATGACGCAAAATAGACTAGCATACTGACTTACTATTTATTTGAATGTGCCTTACTCAAATATAAAAATCCGCCCCTACACTACTGTAGAGACGGAGTATCCGCGGTACCACTCTAGTTGACTAATAAATTTAGTCCACTTAAAAATTTAACGCTTAATGCGACTTACCTTACTTGGAATATATTTTCCTTTTGAGGCAGTTTCTCCAAGGTTCTCTTCCTCCTTTATCTCCTACAGGGCTCACACCATCCCCTGCTCGCTTGAAGTTAGATTAAAAAAGTACTCTCCTCTTCATAAAATTTATATATAAGATTTTACACTATATTATAGTACCATATATAAACTTTTGTCAAGGTTCATTTAAAATTCTCCATTTTTTAGTACCTGTTTTAACTTTTCTCCAGAATCCATTAGTTTTGTCTTTTCTTCTTTATTTAATGGCACTTGTATTATTTCTTTCACACCATCTATTCCAACTATAGATGGTACACCTAAGTATACATCATTCATACTGTATTCACCCTGAAGCAGAGTAGACACTGTAAGTATAGACTTTTCATCCCTTATTATAGCCTCAACTATTCTCGTTATAGCTAAGGCCACTGCATAATAAGTTGCTCCCTTTTTATCAATTATCTCATAAGCTGCATTTTTAACATCCTCTGCAAATCTATATTTAAAATCACCAGTACATTTTCCACAAGTAGCACTACAATAGTCTTCTATATTAACTCCCGCTATATTAGTCAAGCTCCACGTGGCTATTTCAGAATCGCCATGTTCACCCATTATGTAAGTATGTATATTTCTTACATCTATTTTAAAGTGCTCTCCCAACAAATATTTAAATCTTGAAGTATCTAAAACTGTTCCTGAACCTATAACCCTTTCCTTTGGAAACCCTGATAATTTATAAGTTATATATGATAAAATATCCACTGGATTTGAAACCACTAAAAGTATAGAATTAGGGCTATATTCAACCACTTCTGGAATTATGGTTTTAAAAATCTTTATATTTTTATTAACTAAATCAAGCCTAGTTTCTCCTTCTTTTTGTGCTGCTCCTGCTGTAATTATAACTATATCTGAATTTTTAGTATCCTTATAACTTCCAGATTTTATTTCCACTGGTTGAACAAATGAAGCCCCATGAGCTAAGTCCATAGCTTCTCCATATGCCTTTTGTTTGTTTATATCTACCAATACTATTTCGGAAGCTATTCCGCCTATCATCAAAGCATAGGCAGTAGTGGCTCCTACAAAACCAGCTCCTATTATAGCTATCTTAACACCTTTTTGCTTCATAAAATTGTCACCTCCATAATTAAGTATTTTAGATATTACTATTGTATTTTATTCAATAATAATTATCAATATTATTATAATTGATAAACTTAATTATAACTTCATTTCTTTTCATTAATTCTATTTTACTCTAATATTTCATTTAAATACTTTCTTTTTGTAATAAAATAAAACGAGGTTTGTAGCATAAGATATATTAAAGATACTATAATTGAAACTAATAACAACTTTTTGTACATTGAATAATTAGAAGCCATAATAGCAATATATCCTATTCCTACAATGCTTCCTAAAATAATAGGAATAAAGAAAGTAGGTCTTAGTTCCTTCGAAATAATCTTTTTCATCTCGCAATCTGTAATACCTATTTTAAACAGTTTTTTATATTTTTCTTTTTCATTTTCTATATCTGTATATACCTTAAAATATAATACAACTCCACTAGATATTAAAAACAGTAACCCCATAAAACTTATTACAAAGAATAAAAAACCATATTTACTTATATCAATTTTGTAGCTCTCTAATTTGGACACAGGTCTATATACTTCAATGCCTTCTGCATCCCATCGCTCACGCTTCTCAATATTATTCCATATATTATTATCAGAAATTCCATTACTCTTTTTTAAAGCTGTAATTAAATTTTCTAAATTAGTTTCAGTATTATTCCAATTTTCAAATTTCAATAAATTGAATGACCCAACATTTTTACTACTCTTTTCAGTCATCATATTATAATCTTCATCATTTAAAATAATTAACTGCAAAGTATCATATTTACCCGTAGCCATATAATTTAATGTATTTTCATATATTTCTTCTTGTACTTTAAATTCATGAAACTTTCCTTTATCTTCTCCCTTTATCTTTAGAATTTCGCCTTTTTTACACCATGCTTTTTTCTCTTTTCTATAACAACAACTTACAGCATTATCTTTTTTAACATGAACTTTTTTTCTTGATATTTTATTAATCTCACTTTCAGAAAAAATTATGCTATTTCTATTCCAAAGCTCATATTTACCATCATAATATCTCTGAAGTTCCATTGTAGTAAAATTTACTTTCTTTTGCTCTTTAAGTGGGTTTTCTTTTGTATTCACCACTTCTTTTAATTTATTCTGATATAACTTATTCATACTTAAAGTCTCTACATACATAATATCATAAGGATATTCCTTCATTATGTTATCCCTTACTGTTATATAAAATCCAAAGGTTAACCCTATAAAAAATATAGCTGCACTACTTAAAATGGATAAGGTATATAATATTTTCTTATACTCGTTAAACTTATAATTTATCTCATTTAAACTTATAATTCGTTTAAAATATATTGTAATATTTTTTTTATACAATTTTATACCTAAAGAACCAAACTCTGAAATTATAAAATATAATCCTATTCCCAATATACACATAAAAACTACTACCATAAAAGGTTGATGTTTAAAAATATCTCCTAAAATTGTATAATAGGTTAGTATAAATGAAGCCCCTATTAAAATCACACCTAAAATTCCCAACATAGGGTGAGTAACTTTTTTATTTACACACTTTTTACTATTTTTTAAAAGCTCTGTTACTTCCAATTTTCTTATATACATTTTTATTATGAACATTACAGCTACATATATTAGAAAAAATAATCCTATACTTAAAATGTAGCTCTTATAACTTAAAGTATAATTTATATTCTTAAGTTCCAATATTCTAGTTACTATCATAAAAAATAATCTAGAAAAAACTGAAGCTACTAACAAACCAAAAGTTAAAGCTCCCAAAATAATAATGCTGTTTTCAATATTTACTATTCTATTTATATCTTTTTCTGTCATACCTAAAGTTAAAAATAATCCAAATTCTTTACTCCTAGATTTTATAAATGAAGAATGAGCATAGCTTATAAAGAAAAAGCAAAATGCACCAATAATTATAAGACAACTTTTTATAGTATTGTATAGATTAGGGCTAACACCCTTTATTATGCTGTCATTGAATAATAGCGTGCTATACATAAATAAAACTGTTATACAAAAACTACTACATAAAAAATACGCAAAATATTTTTTAATATTAAATCTAAAATTTTTAATTGCAATATCTTTAAATGTCACTTCTCTCACCACCCATAATAGCTTGACAATCAAGTATTTCATCAAAAAACTGTTTTCTATCACCCTTTTTTACAATTTCCATATGAATGTTCCCATCTTTTATAAATATAATTCTCTTACAAAAGCTAGCAGCAAATGGATCATGAGTTACCATTAAAATAGTGCTATTCATACATTCATTCATTTTACTAAGGCATTTCATTACGTTATTTGAGGACTTTGAATCTAAATTCCCTGTAGGCTCATCTGCAAGTACAATAGCAGGATCATTTACAAGTGCTCTACTTGCTGCTACCCTTTGCTGCTGACCACCGGACACATTATAAGGGTATTTATTTGCAATATCCTGTATTTCAAAAAATTTCATAATTTCTTTTGTTTTCTTCTCCATAACATTGGGTTTGATTTTGTCCAGTATCATTGGCAACATTACATTTTCTTTTAAGGTTAAACTATCCATAAGATTAAAATCTTGAAACACAAATCCTAGGCTCTTTCTTCTGAATATGGCTAGCTCATCTTTACTTAAAGTTTCAATATTTTTACCCATAATCTTTACATTACCGGATGTAGGCTTATCTATGCCTCCTAAAATATTTAAAAGTGTACTCTTTCCACTTCCAGAAGGCCCCATAACTCCTACGAACTCTCCCTCTTCAATTTTCACATCTACTCCATTTAAGGCGTGAGTAGAATTGCTATCATTTTTTCCTCCATAAATCTTAGTTAGTTGTTTTGTATCCACTACTATCATGTTTTCCCCTCCAAATGTAATATATAATTAAACCACAAAAAGATACAATGTGGTGAAATTTCATAATTCAAGTAATGTAATACTTTTTGTGCCATAATCAATATATTATTTTAATTATTCAATTCATTCCTTATAGCTAAATTATATATCTTACAACTTAAAGGAGTAATGCATTTACCTTACCCTAACCTTACGATTTTGAAAGGTACTTTATTTTTATTTCTGTTTCTTTCTTCACTTCACTTCTTACAGATATTTCATGTCCCAATTTTCCACATATTATTTTACATATGTATAATCCTATTCCCGTACTTTGTTTATGTTTTCTACCATTAGTTCCTGTAAAAAATGCCTCAAAAACCCTATTAATATCATAACTTGGTATACCTATACCTTCATCCTTTATATTGAGAACTATATGATTTTCCTCCCTCTCAATTCTACAAATCACAAATTTACTTACATCTTTCTCTACTTCACCCGCTCTACTATACTTAATAGCATTGGAAATAATTTGACCGATCATAAATTCATTCCATTTTCTATCCGTTAGAATTTTCGTATTTTCACATTCACACAACACCTTTGGAAAAACCTTGTTATATATGAATTGATTTTTTTGCTGATTAATAACCTTCTTCAATGAATCACATAAGTCCACAGCTTCTGGAATATAATCCTTTGAGAAGTCCTCTATACGTATCATATTTAATATCTGGTCTAAACCATCTAAAAGCTTTGTATTTTCTTCCCTTATTTCTTCAATATATTTGTATATTAACATTGAATCATCTAACTTTTCAGTAAAGCAATGATAATCTAAGTTTTCTATAATCTTTTGAATTATAATTTCAATTATAGATACAGGAGTTTTCATATTATGAACCCATTGTGAAAAAATTTGTTATTTATTTTATTTTCCTCTTTCATAGAATTTACATTGCATATATATCTTTTATTCATTTCATGTAATAACTGTTTTACTCCTTTTTGCTCATAGGTTATTGCATATACACCATCTATATTTGAATCTTTTGACATATTTTTAATACTCAAATTAAACTTATAATAGGTATAAAACTGAAATACTAAAAACATTACATATAAAAAGGTTGAAATCGTTATAAGATAAAATAAGGGAATTCTTTTATCTACATAAAGATAAAAAAATAAAATAATAGCAAACGTATTAATAAAATAAATGAAGGTTGTCCTAATCTTATCCTTTATAAAATTTAAAATTATTCTTTTCATTTCATCACCCAATATTTAAAACTACTTTATTGATTTAGAATCAATGAAATAGCCTACACCCCTCTTAGTTTTAATAGCATTTTCTATACCAACGTCCCTTAACTTATTTTTTACCCTTGTTACATTTACAGTTAATGTGTTATCATCCACAAACACAGTATCATCCCATAGAATTTCTAATAATTTCTCCCTTGTAACCACCTTATCCTTATCCTCAATTAACTTTTTTATTAATTTACATTCATTTTTACTAAACTCTAGCTCTTTATTTTCATAAATTATCTTATAATTGCTTTCATCCAACGTTAAGCCATTTATACTTATATTATTGTTTTTTACATACTCTCCACAACTTCTTCTAAAACATGCTTTTATCTTTGCTAAAAGTATTTGAAGACTAAGGGGCTTTGTAATATAATCATCTGCTCCCAATTCAATTCCCATAACCTGTTCCGCTTCTGCTGTTCTTGCAGATATAATAATAATTGGAATTGTATTTTTTCTTCTCAATATACGACAGAAATAAAATCCATCATAATAAGGTAGGTTTATATCCAATAAAACCAAATCTGGATTTATACTGTAAAATTGTTCCTCTACTTTTTTATAATCTTCTACAGTTTCCACTTGATAATCATATCTTTCAAGATACTCTTTTATGTGTTCCTGCAATTTCTCATCGTCCTCTATAAGAAAAATTTTATACATTTCATCACCTTTTCTCTAATAAGCATCATAAAAATAAGAGATTTCGTTTATAAATACGAAATCCCTTACACATGATATATTTTAGTATATATTTATATAGGTGAAAACCTCACCATTATGACATATCCTAATATATTTTTATAAACGACTATTCATTATATCTTATTTTATCTACTATAGAATCTTTTTTAAGACTTCTTTGAGCTAAGTAAGTAATTAAAATTTCTATAGCTATTAGTATAACTATAAGGGATATAAGCGAAATTAACGGAAACTTATACACTGCATAGGTAGCTTTTTTTCTAAATAACCTATAGCATATATATCCTATTGCAGTTCCTAAAGTTACTGATACTACTCCACTTATTAAGGCATAGTACATCCCCTCTATTTGAAGAGTTTTTATAAGCTGCCTATCTGAAAGTCCTACAGCTTGAAGCATACCTATTTCCTTTTTTCTTGCAAGTATACTAGTAATTATGGTATTTATTAAATTAAGAATACCAATAATCGCTATTACAAAAATTATACTACCAGAAACCACTTTAATTCCTCTGAATTGATTTTCAAGTTTCTCTTTAACTTCTCTATAATCCATAATGGTTACATTGCTATTTCCCAAGCTTTTTAAAGATTTTTTTACATAATCGTATTTATCTTCCTTTATATCTATATTTAATCTTACAGGTCTATCATCTTCAAGAGTCCTTACAAAAGTATCTTTGTGAGTTATAAATTGTACACCTCCCCAATGGGACCAACCTAAATCTTCTATATTTTTTCTTACTATTCCAATTACCGTAAACTCTAAAATTTTTTCTTTATTATTGCCACTAATTTTCTTTAAATTTACTTTCTCTCCAACTTTAAAATGACAGGGTCTATTTTCTGAAATCACTACCAATACTCCATTTTTATTCTTTAAATCATCTAAAGACATCTTTCCATCAAGTAAATACTTTTTAGAATCTCTTAACATTTTATCATCAAATCCATAAAAATTGCATGATATATTTTTTTTATTGAGTATAGTTTTATCTTCTAATTTAAGTGAAGTGTGTCTTAATAAATTTACATTTTCAACACCATTTATATCTTTTATTCTTTTAATTAAATCGCTTTTGAATGGATTAGATACACCGTCATCAGTATGCGCATGCATTGAAGTGAGTTGAAAATCACTTCTAATATCCTCCTTCACACGCTGATTTATATCCATGCTTGGAATAATTGTTGAAAATATCATAAATAAAACTCCACTTATGGTTAAGGATAATAATGTCATAATAGTTCTTTTTTTGTTTCTCCATAAATTTAAATATGAAAGTTTCTTCTCATCTATTTCTTTTTCACCATCTTTTATTACATTTTTCTCTTTCATCTTGGCTCCACTAAACCTTATAGCCTCTATAGGAGATACTTTTGCTGCCATTCTTGCAGGTTTTATTAATGAAATTATTACTGTAAGAAGACTTACTATAATTGTTACCAAAATTATATATGGAGAGGATTCTATAGTTAAATTTTCAACGTAAACCATAGGTATTACAAAATAGCTTAAAATATAACCCATCAAAATACCTAAGGGTATCCCTATACTTGACATAAAAATTCCATCTAACATAATACTTTTTCTTATCTGTTTTTTGGTGGCTCCTAATGCACCTAAAAGACCAAATTGTCTTATTTTATCAATTATAGAAATATGAAAAATATTATGGATTACTATAATTGCAGACAAAATTACTACTAGCCCAATAACAATGTAAGGCATTATAGCCTCAAAATCTATTTCAAAAGATTTTATATAATCTTCATTTATACTCATGTCATCAGATGATACTCCTAAATTTTTACCTATATGAAGTATGTTCTCTTCTATATTCTTATTATCCTTTAGTCTTACGTAATAAGACGTTTTAAAATCATCTGAACTAAATTTATCCTCAATAAAATTTTTAGATACCACTGCATTTGAAACATATTGCATTCTTGCATACTCATTTTCTTTTAAGATTCCACTTATAATAAATTCCTTTTCATCTATAATAGGCTCTTTTTTATCATCCTTTAGGCGAAATAAATATTTAAAATGTACTTTTTCACCAACCTCTGGTTTTACACGCAGCCTTTCTAGTATCCATCTCTCTACAGCTATTTCATTACTTTTTTCGGGCATATGGCCCTTTTCCAATTTTACATTTTGCATTTCCATATATGTTTTATCCATATATAAAAAATTCATTATGCAGGAGCCTAAATCCTTATTTTTTACATCTGCTGCAAAAATATATTGTCCAATTTCTTTTACCTTTATATTATTTTTTAATGTATTCTCCTGTTTTTTATTCAAATTGGAATATTTGCCATGACATTTTCCTACCCTTCCCTCTATTCCTCTTATATTCATAATTCTAACACTATTAGATAATATACCTATAGATATCAATAAACATGTTGTTAGCATTATTGTAATAATAGTGAGAATATTTTTTCGTTTATTGCATTTAAAATTTTTCCACGAAAAATTTAATATACTACTCATTTTTATTCCCCCCATTAACTACTTTTCCATCAGTGATCCTAATTACCCTATCAGCCATTTGAGCTATTCTATCATCATGTGTAATCATAATTAAAGTTTGATGATACTTCTTTATAGACATTTTCAGCAAATTAATTACTTCCGCACTATTTTTAGAATCTAAATTTCCTGTAGGTTCATCTGCTAATATTATAGCCGGCTTTGTTGCTAAAGCTCTAGCTATAGCAGTTCTCTGTTGCTGTCCTCCTGAAAGCGCATTTGTAAGAAACTTCTTTTTTTCATATATTCCTAAAGTATTCATCAAATCATCAATATACATCTTATCTACTTTTTTACCATCTAATCCTATAGGAAGTGTTATATTCTCCCAAACATTTAAAACTGGCACAAGATTGTATGATTGAAAAATAAATCCTATTTTTCTTCTTCTAAATACAGCCAGTTTGTTGTCATTCATAGAAAATATATCTTTTCCATCTATAACCACCTTCCCACTAGTGGGTCTGTCTAAACCTCCTAATATATGAAGTAAGGTACTCTTTCCAGAACCTGAAGCACCTACTATTGCAACAAATTCACCCTCATCAATACTGAGATTAACGCCATCTAATGCCTTTACAAGATTATCCCCTGCTCCATAATATTTCTTCAATAAACTTGCTTGCAAAATTTTCATATTTACTCCCCCTTGTAATTATTAATCTGACATTACTTAGTTTCAGATAAAACTTGTAACTCTTCTTTTCAATTACAACTATAGGATAGCATCTAATATTTACATTAAACTTTCAAACTTACTTACAGTTTTCTAAGTAAAGACTAAACTTAGTTCCTCTACCTTCTATTGAATCTACCATTATACTTCCTCCCTGTTCCTCAAATATCTTCCTAGTTAAATATAAACCAACACCAGAACCTTCGCAGTATTTAACCCTCTGTAATTTTCCTCTGTAAAATCTTTTAAATATATCATTAAATTCTTCTTTAGGTATCCCTATACCGTTATCTTCAATATCTATCCTTAAATAGCTTTCCATTAATTCAGTGGTAATCACTGTTTTCAGTATACTTTACTGAGTTCTCTAAAATATTAAATATAGCCTCTTTAGTCCATTTAGGATCATGACAAACTAACACAGAATGTATTTCTTCTGCATTTATTTCAATATTTTTTTCTTGTGCTTTAATAAAAATTTCACTAATAGCCCTTAACAAAGTTGACTTTATATCCTTTAACTCCTTCTTAAGTTCTATCATGCCGGCTTCCATTCTAGATATCTTTAGCAAAGAATTAAAAAGCCATTCCAATTTATTTATTTCCTGTTTACTTCTAAGTAAAAATTCCTGTATTTCTCCTTTAGTTAACTTCTCCTCTATTAAAAGAGAATTAAATAATTTAATAGAAGCTAAAGGAGTTTTAAGTTGATGGGATATGTCTGTAACTAAAGATTTTATATTTTCCTTTTCTTTTTTTAAATTTGTAAAATTATATTGCAGAGTCTTTGACATCTGTTTTATTTTAGAAGATAACTCTGAAAATACACCTTCTACATTGTCTTCTAAATTCAACTTAAAATTATTATCCATTATAGAGTCCGCAGCTATAGATATTTTATCTACGTTCTTTATAAAATAGATAACTGCATATGCTAATACACAAATAACAACTACTGTTAACAAATTCATAGAGATAAAATCATAGAACCCTAAATTATAAAAATATTTTTTAAAAGTAAGATCTTGCCACATTTTTATTTCAGTTTCATAACCATATTTATCTAGTATTTTTTTCCCGTTATTTATATCCTTTTCATTTCCCTCATTAAAAAAGGTTTTTACTATTTCATTTTCTTTTTCTGGAAATACATTTACCATTTTTCCTATTAGCTCTTGTGAAAATTCCATATGCTGTTTATGAATTGAATTTAAAGTTGTAAAATGTAGGTAAAAAACAATTAAATTATTAATTAGTAAAATGGTTATTCCAATGAATAATACTTTTTTAAGTAAAGGTTCTCTTTTAATATATCTAATCATTTTATTGCACACCTTTCTGCCCAAGTGTACCCAATTCCCCTTATGTTCTTTATATATTTAGGATTAGACGGATCTTCTTCTATTTTTTTTCTAAGCCTACTTATATTTACTGCCACAGTATTTTCATCTACAAAATTCCCATCTAAATCCCATAACTCACTTAAAAGTTGTTCTTTAGTTATAACTTGTCCAGAATTAGATATTAAGTATTTTAATAGTTTAAATTCAGTTTTACTTAAAATTAATTCTTCTTTATCTTTAAAGACTTTAAATTTATCTGTATAAAAAGCTATGTTACCTGTGTATATAACTTTTTCACCATGTTTATTATTTTTTCTTCTTAACACCGCTCTGACTTTTGATATAAGTACCATAAGACTGAAGGGTTTTGTAATATAGTCATCTGCTCCTAAGTCATACCCATTAACTATATCTACCTCTTGGTCACAAGCAGTTAAAAATATAACCAATGTATCACCATTTTCCCTTATAAACTCGCAAAATTTAAAACCATTTCCATCAGGTAAATTAACATCCAACAGAACAAGATCTATATTACTTTTTTTTAAAATACCCTTTGCCTCTTTTATGCATTTACATGTAAAAACATTATATCCTTCTTTTCTAAGTTTAAAGCTTATCCCTCTATTTAAAGATTCATCATCTTCTACTAATAAAATATTCCCCATAACAACACCCCTTTTACAAAAACTAAAAATATTTCTCATTGTATTAATAGTTATAAAATATTTCTATACATTTATTTGATTTTTTTCTATTTTTCAACTCTAATAGTAATTCTTTCATAAAGCCACCTAAGTCATAATGTTGAATTTTTTTTAAATCTGCCCATATGTATTCTTCTGCTTCATCATTTAAAATAACATTACTTGAGTCAGTCTTACACATATAGTCGATAAAAATAAAATGCTTTCCCTCATGGAATGTGTCACTATATACACTTTCCTTTAAACTAATTAATTTAATATCATATATGTCTAAGCCTGTCTCCTCTAATATTTCCCTTTTTAAAGCATCTTCCATTCTTTCTCCCAATTCAATATGTCCCCCAGGAATTACATATTTATTTCCCCATTTATGAGATTTACAAAGAAGTATTTTGCCCTCTGGATTAAAGATTATAGCTCCAACCGTTGGTTCAGGATATCTATTCATAATTTTCCTCCTATACAAATATTATTTTTTAATCAAATCTATATTACGATTATCCTACAATAAAAGTATAATGTGATGGAATTATGAAATTTCTCCTCCATGACTTGCATAAGAGCTCGGAACAATAAATTTAATTTAAGAAATTCTAATCTTTTAGCCATATAAAATTATCTAATGCTCACATTCAGCGTCCTGCCTCAGGTTCGCTAGCCTGGCGTCCTTGCCAGGCTTACGATAATTTTATCTGTCTAAAAGAAGAATTTCTAAAATTAAATTTAAACAGTTCCTTTGCTTCTTATGCAAGTCATTACAGAGAAATTTCATAATTCAGGTAATGTAATGCTTTTTGTGGGATAATCATATTATATAAAATTTTCAAAATTTATAAATTATTCTCAATACTATATCCGCCATTATATTTCATTTTCATATGATTTTAGAATATTATAATAGATATACTTGATACACATATATAAATAATAGATTACTCACTTAATTATAACTATTCCTTATAACACTTGCCATACAATATATTACAATTATAATTTATAACTTTAGTTCTATAGATTTTTCCCTAAACAAAAAGACCGCTTTTGCGATCTTTATATTTAAGAGAATTCTTTTTTTACAAATTCCTCTAGAGAATTTATACCTCTGCTACAGCTATTATTTTTGCATACATATATAGTGGTCTTATTGTCTATTCTACTGTAATCTTTAATATAAGGTATTATCTTTACAATATCCTCATTTCCATCATATACTATGGTACTAGTATATGGTAAAAATCTCTTATTAACCTCCTTTAGTATATCCCTTACTTCTTTATCTTCCTTATGACCACATATAACAATCTCCTTACCTCCTTCTTTAGCATACATAAGTGCCATATTAAAGAAATTATATAAACTTGGGTTAGAATTTACCTTTCCCCCAAAGCATTTAAACATTTGATTCACTTTATTTTCAAGTTCCACATTTCCTGTTATTCTAGCCAATCTAATCATATTTAAAGCCGCTACTGAATTTCCAGATGGAATTGCCCCATCGTAAATTTCTTTAGGCCTTACTATTAAATTTTCTCCATCTTCGCCATATAAGAAGAATCCACCATTTTCATCGTCCCAAAAAAGCCTTAACATTTCATCATTTAATTTTACCGCTTCTTTTAAGTATTCCTCCTTGAAAGTAGCATTATAAAGTTCTATAAGAGACCAAATAATAAAAGCATAATCATCTAGATAGGCTAAAAAGTCAGCCTGACCATCCTTATATCTAGCCATTAATCTTCCTTTTTCATTTATCATATTATGGAGAATAAAATTCACTGCCTTTTCTGCATAACTTATATAACTTTCATTATTTAAAACCCTTCCCACATGGGCTATAGCTGCAATCATCAATCCATTCCATGAGGTTAATATTTTATCGTCCTTATGCGGATGTATTCTTTTTTCTCTATGTTCAAAAAGTTTCTCCCTGCACTTTTGTAAAATCTTTCTAACTTCTTTATCCTTTTCTAAATCATTTATATCAGTATTTATTAAATTAGGTATGTTTTGGCCTTGAAAGTTTCCTCTGTCAGTTATGTCATAATACTTACAATATACTTCCCAATTATTCTTAAGTACGTCCTTAATTTCATCCTTACGCCATACGTAAAATTTACCTTCTACACCCTCTGAATCTGCATCTTCTGCACAATAAAAAGCTCCTTCATTACTCATCATAACCCTTATTACATAGTCTATTATTTTTTCACACACTTCCCTGTAAAATTCTTTTTTAGTGACTTCATAGGTCTCTATATAAGCAATAGCTAGAAGAGCATTGTCATAAAGCATTTTTTCAAAATGAGGAATTAACCACTTTTCATCTGTAGAATATCTAGAAAATCCATATCCTATGTGGTCAAATATGCCCCCCTTAAACATATGCTTTAAGGTTTCCTCTACCATATAAAGAGCTTTTTCATCTTTATGATGATCATAATATCTGAGCAAAAACATTAAATTTTGAGCAATGGGAAACTTAGGATAAAACCCAAATCCACCATATTTTTTATCAAAACCTTCCCTAAGCTCTGTATACGCCTTATTTATTAAATTTTCTCCTACTTCTCCCACTTCATCCTTAATGGCTTCTTGCATTCTCCCTGTTATATAATGACTTTTTTCTATTAAATTCCCTTTATCTTTCCTCCAAGCATCAACTATGCCTTTTAGCAAACTTACAATTCCTCTCATTCCATACCTATCTTCTTTTGGAAAATAAGTACCTGCAAAAAAAGGTTTCTTTTCAGGAGTCATAAAAACACTTAAGGGCCATCCTCCACTGCCGGTAAACATCTGGCAAAATGTCATGTATATACTGTCAATATCCGGTCTCTCTTCTCTATCCACCTTTATAGACACAAAGTTTTCGTTTAATATTTTAGCCACTTCTTCATCCTCAAAACTTTCGTGAGCCATTACGTGACACCAATGACAAGTACTATAACCTATGCTCAAAAATATGGGTTTATCTTCAGCTTGTGCCTTTTTAAAAGCCTCCTCACACCAAGGATACCAATCTACGGGGTTATGTGCGTGTTGAAGTAAATATGGAGATTTTTCATTTATAAGTTTATTAGCTTTTTCAAACATATTTTTTTTTACCATATTATCACTCTTCCTTTATATCTTTATCCCTATTACTATACCCGAAAAAGCTATGATATATAATTCCATAAGCTTTATTTTTAAATTAACTTATGGGTGAAAAGACACATAAATATAGAAACTAAAAGTTAAATATAAAACAGCTTAAGCTATTAACTTTCAATATCTTAAGCTGCTTTATAAAAAATGCATTACATAAACCTAAACTTTCCCCAATTTTTGTCGTTCCAAACTGCATAAGCTTCATTTAAATTATCATTAAAAAACAATTTTAAATAATTCTTCATACCACTTGCCAAATTCATATTTTCTAGTATTTCTATTTCTGTCCAAAACACTTTACCCTCATGAGTTTCGTCTATCATTTCACCTGAATATGTATATGTCTTGAAAAGAAAAATGAACCATCTCTCATGAGTAATATCATTATACCAATCAATAAGACCACTAAACTCTAAGTTTTTTACATCAAGTCCTGTTTCCTCTTTAACTTCACGAACTGTAGATTCAATAATACTTTCAGCATTCTGCACCTTACCTCCAGGAAAAGTTATACCACGCCATTCCGGTTTATTAACTTTATCCTGTACAACAACTTTGTTGTTTTCCTTATCTATAATCATACACATATTCATTAATTTTGCTTCTACCATGATATCCTCCCAATTATTACTGTGATACATATAATATTTGAAATTCCCCTCTACTTATCACAGTGCTCTTATATATTATTCTTGTTAAAAAACTCTTTGCACAGTACCATTCTATAAAATATAAAATTTTTCCCCTAATCTCACACAATCATAATAAGTTACCCTAAAATACCTAAATTTATAAATCCTATAAAATATTTAATGCTTTAAAAATGTAATACCTGCTTTTGTGAATAGCATGCCTTCTTTTGCACTACCAAAAAGAGTTGTATCAACTAATGCATATACCTTTGTTTTTTCAACTGATTCTGCATATGTGCTAATTGCATTATTCAATTTCTTTTCTGGTATCTCTTCCATATTATAAAAAACATACTTTCTACAATATCTTTTCCTTATTCCGCTAATATTTTCCTTAATTCATTATACTGCTCCCTTTTGTCTTCAGCTTTTTCATTTTTGTATTTGCATTAATTATATTCAACAAATCTCTTCCATTTCCTTCTTCTATATCTACACTGTACAGTTCTTACAAATCTTATAAATTCTAAAGCCAATAGCCACATACAACATCAGTAGAGAATAATTTCGAACACTATCTTTTCCTTCGCAATTCGCACACTTATTCTAAACTTTTTAACATTTTTTTAATATATGCTTACATATTTTAACTGTAACATATAGTTAGCTGCTACCATAATATGTACCAGTAATAAAAATAAAATATTCAATAATTATCCCACAATAAGCATTACATTACCTGAATTATGAAATTTTTCTAGAATGACTTGCATAATTCCATCGTATCGTACCTTTTTGTGGTTTAATCATTCAATATTTATTTGCATTTTATGGAGGTTAAAATTATGGAAAAACTTGATTATAGTAATATAACTCCTCTTTATTGGACTAAAGATACTCGAATAGGGAAAGTTCTCATTAATACTGAACCAACGCCCTTAAGAGTGAAATCTGAAAATTTACCTAGGAGAAGGCAATTGTGGGTTGTTAATGACTCCGCTACTTATATTTATCATTCTACTGATCCAAATTTTACACTTGAAAGTGGTAAATATATATTTAATGTTCCTGCGGAAGTTATTGTTTATGACCTTAATCCCGATGAAAATTTGACTATTTATGCAAGGACCAAAGAGTATCCTGTAACAATTAGAGTATTCGAGGTGATTTAATATGGCACTTACCAGTTATCAATTTAGAAATCAACCTTACTGGCTAGGTTTTGTTTTCGCAGGTCAGGCATTTACTATTTCCCATAGAGAAACAATTAGGCCAGGTAGAAGTCTTAATATTCAAATATCCACTGGCAAAAATACTATTACACACATAACAAATCAAACAATAGTAAGTCAGATGGAACAATTAGGCATCAAACTAATAAAAGCTCCTGGTTTTATTCCTGGAACTAAAAAAATTCCGGTAATAAACCTAGATGATAGATCCAAGATTAAAGCGGCTACATCATTTTATTATAATGCTTATAATATACATGATGGACTAGTATTGTCAGAGAATATGATACCAAAATTTGCATTTACTCAAGGTGGTTCTCCTATAGAATCTACACTATTCGAGAGAATTCTGCAATATGATACTAATTATATATTGTCCATAAGGAATGAAGGCTTCTATCCTACAGAAGTTATGATAAACATGGCATTTTACGAATCAGGTAATTAATTATATAGGTTACTAAAAAACTTAAGAAACAAAAGTATTTGTTAATATGTTATTCTACATCACAAAAAATACTAAAAATTTCTTCACTTATGCTCATACTTTAACATATACTAGTTAGTAGTAGTATCCTCATATAATTTCATTCTTCTTTAGTACTTATTATAAGTAAAGGAGGGATACTATGAGCCATAAACATCATGATTGTTGTAACTGCTGCTGCGACCCTTGCAGATGCAATAGTTGTCAATGTGATCCATGTAGATGCAGGCCTTCTTGCAACTGCGGTCCATATAGTGGTTTTCCATTTTTAGGTCTAGGCGGCGGAAGATGTTTTAACAACTGTGGACGTAGCAGTGGACTATGTTGGATATTACTACTTTTAGCTTTATGTGGACGCCGCTAAATTATAATGATATATAAAAGGGGAAGCTTTTGAGCTTCCCCGCTTTGAATTATGTATTTTTTTCATTATTTATGAGTCATTATATTCAATATTAATTTATCTGTTTGAAGCATTCCTTCTCTTCCAATTTGAGCTATATTCCTGATGGTTTTTTCCACGTCTTTTTCTATTATTCCCTCTTTTTCTGATATAACTATATTATTCATGGCTAAAAGTGAAGATTGTACTGCAGCACTTACTCCTGTAGATACTTTTAGAGCACAGCCTGTTTTTGCTCCATCACATATCATACCTGATATATTTCCAACCATATTTTTAATAGAATAATTTATTTCCTTAAGTTGTCCACCTAAAAGATATGTAATACCACAGCTTGCACCTGCAGAAGCTACCACACAGCCACACAAAGCCGATAATCTTCCTAAATAAGTTTTAATATGAATTGCTACTAAATTACTTAAAACCAAAGCTCTTGCTAATTTTTCAGAGCTAACATTTAATTTTTCTGCCACTGCTACCACAGGGAGCATAACTGTTAATCCTTGATTACCACTACCAGAGTTACTCATAACTGGGTACATACATCCTGCCATTCTTGCATCTGACGCAGCAGCAGTTAATGCCATAGCATAGTTCTGAATATCATCTGATAGTACACCTTTTTTTATATTATCTGTAATGGTTTTTCCTACATTTAAGCCATAGCCTTTTAAGCCTTCTTCTGCTATTTTTCTATTCATTTTTGCCCCTTCTAAAATAAATTCTATATCCTCTAGAGGACTATTTATAGCAAAATCATATATATCTTCAACACTTAATTTTATACAATGCTCTTTATTTTTATCTTTATCAATAGATACTTCTGCTTCTTCTTCATCCTCTACTTGAAATAAAATCTCTTCATTTAGCTGAACTAAAACTAAATTATTGTGTTTATCCTTTATAATGGCCTTTGAAATATTTTTTCCACTTACGCATTGAACCTCTATATAAAGTTTATTGGGTACAGCTTTTGTATTTACTGATACTTTTCCACCCTTTAACATATCTTTTGCATCTTCTATATTTTGCTTAGTTATATCCTTTAAAACTTCTAATTCCACATTAGGATTTCCTCCAATAGCACCTAATGCTGCCGCTATATCTAGTCCTGTCATACCAGTTCCCGGTATACCTACACCCATTCCGTTCTTTAATATATTATCACTTACAAAAACTTTTATTAATTCAGGATAAGAATTTAAAGCCTCCTTAGCTTTTGCAGCTGCTAAAGCCACTGCAATTGGCTCTGTACATCCTAATGCTGGAACTACCTCCGATTTAAGTATTTCTATAAAACCTTTACATCCACACTCATCACAAGACATTTCATTCATCCTTTCTGTTTATACTTCATAATTTTCCTTAAATTGAAATAACTTTTTCACTAATATAATAATAATGAATGAATTCTTATTTTTCAAGTTTTAAACAGTTCATTTTTAAGCTTTAACCTTATTTTTTACTAAATATCATAGTATTTTTATTGAATTCCTCTTTCACAGACAAACAAAAATTATCTTATGTGTTTTAATCTCTATATCTTTTCTTAACTATATTCCATTTTTACTTCGCTTCCATTTACCCCTGCCACTGGAGCACTTACTATAAGCTTAACTGGAACTCTATTTTTTAATTCTTCCACATGACTTATGATTCCCACTGCTAAGTTTTCGCTTCTAAGTTTTTCTAATGATGTCATTACTACATCTAAAAGATCATTGTCTAAAGTTCCAAATCCTTCATCTAAGAAGAAAAACTGTAGTGGAGCACTACCTTTTAATTGAATTTGTGATGAAAGTGCTAAAGCTAAGGATAGGGATGTTAGGAAGGTTTCGCCACCTGATAAAGTGCTTGTATGCCTTCTAGCGCCTCCATTAAAGTCATCTCTCATTATAAAATTACCATCCACATCTATTTCTAAAGCATATCTTCCCTTAGTAATACTTTTCAACCTCTTTGAAGCCTCTATAGCTATATACTTCAGTTCATTCATAGCCACAAATTCTACAAATTTATTTCCTTTTACTAAATCGTCTAACTCCTGACATAAACTATATTTATGCTGATATTTTTCCTTTCTTTCTATTAGCTTTAACACTTCCTCTAAATCCCTTATGGTATCATCTAATTCCTTTTTCTTTTGCGCCTTTATTTCTATGCATTCATTTAAATTTTCTTGCAGTTGAAATTTATACTCTTTTGTCTGCTGCCACTGCTCTTCAGTAATATCTCTGCCACTGATTTTATCTTCTAATCTTTTTATATTATCCTCTAATTTTATTTTATCATCTTCATATTTATTTATTATTTGCTGCAGATTCTCTATATGTTCTTTGGTTATAAAATACTCTAAAACCTGTTTTTCATCTTTAAAGCTACACTCCTTTAATTTAATGTATAAATTTTCTTTTTGATTCTTTAATATGCCATTTAAAGTCTCTAAATTTTTCTCTAAGCTAGATTTTTCTTTGTCACAATTATTTTTTTTATTCTTTTTTAATTCTAATTTATCTCTTAGAGATTTTTCAGTGGTGTTTATATAGTCTATTTCCTTGTTAACTTTTAATATAGATTCCTCAGGATCTTCTTCTCCACATATTCTTTTTACTTCTTCTCCATATTCATCTATGAAATTCTTTTTCTCTGTTCCACTTTGGGTTATTTGCGCTCTTTCACTTTGTAGTTTTGATACTTCCCTTTGTATTTCTTCCCTTTTCTTATTTAATTTATCTACTGCTCTTCTACTTTCTTTTTCTTGTTTTTTAAGTTTAACTATCTCTTCATCCCAAATTTTTATTTTCTTTATTTCCAATTCTATATTTTCTACCTCTAATACTTTTATAATATCTGTGTATTCTTTAAATACATTAGAGCACTTGCCATTTGCATCTTTTAAATCCTCATTTATACTTTTCAAATTATATTGTGCCGCATTTATTTTTTCCTCTAGGGATGCATACATTTTATCAATAGAAGCCTTTTCTTCCCTCTTATGCTCTAAATCCCTCTCTAAATTATTAAGTTCTTCATTCCACTTATTTATTTTTTCCTTTAAATTAGTAAAATAAACTTCTTTAGCCTTTGCTTCTTCTTGTAAATTATCTATATCTATTCCTTCTAATTCTTTATTTACTTTTTTAAGTTCCTCTTCTAAATACTGCTGATCTCTATGAACTGCTGCCATGTTAATATTATAATGGTTAATATTTTCCTTAAGGGCTTCACATTTTTCTTTTAATTCTCTGTTTAACTCTTCCACATGTTTTAATTCATCTTCACCTATAAAATTGGCTTTTTTCACATGGTGAGTGGCTCCACATACTGGACAAGGTTTTCCTTCTTGTAGTTCCTTTGCCAGCATTGCTGCAATGTTTTTATTGTACTTTTCCTTAAATAATTTTTCACCATTTTTAAGTTCATCTACCTCATGGTCATACTCTAAATTTAAAGAATTAATTTTTTCCTGAAGTTCTTTCTTTTTTAACAAAATATCTTCATATTTTTTATGTAATTTCCCTTTAGTATCTAAACATATCAATATCTTTTCTTTTCTTTCTTTTACTGAAGTCACTTCCTGCTGAGCTTTTAATAAAGTTTCTCCATCTCCTGGACACTTCTTTTGAGTAGCTTCTCTATTTTCTATTAAACCACTTATTGAACTATCTAAATTTATCTTTTTATTCTTTATTTCTATGAACTGTTTTTCATTGTTCTTTATAGCTTCACTAAAGGTATTATATTTTTTATTTAATAAAGTTATATTTTCATTTAATTCCTTATATTTGCAATATTTATCATATGCACTATAGATGGAATTTCTATACTCTGGAGATATAGTCTTATTGCTTAAACTTTTTTCTAATTCCTCCAAATCATTAATTAAAACTTCTCTTTTTGTAGTTATATCTAATAAAGCTGACTCTAGGGATTTTATCTTTTTATTTAAATTATCGTACTTAAATCTTAACTCCTGTCTTTCCTTTTCAACTTCCTTTACTCTTTTATTTATATCCACTGCTCTAGATAGCTCTGTAGCCTTTTTAACCAACTTTGGAGTTTTTTCTCTTTGATTTTCTAAAGCAACTTCATATTCCTTTTGAAGCAATAAAAGTTTTTGATTTATGTCTATTAAAAGTTCTTCTTTTTCTTTTAATTTAGTTTCATTTATTTTTACACTATTTTCAGTGTTTTTAACTTCATCTATAAAAGGCTTAATATTAAAGGCATTTTTTCCATATTCTAATTTTAGCTTTTTATTCTCAATGGCTTCTGCTTTTTTCACCAATTCACTTTGCTGTTGAATATAGTTTTGAAGTTCTTTTTTGGTATTCCACAAAATAGTATACTCTTCATATAACTTATCTATCTTTTCTTTTTCCTTCTTTAATGCTTGTTCTTTTTCCTCTAAATTTTTTAATTCTTCTTTTAAAGTATCTACTTTTTCTTTAGATACATCATTATATCTGTTTAACTCTCCATTTAGCTCTATTAATCTCTTTTCTTCCTGTTCCTTTAGTTTTTTAATTTTCTCCCTAAGTCCTCTGCCATAACGTTCTAGTTTAAATATTCTTTCTAGCATACTTCTTCTATCTACCCCAGTTAGTTTTAAAAATTCACTAAATTTACCCTGAGGAAGCACTACGGATCTGGTAAAATCATCTACAGAAAGTCCTATTATACTTTCCACTGCATTTCTAACATTTACCGCACCCTCTGCTATTACTTCATTGTTTTCTCCATTTAATTTATATATTCTAGCTAAGGTGGTCTTGTATCCACCATTTTTGTCCACCTTAATACATCTATCACATTGATACTCTTTAATATTGTTTCCTAATCCAATAGAAAAGGTATAGCTTACTTCTAATCTATCACTTTCTGAATTAATAAACCCTTTATTATCTCTAGTAATTTTACCATATAGAGCCATGGTTATACCGTCTAATATAGTAGATTTTCCACTGCCTGTAGGTCCAAATATGCCAAAAAATCCTTTCTCTGTAAGTTCATTAAAAGGTATCTTTTGTTCCTGAACGAAGCTATTTAAGCCTTTAATTTTCAGAAGTATAGGTTTCATTTTCCATCACCTCTTCTTCATGTTCATTGACTATATTTAAAAACAAATCTAATATATCCTTATCAGGCTCCACTTTTCTCTCATATTTATAAAATTCCTTAAAAACTTCTTCCATACTTTTTTCCGTTAAATTTTCATATACCTCATCATCTTCTTCCCCTTGAATTTTAGGAAGTATTTGAACTATGTCATTTTTATAACTCTTCATTTCCTTTATTTCCTCCTGAAGAATTACTCTGTCCGTATATATTTCTATATAAGCCCAAACATCTCTATCACTGTTTTCCTTACATTTATATATGGCCTCTTCCACCCCATGACATTTCCAAACTTCTATAGGCTTATAATTTTTAAAATAAACTTCATTTATTTCTGCCTCTTTCCCTGGGGATACCTCTACTATATAAGCACAGTTAGCATTATTTCTTTCACTTTTACTGTATTGAATAGGTGCACCCGAATATCTTATTCTTCCATCAGTACCCTTTACTTTCTGGGGCTTATGTAGATGTCCTAATGCTATGTATTGAGCTTTTTTAGGTAACTTATTAGCATCTACTGTTAGACTCCCCCCTAATTGAATAGGCCTTTCAGAATCAGAACTCTCTCCACCTAAAACAAATAAATGAGATACCACTAAGTTTATAGTATCTTCTCTAAACTTTTCTGATAGTTTTAAAAATATATCTCCTATCTTTTGTGAGTAATCTTTTTGCCTTTCCTCTTCGGATAGTTTATCTGATATAATTTCATTTAATCTCTTTTCACTAGGATATGGCATTGCAAGAATAATAGCTTTTTCTCCATTTATTTCTATTTCGAAATATCCTTCATCTGCTTCTATTATATTAGCTTCACCACACTTACCAACGCTCACTACACTTCTAGGTGTACCTAAAAGTATTATACCCTGTTGGTGGGCAATGGGAGATGCTGCTTCCAGCCTATCTGGATTATCATGATTACCTGATATCACTAGAACAACTCTTTTCCCATTACAGCTTATTTCCCTAAGTGCTTTATAAAACAAACCCTCCGCTCTTGCTGGAGGATTGCTATTATCGTATATGTCTCCGGATATTATTATCATATCCGGATTTTCACGGTTTACCATATCTACAAACTCATCTATAAATTTCTCTTGTTCATCTAACCTACTATAACCCTCTAACATTTTTCCCAAATGCCAGTCTGAAGTATGAATAAACTTCACAAAATCACCCCTCTTAAAATTCCCTAGCTTTATAAATGGCTCTTTTCTCTAAAGACCAAACTCTATCGGACATACTACCTGGCTCTACATCTTCTAAAGCCTTTTTCATGTCATACATTTTAGCATCCATGTCATCCAGTCTATGAAGCATCTCAGCTTCTGGAATCATAGGTTTTTTAGGACTACCATAATCTGGCTCATAGTGATGCGCAAGCACCATATGTTCTAGAAGCATTTTTATTTCTGGATTTATATTTAATTTTTCTGCGGCAGTTTCTATTTTCTTTACTCCCATTACTATATGTCCTAAAAGTTGCCCTTCTATAGTGTATTCACTTACTATTCCCAGCTCACTAGAGGCCATTTCCTCCATTTTTGATATATCATGAAGGATTATTCCTGAATAAAGTAAATCCTTATTTAAAAATGTATATATTTGACACAATTTTTCTCCCGCTTTAAGCATTGTAGTTATATGATATAAAAGTCCTCCTCTTACAGAATGATGGTTACTTTTAGCTGCTGGGTAATACATTAAAGTTTCCTTATATTCATCTAAAATATAATTAACTAATTTTTTTATTTCTTCATTATTTATTTTGTTAATATACTCCATTACATCATTGTACATTTCTTCCGAAGTATAGGGCGCTACTGGCACAAAATCTGTTATATCTACTCCATCTTCATCCATTACTTCTCTTATTTTTTCTATCTTAAATTGAAGAGTGTTCTGCCACTCAGTAACCATTCCCCTAACTTTTACAAGAGTATTTGCTCTATATATTTCATCTGCTTCAGTGGAATTCCAAAGCTTTGCATTTATTTCTCCAGTTCTATCTGCAAGCGTAAAATCTAGATACTTTTTATTGTTGCTAGATGATTTACATTCTACTGATTTTATTAAAAAGAACCCATCGATTCTATTTCCTGCTTGAAACTGATTTATAGTCATAATTTCTATATTCATCTAAAAATCTCTCCTTACTATTAATTACTATATTATATTGTCACTATGCTATTATTATAAAACAAATATAAATATTTTTCACTTACTCTTCTACCCGTTACGCTTTCAAGAGCTTTAGAATAATATTCTATTTGCACTTTATATCTTTCTTTTATATCTTCTACATTTTCTACATAATCTGTCTTATAGTCAAGGAGTATTATATTCCCATTTTCTTCAAAATAACAGTCAATTATTCCTTGAAGCATTATCTTTTCTCCTTCATACAAATCTTTAGGTAATTCCTTGTAAATTTCAGTACTTTTTATATCCATATGAAATGGTACTTCCCTATACACCTTTTCAGCATTCAGCATTCTTTTACCTATTGAGGATTTGAAAAATTCTATTATTTTATTTATATTTACGGATTTTCCTTCTTCCTCTGTAATAAATTCTTTTTCAATCATAGTATTTATTTGCTCTTCTATATCTTGATATTTTTCCACTCTATCAAAGGAAATTCTCTGCATCACCGCATGCATAGCAGTACCTTTTTCTGCTGGTGTCAACCCTTTTTTCTCTAACAAAAACAATGGTTTCTTCACTAGTTTAGGAATAGCTACACTGGAATCATACTCTTCATCTAAAATTTCTTGAAACTTTCTCTTAAGTTCAGTAACAGTTATTACCGTTGGCATTTCTTGAGACTCTTCATATGCATATTTATAGTTTAACTTCTTATCTACTTCTTTATAAATGTTATCCTCCAGTTCTATATTCTGATTATTTACCTCTTCAGTGCTAAATATATCTTCCATGGACATTTGCTCTGAATTTAACAATTCCGCACGTGACCATAATTTTATTCTCCAATTGGATGTATCTTCTAAAAGTTCTATATTTCTTATATCTCCCTTTATTAAAAGCTTTTTTCCCTGTTCATGCCTCATTACACATGGCACTATCCAGTCTAGATAATTATCCGCATTAGCCCTGTGGTATGCTGATAACTTTGTACTGCCTTTTTCTATGCTAAAATGCCATTTACTTATAGCTTTTTCCACATCTTTTACCATACCAGTTATTATAAGCTTTTCCTTTGCCCTAGTTAGTGCCACATATAAAACTCTCATCTCTTCTGAAAGGCTTTCTAATTTTATTTTTTTCCTTATTATTCCTTTCATGAGAGAAGGATATACTAGCCTCTTTTCCAAATCTATGCAATCAGGACCAAAGCCCAGTTCTTGATGAATCAATAATCTTTTATTAATATCCATCATATTAAACTTTTTGCCCATACCAGCTACAATAACTACAGGAAACTCTAATCCCTTACTTTTGTGTATACTCATTATTCTAACTACATTTTCATTTTCGCCAATGATTTTAGCACTGCCCATGTCACCGCTATTTTCTTTTAGTCTATTTATAAAATTTATAAAGTTAAATAGACCTTTATAGCTAGTATTTTGATACTGCTTAGCCCTTTGAAACAACATCTTTAAGTTTGCCTGTCTTTGTTCTCCAGCAGGCATAGCTCCTACGTACCCATAGTATCCTGTGCTTTTGTACAAAAACCATATAAATTCATCTAAAGGCATGTGAATAGATATTTCTCTCCACATCTCCATATTTGTCAAAAATCCCTCTATTTTATTTAATAAGTCTCTCTCTACTTCTATTGAGTTATCATTAGATTTTACACTTTGCTCAATTTGCTCTTCATATATGTGATCTTCTAACTGCTCTTCACTATAATTTATTTCCTGAATACTAGACTTCAAGACTTTTACTATATCAACCATTTTTTCATAATAACTATCTTCTTTGCTATTTATTTTTATTTCTATTAATTCCTCCTGGGTAAAGCCTCCTATAGGGGAATTCATTAAAGCTAACATAGGTATGTCCTGTATTGGGTTATCTATTACTTGAAGCAAACTCATCATTGTTTTTATCTCTATAGTTTGAAAATATCCCGTTCCAGTATCTGCATACACAGGTATTCCCTTTTCTTTAAACTCTTCCATAAACACTGGGGCCCATTTTTGTGTACTTCTAAGAAGCACCACTATGTCCCTATAGGTTACATCTCTATATTCGCCACTCTCCTTACTAAAAACCATAAATTTTTCATTTTTATTATCTATAAGTTCATTAATTCTATTTGCAACCATTCTAGCTTCTATTTGTATATTTGAAGGATTATCTTCCTCAATGTTTTCTTCCAAAGCTTCTTCAGAGAGTTCATCTTTATCTTTATTTTCTATTAAGTGTAGTTCTACTGGACCACCTACTTTGAATCCATCACTTTCTTCTTTATAATCTGCCCCTAAATTTAACTTTTCTTCCTCATCATATTCTAACTCTCCAACACTCTCACTCATTATTTGCCTAAATATAAAATTTATTCCCTCTATAATTTCTCTCCTACTTCTAAAATTCTTATATAAAAGTACCTTTCTATATAAGCTTCCCTCTTCCTGTGAGTAACTATTGTATTTGCCTAAAAATATTTCCGGCTTTGCCTGTCTAAACCTATAAATACTTTGTTTTATATCCCCTACCATAAAAATATTAGGCTCTTCTTTTCTACTTATAATATTTATTATAGTCTCCTGTATAGTGTTTGTGTCTTGATACTCATCTACAAGTATTTCTTCATAGGATTTTCTAAGCTCTAATGCTATTTCTGAAGGCACTACTTTTTCTCCTTCTGTTTTAGATAATATCTGAAGACACATATGTTCAAAGTCATTGAAGTCTATAAGACCTCTTTCTCTTTTCTTTTTAGAAAATTCTTCGGAAAATTCCACAACCAGTGCACAAAGGCTAGATATAACAGGATATAGACATTTAAAATCTTCTTTTATATCTTCATAGCTAAAAGGCGCAACTTCATCTTTAATGGAATTAATACCTTTTTTAACTTCTTCTCTTAATTTTTTAACAATCTCCTGCTTATCCTTATCCACGCCTTTTTTACATCTTTTTAGACTCTTGAAATCTATCTTCTTTATGCTTTTAACAAAATTATCCCAAGATGTTTCAGACACCATTATTAAATCATTTATCATTGCTAAATCATCATTAATATTTTCCCTATAAGACTCTAGTGTTTCTTCCTCTTCTATTATTTCTATACAAATATATAATTTTTGCTTAAAAGCTCTTATTTCCTCTGATATATATTTTAAATAAGTTTTAATGCCATCTAAAGCTTTTAAATCTATATTATCCACGTTAAACTTTTCTGCTGCTTCTTTTAGCCATTTTTCTTGCCAAGGAAATGATGTAGAGAAGTTATATAAATCTATTACCATATCCTGCAGGTTTCTATCATCTCTATTATTACAATAAATTTGTACAAGATTTAAAAACTCCTGATTTTCTTCACTCTCATATTTTTTTTCAAACAATTCCTCTAAAGTTTCCTGTTTTAAAAGAATATTTTCTGTGGCATCACTTATTTTAAAATCTGGATTCAAGCCAATAATGTGGAAATTGTTCCTTATTATATCTAAACAAAAGGAATGAAGTGTTGTTATACTTGCCTTAGGTAAAAGGGTTAGCTGTCTTTGCAACTTTGCAGAATTAGGTTCCTCCTCCAGTTTATCTATAATAGCTGCTGCTATTCTCTCCCTCATTTCTGATGCCGCAGCATTGGTGAAAGTTACAACTAAAAGCTTATCTATATCCACTGGATTATTTAAATCCGTTATTATATTTATTATCCTTTGAACTAATACTGCCGTTTTACCAGAGCCTGCCGCAGCAGCCACTAAAAGATTACAGTTCCTTGTATAAATAGCCTCCTGCTGCTCTTTTGTCCACTTTACTCCTGCCATTACTCATCACCCTCTCTAGAATCTTTGCTGCCTAATTCCTCATCTAATTTCTCCCATACCTGATGATCTTTCAATTCATGTATTGAATTATATTTATTACTTTCTATAGAATCATCAAATTGACATATGGATGAGAATATACAATATTTACATGGCACACTTTCTTTTTTCCTATAAGGCTTTATTCCTATATCTCCATCTAACATCTGCTCACAACTCTTGATTAAATTATTTCTTACATGCTCCCTAAGTTCTTCAAACTGTTCTTTAGTTGCTGTAGAGGATCTACTGCTTAAATTTCCGTCCTTTTTAATTTCCGCAGGTATTATAAGAGAGATTCCTTCTATATCTCTATCCATTTCCTTTACTATTTCAGTATCCTTCAATATTAATCCTTTCATTTTCAACTCTTTCATAATAGCCTTTTCTATTTCTTCTTCTGTCAAGTTCTTATTTCCCTTTATAATTGGGTCTTGTAATTTAAAATATAAAACTCCTGCTGGCAGTGATGGAACATCTTTTTCTCCACTACCAGCACTTATTATAGCATCTAAATAAGTTATAAGCTGTATTTGAAGCCCGTAATAAACATCTGAAAGTTTAAAATCTTTATTACCTGATTTATAGTCTATGATTCTATAAAACACTCCCTCTTCTCCTACTAATTTATCAACTCTATCTATTTTTCCAATTAATTTAATCTTTTCACCATTAGAAAGTGATATTTCTATAGGTGGAAAATCCCCATCTTCTGCAAATATCATTTCATATCCCAAAGGCTGAAATCCACTTTGCTTCATATGAGTAACTATAAGCCAAACTGCTCTTAGTAAAACTCTCTTTAGTCTCTCCATAAGATATCTGTATCTAGCTGAACTGTTTAATATAGACCCGGAAGTCTCATTTATAATCTTTTCTATGGATATATCTATATTTGCTTCACACCATTCTTTAGATAAATCTCCCCAATGCAACTGACTTTTTCTAACTGTTTCTGAGAAATCATCTATTACTTTATGCATAAAAGTTCCTATGTCTGGAGAACTAAGTTTAAATATCTTTCTTTCTTTCGCTTTTAATCCATATTGAACGTAATATGCAAATGGACATTCTACATATCTCTCCAATCTAGAAACTGAAAGCTTAATATTCTTACCATATAATTTTTGTACACTACCTTTATTTAATTTTTTCATTTGGTTATCATATTCAAATCCCAAAATAACTCTTTTATAAGTTTCTCGCCACTGCTCATTATTCTTGTACCAAAGATGTACTTGCTTCCAAGTTGGATCTACAGTACTCAAACTATTATCCTTTCTCATAAGAGTTATTAATTTATTAAAAGTAGGAACTTTTCTATATATATTTTCCAATGCAGCTTTTGCCTCATCCACCTGTTCCCACTGTTCTTCTATTTTAGAATAAAGTCTTTTTAATCTAGATATTATCATTGATGGTCTCAATGCCTTTCCCTCATGATCTGCAATAGAATAACTTATTCTTAAATAATCTGAAGCAATGGTTAAAGAGGAGTATATTAAAAATTGTTCTTCTAAAGCTTTTGTTTTAGTATCGCTAGCAAGTTCTATACCTGAATTCCTTAATGCAATTCTATCTAAATCTGTAAATACTCCTTCCTCCCAATTGCCCTTTGGAAAAATCCCATCATTTACACCTATTATATACAAAGCTTTTATATTATGGCTTTTAATTCTATCTACACTACTTACTAAAACTTGATCTAGTGCTGGAGGTATGAGCCCCATTTTATTATGGCTAAATCCTATGGTTATAATGTCAATAAATTCCTCTAGGGTTAACTCTTCTTCACCAACCACCTCTACGACTTCATCTAAGAGCTCCATTACTAAGTTCCATATACTGCTGTACTCTCTACCTAACTGTTGGTTTCCTTCTTCTTTAAATTTATCTACCCAGCTTTCTATCTTTTCAGGAACTCCTATACTACATAAAAAATTAAAAGCTGAAGTACATATATGAACTGCCTTATGCTTTCCATGAATATTTTTCCATAGTTCTAAAAGTGGCTCTGCTACTTTATATCTTATGTTATTTATTCTTTCTAACATTTTTTCTTTTTCTTCATCTTCTATTTCTTTTTCAAAATTATAACTTATAAAATTCTCCCACTTCTTCTCTCCAGTCCACTTATTCTTTCCCTTTATTCCGCAAGCTAAAACATAATTTTCTAGTAAAAAAACATCCTCTTCATCTATATCCAATAATCCTGTTTTTAAATATCTAAATATAGATTGATAGGACCAGTTCTTTGTAAATATCTCTATGGATGCTTTTATTAGTATTATTAAAGGATTATCATCAATATCTTTTTTTCTATCAATAAAATTAGGTATTTCATATTCTGAAAAAATAGCCTTAACAGTATTTTCGTAAATAGATAAATCCCTACTAACCACTGCTATATCCTTAAATCTAAAGCCCTTGTCTCTACAAAGCTTAACTATATCCTTAGCTACATTTTCAACCTCACTGTACAAGTTAGCACCTTTTAATATCTTTATATCCTTTGTATTTCCTTTATAAGGTACACAATTATAGTTAAAAAAATTGCCTTCCAAATATGAAATCTCTTTACTTTCTTTAAATCTTGGATATGGTTTTTTCCAAAGTTCTATTGGTTTATCTAGAGATATATTATTATTCATAGCTATATCTATAAGTTTTTTTTCTGTTTTTTCTATTAAGTTAAATACTCCTCCATCCATCCCCTTGTCTTTACTGGTGTTCATACATAAAGTTATGTTTACCCTCTTAGTTAGCTTTAAAAATTTTTCTATTATTTTATACTGTTGCGGAGTAAAATAATTAAATTCATCTATCCATATTTCACTATTCTTAATGGCTTCATAAAAATCTATTTTATTATAAAGTATTGTCAGGTAATCCTCTGGATCAATATACCCTTCATTTACTATTTTTACAAATTTATCATATATAATTCCTATGTCTCGTATTTTTTTAGCTAAAAATTCATCTCCTTCTATAGAATTTGATGTTTCCATAAGTGTTTCTGGAGTTACATTATAATTTTTAAACTCTGTTATTAAATCAGCTATTACTGTGGCAAATCCCTGCTGTTTTGCAGCAGTATTAAAAACCTGCAGCTCATCCTTCATATCCATCATAATTTTATATATAAGCATGCATTTTCCAGACTCATCCATGTTTTTATGAATTAGTCCTCCCACTTCACTAAATACTCTATGAGCAAGTCTTTTAAAACTCAAAACTTCAACATTCAAAAGTCCTGTAGCTCCTACTTTTTCGATTAAATTCTTTTCTGCTTGAAAAGAAAATTGTTCTGGTACCAATAATATGATTTTATTATTAACTCCCTTAGATAAGGCATTTTTTATACTTTCTGTGCAAAAGTAGCTCTTTCCACTACCACTTCTTCCATATATAAATCTTAAACTCATATCCTCACCATCCATATTTTTTATATATTCTGCATTACCCTCAGCTATTTCACTTAATAGTATTATATCAAATTTTACCTATATAAATTATATCATCATATAGCACTAAATTTTTTCCTAGTAAAAAAGAAGTCTACTATGGTAGTATTTTACCACAGAAGGCTTCTTTTATTTCAACTTAATAAAAGTATAACGTCCTTAAAATTAATATAAAGATTACTAATGGGCTATTTAAAACTTTCATTTATGGTATAGAAATACTTCCATTATACATATCTAATCCCACCCCTATTAGTCCTCCAATTAGTATAAATGTAAAAATAATTATCATTATTACTCTGTCATATTCCCCCATTTTTATGTCTAATATGATAGCTCTTAAAAGCGCTATTAAAATAACTCCAACAAATATAGCTATATAACAAAACATTCCAAATTTATCAATATACCATTTTATCATATATTTAAATACTATAAATCTAGGAGCTAAACAATCCCAAGTATACATATTTTATTCCCCACTTTAATTATTCTTCTATTAGCCCCTTTTTCTTTTGTCTCATTAAGCTAAATAGTATTCCCCCGATTATTGATGGAACTATCCATGCAAATCCCTGCTGAGATAATGGAATTATATTCATAAAATTTCCTATAAAAGATGTATTAAATCCCAAAGCGGACATTGCATCAAATAAACTTACAAATAAAGCTCCATAAACAGCTCCTATATATGCTCCTTTATTACGTATCAAATTATCAAACATGTTCATCACTATTAAAACTATAGTTATTGGATATACTGCTACAAGTACAGGCATAGATAATCTAACTATTTTTTCTACTCCAACATTAGCTAAAATAGCACTTATTACAGTAGTAATTATAACTATTTTTTCATAGCTAACCTTTCCTTTTGTAAGTTCATTAAAATAATTTCCTGTAGTAGCTGTAAGCCCTATAGATGTAGTTAGGCATGCTAATGTAACACATATAGCTAAGGCAATTGAACCAAATCCCCCTAGTGTACTTTCAGCAATGTTCATAACTAACTGAGTTTTAGTTATATTTTGTGGGAAGACCGTATTACTTGTAGCACCAAGGTATAATAGTCCCCCATAAACAAAAGCCAAACCCAATGCAGCTATTAACGATGATTTAAAAGCCAACTTCATTTGAACTTTTGGTTCTTTATATCCCTTATCTATAAGGCTTTTTAAAACTATACCAGCCATAAGTATTGACCCCATAGCATCCATTGTCTGATATCCACCTACAAATCCACTGGAAAAAGCATTTTTTATAAATGGTGTTCCTGGATTCGCCATAGGGGAAATTATCCCCTTAAATATTATAAGTGCCAATACTGCTAGTAAAGCTGGTGTTAATATTTTACCAATCTTATCTACTATTCCTGATGGTTTTATTACAAAGAACAGCGTTACTGAAAAGTAAATTATAGAAAATATAACTGAATTCAATCCTGGAAAAATTGGGCTTATACCCATCTCAAAGGTGGTAGCACCAGTTCTCGGAATAGCCAAAAATGGTCCGATGCAAAGAACTATTACAGTTCCTAATATTTTGCTAAAGGTAGGACTTACTTTACTGCATAATTTGTCAATACTTCCTCCCGCTCTAGATACTGCCATAATTCCTAAAAGTGGCATTCCTATTCCTATTAAGAAAAATCCTAATGTAGCCAACATCCACTTTGATCCAGATTGCATTCCTAGTTCTGGTGGAAATATTAAATTACCTGCCCCAAAGAACATAGCGAATAAGGCTAATCCTACTACCAAAGCATCTTTATTTTTTTTACTCACGATAAATACACCCCCAAAAATACTACATATTCTAGGTACTGAATTAGTTTGTTAACTTTTTATCCATTTTTAAAATTTTCTGTATATTCTCCATTCAGCTTTTAACATTCATTTGCTATGTTTCACTACCTTTAAAGAATTTGTATATATATAGTTATACCAAAATATATGAATCAGTTCAAGTTTTTTCTTTCATTTTTTACAAAATATATTTGGTAAAAATGTTAAACATAAATAAGCACTCATATAATTATTTCAAAACTCAACTACTATTTTTATATTTATTAGTGTATAATTTAGTATGTGATATGATTGATTTTATTAGTTATACCATTTCATATATTTGGAGGGAACTTTATGGGATTACCTGAGCCTAACATAGTAGAATTAGACACCTTTAAAATAATAGGTACTAAATATTTTGGCAAAAATCAACATAATGAAGTAAATAAACTTTGGGATGATTTCTATCCAAGAATTAAAGAAATTAAAAGTAGAATAAATGAGAATAAAAACTACGGCATATGTGAATTATTCCCCGGTAGTTCTAAATTTTCTTATATATCCTCTGTTAAAGTTGCCAATTCTGAGGAAGTTCCAAAGAATATGATGTGCAGAATAATACCTTTTTCTAAATATGCATTGTTTACCCATAAGGGATCTTTAAATAGTCTTGGTCAAACTTACGAATATATATATGGAGTATGGCTACCTAATTCACCTTATGAACACTCAACATTGCCTGATATAGAAGAATATGATAATACCTATTGTGACGATAATCCTGAGGAATGTCTTATTAATATATACATACCTATTAAGTATATACAATAAAGTATATACGGCACTTTCTATAAGTAATAGAAAGTGCCGTAATTTTAATTATTTAACATACCAAAAATCTTCTAGTATTTTTATAATATCTCCCTGATTCTTTTTGAAAATAGTAAGCCAATGCTTAGGAAATAAACTTCTATAGGAAACTGTACCAAATCTAGTGTCTATAAGAAGTACAACTCCCTTATCACTTTCCCTTCTTATTACCCTTCCTGCTGCTTGCATGACCTTATTCATCCCTGGATATATATATGAATATTGAAATCCTTTTGAGTTTTTTTCATCATAATAATCTCTTATTAAATTCCTTTCTGCACAGATTTGAGGCATACCAACTCCTACCACCACCGCTCCTATTAGCTTATCACCGGTCAAATCTATCCCTTCGCCAAACATCCCTCCCATTACAACAAACCCTACCAAAGTTTCATCTTTTTCTTCACTAAATTTTTCTAAAAAGTTTTCCTTTTCCTGTTCATCCATACTATAATTTTGCTTTATACATTGTACTTTTAAATTTAAGTCCATAAATTTTTCATACAATACTTCCATATATTCATAGGAAGGTGCAAAAACTAAATAATTTCCTTTTTTAGATTTAACTACATTGTATATATCTTGTACCACTTGGTTGTATGTATACTTTCTTTGAGAATATTTAGTAGAAATCTTATTATCTACAATTAAGCATAAATTTTTCTCTGGAAATGGAGATTTAAGCCTTAATTTATAACTTTCACCCTCCCCATTAAGTACGTTCATATAATAATCCATTGGAGCTAAGGTAGCTGAAAAAAATATAGTAGATTTAACTACTTTTCCAAAGTCCTCTATAAATTTAGATGGATCTAAGCAAAATAACTTCAATATAACATCATCTTTTTCTTTTTTAAAATAACTTACATACTGTTCCCCATACCATTCACAAACCTTACAAAATCTATGAACATTAAAATATACCTCTAAAAGTTCGTCTTTAAACTCCCACTCTTCTTCCTTACTCAGCCATTTATCACATATACTTAAAAACTTTTTAGATAAAGAATAAATATCTTCCGGTAAATTTTTATTTATATAATATTCATCTGTCATCTTCTTTTTATTTTTGAGAAAAAATGAATTTATTTTATTTAAACTTTTACATAAATCTGGTATCTCTTCTCTTACTATTTTTTTTAAACTCAACATAGCTTTTTTACTTAATTCAGCTGAATACATCTCTCTACTTCTATCTACTAGATTGTGCGCTTCATCTACTAAAATTACATAATCATTATAAGAATCAAAAAATCTTTTCAGATAAACTCTAGGGTCAAACACATAATTATAATCACAAATTATACAATCAGCCCAATTGCATAAATCAAGAGATAACTCAAAGGGACACACTCTGTATTTTTCAGCATATACTTTAATTTTATCATCATTTATCAAATCTTCATTTTGAAAAATCTCTCCTAATGCATCTGTAACCCTGTCATAGTGTCCTTTTGCATAGGGACATATGTCAGGATCACAATTTTTATCTTTAAAACATATCCTTTCTTTGGAAGTTAATGAAACCACCTTTATTTTAAGTCCATTTTCTAACATATAGTTCATAGTATCTTCTGCAGCTATTTTACCCATATTTTTAGCCGTCAAATAAAAGATCTTTGAACAAATTTCCTCTCCCATTGCTTTTATGCTTGGGAATAAAGTGGCTAAAGTTTTTCCTGTACCCGTTGGAGCCTCTGCAAACAATTTTTTTCCCTTCTTTAGGGTTTTATATACCCCTATAGCAAATTCTCTCTGACCCTTTCTATAATTACTAAATGGGAATTTAAAGTCTTTTATAGAATTATCTCTAACACTTCTCCAACTTTGTCTCATCTTTGCATACTTTATATATCTATTTAGCATTTGATTAAAAAAATTCTTTAATTCTTCAAAAGAAAACTCTTTTATAAATGTTTTTATATCCTCATCTACAAAAGAATAATATGTGAGTTGGACCTTTATATTACTTAAGGAATTCTCCTCTGAGTATATATATCCATAACATTGAGCCTGCGCCCAATGAGCCAAATTAAATTCCTCATATATCTCTTCTAAAGGTCTTGTGGTAGTTTTTATTTCATCTATTATAACTTCATTTTCTAAAATTATTACACCATCCGCTCTTCCACTTACCTCTATTTTTATATCATTTACATCTGAAGTATGACATAGGTAAAATTCCTTATTATAATTTTCTCCACCTTTTTTTTGAATTTTTTGATGAATTTTTATTGCATCTATATTTCTAGATACTCCTTTAAAACTAGATACCAAGTCTCCTCTTCTATATAAAAATTCTACTAAATCTCTTACTGAAACTTTTATTATATCCCTATTATCCATGTGATAATTCCTCCAAATTCTAAAAAGGTAAATAAAATATAAAAAGCGGTAAGTATTCCTTAAACCCGCATTTTATAGTATCTTTATTTAATTAAAATACAAAACTCTATTTCTTAATAAAATAATATATTATTGCTATTATAAGAATAGCCACTAAAAAAGGTACTCCAAATACAAATTTAAATACTGCAGAAATTATAGCTAAAATTATACCAACTACAAATACAACTGCAACTATTGGTAAGACCACAGCTCCCAATATAGCCGCCACAAGTACTAGTACTATTAAAGTTAAAATTATACCCAGTAATATCCCCATATACAATCCCCCTTAATATGAATTTATTAAATATATTTTACCACATCCTCTATATATTTCATAAAACTAAATTACAATTATTTATTTTATGATATAATATAGTCTTTTAATGCTCTTGCCCTAGTAGGATGCCTTAATTTTCTTATGGCTTTAGCCTCTATCTGTCTTATTCTCTCTCTAGTTATTTTGTAATACTTTCCTATTTCTTCTAAAGTTTTAGGCTCCCTTTCATATAATCCAAATCTATCCCTTATTATTTTTTCTTCTCTCGGTGATAAAGTTTGAAGTACTCTTTCTATATCTTTTCTTAGCAAATTTCTATAAACTTTATCTTCTACATTAAAATCATCATATACATAACTATTTAAACTATAGTATGAGGGGATTATATCTAAAAGCTCTCCTTCATCACTTCCATCTTCAGAACTAGCACTTTGATTTAATGAAACTATCCACTTTATTTTATCCTCAAACTCCTTCATCTCTTCATATTCCTCTAATGAAATATTCAATTTGCTACATATAAACTCTTTTTTTATATATCCATAGCTACACAGTTGACTTTTTTCTATTCTATTTATTTTATTTATCTTTTCAATTACGTGAACAGGAAGTCTTACTAAAAAACCTTTATCGTATATGGCCCTATCTATGTGTTGATTTATCCAATAATAAACATAAGTAGAGAACTCCGTACCTTTATTAATATCAAATTTTTCTATACCCTTTATAAGACCTATTACTCCCTCTTGAATCAAATCTTCATAGGTAAAAGATGATATCTTGGATTTTTTAAAAGCTATTTTTCTTACTAAATTTATATTGTTCAATATTAATTTTTCTTTTGCCTTCATATCTCCATTAGCTTTATAAAGGTATATAAGTTTCTTATTATTTTCATAGGATATATTTTTACTGTCAGTTTCCTGGTGCAATTTGTTTATATCATGAATATCACAATACATTTAAAATCACCAACCAATCAATGCAATATATTATTAATGTTCTATATTATATTAAAAAATCCCTTTATAAATTACATTTTTTTAAATATTTTAACATTTACTATATGTCATTGATCTTTATACTTGAAACCATTCTATAAAAAAGTATTTTTATAAAATGATTATCCCACAATAAGAATTACATTACCTAAATTATGAAATCTCTCTGGAATGCCTTGCATAAGAAGCGAAGGAACTATTTAAATTTAATTTATTGTTCCGGGCTCTTATGCTAGGCATGGAGGAGAAATCCCATAAATCCACTACATTGTACCTTTTTGTGGTTAAATCATATTATAAGAAACCTCCATCCACTGTTATTATTTGTCCAGTTATATATCCTGAAGATTCATCACATAAAAATCCTACTACCTTTCCTATATCTTCTCCTTGTCCCATTCTCATCATAGGTATTTCTTCAATCAAAGCTTTTTTTTCTTCTGCAGAAAAACATTTATTCATTTCCGTATCTATGACTCCTGGTGATACAGCATTAACTCTAATGCAAGAAGGCGCTAATTCTTTAGCTAAAGCCTTCGTAAAAGAGTTTACCGCTCCCTTAGATGCTGAATATATAACTTCACAAGAAGCTCCTACATTGCCCCATATGGATGAAATATTAACAATATTACCTTTTTTCCTACTTATCATGTGCTCCACCACCGCATGACAACAGTTAAATACTCCTTTAAAGTTTACATTCATTATGTCATCAAAGTCTTTCTCTTTTAGGTCCATGAATAAACCAACTTTTGATATACCTGCATTGTTAACTAATATATCTATTTTAGAAAACCTATTTATTATATCTTCCATCATGCTTTTACAGAAATAATAGTTGCTTACATCGCCTTTATACAAAAAACCTCTTCCACCATTTTCATTAATTAATTTTACCGTTTTCTCTGCCCCGTTTTGGTCTTCTTTATAATTTACTATAACATTTGCTCCTCTTTTAGCAAGTTCTACAGCAATACTTCTACCTATACCTCTAGAAGCTCCTGTAACTACTGCTATTTTACCACCTAAACTCACTGTATCAACTCCCTTACTTTCAATCATTTATCTATACCATCTCTAGAAAGTACTCCTTGTGTATAGTAATGTTTTATTTCTTTCATTTCCGTAACTAAGTCTGCCATTTCTATAATTTCTTCTGGAGCATACCTACCTGTTATCACCACTTCTATTTGGTCATTTCTATTTTTTACTGCATCCACTACATCTTTTACATCTACTAAATTATAGTAAAATGCTATAGTTATTTCATCTAATATAACCAAAGAATACTCCCTTGAATTAAGAATTTGCTTACATTTCCTCCAGGCTTCTTTTGCAGCTAATATGTCTTCTTCCTGCGGCTCTCTATTTATAAAACACTCTCTGCCTAATTGCTCTATGATTATATTAGGTATATATTCTACTACCTTACACTCATTGTATTTCATTCCTTTTATAAACTGTCCAATATAAACATTTTTTCCTGACATAGCCGCTCTAATTGCAAGTCCTATAGCTGCTGTAGTTTTACCTTTACCATTTCCTGTATATACATGGACATATGACTTTTTCATTAAAACACTCCCTCTTGTAATAACTATAGTTTTATTTACATATTAAAAACAATAGAAGACATAACTATTAAAGTAACTATCTCTATAGCTTCACTAGTAAATCCTAAAGTATCTCCAGTGTGACCACCTATATAATGTTTACAAAATATATTTATTAGTAAAGTTAACAATATATCTACTATAGCAATTATTAAAAAGTTTCCTGCCCCTACTATAGGTACTATTATAATCATTCCTATTAAAGAGGATACTATTACTCCTATGAGCTCTACATTTCCTATAAATACATTTCCCGAACCAGTTTTTTTTGCAGTATTCCCAATGTAGCATATAAATACCACACAACACTTTGCCATTACAGGAACCGCTATAATCCATAAACTAAAGCCCCCAGTAATTAAATTTGATATTCCTGCATACTTTAAAATAAAATTGCAAATTATAGCTATACATGAATAAGTTCCAATTCTACTGTCCTTCATTACCTCTATTATTTTTTCTTTTCCTCCTTTAAAGGAAAAAAAACCATCAAACACATCTCCCCATCCATCTACATGGAGAGCTCCTGTTATTAGAAGTGCTGCTATTATTGCAAAAACTGCCACTATATTTACAGGCAAAATTCTACTAAAAACATATACCACTATCCATTGAACGCCGCCAATTATAAGTCCAATTACAGGGAAAAATATTATTCCATTTTTAAAATTGTCCATTTCACAAGGCAAATTTTTATTTATAGGTATTCTTGTTAAAAACTGTACAAAAAGTAGAAAATTATTAAAGAATTCCTTCACTATACTCATCTCCAATTATTTAAATTGTAAAATTATCTTTTAGTAAACTTTTATTTCGCAAGTATAATATGATTATCTCACAAAAAGCATTACATTACTTGAATTATGAAATTTCATAATTCCACCGCATTGACCTTTTTGTGGTTTAATCATAATATTTATTATTAATTATTTTAGTTTTAGTGGCAGTCCACAGGCCGTAAAATAAACTTCGTGACTTTTTCTAGCTATAAATTGATTGGTAAACCCTGCAATATCTCTAAAAATTCTACTCAACTTATACTCCGGCACCAAACCACTTCCCACTTCGTTAGTTACCATAACTAGATTTATATCTTTCTCCTTGGCTTTATCTATAAACTTTCCAAATTGATCTTTTATGTATATCAATAGCTCATCCACTTCTTCCATGGACATACTATCAAAGTCCTTGTGTTCTTCAAACATTAAATTAGTTATCATAACAGTAACACAATCTAGCATTATGTTTTTATGGGTACATTTCTCTACAACTTTGTCTAAATCCTTAAATCCCTCATAGGTTTGCCATTTTGCATTTCTGCTTTCCCTATGTTTTTTGATTCTATCCTTCATCTCTCCATCTGTAATTATTGCCGTAGCTATATAAAGCACATCATTTGTATCCTTCAACAAATTCTCTGCAAAACTACTTTTCCCACTTCTACTTCCACCAGTAACTAAAACAACTTTACTCACTTTAAAAGTCTCCCCTTCCTATATGCTATAATTCTAGTGCTAAATTATTTCTCTCGTAATCACTAATGTGCCCATCGAACTTTTCTTACAAAAACTTCAAAAATATTTTGTACTGAATTTTAAATTGAACTTCTTTTATTTCACTAGCAAACTAGTCAACTAATAAAGCGTGTGTTATGGAATCCAAATAAAGATTTCCATATTCATATTTAATCAAAACTCTATCTCCATTTGAACAAGCAAACTTCCAAAACAAATCCATGTTGCCATCCATTACATAGCATAAAATTGCCTTAATAACTCCTGAATGGGTTACAACCAGCACATTATCGTAGCTCATTTCTTTTAATTCATCCATAAAATTAGAAACCCTTTCATACATCTCCATATAGGTTTCTCCATTAGGCGGTCTAAAGTTTTTCCAATCTTTCACCCACAATTGGCACTCCTTTGGATAATCTTTAGATAGTTCTTCAAAAGTTTTCCCCTCAAAATCGCCAAAACTGGTTTCTTTTAATCTCTCATCCCTAAATAGCGGCATGGACTTTTCGCTTAATATAATTTTTGCTGTTTCATATGCCCTTTTAGTATCACTTATATAAACCTTATCTATATTCACATTATTAAAGAATTTTGATAAAGTTTCTATTTGGGCAATTCCTTTTTTATTTAACCCTACATTCATACTGCCATAATAGGTTCCTTTTGCATTTTCAGCAGTTTCCCCATGCCGTACTAAGTATATATTCATTTCTCCATAAAACCTCATCTCTTTTTTAATCTTCAATTATAATCTTACACTAGGGTTTAAAATTTATTAGTTCAATTTTCGCAGTTATAATAGGTAATAGCTAAGAAGTAAGAAGTAATAGTTGTAGTGAAAATTCAGCTTTACTGAATTTTTTCAATAGTTTTTACTTTTTACCTATTAGTTCTCACCTTTTCACTTTTACTTCTTACCTTATGTTTATTTTTCTCTTATATCTATATATTCATTAACATCTAGTGCTGCATCTTCAAAAGTTCCCATGTTTTCCATAGTATAAATTGCAGCTTCTATTATATTAAAAGCCAAAGGGCATCCAGATCCTTCTCCCAATCTCATTTTTAAATTCAATAATGGTTCTACTCCTATTTCTTTTAACATGTGTATGGCAGCTGGTTCTGCTGATAAATGTGATGAAAATATATAATTTTTGCATAAAGGATTTAATCTACAAGCACACAAAGCAGCTGCCGACGCTATAAATCCATCTATCACAATGGGCACTCTATTTTTAGCTGCTCCTAAAAAACAGCCACAAAGCCCTGCAATGTCATACCCACCAACTTTAGATAATACATCTATAACATCACTTTTATCTGGCTTGTTTACTTCTATAGCCTTTCTAATGGCCTCTCTTTTACACATTAATTGTGTATCTGTTATACCAGAACCCTTTCCTGCAGTAATTTCTGGCTCTAAATCACAAAGCACACTTAAAACTGCTGCACTAGTAGTGGTATTTCCCACTCCCATTTCTCCTGTACCAAATAAATTTACTCCTTCTTCTACTAGGTTATCTACCATTTCTATACCAATTTCTACCGCTCTTATGGCTTGTTCTCTTGTCATAGCAGGTTCCTTAGCCATGTTTTTTGTACCATAAGAAATTTTTTTATCTATTATTAAATTATTATGGAAATCACAATTTACACCTATATCTACCACCGTCATATCTGTGTTAGTGAACTTAGAAAGAACATGAACCCCAGTTATATCTCTAGTAAAATTATTTGTAACTATACTTGTTATCTTTTGAGAATTATTACTTACATTCTCCTCTACAACTCCATTATCCGAACACATTATTATTATATTTTTATTTTTTATCTTAGGAAAAACTTCTCCCGTAATACCTGCCATTTGAGCAGCTATTTCTTCAAGCCTTCCCAAACTTCCAATAGGTTTGGTTAAATTATCTATTCTATCCCACGCTTTTTTTATAGCCTCTTCTTTTAATGGCTTAATTTCCTTTATTGTACTTTTTAATAATGACATTTTCAATCCCCCATCCATATGTACCTTTCTTAATAATACTAACATATTTCTTTTATTTCAGTAAATAGTTCGTGAATTTTAATTCTTATATAAAAAAATAAAATAACATAATAAAAAAAGTTGCAAGACCTTACCATTTCAGGTATAGCCTTGCATATATATCTTTTATTAATTTAATTCCGCTATTAAAAACTTTATTTTTATTCCTTGCTCTACGAATTTAGATTCATATTCAGTAACTATATTATCATTAAAATTTTCATTATGTAAATCTCTAGTTAAATATTTAAAACTAAATCCACTTTCCTTAAAATACTCCAAAGATTCCTCAAACAATTCATCATCATCAGTTTTAAACCATATTTGGCACCCTTTTTCTATAAACTGTTTATAGTATTCTAAAAATTTTGTATGAGTAAGCCTTCTCTTTTTATGTCTTTCCTTAGGCCATGGATTACAAAAATTTATAAATATTCTTTTAATTTCTCCCTTTTGAAATACATCAGATATTCCCATTATATTCATAGCTGTTATTCTTACATTTGTAATTTCCTCTTCTTGAAGTCTTCTAAGCACATATATTAAAACTTCATCTTTAAGATCCACTGCTACAAAATTTTTATCTAGATGTTTCAAAGCTGCTTTAGATACAAATCCACCTCTTCCACATCCTAATTCTAAATATATATCATTATCATTTCTAAATTCTTCATGCCATCTTCCTTTTAATTCTTTAGCATCTGAAATGAATGCTTCACTTTTCTCTAATTCAGGTCTTGCCCACCATTTTTTCCTTAGTCTCATGTTCTTCCTCCTATATACATAACATACGTCTATAATTTTAACATAGAAAAGTTGTATAAAACAATAAAAAATCCAAAAATAAGAAGCAAAGAGTTAATCTTCTCTGCTTCTACTAAAAGTATGTTGATACTTCCGAACCTATTTACTGCCATTGAAAATCCATCTGAAGATATTATAGCTATTGTATGAATATTTTTCTACTAAATGAAACTTGCTATTTTAAAGAAAAAACTAACTATAGCTCTATAAGGAAAGCCTATTATTAAAGAAGCTATAGAAATTCTTAATCCTGGCAATGGGACTATAAATAAAACAAGTATCACCATTTGATAACCATAAATTACATCTGAAAATTTATAAAAAAACTTGTGGAATAAATCTTTTAAAACATGAAATCCATCTAGTCCTGGTATAGGCAATAAATTAAATAAAAATAGAAGTACATTAATTTCTACTACTCCTCGCAATATGTAAAGTATAAGGAACATTATGGTATTGACTTTTCGTCCAAAATCCCCAATAAAAATATGATTAGCTATAAAACCATAAATCAATACAAAAATCAATGCTGCTAATAAATTTGAAATAGGGCCTGCTATGGATACTTTTAAATCATCTTTATAATAATTTTTAAAAGCTCTAGGATTAGTTTCAACAGGTTTTGCCCATCCAAATCCTAAAATCAGTATCATGATAAATCCTATTGGGTCTATGTGATTAATAGGATTTAATGTGAGTCTTCCTTGAAATCTAGGTGTTTTATCACCTAGTTTATCTGCTATCTTTGCATGAGCATATTCATGCACGGTAAATGCTACTAATATAGCTGGAATAATTAATATTTTTTCTAATATATATTCTCTACTGAACAAACTTCTCTCCCCCTAAAATATTAAAAATTTATTTACGCACTAAAGTTTTCTAATCTTCAACCCCTAGTCTCCAATTACCATTTAGATAATTATAATTTGCTGTCTAGACTTGATGCCCAGAAATTAGGGGCTTATAAATCAATAGTAATTAATAATTATTTTATTTCTTCTCTTTTAATATCTCCACTCTGATTTTTATAAAGGAAACCATATTTATAAAATCCAATAAAACTTCCTTTGTATTTAAATACTTTATCAGAATTATACCCTTTAACTAAGTTATGCTTTCCATCTTCTACATAAACTTCCCCATTGGCTTTTACATAAATACTACTTAAACTATATTCCTTGTCTAAACTTATCTTCTTAAAATTTTTATTCTTCATGTTATTCAAATTACTTGCATTATCAATATATAATATATCACTAATCCTTGAATTTCCCATTGCATAGAAATAAATATTTCCTCTATCATCCAAATTCCACAGCCTACCACTAGCTAATTTACATATGTCTTTACATTCCCCCTTATTATATTGCATTAGTACAGAATCCTCTAGGTTCTCATATAAAAGTATATTTTCTTTAGTCACAAGCATATTTCCTATATGAGTTTCACCTAAATCTACTTCCTTTACATTTTTCATTAAATCCACCATATATACCTTAGATTTTTCATCCTCTACAATATTTACATATATCATTTCTATTACTGGAGATACAAGTATGTTTCCAGTAATTCCTTGATTATTTGACCAAGCTAAATGTGCTATTTCTTCTTTTTCATGCTTTTTTACATCATAGTAGGATATATTAATTCTATTAGAATTTTTTTCTTTTTGCGCTTCTAATATCAACATTCTATCCCTATTTTCCACCCATGTATAATCCAATATTGTGCTTTTTTCACTTATTGGTAAACTTTCGTTTACACCTTTTTCTACATGTATTATATTCAGTTTTTCTTCTGTTAAATAGCTAATATAGCTACCTTCATGAGATATCTTTATATTTTTTGTCTCTAAAGGTATACTAGCTTTTGTATTATAATTTTCTTCTTTTTCTTTATATATTAACTTTGTTATTTTAACATTAATGTTATTATCTAATATGTATTTATCTAAATACCAAAGCAAAGATGTTTCTATAAATACACCTATTATAACCCATAATAGAACCTTTTGAAATTTTTTCATAAAATCACCTTATCATTTATTTAGCAACAATATAATATGATTATCCCACAAAAAGTATTAAGTTACTTTAATTATAAAATTTCATAATTTCACCACATTGTACCTTATTGTGGGTTAATCATAATATTATTTTTCTACATACACAATAGAAGGAACCGTTCTTTCACCTAAAGGGTCTGAAGGATTATTTAGTATATCTCCTTTATAGTACATAGTGGAAGATGATCCTCCATCTAAATTAGTGGCATTATAAGCGGCAAACTGAATCATTATGTCCTGTAAATCCTTTAAACTAGCTCCATAACTACTAGGTTGTCTTCCATCTATAACCAATAAAATTATACTTCCATCTTTTCTCTGACCTATAGCTGTCCTTGGAGCAATACCCCATCCACCATCTCCTTTGACTACAGTACCCTTTCCATCAATAACTATTGGAGGCCCAAAAGATATGGCATCTCTTACCTTTAAACTCTCTAATTCCTTAAAATTATAGTTTCCCACTAATAGCACTCCATCTTCCGTGAAAGCCATAACATACATTTGAGAGTCTCTTCCTACACTTTTACAGATATTCCTTCCATTGGATATTAAAATACCCATAGGTTTTGCACCTGAACTAACCCATGATTCTTCCTGCTCGTTGTAAGCAAAAGCTCCACCATTTACAGCTGCTATAGCTTTATTTCTTTCTGCTATCTTACTTGTAGTTTCTCCTTCTAATCCAATTTTACCACTATACCCCACTTTTATTTTACTAGGATCATCTATAATTAGCACATATCCCTTAAATCTTTTACTGCTGATAGAATATTTCTCTATACTTGTTTTTTTAATTCTATTTTTTATATTATTTTTTATTTCTTCCAAGTTCTTTTGCTTTTTTATATCAAATTTATTTTCACTTAAAATTTCATCTATACGATCTTGTGATAAAATTTTTTTTGCTATATATTGATGACTTAAAGTAGTCATTGAAGCCCCTACCATAGTTTTTTTAATATTTTCAAATGGACCCCAAAATATAAAAAATGGAATGGTTATAAATATAAATACCACTTGAAAAACTAAGAAAGCTAAAATTTTAGTGATTTTCTTATTTCTTTTCAAATTTATCACCTTTCTTAAACTATACAAGTATAAAGTAAAATATATCACAAGTATATATTCATTACAACATATTCCACATGCCTATAGTAATATAAATTTTTTTAATTTTTAGTTAACATATTATTTCCCAATAAATAATGTCTAATCACCAAATTACTATACTGTTTATTCACTAGCAACTGGCAATTAGACACTAAAAATTGGGCGTAATAATTAATATTATATTATTTTTAATAATGTATGATTAAAATATTTTATAATCTTTTAGCTCCTTCATATGCTAAAGAAGATCTTTCACATTCTTCATAATTTAAGGTAAGCTGATAACAAAGGTTGCTGCCCTTCATTTTCTCTGAAGCATAACACAATCCATTGAATTTAAAGTCTAAAGACGGTTGATCTATTTGTTCTGGATCTCCTATAAGTATTAGTTTAGTACCCTTTCCAATTCTAGTAATTATAGCTTTAATTTGTTTAGGAGAAAGGTTTTGTGCCTCATCAATGATTACCCAGTTTTTATATATAGACCTACCTCTTAAGTATGCTACTGCCTCAGTAGTTATAATTCTTTTATCAAAAAACTCTCTTATTTTATCATTGAGCTCATCTTCCTCCTTACATTTATAATAGGAATTCACTAAAACCTCCAGATTATCATACACTGGTCTCATAAAAGGCAATATTTTGTCTTGCTCCGATCCAGGTAGAAATCCAATTTCCTCATCCATAGTTACATTAGCTCTACAAACTAAAATCCTCCTGTATTCCCTAGAATTCGTTTCTAACACTTTGTAGAGTCCTATAGCTAGAGAAAATAATGTTTTAGCTGTGCCAGCAGGTCCCTTTATTATAACTAACGGCGCTTCATCACATTCCATAAAGAGAGCTTCTTGCATAAATTTTTGTCCTATATTTCTAGGTGATATATTAAGAGGCCTTATATTGCTATATATTAAAGGAACAACTCTCTTGCCATCATATCTTCCTAATGCAGTTTTTCTAGGATTTTCTATAGCTCTAATCAATATAAATTCATTTACTATTAAATTAGGACGGATATACTCCTCTTTTTCTTCACAGTAACAAAACAATTCTTTTAAATCAATACATTTTCTTATATAAAACTCATTTACATTTTCTTCAGAAGCATACAATTCTGTCCTTCCAGTATAGTTTGTACTATAGCTGCTGTGGATATTATCCGAGAAATCACCAACTTGAATTCCCAAAGCATCACACTTTATTCTCTGCATAATATCCATGGTAACTAAATACACGTCTTCACCTTTTTCCTTTAATCCTTTGCAGATTTGAATTATTCTATTATCAGGTTTATTTTTATCCCAAGACTTTGGTATTCCTATTTCATAGTAATTCGTTTCCACTCTCAATTTTCTACCACTTGATAATATAATTCCGTCAACTAAATTTCCGTCCTTTCTAAGCTGTTCTATTAATTTAGCTACATGCCTAGCATTATAACCTATTTCTCCATTGTTTCTTTTAAAATTATCTAACTCTTCCAGTACTACTTCCGGTATTACCACATCACCGCTTTGGAAATTTAATATAGATTCTGGAGAATATAAAAGCACATTTGTATCTATAATATATGTCCGACTCAATATATAATTGTTGGCATAATGTACAAGCCAACAAATCCTCCTTCCTATAATTGCTAAACCACTAAATTGTATTTACTATATTAATATTGTTTTATTTTCAATAGTATAACAATATTAAATTTCTTTATAAACAAATTTCTTAGTCTTAGATGAAGCTTTTGGTACATCTAAAACTAAGAAATTGTTATTTAAGAACGTAGCTACACTTTTATATCTTACTTTTATCTAAAATAGATTCTCTATCAAAATGTCCATATAATAAAGAAAGTTATATTATTTACCCTAGCTTTACAGATAATAATTTTTATTATATAATATAAGTAGTTTAAAAATAAGGAATGGTGATTATGAATAATATTACATCTGTTTTTAAGGAAAAGAGTCTAAAACTGACTCCTCAAAGAATAGCAGTTTACAAATATCTAAAATCAACTAAAGAGCACCCTTCTGCAGAGACAATTTATAAAGCTTTACAAAAGGACTATCCTACCATGAGTCTTGCTACAGTTTATAAAGCTTTAAAAACTTTAGTTGAAGTAAATTTAATACAAGAAATAAATGTGGGTGAAGGAAGTTTCCGATACGATGGAAACGTAAATTCTCATCCTCACATACAATGCCTAAACTGTGGTAGAGTAGATGACATTGAGAATCTATCTTTTTCTAAATTGAACGAAGATATTAAAGAATACACAAATTATTCAGTACTTTCCAATAAAATTTATTTCTACGGACTATGTCCTGATTGCAAGCATAAGTAGATTTACTACTTATGCTTTTTATTTATATGTACTCTTTACAACTTTCTTCCACTCTTCACCCGTATAATGTCCATTTAAAATTTCAGTTATTATTTTTTCTATACCCTTATTAATTTCTTTTGGAATGCTGTTATTTATTAGCATGTTTCTTCTATTACTATACTTTATGTGTTCTAAGAATACCTTTTCAGTACCTTCAGTAACTTTTTTACTTAATTCCATATTTCCTATGTAGAACCCTTGCTGCGATAATTTCTTTTGCAAGTCTTCAGTATATATAAACTTTATAAAATTTCTCACTTCTTCCTTATCTACACTGGCAGTATTTACACAAACTATTGGCTCAACTATAATAATGTTTCTAAAATTATTTTTGCTTAAATCTAATAATTCATATTTATAAATTTCTTCAAATTTATTCAAACCTTTTCCATTGTAGGCAGCTATAATTAATGGATATTCCTTTCCCTGTATTTCTTTCAAATTATCTGAGGACACTCTTTTAAAAGTTTTATTATTCAATATATTGTTTTTTTGTAGATAATTTATATATTGAAAAACTTTCTGTATATCCTTTGAATCTTTGTAGTATTTATCAGAACTTCCATAAAACTCGTCTATATTATTTTCAAGAGCTATATTACTAAATATTGTAGAAAATAAAACTTCATTAATTTCAATGTCTTCAGGTAAAATCACTGGAACCTCCATTCCTTTACTGTTTAGCTGCTTAAATAAACTGAATATATCATTGATATCCTTAGGGTAAGAAAGTTTCATCTTATCTGCAACATTCCCATTATACAACATTTCAACTGAAAATGGTAGTATACCTACTCCGTATATTCCATTATTATGTGTTCCATAATTACTTAATACCTCATAATATCTCTCTTTTATTTTTTCTTCTTTTATTATTAAAGATAGTTCACCAACAAACCCCTTATCTGCTAGTTGTATCATATTATTTCTATCTGAGAATATTAAATCAACTTTTTTCTCGTTCAATATAGCTGTAATTTCATTGAATTCTGTAAAATTAGTAATATTAACTCTATATTTTGTATTTATGCTTTCATATTGGTTTTTTATGTAATTTATTAAATACAAATTATCCCTATCTTCTAAATTCGTACAAATATTTATCTCTTTTAATCCACCTTTTTCTTCTACTTTATTTTTTTTCCCTTTACTGCATCCAATAAAACTAAAACATATAGAACATATTAAAATGCTAATTAATATTTTTTTTATGTTTTTCATAAAACACTTCACTCCATTTCAAAGGATTTTATTAAAATTAGTTTATGTAATTAATTAATTATATTATTCATGCATATACTTTAATGGGGGTGAATTATATGAAGTTAAAAGTAATATTTTTAAAGAAAAAACATATATACTTGGTAATTAGTGTATTAATAGTCCTTTTACTCTGCCTTTTTTTTATAACCATAGGGAAGAAAAAAAATTCCCTGTCTACTTTCAATATTATGTCCAGAGATAAAATATTTAAAACTGATTTAACTGGAGATGGAGAAGAAGATTTGCTGTATGTTAAAACAAAAAATAATAAATATTATCTTCAAGTAAGTACAAAAGATAATAAAAGCATTTTTTTAGAGCCAGAAAAAAAATTAGATACTTTAGGAGACTATTATGAATACTGGCCAATGCGCCTTACCTTAAAGGACATAAATAGGGATAATACACCTGAAATATTTATTCAATCATGTAAAAATGACAAGGCTATACAACATGTTTTTCTTTGGAATAGGGAAATTTTCAAGGATGTATTTTGCAGTTATAATAATATATTAGGTTTTGTGGACTTCTCAAATACTAGAACACCAAAATTTATATCTGGAAGCTACAAAGATGGTAAAATAAACTTTGATAATTATATACTAGTTGGAAAGGAACTAAAAAAATTCAATTATAAATGTGAAGAGAATTTTTTTGGAAGAGATACCATAGGAGAGTTCGTAAATTTTTTATCTTCTATGCCTAAGGATAAAGATTCTTTTAAAGATTCTTTGAAAAATATGGTTTTTAGTGAATCTTCCCTAAAAGAAATTGATGAATTTGTATGCGGATTTAATTCAAAAACTTCTAAGTTATCTTTTCAAGATGGATTCTTTAAAGATTCTAAATATACTAAAAATGGTGAGCCTGGAGAAATATATTGGACTTTAAACTTCAAAGGAAATTTAAAAGATTCTAATGACATAAAAAACTATACCTTTGTTTTAACATTAAAGCCTTCAGAGGATAAAAATAAAGAATTTTATTATAAAATCACTAAATTATCCTCATCTCCCTTAAAGTAAAATGGACCGCTAATGCGGTCCAAGGGGGATGGGGGGTTTGGGGCATAAAACAACTTAAAATTTATAGTTTGTAAATCAAATATTAATTTGATTACATTAATAATATTTCCACATATAATAAAATTTATACATTATATCGATAAATTTATTTACTTTGATAAACTATAGGTATTAATTACAAGAATATATTTGAATAAGTCTATTTATTTCTTCCTTAATTTTGTCATCACATAAATTTCTTAAACACATTAATAATTTTATTATTTCTTCTCTTTTATCATTATCAACTTCATTATCTATATTTATAGCTTTTATATTATCTATAATTACTGGTTCATCTACAATTTCTACATTATTTATGCTTTCTGTATTGTTTATTTTATTATATTGTTCATTTACATCTTCATTTTCATCTACTGTATTCTCTTCTTTACTTATGTTTTTCTGCTCTCCTCTATTTTTTTCTGTCATTTTACTTTTTTTCTTTTCACTTTCATAATTGTTTACTTTATCCCCTTTATAATCGTTTTCTTGTATGTTAAAATTAGCCAGTAACTGCGCTAATGCATTCATATCTATATTACCTATCATTCTTGATATTTGGGCTAATGGAGAATTATCAAAACCGCCGTACGGATTTTGATTATTATATGAATTATTGTTAAAATTGTTTTCTTCTCTCATTTCCCTTTCTCTATTTTTATGTTTTTTCTTAGACACCATATCACCCCTTTTTACACTAGGGAGGGACGTACTCCCTCCCATTACTTTTACTAGCAGCAGCAATCACGTCTTTGACTTCCAAATCCTCCAAAGCTACCGTTATTGCAGCAGCATAAAAGTAAGAACAAGAAGAATAAAGCTTCAATTGTGGATTGGGATTGTATTACCTCTCCTTTTCTAAGCGCTATTAATAGCACTACTAAACAGAAAGGATTACATATATTCCCAAAGCATGTTTGTTTTCCACAACCACATCCACAACCACATGCTGATGAATCACAGCAACATCTTTTTCTTGACATAATCAACCCCCCTTTCTTGGGCAATGGTATTTTTGTTTATTATTTTTATTCTGCGGTATCTACATTAATCACATTACTGGAGCATGTTCTACTATCTTTTCCTGGTTTACCTCTCAAGCTGCATATTATTACTATAAAGATTATTACCCATATCCAGCTACATCCCGAACCACAGCCTCCGAAACCACCTAAACCACCACAACCAGCATTACAGCTACAAGGATCTAAATAGCATTCGTATTTTCTAAATTTTTTACAACAGTGTTTTTTACGCCTACAACATAAATCAAAGCACCTATTGTTACATTGTCCACAGCCTCCAAAGTTACCAAATCCCGAACCACCACAGCAGCATAGGAGCAATAACAGTAATATTAACAACCATTTACCACTTCCACTACCGCTTCCCATGCTGCCTAGTATATCTGCATAATTCATTGGATTAAATCCTTTGTTATCACCATTTTCGCTGAACATTTGCTCAAATACCTTATTAAAGTCCAAGCATACTCCTCCTTTCACTACGAATTTATTACTTTACATCTTTTGTTTCATACTATATACTATTCAATTTGTTTTAATATGACACTAAATTATTATTACTTAAACACAAATATTAAATTTATAGCTTTATAAAACTTAAGGCACATTCAAATAAATAATAAGTCAGTATGCTAATCTACTTTCATACTGCGTCAACCTAACCCGTCCATAGTCTCTATAACAACGGAACCTGTTTTTTTGTCTGGAGCAAAATATACTAGCATCTTTGACTTGTTATTTATTTTCATGTACCTAATTTAAATAAAAAAACACACAGCAAAAATAATTCATTTACTGTGTGTTTTAAAATTAATTTATTTATTCGTATATGGCATTTATAAGTTCCTCAACACCAACCTTTTTTAATGAAGAAAATTTAACTATTTGTTCATCCTTATCCATACCTAAAGTTTCCCTTATAACTTTCAGATTTTTAAATAGTTCATTATTGCTAATTTTATCAGCTTTAGTTGCCACTACTATAGGTTTGTAATTATAATGTTTAATCCAATTATACATCATAACATCATCTCCTGTAGGTTTATGTCTGCAATCTACTAATAAAACAACTTTTCCTAAAGGTTCCCTATCCACTAAGTAAGTTTCTATTACCTTTACCCAGCTTTCTTTTTCCTTCTTGGAAACTTTGGCATATCCATAACCAGGTAAGTCTACAAAATATATATCTTCATTTATTAAAAAAAAGTTTACTAATCTCGTTTTCCCTGGCGTACTACTCGTTTTAGCTAATTTTTTTCTATTTGTTATAGTGTTTATAAGTGATGATTTTCCAGCATTAGATCTTCCCACAAAAGCTACTTCTGGTAAATTGTCATCAGGATATTGCTCTCTTTTTACTGCTGATATTATAAATTCCGCTTTTTTAATTTCCATTATTCATCTCTCCAACCAAGGCATTTTCTATAACCTGCTGTATTTTATCTACTGCAATAAATTTTAATTTTTTCTGGACACTTTTAGGAATTTTATTTACATCTTTTTCGTTTTCTTTAGGTATTATTATAGTATCAATCCCTGCTCTGTATGCAGCCAAACTTTTTTCCTTTAATCCTCCAATAGGTAAAACCCTTCCGGTTAAGGTTATTTCACCTGTCATAGCTACATTATGTTTTACTTTTTTTCCACTTAATGCTGATACAATAGCTGTAGCCATAGTTATACCTGCAGATGGTCCATCTTTAGGTACAGCTCCCTCAGGAACATGTATATGCATATCCTTAGATTTATAAAAATTGCTATCTATACCATATTGAGCTGCATTGGCTCTTACGTAGCTGTATGCTGTTTTAGCCGATTCTACCATGACATCTCCTAATTGACCTGTTAATTGTAGTTTTCCATTTCCCTCCATAACACTTACTTCTATAGGTAGTGTATCACCACCATAACCAGTCCATGCTAATCCTTTAACAACACCTATTTTGTCTTCCTTTTCAGCAGTATCATATGTATATATTGCTGGCCCTAGGTATTTACTTACTATAACAGACGTTATATTTATTTTTTCTTTATCTTTTTCTAACATTTCAGTTATAGCTTTTCTTACTAGAGCTGAAATTTTTCTTTCTAATTCCCTTACTCCTGATTCTCTTGTATAATTTTCTATAACTTTATATATAGCTGAATCAGAAAAAATTATTCTTTTATCCTTTATATTGTGTTCTTCTAAAGCTTTCTGAATAAGATGTTTCTTAGCTATATGGTATTTTTCTTCTGAAGTATACCCTGAAACTTCGATAACTTCCATTCTATCTAATAAAGGTCTTGGTATGGTATCCAACCTATTGGCTGTAGTAATAAACAATACATTAGACAAATCAAAATCTAACTCTAAATAGTGATCTCTAAAAGTACTATTTTGTTCATCATCCAGTACCTCTAAAAGAGCATCTGCAGGATCACCTCTAAAATCATTGCTCATTTTATCTATTTCATCCAGTAAAAATAATGGATTTTTGGATTTTGCTTTTTTCATTCCATATACTATTCTTCCAGGTATTGCACCTACATAAGTTCTTCTATGTCCCCTTATCTCAGCCTCATCTCGAACTCCTCCTAAGGACATTCTTACAAAATTTCTATTCACTGCATGTGCTACAGACTTAGCTATAGATGTTTTTCCAACACCAGGAGGACCAACTAAGCATAATATAGGCCCTTTTATAGAATTACTAACTTTCTTAACAGCTAAATATTCTACTATTCTGTCTTTAACTTCATTTAATCCATAATGTTCTTTGTCTAAAATTTCTCTTGCTTTTTTTATGTCTATAGTATCATTAGTTTTTTTATTCCATGGCAAATCTAACACCCAATCTAAATATGTTCTAACCACATTGCTCTCGGGAGAATAATTTCCATTTCTCTCTAACTTCTTTAATTCATACATTACCTTTTCTTTAGCTTCCTTAGGTAATTTCATTTTAGTTATTTTTCTTTTATAAGCTTCTATATCCTTGTTTATATCATCTTCTTCTCCCAATTCCTCCTGAATTGCCTTTAGCTGTTCCTTCAAATAATATTCCTTCTGAACTTTATCTATACTATTTTTAACCTTATTACCTATTTTATTTTCTATTTTAGCTATTTCTAATTCATTATTTAATACATATAATAGCTTTTCCAATCTTTTAGTTACTTCATATGTTTCAAGTAACTCTTGTTTTTTATTTTGTTTAAGTGGAATATATGAAAGTATTATATCTGCTAACTCTCCAGAACTCTCCATATCTTCTAAGTTTATTATAGCTTCCATTGGAATTATATCTGAAAGTTTAACATATTCGCTAAAAACTTTTTTTACCTTTCTAGTCAAAGCTTGTATTTTTTTATCAGATACATCTTCCTCTTCTAGTATTTCTATATCTACTTCAAAATAAGGTTCTTCCTTATTGTATTTTATTATTCTAGCCCTATTTTCCCCTTCTACAAGAACTCTTACAGTATCACCTGGCAATCTTAAAATTTGTTTTATATTACAAACTGTACCCACTATATTTATATCTTCTTTATCTGGTTCTTCTATCTTTGCCTCTTTCTGTGCTACCAAAAATACCTCTTGTTCCTTTAGCATAGCCTCCTCTAATGCTAAAATGGACTTGTTTCTTCCTACATCAAAATGTATTATCATTTCAGGGAAAATAACAATTCCCCTTAAAGGGATTAATGGAAGAGTTTTTATATTATCTGTCATTCTATCTCCCCTCTTTCTATCTTCATTTTTAACAGTAAATACATACCTAGACTAATATATTATAACCATAAAAATATAATTTTTCAATTTTTATATTTAATATTTTCCATAAAAAAAGCACAAACATCCCTCATATTAAACTTCTTGAGGGATATTTTGATCCTTCAGCTGCGTGGCAGACAGTATTACACTATTACTTTCTTCATAATTTTTATTAAGTATCTCCTTCAAAAGAGCTATTTTAATTACTTGTTGTAAATTATCTACTGGAATTATTTCTATACCACTAATAAATTTAAAGTTTTCTTGCCAGTTTTCCTTAGGTATTATTACTTTATCTGCTCCAGCTTTCTTAGCTGCTCCTATTTTAGCAGTAACACCTCCAATAGGCTTTACCTTTCCATTTAAGGACACTTCTCCAGTCATAGCTACTTTATTGTTTATAGGTATACCTTTAATAGCACTATATATAGCAGTAGCTATACTTATTCCCGCTGAAGGTCCATCCACTGGTATTCCACTAGGAAAATTCACATGAATATTATAATTTTTACTGTTAATATCAAATATATTATGTAATACAGTTATTACATTTTCTACTGAACACTTAGCTGTACTGCTTTTTATAAGTTTTCTATTACTATTAGTTATTTCCTCTTTTTCTATTATTCCTGTGACCTTTAAATCTCCTTCTCCATCTTTGCTCCTTATGGCTATTGCTTCTATTTCCATTACAATTCCCATGTTTGCTCCATAAACAGCTAATCCATTAACACACCCTATTTCAGGTTTTGATAAAACTTTTTTTTCTAGTCTTTGGGTATATTGACCATTTTCTATAATCCACTCTACATCATTTACTCTAATTTCATTTCTCTCCTCGTCAATAGATATTCCAGCACTTAATTGAACTAAATTCACTGCTTCCCTTCCATTTTCAGCGTACTTACTTATTAAATTTAAAGCATTTTCCTCTATCTTAATAGGTATCTTATTTGCACAATTTTTGGCCACAATTTTTATTTCTTCTGGTGATAATCCCTTAAAAAATATCTCTACACATCTGGATCTTAGAGCGGGACAAATCTCTTCTGGACTTCTAGTGGTAGCACCAATTAATCTAAAATCTGCTGGAAGTCCATTTTCAAATATTTCTTTTATGTATTCAGGTAAATTAGTGTCTTCTGAATTATAATAGGCACTATCTAAAAATACTTTTCTATCCTCTAAAACCTTTAATAATTTATTCATTTCCGTAGGATGTAATTCTCCTATTTCATCTATAAAAAGTATTCCTCCGTGAGCCTTAGTAACTGCTCCTGGTTTAGGCTGTGGAATACCAGAAACCCCTAATGCACCTGCCCCTTGATATATCGGATCATGTACTGAACCTATAAGTGGATCCGCTATACCTCGTTCATCAAATCTTACTGTTGTGGCATCAATTTCTATAAATTTAGCATCTTTTTTAAAAGGAGAATACACTCTAGTTTTAGCATCTTCTAGTACCAATCTAGCTGCTGCAGTCTTCCCAACTCCAGGTGGACCATATATAATTACATTTTGAGGATTTGACACACATACAGCTGCTTTTAAAGATTTTATAGCTTTTTCTTGACCTATAATCTCTGAAAAATTACTAGGTCTACTTTTTTCTGTTAAGGGCACTGTTAAACTAATACTTTTTAACTGGTTTAATTTTTCCAATTCCTTGCTATAATTTTTTTCAACATATCCCTTTTTATATTGACCGCCTTTAAGATTACTTAATATGTATATTCCAATTGCCATGGTAAAAAAAATTTCTAGTAGTATCAATACATTTGTATTCATGATTATTTTTCTCCTCTTCATTTAATCTTAAGTACATGAAAAGAAATAGCAAGTCAAAGATACTAGTATATTTTGTGTCAGACAAGGAAGCAGGTTCCGCCTTTGATAGGACTATCGGAGGGTTCTGCTGACACAGTATTACACAAAATAAGCTAACATACTGACTTATTATTTATTTGAATGTGCCTTATACCTGTACTCTAGAATAACTTTTATTTATATTATTAACTTACCACTAGAAATATATTCCTTATATTTTATTATAAAAAAAATTGGCATTTTAATGCCAATTTTATGCTGTTTCATTATTGTTGTTCTTTTTCTTTTCTAAACTTTTTTTTGGAGCTTTTATAGCTTTTCTTTTCCCATCTTTTGAATTCACAATATCTGGTGTCTTATTTTTCATTGTTTCCTTTGTAATTATCACCTTTTCTATTGACTCATCTGAAGGAACTTCGAACATTATATTTCGCATTACATCTTCTATTATAGATCTAAGTCCTCTTGCTCCTGTTTTTCTCTCTATAGCCTCGTCTGCTATCTCCTCTAGAGCTTCATCTAAAAATTCTAACATAACATTATCAAGCTCAAATAATTTCTTATACTGCTTTATTAAAGAATTCTTAGGTTCCTTTAATATTCTTATTAAAGCTTCTCTATCTAAAGACTCTAATGTTACAACTATAGGAAGTCTACCTACAAATTCGGGGATTAATCCAAATTTCAACAAATCTCCTGGCATTATTTGTTTAAGTAATTCTCCTACATCCTCGTCCTTCTTAGATTGAATTTCAGCTCCAAAACCTAAAGAACTTTTTCTTGTTCTTCTTTCAATAATCTTATCTATTCCATCAAAGGCTCCACCGCATATAAATAATATATTTCCAGTATCTATTTGTATGAACTCTTGATGAGGATGTTTTCTTCCACCTTGTGGCGGAACTGATGCTACGGTTCCCTCTAATATCTTTAACAAAGCCTGTTGAACTCCTTCGCCAGATACATCTCTAGTTATAGAAGGATTTTCTGACTTTCTAGCTATTTTATCAATTTCATCTATATATATTATACCTTTTTCTGCTCTTTCAATATCATAGTCTGCATTTTGAATTAGTTTAAGAAGAATATTTTCTACATCTTCTCCCACATATCCTGCTTCTGTAAGCGTTGTTGCATCAGCTATAGCAAAAGGCACATTTAATAACTTTGCAAGTGTTTGAGCTAATAAGGTTTTTCCTGAACCTGTTGGTCCCAAAAGCATTATATTGCTCTTTTGTAATTCCACATCTGATGTATTAATACTAGAGTTTATTCTTTTATAATGATTGTAAACAGCTACTGCTAAAGCTTTTTTTGCTTCTTCCTGCCCAACTACGTATTCATCTAAATGTTCTTTTATTTCTTTAGGTTTTGGAAGATTTGTCATATCTACTTCTACTTCATCATCAAATTCATCTGTAATTATTTCAGAACAAAGTTCTATACATTCATCACAAATATAAACTCCAGGTCCTGCTATTAATCTCCTTACTTGCTCTTGATTTTTCCCACAGAAGGAGCATTTTAGTTGTTTTTTGTCATCAAATTTAGCCATATTCACACCTCACTAAGGGTTTATTTAGTCTTCTACTTACTATTCTTTACTATAACTTCATCAATTAAACCATATATTTTAGCTTCTTCTGATGTCATAAAATAATCTCTTTCCACGTCTTTTTGAATTTTCTCAAGTGGCTGACCTGTTCTCTCGCTTAAAATTTTATTTAATTTTTCTTTTATTTGAAGTATTCTTTTTGCATGTATATTAATATCTGTAGCTTGCCCTTGAAAACCACCAAGTGGCTGATGTATCATTATTTCGCTATTTGGAAGCGCAAATCTTTTTCCCTTAGCTCCTGCAACTAATAAGAAAGCTCCCATAGAAGCGGCCATTCCTATGCATATAGTACTTACATCAGGCTTTATATATTGCATAGTATCATAAATAGCCATACCTGAAGTTATAGATCCTCCTGGACTATTTATGTATAAAAATATATCTTTATCTGGATCTTCTGCTTCTAAAAATAATAATTGAGCTACTACTAAACTTGCAGTTGTGTCATTAACCTCTTCTCCTAAGAATACTATTCTATCCTTTAATAATCTAGAGTAGATATCATAAGATCTCTCTCCTCTTCCTGTTTGTTCTACAACTACTGGTACTAAACTCATAATATTCCCTCCTTAAAACCCTAAAATTAATTGCCAGAAATATTCTGGCAATTATTATACACATTATATTATGCTACAGTCTTGCTATTTTTAACCAATATATCTATAACTTTTTCTGTAACTATTTCAGTTTTTAATAAACTCTTTTGTGCATCTACTATTAATTTAGTAGTTTTTTCTATATCTTTTCCACCATACTGTTTTGCCATTTCAGTAGCTTTCGCTAATAATTCTTCTTCAGTTACTTCTACAGCTTCTTTTTTCCCAATCTCTTCTAATACTAAGTTTGTTTTTACTCTCTTTTCTGCTGTTTCTTTCATGTAATCTCTAACTTTTTCTTCTGTATTATCAGTGTATTTGTAGTATGTTTCTAAATCTAATCCTTGATATCTCAATCTCATTTCAAGATCCTTTAACATCATATCTGTTTCTTTTTCTATCATAACTGCTGGTATATCTATTTTTGCATTATCGCATACTGCATTTATAACTGCTTCTTCATATTCTCTCTTTGCTCTTAATTCATTAGCTTCTTCCATTTTTTTTCTTATATCAGCTTTTACTTCTTCTAATGTATCAAATTCTGAAACTTCTTTTGCAAATTCATCATCTAATGCTGGTAATTCTTTCTTTTGAATCTCATTTACTGTAACTTTGAAAGTAGCGTCCTTCCCATTTAATTCTTCCTTACCATATTCCTCTGGGAACTTAACATTTACATCTTTTTCTTCACCTTTTTTAACTCCGATTAATTGCTCTTCAAAGTTATCTATAAATGTTCCAGAACCTATTTCTAATTTATAATCTTTTCCTTCTCCACCTTCAAAAGCTTCTTCTCCTACAAAACCTTTAAAATCTATAACAGCTATGTCGCCTTTTTCAACTTCTCCATCTTCTTTTGTTTCTATTCTTGCATTTTTTTCTTGCATTGACTTTAATTCATTTTCAACATCTTCTTCTTTGACTTCATATTTTACTTCTTTGACTTCTACACCTTTATATTCTCCAAGTTCAACTTCTGGAGTTACTGTTACTGTAGCAGTATATACAAAATCTTTACCTGAAGCTATTTCAACTATGTCCACTTTTGGATAGTCAACTGGTTTAATATCATTTTCTTCTATAGCCTTTGGATATGTATCATCACAACAGAAATTTATTGCATCTTCGTAAAGAACTCCTTCTCCATAGTATTGCTTTACCATGTTCATAGGAACTTTACCCTTTCTAAATCCTGGAACGTTGAATTTTTTAACATTCTTTTTATATGCTTTTTCTAGAGCTTTATTAAATTCTGCAGCCTCTACAGTTATCTCCAGTTTAACAATATTTTTTTCTGTTTTTTCCATTTTAGTATTCATTATTTTATTCCTCCTACTCACCGTCAATGCATATTTAACTTTAACATTATAACATACAATGTGTAATTTTATCAAATTTTAAATTATTTATGATAAACTCTTATAATATTCATTATATACTAAAACATATATTTTCTTCAATTAAAATCGAATTGTTTTTTATCTGCATTTTTTTTGCTTTTTCCCCAAATAATGCATATCTATTCACTAAGTGTACCATCTGATGTCACATAATAAATTTTGTCATCTATTTTTACTGCTAAACCCTTTTGTGTTATATTTTGAAACTGCACATCTTCTCCTTGCTTATTTCTAATATACTTATATTTCTTCTCTCCTACTTTTCCATACCATATGAATTTCTTTCCATCTGTTTTTAACCATGGAAGTCTACTTATGAATACAATATTTTCTTCATCTACAAATCTAGGTGATTGACACCATAAATAATTACTATCTTCTTTAATTTTATTTTCTCTTAAGAATACATTTCCACTTTTAGACACATACTGCTCTTTTGATATATCTAACACCTTTCCCTGATTGTCTATAAAAAATATCTTCTGAGTTTTCTCTTCATATACAACTAACGCTGTCTTTGATGGATTAGCATCATAATATATCTTACTATTATCACTTTCTTTTACTACATCCTTATATATTTTTTTGTTTTCTTTTTCTTCATAGGAAATTTTCACAATTAAATTTTCATTTAAATTTACTGTTATATATTTTGTTTCATTTTCTTTTTTTACTGGTGTATTTTGCTTCTTGTCCTTATCTTCTTTTTTACTATTAACAGTCTTTTTGCTTTCTACCTTTTCTGCTCCAGTTTTTTTATTAATTTTATTTATCTTATTTATTATATTAAAACCTTTATTTTTAGATAAATTTATATACATTACTATTCCTAGTATAAAAACTACAGATATAATTACAGCTGCCATTTTCTTCCTACGTTTTTTAACAGCCTTTTCATAATGTTTACTGAATATACTTGGTTTTGCCACAACAAGTCTACCTCCTCATTATATCTTACAACATATATTATAACTCAAATTATAGTCAATTAGTATTTCTTTTACTAATATTTAATATTTTTTTCTTAATTTTAAGTAATTTTTATTCTTTAAGAAGCTCATTCCGAAACTGTTATATATGCTTTTGTATTCTGTTTTACTTTATATTCTATTTCAAACAACCATTTTTAAAAATAAAACAGATTATATAAAATCATAAAACAGAAAATATAAAACTGTAAAATTATATTGATTTAACATGAATATCTATGTTATAATCATTTCATCGAGTTGGTTTTAATAAAAAAATTATTAGTAATACAGTTTGAATTTCTAATTAAACACATTTCAAAGTTTTTCTCTGTGTTATAAAATGAACAGCTGTGTTATATAAGGAGGATTTATAATGTTTAAACAATGGGAAGATTTCAATTTAGCTAATTGGACTGAGGAAATAGACGTAAGAGACTTTATACTAAAGAACTACAAGTGTTACGAAGGAACCAAAGACTTCTTAGCATCTCCAACAGATAAAACTAAGAATGTTTGGGGAAAAGCATATGATCTTATATTGGAAGAAATAAAAAAAGGAATAATAGATGTAGAAACTTCAAAATTCTCAGGTATAGACAATTTTGAACCTGGTTATTTAGATAAAGAAAATGAAATTATTGTTGGTTTTCAAACAGATGCTCCATTAAAGAGAATAATGAACCCTTATGGTGGTATGAGAATGGTAGAACAATCTCTAACTCAATATGGATTTAAAATGCAGGAAGGTTTAGAAGAAGAATTTAATGAATATAGAAAAACTCATAATCAAGGAGTTTTCGATGCATACACTGATGAAACTAGAACTGCTAGAAGTGTTGGTCTTTTAACTGGACTTCCTGATGCATATGGTAGAGGAAGAATAATAGGCGACTACAGAAGAATTGCTTTATACGGAATTGATTTCTTAACAGCTCAAAAGCAAAAGGATCTAAAAAATTTAAAAGGACCTGCTACCGAAGAATTTATAAGATCTAGAGAGGAACTTTCTGAACAAATAAGAGCATTAGCCGAAATAAAAAGCATGGCGGCAAAATATGGTATAGATATATCTAAGCCTGCTAAGGATGCTAAAGAAGCTGTTCAATTCTTATATCTTGGCTATTTAGCTGGAGTAAAAGAAAACAATGGTGCTGCTATGTCTCTTGGAAGAAATACTGCATTCCTAGATGTTTATATAGAAAGAGATTTAGAAAGAGGAATCATCACTGAAAAAGAAGCTCAAGAACTTATAGACCAATTAGTTATTAAATTAAGACTTGTGAGACACTTAAGAACTCCTGAATATAATGATTTATTTGCTGGAGATCCTAACTGGATTACAGAATCTATTGGTGGAGTATCTCTAAATGGTCAACCACTTGTTACTAAAACTTCATATAGATTTTTACACACATTAACTAATTTAGGGCCTGCGCCAGAACCAAATATGACAATACTTTGGTCAGAAAGATTACCAGAAAACTTCAAAAAATATTGTGCAGAAATGTCTATAAAGACTGATTCCATTCAATATGAAAATGATGATCTTATGAGACTTATATATGGAGATGACTATGCTATAGCATGTTGTGTATCTGCTATGCAAGTAGGTAAACAAATGCAATTCTTCGGAGCTAGAGCAAACCTTGCTAAATCACTTTTATATGCTATTAACGGTGGATTCGATGAAGTTAAAAAAGCTAAAGACGGAAGTCTTATAAAAGTAATACCTATGATAGAAAAAATGGAAGATGAAGTTCTAGACTATAAAAAAGTTAAAGAAAGTTACTGGAAAGTTATTGAATATGTAGCTGATCTTTATGTAAATACTATGAATACAATTCACTACATGCATGACAAATACGCTTATGAAGCAGGTCAAATGGCATTACATGACTCCAAGGTTCATAGATTTATGGCCTTTGGTATAGCTGGATTATCTGTAGCAGCTGATGCTTTAAGTGCTATAAAATATGCTAAGGTTACACCTATAAGAAATGAAGATGGAATAACTGTTGACTTTAAAATAGACGGCGAATTCCCTAAATACGGAAATGATGACGACAGAGTTGACGATATAGCTGTAGAATTAGTTAAAAAGTTCTCTTCTGAACTTAAGAAACATCCTACTTACAGAAATGCAGAACACACTTTATCAGCTTTAACAATTACTTCAAACGTAGTTTATGGTAAAAAAACAGGTTCTACCCCTGATGGAAGAAAAGCTGGAGAACCTTTAGCACCTGGAGCTAACCCAATGCACGGAAGAGATGAAAATGGTGCTCTTGCTTCATTAAATTCAGTAGCAAAAATACCATACAGAGAATGGTGTCAAGATGGAATATCTAATACTTTCTCTATAATTCCAGATGCTTTAGGAAAAGATGAAGATTCAAGAATAAGCAATTTAGCAGCTTTACTCGATGGATATTTTGCAAGACATGCATTCCATTTAAATGTAAATGTACTTAGAAGAGAAACTTTAATTGATGCTATGGAAAACCCTGAAAAATATCCTACACTTACTATAAGAGTTTCTGGTTATGCTGTACACTTCAATAGATTAACTAAAGAACAACAAAAAGAAGTTATAAGCAGAACTTTCCATGAAAGAATGTAACTTAAATAAAATTAAATGTAGTTGTAAATTTTAATAAACATTAAAATTATAAAAATAATATATAAACGAAAAATTAATATATAAAATGTCCCCTTGAACTAATTCTGAGCTTTACTCTAAATGGTCTTGGGGATATTTTATACAATATAGGAGGAACTATGATAAAAGGGAAACTTCATTCTATGGAAAGTATGGGGCTAGTAGATGGTCCTGGTATACGCTCAGTTGTATTTCTTCAAGGTTGTACTTTAAGATGCGCTTATTGTCATAATCCAGACACCTGGTGCTTATCTGGTGGAAAAGAAACTACTTCAGGACAAATTGTAGATAAACTAGAACGTTTTAAAACTTATTATGATAAGTCTGGCGGTGGTGTAACCTTTTCCGGAGGAGATCCATTACTTCAACCTGATTTTCTAATAGAAACTTTAAAACTCTGCAAAGAAAAAGGAATTCATACTGCTATAGACACAGCAGGTCATGGCCTAGGCAACTATGATGAAATATTAAAATATACAGATTTGGTATTATTAGACATTAAACATGTTGATAATGAAGGATATTTAAAACTTACAGGTCAAAGTCAAGATAAATTCAAAGAGTTTTTAAAGGCTCTAAATGATTCTAACTCAAAAGTATGGATAAGACACGTAGTTGTACCTGGAATTACAAATTCTAAAGAACATATATTAAAATTAGGTGATTTTATAAAAGAAAACGTTAAAAATGTTGAAAAAATTGAACTTCTCCCATACCACACTTTAGGAATACAAAAATATAAAAAACTAGGAATTAAATATGCTTTAGAAGATGTAGATGCTATGGATAAAGATATTTGCAATAAATTTCAAGACTTGATAAGAGAATACACTGGAATAAAATAGCTTAAACATTTTTAAAATATAAAATTTAGGACTATATCATTGATGGTGTAGTTCTAGATTTTATGCTATATTGCTATAATTTCAATTAAATATTTTCCACGTACAAACCACACCTTTCTTTCCTAATACCCTATACCACTACTCAACTAATATACATATCTTACCGAAACCTTACTCTAAAAAACTGCCATTAATCCCGTAGTGAACATTTTTTTTATTTTCTATTCTTTTAATCCCCACATCTTATTAGCTCTAGAAATTAATGCCTCTACACCAGCTTTATGCTCCTCTATCATTTTAATCGCATGTGGATTATCTTTATCTATGTCTATAGGTTTCATGTCCTCATCCACATAAATATTATATCCACCCTCATTTTCCTGTAATATTAGCCCATACTCATATCCACCAGTTATACGTGGCCATATAATTAAAAGTTCACCATTTTTATTATTAGCAACTGCCAAATTTCCTGTATAATGTAAATAATCTGGTTTTTTTACACTATACGTATACCCATCTTCTTTTGTCATAGCATAAAAACCATCTTCATTTTTAGGTACAGCTTTTACAAATCTATTATATTTTATAGTTGTTATTAAAAACCAACTAATATTTAAAACTACAAATATGACTATAATAAATATAATAATTTTTTTCCCATTTATTTTATTCATAAATCCACCACTCTTTTTCCTTGTTTTTTTATATACTCATCATGTGTAACCAGTACAATTGTTTTTCCTTGTGTATTTAATTCTTTTAAAATATTAATTACAGCTTCTGCATTTTTCCTATCAAGGGAACCCGTAGGCTCATCTGCCAGTATTACATCACATTTTTTAAGCATTAATCTAGCTATGGCTACTCTTTGCTGCTCTCCACCTGATAATTTATACACCTCTTTATTTAATTTATCTTCAAGACCAACAATTCTCAATGCCTCTTCCATTGATAAATTTGTCTTACAATCCTTACGAATAATTTTTAAATTTTCTTTAACAGTCTTATTATCAACCAATGCAAAATTTTGAAAAAGAAAACCTATTTTTTTCCTAAAATAATTTAAATTCGAAAATACTATTTTATCATCAAATTTTTTATTTAAGTTTTTTATTTTAATCATAGATTCCCTCCTTTCAATATCTTTTGAATTTCACAATTTTCTACTTTCTGTATATTAAATATAATAATCAAAATTTCAAATATCAATATTACAATTCCACCCAAAGCCAGATAATAAGCTTTCTGAGTTTTCATTATTATATTTAAAATAACAGCTGTTAATATACTCATCATAGTAGTTATAACCGTCATCATGATAATTTTTCTATTTTTTTCTAAAATACTGTATCCAACAATTTTCTTAATAGAAAGCTCAATAGCATTAATTTTATACTCCATTTTAATAATCCAATTAATCACTATAATTTCTAAAAGTAAAACCAAAATGCTAAATACTAAATTAATATATAAAATTCTTTTAGCTATCTTCCACATATTTTCATACTTTTCTAATGCATTTATTTTATAGATATTTTGACCTACTAGATTATGTTTCTCTAAAAATTTATTAAATTTATACATATCATCATTAGATGATATTCTATATATAACATCATCTAATTCATTTAGTGGTTCTCTATATTCATCATCATTTTCACTTTTGATTCTATGAACTTCCATATTATTGTAAACAATAACAGGATTTTTAATTAAATCACTTCCGTATACATTATCCTCATCCATTCCAACTATATGGATATTATCATCATAATATATAACTTCATACTTGTAATAAAAATCAGCATCTCCACCTGAATAATTTATACTCCCTTTTATTTTATCAATAATACGAGGATCATCTTTCATTTTACTAGGTAATATAAAATAGTATTCTTTATCTAAATTTAAATTATTAAGTTCAGTTATTTTTCTTTTTAAATAATTTAAAGCATTTCTATTTGCATAAATAGATTTTATTTCAAAAAAATCAGAAATATCCTTTAAGGCAATTGAATTAAATTGGTTAAAAAATTCCGTATAAAATTTCCATTGTACAGCCATAGATTCATCTAATCTATCATCTATAGTTCCATCACTATTTCTAACTGGTTTATACAAAAATTCTACGTGGTAGTAATCCTTATGGTTTGTAAAAAAGTTTTTTTGTTTACAAAAACTATAAGACTCAAAAATAAATGCTATATTACTGGATATTATAAAAATTGTAACAATGGTTGTTATTAATTTTAAACCATAATTAATTGATAATAAATTTCTAGAGCTTTTTCCATTAGAGAAAGCCTCTTTTAGATCATAAAAATATAAATTTAAATATAACAATCCATTGATAATAAGTAATGCACCAAATAATATAATTGAAATTTTAAAATTAAAGAATACATAAGTATATCTAGATAAAATAAATACTATTAATAAAAAAGAAGCTATAAATACAAAAGAATCTAAGAGGATATTTTGAATTATGATCTTACTTATTCTTTCACCCATAGTTATTTTAATGACATCTTCTTTTTTTTGTGAAATAGTATCATAAAAAGATAGTAATAAAATAATGCTAATTGGAAAGTATCCATATAAAAATGGTATTCTTTTTTGACTCTTTATCCAGATAACCCTTTTTAGGATGATTTCCTGCATACTTATTAATTAAATCCATTTTAAATTTATGAACTTTTTCACCACTACCTATAACATAATATTCATTTTGATTTTTAATATCAGCTATATCTTGAATATTGCTAAACTTAAAATCAATACTTCCCAAAAAGAGACTTGTATATTTCTTTTCAAATATATTTGAATTTTTATTTATGCATTTTTCAGCCCCTGGAGTTCCATAAATATTATATTGAACAGAAGAGGTATTTACCCCTGAATTTATAAACGTAAATACCTCAACTTCATTACAAACTGCTGAATCAACTATATCCTTAATCATTTCTTCACTTTTTATACCATCTTGTAAATATAATGTAGTACTCCAATATTGAGTATAAAAATTGTCTAAATGAAAAATATGGCTTTCTCCTATAATTAAAAGAGCTATAAATATAATACAAAAACTAATAATATACTTAATCTTTTTCAGATTTCATCACTTCACTTTTAATATTTTCTTTAAAATTATAGTTCTATTAACCATAATTTTAGATAAGTTCATTTATATTTATATCTTAGCATTTGAACTTCAATTATTCAACTATTATTGATATATTTTCCAAAAATATTCTACTCATTAAACACATGTTCTTATCTATTTTAGTAGTTTATTAGCTCAAAATTTAATTCATAAGTAACATTAGAACATTAAAATTACAAATTAAAAAAATTTTAAAGTATAAAAAACTAAAAGCTTGAATCATTTCACTAAATAAAATAATTCAAACTTTATGTCTCCATTCATATTTTTTTCGTACAATAAAAGATTTCCCATAGCATAGCGAAGGAAAATCCACCATACCTAGCACTCTAGCCCACTGGCACACTAGCACTCTAGCACTCCGCCCTCTTGTTCACTAAAAATTGTTACCCCGTAACAATTTTTATGTTCTCTTTTAATTTTTTTGCACTTATAAAGGGCTCTTCCGATGCCATTATATAAGACATTACCGCCACTCCATCAGCACCATTTTCTATTGCTTCTCTTGCGTTTTCAGCATTTATGCCACCTAATGTTATTACTGGTATAGACACCTTACTTCTAACTTCTTTAATAAAATTAACTCCTTTAGGCTGTAGCCCTTTCTTGCAATCCGTTGGATAGATATGGCTAACTAAAATATAGTCTGCACCCTTTTCCTCACAAATCATAGCTTCTTCTACACTATGCACTGAAACACCTACAGAAATGTTTTTAGGTTTTTTATCTAAAAAATCTTTAAATTTCATATGGTATCCGTTTGCTTTTACCGCTTTCATAGCATTAAAATTCCCATTTATTATAAGCTTAACTTTTCTATAACCTATTATTTCTTTTATTTTTTTACCATAACTTATGAGCTCTTGCTCATTTAAATCTTTCTCCCTTAATATTATAGTATCAACTCCGCCTTTAATGCTCTCATTTATTACATGAAAGAAATTATGATTTTTTACAAGTTTTCTATTAGTTATTAAATACAATTTAGGCATATTAAACACAACCTTTTTAATGTATAGTTTCTTTCATAATTGATTTTATCATTGAATTCTCCCCCACCTACTCACGCTAAAGTGGAGAAGAATTCCTTAAATTAAAACTGCAGCGTATATCCTAATTAAGTGAAATAATACACACACTAAAGTTGAGATTATTAGTTAAATTAGAATTGCATCCAATTCTTAAATATAGGCTCATATCCTCTTTTTACTATACTGTCCATAACCTGTTCTAGGTTTCTTTTATCCGCTGTGTCAAATTGAGGTTCACTTTCATTTTTCAATTCATGTCCACCTACTTCTGTGCTTGATTCAGCTGACATTTTAGTAACACCTAAAGGGATTAGGTTATCCCTAAACTCTGCCTTTTCTCTAGTAGATACGGTAATTCCTACCCTTGGCATAAGTATTCTAATAGCCAATATATACTGTACAATATTTTTATCATTTACTGGGTATACATCCTCAAAAACCCCTGCATGAGGTCTTATTCTAGGAGGAGAAACACTAACATCTACATCTGAATACTTATCTTGTAAGTATTTTGCATGTAGTCCTGTGGCAAAAGCTTCTCTTCTCCATTCATTTAAACCTAGAAGCGCTCCTATATTTACCGTTCTCATTTTAGCTATACATCCCTTTTCAGGGGCATCTAATCTAAACTTATAGTTTTTCTTAGGTCCGGCAATATGTACCCTATCATATATTTTTTCATCATATACTTCTTGGTAAACAGTAAGTCCATCCACCCCTGCTTCTACCACCTGATTATATTCTTCCTGATTTAGTGGGTATATTTCTATAGCTACAGATTGAAAATATTTTTTTAAAACTTTTACTGCCTCAACAATATATGATACAGGCGTATCCTTTGGAGATTCTCCCGTCAAAATAAGTATGTGCTTAAATCCTTTAGATACTATATTCTTAGCTTCTTTTTCTATCTCCTCTATACTCAATTTATTTCTTTTAATACTATTTGCACAGTTAAATCCGCAATAAGCACATTTATTTACACAATAATTTGCAAGATATAAAGGTGTAAATAACTCTATTACCTTACCGTAATTCTGCAAAGCTAATGTATGTGCTTTTTGTGCCATTTCCTCTAAAAATTCTTCTGCCTTTGACGACAACAATGTTAAAAAATCCAATTCACTTATTACGTTTTTACTCAAAACTCTTTTTACATCCAATTCAGTAACATTATTAAAGAATTCATCATAATCAAAGTCCTTATACCTAGAATAATAATCATAAAATCTCACTCTATTTACCCCCATTCAAAAAACCAGTAAGTGGTGAAGATGCATTTCCATATTGTGATTGTGCACCTAATCTAGCCTCGTAAGCCATCCTACCTGACTTAACGCCTAATGAAAAAGCTTCTGCCATTTTAACTGGATCTTCAGATGTGGCTATAGCTGTGTCTACTAAAACGGCCCCTGCACCCATTTCCATAGCTTGTACTGCATCTGATGGTTTCCCTACACCTGCATCTACTATAATAGGAACCTTTATTTCTTCTATAAGTATTCTTATTAATTCACCTGTCCTAATTCCCCTATTACTTCCTATAGGTGCTCCCAATGGCATAACTGCCGCTGCTCCAACATTTACTAATCTTTTTGCAGCCATCAAATCAGGACTCATATAAGGAAGTACTACAAAGCCTTCTTTACTTAATACTTCTGTAGCTTTAATAGTTTCTTGATTGTCAGGAAGTAAATATTTATTATCCGGTATAACCTCTATTTTAACCCAATTTCCACAGCCCATAGCTTTTCCAAGCCTAGCTATTCTTATAGCTTCTTCTGCAGTTCTTGCTCCTGAAGTATTAGGAAGTAATATTACATCTTTAGGTATGCATTCTATAATATTTTCCCCCCTTGAATTTAAATCTACTCTTCTTATAGCTGTAGTTACCACTTGAGTTTGTGACTTTTCGATTACTTTAGGTATAACTTTTGTGGAAGGAAACTTTCCAGTTCCAACAAATAATCTACTTTCTAATTCCGCTCCACCTATAATTAAATTTTCCATAATACACATCTCCTCATAATTAACAATCATTTTCACCTAACAAAATTCTAATTATCATATTTGCTTGATGATTTGCTGCAATAGCAGTCCTTGGAGCCATAAGTCCACAGCCTATCTTTGCTTCAGATTCTAAGTCTCCTACCATATAAAAATTTTTCATAACTCTCTTTGTCTTTATTAAATTTGAACTAAAATAACCTGCCATACCCGATGCAGCTACAACAGTTTTTTCTCCGTCCAAAAGTATGGTATTAACTATTTCTGCCTTGTTAATGGGATTATCCAAAGCTTCTGCCACAATACTTGCATCATCAAAGCATTTAACTACATTGTTTTTATCCAAATATAAATCTTTCGTTACAACTTCCACAAAGGGATTTATGTTGCCTATTATATCTTTTATAGCTTGGGTTTTCTTCATACCTATGTGTTCTATGAAATACTGCTGCCTATTTAAGTTACTAGGTTCCACCAGATCAAAATCTACTAATATAAGTTTACCAATACCCATTCTTGCTAAAGATACGGCTATATTAGATCCTAGTCCCCCAAGCCCTGCTATACCAATAGATGCCTTTTTAATTTTTTTATGCACCCCAGGAGTATGTCTGGAAGTTAATAAATATTCAATTTCTTCTTTGTCTGGCATCTGTCCTTTATTTATAAAAAATAAATTATCCCCTTCTTTTAGTTCATAATTCTTATCCAAAGGAAATCCATTTAAAATACATATGTCTCCTTTATAATTAAATATCTTTTTTAATTCAAAAGCTGTAATATTTTCATGAACTTCAATTTTCCTTCCATTAAAAAAAATCTTCAATTTTAACCCCCACCTACAAAAGCTACAATTTCAACTTTATCTTCTTTATTTAATATTCTTTCCTTAAACTTATCTCTGTCTGATATTTCTAAGTTTATTTCTACAACAACTTTTTCCCTGGAAATATTCAGCTCTTCAAGCATTTTTTCTACTGTAATACCTTCCTTAAAATCCATTTCTTTTCCATTTACTATCATTTTCACACCTCCTACCTTTAATATATTTAGCCTTTGTATCTTTTTTCTTTATAAAACAAAAAAGATACAAATCCGCAGGAAATGTACCTAAAAATACTACAACAAAAGCATTCCCTACGTTGGTTCTAACCAAATCAGGTTCCTAGGGTCAGAGATAACATCCCTTTCTCAGCCTGTCATTACAGGATCCCCTTGCTTACATATTAAATTTTACATATACATCATAACACTTTTTTCTATTTAGGTAAATAAAATTATTGTAAATGTTGAATTATAATAGATAACTTTGATATAATTGCATTTGCATATAGTATATGAAAAGGGATGATATAATGAATAAATCAAGTATAAATAAATTAAAGCTTTTCTTCATGGGGTTAGAAAGCAGATTTGAAGAAAACTCTTCTATATTTAAAGAAATAAGTACAAATTTTAAAACTGGTTTAAAAGAATTTAAAGGCCTAGGCATTTATAAGGATAATAAAATTCAATATAATTTCAACGGAATTACAAAACTACAAGGTTTAAAAGAAATTTTACAAGACATATGTATAGATGCTGAAAACTATGAAACTCTAGAATTTGTATATAGTGAGAGAGGCACAAATATACTAATATCTGCTGACCATAAAAATGTAACCATGAAAAACATAGAAATTAAAGAATCTTCTAAAGAACCTAATACTAGATCTAAGGTTTCTAAAAAGGATGTCTGCTCAAAACATCACAGTTTGGAAGGAACTTCAACGCTTTTAAATAGAGACTACTATATTAAAGTTGGAAAAGCAGATAGTTTATTAAAAGAAATAAATATAATGACAAAGGACGGCAAAATTAAAAATGACAAAATAAGAAAATATAATCAAATAGATCATTATGTGGAGCTTTTAGATAGTATATTTGATAAACTAGATAAAAACAACAAAAAAGATATCACTGTATTAGACTGCGGCTGTGGTAAATCCTACTTATCCTTTGTATTAAATTACTATTTAACAGAAGTAAAAAAATTAAAATGTCATTTTATAGGACTTGATTATTCTAAAAATGTTATAGCCTCTTCTAAAAAAATGGCTGAGAACTTAGGCTATAGAAATATGGAATTCCACGCTATTGATATAAAAGATTATGTACCGGATAAAAAAATAAATGTAGTACTATCTCTTCACGCCTGTGATACTGCCACAGATATGGCTTTAGCTTTAGGTATTAGGGTTAATTCTGATGTAATAATAGCTGTGCCTTGTTGTCACAGAGAGCTTTTAAATCAATACTCTTATAAGCCTTTCAAAAACATAACTAAATATGGAGTTTTAAAAGCAAGAATGGCTGACATACTAACTGACGGCATGAGAGGCACTATGCTAGAAGCCAAAGGCTATGATGTTTCTATAGTAGAATACATATCACCTCTAGAGACCCCTAAAAATTTAATGATAAGAGCTATAAAAACAAAAAACGAAAATACTAAGGCCATGGATGAATATTTAAAGTTAATGTCTGATTTAAATGTTTACCCTGCACTTTATAAATTTCTTAACCAGTGGGAATAAAGATGAATTGTGACGCAAGTGCAATAAGAAAAAGCACACTTTAAGTCCATAAAAAAATTGTAATTTGGGACTAATCACAATACGCTAAGAACTTCTACATGTTTACAGATTTCAATACCCGTTAAGAAGCTTTCATGTTTGAGCGCCGTCAGAAGCGAGTTTGAAAGCTTTAGGGTATTGAAATTTGAAAACATTAGAATTTCTTAGCGTATTGCGAGTAGTCTAAAAAATATATTTATTGTGAACTTAACTACAGATTTTTCTTATTGCACTTACATCATAATTTTCTTACTTTATGAATTCCTCAAGGCAGCCGCATAAAATTATTGGTTTATTATAGTGCAGTATTCTCTTAACGTCCTCTATTGCAGTAGTATTGGGATTTACCCATATTAATTTTTCAAGTTCTCGCCCCTGAAAACTTTCTAATAATAATTTTTTTATAGAAAAATCAGTTATAGGGAAAGAATATCCTATTATCACTAACTCTTTACAGTTTTTTAATTTATCCTTGGCTTTTTTCCATATACTATGTATAAGTTTTTGTCTATAATCTTTATAAAGTACAGGGGGAATAATTAATGGATCTAATATGCCCTTATATGTATAAATTTCATTATCCTCCCACCAACATTTATTAGTTAAAATAACCTTACCAGAACCATCTATATTAATTTTTTTATCATCTTTCAATTCTATATAATTCACCCAATTTAATGAACCATGCAACTTTAAAATTTCAAAATCATTTAAACTTTCATTATTAATTTTGCCATTGATAGGATTGCTCTCTTCCTGCATTTTGACTTCATCAAAATATACACCATAACATTGGCTATTTTGGGCAGAAACTCCTGTGGCATATTCAATAGCATTCTCTAAATTACAATCATAATTAAATGTAATCACACTCTCTCCATTTTCACAAATACTTTTACCAAAAGAAACCATAGCTGAAGATTCTTTAGCAAACTTCTGAAATGGATATAAATTTTCTATAAACATAACCTTAAATAATGAATTTATTTTAATTAATTCATAGGCATCTAAGTATCTTTTCTCATCCAATGCTTCTAATATTTGTAGTTGTAAAAGTGCAAAACATTCTCCTATATCAAAATGAGTTTTACTTAAACTATCTGGATTCAATCTCCAATACTTTTCTATATAAAAGAATACAGATGAAAATTTAGTAATGTAATATTCTTTAGCACATTTATCTTTTTTAAATAAAGTGCTGAAAAAACTTTTCGATAAAGGTGGACTTATTCCCTCTTCTCCTTTTATACATTTATTTATTCCCGCTCCTATTAAGTAAACTGTATCCTTTTTCATACTATCACCTATAAATAACCCTTTCTTAATTCTTAATCTAGCTTTTTAATATTATTTCTATGGTGATTTGCTCTTAACTCAAACTAAAATAATAAAGAGATTTATTAGTTTTAACTAACACTTTTAATCATATGAAATTCTTTAACTAAAATCTCTTAATTTATTTTGTCCAATTTTGCAAAAAATAAATATGGCGCTATCGCATTAAAAAATTTACACAAAATGTACTGTTATGCAAATTTAAACTTAATACAATACATTGTAGAACTTATTTTTAGTGCGACAGCCCATTTTTCTTAAGCCTTATACGGAAATTTTACCAGACACACCTGCATGACAGTTGGTTTTATTTATAGACAATATAAAAGTTCTATAATAATCAAATTATTATAGAACTTTCATTAACTATTTTTATTATAACAAATGTATAAGGTACATGTGAAAAGAAATAACAAGTCAAAGATGCTAGTATATTTTATTTCAGACAAGGAAGCAGGTTCCACCTTTGGTAGGACTATCGGCGGGTTCTGCTGACACAGTATGACACAAAATAAACTAGCATACTGACTTTATTATTTATTTGAATGTGCCTTATACTATTAAATAATGCTGTTAAAGTTTGTGTATTTTTTCTCTATTGTTTTTAACTTCTTTAGTTGCATTTCTTGTATCGTAAAGAAGTGCTGCTTCTTTAACTATTCTTTCATAATCATAATCGCTATGATCTGTAGTTATTAGTACTATATCAGCAGTTTTTATAGCTTCTTCCCAATTTACTGAAGTATACTCTTTTCCAGCATGTTTGAATTCTGGAACATATGGATCATTGTATATAACATTTGCACCATTTTTCTCTAAATGTTCTATTACTTTTAATGCTGGAGATTCTCTCATATCATCTATATCCTTCTTATAAGCTACTCCCATTAAAAGTACATTTGCACCATTTAATGCTTTCTTATGACCATTTAATAATCTCATAGCATTATCTACTACAAATTCTGGCATAAAGTCATTTATTTCTCCTGCTGTTTCTATAAGTCTTGTATGGTAGTCGTACTCTCTAGCTTTATATGTTAAGTAGAACGGATCTAGTGGTATACAATGTCCACCTAGTCCTGGACCTGGATAGAATGCCATAAATCCATAAGGTTTAGTCTTAGCTGCTTCAATTACTTCCCATATGTCAATACCCATTTTCTTGCATAATATTGCCATTTCATTTGCAAGTCCTATGTTTATATGTCTAAATGTATTTTCTAGTATTTTCTCCATTTCTGCTACAGCTGGAGATGATACCTCAAATACTTCTCCTTCTAATACACTTCTATACAAAGTAGCTGCTACTTTTGTACATTCTTCTGTGCATCCCCCTACTACCTTTGGAGTGTTTTTGGTTTTAAATAATTTATTACCTGGGTCAACTCTCTCTGGTGAAAAGGCTAGGAAGAAGTCTTCTCCACATTTTAATCCTGATTGTTCTAATATTGGTTTAACTATTTCTTCAGTAGTTCCTGGATATGTAGTGCTCTCAAGTACTACAAGCATTCCTCTATGAAGATATTTTGCTATGTCTTTTGTAGAACTTTCTACATAAGATACATCTGGTTGTTTAAATTTATCTAATGGTGTTGGAACCGCTATAGCAACACAATCTACTTCTTTTACAAAAGAAAAATCTGTTGTAGCTTTAAGTTTTCCAGACTTAACCAAATCAGCTAATTCTTCATCTATTATATCTCCTATATAGTTATGTCCTTTATTTACAAGTTCTACCTTTTGATCTTGAACATCAAATCCTATTACTTTATATCCTGCTTTAGCTTTTTCTACTGCTAGTGGAAGTCCAACATACCCAAGTCCAACAACACCTACTGTAGCTGTTTTATTACTAATTTTCTCTATTAAATTTTCTGCTAATGGATTCATTTTAAATCTCCCTTCTTTTTGACAAAAATATAACAATAATACTTTATTATACTGCAAAAAGCTTTTGTAATAAAGACTTTTGCCTAAAATTATTAATTAGTAAAATTACTATACTGTTTTCAAGTTACTTTTTATAGAATTTTAATATTGTATCACAAACAAATTCCACTTCTTCTCTAGTTATCTCTGGATAAATAGGAAGTGCTAATATCTTTTCACAAGTTCTCTCTGCTACCGGGAAATCACCTTTCTTATACCCTAAGTAACTGAAACATTCTTGAAGATGTAGTGGTACTGGATAGTATATGCTGTATCCAATTTCATTTTCTTTTAAGTATGCTGCAAGTTCATCTCTTCTCTCTGCTAATATATTAAATACATAGTAAACGCCTTGTTGAGCTCCTTTTATTTTAGGAATATTTATATATTCGCATTGTCCTAGTCTTTCCATGTATAATTTAGCTATTTCTTCTCTTTTCTTTATAGCCTCATTCATATATTTTAGCTTAACACCTAATACTGCTGCTTGAATTGTATCTAATCTTGAATTATATCCAATATAGTCATAGTGATATTTTTTAGAAGCTCCATGAACTCTTAGCTTTCTTGCCATTTCTGCAAGTTCATCACTATTAGTAACTATCATTCCTCCATCACCATAGCCACCTAAAGTTTTTGTTGGAAAGAATGAGAATATTCCCATATCGCCTATAGTTCCTGAATGTCTATAAGTTTCTCCATTTCCCTTCCATCTCATACCAAAAGCTTCTGCTGCATCTTCTAAAACTCTTATATCATATTTATTTGCTATTTCCATTATTTTATCCATATCAACCATTTGTGAAAATAAGTGAATTGGAAGTATCCCTGCAGTATTTTTATTTATTTTTTCTTCAATTTTGTTTATATCTATATCAAAAGTTTCTTCATCTATATCTACAAAAACTGGTTTTGCTCTATGTTTAGCTATACAAGAAGTGGATGCTAAAAATGTAAATGGTGAAGTTATAACTTCCTTTCCATCTTTAAATCCTAGTATATCTGAAGCTATAACTAATGCATCCGTACCAGATGCAACTCCTATGGCATGCTTAGCTCCTGTAAATTCTTCTATAGATTTTTCAAAAGCCTTAACTTCCTGCCCTAAAGTGGATATTCCCCTTTCTATTACATTTTTAATGGCAGTATCAAACTCTATCTTCTTTTCTTCATATTCTCTTTTTGAAGTATAAAAATTAACTTTCATTAAAGTTACCTCCCTTTTTTTATCACTAATATTACATAATCCTTATGTAATACAATCAATATTTACTTAAATGGTCATTAACGTAAAATGTTTACTTATTATTTACTTTATAAACTTTTCTACACTCTTTATTAATTCTTCAACCACATACTTAGCATCCTCTAAACTCAATGTAGAATACACTGGTAAAGATATTTCATTAACATATCGCTTGTATGCATTTGGATAATCTTCCATTTTATATCCTAAGTTCTTATATAAACTCAAAAGTGGCAATGGCATATAGTGAACATTAGTAGCTATTCCTTTCTCTGCCATATCAATAATTACATTATTTCTCATCTCTTCTGTAAAGTCTTTTAGTCTAAGTAAAAACAAGTGATATGATGTTTCTCTTATATCATCTTTCTTAAATGGAATTTCAGCCCATTTTTTATCATTTAAAGTTCCTCTATAAATATCAAATATTTGCTCTCTTATTCTAAGCATTTCTTCATATCTACTAAGCTGACCTAAACCTATTGCTGCATTCAAATCTGTCATATTACATTTAAATCCATCAGTTACTATATCATACTTCCATGCTCCAGCCTTCATCTTTGATAAAGCATCCTTAGTTTGACCATGAAGAGAATTTATCTTAAATTCTTTTTTCAAGTCTTCTCTTCCTATTTTATTATTAAATGTAATAGCTCCACCCTCTACAGTTGTTAGGTTCTTTACTGCGTGAAAAGAAAACACATGAAAATCTGCTTGGCTTCCAACTCTCTTTCCTTTATACTTTCCACCTAGTGAGTGAGCTGAATCTGATATAAATATGATATCTTCTCTTCCTTTTTCTTTAAGTATTTCTCTTATTCTATCATAATCTATAGGTACACCTGCCACATCTACAGTTATTATAGCTTTAGTTTTTGTTGTTATAGCTTCACCTAATTTTTCTTCATCAATTAAAAAACTTCCTTGTTTAACATCTACAAAAACTGGTTTTGCACCCCTATGAAGTATAACACTAGCAGTAGCTGTATAAGTATATGCTGTAGTAATAACTTCATCTCCTTCTCCTATGCCAAAGCTCTTTAGTATAAGTTCCATACCTGCTGTAGCACTAGAAAGAGTTACTACATTATCACACTCACAGAATTTTTCAAGTTTTCCTTCAAATTCTGCTGTTTTAGGCCCTGTAGTTATCCAGCCTGATTTTAAAACCTCCACTACTAAATCTATTTCCTTTTGTGTTATATCCGGTGGTGAAAAAGTTATATTCTTCATATTCTTTCTTCCTTCTTTCATACATATTTTTTCAATGCTGTAAACAAGCCAGTATCTTTTGAAATATGAATACCATTTTGTTCTTTTATCTTTTTATTTAAAAACTCTCTAAGTTCTTGGATTTTTTCTTCATCAAATTTTTCTCTCACATTACCTGGCATGGAAAATATGTAATCTATAAGTGGCTCTGCCTTAGTTATGTTTAAACTATCTTCGTATCTTTCTATGTTAATATCATTAAACCACTTTTTCATTACATTCGTACCATTTTCTAGTTGAAAATTAGATGTATTGTCCCAGCTTTTTGAATTTATATCCTCAGATCCAAATTCCCACATTAGATTTCTCATTTCCACCATATGATTTTTACCCACAGTGGACGCATAAAAATGTCCATCTTTATTCAATACTCTATGGATTTCACCAAGAGCTCTATGTATATCCTCTACATGATAAAGCATATGATTAGCTATAACCACATGGAAAGTTCCATCATCAAAGGGTATCTCCTGCACATCTACTATTTTAAACTTAAATCTATTAACCTTTTCCTTTAAGTTCATTTTAGCATCATAAAGCATTCCTTTTGAAAAATCCGTAAGAGTTATATCCCACTCTTTAGGTATTCTATCCATATTTTTAGCCCATAAACTAGCATCTCCACATCCAAGTTCAAGTATTTTTAAATTTTTAGACATATGAGGGATATTTAACAGTCTATCAAAATACCATCTCATCCATCCATATTTATTGGCGCTAAGTTCATCATGTATTCTTATTCTCGCCCTTAAATTTGATGCATTTTGATATTGTACCAACAATTTATTATCCATATTTAATACATTTATTATGTTAGCAAAGTTTTCCCAATTTATTTCTTCATTTTTGTTTAACATTTTTAGTGTATCATCTATAGCTTTCATTACCATCTTAGTATGTTGAATTTTTCTATCCACTATTTTCTTTTGTATCTCTAGAGATTTTTTAAAGTCCTCTTCACTTACATCATAAACAGATATTTTTTTTATCTCATCCAAGGAAAATCCTATAAATTTTAAAGTTAATATCTTTTGAAGTTTAGCAAAATCATGTTTGTCATAAAATCTTTGACCTTTTTGATTATACTTAGAAGGCTTTAAAAGTCCTATATTATCGTAGTATCTTAAAGTCCTTAGGGTTGTTCCCGCTTTCTTAGCAAAATCCCCTATACTCATGAGCTGGCTGGCATCTTGTTTCATATTTACCACCTCTTTTTAAACATTATACTACATTACGTTACGTCACCGTCAACAGCTTTTTATAAAATAATTATGTACATTTTATAAATTCAACTTTCACAGTTATAAAATAAAAAATTTAAATATAGAACCTCCTTGAAAATGTAGAATTGAAATTTTAAATTAAAAAATAATGTAGAGCTCAAAATTTATGTGCAAAAGCTTAGTTATAAATTTTCTGTCAAAACTTGCTTACAAATTTTTCTTTACTTTTACACATTAAATTGATATAATTACTTTAAAATTTAATATTTTTAAACTTCATCGATCAGGAAGAGTAACTATAATAACGTATTTACAGAGAGTTAAGGATGGTGAAATCTTAACATTACTAGTTTTAGCGAATGGCCCTGTTAGAAGTAAAACGAAATCTATTTATAGAGAGTAGCATTTACCGGAATCCTGCCGTTAAAAAGGATAGGGTATGTTAGTACCTGAAAAGAGTGATATTTAGTCTTAATTTTAATTTGTATACAATAAGATTAATATAAATTAGGTGGCAACGCGAATAACCTTCGTCCTAATATAGGATGAGGTTTTTTTATTTTTTGCAAATTAATCAGCTGTTAATTAGAAAGCAATGTATTAAAAAAAGGAGGTGGAATCTATGTTGTGAACTGATGAATACCATTGGTGTATTATTTACAATTATCATTTATTAAAATTATTCTTTGAAAGGGGTTCAAAAATTATGAATTTAAAAAAACTAATTATCAGTTCCTTATTACTAGCTATAGGTTTAATATTACATCAGATTTCACCTCCATTATTTTTAGGAATGAGACCAGATTTCTTGCTAGCTATGATGTTTATAGCACTTTATATTACTAAAGATTATAAATCCTCCTTAATTATAGGTATTATTGCTGGATTTCTAACAGCTGCTACTACTACTTTTCCTGGTGGCCAAATTCCAAACATAGTGGACAAAATAGTTACTGCTCATGTATTATATGTATTTTTTAAAGTTACAGAAAACAAATTAAACTGTCAGATAACTATGGCTGTTGCTAGTATTCTTGGAACACTGGTAAGTGGATGTGTATTTTTAGGAAGTGCATTAGTATTATTTTCTCTTCCAGCACCATTTTCTACATTGTTCTTAACTGTAGTTTTACCTGCTTGTGCTATAAATATTGCAGCAACACTTATATTATTTAAAGCTGTAAACACTGCTTTAAGGCGTCGTTCTGCAATTTAGTAATCAAATAATCAATAAATTAAAACTCCATAAATAAAAACCATGTATAAAGAATTTATGTTCCTCTTTATGCATGGTTTTTGATCTTGTATATGGCTTTCATATATTTTAAAATAAACCTCATTTATTATTTAACCATTAAAACACATATTCCAGTTTATAGGATTTTTCATTTTCTGAAACCTTTGTGAATCCTAAAGATAGAAACAAATTTTTTGAACGATTATTATATTTATAAATTTCCACTTTAGTCTTACTTAGTCCTATTTCATTTCCTCTTTCTAAAAGCTTTTTTATCACTTTTCTTCCAATACCAAGTCCCCAATATTTTTCTTCTCCTATAACTATAGGCATGTTTTCCTCGGATAAAGTAACATCGCCAATTGCTCTCCATTCTTCCTTTTCTAAAATCTCTATTAAATATAGTTCTCCAATACCATTTAAATAATTATACATACAGCTAATTTTTTCTATATTATATACCTTATCCTTAACTCCCTCAGAATAGTACATTACCTTTTCATTATGGTACCATGGTAGAGCTAATTTATAATCCTCTTCTTGTAAAATTCTTAATCTTAAGTTATTTTCTATTTGTATAATCTCTGGATAAGTAATTTCTTTTAATTCCATGTGTATTCTCACCTTCTCAAATCGCAAAACGATGTTATTATGTACTGCTCAGTAAACTCTCTTCACTGGCTTACGCTGAAGTAGGAGTTTCTTGATTAAATACTACTATAAACCATCATAAAACTTCCACAATAACTCCTTATTCAAAACCTTTTCAACACTATAATAAATAGTATCTTCTTCTATACCTTTTACTATTATTTTATTGGGGAATATTTCCAAAATCAGCCTATTATCATTAGAATCTTCATACTTATTATTTATAAAAGAAATACAAAAAAACATCTGCTCTTTTAAATATTTTTCATCTTTTATGCGTGATTTGCCTTTTACTTTTGTAAAACCAATAGAACATATATAATTCTTCAAATAATTTATTTTATCTTTATCATCTGTTATTCTTTCATCTGGAGCACTTTTTCTATCACTTTCTGGTGTGACTTTTTCCACCTTTACTCTTTTTATATTATTAAAATTAAATTCTATATGGTTACACAATTTATCAACTCTTCTACATACATTAAAATCATATATCTTAACTCCAACCATACATATAAAAAGAACTAGAAGCAAGCACTTTAATATCTTGTAAATTTTACCTTTTCTATTTTTTTCTTCTGATATTAAAAACATCATAAAAAATATATAAAAACCTGCAAAAATTGCATATCTAAAATTTTTTTCAAAAATTCCGTAATTATTACCATTTTCACTTAAAAAATATAAGACAAAAACTAACATTACTACTTTAATATACTTACTTGCTTTTTCATGTAACATAGCCCCTACTCTCCCCTCTGTAAATTCTTAATACAAATATAGTATATTTACTTGTACATGCAATAATCCACAAAGTAATTCATACTTTTATGCCTATTACTATATTTATAATAGTGAACATTCCCTAAGCCTTTTTACTGACTCCTTAAGTGACTCTACGGTTTTTGTCTCAATTAGCACGCTTAATTTATTTTCTTCTGCAAATTCAATTCTTTCTTTTAAAGGAATATCACCATCAAACAACACTTGATGATCGCTTATTCCGTTATAATCATGCAAATGCATATGACTAACTTTATATGGATGATTTAAGTATATATTTTTTATTTTATATCCAGTCATAGCATCGTGCCCCACATCCCACGTAAAATTCACTCCAGAGACATCACATAGCTCTAAAAAAGCTTCTTCTACAAATTTATGTACTTGCATATTTTCAACACATACCTTTATGTCTAAAGGCTCTGCAACAGCAATTATATTATTCAAAGAATCTTTAAGCTTGTCCGTAAATAATTCATTGTTTTTCTCGTATACAAACATCTTCTTATGTGGTAATGTAAAGTATACCCCTGAGTTTAAATGAATATTAATTTTTTTAGCTCCAAATTTTGAAGCCCAAGTAGCAATATACTTAAAAAGCCTAATATTTGCTTCTCTTACTTCCTCATAAAAACACCCAAAATCAATTTCTTCTGGAAAATGTAAAGTGAACTCCACATTATATTTTTCTTTTAATTTCATTAAATCCTCAAGGCTATTATTTTCAGGCATACAATAAGGTAAATTCATGTTTAACTCCACAAAATCTAATCCTAATTCATTGCATAATACTACGTTGTCCTCAATACTATCTTTTTCAATTAATGTAGGCATTCCAAATTTACAAGTCATATTATTCCTTCCTTTCCTAATCTAGCAAACTAATACTACAGATAAAATATCACAAGTTCAACTCAAGAACAGTCATATTTAACATGCTATATCTCCTTACAAAAGGAATTTATATTTAGTATTATTTATATTTTACCACATGTAACCATGATATTAAATATAAGGCACATTCAAATAAATAACAAGCCAGTATGCTAATCTATTTTACGTCATACTGCGTGAGTAGAACCCGCAGATAGTCCTACCTAAGGCTGAACCCTACTTCCTTGTCTGACACAAAATATACCAGAATATTTGACTTGTTATTTCTTCTCATATACATAACAAAAAAGCAGAGAATACTCTCTGCTTTATAATCATTTATTTTTTATAAATTAAATCCGAAATACCGCCACTCTAATTTTGACACCTATCCTCTAGATAGGTGGGTATTCTCATAAACGCTTCCACGAACTGGCCTAAAAGGTCTTATAGCTCATTTATACATTTGAATATTGAATTCCCTTTTGCAAACTGTAGGTTCAAAATAAGAGCTAACAAATATCCCAGAAATATAATTCTTATATAATTTTCTCTTCGACATTATTATACAAAATCTAATATAAAATTGCAATACTTTTAATGAATTTTAACAGGGCAAACGCATCTTTATATTGTATTTCTTTCAATATAAAGATGCGTTTTTATAAAATATGTAAAATAAATGAGCTACTATAAATAAAGTGAATATTGAAAAAACTATTCATAGACTTTCCCTAGTGGTATTTTAATATTCTTTATTCTTTACCTCGTAGAGGGTCGAAAATAACTTTTTCTAGATATTTTTTATCTAATGCACATTTAACTTTTTTTATATTTAAACTTTTCTTTAAAGTTTTTTCTTGTCTAAGTAGATTTAAGGCTAAATGTCGTAAGACAGCCAAATTTTCAGCTGAATTATCTTTTCTAGCTCTACATTTATCCTCATTAAAAGATACGTCTAAAACCCAATGGAGCTTATTTTCTATACCCCAATGTTGCCTAACTGCATTTGAGAATAACTCTATAGACTCTAAACTTGTTATATAGTAGCTTCGCTCAAAAGTTTCTTTATCTCCTACAATTCGTTTTCTTTCAACCATACCTATAGATTGAATATTTCTCCAGTCTTCTTTATTATCTAGCCATGAAATTTCATTAACTAAAAAGTATTTTCGTGCTTCAATTCTCCCATGATCTTTATCATGAGTAGTATGGGTTTGTACTTTTATATCTGTACTTTTATATCTCAATATAGAGTCAAAAAATAATTCAACATTGTCATGAAGAGTTTTCTGATTTTCTTTTAATGCCAACACATAGTCAGCCTCTTTTTCTATAATAACTTCTGCTATTTTCTTTTGAGTTCCCATAGCATCAATTGTAACAATAGTATCTTTTAATTCTAATAGTTCAATTAATTTTGGAATTGCTGTGATTTCATTTGATTTATCATCTGTTTTGATTTGCCCTAAAACTACCTGATTCTGATTTGCCCAAGCACTAACCATATGAATTGATTTTTGATTTGAACTATTACAAGATGATCCTCTCACTGTTTTACCATCTATAGATACTACTTCTCCATTTACTAATTCAGCTAAATTCTTCATTAATTCATTAAAACATTTTTGAAATTGTTTAGGATTTATTTGGGAAAATACCCTATTGAATGTATCATGTGAAGGAATTCCATTAGGTAACTCAAAATATTGCTTTAGCCACTCTTCACTTGACTCTCCAAATTCTTCAATTTCATTATAAGATTCCATTCCACTGGTTACAGCACATAGTGCTATACCGATTATATCTATAAATTTATGTCTCTTGTTATCGCCTCGTGGGTCTTCGACCTCATTAAATGCATCAAATATTATACTTTCAATATCAAACATGTTTGGTTTAATAATAATCTTCCTTTCTATCTTTTGTACAATTTAAATTATAAGCATTATTTCAACAAAATAAAAGGGCTAGCGCCAAAAAATCATATGCGTTTGCCCTGTGAATTTTAAATATCTACATTTCATCAAACTTACTCTTATTACCTACAACAACCTGAATAAATTTTTCCGCCAAAATTGGATCAAATTGAGTTCCACTGCATTTTTTCAATTCTTCTATAGCCTCATCATAGCTTTTCTTTGTATTATATGGCCTGTTAGATGTCATAGCATCAAAACTATCAACTACTGTTAATATTCTAGCCAAATAAGGTATATTTTTTCCACTTAAACCATATGGGTAGCCACTACCATCATACCTTTCATGATGATGCAAAATTAAGGGAGTAGTATCTTTTAATGACCCTACTGGTTTTATAATCTCCACACCCTTTTGCGGATGCTGTTTCAGCATTTCCCATTCTTCCTTCGTAAGTGGCATCCTTTTATTTATTACTACCTCTGGTATATTTATTTTACCTATATCATGCATATATGCACCATATATTAATATTTTTTTCTCTTTTTCTGATAAGTTTAAGCTTTCCGCCATGAGCTTACAGTAAACAACCACTCTCTCCACATGTCCATATGTATATCTATCTTTAGCATTAATTATACTAATTAATGTTTTTATAGAAGTTATTAAATCAATATGTTCTTCTTCTATATCCCTTTTTAATTCTTCTAAAACTGAATAATAGCTTTCAACTCTATTTTTATGAAAAAACTTTGCCCTATATAATGCATCATCAACGCTTTTTAAAAGTTCTAAATCATTTTTTGCCTTATCTGGGAAGCTTGATACCCCTATAGAAACGGTTAAATTCCCATTAGGCTGATTCTCTTCTCCTTGAAATTTATATTTCTCCACAGCTACTCTTATTTTTTCTGCCACCTGTATTGCTTCTTTTTCAAAGGCTTTAGGCATTATAACCGCAAATTCTTCGCCTCCATATCTTGCAACTACATCTATTTCTCTTACATTGTTTTTTAATATGTCTCCTATTTTTTCTAATACTTTGTCGCCATTTTGATGTCCATATAAATCATTATAATACTTAAAATAATCTATATCCAAAAACAATATAGATAAATTTTCCTTCAACTTTCCAGCTTCGTTTATTTTTTCTTTTAATATCTCTTGAAAATATCTATGATTGTACACTCCTGTCAAGCCATCAAGATTAACCATTTCAGATAGCTTTGCATTATGTTCTTCTTCTATTTTTACATAATACCCCAAAGAAATACTTGTTAAAATAAACACACCTGATAATATTAAATCATTTTCAAAGAATGTGTTTACCTCCACATTTTTAACGCTTATCAAATCTAAAGCTAAAATAAAAGTTGATGACACTACTGATACAAAAATTCCTGAATTTATTCCTAATTGAATATTAGAGGTTATAATTATAAGCATAAATATAAATTTATATGGACTTAAGTGACCTCCTGATCGAATAACTAAGTACATAAATAAAATTATAAAGTATATATTCTCAACTTGTTGCATAAAAACATATTTTTTGAATATAGATTCTTTCCGTGAAAAAATATTCCATAATGTATATATCAGTATCAATATTAAGGTTGCTGAAAGCGTCATAAACATATAGTAATAATTTTTATGAAAATGCATAAACTGGTTGCTTTTACTTGAATAGTATTGAAAAATTATTATTCCACAAAAAAGCAAAGATGCCAATTTTACTATAGCTACTATTTCATTTATTTTCTTACTTTTAATATTTTGAACTTTATTCATAAAAGTCACTCTCTCAAATTAAATTTGTAAATTTAAAGGTGGTATTCACCACCCTTAAATTATTATTCTTCTCTTAAGCATTTAGGTTCTTCTGGTTGATACATAAAAAAGAAACATGCATAAGCAGATGTAGTCAATGCTATAGATGTAAATAATACTGCACCTAAACCTAATATACCTTTAATTATTCTTTTTTTCATCTAGTACACCTCCAAACAAAAATTTTATTTTATTAAAAATTATATCTGTAAAGTTAATAAAAGCTTGTCCAAATTGTGTAAGACTTAATGTTTGCCATAATACTCCTGTACTTACACACATACTAAATGTTAATAAAATTTTATTATTGTATATATAATAAAAAAATATGAAAAAGGTGCTAATTAAAAATAAAACACCCCATATTTTAATAGATTTTTTTCTTAAAATATTTCTCTTTTCTTTGCTTTTTATAGGTTTTGACTTGCTATCCACTGGGGCTAATTTACTTACTAAGTAATACGATATTAAGAAAATCAATATATTAACTATTATAAGTAAATTTAAATTTATGTTATTTGAAAATCTTTTAATAAGCCATGCAATAATGCCTGATACAATTGCTCCAGTTATGGCACACCTACTAGGGGTACTAGAATGCACTCCTCCAGAAGTTCTTCTTAAAAAACTTGCACTAAATGAAAATATAAGAGCTTCTTTTAATACCCCTAAAGCTAAGCTCACAATTATTATAAACAAAATTGAATATGTAGTTTGAATACAAGCAAATACACCATATGATATTACTTCTTCCCTATCTTTGTCTAATTTTAAATTATGAGATATATACTTTGATAATTTATCACATATTCTTTGAATCACTAGTACAAACTTCCTCCTCATTGAACATTTTTTTCCAAATGAATATAATAATTAAAAATAAAAATAAAGCTGGAAGTGAAAATATAAACTCTCTAAGTGTCCTTATGGAACCTTGCGAAAAGGATACATTAAAAAACCTTTGTACAATCCATAAATTTATACCTTCACATAAAAACAACATTATTGCTCCAATAAGAGCACTTGACATAACCTTTATTGGACTAATTTTATTTATATAAACCGCAAAAATAATATTGAATGCAATTGCTATTATTGTATGTACTCCAAAGTGTATTGGGAGAAATCTAACAAAATAAGTTATTGCACTCATGATTATAGTAGACAACATTATTTTAAATCTATTAATTGGTTTATGATCTAATATATACATTAACACAAACATCAAATATAATTCTGGCATTCCTCTCAACACCATCACTAGTAACGAAACCTTTAACATAAAATCATCCTTTGTATGAGTAATTATTTTATATGATACTTGAATATAACCTAATTATACCACTTTTATCACTAATATGAAATAGAACATATGATAAAAGATTTTATTATGCTCTTAAAAAACCAGGAATATAGTCTCCTGGTTTCAAATTATTTTATTTTCACTTCTCCATGTTCCAATATAACTTTTATAGTATGACCTTTTTTAAACCTTTTTTGTAAATACTGCTCTACTATTTCGTCCTCAATATACTTTTGTATTGCTCTTCTTAAAGGTCTTGCTCCATATTTAGGATCATAACCCTTTTGTAATATGAATTCTTTCACTTCCTCAGATATTTCAACATTTATTCCCTTTTCTTTAATTTCCCCCATTACTTCCTTTAACATTAAATCTAAAATTTCGTGTAGTTCATCCCTAGTTAAACTAGAGAATATTACTATTTCATCCACTCTGTTTAAAAACTCTGGCTTAAAAGTTTCTTTCAAAGCATCTCTTACCTTGTTTTCCACTATTTTATAGCTTTCATTTGCAAAGCCTATACCTGCGGATTTAAAATTAGTGCCCGCATTAGATGTCATTATTATTACTGTATTTTCAAAATTTACCGTTCTACCTTGGCTATCTGTAAGCCTCCCATCTTCTAAAATTTGAAGTAACATATTAAAAACATCTGGATGTGCTTTTTCAATTTCATCTAAGAGTATTACTGAGTATGGCTTTCTTCTAACTTTTTCCGTTAACTGTCCTCCTTCATCGTAACCTACGTATCCTGGAGGAGCACCTATTAGTTTAGATGCTGTATGCTTCTCCATATACTCTGACATATCTATTCTTATAAGTGAATCCTCACTGCCAAACAATTCTTCCGAAAGAGTCTTTACAAGTTGAGTCTTTCCTACTCCCGTAGGTCCTACAAATATAAATGAAGAAGGTTTTTTCTTTTTGCTAAACCCTAATCTATTTCTTCTTATGGCTTTGGCTAAAGAAGCCACGGCTTTTTCTTGACCAATTATTCTTCTATGAAGAGTTTTTTCTAAGTTTAATAATTTATCCCCTTCTTCTTCAGTTACTTTCATAACAGGTATTTTAGTCCAAGACTCTATTATAAATGCTACATCTTCTATTGTTAATTCTATATGACTACATTCCTTTTCCATGTGATTTATTTTTTCTTTAATCTTACACAACTTAACTTTATAATCAGCTGCCTTTTCGTAATCATTTTTATCTGCAGATTCTTCCATAATCTTTTCCAAATTATATTTTTCTTCTTTTAAAGCCTTAATCTCTACTAATCCTTTATTCTTTAAATTAGCTCTAGAGCTAGCTTCATCAATAACATCAATAGCCTTATCAGGTAAAAATCTATCATTTATATATCTCTCAGCTAAATTTGTAGCTGTTTCTATAACTTCATCAGATATTTTCACTTTATGATAATCTTCATAATAATGCTTTATGCCTTTTACTATTTCTATAGTATCTTCAACTGAAGGCTCCTCCACTAATACTGGTTGGAATCTTCTTTCTAAGGCAGAATCCTTTTCTATGTTTTTTCTGTACTCCTCTAAAGTTGTAGCTCCGAGTACTTGAATTTCACCTCTAGCCAGTGCTGGCTTTAAAATATTAGCAGCATTTATAGCTCCACCCTGAGCTTCACCAACTCCTATTATGTTGTGTATTTCATCTATTACTAAAATAATATTTCCATTTTCTTTAGCTTCTTCTATAATAGCCTTCATTCTAGCTTCAAATTGACCTCTAAATTGAGTTCCTGCAACCACTGATGTCAAATCTAATAAATATACTTCTGCATTAAAAAGTTTCTCTGGTATTTCTTTTTCCACAATTCTAACTGCCAGTCCTTCAGCTATAGCAGTTTTACCAACCCCAGGTTCTCCTATAAGTACTGGATTATTCTTAGTCCTTCTATTTAATATCTGAACCACTCTATCTATTTCTCTATTTCTTCCTATAACCTTATCTACGCCGCCTTCTTTGGCTTTTCTAGTTAAATTTATTCCATAGTTCTCTAAATTTTTTCTCTTCTTCCTAACTCTTTTATTTTTTATTTTAGTATCTGCTACGTTAGAAGCTCCCTCGTTTTTACTTTCTTCATTATCCACAGGCTGTCTAAAAGCTCTAGCATTAGGAAATATACTATTAAAAAAATTTGAAATAGACTTTTCATCTCCAGTCTCTCCCAATGCTCCTGCTTCTTGTAGTTCTTTTACCTCTTCCATTGCTTCTTCTATATTCACATTTTGTAACATACTATTCATTTGCTGTGAAATACTCTCAAACTCTTCTGGACTAATACCCGTTTCACTTATTATTTGATCCATCATTGGGTATCCCATTTTTTTTGCACACTGCATACACAGACCTATAATTTCTTGTTTTCCATTTTGTAGTTTTGCAGTATATATAGTTGCTATATTTTTGTGACAAATAGAACACATTTGCATAGAATCATCTCCAATTATCAGTAAATTCAACTTGAATATATTAATATATTAAATGCTACCTTTATGATAAAACTTCTTTTCATGGTCTAGTAGCCATTCTTTCCTCCATAGTCCTCCCCCATAACCTACTAATTTATTATTCTCACCAATCACTCTATGACATGGAACTACAATAGTTATGGGATTTTTATTATTTGCATTTCCAACTGCCCTAAAGGCTTTACTGTTACCTACAGCTTCTGCTATATATTTATATGATACTGTAGTTCCAAAAGGTATTTTAACAAGCTCATTCCAAACTTTATTTTGAAAGGAAGTTCCTTTTAATATAATATCTAATTGAAACTCTTCTCTATCACCATTAAAATACTCCTCCAGCTGATTTTTACACTGGATTATCACCGGATATATTTTCTTATTATCTCCTTCATAAATATATTTATTATTTTCTAACTGCTTTTCTACAAATTGTACTGACGTAATTCCTTTTGCAACTCCTTTTATCTCTATGGTACCAATAGGAGATTTATAATAGCACGCAGTAATTTCTTCCATGATTAAAATCCTCCATAAAGTATATTATATTTTAAATAGCTTTCATATTATTTATTGGCAATTTAAATAAAATTTATATATTAATATACATTTATCATAATTCTATCATAGTCTTTACTATATGAAAATAACAGTATGTAATTTAACAATTTTGTTACTTAATTTTTAAAATAAAAAATACTGAATAGATGGTAACTATATTGAATATACTTATCATTCATTCAGTATTTAGGTACATGAAAAGAAATAGCAAGGCAAAAATGCTGGTATATTTTGTGTCAGACAAGGAAGCAGGTTCCGCCTTAGAACTATCGGCGGGTTCTGCTAACACAATATGACGCAATATATACTATCATACTGACTTGTTATTTCTTTGAATGTTCCTTATATTGAGTTTTAAAACTTTACCATATTAAGCCTCTCTCATTCGTCCTATTCTGCCATTAGCATATGATTCTTTAAGTTTTCTTTTCTCTGCAATTTTTCTTTCTTCCATTATATCTTCATCTATATATACTCTAGCCTTTCTCATATAATATATTCCTGTAATCGCTGATATCATATCAGATAAAGGATATGCTATCCAAGTACCTAGCATTCCAAAGTACTTTATAGTAATTACAACTACCGGAATAAATATTAAAAGCTGTCTGTATATAGATAGAAGTAAAGAAATCTTTGCCTCACCAATAGCTTGATAATAATATATAGCTACAAAATAACTTCCTATACATGGGAAAATGCATATCACTATTCTAAATGCCTTTATAGCCTCCATCAATATATCCTTTTCTCTTACAAAACTTCCTATTATAGGTGCTGCAAATATCATCATTACTGCCCAAATAACTATTGAAGTTATCCAAGTTGCAATTTTAGCCTTTTTTGCCACTTCTTTAACCCTCTTATAGTTTTTAGCACCATAGTTGAAAGCTGCTATTGGCTGCATAGCAGAGCTTATACCTATTATTGTAATATACATAAACATAGATATTTTCGATATAATTCCAACTATAACTATGGCTGTATCTCCATAGGGAACCAACATATTATTTAAAACTACTGCAACTACCGCATCTGATATTTCAACTATAAATGTAGAAAAACCTACAGCCATTATAGTAGAACTTATTTTTCTATCCATATTGAAACTTAAAGACAAATTTAGTTTACCTTTTACCTTTAAGAAATGATATAGTGCAAATATACTAGAAATAATTTGAGATGCCACAGTGGCAATTGCTGCTCCTGTAACTCCTAAAGGAAAGACTATTACAAGTAAAAAGTCTATTATTACATTACATATAGCTCCTATAGATGTAGCTACTAAATTAATTCTGGCATTCCCTAGGGCAGTCAAAATATAACCTATAATCAATGTAAAACCTTGAAATATTCCTCCAATTACAACTATTTTTATATAGTCATTTGCATAAGGAAATATATTGTCAGTTGCACCTAATCCTCTTATAATAGGATTTTTAAAAATATATATACCCATTATAAGTGTAGACATAATTAAAACCATGATAATTAAAGAATTGATTATTATCTTTGAAATTTTTTTGTAGTTACCTTCTCCTAAACTTCTAGCTACTATAGTTGAAGCTCCTACAGCGATTAAAAGTCCTAAAGATGACATTAATCTTTGTATAGGGAAGGCTATAGTTAATGCGCCTATGGCCGTAGCTCCTATGGCTCTACCTACAAATATGGTGTCTACCATATTATAAAGCTCTGCAACGAACAAGGATATTATGGCTGGAATGGCAAATTTGATTAATACTCTACTCACTTTTCCCGTGGCAAAATCCATATTACCATGAGTAGACTTCTGAGTGTTTACTGCCATATTTTTCACCTTTCTTTCCTGTTTTCGTATTTAATTTTTCTCTGAAGCTTTATAGTCTCACGACCTTTCTATAATTATTGGGGAAATTTATCCCTTAAGTATTCCTTAAATTTAATCATTTTAAAATTTAAGTACTTTTTTGTTATTGCTTTTTTAAAACTCTTATATTAACATTATAATTTAAAATAATAACTATTACATTCACTTATATGCTTATAATTAGGTATAAACTTGCTTACTTTATAAAATGTTGTTTTACGGAAATAAACAAAAAAAGCACCTTAATAAAGGTGCTTTTGTACTTTTTTTAAGATTATGAGAGTAGCTCCATATCCATTTATTTTGGATACAATATTATAAACCGTACTCCTTTTAGCAAATTGGAAAGAAATTTTAGGAAATGAAGAATTTTTTAAAAGTTCTACTTCCTCATCTTTTAATCTTTTAGGCTTACCCATGTTAATCCAATAATTATAGGTAGAACCTTGCCTTTCATTTATGTCATATTTAATTATGTTATAATCATAGGACAAATTAACTATGTTTAATGAAAATTTTCTTTCTGCAGTTTTCTTTATTCCTCTCTTTTTTAACATATTTTCAAACATTATTAATTTGGTTATCTCATCACCATAACTGCATAGCAATATTTGAATATCATCTCCTTGTTTTGTAACTATATACCCCTCTCCCTTATCTATTAATGTATCTCCTAATTTAGATAAAAAATAATAAGCATAATATGATGGTTTTTTCATTCCATGTTGATTTATTAGACCATAATCTCCAAGAAATAATTCATTAGTAATATGTGCCCCAGAAGCCATACAATCAAAAGCTTTAAAATAAAGATTATTGCCCTCTATAGAGTTTTCTATTATATATGGTATCATGTAACAAGTGTCATATATTAAATCTCTATTAAGTTTAGGTACGTAATATTCTTCAATATCCAAATATCCATTAAGTGCTTCTTCTACAATTTTTTTATTTTTTTCTGTTAACTCTTGTGAGATTTTAACTTTCCATTTTGATATTTCATAGTCTCCATATTCTTCCCTAAAATAACTTACAAAGCTTTCTAATATACTTTTAAGTTTTACTATTCCTATTTTATCATCTATAACTATAAAGGGTCTTAATTTTATAGATAGTAAAAAGTCCATCACTTCTTTTACTTCATTCCAATTGAAAAAATCTTCATTGCATATTCCTACACCCATATGGTCAGAAAACACATCATATATTGTAGCATAACTGAATTCTATATCTCTTTGCAACTCACTTATGAAATTTCTTCCAGATTCCTTTAATAATTCTTTAGCTTCTCCTATATTTATAATTTCTCTAAAATCATGTTGGAATTCTCCTTTTTCAGCTAAAGGATTTATACCAACCTTAACTATCTTATTTTCATAATTAAACCTATCATAATCTTCTAAGTAAACAGAAACATATTCTAAACTTTCCTTTATATCTAATATATTAGTATTCTTTAATGCTTCAAGTTTTTCATCATCTACTTTATATTTTTTTCTATACTGAAGAGGAGTACAATTATAATGCTTTTTAAAATGCTTATTAAAGTATCTAATATGAGAAAATCCCAATTCCTCAGAAATCTCTGACACCGTCATGTCTGTATCAAGCAGTAATTTTATAGATTCTTCTACCCTTGTTAAATTTAAGAAATCCTTGAAACTATATCCTACAGTATTTTTTATTTCATGGGATAAGTAATCCGAACTTAAAAACTCTTTTTTTGCTATTTCTTGAAGACTTATTTTATCCTTATAATTACTGTATATATATCTAACTATTCTATCATATCTTTTAAACTGTTCATCATTGTCTTTTAAGGTTTCCCTTTCATACATAAGCTGATGAAAATTATTTATAAGATGATATAATAGTTCTACTAAACTTTCTTCTATATTATCTTCATATTTATCTGCCTTTTGAATAGCCTCACAAACCAGTATGGATAAATATCTTCTAAGTTCATAGTATTTTTCTTCTTCCTGGGCCCCTTCTTCTGATGAATTCGTATAAAAAAATATATTTCTTATATCGTTAAAGTACTTTTCAAAAAAATTAGGATCCAAATGAAATAAAAGTACTTTATTTTCCTCTTGTATAGCCTTTATGCTGTGAGCCTCATCACAGTTTATTATCTCTATTTCTCCTTCTTCAACCTCATATTTTTCAGTTTCAATTGTTACACTTATACTACCCTTGAGTACAAATAATATTTCTATGCTGTCATGCCAATGTATCGGGTACTGTATTATATTTATCATAGAAATTGCAATGGGCAAATCTGCCATGTAATTTACATATTCACGTCTCATAGTTTTCTTTCCTTTCCCTTTTTATATACATTTTTATTATACTACAAAATTCGTCAATTGATTATTCCCATTTTATAGCATGCTTCAATTTCTACTCTACAGTTGTATATTAAATATTAAAACTTTCGCAATTTTAATATCAAAGTTTTAAATGTTAAGGATTCAAGTTACAAATTTAAGTTATAGTAGCATATATGCTCTATATATTAAGTAACCATACTATTTATTTTACATATTATATATTGTATCAATTTAATAGGAGATTAAATACATTATGGAAGTTTATGAAAATGAAAATATGGATTTTAATGATATGGATCTATATGAAAATTATTTTGATGACTCAGATTTTGATGACCTAGATCTAGATGAAATGGACTATTCTTATATGAATTCTAATGATTATTATCCTATGAACGTTTCTTGTGAATTTTGTCCTTTTGCTCAAATGCACGGAATGCGCCAAATACCAGGAGGACAAAGACAAGTAAATATGCCCCCTTTCCCTGGTATACCAAATGCCCCAAATATGCAAGGCCCTCCAACTGCACCTCCACCAAGTTTTACTCCTAGTAAATCTACAGCAAAAGCTGGAGGAATAAACACAAAAGCTGTAGACACTGGTTCCATAAGACCTTGTCTATATAGATTTACCTATATATGGCAATCCAATAGAAGATCCTATTGGGCTTATTTAACCTATGTAGGCAGAAGATCCATAAGCGGATGGCGCTGGATGGGATTTAGATGGGTTTATTTTGGTCTTGACTTAAGAAAAATAGATTCTTTCTATTGTGTGTAATATCATCTATAATTTGAATAAATATTTATTGAAAGAGGTTTTTAATTATGTATGATTATTCTTATTATTATCCATATTTTGATGAACTAAACTCCCCTTATGATTGCTATGGTGAAACTATCATAGATGATTATTTTAGGAGTGATGTAAATCCTAATATAAAAAATACTGCTTACGCCCAATTAAAAGCTAGTCCCCTTGCTCCCAATATAAGAGGGATAGTATATTTTATGGATGTACCTGGTGGCACACAAGTTTGCATTAAAGTTTCAGGACTGCCTGAATATAAGCCTGCTTCTGGAAACAATCCTCCTATAGGTCCTCATGGTTTTCATATACACCAATTTGGAAATTGTGAAGTAGGAGATAATAATGCTCCTTTTAAAGGAGCTGGTGAACATTGGAACCCTACAAATCAGCCACATGGAAATCACGCTGGTGATTTTCCTGTACTCTTTTCTAATAACGGCTATGCTGCTATGTGCTTCTTTACAAATAAATTTAAGGTTAAAGATGTTATAGGCAAAGCTGTGATTATACATGAAAGTCCCGACGACTATAGAAGCCAACCTGCAGGAAATGCTGGTAGAAGATTGGCCTGCGGAGTTATTATATAATCTTTGCCACAAATCCGATTATTTTTGCAGCGGGTACAAGAAGAACTTGTGCTACTAAAGTTCCTACTATTAACCCTGCTACTATAAAAGTTATGCACCTATTGAACTGTACTTCGCTGCACTCTCCTCTTATAACATCATCTGTTAACATGGATACAAATGGATCTACAAATATAAACATCAATATAGTAGCTGCACCATTAATAACTGAGGATAATGTACTGCAAGTAGTTCTTAATTCTGGATTTAAACACCCAGCATATAATGAAGCTAATACTCCAACTGTTGAAATGGAGAAAGCTACAGTACTTAAAACTATAACTTTTTTAGGTATTCTTTTAAAACTTTTTAATTGAGCTATATTACTTCGAGTAGGCTTAGTAATACTTTTTTTAAACTGCTCCACTCCTGTTTTTGAAAAACCATGTATTAATAACTTAGGTATGGAACGATGTACACTAAAAGCTTCCACTGCCTTAGAAAATACTTTTATAAATGTAGGCATCAAAAGAGCTCCTGTTATAGTAGCTAGTGTAGTAGAAAGTAGTATCCATCTAAACATATATAACAATGCTTCAGAATTACCCATCTGTATGCTCTTCTCTATATTTTTAGCCAATAGCGGTGCTTGTATAGTGTTTGCAGTCCTTGATATCAAGGCAAACACATTAAACACTGCAAAAGATATGGCTATTCTTCCTGTTCTAACTCCAACTATCCTTACTGAATATGCCAATGTAGATATAACGTATATTACAAATGTTAATAAAAGTACGATAATTATTTGCGTTGACATTTTTACCTCCAATAAAAAAACGTAAATTTTGAAATATGTTTAGTCAAGTTAAAATCATAATATTAATTATATCATGATTATCCCACAAAAAGCATTACATTACCTGAATTATGAAATTTCTCTGGAATGACTTGCATAAGAAGCGAAGGAACTGTTTAAATTTTATTTTAGAAATTCTTCTTTTAGACAGATAAAAATAAAACTTCTATGGCATATTTTATAATTATAATTTTAAAAATAAAATTTGATTTATTTTACTTACAAAAACTAATACATATAAGTAATATTTTTAGTATTTTTGTGCAAAATATATATAAATAATGATTTAAACAAGGAGTGATTAAACATGAGTGAAAATAGACCAGAAAAAGAAATATCAGGTATTGTCAGTTATTTAATTAGATTAGTAGTAACTGCTGTAGTAGTTAGTATAACAGCCTTTTTAACACCAGGCTTTACTATTGATGGATTATGGCCATTACTATTAGCCTCAGTGGTAATAAGTGTATTAGATTATTTAGTTGAAAGATTTATGAAAGTAGATGCTTCACCTTTTGGAAAAGGCATAAAAGGTTTCTTAATTGCAGCCTTAATACTTTACTTAACACAATTTATAGTACCTACTATGCGAGTTACCATATTAGGTGCATTAATAGCAGCAGTTATCATTGGAATAGTTGATGCCATAATACCTGGTAGGGTTATGTAATTTTAACTATTAAAATTTTTAAAATACATTCTTACTTAGATTAAACAATATTCTTAATAAAGGGTGCTCCAAATATTTTGTTGCATCCTTTATTTTTATGAGTGAAATCCACAGGTTTTTATGATATAATGTCGAATTGAGTATGAAAATCTAAGTAAAGGATGGAATTAACGTGATTAATGTAACTAATGTTAGCTTAAGATATGGTGAAAGAAAACTTTTTGAAGATGTAAGCTTAAAATTCACTCCTGGCAACTGTTATGGAGTTATAGGCGCTAATGGAGCTGGTAAAAGTACTTTTTTAAAAATTTTATCTGGAGAAATAGAGCCCAATACAGGCGATGTTTCCGTTGCTCATGGAACTAGAATGTCTGTTTTAAAACAGGATCACTATGAATATGACCAGTATGAAGTTTTAGAAACAGTTATTATGGGAAACAAAAGATTATACGACATTATAAAAGAAAAAGAGGTTCTCTATGCAAAACCGAATTTCAGTGACGAAGATGGTATTAAAGCCTCTGAACTTGAATGTGAATTTGCAGAATTAAATGGGTGGGAAGCCGAATCTGAAGCCTCTTCTGTTCTTCAAGGATTAGGTATAGAAACAGATTTACACAATAAAAAAGTGGAGGAACTGTCCGGTAGTGAAAAGGTTAAAGTGCTACTAGCTCAAGCCTTATTTGGCAATCCCGGAATACTGGTTTTGGACGAACCTACAAACCATTTAGATATAAAATCCATCAATTGGTTAGAGGAATTTTTAATTAATTTTGAAGGAACTGTAATTGTAGTATCCCATGACAGACACTCAAGACTTTATTGCCCGTTTCAGCGCTAATGCTTCTAAATCTAAGCAAGCTACTTCCCGCAAAAAATTATTAGATAAAATTGATTTAGATGACATTCAGCCATCTACCAGAAGATATCCTTATGTGGGATTTAAACCTGAAAGAGAAGTAGGTAACGACATACTTGTAGTAGATGGACTGACTAAAACCATCGATGGAGTTAAGGTGATTGATAATGTGTCCTTTATAGTCTCTAAAGGAGATAAAATTGCTTTTATAGGAGAAAATGAAATAGCAAACACTACATTATTTAAAATACTAACAGGAGAAATTGAACCAGATAGCGGCTCTTATAAGTGGGGAATCACTATTACAACTTCATATTTTCCTAAAGATAACTCAGAATTTTTTAATGGTGTAGATCTATCCCTTGTAGATTGGCTTCGTCAATTTTCAGAGGAAAAATCTGAAAGCTATTTAAGAGGATTTCTAGGTAAAATGCTATTCTCTGGTGAAGAAGCCTTAAAAAAGGCAAATGTACTTTCTGGAGGAGAAAAAGTTAGATGCATGCTTTCTAAAATGATGCTAAGCACTGCAAATGTACTTCTTTTAGATCAGCCCACTAACCATCTAGACTTAGAATCTATTACTGCTTTAAATAATGGTTTAAGAGATTACAAGAGCAATATTTTGTTTACATCTCATGACCATCAATTTATCCAAACTATTGCAAATAGAATTATAGAAATTAAACCTACTGGCATAGTAGATAAGCAAATGACCTATGATGAATATCTAGAAATTATAAACTTATAATAGTTATCCAGTGTCGTGATGGATCTAATACTGCATCTTCTATAAAATACAGTGTTAGATCCGCTAGACATGGAATAATTCACTATATTTATTATCTTTTTTTAGATTTCGATACTTCAATTTTCATTTTTCTTCCACAAAGCCTTTTGCCTGAACAATAATTTATTATATGATTAGAGGCTTTTTCCGTTACATCTACAAAAGAAAACTTCTGTAGTATATCTATGTCCCCAATATCCTCTTTATCTACTTTAGCAGTATCACATAAAAATTGAACTAAACCCTTCGCACTTAACTTATCCATACGGCCAACGGTTAAAAATAATCTTACATTATAAGAACTGCCTCCCAAATTATTTTCTGTATAATCATAACTTATTTCTTTATCGTATATGTTTTTCATCAATGCAGCAGCTACATCCACTAAACTAAATTCATCATCCATTTCCTTAGCTAAAGGAACAAATTTTTTATAATCTTCCCGTTCTAATGTTTCTTTTACTTTAACGCGCATATTTTCATATTTTGCATAAAATATGTCATCAATAGTTGGAATTTCTTTTCTCTTTACTTTGCTTTTTGTAGCCTTTTCAATTTGTTTTAAAAGACTGTATTCTCTCGAAGTAACTAGGGTGTACGCTGTACCTTCTCTATTAGCTCTACCAGTTCTTCCAATTCTATGTACATAAGATTCCACATCCTGAGGCAAATCATAATTTATTACATGAGATATATTTTCAATATCAATGCCCCTAGCTGCTACATCTGTTGCTACTAAAAATTCAAGATTCCCCTCTTTAAACTTTCTTAAAGTATTCATCCTTTGATTTTGATTCATATCTCCATGCATTCCTTCTACATTGTATCCTCTAGCCTGCATTGACTCTACTAATTGATCTACGCCTTTTTTAGTTCTACAAAAAATAATTGCAGTGGATGGAGCATCCACATCCAATATCCTGCAAAAAGATTCAAATCTTTCTTTTTGCTTAATTTCATAATAATATTGACTTACAGTAGACACAGTCATAGCATTTTTTATTATGGATATCTGTTTCGTTTCTGGTTTCATATATTTTTTACTAAGTTTTTTGATTTCATTTGGCATTGTAGCAGAAAATAATAAAGTCTGCCTTTCACTATTACATTTATTTATTATCTCCTCTATATCTTCAATAAATCCCATATTAAGCATTTCATCAGCTTCATCAAGCACTAAAAATTTAATAGAACCTAAATCCATTACCTTCCTTCTTATAAGATCCAAGACTCTTCCTGGGGTACCTACAACAATGTCTATTCCATTTTTTAAAGTTTTAATCTGTCTTTCTATAGGTTGCCCTCCATATACAGGCAGAAGTTTAATTTTAGTATGCTTTGCTATACGTGATATCTCATCATTTACTTGTATAGCCAATTCTCTTGTAGGTGCTAAAATAAGACTATATATTTTGCCAGTACTTTTTTCAAAACTGTTTAAAATTGGAGCTCCAAAAGCAAAAGTTTTTCCAGTACCTGTTTGAGCCTGACCTATAACATCAAATCCTTCCAAAAGAACGGGTATAACTTCTGCTTGAATCTTAGAAGGTTCTTCAAACCCCATATCATCTATAGCCTTAAGAATATTATTATTAAAACCCAAATCTGCAAATTTTAAATTCTCCATATCTTCTCCTCTTTCTTTTAATAAAAATACCTTTAATCATAATATTTTATATTCTTTATTATTCCTAAATTAATAGAAATTTATGACCTAAAAAATAAACTTGTGAAAAATACCCTGATATTCTCTTCTATACATTCATAATTTTTAAATAACAAAAATATATAGTAGTAATACACTTATGTTTAGGAGGAATATATTTTGAGTAAAATTAATTATGAAATGCATCAAAGAGAGAAATACGCTGATCCATCTCCATATCCTGAGGTAAAAGTACTTCGTCCTAATCTTTATTATGCTTCTATATTAATGGACGACTATGCCGGAATGGTTAGTGAATTTACCGCTATTAGTCAATATCTGTATCATCACTTCTTTTTTGAGGACATTAGTGATGAATTGGGAGCTCTTATGGAAAATGTATCCATAACAGAAATGCTTCACATGGAAATATTAGCAGATCTCATAAAAAAGCTAGGAGGAAATCCAGTAATTAGAGGCTCTTATAGCACCTGCGGCAATTTTTGGAATGGTAGTTTTGTCTATTATGGTATAACTCTTTGTGAAAGGCTAAAAGCTGATATAGATTCAGAATATAAGGCTATAGAAGAATACAAAAAACACATATTCATCATTGATGACCCTTATATTAGAGCAATACTTCAAAGAATTATCCTAGATGAAAAAGTTCATATACGCCTTTTTAATAATGCATTAAAAAAATTCTGTGGGATTGTTTATAGACCCCTTTAGTAATAATATTTATACTAATATAAGTCCTAGTCTCTAATCCTTAGTCTTCACTTATTACTTGGCTACTTATAATTTAAATACTAATCTTTATTAAGGAGGAGACTAGGTGAAAGATAAATAATAAGGCAAATACTAAAGTATAAAGCTATTTAAAGAATAGTGTGAACATTTGCAAAAACTTTTTTTTTAATTATAATTTAGTTAATACATGAATTTAAATATTACTTATAAGCAAAGTAACAGATTTAAATTTAGTATTAGTAATTTTTATATAGTGGTATAAAAATTATTAATAGCCGCAGTTTAAACAAAATAATGGTGGATTGGAGGGATACTATGAGTAATATGGAAGCCATGAATTTAAGGAGATCTGTAAGAACATATAAAGGCCAAGCCATATCTAGAGCTCACATGGATGCAGTAAAATGGTTTGTAAATGAACTAACTCCCCTTAACGACATACCCTTTGACATTATATTTTTCGAAAATGGTGAAGTAATTTCAAAAACATTCAAAGGGATTGCAAATATGTACTCTAAGGTAATAGCGCCCCATTATATTGCAATTACTTCTAAGGAAGAACCTGGCTACCTAGAAAATGTTGGATTTGTAGGCGAACAATTAATATTAAAATTAACAGCTTTAGGTATTGGAAGCTGTTGGCTAGGTAGATCTATTGATAGAAATGTATTTAACAAAATAGCTCCTATAAAAACTAATCAATCTTATATAATTTTAATATCTTTTGGGTATGCTGAAGAAGATTTATCACCTATTTCTAAAAGAAATAGATTAACTATAAAACAGTTTGTAGAAGGTGAAATAAATAAAGATTTTATTCCAATATTAAATGCCTTGAGAATAGCTCCTTCTGCTGTTAATTCACAACCTTGGCGTATAGTAGTAGAAGAAAATACTCTACATGTATATATGAAAACTAAAAATTTTATCTCTGAAAAAATATTATCTAAATTAAATCTTATTGACATGGGAATTGGTCTATGCCATATGTTTAAGGCTGCTGAAGAGCTCGGCCTTAGCGCTTGTTTAAAAAAACATGAACTTTTACCTATAAGGGATTTAAAATACATTGTTAGCATGGAAATCTCTGATTAAAACTACAAAATTTTAAACATAATAAAACAGCTACCTTTTTTATGTAGGTAGCTTATTTTATTATATTCATGATTAACCCACAAAAAGTATTTCATAATTCCACCGCATTGTACCTTATTGTAGGTTAATGATATTCATAAATTATTTTATATTTCTACTTCCTGGCTTTACATATGCTATTCCCGCTTTGCATAAAGGGCATAATTTCTTTTCGTAACTTTTAACTTCTATTTTTGTAGAGCTATATATAGTATAAGGCATACTGCTTTCTCCCCTATCAGCTATACAACAAATGCCTACCACTTCTCCTCCTAATTCTTCTAATAATTTTGCTGTTTCCATAGAAGATTTTCCCGTGGTTACTACATCTTCAGTTATTAATATTTTTTGTCCCTTTTGTATTTGAAATCCCCTTCTTAAATCCATTTTTCCATCTACTCTTTCAGTAAATATAGCTGGCTTACCTGTTTGTCTTCCTATTTCATATGCAACTATAATTCCTCCCATGGCAGGTCCTACAACTATATCAAAATCTACATCCTTTATTTTATGAACAACTACATTTAAAACTTTTTCAGCCTTATCTGGATATTGAAGTAATTTAGCGCATTGTACATATTTGTCACTATGTTTTCCACTAGATAATAAAAAATGTCCTTCTAAAAGTGCATCACATTCCTTTAATATATCTATAACCATACTATTCATTATAATTCCTCCTAGTGTTTATATTTAATATATCTATCACATTAATAGCAAATAAAATTTATTTACTAAGTCTTATTTGCTAAAATAGCCTTTACTTATTTTATACTCAATTTAATTTGTGATAAGGAACTAATATGTTTTCTTTCCATAAATTCTTCTATACCTTTAATTATATCTAAGCAAGCATATGGATTAGAAAAATTTATTGTTCCTATTTGTACTGCTGAAGCTCCTGCCATTAGAAACTCCACTGCATCCTTCCAATTTTCAATTCCACCCATGCCGACTACAGGCACATGAACATTTTTGCAAACTTCATACACCATTCTCAAGGCTATGGGTTTTATACATGGACCTGAGAGCCCCGCAAATACATTTTCAAACACTGGTTTACCAGTATTTATATCTATAGCCATAGCTTTAAATGTATTTACTAGTGAAAGCGCATCTGCTCCAGCTTCCTCACATTTTAATGCCATATCTACTATGTTCTCTGCATTAGGTGAAAGCTTTACCATAAGAGGCTTTTTGCATATTTTTTTTACTTCCTTAACCACATCATATGCAACTTTCGATTTTATTCCAAAAGCCATGCCACCCTGTTTTACATTGGGACAAGATATATTAAGTTCTATAATTTCAACATCTGTATTATTTAATTTTTCTACTCCTTCTAGGTAATCTTCTAAATTATTTCCACCTAAATTAGCTATAATATTTGTTCCTAATTCTCTCATATTAGGTAGCTCTTTTTTTATAAAAAAATCTACTCCAGGATTTTGAAGTCCCACACTATTCATCATTCCAGCTCTAGTTTCATGTACTCTAACACCAGCATTGCCAGCTTTTTCATTTAAAGTTAATCCCTTTGAACATATACCGCCTAATTTTTCTACAGGATATATCTTATTAAACTCTTGTCCAAAACCAAAGGTTCCCGAAGCTGCAATAACAGGATTTTTAAAATTTACATCACATATACTTAATGAAGTATCTATATTACTCATCTATTATCAAATCCTCCCACAGTTTTAAAAATCATCAAAACAATCTGTTTTTAATAAATATATAATTTTTAATATTTTTATACTTTTATTAAAATTATGTCACTCATTATTCTGAACTTTAAAATATAATCTCTTCCCCTTTAAACACTGGTCCATCACTACAAACTCTTTTATATCCATCTCCAGTTTCACAGGTACAACCAAGACATGCTCCAATGCCACAAGCCATTTTATTTTCCATAGATACATAAACTGGCACATTCTTCTCTTTACACATTTTTACGACCTTTTCCATCATTACCTTTGGACCACAACAATATACAATTTCATACTTCTCAGGCTTAAAAATATCCGTAATATAAGAGTTATCCACAACTTTTATATTACTTTTCTGTGTATAACTTTGTAATTTATTACCATTTACTTCTTTTTCCATGGATATGTATAAGTTATTAACATTTTTTTCCACATTGTCCACAGCATATGACTCATTGTAGAATCCTGCATAAAAATCTATACATTGTTTTTTTAGTCGGCTTGACAAGAATGCTAATGGAGCTATTCCGATTCCACCTGACACCATCGCTACTTTTTTGCTACTATCTTTTAAATTAAAACTGTTTCCTAAAGGTCCTAAAACTTGAATTTCATCACCTTGTTTAAGTTTGCATAAAAGTTTTGTCCCCTCACCTACTACTTTATATAAAAATTCGATTTTCCCATCCACAACCTCATATATACTAATAGGTCTTGGAAGAAGTGGTTCCTTATACGGAACCTTCAACATGTAAAATTGACCGGGATTTCCTTCAAAATTTCCTTTAATACTTATTTTATATATATCTTCACATACTTTTTCATTTTTCAATACTTTTTTTATGGAACAAATCATTATATTTTATCCTCCAAAGTTATATAATTAATATTCCTAAGCTTACTTATATATTTTTACAGGCCTCTTCCAGCGCTTTTCTCATATTTAATGCTTCCTCTCCAGCCCATCTATCAAATTCTTTTTCACCATTCTCTCTCTTTTTATATGCCAGAAGTATGCCTCTAGAAGAATTTACTATACCACCATTACCCTTGTTCATATATAAGGCTACATCTTTAGCCCCACCGCCTTGAGCACCATATCCAGGTATTAAGAAAAATGTTTTATTTAGATCTTTTCTAATTTTTTCAGCTTCCTCGCCGTGAGTACATCCTACAACTGCTCCTATACTGCTATATTGGCAGTTTCCTAAGTACTTTTCACCTATATGCTGTATCTTTTCACCTACTACGTTGTACACTCTTTTATCATTTTTCGTTGTTATGTATTGTATATCCTTTGCTCCCTCATTTGATGTTCTTAATAATAAAAATAATCCCTTTTCCTTTTTATCTACATATTCTAAATAAGGCTCTACACTATCCATTCCCATATATGGACTTAATGTTATAAAGTCACTTTCAAAATCTCCTTCAAAATGGGCTTTAGCATACATTTGTGCGGTTTTAGCTATATCTCCTCTTTTAATATCAGATATGGATATAGCTTTATTTTCTTTTATATACTTTAAAGTTCTCTTATAGGCCCTAAGCCCTAAAAGTCCCAAAGCTTCATAATATGCTATTTGCACTTTAAAGCACGCTGCATTTTCAATAGTAGCATCTATTATTCTTTGGTTAAAACTAACTATTCCATCCTCTAGTGAATTATATTTTTTTAAAAACTCCTCTGGTATATATTCAACTGCTGTGTCCAATCCTACACATACAGAACCTTTCTCTTTTACGCTTTGGTACAATCTATCTATAATCAATTTTTTTACCTCCAAAAGTTTATTTTATAAACAGAGCTCTTAGCTTCAGATGGAGTTTTTTTACTCCAACTGAAGGTTAGAGATCGTTATCCAGGGACGTAGCTGCCGTTATCTCCCACTTTGTTAGAAGTGGCAGTGTTCCGGCAGGTAGTCATCGGATAAAAAAATTCAAATTATATATTTATTTTAAAACCGTTCCTAAATTTCAATATACTTTAACTCTTAATACAGTTTTAATCTTCTCTACTATATACAATTTTCCCCTCTTTAATTGTCTTAATTATTTCACCAAAAACTTCTTTACCATGGAAAGGTGAATTTTTTCCTTTTGATCTAAAACTCATACAATCTACAGTATATTTCTTATTTAAATCTACTAAAACCAAATCTCCTTTATATCCTATTTTCACTTCTCCCTTACTCACGTCCAATATTTTTGCTGGATTTTTACTCATAATTTCCACTAATTTATTTAAACTCAAGCCGTTTTCTCGCACCAGCTTTGTATAGCATACTGAAAAAGCCGTTTCTATTCCTGATATTCCATTGGCTCCTTTTTCTTTATCCTCTTTAGAGTGTGGAGCATGATCTGTTCCTATAGCATCTATATAATTACTTTTTATAGCCTCTATTATAAAGTCTATATCTTCTTTTTCCCTTAAAGGTGGATTTACTCTATAATCTTCATTTTTAGTAAGAGCTATATGATGTGGAGTTACATCACAAGTTACTTCTAAACCACTTTTCTTTGCTTCTATAATGTCCTTTACTGATTCTTTAGTACTCATATGAGTAACATGAAGTCTAGCACCAGTAACCCTAGCTAAAGTTAAATCTCTCCAGGTCATTAAATTTTCTGCAAGTCTTGTATCACAATCTTTTATATCTTCATTTTCCTCGTGAGCAATGACAGTTAAGCCTTTCTCTTTAGCTTTCATCATAGCATTTAGCATTGTTTTACTATCTTGAACGCCTCTGCCATCATCCGAGATAAATCTTACAGATTTATCTATGGTATCTAAGTGTTTAAGGCTTTCCCCCTTAAGTCCTTCTGTTATAGAAACCACTTGATTTATATCTACCAACCCTATTTTATTTCCTTTATCAACAATATAATTGACCATATCCATACTACTGCATACTGGTTTTGTATTAGCCATTAAATTTACTGTTGTATACCCACCTTTTACTGCTGCAGAACATCCTGTTAATATATCTTCTTTGTAGGTATATCCAGGCTCTCTAAAGTGAGCATGCAAATCCACAAAAGCTGGCATTAATACAGTTCCTTTTGCATCTAAAACATCACACTGTTTATGTAAATCTACTCCTATCTCATTTATTATTCCATGTTTTATATAAACATCACCTATAAAGTTTTGTGATGAATCCACTACCTGAGCATTTTTTATAAGAAGCTCCATACAAAAACCCCCTTTAATTTAGTCCCCAGTCTCCACTCCCTAATCTTCATTTTAATTTGAAAACTAAAGGCTGGCTACTGGGGATTGTTATTTTATTCTCTTTCTAAATTATGTGCCTCATCACAGTATTTACATCTATATTGACCTTTCTCTCTATCTACTAGATAGAAAACATGTGGTATATATTTTTCTACGGAAGTTATGCATCTTGGATTTTTACACTTTATTAAATCCTCCACTTTGTCTGGCAACTTTAATGCTATTTTTTCTTTTATTTGTTCATTTTCTATTATATTCACAGTGGCATTAGGATCCATTATACCTATCATTGTAAAGTCCATATTAATTACATTATCAATTTTTATAATATCTTTTTTACCCATCTTTTCGCTACAAGCATTCATTATTAAAGCTACAGAGCCATCTATTTTATCAAGACCTAGAAAGTTAAATATCTTCATTCCCATTCCTGCTTTAATATGGTCAATTACAATACCTCTTTTGACACTATCTACTTTTAACATTATTTTTCCACCCCCAAAAGTTTTGTTATTAAAGCCATTCTAACGAACATTCCGTATTTTGCTTGTTTGAAATAACATGCTCTAGGATCACTATCTACCTCATATGCTATTTCATTTACTCTAGGTAGTGGATGCATTACTATCATATCTTCTTTAGCTTTAGACATTTTTTCATTATCCAATATATAGCTGTCTTTAAGTCTTATATAATCTGCTTCATTAAAGAATCTTTCCTTTTGAACTCTTGTCATATATAGTATATCTAACTTTCCTATTACATCCTCTAGTTTCTCTACTTCTATAAATTCTATATTGTTTTTTTCTAATATTTCTGTTCTTATGTAATCTGGAATTCTCAATTCATTTGGAGATATCAATACGAATTTGTTGTTTTCGTATCTAGACATGGCCTTTATTAGTGAGTGTACTGTTCTACCGAACTTTAAATCTCCACAAAGACCTATTGTTAAATTAGATAGGTTTCCTTTTGTACATCTTATGGTTAGTAGATCTGTTAATGTTTGAGTTGGATGTTGATGTCCTCCATCTCCAGCGTTTATTATAGGTACATCTGCTCCCATAGCACCTACTACTGGAGCTCCTTCTTTAGGGTGTCTCATAGTTATTACATCAGCATAGCAACTTACAGTTTTCACTGTATCCATTACGCTTTCTCCCTTAGCTGTTGAGCTGGAGCCTGCCTCTGAAAATCCTAAAACACTTCCTCCAAGTCTAAGCATAGCTGCTTCAAAACTTAATCTTGTTCTTGTACTTGGTTCAAAGAAAAGAGTTCCTAATAACTTCCCGTCACATATATGCATGTAGTCTTTTGGGTTTGCAATTATGTCCTCTGCCCTTTCAAAAATTTCCTCTAATTCTTTTGTAGTAAAATCCATAGGGTCAATTAAATTTCTTCCTTTTAACATATCTATTTTCCTCCTTTTTAGTCTCTCTGGACTAGTCTTAAAGGTATTAAAAATGCCTTCCCTTTAGGGAAGGCATAGAATACGCAAATCTAAATTTACCTATAGCTATAAAAGGTACATATATTTACCTCGTAAATATATTTGTACTTTTTACTTTCCTTCCCAATCTCTCTGGATTGTTCTTAAAGGCTATATTATTTTTTCTTTCTGTATTTTACCACAGTGGCTAAACAAAAATCAAGGGTATTTTAAAAATTTAATAAATATTACTTTGAGCAATAAGTAATGTTCTTATTTACTAGCCGCAAAATGAGTTTATTCCATATTTACTTACTATCACCTATTACCATAATACTAAAATGGCTTATAATAGTATATTTGTTTTGTACTATATCCTAAAGATTTAAATTTAGAACTTAAATATTCGATTTTATCAAAATTAATTTTTATGCAATTTAATATCCCAGGCATTAAATTTAATTTTGCTTCATCAATTCCCTTCAATTTCAATATTTCACTATATTCTTCCGTGCCTAGCTCTAATATTTCCGCTTTCCCTCTTATTTGCATACCTTCCCAAGAATCCTCATTATTAGGTTTTCCATATATACTTATGCTAACTCTATTATTTAATATTATATTTGCAAATTTTTTTCCACCTTCTGATAATATATATATACCTCCGTCCTTATATATATATTCCATAGGAGTTGACCTGATCCAATTATTGTATCCTGTAGCCAAATCACATATTTTATGAGAATTTATAAAATCATCTATACTTTTCTTTAAATCTTCTTTTGGCATAGTCTTTAAAAAACTCTCTCTTATTCTCTTAAGTTCTAGAGAAAACTGCACTATTTCTCCTATACACTTGTCACACTTTATAGTTTTACAGTGTACTACTGCACTCCCTAATATAGACTGAAGTTTTTTTAATGCCTTTATTCCCGGATCCTTTTCAGTATCTGTACATATCAATCCTATTTCTTTATTAATAAGCCAAGTTGCATTTTCCATTACAAATTTTAAAATCTTATCATTTAATTTTTCTCCAGATACTGGAGCTGCAATTACAAATAAATCATAATTTTTATAGTCCTCTTTAAACCCTTCTGTAGTACAATATCTTGCAGGGCCTAGTACTAGTGCCATTTTTTTAACGATTTTTTCTGTAGTTTCCTTTAATCCCTCATAAATTATCATGGTTCTTTGCATAAAATCCACCCCTTTTTTATTATTCTACTTATTTATGTTGCTCAAAACCTTTATTTATATATATACTTATTTTTGAATATTATAATTAATTATACCATATTTTCATACTATTTTGACAATTGGATGTAAAACTTAACCAAAATTTAATTTTTAAAGATATTTTAAATATTAAGAACCTTATTCTTAAATGTTTAATATAATATTTAGTGAGTAAATATTTATTGGAGGTCCTAAGGCATATGTATAGCAATCCTTACTATTATGGTGGAATGATGTGTAATATAGCAGCTTTAAATAATTCTTTAAGACTAATAAAAGAAGCTGTTCAAGGTGAAAAAGAAGATGCCCAATTTTATGAATACCTTATTAAAAAAGCTCCAACAAAAGAAGAAAAAGAAATAATAGAGTCCATAAGAAATGATGAATTAAAACACAACAAAATGTTCAGGGAAATATATAAAGGAATAACGGGAATGCATGTTCCTCCAAGTGAAGATTCAGAATTTAAAAAGCCTAAATCTTATATAGCTGGAATTAAAAAAGCGCTATTTGGTGAATTAGCTGCCGTAGAAAAATATAGAGAAATAAAGAAAGGCTTACCTTCTAGATGTTCAAGAGATATGTTATTCGAAATAATAACAGATGAAATAAAACATAGTATAAAATATAACTATATACTATATTTAAATTGCTGTGAAAAGAAAAGAGAAAATTTAGAAGATGAATATTCTGAAGAAAAATTCACCAGATACGCTGATTTTCCAATGTATCAAAGAATACCACAAGATTTCATACTTTAAAAATGGTAAATCTTGTTTAATGCAATCTTTAATATTAACTTTGTTTATAATGAAACTGCCCCAGTTGTTCACTGTAAACTGGGGTAATTCTTATTCTATAGGTTCACCATGGAAATTCTCGTATCTTTCCTCTGTCCTTTTGTTCCCCTTTGCCCTTTCTTCTGGCTTATGCCCATCATTTTTTTTACCTTTTTTATGAGTTTCGTACATTTTCTTTGCCATATCTATTCTCCTATTCTAATCCTCTAATGGTTTTATTTGATTTTCCATACCAAAAACTGCTCTAGCACTCTCTTCATATCCATGCTTTATATTTTTCTTCTTAAAGTCTCCATCTTCTTTTTTATTATTTTTAGTGCTTTTCATCTTATTTTCCATAATACTTTTCACCTCAATATTATGTTTTCCCGCTATTCTCATTTTATACTCCACCGTAAGAATAAATTACGAAGTAAGTGCCATAAGAAAAATCATACTTTAAGGGAATAAAAAAATTGGAATTGGGGACTATTGAACTAGCTTTAGAACTTCTTATGTTTGCAGATTTCAATTCCCGTTAAGAAACCTTCTTGTTTGAGGGACGCAAGGAGCGAGTTAAGGTTTTAGGGTATTGAAATCTGCAAACATGTAGAAGTTCTTAGCGTATTGTGATTAGTCCCAAATTACAATTTTTTTATGGACTTAAAGTATGATTTTTCTTATTGTACTTGCGTCACAAATTTCTTACATAAGATCCTTAAGTTTATCTTTAAATAATTCACCTAAATTAACTCCTGATTCTTTTTCATCTAAAAAAGCTGAAAAATCTTCTACAGGCTTATCTACAGCTTCTTTAATGCTCAAGCTTATTCTTTTTTCTTCAAGATTCAAGCCCAAAATTTTAACCTTTACTTTATCTCCTATTTTTAGTTTATCTGAAGGTTTAGCTATATTCTCTTCACATATCTCTGATAAATGTACAAGACCTTCTACTCCCGCAGTTATCTCTACAAAAGCACCAAAACTAGCTAACTTAACTACTGTGCCCTCTACCACATCATTTACTTTAAATTTTACTGCTACTTCTTCCCATGGATCAGTAGTTATATCTTTTATGGATAAGGATAATCGCTCTTTTTCTCTATCGACATCCAATACATAAACTTGTACATTGTCACCTACTGATAGCAACTGTGATGGGTCTTTAACTCTTCCCCAAGATAGTTCTGACACATGTACAAGACCTTCTAATCCTCCAATATCCACAAAAGCTCCAAATTTAGCTAACTTCTTAACTACACCACTTCTAATTTCACCTTTTTGTACACTATTCCATAACTGTTCTTTTCTTTCGTTAGCAATTTTTTTCTCTACTTCTTTTGCGGATAATATTATCTTTTCCTTTTTACTATCAAATTCTATTATCTTGACATTTAGTGATTTTCCAACAAATACATTCAAGTCTTTTACGTATGAAAGCGAAATTTGTGATGCTGGTATAAATGCTCTCAACCCTTTTATTTTAGCAGTAACTCCACCTTTAACAATTTCATTCACTATAACTTCAAATACCTCTTCATTTTTATAGAAATTCTCCAGTTCATCCCATACTTTTATCCTATCAGCCTTCTTTTTAGATAATAATACATTTCCTTCTCCATCATTAATATCTAAAATATAAGCATATACTTCTTCACCAATTTTAAAATAATCTTTTATTTCTCCTTCACCCTCTGATATTTCACTTTTAGGTATTATTCCATCCGTTATATAGCCTATATTAACCATTAATTCATTTTCATTTAAACCTATTATTGTCCCCTTTACTATTTCCCCTTTGTGTAATTTTCTCATGCTTGCATCCACTTCATCCATAAATTCTTTCATTGACACATCATTCATATTTTCTGTAGTCATATAAAACACTCCTTACCTTATAAAAAAGTTTAAAATCTTTTACTAATATAAATTCTAACATACTAGAAATAAAAATATAAATAACTTTAAAATATTTATTTCAACAAAAAGTATTTTTATTCATATTATATTATTATACACTTTTCCTTTTTTTATATGTTATATATTTTTATACCCGGAGGTGATAAATTTGTACGATGGCATGCCACCTGTTTACAATGTTAAGTTAGATTGCTTAAATGATGCTATAAATCTTTCCTTTCAATATATAAAGAAAGAATGCTATAATCAAAAACTTTTCAATTATCTAATAAAAAATACATCAGATAAAAATGAAATAAATTTGTTAAATTCTATTAAAAACGATATGAATAAACATCAGTGTTTATTAAAAAACTTTTTTTTATATTTTAATGGTAAGAATCCATCTATAACTGAAAAAAATTTTTTTACTGAACCTACTGACTTTATCCAGGGAATAGAAACAGCCTTTTTTAATAACCAAATATATATCGATTTATTTACAAAATTTTATATACTCATGATTCAAAGTGTTTGCAATGAATCTTTCACTAATATGGCCTTTGAAATACTGCAAGATGTACAAAAACATAATTCTCAATATAATTTCATACTAAATGCCCAGGTTTTGAAAAAATTCAAACCATAGAAACACTATTTTTTTATCAATCCCTAATCTCCAGTCTATAACCCTCAAGAAAGATTTTATTTAGATACTAGTATAATAAATATGCTCCTTCAGTCTTATTTCTAAAACCTAAATGAAGACTAGTACTTACTAAATAACAAGTCCTAATGGAGACTAGGGATTATTGATTATTGAACTGCAGTTTTTCTAAAATCTCACTAAATCCTTGTCTAACATGTCCATCTCTTCCTTTTAAAGTTTCTGCACACACTAAAGAATTAAGTACTGCCTCTTCAACTGATTCAGCAACCCCTCTAAAAATTAAATTTATCTTATCTTCATTTATTATTTTTATATTTATTATATCCTGTTGTTCATAATGATATATTTTATTGGCCGTACTAAATCCTATGACTATTTCCCCGCTGCCATTACCTATAAAGGAACCTGTTCTAGCCATGCCTACAGAGGCCCTTTTACATACCCTTTTAATTTGCCTATAGCTTAATGGAATATCCGTTGCAATTATTATTATACAAGACCCCTTATCTTCTTCATTACAACAAAATACTTCTTCTCCTATTTTTTCACCATCTACTATTAAGTCTTCACCTCTTCCAAAGTTAGTAAGGGTTAAAACTCCTATAGTATACTCTTTACCATCTAATTCTATTATCCTAGAAGCTGAGCCTATACCACCTTTAAATCCATAGCATGTCATTCCTGTTCCTGCACCAACGGCTCCCTCTTTAAATATCACATCTGCATTCTCCATACTTTCAAAAACATTCTTCCTACCTACATTTCTTTCTCTTATACAATTTAAATAGCCATCATTACATTCACATACAACAGGATTTATGGTTCCTGTTGTAACCCCTATATCTTCATTTTCCTTAAGCATATACTCTATTAAAGCATCACTTACCAAACCAACGCTCAATGTATTGGTTAATAAAATAGGTGTTTCTAATGTTCCTAATTCTTCTATTTGAACTGTTCCTACTGTTTTACCAAATCCATTTATTACATGGCTACAAGCTACTAACTTTTCCTTAAATATATTTCCTTCATGAGGAATTATAGCTGTAACTCCTGTATTTATATCTCCACTTTTTAAAGTTACATGCCCTACTCTTACACCTAGCACATCTGTAATTAAATTATTCTTACCTATTTTTAGTTTTCCTATGTTTATTCCATAATCTCTTATTCTTTTTTGCACAACAACTCCCCCAAACTCCTTTAATTATTATAGAAAACTATCAAGAATTTTTATTTTAATTCCTTATTTGCATAAACTATACATAAGAAAAAGCTAAGGTACATGAAAAGAAATAACAAGTCAAAGATGCTGGTATATTTTGTGTCAGACAAGGAAGCAGGTTCCGTCGCTAGTAAGAACTATCAGCGGGTTCTGCTGATGCAGTATGATGCAAAATAGACTGGCATACTGACTTGTTATTTATTTGAATGTGCCTAATACAATATATTTATAACTATTTTTATATTAAGTATTATACCACAAAAGCATTACATTACCTGAATTATGAAATTTATCTGGAATGACTTGCATAAGAAGCAAAGGAACTGTCTAAATTTAATTTTAGAAATTCTTCTTTTAGACAGATAAAATTATTTTATAATATCTTCTTATTCATAATAAATAACTTTAAATCTCCATATGCCATACTATAATAAAAATTATTTTTTAATATTTACTTAAGTGCTGAGATCACAGCTTTTAAATTTTCTACAGGGGTATCATTTAAGCAGGTACACCCAAATGCCAAAAGAAAGTTATTATATGGTTTCATAGAATCTATAAGTTTTTTAGATTCTTTCTCTATTTCTTCTGGTCTCATAACTTTAAGCACCTGTATAGGATCTATATTACCTACAATTACCTTATCTTTAGGAAAATTCTTAGCTAACTTAGGTAAATTCATTATTTGGTCAAAACTTATGCCTTCTGCTCCTACAGTCATAAGTTGATCTACTATATGATATATTTTACCACATATATGTATTCCCTTCCAACAGCTTAAGTTATTATATATGTGTTGCAGTTTAGGATATATAAATTTAGAAAAAGCCTTAGGAGAAATCATTCCTGAAGAAGGCTCAGCTATAGATATATATTGTACTCCATGTTCTTCTATAGCTTTTGCATAATTTAAAACTACTTCCGTTGTAAATTCTAAAATTTCCTGCACAAATTCTGGTTCTCTTACTAAACTTTTAGCTATTCTAGATATGCCAGCCATTTGACAAGCTAACGTAAATGGACCTTGCAAGGAAACAAATAAAGGCTTTTTAAAATTACAACTTATAAGCTTTAGTGACTTTAAATTAGTGGACATTCTTCCATCTTTATATGGATTAGGTACTTTATATTCTTTAAGTATCTCTAAACTCTTCACGGGATGTTCTTCTACCGATGGGAAATCATAGTCCGGAGTTTTCATAGGAATACTTAAAGTTTCACAAAATATATTTCCATCATCCATTGGATATATAAAATCCGATGGAAAATACTCATCCATTTTCTTAGCTACTTCTAGCTGTTTTTCTGGAGAATTATAAACTTCATATATAGTGTATCCTGTTAAAAACAAGCCATTAGTGCCCATAAAAGGAAGTAAGCACGCTCCTTTTTTCTCATTTATATAATCTAATAATGACAAATTTATCACACCCTTCTTTTGTACAACTAATCCTACGACACCCTAACAAATTACTATAAGATATCCACTATCTTAATTTATATTTTCTTCTGTTTCTTTATCAAATAAGTATATGTTTTCTTTATGGATGAATAATTTAACTTCATTTTCTGCTGATATTTGCTGATGTGAGGGAGTCCTTAGAACTATACTTCCATTAGGTGTATCTACATGTACATAATTTTCCGCTCCTAAGTGTTCTACTACATGAACTTTACCTCCCACACTTAAGTTATCATCACAAATATTAGACGCTATGGTTATATGTTCTGGTCTAACACCTAAAATACACTTCTTTCCTATGTATGCTTTTTCCCTTACTTTATTTGATAATTCATTATTTAAAATTATACTGTCTTCATTTAATACAATATATATATATCCGTCCACTTCTTTTAAAGTCCCCTCCATAAAATTCATCTGTGGTGAACCTATAAAACTAGCTACAAATACATTATTAGGTTTATCGTATATATTCTGCGGAGTATCTACTTGCTGAATTATTCCATCTTTCATAACTACTATTCTAGTGCCCATAGTCATAGCTTCTGTTTGATCATGAGTCACATATACAAAGGTTGTATTTAACGCTTTATGGAGTTTGGTTATTTCTGAACGAGTTTGAACTCTCAGCTTTGCATCTAGATTAGAAAGTGGTTCATCCATTAAAAATACTTTAGGTTCCCTTACTATGGCTCTTCCCAGTGCGACCCTTTGCCTCTGACCCCCTGAAAGTTGCTTAGGCTTTCTTCTTAAGAACTCCTGTATACCAAGTATTTCTGCTACATTATTTACTCTTTCTTTTATTTCATCTTTAGGTATTTTTCTCATTTTAAGTCCAAAAGCCATATTTTCATAAACAGTCATATGAGGATATAGAGCATAATTTTGAAATACCATAGCTATGTCCCTATCCTTTGCATCTATTTCATTTACTACCTTATTTCCTATGGAAAGCTCTCCTGAAGTTATTTCTTCAAGACCTGCTATCATTCTTAAAATAGTAGATTTTCCACAACCAGACGGACCTACAAGCACTACAAATTCTTTATCCTTTATATCTAGATTTACATCTTTTACCGCATGAACTCCATTTTTATATTTCTTATTTATATTAGTAAGTTTTAATCCCGACAAACTTTTCCCTCCAATACAAAATTCTATTATTTAATTATGGTAGCTTTTACAAAAATCTACTTTAAAAATTTTTCAAAAAAATTCGTATAATCTTGTAAATTTAAACTATAATTCATTTCCACAGTTCTATCATCTGGTGATTTCATTTCTTCCTTATTTCCTAAAAGTTCACTCAATTCATCCTGTATTTTATGCCCTAAATCTTTTTCCATTTCACTAATCCTATTCAAACTCTTAAAATTATCCTGTATCATCATAAGTTTTTGGTAATCCTGAAGCCCAAATCTTAAATTTTCCCATCTTACAGAAGATATAGGCTTTAAATCACTCCCTGGATATAGAAAAAACATATCCCCTGCTTTCCATACTGGATGTTTATAGGAAGCATCCTCAAAAGGCTTAAAAGGCCAAAGAACATAAGCCCATCTTAAAAATCCATCCATTTTAAAATAATAAGCATACCAACCTATTAATCTACTTTCTATAAGGGGGGAACTTAAAAAACTATTTAATTTATCTGGAAAGCAACAAACATAATAAGTACATTTGCCTTTATTTTTCTCCCTTAAAGAAAGTGAATTTATACTTTGAATTGTAAGAGGCAAACTTAAGGATATATCATGAAAAGCATGAGCATATTCCTTCAAAAACTTCATATCATGAAGTGCTACCTTATAAAACACTTCATACTCTGGCACTAAACCACTAATAAACTCCTTACATTGTTTAGCAATTTGTGGATTGTTCGGTTCATCACTTATAATCCTCACCTTACTCCACCAACCCTTTTCTATAAAATGCTCTAAAAGAAGTTTTATATATACACCTAACTCTTCTTTTGAATCTATGTACTTAAAGCTTCCAGTATCCTCATTTAAATAACTAATTCTAATAGGATCTTTATAATCCTTTAAAGGATTTCCAAAACTCATAGCATCCCAATTACCTAAAAGTCCAAACAAATCTATTTCTTCTTCTATACCTTGTTCAATACACAGTTCAATATATCTATCCAATATGGAAAAATCACAATTTAAATTTCCGTATTGATCCTTTTTTACCTTAACTAGATTGCTTTCAAAAAGATTTGCCTGCTTTTCTTTAACTTTATAGCAACCTTGCCCTGCCCATGGAAAATCAGATACTACAGCAGTTATAGTTTTTTGCCCTAAAGAAGCCAGTTCTTTTGTATAATTCTTTATTATAATAAAATGCTCTTCAGACCACAAAGGCACCTTGTAGTATGTAGATAAACTTCTCAAGTGCTGCCATAAATCCAAATGAAAATATTCCTTTTTTAAAGGCTTTAAAAGCATGTCAGTGACATTTATACTGATAATCTCATTAGCTATTTTTTCTTCCTCTAGATACTGACTTTGTAAGTACATATTTAAATTAATTAAAAATTTCTCCCCTATATAGTTCTTAGGTACTTTCCCCTGTACCCAAAGAAGCCTCTCTTCATCTTTTTTTACTACAGTATAATTTTCCCTTAAAATAGCATCTCCAACTAACTTTCCATTATCATCTTTAACATATCCTATAAAATGTATTGAAAAGTCTTCTTCAATCTTATTACTACTTTCTTTATAATCTTGATTATTAATTTTTAAACATTCTAAGGAAAATCTAACTCTATTTATAAGTCCTAAATGACCAATATTATTGTTCATATCTAAAGAACATACAAAATCCTCATCTGCCTTTATCATAATACAAAAAGCAAATTTTTCTTCCTTAATAACATTTAAATTTACTGGCTTTTTAAATCCTTTTTCTTCCCAAATCTCTTTAGGAGTTTCATCCTTTATATGCTTAAAAGATGAATTTAAAAAAACATACTGTACATTCATAATAATTCCTCTCTAATCTTAAACTTAAATATATAAATAGGATACACATTTTAATTTACTTTATTGATAGTTTAAATTTGCAGTCCATACAAAAGGAATTGGAAAAACCCGACTCATAAACCTTTTTACTTTAGGTAATCTTTCTAATAAATCTTGTTCACTATCTATCCCTTCAAACACTAACTTAGTAGCCATTTCTATAGATGAAATTTTAAAATCTTCCTCTCCTATAATTATATGAGATCCGTCTTCTCCGCTTGTAAAGCTCAATTTATTAATTATTTCTTCCTCTACATGCTGATTAAAATATGGTTTCAAATTTTTCATAAAGCTTGTAAAATTTATTATTTTCACCGTACCATGAAGACAATCTAAATTTCTTTGCTCTGTACTAGGAAAATAATTCATTCTATCTTTAATATGAACATAGTGATCTATATAACTGAGTTTTTTATCATAAGCTATCTTTTTAAGACATTCATATACATGTTCAGCTTTTCCTGCACACTCAATCACTTGTCCATGTTTACTTTCCTCATTTATTATTCTTAAAATTATATATCCTAAAAACTCATCTTCTCTAGCAATAACGTATTTTTCATAAGTATAATTACCCCAAGAAATAGTAGCTGACTCTAAAAGCACACTAAACTCTTTCAAAGTTCTTTTATATCTTGTAGAATTCAAGTTATATATATGAACCATAGAATCAAAATATTTTTCTTGGTAATTCTTTATGCATAAGGCACTTTCTGATTTCATGTTATCCTTTCTTATGTATACCATTTCTAAATCTTCAGGAATTATAGTGTATCTATAAAAATTTTCAACCTTCATACATTGTCTTCTAGTGTATAAAGTCCTTTCTCCAGATATAAGAACTACATCTATTCCATCCACATACATTTTTTCTTCTACCTTATCTAGTATCTTTGAAGCATAATTTTTTCCTCTAAAATTTTCATGAGTGCAAACGCCACCTATAGATGCTGCATTTATAATTGCTGACTCTATGTATATTTTCTCCTTTAAAAAATTCACTTCACTTATAGGTTTATCATTTTCATAAATTCCTATCATGTTTTCTAGATTATTTATATTTAAAAGCAGAGGAAACTCCTGACCCATAGTTGCCTTTTCTCCTCTTGTATCTCTAAATACATGATTTATAAGTTTTAAAATTTCTTCAAAATCTTCTCTTCTAGCAGATCTCAATTCCATAAAATTCACTCTCTTACTTTTAATGAACACTCCAAAAGAACTAATTCCTAATCATTAGTCTGCATCCCCAATCACTGTTGACTAGTTGCTAACAAGCAACTATCCTTTCATTCCCGATAAAGTTACTCCTTCTACAAATTTATTTTGAAGTATTAAGTAGAATATAAATGAAGGAATAAACGTAATAGTTGCCCCTGCCATTATAAGTCCATAGTTCACTGTATATTGTGCTCCCAATGTAGAAAGCCCTACAGTTAAAGTTCTCACCGTATCATCAGTGGTTATGATTAATGGCCATAAAAATTCATTCCAAGCCCCTACAAAAGTAAATATGGATAGTGTTATTATGGCTGGCTTTATAAGCGGTAATACTATTTGAAAAAATATTCTAATATCTGAGCAACCATCTATCTTTGCAGATTCTAATAATTCTTTAGGAATATTCAAAATAGCCTGACGCATTAAAAAAACTCCAAAAGCCGTTGGTATAGGTAAGATCAAAGCGAAATAACTATCTATCCATCCTAAATTTTTCATTATTATATATAGTGGTATCATTGTAACCTGAGAAGGTATTATAAGGGTTATTATCATAAAGAAAAACAACTTATTGTTTCCTGCGAAGTCCATTTTAGCAAAAGCATAGCCTGCTAGACTGCTAAAAATAACAGTTAAAATTACGCCACTTAAAGCTATAAACATACTGTTAAAAAAGTAATGCATAAAATTATTATCCTTAAAAATTGTTATATAGTTTTGCAAAGTAACATCAGCTAAGGATAAATTAAAATTATAAGCAGTATAAGTCACTTTAAAAGACATTATTAACATGTATATAAACGGAACCAGCATACAACTAGCAATTACAAGTAAAATAAAATTACATATGATATTCTTTAATGTTTTCATGTTTTTCCTCCTCCCTATTTTTAGTCCCCAATGCCAAAGTCTTAAGTTATGTTTAGGCATTGGGTCTGGATTTCAACCAATTAATAATCATTAGCTAAAAACTTTTCTAAATGCTTGATTCTTCCCTCCTTATAAACTTTCTTTGAAGTATAGAGATTATGGCTATTATAAAGAAAAGTACATTAGCTACAGTCATAGCATAGCCTGCGTTAAACTCTTTAAAAGATAAATTGTATATATGCATTACTAATGTCATAGTAGTGGTACCAGGACCTCCCCCTGTTAGCGTATATACTAGATCAAATATTTGAAAAGACCATATAGTTCCTAAAAATACTACCATTATAGTTGTAGGCTTTAAAAGCGGAAGAGTTATATGAAAAAATTCCTGAAGTTTATTGGCTCCATCTACTTTAGATGCTTCATAATAGCTAGATGGAATATCCATTAATGCTGCTATATAAATAACTATAAAATACCCTATATTTTTCCAAATAGCAATAGCCATTAATGTCGGTAATGCCGTTTTAGGATTACCAAGCCAATTAGCACTCACATTAAAAAATGTAGACATTATATAATTTATAGGTGACATATCTGAATTTAACATAACTCTCCAAACAATCCCTATTAATATCATAGAAGATATTACAGGTATAAAAACCACTCCTCTTACGAATCTTGCAAGTCTACTTTCCTTTTTACTCACAAGCCATACGGCCATTAAAAGAGAAAGGATAGTTTGAACTGGTACCACCACCAAAGTTACAATTATGGTGTTTTTAACTGCCTCTATAAAAACTTTATCCTGAAACAATCTTTTATAATTATCCATACCTGTAAACACTGCTGGAGTCATTATATTGTACTTTGTAAAACTAAAGTATATAGACATAATTATGGGAATTATATAAAAACTAAATAATATTACTCCTAAGGGTAATATATAACCATAGGGCTTTAGTTTATTTAAATTGATTTTTTTGTTTCTACTCACGTTTCTCACCGCCCTTTTATTAATGCATATTCAAATAAATAATAAGTCAGTATACTAGTATATTTGACTTGTTATTTCTTTTCATGTACCTAATTCCTTAATTTCAATTTCTAATCTTCAGTGTCCAATTTTCAAATAATTTAGTAGTAATACTAAGATTTTTTAATTCTTTGCCACTCAGTTACTAAACACCAGATGTTAAAATTCTCTAGTTACTTTCAAAGTACTTACATCGTTTCTGGGAATTATTACTAATAATTTATATATGTCAAAAATTAGTCATTAAAAATTTCTATGAATTTATGAAATTATATTATGATTATCCCACAAAAAGCATTATATTACCTGAATTATGAAATTTCTCTGGAATTACTTGCATAAGAAGCAAAGGAACTGTTTAAATTTATTGTTCCCAGCTCTTATGCAAGTAATGGAGGATAAATTTCATAATTCCACCACATTGTACCTTATTGTGGGTTAATCATATTATTATTTTGCTTATCTATATGAATTACAAAAGAAAAGGGGGCGTATACACATACTAATATATACAACCCTCTTTTCAGTTTATTTAGCGTCTTTTTTTAGTAAGTCATTAGCATATCTTGCAGCTTCGTCTAACGCTTCTTTTGGTGCTGCTTGACCATTCATCATTTTTTGAAGTTGTTTCCATAAGTATTCATACACTTCTACACCGTGTGGAGCAACCTTAAGAGGTCTATATACACCTTTATCTTTCTCTATCATCTCTTTTAATTTTGGATCACCCTGATATGGTTCATCCTTTGTTATTGGTGCTCTTGGATGATATTTATGGAATTTAGTCATAGATTCTGCACTTAACATGTGCTTCATTAATTTAAAGGATAGATCCTTATTTTTAGCTGATGACATAAGTGTTAATTGGTCAACAGATGCAAAAGTTCCCTTGTCTTTATTTTGCAATGATGTAATGAATCCATATTTAAGATTTGGGAAAGATTTATCTAGTATTTCTGAAGATGCTGAAGATAAATATATGCAAAATGCAGCATTTCCAGTTCCAAAAGTTGTTTGAAGCATTTCCTTATTTGTTTGAGATATTGCATTTTCTGGTATAACTTTATCTACAAATTTAAGGTCATGTAAAAATTGAGCTGTTTGTACACCAGCTTCATTGTTAAACTTTACAGTCTTTAAATCGTCATTATAAAGTTCACCGCCTGCTTGCCATAAAAATCCGTACCAATTCCAGTTTAAATCACCAAAAAATTTAGCTCCCCAACCTTGAGCAAATCCCCATTGATCTATTTTTCCATCTCCGTTAGTGTCCTTAGTTGCCTTTTTAGCTATTCTTCTAAAATCTTCCCAAGTTACTGGAGGTTTTTCACCTATTTTATCAAGTATGTCCTTATTGTAGTAAAGTACTGCTGGATTTGCGGCTTCTATAGGAAGACCATAAATTCCTCCCATTTCTTTTGCATCATTAATATATATGTACTTTTCATAATCTTCTTTAGATAATTTTTTAGTTAAATCTTCTACCGCTCCCATACTTATAAATTGAGGAAACATTTCTGCATACATATAACCTACATCTGGTCCTTTTCCTGCTGCTATAGCCGTAGCATACTTTTCTGGATATGTCTCCCATGGGATTATTTCTAAGCTAATCTCACAGTTATTTTTTTCTTCAAATTCCTTTAAAATTGGCTCCCAAACTGGCTTATCATTTTCACCTATAGGTGGTAGCCAGACTGTTATATGCTCCTTTTTACCTTTAGCGCCGCTTTGTGATGTTTTTTTGTTTCCACATCCAGCTAAAGTTCCAAATGCCACTGCCACTAGCAAAAATAAAGCAAATATCTTCTTAAATTTTTTCATAAATATCAGCTCCTTCCTTATTTCAAAAACTTTTTTCGACTATTTTTCCACTTATTCTCACCTTTTTGTAAACTTTCCTACTCATTTTCGAATGTTTATTAATTAAATATTAATAAATTTATGGAATTTTGTCTAATTGATAAAATCTATAAAAGGACCTTTATTTATTATGAATGTCTATGGCACACTCTACTAGTTTGATGACCTTGAACATATTTTTATCATATGAAAACATAAAATAAAGCCCAATATTGGGCTTTATTTTATACCTCTTTTAACTACTCCATTTACTGGTTTATAGTAATCTTTATATAATAGATCTTTTGAAACTTGTTGTCCATTTTTATAGGTTACTTTATAGACATTTACTCTATATCCATTTTTAGCTGTTGTTTCTATAACCTCAGTTCCCTTTGGAAGTGTAGAGTCATTTACATAATTTGTACTTGAAGGTATAGTTTCATAAACTTCACTGACAAAATCATATTTAACTTGGTTAAGACTTAAATTTGAATATATACTACAAACTAATGTATTTCCCTCTGCATAGCTCTCTAGGTATACGGGATAATTCAAAGTATTTTTAAACTTATAATCTAAACTTCCATAACTTACTGTCGCATCTAATCCCTTAGGTACATAGCTAGAAGGTAAAGTATGAGGCGTCCTTTGTATAGAACGCATATTAGCTCTTAAAACCGCATTATATAGTGTACTTGATACTTGACATACCCCTCCACCTAAACCACTTTCTACCTTGTTTCCTACTATTACCGGTGCATCCTTATATCCTCTAGCTGCACTTCTCTCTCCTACTACCTCGTTAAAACTAAAAGATTCTCCTGGCATTATAATTCTTCCATTTATAGCTTTGGCAGATAATTTAATATTATAATTTCTATTTTCATTAGAAGCAGAAGTATTAAATTTTGTAGTAAAATAAGATATTCTAGAATTTATACTTTTCAAACTTTTTGATTGAACCTTTGCAGCTACTGTTTTAATTTCAGGTGTAATAATTGAGTCCTTATCATCTACTTTTCCATTTATACTGCTATTAATATTCTTCTTCAACTTATCCTCGTTTAAAACTTTACCATCTACACTTTCAGTAACATCAAAACTTAAATCTCCAACTTTTCTTATAGTTGCATCTTTAGCTTCCTTATTTATTTCTTTTTTCATCTCATTAAGCAATACATCTATATATTTTCCATCATACTTAAATTTCAACATGTGTTTTTGATTTTTAGGATTTTTTATTAATTTATACTTTTGTAAAATCCCCATATTTCTAGCATACTTAAAAGCTTCATCCACAGTTTCTGAAATATTGTATTTAGCATTTAATTGTGAATAGCTAATTTTATATTCCTTATTAGGAGCCTTTATTAGTATATTCTTCTTTAAAACCTTATCTCCATATTTTTCATTAATTAAAGTTATAGCTTGCTCCTTTGTTTTTCCAGAAACATCTATATTTTCTATTGATACACCTGGATAGATAACATTATCATACTTTTCACAAACTGAATATATATGATGTCTTACTCCTAGCGCTCCAGCCACAACTATAATTATAAAAAATGATACTACTAATAATAATACTTTTGATTTATGGGGTTTATTGTTTTTTTCACTCCTTTTACTTCTACTCATACTCCTTTTCCTTTCCCAAAATGGCTTATTTTTCTTTCATTATAATAATAACATTTAGCTAATATAAAAAGTTACAAATATATTAAAAACAACACTTACTATCTTGGGATTTCATCTAAAGCTTAAATTTTTTAATCTCCCCTTTTAAACTTTTTGACATAGTATTTAAATCATCTGCAGTACTTCTTACATTTTCTATGGAATCCACCTTCTGCTCCACTATTGAATTTATTATTTGAGAATTAGCAGCTGTTTCTTGAGTATTGCAAGAAAATTTATCTACAACCTTGGCCATATCTATAGAAATTTGAGTTTGTTGTTCTATAGAGTTAGCTATATTTTCAATATTTTTACTCATATTCTTCATAGTATCATATATATTATTAAATTCTTCACTAGTTAAATAAGATTTTTCAACTCCTAATTCTACTAACTTTAATTCTTTTTCCATAGCTTCTGATGCATTTTTAGTTTTTTCTTGAATATTTTTAACAAATGATATTATATCACCAGATGCACTTTTACTTTCTTCTGCTAATTTTCTTACTTCATCTGCTACAACCGCAAAACCTTTCCCATGTTCCCCAGCACGTGCAGCTTCTATAGCCGCATTCAAAGCTAATAAATTTGTTTGTTCTGCTATGGAATTTATAATAAGCACCATTTCATTTATCTTTTCAGAATACTCCTGTAATTCCTCCATAGTTTTACATGCTTCATTTGTAGTATTTTTTATATTATTCATTGATTCAACTACATCCTTTACCTTTTCAACACCCTGTTCTGCTAATCTTAACGCATTTTTTCCATCTTTAGTTACACTTTCTGTATCTATAGCTATTTTCTGTGAATTATTAGCTATTTCTTGAACACTTGCTGCTGTTTCTTCTGCTGCACTAGCATTATTTTCCGTACTTACTGCCATTTCATTAACTCCGCTTACTATTTCTTGAAATCCCACATTTATTTCCTCAATAGAGACTCCCACATTACCAGATACCTTAGTTAAATTTTCAGCACTACTTTTTATATTTAATATCAATCTCCTTAGGCTATCTCCTGCTATATTTAAAGACTCTATAAGTTCTACAACTTCATCTTTATTTCCGTTAGTATTCCTTATTTTCTCTTTCAAACCATCAACCTTATAAGTCAAGTCTCCACTAGCCATTTTTTTAGCAAATTTTGAAGCCTCATTTATATTACATGTTAAATAGCTTGATAGTCTATAAGCTATATATATTACCAGTATTAAGGAAAGGAGACACAAACCATTAATTATGCCTACCATTTCTATGATGCCTGTACTTTTAAAATATTGTACTATGGATGTCTCTTTTATGGCTATAGCCCAAGCACCTATAATTTTCCCTTGTTGATCCTTTATAGGCTCTATATGAGATAAATATTTTTCATCACTAATTCTTAATCTAGTATTTACGTTGCTACCTTGTTGAAAAACCTGCTCATTTAGCTTACCCTTTTCATCTATATGCTTAATAGAACTATCCTTGCTATCAATACTGCTAGATATTATCTTATCCCTAGATAAAAATATCATGTCAAATCCTAAGTCCTTTTTTATTTTTGATACAATATCACTGTTACTAATTTTTTTATCCCCTTTACATAGTTCCTCATTATCTAAAGACCATTCGCCTGGATAAACTTCATCTATTATACTTTTTCCAGTAACACTTGCTTTTTCTACTACTTGGCTCAATACTTTCCCAGAGGCCTTAGTCCCAATATTAATAGTCATAACACATATGGGTACTAAGACTAATAGTGCCACTAAAAGAAAACTTCTCATTATTTTTCTTTTTAAAGAAACGTTCCTCATAATTATCCCCCCAAATGCACGCTCTTACATATTTACATAGTTTTTACTATATATATTATATAACATTTACACTATAAATAAAAACTTTTTGTTATGTAACCAGTATTGAAATATTATATTCATTTGATATAATTATTGTTGAACACTAACTTAATATTACTACGGGGGTGCCTAAAGCTGAGAAGAGCTATTGCTCTAACCCTTTGAACCTGATTCCAGATAATACTGGCGGAGGTAAGTAGGTACATAACTTCTAAAGTTACCTTATGTGCTGCTTTTCTTTAAGCAGTTTTTTATTTTATAATTTAGAAATTATTCACTTTAAAGTTGTACCGCTATGGTACAACTTTTATTTTTTGCAAATTAGGAGGATTTCAAATGAAAAAAGTTTTAACTATTGCAGGCTCTGATAGTTGCGGTGGAGCAGGTATTCAAGCAGATTTAAAAACTATGAGTGCTTTAGGCGTTTATGGCATGAGCGTAATCACCGCTGTAACTTGTCAAAATACTAAAGATGTATTTGACATACAAGAAATAAATAATAATATAGTACATTCTCAGATAAAATGTATATTTGATGATATTGAAGTGGATGCAGTGAAAATTGGCATGGTTTCCAACAGTGAAATTATAAAAACCATAACAGAACTACTGATAGAATATCAAACTAAAAATATAGTTGTAGATCCTGTTATGATATCAAAAAGTGGATATTTTCTACTTAAACCCGATGCAATAAATGAGCTAAAAAAATTAATTTCTATAGCTCATATGGTAACTCCAAATATTCCAGAAGCGGAAACTCTAGCTGGTTTTAAAATAGAAAATGAAGAACATATGAAAAAAGCAGCCTTAAAAATCTCAGAAATGGGTGCTAAGTGGGTGCTTGTAAAAGGTGGTCACAGATGTAATGATGCAAACGATATTTTATATACAGGAGAAAACTTCATAAAAATACCGGGAAAAAGAATCCAAACTAACAATACTCATGGTACAGGTTGCACTTTATCTTCTGCTATAGCATCTCATTTAGCAAAGGGTTTAAGTATCCAAGAGTCTGTAATAAAATCTAAAAATTATATTACAAAAGCTATAGAAAATTCCTTTTCCATTGGTCATGGTGTAGGTCCTTTAGGACATTTTGTTGAACTTTACAAAGCAGCTGGCGTACGTTATGAATAAAAAACTACTTAGCTTTTTTAAAAAGGTAGTGTAAAAAATTTCACACTACCATCTAACGAAAGGGGAATACAAAAATGAAAAACCATTTATTTAACGTTATATCAAAGGTTAGAAATACCACTCCATTAGTACATGCTATAACAAATTATGTAACTATAAATGATTGTGCTAATATATTACTTGCTTTTGGTGCTTCTCCTGCCATGGTAGAAGCCTACGATGAAAGCTATGACTTTTCTAAAATTTCATCTTGTCTATACTTAAACTTAGGAAGTCTACCAAAAGAACAAGAAATAGCCATGATTATGGCTGCAACTTCAGCAAAAAACAATAATATACCTGTGGTATTAGACCCTGTAGCCTGTGGTGCTATTCCACGAAAATTAGATGTTATTAATAAACTAATAGAATTAGGTAGAATAGACGTTATTAAAGGTAATGCAGGAGAAATAAAATTTTTATCTGGATTATCCTCTAAAACTAGAGGTGTAGATTCTATAGATGATGGTGAGGGATTAATAGAAGCTTGTAAAACTTTAGCTAAAAAATATAATTGCGTAATTGCCGCTACTGGCCAAATGGATGTAATATCCGACGGTATTCAAACTGCATTAATAAAAAATGGTGTCCAGCTATTCACTAAAATTACTGGAGCTGGCTGCATGCTAGGTGCTTTATGCGCAGGGGCTTGTGGTGCTGAAAAGGATAAGTTCAATGCGGTATGTGCTGCTGTAGCTTGGATGAATATAGCAGGAGAAAAGGCATTTCATGAAACAAAGTTCCCTGCTTCCTTTAAAGTCAAGTTAATAGATTACATTTATGGCTTAACTGAACAAGAATTTAAAGATAACCTAGATATAAACTTACTATAGTAAGCTTAGAAATTAAATTTAAAACAAAAATTTTACAACAGGGGGTATTAAAATTGAGTATAGACTACAAAATTTATTTGGTTACGGATAGAAGATTTTTAAAGAATACACCTTTAAAAAAAGCTGTAGAGGAATCCATAAAAGGAGGAGCAAGTATAATACAAATTAGAGAAAAAGAAGCAACTACTAGAGAATTTTTTAATATAGCCAATGAAATTCATGACATAACTAAATATTATAATGTACCTCTTATAATTAATGACAGAATAGATATAGCCCAGGCAATAAAAGCTGAGGGGGTTCATTTAGGTCAAGACGATATGCCTATAGAATATGCAAGAAAAATATTGGGAGAAGACATCATAATAGGTATATCCTGTGGCAATGTAAATGAAGCTTTGGAAGCTCAAAACAAAGGGGCAAATTATTTAGGCCTCGGTGCTGTGTTTTCCACCAATACTAAAAAAGATATAGATATACCTATAGGCTTAAATGGACTGAAAGAAATAACTTCAAAAATTCATATTCCTTCTGTAGCCATAGGTGGAGTAAATCACTCTAATGCAAAGTCAGTTATGGAAACTGGTGTAAGTGGTCTTTCTGTAATATCTTGCATTCTTGGAAGCAATGATATAAAAAAATCCACTGAAGAACTTAAGAATATTGTGAAGCAAGTGCAATAAAAAAATCTGTCTTTAAGTCCACAATAAATATATTTTCTTAGACTACTCGCAATACTCCAACAAATTCTAATGTTTTCAGCCTTCAATACCCTAAAACTTTAAAACTCGCTTCTTACGGCGCTGAAACGATGAAAGCTTCTTAATGGGTATTGAAATTTCAAAACAAAGAATTTGTAAGGTTAGCTCAATAGTCTAAAAAAATATATTTATTGTTACCTTAAAGACAGATTTTTCGGTTTAATTACTTCTTCAATAGAAGATAAGCCCTAATTAGCTCTTTCTTTATCTTAATTTTCGTTTAATATTACTCATGATAAACCCACTTTCAGGTAATGTAGGCATTCTTCCTAAACTATAGCTTAAATTCTGCTCTGGTACGTCAAATTCAATCCTATTAATAATAAAATCCAAACTTATTTTCATAATTTCTACAGTAACGTCCTCACCTGGACAACGGTGTGTTTTTTCAGGGTCACCTCCGCCTTGAGGAATGAAATCAAATAAACTTCCTTTCCATTCTTTAAATCGTTCTGGATAAAATTCATAAGGTCTTTTCCATATCTGTGGATCGTGGTTCGTACCATACATATCAAGTAACACCAGTGTTCCTATTTTAAATTGGTATTCATTCAATATAAAATCTTTTCGCACCCTTGCACTAAGAAGAGGAGCAAAAGGGTAGTAACGGCGGACTTCCTGCACAAACATTTCAAGATAGCTGCTGTCACCTGAAAGCAGCTTCTCTTTACATTCTGGATAATCATATAGAGCTAAAGCTGCAAAGGTAATAAAAGTTGAAATAGCAACAATCGGTCGCAATACGTTAATAAGTTCTATGGCAGCCATTTGAATATCCATCTGACTACCATCAAGCTCCCTATAAAAAGCCATAGCATATAGTGCTGAACCTTCTTCAGCCTCCAGTCTACCAAAACGAACATCTTCCACGACACCCCTTATCCACTCTTCTGTTCTGAATCTTGCCATTTTTCCTTTCCAGTATCGTGGCCCAACTGCCCCAAAAGCATCAACCATTGAACTAAAGTCTTCTGCTCGCTTCTTTATTTCTGATTCATACAGTGGAACTCCTGACCACTGGCATGCTGCCTGACATAAAATTTCATTTGCTTCATCAAAAAGTACAACTTTCCTGCTAACTCTCCATTTCTCAATTGAATCTTCCCATTTCTCCATTACAAGTTCAAATAATTTTTTCTTATGTAATGGATTTATCAGTGACATAAAAAGCTGCTTTCGATGAGCATGTGCCTCTCCATCCATAGTCTGGATTGCATTCTGTCCAAACAATGTTTTTTGTACCCGTTTAGATGCTGCACCCTTTCGTTGAAACCGTTCCTGATCATAAAACAGCTTTGTTGCTTCCTCTCCAGTCATGCAGATTACTTTTTCCCCCAATAAGTGAGTTTCAAACAAGTTAGAATGATACTTATCAACTCTGTTTTCTATAAATAAATATCCCTCCTTCAGCAAATGGAGGGAACTGTCTAAGCTTTTATCCTTTGCTACATGTTCCTTAGTTAACATAAACTTATCTTCCCCTTTTTATTTTGATTATGAAATTAGCCTACTCTATTTAAGTATCACTATTTCTTTCATGTTCTACATTTCCCACTATATTCTAAAATTATTCATAATGTGGTACAGCAAAATTTTTCACTTAAATAACTCCCCATTATCAACTACATTTAAATTATATAAATATATATTATAGTGCATTAGCATGCAATATTCTTTTAGACATAGTTACAATTTTAGGTATCCATAAACTAAAATTGTACTGTCTTTTGCAACTCAAAAACTATAACATATGTAATAAAACTTTGTATCACTAAAAAATAACTATTATATTAAGTTTGCCGTGTTATAATTTAAATTAAGATAATATCATTTAACTATAATAAAGAAAGCTGGTTATAGACATGAGTGAAAAAAGAAATTTAGAGAGCATAAGAATTTTCTATGTATGGCTACTGATTACAAACATTGTTTGTAATATAGTTTTTTATTTAAATATCAAGGGAATTAATATGGAAATGTTTGAAGTATTAAAGATAAGTGCCATCAATAGTTTTAGCTTTATGTCACTGTTATTTTTATCTGTAGTTATTATTTCTAGTAAAAACCTTAACGCTAACAGGGATATTCAAGAAAAGATTAATAATAAAATAAAACCTTTATATTTTATTAATGTGTTTTTTATAACATATATTTTAATAGCTTCTTTTGTAGTAAAAAATAGGGATATAATATTATCCTCTATAGTAATGGAAATAATATTTTTAGGAATATTTATGTTAACTAAAAATATATTAATGCTAGGTTTAAACAGTAGGCAACTTCAATGGAAAAAAGCCTGGGAATCCCCTAAAAAAGAATCCAAAGAAAGCAGTATTCTATGGAGATTTAAGCCTTGGTTCACTCCTCATGTAAATGTTCCTTTTAAAAACAGATGGAAAGGTCCCTTTAGGCTACTATATGATTTGGCCTTACTATATGCTATTTATATAACTAAAGTCCAATTAATTTCATTTATATTCGTAGTTTTACTTTTACCTGATTTATTATCCTGGCTAGAAGGATTTTTAGGACTGCAAACTTCATTAAGCGGAATATGTACAGGCATAACTGAACATCATGGTAAGTCTAGCAGCTCTATATATCATAAAGTCTATATTACTGATTATGAAAGAGAAAGGGAAATAACATTTTTTGTAGATGGTCCATTATTTATAGATGAAGGCTCCAATATCGCCGTAGTTCACGGAATATTTTCTAAAAGAGTATTGTATGTAGAAGGTCTACGGTTAAACATAAGATAATTGTGACACAATACATTGAAGAAAAATCTGTCTTTAAGTCCACAATAAATATATTTTCTTAGACTACTCGCAATACGCCAAGAAATTCTAATGTTTTCAAATTTCAATACCTTAAAGCTTTCAAACTCGCTTCTGGCGGCGCCCAAACATGAAAGCTTCTTAACGGGTATTGAAATTTGAAAACAAAGAATTTCTAAGGCTAGCTCAATAGTCTAAGAAAATATATTTATTGTTACCTTAAAGACAGATTTTTCAGTTCATGCATAGGCTATCAGAGGAGGAACACAGCTGACTAAAGGATGATTTTCCTCCGCTTCGCTATGGAAAATCTTTAATTTATAAATAGAAAGGCGCTCATAATATTTTTTAGGCGCAGCCTTTCGAAAAGTTATATGGTACCTATTAAAATAATAACTAAAATTCAATTCATTTTGCCGTAAGGCAGTTGTTTGTACAAATCAGAATTTGTAATTTAGACCAGGTAATAGGTATTACTTCTTATCTATTACTTATTACTTATTACTTATCTACAAGTTCTTATTTATCTAACAATTAAAGTTATATATTTTTATATAAATCCTAATCATGCCTACGTATTTAGGCTGGCTATCGCCAATAAAAAATTTTTAAGCCCTTAAAGAAAAGCTATAACTACTCCATTTAATGAAACAGTTATAGCTTTTTCCTATTAAACTAAAAATCTGATTTTAATGTAATAATAAATGTGTAATTGGGGACTATTGAACTAGCCTTAGAACTTCTTATGTCTCACAGTTAAAGACCCGTTAAGAAGATTTCATGTTTGAACGAGGAACGAGTGAGTTTGAAAGCTTTAGGGGTTTTAACTGTAAGACATTTAGAAGTTCTTGGCGTATTGTGAACAGTCCCAAATTACACATTTATTACGGAATTAAAATCAGATTTTTCTTCAATGTATTACTTCACAATATATAATTTTTCTCTAGTATACACTGTTTTTCCACCTAAAATTGTAGCTTCAACTTTCACATCTTTAATATGCTCTTCTTCTACATTAAAAATATCTTCTTCCAAAACAACTATATCTGCAAATTTACCTGGAGTTATAGAACCTTTAACATTTTCCTCGAAAGAAGCATAAGATCCTCCCATAGTAAATCCGTATACAGCTTCATAAACAGATAACTTTTGTTCTGGAAGCCATCCTCCTTTTGGATATCCATTTAAATCTTTTCTTGTAACCGCAGAATATATATTAGGAAGTACATCAAAAGCTTCTATAGGGCAATCTGAACCAAATGTTAAATGTATATCATTATCTACCATAGTTTTCCAATTGTAAGTATATTTTGCCTTATCCTTTCCGATCCTTTCCTCCACCACATGAAGATCATAATTTAAAAATATAGGTTGTACATTGGCTATAACATCTAATTCTTTAAACTTATTAATCAAAACTTCGTCTGTTATTTGTGCATGGATTATAGTATGCCTGGCATTCTTTCTAGGGTATAGTTTCTGTGCTTTTTCAATGCTATCGAAAACCATATACATAGCTTTATCTCCAATACAGTGAGTAGATACCTGCATTCCCTCTTTATGAGCAGTTATTATTAATTCATCTAGTTCGTCTTGACTATAAGCAATCATTCCAAAGGTAGATGGTTTATCTTTATAGGAATAAGATAAATACGCAGTTCTTGCGCCTAAAGATCCATCGCATATTAATTTTAAAGGACCTAATTTAAAATTCTTGTCTCCCTTTTCCTTATGCCATCCTTCATTTAAAAAATCTTCCAATATATCCATATCAGAAAGTCTGCACTGCTGATTTATTCTTACTTTTAGTCTATCTTCATCTATAAGTTCTCTATAAGCCTTAATTATTTTTTTATAATTTCTGCTTGGAAGATATGCAAAGTCATCGGAAAAAACTGTAGTTATTCCTTGCTCTGAGGCTTTTTCTGCTGCCTCTTCTATCATGTCCTTAAGTTCCTCTAAATCTGGTTCATTTACAGCATTATCTGCAAGCCAAACTGCATTTTCTGTAAGTACCCCTGTTGGATTTCCTTGACCATCTACTTCCACCTTACCACCTTGCACTTTAGGTATATTGTCATATTTTATTCCTAACACTTCTAAGGCCTTACTATTTACTGAGTAAACATGATAACAAGCTCTTATTAAACTTATAGGATGTTCCTTAGATATTTTATCTAAATCATTCCTATCTAAAAATCTTTTTTCTTTGAAATTTTCGTGATTCCAATTAGTGCCCAGTACCCAATGACCTTTAGGAATATTTCTCTCTCTTATAAACTTTCTTGTTTTTTCTATCACCTCTTCTATAGAATGTGCCTCTCTTAAATCTACCTTTTGTAAACTGCTGGCATATCCCAATAGATGCATATGACTATCCGTAAAACCCGGAAGAACCAATTTACCTTTTAAATCTACTAACTTTGTAGTATCATTTTTTAAACTAAGAATATCTTCATTATCTCCTACTGCATATATCTTATCTCCCCTTATGGCCACAGCTTCACATCTTATGTTTTCTTCATCCATGGTAACCACTTTACCATTAAACAATATTAAATCCATGCAAATCCTCCATTTTAATATAATATTTTAAAGTTTTATTATATATATTCATTACATAGTACTAAAAATACACTAGATGTCCAAGTAAATGCTGTATCCCTTAATCCTTCCCCAGTTAATGCATTAAAATTTTCTGCCATTCCATTTTTGTTTGCCATACTACAAAATCTTTCAGCCACCTTTTTAGCTAATTCATATTCACCACATTCATTTAAGGCATATACTAAAATCATAGTTGAAGGTGCCCATATAGGTCCCCTCCAGTATCCATCTTCAATATAGTATTCACTATTTATTTTTTCTGTAGCAAGGCCAAACTCTGTTAAAAAATCACCTTCTTTTTTGATTTTTTCTAATAATTTATTTCTTATATCTTTATTTAATCTTTTACCTAAAATTAAGGGGACATATAATATTAAACTATCTGACTCTATATCTTCATGAGTGTAACTGTCTACTGCCACAAATCTATCTTTTCTCCAAAAATGCTTAATCATTTTATTTAAAAGTTCTTCCCCTCTTATTCTCCACTCACATGCCTCTTCCTTTTTTCCAAGTTTATTTGCTATCTTTTCTAAAACATCCATTTGAATTATTAAAAATGCACATAAATCCGGACTTTCCACAGCCATACTTTCCTTAAAAATTGTAGCATTATCCCATCCCGAATCATTTCCATGGTTATATTGAGGTACTCCATCCTTATCATAATCTCTATATTTAAGCCACCAATCTGTCCACTTACATAAAGGTTCGTACACTTCCTTAATTTTTTCTTCAGTTATAAAATCACATCTATCCATCATCCATTTTAATGTCCATCCATGAATAGGAGGCTTACAATAATTCCATAATGCAAACCTATCATTAATAAAATCAGGAAACGTACCACTTTCATCCTGTACATCTATAAATGCCATAAACTGATCCCAAGCTAACTCAGGGTTGTTCTTAACTAAAGCCATCGCATTAAAACAGTGATCCCAACTCCATATATTGGTCATCCAATTTTTAGACATATACATGGCAGGTCTTTTTAAAAACCCTTCAGGGTTTACTACACAAGACCAAGTTATATAAGAAGCTAAGCTTTTACCCACACTATATCTTTCTGGTACATTCAATGTATTTTCCAGCCAACTATTATAATCTTCTTCCACTGCTTTTAAACAATGATTAAAATCACTCAAATCCTTTTTTTCTTTCCATACAGTGTGGTAATCTTCTATAGAAAAGTCCATAACACCTTTATGTGGTAATAAATCTATAACTATCTCTTCTGGATATTCTTCTAATTCTCTTCTTACTTTTACCTCACCTATAATAGGATTTATCATAAACCTTATTTTTTTAGATGAACAATTAACTTCATATGCTTCTTTTTCAGCTTTTATTATGTCATCATAAGCTCTTTTTTTCATAATTAATCTAAGTACTATTCCTTCTGAATGAATCCTAACAGTATTGGAATTCGGCATACAAATTTTTACAAATCCTTCTTCAGAATTTAACTGCATAAGCGTTTCACTGCATTCTATTTTATAAGGAATAATATTCTCATTATATACAGTTTCTATTCTAAATACTTCTCCTAAATCATCATCTCCACCTCTAATATTTCTTATGTAAAGTCCCTTCTTTATTTCACCATATTCTAAAGGTGAAATGACAATATAAGAACCATATCTACTAAAAGGAACTTGGAAAACGTTTAACTTCATTATTCTTCCCCCCATATTTATAATTATATTTGCTTTATATTTTACCATATGTATAAAAATTCTTACTATTGATTATACTATTTTTATTAATAATAACAAATATATATTTACGATTATCCCACAAAAAGTATTACATTACTTGAATTATGAAATTTCTCTGCATTGTACCTTATTGTGGGTTAATCATATTTATTATTAATAAAAATTCTTGTACCATAATTTTACGGTTATATAATTTATATACTATTTTTTTAATTGATACTTAGTTTTAATCTAGGCTTTAGGTTTTATTTAAGTACCAAGTTATAGTAATAAATCCTAAACCCCTATATTTATTCTAATATATAGAACCTAATTTAGTTCTAACTAAAATATTTGTTGGGGATTGTAAACTAGGGATTGGAGATTTATAAAACTATTATACATACATGGAGGTTTTATTAATGAAGGCTAAAGTAGATAAAGATACCTGCATTGGTTGTGGTTTATGCCCAGAAATATGTCCAGAAGTATTTCAAATGGATGATGACGGAAAAGCTGTAGCATACCAGCCTGATGTATCAGAAAACTTAGCAGATTCCGCACAAGACGCAGAATCTGAATGTCCTGTAAATGCAATCACAGTTCAATAATTTAATTTTCATTTTACTTCAAAATAAAAACCCTTGATGCTATAAACACAAAGGGTTTTTATTTTAATCTTCAAGTTTTTTATTTTAATTTATATTATGATTATCCCACAAAAGCATTATATTACCTGAATTATGAAATTTCTCTGGAATGACTTGCTTCATAATTCCATCACATTATACCTTATTGTGGGTTAATAATATTATTTATTTTCAGATTCTTTGTTATATTTCCTCATTAAGAAATATATTGGAACTCCTACCACTAATCCTCCAAGACCCCATAGTATTTTTTCCATAGAAGATTGTACTAAAAGCCATCCGCTAACTACTATAGCTATCATTGGAATAACTGGTCCAAATGGAACTCTAAATGAACTTTGTAATTCTGGTCTCTTTTTTCTTAGAACTATTACTGCTAAACATGTTGGAACATATTGAGCAAATCTTGAAACAACACTTATTGCTGCAAGTTTTGTAAAGCTTCCTGATAAAGCTATTGGAATTGCTAATGCCACTGTTATTATTATAGCTACATAAGGTGTTCCTTTTTTACTTTGTTTAGCAATTGCTTTTGGAAGAAGTCCATCTTCTGCTAAAGCCACACCACTTCTTGGAGTGATAAATGAAGCTGCTATATTTATTCCACCTATAGAAACTAATGTACCTGCTGTAACTATCGCTCCTCCTATAGGTCCTAAAAATATTGCTGCTGCATCTGCTACCGGTGTTGCAGTTTCTGCAAGTTTAGTTCCAAGTACCCCTATAGATACTGCTTGAATTAATAAATAAAATGCTGACACTATTATCATAACTGTTATAATTGCCTTTGGAACGTTCTTTTCTGGATTTTCCATATCTTCTGCTGCTACTGCTATAGATTCAAATCCTGTGAATGCATAGAATATTAAAAGTGCTGCTGCACCAAAAGAACCTGGTGTATATTGACCATTTGGCAACATTGGAGTGAAATTTCCTCCCTTTATAAAGAATATTCCTATAGCCACAAACATTACAAGTGGAACTAATTTTCCTACTGTAATTACGTTATTTAATGTTTTTGAAATGCTTACTCCTAATATATTTATAATTCCTAATCCTACTAATATTGCTACAACTATAATATTTTTAGTAGCTCCTACTGATGCTGCTGGCCAAACCTTTCCTAAAGCTGTAGCAAATGCCACTGCCATAGCCGCCCATGCAATTATACTTATAGCCCATTTCATAAATCCGACTTCGAAACCTACAAAGTCACCAAATGCTTCTTTTGCATAAACATATGGTCCACCGTTTTTCTTAAACATTCCGCCAACTTCTGCAAAGCACATTGCTATACTTATAACTAAAAGCATATCGAATACTATTACACCTAAACTTGCAGGTCCTATTAATTTTGCTGCTTGGTTTGGTAATAAAAATATTCCTGAACCTATTATAGCGTTTATTCCTAGTAGTACTATACTCCAAAAACCTAATTTGTTTTTGCTTGACATACTCTTTTCCTCCCTCTCCTTATGTTATTACTTTGCACTTTCTTGAACTAATTTTTTAAATACACCTAACATTTTTTCATTTTCTTTAGCCATCATTTCAGGATGCCACTGTATTCCCATTACAAAGTGTTCTCCTTCTTTTTCAATAGCCTCTATAACTCCATCCTTCGCCATTGCTACTGCTTTAAACCCTGGTGCAACATCTTTTACTGCTAAATGGTGAAAGCTGTTAGTTATCACTTCATCTCCTAATATTACATTTAGCTTAGTGTTTTTTTCTACTTTTACTGTGTGTGTAGGTACATTAGATAATGATCCTTGATTGTGTTTAATATAGCATCCATCTATAAAAGATAAATCTTGGTAAAGATTTCCGCCATTAACTACATTTATAATTTGATGTCCTCTACAAATACCCAAAATAGGCTTTTTCATTTCCATAGCAATTTTTATTAGCGTACAATCAAATACATCTCTCTTTGGAAGTATTCCTCCTAGTTTTTGACTAGGCTCCTCACCATATAATAGCGGATTTACATCATGACCTCCTGACATTACAAGCCCATCTACTGCTTCTAGCTGTTTTCTTATTATTTCTTCTTCGTATACCATAGGTAACATAACAGGTATACCTCCAGCCAAAGTTACTGCTTTAATGTAATCGTCATTTACATATGCTCTCTCGTATCCAGGAAACATTCCTCCATCGTCTACAATTACGCTTCCTGATATACCTATCACTGGTTTCTTGTCCATTAATCTAAGCCTCCTAAATGTTTTATTTATGCAAATATTATAAGCAAGCCTCATGCCAATTTGTTATTGCATTAACAAAGTTTTTTAACAAATTCTTTCTAATCATTGATTTTATTAGTTTAAACATTTACAAAATATTTATTTAGAAAATTTAGTATTTAAAAAATTATAAATATATTAAAACAAAAAAATAGGTTAAACATAACATATGTTTAACCTATTAACCTATTTTTCCTATTAAATCCCCTATTTATTTTCCTGTTTTTAAAAATTCTTTCCCTTTTTCTGTTATAGTACTTCCTCCACGACCAACTTTAGATATTATAAATTCTAAAGAACTTAGAACATTTAATATTTTTCTTACTTCTCCTTCTTTAGTTTCTATATTTTTTTCTCTCAATATTATTAAAAGCTTATTTCTCCCCAAGGATTCTCCACGTATACTAAATGCATTCAGTATATTAAGTACTTCTAAAGTTTTTTCAAAATCACATTTACTTTTTAATATATAAACCTCTTCACTGCAAATTTCATTCATTTCTTGGTAATTTAATTTATTCTTTTCTTTTTTTTCATCATTAATAATATTAAAAGGTAAATTATAAACAGTAACTTCATCTTTGCACATTAAGGATATGTATGAAGCTGCATTTTGAAGTTCTCGTATATTACCTGGCCAATCATACTTACATATAGCTTGCTTTGCTTCATTTGTTATATTTAAATCCTTATCCATAAAATATTTTAATAATTCTAATATATCTTCCTTTCTTTCTCTCAAAGATGGTATATTTATAGGTAAAACATTCAGTCTGTAGTATAAATCTTCTCTGAACTTTCCTTCTTTTATCATTTGAAGTAAGTTTCTATTAGTAGCAGCTATTACCCTTACATTTATATCTATTACCTTTTGAGCTCCTATCCTCATAACCTGTCTCTCTTGCAAAACTCTTAAAAGCTTTGTCTGAAGAAGCACTGGCATATCTCCTATTTCATCTAAAAATATAGTGCCATTATTAGCTTGCTCAAAAAGTCCCTTTTTTCCTTCCTTTAGTGCTCCTGTGAAAGCTCCTCTTTCATATCCGAACAATTCACTTTCCAATAAATTTTCAGGCATGGCAGCACAGTTAACTGCTACAAATGGCTGTTTAGCCCTTGCAGAATTATTATGTATAGATTGCGACATCAACTCTTTTCCGGTACCACTTTCTCCCATTATAAGTACTGTCAAATCAGATTTAGAAATCTTTTTTGCCAAATCTACACATTCATTCATAATCTTTGACTTAGTTTGTATATCATTAAACGTATATCTAGCTACCTGTCCCTTCTCTCTTATCTTTTGACTTAAATTCTGCTCTAATTGCTTTATATACGTAATTTCCTGCAGATTATAGTAAGTTCCCATCTCCACTCCTAGATAATGTATAATTCTCTTGTTAGCATTTATATATCTATTTTTATAAACAAAAACTTCATCAAATATCTCTTCTTCGATTATTATTTTTTCTAACTCACCTTTAAATACGTTTTCAACTAACTTACCTTCTACATGTTCCTTTAGAGCAAACATATCTTCAAAACTCTTGTTACATACTGTTATGACCCCCTTAGTATTGGTAAGTGCTATTCCATTTTTAGAAAGATTTATTACAATATCTAATTCAATATTTTTTATAAAAAGCTCCTTGTAATTATCTCTTATTCCCCCATCTAAACTAACTATTTTTTCAGAGTACTTAATTAAATTTCTTCCTATTTCATCATTGTGCAAAGATAATGCACTTATTATTTGAAAAAAAGTGGATACATCAATATACCTATCGCCTAAATCAATTATTTTATTTATATAGGAAGGTACCCTCCATGATTCACTTGGTGTAACTGCTACATTTACATTATCATAGATTTTTCCTTCCTCATATGGAATTAAATTAAGATGATTTATTCCCAATTCATAAAACAAAGATAAAGTTTCCAACGTAGTTTCGTCATTATCATTAACAACCAAAACGTTATTGTCATCAGGAATAGAAAATAACTTATAAACTTCATTTTCTAGTATAGTTCTTCTTATAATCAAAATTTTACTTTTACTACTTATAAACTTTTTTATGCTTAATGCTCTTTCTTTAATCATGAATAGCACTACTTGATCTCTAATAATCTGCTCCTGTTTAAGCTCTCTTATATAGTAATTATTTATATGAACAAAATCTCCTAATACTTCCTTTAAATTGTCCTTTAAAAACCTTGCCACTCTAGAATTACTATCAGTAACTATACCTATGGATTGCATACTCCATCTCTCCTTAATTACTTTTATAATGACGTTATTTAATAAAACATAGCAATATATATTTATTATTATATTTTATCTCATTATCTAAAATAAAACAAAAGATTATATCTTTTCAAAATTATTCATTAATAAAATTTAATATAAATTTATTTTGGCATACATTTTGCTTTATTAAACATATATGATTGTATTACAAGATTTTTAGGAAGGGATGAATTATAAATGAAAATTAATGATAAAGAGTATTTTATAGGATTATTAAAAAATGAAGTGGTTCCAGCTTTAGGATGTACTGAACCAATAGCAGTAGCATTAGCATCAAGTAGAGCTTGTAAGGAACTTAATCTTTATCCTGAAAAAATAAAAGTTTTTGTAAGTCCTAATATATTAAAAAATGGCATGGGTGTTGGAATACCTGGCACTGGAATGGTGGGATTAGATATAGCAGCCGCTCTAGGAGCTATAGGCGGAAACTCTGAAGCTGTACTTGAGGTACTAAAAGATATAACTAAGGAAGACATAGAAAAATCAAAGAAATTCCTTGAACAAGGTAGAGTATATGTAACTGCAAAAAATGTGCCTGAAAAATTATACGTAGAAGTTACTGTTTCTAACGGTGATCATAATGCAACAGTTGTAATAAAAGATAAACATTCAAATATAGTATCTATAAACGCGGATGGTAAATATATCTATAAAAATGAAGATGCAGAAAGTAGCACTGCTGCTGAAGACACAAATTCATATGAACATACTACGGTGGATGAAATATATAATTTTGCCCTTGCTACAGATTTTGAAGACATAAAGTTTATATTAGAAGGAGCAAAAATGAATAAAGCTATCTCTTTAGATGGATTAAAAAATGATTATGGTCTTAAAGTAGGGAAAACTTTATTAAATAAAGTAAATGCAGGAATATTAAGCAATGATTTACAAAATTACGCCATGGCTGTAACTGCAGCTGCTTCTGATGCTAGAATGGCAGGATGCATGCTTCCTGTTATGAGTAATTCCGGTAGTGGAAACCAAGGTATTACAGTTATGATGCCTGTAGTAGCTGTTGCCGAGAAATTAAATGTAAGCGAAGAAAAACTAGCTAGAGCTTTAGTTTTAGCTAACTTAGTAGCTATACACATTAAATCTTATCTAGGAAGACTTTCTGCTCTATGTGGTTGCGTAGTTGCTTCTTCTGGAGCTAGTTGCGGAATAACTTATCTTATGGGTGGAAACTTACAAAATGTAATTTATTCCATTAAAAACATGGCTGGAAACATAGCTGGTATGATATGTGATGGTGCTAAAACTGGTTGTGCTCTAAAAGTTTCCACCGGTGTAAGTGCTGCTATCCAATCTTCACTATTAGCTATGGAAGGCATAGAAATATCAGAAAAAGACGGAATTATAGACAAAGACATAGAAAAAACTATTAAAAATATAGCTGAAATAGGTGCTAAAGGCATGAGCGAAACAGATAAACTTATCCTAGACATAATGATCTGCAAATAAGAATATTGTGAAACAAGTGCCGTAAGAAAAATCACACTTTAAGTCCGTGAAATAATTGTAATTTGGGACTAATCACAATACGCTAAGAACTTCTACATGTTTGCAGATTTCAATTCCCTAAAACCTTAACTCGCTCCTTGCGTCCCTCAAACAAGAAGGTTTCTTAACGGGAATTGAAATCTGCAAACATAAGAAGTTCTAAAGCTAGTTCCATAGTCCCCAATTCCAATTTTTTTACTCCCTTAAAGTGTGATTTTTCGGTTCATGCATAAGCTATCTATGGGGGAATACAGCTAACTAAAGGATGATTTTCCTCCACTACGTTATGGAAAATATTTAGTTTAGATAAAAAAGTAAAATGAAAAAGTTAAAATTATTTCATTAAATAAAATAGTTTTAGCTTTTCTCTTTAGCGCTTTAAAAATCTTTTATTGGTGCTAGCCACCTTAAATACGTAGGCATGATTAGGATTTATATAACTTATATTTCGCATGTATAAAATACCAATAAATTATTTTATTTGATTTTATAACTAACGCATAATTTTCATTACCGTTAAAATCTAATGTGTACTTTAGGTAACAAAATTGAGAATATTTTCCCTCATATGCAAAAAAATTCGCATCTATCTAGGCCCTTAAATGGGTCATTTTTCTATAAATTGATTATTATAAATTAATGTTAAATATAATCCTGAGTATATATATTTTCACAAAACCCTGATAACTTAAGAAGTCTTTGAATATTACCATTGAGTTTATTGCCAATAATACGTTGTATAGAACCATCTTCAAATGTAATTATAGAAACTATTATATTTTCTAAAAGCTCTAAAATGTTTTTCCCCGTAGGGGCATGGGTTTTCACTTTACCTGGAATAATTAATGGTTCTTTGTTTTCTTTTAAAGATTTTCTAACATCTCTTTCTATTAATGTATATATACCATAAGTGCAAATAGAAAAACATATCCTAAAGCCTCTATACGACTAGATGTTTTTAAATATATTTCATCAATAAAATAGGAATCTTTTAAAATTTGTTTCAACATCCTTTTCAGCATAAAATTCATCAATTTTATAAAGAGCCTTCCGATTTGTAAGTATATTTGCAATTAAAGCTTCTACAGCTGTACCTGGTGAGACAATTCGTTTATTATCATCATAAGCAACCTGTCGGTTTATATATTCACCGATTTTTAATTTTCTACAGTATTTCAAAATTAAAGGAATAGGTCCATCGATTGAATTCATTATATTTTTAATATTCATCTTGATTCCTCTAAACTAAGTTTTGTAAATTTAATAATATCAAATAATCTTGTTTAGAGATATATTTTTAGAAATTATTTAATAGGTAATTTTAACCTGCGAAATGTGAGATATAAATTAAAGATTTTCCATAGCGTAGCGGAGGAAAATCATCCTTTAGTAGGCCATCTCCCCTAGAAGCAATGTACGCATGAACTGAAAAATCTGTCTTTAAGGTAACAATAAATATATTTTCTTAGACTATTGAGCTAGCCTTAGAAATTCTTTGTTTTCAAATTTCAATACCCGTTAAGAAGCTTTCATTGTTTGAGCGCCGTCAGAAGCGAGTTTGAAAGCTTTAGGGTATTGGAATTTGAAAACATTAGAATTTTTTGGCGTACTGCGAACAGTCTAAGAAAATATATTTATTGTGGACTTAAAGACAGATTTTTCTTACGGCACTTACTTCACAATATATTCTCTTTGTGCTTCCTCCCCTATTATTTTTATGCCTTTTTCTATATCTTCCAGAGATGTTCTAGAAAAGGCTAGCCTAAAGGTATCCTTTCCTCCTGAGTCTGTATAAAATATATCTCCCGGAGTAAAAATAACACCTCTTTTACAACACTTTTCCAAAAGCTTTCTTGAATTTATGTCTTTTAGTTTTATAAATATATACAGTCCACCATCTCCATATATGTATTCATTAGGTATATATTTTTCTGATAAATTTCTAGCTAAATCATATTTTTCTCTGTATATATTTCTAACTCTTTTTAAATACCTTGAAAACTCACCACTTAACATATATTGGTATAAAACTCCTTGATCTAAGGCAGAGGTATGGATGTTTTTACTCCTTTTAACACTTTCCATAGCATCTATAAGTTTACTATCTGCACAAATCCATCCTATTCTAATACCTGGAAATAATATTTTTGAAAAACTTCCTATATAAACTACAGAATTTTCCTCCCCTGCTATAGTGGACATGGGTGCTATGTGAGCTCCCAAATGCTGTAATTCTTCATTAAAACCATCTTCTATTATAGGTATATTATATTCTTTAAGAATATTATAAACCTGTTCTCTACTTTTATATGACATTACTATTCCTGTAGGATTATGATAAGATGGTATTAAATAAGAAAGCTTTACTTTATTATCCTTCAATATTTTCTCTAGAGCCTTAATATCCATTCCATCCTTATTCATAGGTACACCTATTAATTTCAACCCATGAAGCTTCATAATCTTAATTGCTGTGTTATGGGTTGGATTTTCACATAGTATATTATCTCCTCTTTTTGTAATGGATGACAAAACCATATTAAATCCTTCTGTGAAACCATTGGTTATTATTATATCTTTGCTTTTTAAATTTACCCCTTTATCGCTCATGTATTCCTTTAAAAACCCTATTAAAGGTTTATATCCCCTTGCATATCCATAATTTAAAATTCTATTACCTTCCACAGAAATTAAATTTGCAAATGCCCTTTTTACCTCTTCCATATCAAAATAATTTTCATCTGGAGCCATACTTTTAAAAGATATCATTCCTTTTTTATAAAGTTTTTCATGCTTCATTATATCCATATTTTCAGCTTCTACAGCATAGTTATTTAAATTTTTTTCCCAATTTATACTCCACTCCCTATTATTGTTTATATTAAGCTTAGCTACAAAGGTTCCTTTACCCTTTAATGTATTAACTAACCCTTCCTCTTCTAGCTTTTCATAAACATTCATAACTGTACTTCTACTTATTTTGATAATACTTGCCATTTCTCTAGTAGAAGGAAGCTTACTTAAGTATGGCAGCATGCCGTTATCTATCATATCTTTAATATATTTATAAAGTTGAATATATATAGGCTCTCCCTTGTGAAATTTTATATTAAAAAGCATTTAAACACCTCTTGCTATTTTAAAATATTTTCAAATCAAATTAGAAATAAGGTACATGAAAAGAAATAACAAGTCAAAGCTACTAGTATATTTTGTGTCAGACAATGAAGCAGGTTCTGTCGCTAGTAATACTTAATACTAGCGGCGGGTTCTGCTGACGCAGTATGACGCAAAATATACTAGCATACTAACTTATTATTTATCCGAATGTGCCTAAACTCATTTACATTGTAGTTTATCTCTAATTTTAATTCTTTATGATTTATCTTGCAACTAATACAAAAATAACAAAAGACCTTTCAAATACAAACTTAATTTTAAGTGCCTAAATATATTGATTATTCTTCTAAAGAACATTCTATTATTTTATCTAAAAGCTGGCTAAAATTCATCCCTGCAGCCCATGCACTTTTAGGAAATAGGCTATTTTTTGTCATCCCTGGCAAAGTATTTATTTCCAGTACATATACTTTATTATGCTTTATCATCATATCTATTCTACCGTAGGCTTTTAACTTAAAAATTCCCCAACACTTTTTACTTATAATCTCTAACTGCTTCATTATATTTTCGTTAAGTTCTGCCACCACTTCTTCAGCACCTTGCTCTGTATATTTTGAATTATAATCAAACCAAATATCTTCCTTAGGCTTTATAGATAACACCGGAAGTAACTCTCCGTCTAGCATACAACAAGTTATTTCTTCCCCTTCTATATATTGTTCTATCATAACTTCATCATCATATTTAAATGCTTCTTCTATGGCTATTTCAAATTCTTCTCTATTTTTAACTATACTTATTCCTATACTGGAACCTCCATTATTAGGTTTTACCACCAAAGGATATGAAATTCTTTCTATTTCATGAAAATTTATTGCTTTTCCTTTTCTAATCATAACCCAATCGGGAGTATTAATATTTTTAGTGTGTAATAGCTCTTTAGTTATATTCTTATCCATGCAAAGAGCACTAGATAAAACATCACTGCCTGTAAATGGAACCCCCATGCTTTTTAATATTCCCTGTATAGTGCCATCCTCTCCAAATTGACCATGCAATGCTATAAAAGCAAAATCCAAACATTTTACCATATCAATAAGTTGATATTGAGTATTTACTGGAATAGGAAGCACCTCGTATTTATTCTTATCTAAATTTTCTATTATAGCTTCTCCAGAAAGCATTGAAACCTCTCTTTCGGAAGATACTCCTCCCATTATAACTCCTATTTGCATATATATTTACCTCCAAGGTTAATTTTTTAATATATTTATATCTTAATCTTCTCTATACCATTGTATGTTTTTAGTTGACGTAAAAAAAGAACCACTACACTATTGTTTTTCCCATGTAGTGGTATGGTATTACCATATATTTTTATATGTAAAAATATTTTTAAAGAATATATTTATTTTCGGCAGTAAGTATTTTCGATTCTTCTCTTATAAGTTCTAAACTTTTTATAATTTTTTTTGAGAAGTCTTTAGTATTATTTAAAGCCTCCCTAGCTCCCTTTTCATCTCCTACTTTCACTCTCTCTTTAACATTGTGTCCCATACTATGTAATTTAAGATGTTCTTCTCCTATACTATCCCATATTTTTTTTATACTAGCCTCCTTTGGATCTATAGCATAATAAAAATGTCCAAATCCACATTTATGACCATCTAGTTGTAAAGGTCTCTCTTTCATATTTTCCACCTCTACCACTAAATCATCTAGCCATTTTTGGTGAGCTAAAATCGCATTGTCAATAGTTGAAATAAACTTACCATTGGAAATTTTAAAAAAAGAATAATTTACAACTTCTCCTCCTTTTTTAGCTAAATTAGATATATCATCATCTAATTTCTCAATTTCTGATGCCATCTCATCTATTTCTTTTGATTGATTTGATAATGACTCACCCAATACTGTCATATCCTCAGCATTATTAGAAAAGTTAGACATAGCTGCATTAACTTCTTCTGCTGAAGCACTAATTTCTTGCATACTGCTAGCTAAAGAATCTATACTAGATAACACTGTTTTAATGCTCTTTTTGCTCTTACTAAAGGATTTCTCCATATCATCAGTATTATTATTTAATTTACTTATGAAGTCAATAGTATAATTTATACTTTCATAACTATCTTTAGATGCCACTTCCATATTACCCATAAATTTTTCCATTTCATCAAGTTGATTTCGAGTTTCCTCTGATAATTTTTTTACCTCTTCCGCAACCACAGCAAATCCTCTTCCGCCTTCTCCTGCCCTTGCCGCCTCTATACTAGCATTTAAAGCCAATAAATTAGTATGATCTGCTATTTTTTTTATACCCTCTACAATATTTTTTATCTGCTCAGATATATTTATCAAATTCTCCATGTCCTTTTTCATATATCCAGACTTATTATAGACATCCCCACTTACTTCTACCATTTCCTTTAATATTGTTTCATTATTTTCAAAATCCTTAGCTAAATCCTCTGTATAACCTGATATATTTTCTACTACACTAGTTTCATCTACAATAGTTTCTGTAACTTGGTTCATACTAGCAGTAATCTCCTCAGAAGCGGCTAATAATTCTTCAGTAGCATGCCCAAGTCCCATTGATGATTGGTATAGTGATTTAGAATGATGTGCTAATTGAACATTAAAATTGCTAACCTTTGTAGTATTATTAAATATTTCTGTCACTAAATCCTTTATCTTTGGAGAAACCTCCATTAAATCTCTAAGTATAAGTGACATTTCTTTTGCAAATTTTTCTGTTTTAGGCGCTTCAATAATTTGCTGCAGTGTATAGGCATCCTCCCTTTGAAAGGCATTCATTAGTTCTTCCATTTCATTTTTAAATTTAAACATTTTCATCCTCCTAAGTTACGTTTCCCATTCCATAATATACTTATAAATTGATTTTATTTAAATATTAGGTAATTTAAACATATCCTCCATTCATTTTATAACTAAACTATTAAGAAATCAATATTATTTAATAATAATTACTATTAATCTATAATATTATTTTATAATATACTTTATTTCTTATTAGTACAACCTCATTTCTGCTAATTAGCCTATACTTAGCACTCTGTTTTATGCATCATATCCCTATCCTATTGTTGAAGATAAAGACTCCTACTAATTACTTAATATCCCGATATATATATCGTATATATGATATATAATCTGTACAAAATAATACTATAAACCTATATAAAAGTGAGGTGAATATTTTATGCCAAAGGATAGTCAACCAGATAATAAGAAAGCTAGGATGGAAAAATGTAATTATCAAACACCTATCACAAGAGAAACTGCAAAAGGAAACCCAACTTCAAAAAAGGTTTCCAATGGACTAAGAAACAAAGCAAAGGGTGAAATTTCCTAACTATAAATTATAATAATTATATTTTATAGTAAATTATATTTAAGTATTTCTGGCTCATAATACTCACATAAAAAAACTAGGGAATTAGGAAATGTTAAAATCATTTCTTAATTAAACCCTAGTTCTTCATTTTTATATAAATCAATTAATTTAAAAAGATATTTATATATTTATTCATCTTTATGCTTTTCATTATAGGCATTTAGTACTTTGTTAAATTCTACTCCCTCACCTATAGAAACATACTCCACTTCTTTTCCCTTAGGGATAGCTCTGTAAGCATAGGCTTCATCTGAGTTTTGAGCACCTACTATAACATATTGGTTATTTTCTACATTTAATACATCAATTATATCCAGTTGAATAGGATTACCCTTTTCATCCATAACGTTTATAGTTTTTTCCATTTACATTCCCTCCTCCATTTATATAATATATAATGTATTTTTCCCATTTTAGGAGAGAATATTTACTTAATATGAAATTAATTTTTACAAGCAATTTCATGCCTACGTGAAAATTCTGGTCTACTTTTTATATATATCACAAACCAAGCTATAAGCACTATTCCTTTTATTACACTACTCATACTCACAGTCCACCAAACTCCATTTAAACCTAATATTTTGTTAGAAGACAATATTAAAGCAAAGGGTATTCTAAGTCCTGTAAATAATGTACTTACAAAAGATGGAGGCATGGTTTTGCCAAGGCCATTAAATGCTCCAGCAGTAGTTATTTCAATACACATAAAGAACTGTGAAAGACTCAATATTCTCAAATATACCATTCCATATTTTATAGTCTCTGGTTCTCCTGGAATGAACAATGAGAATATAGGTTTTGCACCGAAAAATAATAATAATGATACTGCTATACCTATGGTACCAACTATCTTAATTGATGTAACGTATCCCTTCTTGATTCTATCCCATTTTTCAGCTCCATAATTTTGCCCCACAAAAGTTCTAAGCGCAGTTGAAAATCCTCCTGCCGTAAGCCATGATAAGGATTCAATTTGAGATCCTACATTTTGAACTGCAATAGGTATGTATCCCCAACGAGAAACTATTCTAGCTATTACCATAGAAAAAAAACAAAACATTCCTTCTTCAATAGCTACAGGAGTACTTAATTTAAATATTTTTTTAATATAATAAGTTTCTGGTTTAGTAAATAAATTTATCTTGTGAAACATTATAAATTTAGTCTTATATATATTGTATATAAAAACCAATGTAACTACTAATTGAGCAGTTATTGTAGCTAATGCTGCACCTTTCACCCCTAATCTAGGGAAAGGCCCTATTCCATATATCAAAATTGGATCTAAAATAATGTTAGTTACAAGACCAATAGTATTAATGATAAAAGGAGTTGTACTATTTCCATAACCATTATATATGCCAGTAAGTACTGGATTAATAAAATAGAAATTTATACCTAAAGATACTATTACCAAGTAATCTACTGCCATATTAAATACTTCGTTACTGCCCGAATTAAAAAAACCTATAAATTTATTTCTGAAGATTATAAGAACTGCCCCATACAGTAAACCTAGAAATATATTTATTTGTATAGCATGTTTTGCATACTTTCTTGCTTCTTTAATATCTCTTTTACCTATAGATTGTGATATACCTATTTCTGCTGCTACTTTTGACAGAACAATAAAAGCTACTGCAAACCAAGTAAAATACCCCGCTATGCCTACTGCGGCAGAAGCTTTACTTCCTACTCTCCCTATCCATATCATATCAGTCATGCTATACGCCATTTGTATACAAGAGGTGCCCATAATAGGTAACGCTAATTTTAATAAGGATTTTAAAATATTTCCTTCTACTATATTATTCACTTTATGCATAGCTAAATTCCCCCATATAAAATAATTCATCCTAATAATATTATCTACCTTTTAATACACATATCAACTATTATAATAAATTTTCATAATTATATCAATATTTAATAAATATTTACGTATACGTACAATAATTTCAGATTTATTTTGAGTAGCGAAGGGGATGTTGCACTAAGAATAAATACTACGATATATTGTGCTAAATTTAAATGTTTAAGACAATATATCGTATGTAAATTCTTTAATGCAACAGCCTCTTTTTTAAATTATTTATTTAATGCTTTTATATCTAGATTTTCATACCCGCTAAAGAATTTATTGAGTTCATTAACTATTAATTTTTCTCCTTCTCTACTGTCTGTTTCTACATTCATAGGTATCACTGGATCATGCAGTGATAGTCTTACTAAAAACCATCCTCCACCATTCTCTTTATTACACTTAACCCTAACGCCTTCATAGTTTGGTACTTCAAATTCCCAGCCTTCTCTTCTATCACAGTATATTTTTAAATCCTCTAAAACCTTATTTCCATATTCCTTGAAATCTTCGCAAGTTATTTTCATTCTGTATTCATTACTTATACTAGCTTCCTCTAAATCCTTTATTAAATTGTGAATATCTTCACCATTTTCTTCCTTTAACTTAGCAGTTTTAACAAGAATTTTAGACACTAAGTAAGCTCCGTCATCCAAGAAATAATTTTCTTTTAAAGCAGCATGTCCTGAGGTTTCTATAGCTATATGACATTCTTCACCTTTATTATTAAGTCTTATAGCTTCATTTATTACATTTTTATATCCTCTTTTAAATCTGTGATGTTTTCCACCACATTTATTTTCTATAAACTCTTTTAATCCTTCTGAAGTAACTGAATCTGTAACTACAGTAGTTTTAGGATTTTCTTCTAATATGATAGCAGAAATTAGTGCTATTAGTTTATTTCTATTTATTTCATTGCCATGGCTATCTACCACTGCAGCACGATCCACATCTGTGTCAAATATTATTCCTAAGTCTGCTTTATTGTCCAAAACAGCCTTTTGTATGGAGTGCATTGCCACTTTATCTTCTGGATTTGGTATATGATTTGGAAATCTTCCATCTGGTTCTGTAAATTGACTTCCTTCTGTGTCAGCTCCTAGTGGTTTTAAAACCTTATCTACAAAAAATCCTCCAGCTCCATTTCCTGCATCTACTATTATCTTAAAACCCTTTAAAGGCTCTTCCTTATTTATACTACTATTTACTCCTGCTTTTATTTTTCCCACTAAAAATTTTGAATACTGAGAAATAAAATCTATAGTATTAACTTTTCCTTTTTTAACTCCATCTATCGCCTTCATCTCTTTAGCTATATTTACTACTTCCTTTAGATCCGTTTTTTCTATGGCACCTTCATTGGTAAAAAATTTCATTCCATTTCTGTTAAAAGGCAAGTGACTAGCTGTCATCATTATAGCTCCGTCATATTTATATCCTTCTAAAACAGTAGTCATAAACATAGCAGGAGTAGATGCTAAGCCACAATCGAAAACTTCAGAACCGCCGTTTTTTATGCCTTTGATTAGAGATGACTTTAAATTTTCTCCTGAAAGTCTTGAATCTCTACCTACAGAAATCTTCAAATTTTCTATTTTTACATCCTTTTTAATTGATAGCCATTTTGCAAAGGCCAACCCTAAAATCTCAACTATTTCCGGCGTTAAATTTACCTTTTCGCCTTCAACTCCTTCTAATGCCACACCTCTTATGTCATTTCCATTAATAAGTTTTTCTAATGAATTTACCAAAACTATTCCTCCTTTGTATGCATTTTATCACTACAAATATTTAATTCAGTAAAAACTTAACCCAAGGCCACATCTAGTACCATCATTACTACAAAACCTAATATAGTTCCCAGCGTTGCAAAATCAGTATTTTTACCTAATTGTGATTCTGGTATTAATTCCTCAACAACTACAAATATCATAGCCCCTGCTGCAAAAGAAAGAGCATAGGGAAGTATTGGTCTCATATGAACCACTGCGGCTGCTCCTATTACCGCCGCTATAGGTTCCACTATTCCCGAAGCCTGACCATAAAGAAAACTTTTCCATCTAGACATGCCTTCTCTTCTCAAGGGTATAGATACTGCTGCTCCCTCAGGAAAATTTTGAATTCCTATACCAATAGCTAGTGCTGCTGCTCCTGCAAAGGTAGCAGAGGAGATATTAGTACCCAATGCTCCAAAGGCAACACCCACTGCTAATCCTTCTGGTATGTTATGAAGGGTTATAGCCAAAACCAAAAGTATACTTCTCTGCCAACTGGTTTTTATACCCTCTGCTTCTTCTGTTTTCATACCCGAATGTAGATGTGGAAGAATTTTATCTACAGCCCAAAGAAAAAGACCACCGGCCAAAAATCCAACTGCTGCCGGTACCCAAGCTTTCATATTTAAAGAAACTGCCATTTCAATAGAAGGTTCCAAAAGTGACCAAAAGCTTGCTGCTATCATAACTCCTGCTGCAAAACCTAACATACCATCTAATACTTTTCTGTTTATTTCTTTAAATAGAAATACTACTGCTGCTCCTAAAGCTGTCATAAGCCAAGTAAATAAAGTAGCCAATAATGCCCCTAGCACAGGGCTATTTGTAAAATTTAAAGCCATACAACACCCTCCTTTTTTACTAGTCCCACTCCTCAATATCTAATCCCCAAAAATTCACTTATAATAACTTATAATTTAGCTACCCATTTTTCTATAGTATCACAGGCAGTTTTTATACTGTTTATCTCTTCAACTAATTCATATTTGTACTTATTTTCCCCATTTTTATACATGGGATCATAATATTTTACCATAAGTTCCTTAGTCAAGTCTAGGATCTCACCTTTTTCTACCATTTTCAAGTACCTTGCAATATTTTCTTCACTTATATATTTTCTTAAATTATTTAAACTTTGTGCAACCTCTTCCTTCCATTTTTGTCCACTTGTGTATTCCTCTATTATATTTTTAGCCCTGTAATCCAAATCCCCCTTTACCAAAATTCTTTTACTTTCTCTCATTTTATTATAAACACAATCTGGTATTATGATATTCCCTATTCTTTTACTTTCACCTTCTACAAACACCAAATTACCATTTCTCTCTTTTAACTGCTCATATACCAATGATTCAAATGCCTTTTGGCTATTACACTTTCCTATACCAACACTTCCTAAAAGTGATCCCCTGTGATTTGCACAGCCCTCTAAATCCACTATATTATATCCTCTTCTCTTTAGTTCCTTTAAAATTTTTGTTTTACCCATGCCTGTATTTCCTTGAAGAATTACATACTCTACTTTTTCATTAAGAACTGGTAGCTCTCTGTTTATATATGCCCTATATCCTTTATATCCACCCCTTAATTTGTAAACCTTCACACCCAAACTGGTGAGAAATGTAGTTAAAACAGTACTTCTTAGCCCCCCTCTAGCACAAAAAAGCACTACTTTTTTATATTTCTTTTGTAAATCATATATTTTTTCATATATATATGGAAGTTTTTTAGATGCCGCCTCCACTCCCATAGCTTTAGCCTTATCTACACTTTCTCTTACATAAACCGTGCCTATTTCTTTTCTTTCCTCATTATTAAAAATAGGTATATTTATAGCTCCAGGTATAGTGTATTCCTTATACTCTCCTTCACTTCTTACATCTACTAGTACATACTCTCCTTCTAAATTTTCATATTCTATGTCTCTAAACATATTTTTCTCCTTCCCAACTAGCTCTTATCATATGTTATTCATTCATGACAGGGGCAAATTCATCGTTAAAAATTATATACCAGCCCATATCATCGTTAATCATTCATATATAAATTTGACCAATTACAAATACTCTGATACATCTTATTATTTTATTTTAAAATAGAAATAAGTTCAACTATTAAATTTATCAATATTTTAATATCCTCATTACACAACATACATTTAATTTAAAAATGCCCTAAATCATTGAAAGAATCAATGATTCAGGGCATTTTTTATTTTTGCAATATCCAACTTAATGATTAAACCACAAAAAGGTACAATGTGGTGGAATTATAGGATAATCAACTTAATTAATTTAAATTATTATATTTCAGTAAAAAACCTTATTATAAATCACTTTAAAATAAGGTTTTTCTTTAAAAAAAATTCTAGATTTTACTCCAATTATACTTTTTCTTATCTTCTTCTAACTGCTTTTTCCTTTCTTTTTTAATGTTTAAAAGTATTAAATACCCTCCTATTAAGCATATATACCCCGTTACACTACTCTTTTTTATGTCACTTTTTCCAGATTCTATATCCACCTTTAAGATTTCCATTTCTTTCTTTGGAATTTCCTTAACATTTATTAAATACTCCATTTTTCCCTTTGTAGACATTCCTTGCCAAGCCCCACCTAAAGCACACATTAAAGCAACAATTATAAAAGCTAAAAACACAAGATTTTTAAAACCACTGTCACTACCCTTGTACTTAATTAAAAAATTTCTTATTATAAGTACCGTGGAAGCTATTGCCAAAATAACATTTAAAACAATTATAAAATTAACTATAATATCTCCCCCTCATGATTAATATGAAAAGAAATTCCAACCACTAGGTATGCCCTTAAAGTAATGTTTACTTTTTAATTTAAGCACACCATAATCATCTACATAATTATATTCAAAATCAGTAGAATAATTGCCAACATTATGCTCCAGTCGTCCAATTAGGTCTTCCATCACAAGCAAAAGCTTCACCACATTCGCATCCATAAAGAGTCCAAGGTCCCAAATATTTGTCATTATAAAATGCTTGAACCGCCGCTTTAGCATGTGCCTCGTGTTTTGCTCCATGTACACGACAAACAGCTATTGCACGTTTTACAAACACATTGGGATTTTTAACTGATTTTACTGTACCCATTAAATACATATAACATATATATAATGCAATTATAATTTTATAAACCTTTCATTTAATTTACATATTTTACTATTTAATTCTATTTTATCATATATAATCATTAGTGTAAATACTATCATATATCAATACTGTAATTGGCAATTTATATTACAAATTTAATATTGATAATTTTTGTTTTATATTACGAACTACCAATAATAAAAGGTATATGTGCTTAAGTATTACACCTAGACAATATACCTTTTATTTATAATATTATATTTTTATTCTTTATATTTTTTCTTCTTTTTCTTTACCATTTTTAATCTAAAAAAGTCTTCTCTTTCCTTTTCATCTAATACTTCAGATATAAATTTAACTCTTTCCTGCAATTTAGGAATTTGTATATTTTGAAGAGCATTAGCTCTTTTTTGCGTCTTTTTAACTTCCATAGCTAATCTGTAAACTGCATTTTCCACCTCTGCTATTTCATATATTAAATATTTAACTTCATTAAATTTTTTATATGCAATGTCCATAGCTGTATTACTTCTGTGAAAGCTATAATTTGGCTGTATAGGCTTTTTTTCATAATTTAAATGAGGTACCTCAACACCCATAACACTTTTAAACCTTACATCATAATCCTCAGTTTCTGGTATTGCCATGGAAATATCCGAAACTGAGGATATTCCCATAGTTATATTGGCCTGCCTTAGTGCTTCATACGCTTCACTAAAAGTAGAATTTATCCTATTCTGAAGTTTTTCTGCTCTAGATATGTAGGACATCATTTCCCTTATTAAAACATTTCTTTTTTGGTCTAAAAGCTGAAATCCCTTCTTGGAAAACTCCAAGGTATTTTGAGCGCTTATTAAATTTGACTTGGTAGGAGCTATTTGCTGCATTATTCACCACCCCTGTAATATTTTTCAAGAATTTTAGGACTCACTCTATCTAATTCATTTTTAGGTAATATAGAAATGATATCCCAAGCTAAATCTAAGGTTTCTCCTATGCTTCTATTTTCTTCATATCCTTGCTTTAGAAATTTTTCTTCAAAATCTCCTCCAAATTTTATATAACTTTTATCTAGTTCCGAAAGCTCCTCTTCTCCAATTACTTGAGCTAGTGCTCTAACTTCCTGCACATGGGAATAGGAAGCAAATAATTGATTAGCCACTTCTCCATGATCATCTCGTGTGTAACCTTCTCCGATTCCATCTTTCATAAGTCTAGATAGTGAAGGCAATATATTAACTGGTGGGTATACATTTTTTTGATATATATCCCTACTAAGCACTATTTGCCCCTCTGTAATATATCCAGTTAAATCTGGTACTGGATGAGTTATATCATCATTAGGCATAGATACTATAGGTATTTGAGTTATAGAGCCTCCTTTTCCTTTAATCATACCTGCTCTCTCATATAAGGAAGCTAAATCTGAGTATAAATATCCTGGATAACCCTTTCTACTTGGAACTTCTTCTCTAGCAGAAGATAATTCTCTTAAAGCCTCACAATAACTAGTTATATCCGTCATTATAACAAGTATATGCATATTCTCCTCAAAAGCTAAGTATTCTGCTGCAGTAAGAGCACATCTAGGAGTCATAACCCTTTCTACAATTGGGTCATCTGCTAAGTTTACATACATAACCACTCTATCTAAAACTCCTGACTGCTGAAAGCTCTTTCTAAAAAACTCCGCATCATCATGTTTAATCCCCATAGCTGCAAATACTACTGCAAAATTTGAATTTTCTTCTTCACTAATTTTAGCCTGTCTTACAATTTGAGCCGCCAATTGATTATGCGGCATACCATTTCCTGAAAATATGGGGATTTTCTGTCCCCTTATTAATGTGGTAAGACAATCTATAGATGATATACCTGTTTGAATAAAATTTCTTGGGTATTTTCTAGCTACAGGATTTATAGCTTTCCCATTTATATTATACTTTTTTCTACTATAAATTCTTCCTCCACCATCTATAGGTTCCCCTATACCATCAAACTCCCTACCTAAAATTTCTTTAGATAAGCTAACCTGCAAAGAATTTCCCGTAAAGCTAACGGATGAATTATTTGTGGAAATACCTGAAGTACCTTCAAATACCTGTATCGTCACTTTATCTTCATCTATTTGTACGACCTTACCCTTTTTATTTTCTTTCCCATCAACGGTTATATCTACAATTTCATCATAAGCCACATTTTCTACATCTGATAATACTATTGTAGGTCCTTGAACCTTGTCTAATAATAGATATTGCTTTTTCAAATTTCCACCTCCTCTATGCAGTGTACTGCTTAAATAATTTATTATAATAATTTTTTATATTTTCTTCTAAATGGTCTATAAGACTTAAATCTTCATTAGACACATTATATTTCATCTTATTTATGCTATCATAAATTTCCTTATTGTGTATTATAGATATAGGTATTCCCATTTTTACTGCCTTACATCCGTATTGATATAAACCATCTATAACCTTTAACATTTTATATTGCTTTTTAAGTGGAACATAGGTATCATCCTTGTGGTATGCATTTTGTTGAAGAAATGCAACTTTTAATACTTTAGCTATTTCTATGACAAGTCTTTGATCATCTGGCAATACATCTTCTCCTACTAGTTTAACAATTTCCTGAAGTTTGCTCTCTTCAAAAAGTACTTTCATAGCCTTATTTCTAATCTCCATCATGTCTTTAGCTACATTTTCACCATACCAATCCTTAAGTGAATCTAGATATCCACTATAACTAGATAACCAATTAATAGCTGGGTAATGTCTTGCATAGGCTAGATTTCTATCGAGTCCTAAAAATACACTTACAAATCTCTTTGTATTTAAAGTAACTGGTTCTGAAAAATCTCCTCCTGCTGGAGATACAGCTCCAATTACAGTTATAGAACCTTCACTTCCATTTAAATTCTCCGTGTAACCTGCTCTTTCATAGAACTCTGCCAATCTTGAAGGAAGATATGCTGGATATCCCTCCTCCGCTGGCATCTCTTCGAGTCTTCCAGATATTTCCCTAAGTGCTTCTGCCCATCTAGATGTGGAATCTGCCATTATGGCCACATGATACCCCATATCTCTAAAATATTCTGCAAAAGTAATGCCTGTATATATACTTGCTTCTCTAGCTGCCACAGGCATATTTGAAGTATTGGCTATGAGCACCGTTCTATTCATAATGCTCATACCAGTTCTAGGGTCAATGAGTTTTGGAAAGTCCTCCAAAACCTCTGTCATTTCATTTCCTCTTTCGCCGCAGCCTATATACACTATTATATCTGCATCACACCATTTAGCTAGTTGATGTTGGGTCATAGTTTTACCCGTACCAAATCCTCCTGGTATAGCTACAGTTCCTCCCTTAGCTAAAGGAAAAAACGTATCTAGTATTCTTTGTCCCGTAACCAAAGGTTTTTCTATTGCCTTCCTCCTTTTAATTGGCCTGGGAGTTCTTACTGGCCACATTTGATATAAGGGAATTTCCTCTATTTTATCTCCATTTTGAAGTTTTACCACTACTTCATTTATATTGTATTTGCCATCCTCTTTCTTATATATTACTTCTCCACTTATATCTGATGGAATCATAAGTCTATGTTCTATAGAATTTGTTTCCTTTACTAGAGCGTATACATCCCCTGGCTTTAAAATATCTCCTTCACTGACAGTTATCTTTACATCCCAAAGCTTCTGCTCATCTAAGGATATAAGGCCTATACCCTCTTCTATAAAACCATAATTTATTTCATTTATTTTCTCTAATGGTCTCTCTATACCATCAAATATATTTCCTATTATTCCTGGCCCTAATTTTAAAGATAAAGGTCTTCCTGTGGAAAATATATCTTCTCCTACCTTAAGTCCGGAGGTTTCTTCATAAACTTGAATTGTGGCTGTATCATCTTCTAATATTATTATTTCTCCTATTAATTTCTTTTGCCCAACAGTAACCATTTCTCTCATTTTAAAATTTTTCATGCCCTTGCCTTTTATAACTGGCCCATTAATTCCTACTATTATTCCTTTTGCATTTTCCAAGTTACACCCTCCTTTCTATTTTTCAAAATCAACATTTTCTGTAACCTTTAAACCAATATCCCAAATACTATCCTTAAGCCTAACACCAAGACTATTATCTATTCTCATTTTGTTCTTTGAATCCTCTATAATTACTCCTCCTATTATATCTTGTCTAGCTTTTTCTATAGTTACTTTAATATTCTTAAATTCTTTTATCAAGGCTTCTACATCTTTATAGTATTTATCATAATCCTTTATAGTTAAATACATCTTATATTCCCCTTCTTCACATTGTTCAAGGGTTGACTTAATTATTTTAATTAATAAATCTTTGTATTCCTCTTTATCAGTAAATTTCATTAGTTTATTCATCACATCTTTATAAACTTTTCCTATTAAATCTTCCTTTAAATTTAATAATTTTTGATGGTTTTCAGATTTAGCTTTGGCAAGTATTTCATTAGCTTTTAATTCTGCCTTCTTCAAAGCCTCTTTCATCTCTAAGTCTTCTATCTTTTTTATTTTTTGCTCTTCTTCCTTTATGACTTTTTCTTTCATATTTTGTATCTTTTCTAACTCAATTCCCTTTTCAGCCTGAATCTTATCATAGGTAAACTTTGTAAAAAGCTTTATTTTATCATCTATAGTGGTCAAAATAAACACCCTCTCTCTTTAAAATAACTACAAATTAATGCCTATAGACTCTTTTACATATTTTAATATAGTATCATTTCCCCTAGAGCTTCCATGCCTATCAGGTATTTCAACTATCAAAGGAAGTCCCTTGGAAATTTTCAGAGAATCTATTTTTTCAGGTATCATGTCCACTATTTTTTCTGTAAAAATAATAATGCCAATATTTTTATCTTGAAGAAGTTTGGATAAAATCTCCAGAACTTCTCCCTTACTGTGAGCCACAGCTCCATTTATACCAGCTATGTTTAATCCTTTATAAGTATCCCTGTTATCACTTATCAAATAAGCTTTCATTATACAATCAACTCCACAGCTTTTAATATTTATAACTTTATTTATAATCTCATTAATATCATTATAGAAATTATAAGTCCATATATAGCAATTCCTTCAGCAAGTCCTACAAATATAAGAGTTTTACCTAAAATTTTAGAATCCTCTGAAACTGCTCCTAGTGCTGAAGATCCAACAGCTCCTACCGCATAACCTGCCCCTATAGTTGCGAGTCCAGTACATAGGGCAGCTGCTATATATCCCATACCTGTTGAAGAATTAGCTGTACTTTGTCCTGCTGCTTGTACTATATTAGGTATCATAAATACTATAGAGCCACTCATTACGGGAATAAAAGCACCTAAATTTATTTTTAAAGCTTTTTTTACCTTCTTTTTTCCCTCTAAATTTCCCTTTAAATTTTCTACTACTCCATAAGTTATAGTTCCTATTACTACTAAAAATGTTATTACTAATAAAATATACATTTATTATGTCCCCTTTCTAATCTTAAAGTAAATTTATATTAACTGGAGAATAACTAATTCCTCCTCCTTCGTAATATTTACTAAAAAGTTCATAGTACTCTAATCTTAATCCTTGTATAAACACTATAAGACCCTCAAGTCCTATTATTACTAGGTTGCCTAAAACATACATTAAAGTACTTCCCACTCCATTATTCATCATGGATGCTATAGCTGAAAAGGCTAAAAACAACCCTGCATGGTTTATAGCAAATGCTCCTACTCTTATAAAGGATAAAGTATTTGATAACATACTTAAAAATACCTCTAATATTCCAAATCCACTTTCTATATAGTAATCCCCTTTACTCTCACTATATAAAGGTTTTTTACCTATAACTAAGTTTGACAAAGGTTCCTTAAACAATATAGCAGCTATTAATGTTATAAACATTATTATCCAAGCTACAGCAGGCATTTGAAATTTAGATTTTGTAAGCTTTGTAAATATACAGCCTATAAAACATATATAAAATATAAGCCCTGCTAAACCGTTACTGCCAAATATTCCTTCTTTTATATCTTTTCTTTTGTAACAGTTTATAAAATTAAATACATACCCACCTAGCAGCAATACACATCCAAAGCCTATAGCATATATTAATACTTTATTTATATTTTCCATAGGTCTTCCTAATGCCGCTGGTATTACATTTTCAAATCCAAAAAAGCTTCCATATAAAGCTCCAAATATACAAGAACTTATGCCTATTCTGGTTAAGACTCCCCCAAAATTAACTCTGGATTTTTTATATTTTAATAAGATTCCTGCCAATACAAATACTAACCCCTGACCTAAATCACCAAACATTATTCCAAACATTATCATATATGTTATGGCTAAAAATCCTGTAGGATCTATTTCTTTATAAGATGGTACACCATACATGTTTACCATGGATTCAAAAGGTTTTGTAATTTTATTATTTTTAAGCTTTGTAGGCGGTGTTAAATTAGGGTTTATTTCATTTGAGTTCTTCTTTATAACTATTAATTTGTTATCTAAATCTTTTAATGCATTTTTAAAACTTTTTAAAGAGTTAACAGGTATCCATCCACATAAATAAAAAAATTCCTCTGTCACTCCTGTATAGCTTTTAATTTCTTTACCCTTCATTTCTAATTCAAAACTCTTCTGTAGTATTAAAAGCTTCTTATTGTTCTCTTTTAAAAGTTCTTTAACTTTCTTTTCACTAATAGATATGTTTTCATCTACTTTATTTAGTTCTGTTTTTAAGCCTTTTAAAATTTCACTGGGAGTCCCCCTAGGCTCTCCTGTTATTTCTATTATTTCACTACTTAATGCCTTAAATATTCTCTCCGATTCTATATATAGAGACTTGGGAGTGAAAACCATGTACGCAGAATACTCTGAATGGGAGTATATTTTTAAAACTATTGAAGGTATATTTTCATAATTGTATTTAAGTTTTGGTATATTATCATTTTGAATTTTTATTATTTTGAAGTCAAAATTGTTAAGTTCGTAAAGTTCTTTAATATCTATATCTAAGTTTTCGATATATTTAAAACGTTCTATTTTTTGCTCCAACTGGTTTTTTTTATTCCTTAATTCTTTTAATATGTTATACTTATAACTTATTTTTTCTTCTAGTTCACAAATAAGGGACTCCATATCATCCATAGAGTACAGTAATTCTTCCTTCCTCAAAGAAACCTTTTCTACTCCCTTATATATTTCTTCAAAGCTTTTTATCTTTTTACTTAAATCGCCATAATCATCTTCTTCCCCGTAGGGCCTTATATAGCATACATCTTCTAAAGCTTTTATATTATCCTCCGTTGTAGGAAATGTAAAATCCGTTGTATCTATTTCCTCTATGGCATTTACGGGATGTATAGCACCTAATAATACAACTTTCTTGGCAACTTCATTTAAATAAGATTTAGGACCCACTATATTTAACATGACCATTTTTTCTATTGCCAAACATAATCCCTCCTTATAGTACTGCTAATAAGTAATACTTACATATTTTATTGCTTCTTGTTTTTCAATATTATATCTTTTGTTTTCAACTATGGATATAATATTTCTAACTTCTATTATCACAAGTTTTATATAGCTTAGTAAAAAACTTATATTTAATTTGTTCTCTCTTTTACTTTTTTGAAAAATGCCTTTAAGATAAGCTATTACATTCTTTTCCATTAGATATTCATCCTTACCTCTTATAAAAATGTCTCTATATTTAAATTTATTTAAAACTTCATAAAATTGCTCTTGATCTTTTACATAGCAAAGCTCTTTTATATCTGATGATTTAAGCTTATATCCATCATAAATAGTGTAGTTAAAAAGAATCTCTGGAGGAAGATTATAGTATATTTTCCCTCTAAATATCCACTGTATATTTAAAAGGTCAGCTTCTATACCTATTGTTTTTTTAATTTCTGCTCTATCCTCCTTAGAAATTTTGTCTACAAATTTTCTTACGGAACTAAAGTAAGCAAAATCCAATGCCATCTCTACTCTAAATAATCCTTCAGCTTTTACATATGGTACAACTGGTGATAAATGATTATAATATGGAGTGCTTTTAAGCCTTTGAACTACATCTTCTACACTCTTAGCGTCTATAATTTTTTCATAATCCACATAATTTAGACGTCCTTTATATATCAAATGTTCTCTTATTTTTTCTGTGCTTTTTCCTATATATTTTCCTCTTATAATTACCTTCAAATCTTCAATTTCAAATCTCATAAGAAATATCTTTAGGAATTTTTTATAATCACCTACTAAATAATTACTTAACTTCGCAAATCCATTTATATAATTTCTTTTCAAAATAAACTCCAAAAAACCCCTATTTATTTTTTCTGTATCATATCCCTTAAAGGCCTCAGCATATGAAGTTTCATTTTTCAAATACAAAATAGCTTCTCTATAAGATTTACATTCCATAAGCTCTCGATACTGCTTGTCTGTTAACATTTTACCTTCTAATGCCCTTATCTTTGTATTAATTGCAGAATACCTTACCACACTATTCATACTATTCCTCCTCTAGCGAGGCTATTATCTCATTAAATATTTCTTCTAAAATATTATTTTCTTTTTTATAAAATTTTTCTGTAATCTCTTTTGAAATTTCCTTGCCTTGAATTAGAATTATTTGTGCTTCATCATTAGCTTTTCCTATCTTAGACTCCATTAAGTCCATTTGATTTTTCTCTATTTGTATTTTTGACTTTTCATTCATGGCTAGGATGATATTTTCTAACTCCCTACTTTCCATATGTATTTTTTTATCCATTTCTTCTCTAAATTTCTGAGCATTCTTATCTATAGATATTATCTTTTTTATAGTGAATTCCACTTTATCACCCCCCTATAATTAATAAATTCTATTCCTTTTATGACTACATGTCAATATGTGCTTTCACTTCAAAATTATTAATAAAATCTTACATGAATACTTATATTCAAATATACGTAATGTATTCCAATAATTATAAAAGGGGAAACAGAATTTTAAAATAATGAAATTCTGTTTCCCCTTTTATAATTTTATTATCCCCCTACCATTAACCTATCCCGAACATAATTTCTATCATCTATTTTAAAATTTCCTTATCTATAGGGCATCTTCCATAAATCCTAGCAGCATCCATAAGCGCCTGTATATTTTCTATAGGTGTACCCATAGGTATTTGGCATCCTGTACTCAATATATATCCCATTTTACTATCATAGGATTTTCTTATGCATTCTTTAGCTTCCATCATTACATCTTCAATAGTTCCATTTCGCATGGTATCAACAGGCTTTAGATTTCCTACTATACAAACTCTATCTCCCATAACATTTTTAGCTTCTTCCATATCCTCAGCATTATCTAAGCTAAATGTAGTAATTCCCGTTTCCAAAATGGGTTCCCATATTTCTCTACTTCTCCCGCATATGTGGATAGTAGTGCCTTTTCCTGTAAGTTCTTTCATCTTGTCCACACATTTCTTTTGATAAGGCATAGCAAATTCTTTGAATTGCTTAACACTTATTAAACTTGTAGATGCCACTGGATCAGACATACATAATCCTACCCCATACTGAGCAAACGCTTCAACTATTCTTAAATTTGTCTCTGTGACCACCTCTAATAATGTGTGCACTTTGTCTGGATACTTTATCATTCCTTTTAATAAGTTTTCTGTGCCTACTACTGCCGCTGCTGCACTAAAAGGTCCTGCTATATCACTACCTACATCTACCAAATGGCCTATTTTATCAATAACAATTTTTAAAGCCTTTAAGCAGAGTGGTAATTTTCCATCCTTATAAGGATCTGCTGGCAATAAATTATGTGCATCTCGTATATCTTTAAGTACAGGTTCCTCTAAATAAGAAATTCCATTAGGTGGATAGCCTATTTTGCTCCCCATAGCTTCTGCCACACCTCTTAATGTAGTTCCTACGCCAACGCTGTCCGGTCTTATTTTTTCAAATAAAAATATTTCTAGCTCAGCCATTCTCTCTGCAGAATGATAATATTCATAAGTAGTTATACCCATCAAATTAGCCATAGTTACTCCCATTTGAGGCATACAAGGAATTCTGTCTATTTCTTGTCCTCTAGCAAAGGCATCCGTTCTTTCCTTCGGTGTCATTTGGTCTGGTTTTATATATCTCTCCATTTTGCTAATCACTCCCTATTATTTTCCCTCTACTATTTGACCTAATAAATCTCATACCTATTTTATGGCATTACCCTATACTTATCCAATAGAAAAATTCCATACATTTCATTTTATGTATTACAATTTTTAATAGCATTTTAACTAAACTTTTTATCACACTAAATTGATTTTTGAATATTTCCCAAATTTGAATATTTATTCTTAAATTGTTCATACTAATATTCCAATATTATATTAAATTAAGTACTCCCTGTAATTTGCCTCTACTCTATATAACGTTTTCTAAATTCTTGTTATAATAAAAACTCTATATAAAAAAACTTATAACTTTATTTATTTATACAATAAATTTTGATATACTTACATTATGATTATCCCCTAAAAGTATTAAATTACTTGAATTATGAAACTTCTCTGTAATGACTTGCATAAGGAGCAAGGGAACTATTTAAATTTATTGTTCCCAGCTATTATGCAAGTCATGGAAGAGAAATTTCATAATTCCACCACATTGTACCTTTTTGTGTTTTAATCACATTATGACATTAAAACAAATACTATAAATAACTAAATTTCACTTTATATATTTAACGAAAGGATAGATACCCATGTCAAAAATAGGTATGCGTACAATCAAAACAGCATTGTCTGTTTTTTTATGTATAGTAACACTAAAATTACTGAATATGCATTACCCTTTTTATGCGTGCATTGCTGCTGTAATAAGTATGCAAAGTTCAGTTTCCGATTCATTTATAACGGGTAAAAATAGAATGATAGGCACTTCTGTAGGTGCTCTTATAGGCCTTGTTTTTGCTCTTGTACATCCAGAAAACTCCATCTTAACTGGTATTGGGATAATTGCAGTTATTTATTTTTGTAATTTACTTAATAAAAAAAGTTCTATAACTATAGCATGTATAGTTTTTCTAGCTATCATGACCAATATGAAAGGTCAAATTCCTTTTATATACAGTGTAACTAGACTCTTAGAAACATTTATAGGTATTGCCATTGCTGTACTAGTAAATTATCTAATCTCACCACCGAATTATTTAAATAAAATGTACTCTAATTGCAATACTCTTATAGATGATATTTTTTTATTTTCTAGAAGTTTAATTAAAAATACATCAAATTTAAACATAATTAAACTTCAGAAAGAAATAGATAACTCAGAAAATTCACTCAAAACTTACTTAAATGAAATTAAGTTGCAAAAAACAGATAATATAAAAGTGGATAATATAAAAAAAATATTAAATATATGTAGCAATGCTTACATTCACTTATTTACTATAAATAGCTTAAAAGAGGATTGTAAATTAAATTTTGATAATGCTTCTAAATATAAAAAACTATTTGATGAAGAAATAAATTCTAATAAAGGCTGTTTATCAACAAACTTAGACCTTATATTTAACTATCATGTAAATAAACTTTTAATTCTTTTAGAAGAATTGAAGAAAATTAACATTGCTTTTTAATATTTCATTTTCTCAACTTGTAACTGTTGTACTTACAGCTACATTAGCATCTATTGGCACTGAAGAAGTTCCTGGAGTTGGTATGATAACTCTCTCCATGGTTCATGGTTCTTCAATCCATAGGACTTCCAGTAGAAGGAATAGCTATGATAATAGGAGTAGACAGAATTCTTGATATGTGTCGTACTGTTATTAATATAACTGGAGACGCCATAGTTACACTATGGGTTGCTAAATCAGAAAACGAACTAGATGCAGAAATCTTTTACAAAACTGAAGAAACTCAACTTAATTTTAGTGAATAATTATTCAAATAAAGCAAGAACTTTATAAAGTTCTTGCTTTATTACTTTTTAATATGCATTTTTAGATGAATCTCCCTCTATCCTATACAACCATTCTTCAAATAACATATTAAATATCTTTTCTTGTTCAATTTGAATCGCATGTCTAGTGACACTCACTTCGCTAAGTTTATATATCTAAAAAATTTATTCATGTTTAATCTAAAAGTCAATCCATCATACATTTCTCCTCGCACTTTCCTAAATGCAATTTTACGATGACATTCTTCGAATCCTAGCTTTGTTGCAAGACCTATCAATCTCTTATTGCCTGACCAAGTTTGAGTATATATATCTTCAATTCCTTTTGATATCAAATATTGTATAAAGAGAACCCATGCAGATGTAGCATAGCCTTTGTGTCTCGCGGAAAGTGGTGGTATATCGATTCCAATTGTACATTTCCCCTGTTTTCTTGTGTATTCATAACTATCATCAATATAATACCAACTGCACCACCCAATATGAGATTTTTTTTTGTTATTTATACAAATTTGGAATACACTTCGTATTCTACTGTTATCCTTATCTTTTTCAATCCATGCAAGTTTTTCCTCACGATACTTTTCAGGATTAAATATTTCCTCTCCCTCATCATATTCCCATGGAGCATCCCATAGTTGCCATTCAGTTTCTACCGTTTCCCAATAGATTCTATCCTCTATATCCTGTTTAATAAAATCCCGCAAAATAATAATTTCATTTTTAATTTCCATGCTTTCACCCATTTTCAATTTATAATTTTTTTATATATTCATCTATGATTTTAATATCTCTACTATCTTTTTCTCTTCCTAGCTCAGCTTTCTGCTTTTTTATACTTTCTAAAGTACCTACTGGCAGCCCATCAATAAATTCTATTTCATCAACAAACCAATTTTCCAATAGTTCTATATGATCATTTACTGTTACGATTCTGGAATTATCCTCCGCCAAACTATATTTACAACCTTTATTTAAAAAGTGCTCTATCAAATTAGTTGTAACTCCTAAATCAATATCATTTGTTTCTTCTTTAATCCCATGAATTACCAACGCCGCACCGGAAGTTATCCAATACTCATTTGAAGGTAAATCCATATTTTTAAGTATTTTAATAATATCTTCTCTGCATAACATATACTTTCCTCCAAATTATATTTATCCTTTATGAAATAAAACTGTGCTGTCTCATCAAGCAAAACTCAAATAAATATTCAAGGTAAAAGCTCATTCCACAAATTTAAAATATACCTTATCTTCTTAAAAATCTATGCTTATACCATATCTATATACTTTTAATAACCTTGCACGGATTTCCTACAGCAATTACATTATCAGGTATATCTTTAGTAACAACACTTCCTGCTCCTATAGTTACATTATCTCCAATTTTAACCCCTGGGCATATTATTGTTCCACCACCAACCCAAACATTATTTCCTATGACAATGATTTTTGCACATTCTTTTCCATTGAGTCTCTCAATAGGATCAACAGGATGAGCAGCAGTATAGATTTGAACATTTGGTGCTAAAAGTACATTATCACCAATTTCAACCCTATTTACATCGAGTATAGTACAACCAAAGTTAGCGAAAAAATTTTCACCAACCTTAATATTATAGCCGTAATCACAATTAAATGGTGCTTCAATATGAAATAAACCTTTTGTATTGATCAGTTTCTTTATAATTTCCTGCCTTATCTCTTTTTCACTTGGTTTTGTATGATTAAACTCAAAAGTTAAATTTCTTGCATAATCTCTTTCCTTAACCAGTTGTTCATCACCAGCATTATATAAATCTCCTGATAACATTTTTTCTTTTTCACTTTTCATGATTTTTTACCTCCTATAAATCTAATGCTAATAATCACTTTATCAAAAGCATAATTAAAACGTAATCCTTTAAAGACACATTTTATTTTAGGTACATGAAAAGAAATAACAAGTCAAAGATGCTGGTATATTTTGTGTCATACAAGAAAGCAGGTTCCACCGCTAGTAGGACTATCGGTGGGTTCTGCTGACGCAGTATGACGCAAAATAGACTAGCATACTAACTTATTATTTATTTGAATGTGCCTTACTTTTATGGATCACCTTATATAAATATATTACCACTACTTCCTATAGCTGTACATATTTTAAATGTTTTCCTTATACGTTTTAGTGTATTTAAAGAAAAAGAAAAGCACCCCTAAATGCTACTTTGTAATATTCAAGGGCGCACTGTTAAAAATTAATATTAATCTTTTTTATGTGTCTTTTTACTATGTTTGGTTCTAGAGTTATTAGCTTTCTTTTCCTTTTCTTGTTGACTTGCACAAGAACAATCATGTTTTTCATTCATAACATTCACTCCTCTCAATATCTCGTGTATTAAACCACCAAGATAAGTATTTAAAATATTATCACCTTACTATTTTGCTCAATATGTAAATTATAATTCTATGGAATTAATAACAAAAGCATCACATTGACAGAAATCGGCTAATTATATAAAATGTGATTAATGATTTGTATTATTTTCAAAAATTAGATTTTTGAGAATTTACTAAAAATAAGTATTTTTTAATACAAAAATAATAAAGGAGAAATTATGAATAAGCCAAAAATTATGATTTTAGGTACCTTCCACTTTAGAATGGAGGAAAGCATTGACATTATTAAAATTCAAAACAAGAATCCTCAAAATGAATTAAAAGAAATTATAAAAAAAATATCACTATTTAAACCTAATAAACTATGTGTTGAATTAACACCTAGCGAAGAAGACAAGCATAATGAACTTTTTCAGAAATTTTTGCACAAACCAGATTTAGATTTAAATATAATGTTGGGCCAAATTGGTATAAAAGGGGCAGATTATAACATTACTAATCCAATAGATGAACGAATTAAGTTTGCATTTGATTTAGCTAAATACAATAAAATAAATCACATATATAGTATTGACTACTATGATGGTTGGACTCAACCCCTCGTATTTGAGAAAGCTAAAGAAAATGATACTTTATATCAAAAACTCAATGGATCATTTATGAAATTTGCAAATAAGTATTATGAAATATTTACTAAGGAAACAAGTATTACAGAAATATATAGATTTTTTAATAATAAAAAAACTAATGAATTTCAACACATAACTTCATTTTTACCTTTCAACGATGTTGAAATAGGGGACGACTCTGTAGGAATAGATTTCGTTGCTTCATGGTATAAAAGAAATCTTCACATTTTCTCTAATTTAAAACATATTTGCAATAATAACGATCGGGTGTTAGTTTTATATGGAGCCGCTCATCTAAAACTCTTAAGAGACTTTATTAATGATTCTCTTGATTTAGATTATGTAGAAGCTTTAGACTACTTGTCTTAAGAAATTTCATTAAGGTATTACTATATTTCCTAAAAAAGAGTTGGTTGACTTCGAAACTTTGTGATTTTGAAGTACATATTAGTATAAAAAGTCTTAAAATTAAATTTAAGACAAATGAAAAAAATGCTCCGTCCACCAAACGCAAGCACTAATTTCATAATCTAGTTTATTTAACTAAAATCCAATAGCCCTAAAACTAAAAACGTTCTAGGATTGGCTTAGTGTTACCAGCACTAAGCCTCTTCTTATTTATAAGATATCAAATATTCTTTAAAAATAAACCTTTAATTTTATACTGTGCAATTATTCTTCTAATGCCCTTTATGCTTTTCTTTCTTTTTCGTCTGCTTTAATTGAAACTTTCTTTCTTCCATTTCATTTTTTCGCTCTTTGTTAATTTTTTTGTTAATTAACTTATTTTCTTCAAACTGTTCTTTTAAAGCTATTTGAGCCTTAGTTCCTATACCCTCGTTTTTAGTTTCTTTTCTAATTTTTCTTTGCATCCTTTTGGGATTTTCCCGTCTTATGCCTAATTTTTCATTTGAATTGGCTATTATACTACTGAACTTTAAATTTTTAAATTCTTTTAATATAAATTGATGAATCTCTTCATCTTTAGGCTCCGATCCAAAAGTCACCTTACATACTTTATAACCATCATTCTCATATACTTCAAATACACCTATCCAAAAAGGTTCATTGAAAAGAACTGTTAATTTAATTGATGTTATCATAAACATCTCCTCCTGTTAAATTAAAATCTCTAGAGAATGGACAACCCCAGGAGGGCAGGTTACTGCTATATTAAATTTATATAGGTTCTGACTACCAACAGAAACTGTGTTTTTATCTCTACATACTAATTTACCAAAATTGTTGGCAAAATACAATAAACTATATATTTTTTAATTTTATATTTAATATAATAAAAAAATTTAATTTATTTAAAACTAACTATTTTTATTATGAAATTATTATACAATTTTTGTTGTCTAATTTTCACTACATTTTCCACAATTAATATTTCATAAAATCTAATTAACTTCACCATACCAAGCTAAATTATATTTAAAAAATTTTTGTAACAAACAATTTATTTTTATCATATTACATATTATATAATATGATTAACCCACAATAAGTATTACATTGCTTGAATTATGAAATTTCTCTGGAATGAGTTGCATAAGAAGCGAAGGAACTATTTAAATTTAATTTTAGAAATTCTTCTTTTAGACAGATAAAATTATCGTAACCCTTAAAAGGACGCTAGGCTAGCGAACCTGAGGCAGGACGCTGAATGTGAGCGTTAGATAATTTTATATGGCTAAAAGATTAGAATTTCTTAAATTAAATTTATTGTTCCTAGCTCTTATGCAAATCATGGAGGAGAAATTTCATAATTCCATTACATTCTACCTTATTGTGGGTTAATCATAATATATTATTTTAATCAAAAATACTATTAAATTTTAATTATTATGGAGAGTGAGTTCAAATTGAATATAGAGGAAAATCACAAATTTAACACTTGTAATTTTTCCGAATCAGGAATGATAAAATATGACTATAATATTAAAACACAAAATTCAAATATAACTTTTAATTCAACTTCTGTATCTATCTTACCTCCAAATGCAAGTTGGTCAGATATGGAAGGGTTTGTTTTAAGAAGATATGGACCTTTCAGATTTAATTTTACAAATGCAAAAAATGATACTATAGCTGAAATAGTATTATTTATCTCTTATGGTTGTAATGGAAATTTTAATTCTTCTGGTCACTATTTAGCTGACGCAACTGTTTCTCCTTATTCAATCTTCGCTAATCCTGGATACCACTTTACTTGTAATGTTACCGCTAGTGACCCAATAAATTTTGGTACTACATCAGACCCAATACCTGGTGTAAATTTAAAATTGCAAATGCAAGTTAAAAGTTATAATAAACTTATATTAAAAAAGCCTTATACTTCCTTAGAAAATTCTACTAATTTAAAAACTCCATTAACCTTAAGTAAATATACTTGTCATAATCGCCTTAATACAATAGAACAATATTTAATTGTTTGTATACGGGGTGATTGTCAGGCACATGTAATTACCGCTTACGGTTATTAGATTTTCATAATAAAGAGAGATAGAATCTCTTCTATCTCTCTTTATATTAACCATTATTCAACTTGTCTTACACAATCTTTGTTGTCCAACCAACATTACATTCTCCAAACTACTTCAAAGTTAGATTTATCAATGACTTTGATAACTTCTACCTTATCTATCCATTCGTTTCTTGAAAGCTCATTTTTGTGCTTTTCATTTATTTCTTTTCTTAGTTCCTTTATTTTAGATTTTATTATATTCTTTTCTTTATCTTTATCTATAACCAATCTTTCTAAAGATAAATATATTCAGAGCCTCAATCTCACCATGAATAATAAATATAATAGAACAGGTAATCCTACAATAGCAGATAGTATTGTGATTGTAGTACGTACTTTTTTCTCATCTCGTAATAGTAACAATAAAAACTTATATCCTAAAATACCAGCCCATCCACCCAAGCAATTTAAAATTATGTCATCAATGTCTGATGCTCCCATGCCTAAAACCCCCTGAATGATTTCAACAAATAAACTCACTATAAATATAAACAACAGATTGGTGATTACTCTTTTATCTTTTTTGAGTAATGGCAAATATACACCAAGAGGAATAAAAATAACGATATTTCCAACCAAATTACTAAAAGCAAATTTTTTTAAATTTGCAGTGCTACCAGATATATATTGCATTATACTATAAAAAGGAATGAGATTGATTGACCTATGCTCCAAATGTGAAATTCTTGATAACAACAATATTTTAATTAACAAAAGTATGTAACAAATGAAAACACCATATAAAAATATTGTTTTAATTCGTTCCCGTTTATTCATAATAATACCTCCATTTTTCATTTCATCACTGCTTATTCTCTGAATTTCTGTTCTTTGTTATTCCAAACAATTATCATATCTGAGATTTAATATACCAGTATATTTTAAAAATCCCCATAACTATTCAGCTATTAAAATAATTTAAGTTTGCTGTTATTATTAATTTATTAAAGATATCTCTTCCATTTATCATTATTTTCTGTTATCATAAACCCTGTCTTGCAAAAACTAATGATAAAAGTGGTAGCACTTGGTGAGCGAAAGCAAAATTATTGAGATCTACAACCAAGGTATATCTCAAGTAATAGATACTATTAAAATGCTATCTAATCAAATAAAAGAACAAAATTCAAAGATAGATAAACTTTCTAAAGATAACAAGGCTCTAAACCAGCTTGTAAAATCATTAGAGAGTCAAATCAATAAAAATAGTAATAATAGTAGTAAACCACCATCGTCAGATGGTTTCAAAAAGAAAACTAAAAGTTTAAGAACAAAATCAGGTAAAAAACCTGGCGGTCAAGAAGGTCATGAAGGAACAACACTGTGCCTAAATGATAATCCTGATGAAATTGAAATTCATAAGGTAGAACAATGTACTGAATGCGGAGCATCCCTAAAAAATGTCTCTCCTGAAAGATATATTGTTCGTCAAATTATAGATATACCAGATATAAAAGTTAAAATTGTAGAGCATAGAGCAGAAGTTAAAATATGTCCTCATTGTAAAAGTAAAAACACAGCTAGCTTTCCAGAAGAAATTAAAAATACAGTCCAATATGGCGAGCAGTTAAAAGCGATAGCTGTTTATTTAACACAGTATCAGCTCATTCCTTATAAACGAGGGGTTGAACTCATTGAGGATTTATTCAATATTCACTTAAGTCAAGGTAGTATGGTAACTTTTAATCAAAGCTGCCATGATAAATTAGAAGCTATAACAAATAAAATTAGAAATTTCCTTACTTCATCTACAAAAGCTGTTCATTTTGATGAAACAGGTATGTATATCGACAAAAAGCGTCAATGGCTTCATGTAGCTTCTAATGAAAATCTTACTTACTATGAATGTCATGAAAAACGTGGTAAAAAAGCTATTGATGATATTACAATACTTCCAAACTTCACTGGGACGTCAGTCCACGATGGTTTTAAAACTTACTATAAATATACTAAATGTAACCATGCTCTATGTAATGCTCATATATTAAGAGAACTTAATGGTATAACTGAATTACAAGGTCAAAACTGGGCAAAGCCTATGAAAGATCTATTGTTAGAAATAAAAAAAGAAGTAGATTTAGCTAATGACAAACATAATGCTTTACCTTTAAATAAAATTCAAGATTTTGAATCTAAGTATGATGAAATACTTAAAGCTGGTTTTAATGAAGACTATGCTAAAAATGTTGAATTATATTCTAAGAAAAAGGTAAAGAAAAGTGTAAGCCTTAATCTTCTCAATAGATTAAGTGGCTATAAAGATCAAGTGCTTGCTTTTATGTATGACTTTGATATACCTTTTGATAATAACTTAGCCGAACGTGATTTACGTATGGCTAAAGTAAAATAAAAGATTTCAGGAACATTCAGAAGTTCTACGGGAGCTAACGCTTTTACTAGGATTCGTGGATATGTATCTACTGTAAGAAAACAAGGTAAAAATGCTTTAGATTGTATAGAATCAGTATCTACAGCAAATCCAATTGAACCAACTTTAGCCTGAAAAGCTTCGCTAAGAGAGGTGTCCCACCTCTTTTTAGTGTACGCAAATTTAATACTAACACCTTACTGTCAGATGCATAAAAATTTGAAAGTAAGGTGTTTTTTATATATTTTTTATGACAGCTGAATAGTTACAAATCCCCACTTTATCTATAAATTATTACAATTTAAACTTAAATTGTAATAATCCAAATCTTCTCTCTTCTCCCATCCTATAGAATTCCAAAAGCCATTTCCTATTTCGTTATAGCTAAATACAACTAATGCAGCCTTATTTATTCTCTCTTGTTTTAAAGCCTCTATAACTGCACTAACCAATTGTTTTCCAATACCTTTTCCTCTATAATTTTTATCCACTGCAGTATGATAAATATACGCTCTTCTACCATCATGCCCACATAAAATACTTCCTATTATCTTATTATTCTCAACAGCTGTAAAATTAGTTGTTGGATTTTTCTTTAGAAACTTGCTAATACCCTCTTTAGAATCATCTATACTCCTTATTCCTACCCCTTTTATAGAAGTCCATAGCATAAATACTTCATCATAGTTATCAATGGTCATTTCTAATATCTTCATGTTTTTCCCTCCGATATATACCATTTTGTATTTTTATTATAGACTATAAAGAGCTAGCTTGTAAACTAATTGTTCCATTATAAAATTACTATACAATCTTAGTTGTCCAATCTTCACAATTCCAAACCTCTGTAACCACATCCATATAAAATTCAGGTTCATGGCAAACCATGAGTATGGAGCCTTTGTATTCTTTTAAAGCTCTTTTAAGTTCATCCTTAGCTTCCACATCTAAATGATTAGTAGGCTCGTCCAGTATCAATATATTTGTTTCCTTATTTATAAGCTTACATAGTCTTACCTTAGCTTTTTCGCCTCCAGATAAAACTACTATTTGACTTTCTATATGCTCTGTAGTAAGTCCGCATTTTGCTAAAGCTGCTCTTACCTCATACTGAGTAAATCCTGGAAATTCATGCCAAATCTCTTCTATGCAGGTATTATAATTTCCTTCTTTTTCTTCTTGCTCAAAGTACCCTATTAACTGATAATCTCCTAGTTCAATTTCCCCTGAAAGTGATTTAATTTCTCCCATTAAACTTCTAAGAAGAGTGGTTTTACCAATACCATTAGCTCCCACAAGGGCTATTTTCTGACCTCTCTCCATGCTTATATTTAAAGGTTTTGAAAGAGGTTCTCCATATCCTATTACTAAATCCTTAGTTTCAAAAATCATTTTTCCTGAAGTTCTTCCTTGTTTAAAATTAAATTCAGGCTTTACCTTTTCCTTTGGAAGTTCTATGATATCCATTTTATCAAGCTTCTTCTGTCTTGATTTTGCCATATTTGTGGTAGCAACTCTAGCCTTATTTCTAGCTATAAAGTCCTTAAGACCTTTTATTTCCTGCTGCTGTCTTTCATAAGCCGCTTCCATTTGCTTTATCTTTGCTTCTCTTTGTGCCATAAAAGTATTGTAGTCTCCTACATATCTTTCTAGCTTTCTATTATCCACATGATAAATTAAATTTATAACACTGTTCAAAAACGGAATATCATGGGATATAAGTATAAATGCATTTTCATAATTTTGAAGATATCTCTTAAGCCACTCTATATGCTGCTCGTCCAAATAATTGGTAGGCTCGTCTAAAAGAAGTATATCTGGATTTTCTAAAAGAAGTTTCGCCAAAAGCACCTTTGTTCTCTGTCCGCCACTTAGTTCTGCTACGTCTTTATCCAGTCCCACATCTCTAAGTCCAAGACCACCTGCTACTTCCTCTATTTTGGCATCTATAACATAAAATCCATTGTTATCCAAAAGATCTTGAATAGTCCCCATATCCTCTAAAAGCTTTGTAAGTTCATCCTCTGAGGCATCAGCCATCTTTTCTGTTATATCTATCATTTCCTTTTCTAGATCAAAAAGATATTTAAAACTTTGTCTAAGTATATCTCTTATGGTATTCCCCTTTTGCAGCACTGCATGCTGATCCATGTATCCAACTCTAATTCTATTTGACCACTCTACAGTCCCCTCATCTGGTGCTATCTTTCCAGTTATTATATTCATAAAGGTAGATTTTCCTTCTCCATTAGCTCCTATTAAACCTACATGCTCTCCCTTTAAAAGTCTAAAGGACACATCTTCAAATATGGCTCTAGCTCCAAAGCCATGATTTACGTTTTTTACTGTTAAAATACTCATCTCTTTTCTCCTCTTCTGTATTTTGTTTTCCTAGCTCTGATTTTTAATCTTTTCTGCTATTTCATTTAAATACTCCCATCTTTCCATTAGCTCTAAAAGTTCACCTTCAAGCTCTTCTTTTTTAGCTAATAATTCCTCCAGTAATGTATAATCACTGGCGGTTGAATTTATTTTTTCTTCAATCTCTGAAAGATTTTTTTCTATTCCTTCTATAACTTCATCTATTTTTTCATATTCTCTTTGCTCTTTATAGGAGAATTTTATTTTAGAAGGCTTATTGCTATTTTTCAAATTACTATTTTCACTTTTTTCATCTTCACTTTTCTTAGATTTTCCTGCCTTTTGATTATCTTTAGGTATTTTCTGTTGTATATCATCTTCTACACATGAACTTTGCTGTGTTTTTTCTAAAAAATCCACATAGTCTGAATAATTTCCTGTATGCTCTAAAACTTCACCATTTCCTCTAAAAGCAAGTATTCTATTTGCAATTTTATCTAAGAAGTATCTATCGTGGGAAACTGTAACCACTGCCCCTTCAAAGTTTTCAATATAATTTTCTAATACATTTAATGTATCAATATCCAAATCGTTGGTAGGCTCATCTAAAAACAGTACATTAGGTGCATGCATTAAAACCCTTAAAAGTTGAAGCCTTCTCTTTTCCCCCCCAGATAACTTACCTATAGGAGCATATTGTATATCTCCTGGGAACAAAAATCTTTCCATCATTTGAGAGGCACTTATAGAATGTCCATGTGCCGTTTTTATAAATTCTCCTGCTTCCTTTATATATTCTATAGCCCTCATATTTTCATCCATATGAGTGTATTCTTGAGAAAAATATCCTATTTGCACTGTTTCACCCACATCTATTAGACCATTATCAGCTTCTACATTTCTAGATAAAATATTTAAAAGAGTAGACTTACCAAGTCCATTGTTTCCTATTATACCTACTCTATCTTCTCCACTCAATATAAAATTAAAGTCTTTTATAATTTTTTTGTCTCCAAAACTCTTATTTATTTCCTCTGCAATTATTACTTTTTTTCCAAGTCTAGTGCTTCCAACACATATATCCATGTTTTCATCATCTGCATAGCCTTCTTCTGCTGCTAGTTCTTTAAATCTATCCACTCTGGCCTTTTGCTTAGTGCCCCTAGCTTTAACTCCTCTTCTTATCCATGCCAATTCTCTTCTATATAAGTTTTGCCTCTTTTGTTCTAGAGATTTTTCTAGTTCTTGTCTTTCTACCTTAGCGCTTAAATATACACTATAGTTTCCTTCATAACTGTATAAATTTCCTCTATTTAACTCCAATATTCTATTAGTTACCCTGTCTAGAAAATATCTGTCGTGGGTTATCATAATAAGAGAGCCCTTTCTGGCATTTAAATACTCTTCAAGCCATTTTATAGTTTCATTATCCAAATGGTTGGTAGGCTCATCTAATATCAAAAGGTCACAGGGCCTAATAAGTGCTCCTGCTAGAGCTATTCTTTTTCTCTGCCCACCAGAAAGCTTTCCTACCTTTGCATTAAAATCGTTTATTCCAAGCTTTGTAAGAATTATCTTAGCATTACTTTCAAGACTCCATGCGTCAAGTGCATCTATCTTACTTGTAATATCCATAAGTTTACTTTGAAGATTTAAATTCTCAGGATTCTTCTCTATACTGTCCATCATCTCTTCATATTTTCTTAAAACTTTCATCACTGGAGAATCGCCCTTAAATATTTGCTGTATAACCGTTAGTTCCTCCTGAAATTCCATGCTTTGATTTAAACATTCTATAATAAGCTTATTTTTCTTTATGATGTTTCCTCCATCAAAATTCTCTAGCCCCCCTATAATCTTAAGAAGAGTAGATTTACCTGTCCCATTTATTCCTATCAGTCCTATTTTTTCTCCATCATTTATGCCAAGAGACACATCCCTTAAAAGTATCTTCTCACCGTAACTCTTATTTATATTTTCTAATGTTATTAAATTCATTTTATCGTCCTTTCTATCTATGTGAATCCACAATTTCTAGTGACTAATTTCCAAATAATTTTATTATTTTAATTATAGATTTTATTTAGATTCTATATTCTAGTTTTATTAATAAGACTAGATTTAGCATATCTATTTATATCCCTGCCTAAAATTTTCAAAATTATAAGAGAAACTTTTCTTATTTAGTCCTCTATATTTTTTTTACATACATAATACATTATATCTTATTTAAACTGTAAATTCAGTAAAAAATAATCCCATATTAGCAAGTACTATAATCTATTTTTTCAGCTAATAAAAGCCCCCATGACTTGGAGGCTTCTTAAACCATTATTCTGTTTTAAATATACTCATATTTTTTCAACCCATTCTTATGTCTAAATCCCCATTAGAATCCATAAGATTTTTTATCATAACAAAAAACTTATTTTCTAACTTTTCAAATAAACATATTTTGAATAAAGCTTTAATTCTTTATATTTTTTAATGATGTCTTCTTTATATAAATCATTTGCAATATAGAATTTGAATTCAGTCTTATTTTTGAATTTTTTTATAGTTCTAGCTAATACTGAATATTTAAAGGTTATACTTATTTCATGGTTTGGTTGTAATTTTTTTAATCTACTTAAATCTTGTTTTTCTACACTGGGAGTATCCACATACTCAAATTCCGCAGCTAATTTACTATTATATATTAATGATGAAGCATCCACTGTTTTTTTGCTTGTATTTTTTAAATTTAACTCTAGTAAAACATCCACATTATCATCCTTATTGTACTGAATAAACTTATAAGATTTAACCACAAGATCTAAATTATCCAAATGAATATTTTCACCAATACTGTATTCCTGTTTTTCATAGGTTTTAGCCACATTATTATTTATTTTTTTATATCTAAAAAAGCAAAATAATATTATACACAGAACTATAGATACAATAATTATGAGCTTTGATTTTTTATTCATTTTTATATATTTTCCTTTCTTAAGACTACATGATCAGTTATCTTTCCTTCATGAATAGTATATATTTCATCAGCTATCATTTCCATTTCTTCCTTGTCATGATTAGAAATTAAAATTAATTTGTTTTGATTTCTTAGTTCCAAAATAATTTTATTTATTAATTCTACCCCATCAATATCCAGTGCGTTGGTTGGTTCATCCAATATTATTATGTCTGGGTTTTCCATTACAGCTTGGGCTACCCCTAACCTCTGCTTCATACCTAGAGAGTATTTTTTAAATTTACGCTTATCTTCTGGATCTAAACCAACTGCTTCTAATGTATTTTTTATCTTATTATCATCAATTTTTTTATTTATATCTGCAAGATATTTTAAATTTTGAAATCCCGTAAAGTCAGATAAGAATCCAGGATACTCAATTAGAAGTCCTAAATTTTCTGGAAAGGAAATATCCCTACCAATTTTCTTTCCATTTATCATTACTTCTCCTTCTGTAGCTTTAATAAGTCCGCTAATAGCACGAAATAACATAGATTTTCCAGAACCATTTTTCCCCTTAAACCCATATACTTTACCCCTTTGAAATTTTAAATTTATATCTGACAAAATAGTATTTCCTTTAATGACTTTTTTATAATTACTAATTTCTACGTACTCTTTCCCCATGTTTATAAAACCGTCCTTTCTTAAGTTCTATACCTTGGGTAGTTTATCTTATAATATATCTTTTTTTAAAAATATACCATACCCTACCATAATTGAAAAAATCGATAATACGAAATTATAAAATATTGATTTTCTAAAGCTCAACCCATGTATATTGTCAAAAGGTACATGCCTTAAAATTAAAGAATGTTGTCCTGGCAATAAATTATTAACTGTAAAAACGGAAATAATAATTACAACTAAAATTATAATATAAGAATACACAGGCTTTAATACTAACGATATTGTATTCTGAAGAAGTGCTAAAGCAATAGATGTGGTAATATACAATAAGAATATTTTTATAACAATATCATTCATATTTAAATGAATACCATCAGCAAAAATCCATTTACTAAATTCACGTGAAAATACCTTTTCTAATATTATCATTATTGCAAATAGCATTACGTAATATATCAAAACATTATATATTAGCCAAAATACTTTTGCAAAATAAAAATAGCCTACTTTTTTAATCCTTGTTAAAACATATTTTCCATTGTGCCTAAAATCATCATAAGTATAATTTGCCAAACTAAAAATTACGAAAGTATTAATAATAAACCATACCATAGGTATTGATAAACCATCATTTGCATTATAATATGGTGCACCTTTTAAAATTTCAAAAATCAAATTTATACTTTTCGCTCCACTAAATCTATTTACATTGATTATTATAATAAGGTTGACTATTAAAAAAACTACTCCAATAAAAGTATTCTTAATAAAAATACTTTTAAAAGTATATGTAAAATCCCTTTTTATTAAAGAACGCATCAATATAAAATTCTTTTTATATATAACCCCTCACCTCAATTATTTATATTTTGCTTATAATATCCTTTTTGCCTATAATCCACTCTCCTAACATGCACAGCATAAGTATGAGCAAAATTAAATATACACCGTTTTCTACAATAGTCATTGTATTCATCCACTTTGCTAAATTAATAGTCATTTGCTTTAATACAATTGAAAATTTATTAAATAATACTGGTGCAAATATAATTGCAATTAGTAGCATACAAACATATTGATTTTTTAAAAATGTTTTCATGGTGCAAATTAAAAGTCCAATAGCACACAACCCTAAAAAATTGCTTGTAAAAATAAAAAATAGTATTTTATATGAAGTAAACTTACTAAAAAGTGTACTCCAATTAGTTGGTTCTCCTAGTAATTTATATATAGTGCCTTCCGTATTTATCCATTTGTTTTCAAAACCACCCATTAATATCCCACTTGCTAGATACCCACCTAACACTATTATTACGCTAAACAGAAAAGAAAGGTTGATTGTGTATAAAACCCTTTTTCTCCAAATACTTCTTCTTGAATGGTAACGAATTAGACATACTATTTTGTTGTCAAAATCCAGTAAGCTAATTAATATGAATGTAAACACAGGTATTATAGGAAATATATATCTAGATACTCCTACTATCCCAAATCCCTTATACACATCACATAACATATCAAATATTGATACTTTAATATCTGTTGGTATGCTACTTACATAAACTCTAGCCAAACAAATCAAGACTACATACATAATGAAAAGACTAATAAATACCCTATATTTTATTAATAATAGTTTTTTATAAAAATCATTAATTAAACTAGTAAACTTCATCCTTTACTCCCCCAAAAAAGAACAAACTAATAGTAATCATAAAAATAAGTATAAATTCTAGTAAAATCGCATAAAAATTCTTGTTCATAGATAAATACAAAAAAGTCTGTGGTGAATACTCAATTTTATTAAATAATTCGCAAAATCCTTCAACCAAAATATATAATATGAATGGAATAAATATTACTACAAACTTATTCTTTATGATTGTGCTAAAACATAATGCTATAGATGCAAACGCTCCTGAATATAGAAAATAAATTGCTATCCACATGATTATATATAAATTTGCATGACCATAAAAAAGATTTGAAAGTAAACCATTAGGCATTATACTTGTACCGCCAAACACCATGTTAGGTTGCACACTTGGATAAATAAGAATTAAAGTAACATAATTCAATACTAACGGAAGTGCAAAAGCCGCTCCTCCTGCTATAAAATTTGCGAAATACTTTGATAGCAAATATCTACGTTTGTTTTGCCTAGTATAAATGCCTTTTATCATTCCACTTTTGAAATCCTCTATATAGGAATCTGAATAACCCAATGTGCTTATTATTGGCATAATAATTATAAGAAGATTTGATATAGGATTTGCTTTAAAAAATATGAAATGTTCAAAAGGAGTGCCAACAAATCCTTTTATATAATTATCTAAAATATCGCCTCCATACATAGGAATTTTAACTATACTTAATATACAAAATACAATTCCTATAGAAATAGCTATTTTAAATGATAATCTTGAAAAAGCCCTTTTTAATTCAATTGAAAACATATTTTCTCCTTTCTTTTGAACTATAATTAATCAATACATATTATTTCATAATTCACAAATTTAATTTTTCACCCATAAAAAGTGTAATATTTACATTTTAAATATTACACTTACATGGATAAAATTTACTACTTTTAATTATACTAATTATAATTTCTTGTTGAATCTGGGCTCCAGACACCACTAGCTGACCAAGAACGAAAATTTCGATATGGTGCATAAAATCCTATAGTTACTGGACTATTACCTATAGTTTCATATGCATTGCTATGAATAGAGTATTGTCCATTACCAGAAACTGTCTTAACAGGTATACCTCCTTGAAGACTATTATGATCTTGATCAACTACCCACATTTGTACATAATCTCCTGATTTCCCTTCCCAATAGGATATTTTTACATATGCTGGCGTAGTATTAGTTTTTGACCTTAATTCTGGAATATAGTGATTTCCTGCATTACCTAGTTCCTTATAAAATTGCCAATAATGATCCGCTGTATTCGCAGCTTTTACATTAGTAAGAATTGCTCCAGATACTACTCCAAGTACTAGCATACTAGCAGCTAGCTTTTTTGCAAATTTGTTTTTTAACATTTCCCCAAATCCTCCTCTATTATCATGCAGTTATATGTTATTCTTATAATAAACTTATATGTTATTTTTATCAATATTTGTAATTAAGTATAGTACTCCAAGTGAGTATAAATATATATATATTTATATTTATTTCTTTATTTACCTCTTATTTCCTGTAATTCATATTTTTTAACAAATTTATTTTATATCGGAGATATAATGATTTTTTTGAGTAAAAAAAATAGGACTGCTATACTAGTCACTCAGTATAGCAGTCAATAATAAGTATAGATAAAATAAATCTATATTTAGCTCTAAATTACTTCAATATACAATTATTTTACGGCAGATATATAATACATTTCATCATTGTCAATGCACTTGTTTATTTTAAAATAATTTTTCATAATTTCACAGGTAATCTCTGCCTTTGGAAGTATATGTTCTTTTACAGCCTCCTTGGAAGCATGCACCCTGTTTATATCCTCCTTGCTTTGAGAATGACAAATTATTATTTTACCATTTTCCTTCATAAGCTTTCTTAAATGACTAAAAAGTTTTTCCTTATCTTTAAAATGTGGATATGCAGAATAAATGAATATATAATCAAAATCTTTTTCTTCATTAAATTCTACTACATCTTCTGCATAAAATTTTACTCTATCATCCTTATATTTACTTTTGGCAACCTGTATCATATTTTCTGACAAATCTACACCATAAATTTCTTTAGGATTTGTCTTCATTAAATATTTTATAAGAACTCCTGTCCCTGTGCCCACATCAAGGATTTTAGACTCTTTCTTAACATCACTTATATCTATTATATGATTTATTTTATTTTCATCATGATGACACATATCATCCCACTTAAATGCTACTTGGTTAAAGAACTCTTTATCATTCATCATGCAGTTACTTTTTCCCCTTTCTCTAGTGCCTTTACCACTACAGGAATTAATATTAATTGTATAATTATGCCTATAAAGCCTTTTACAAAGGCTCCTGTTAAGAATGCTTTAAATACAAAGTTATTTCCTTTAGCAGTAAGTAGTATATAATTCATTATACCAGATATTAGTCGTCCACCAAACATAGATAATACCAATGCAAACATTATATTTAATCTTTTTTTATTATATAAATATCCTGATAAAAATCCATAAGCTGCAAGTTCACACGCCATAGAAATTCCTGTTGGAAATAATGGTGGCATTCCTGTTAAAAATGAATTTAAAAGTGGTGTTATAAATCCTACTACAATTCCATACTTCCACCCAAGCACCATTCCACATAATAAAACTGGTATATGCATAGGTAAAAACACAGGTCCCGCCATGCCTACCATATGAAAAAAGTAAGGTAAAATTAATCCTATTGCTATAAAAATAGCTGCCTTGATCATGTTATTAGTTTTACTGTTCATTTTTATACCCCCCGATAATATAATTTCTATAAACAAAGCTCTTAGCTTCAGATGGAGTTTTTACTCCATCTGAAGGTTAGAGATCGTTATCCAGGGACGTAGCTGCCGTTATCTCCCACTTTGTTATAAGTGGGAGTGTTACGGCAGGTAGTCATCGGATAAAAAAATAAAAAGGTAGAGAAAAATCTCTACCTTCGTGGTAACATAATATATTCGTATAATTTTATTCAATTATTAAATTTTATTTAATGCTTTGGCTTTATATAACTAATGTTATAAATGCTTCGTTCACCTATAACTCTACCATATGGTTGCCTCAAACAATATAAATTATAGCATATATATTCTGAATTATCTACTAAAATCCCTATTCATTTAAAATTTCATTTTCCTGTTCCTGTACAAATTGATTAGTGTACAAGTTATAATAATAACCTTTTCTTCTCATAAGACTTTCATGATTACCCTGTTCTAGTATTTTTCCATTTTTTATAACTAATATTCTATCTGCAGATACTATAGTAGAAAGTCTGTGAGCTATTACAAAGCTGGTTCTTCCATCCAACACCTTATCTATAGCATTTTGTATTATTCTTTCTGTTTCAGTATCTATAGAAGAGGTAGCTTCATCTAAAACAAATATAGATGGATTTGCAACTATAGCTCTAGCAAAGGATATAAGTTGTTTTTCTCCAGTGGATAACATTCCTCCACCTTCTCCAACTTCTGTATCATAGCCCTTATCCATTTTCATTATAAAATCATGGGCATCTACAAGCTTTGCTGCTTCTATTATTTCCTCATCTGTAGCATCTAGTCTTCCATATTTTATATTCTCCTTTATGGTACCACTAAAAAGATGTGGACTTTGCAAAACATAACCTAAATTAGCCTGAAGCCATCCAATAGATCTCTCTTTATAATTAACTCCATCGATTAGAATCTCTCCTTCTGTAGGCTCATAAAATCTACAGGCAAGATTTACTATAGTACTCTTTCCGGATCCTGTTTCTCCAACTAAAGCTATGGTTTCCCCAGCCTTGATATCAAGATTGAAGTTATCTAAAACCCTTTGACCATCTTTATATGCAAAAGACACATTTTTAAAAGTTATATCTCCGTGAACCTCTGGCCAATTCTCTATTTTAGGATTGTACTCGTCTCCGTAAATCTCCTGAACTTCTTTAGAGTCGTATATATCTGATTCTGTTTCTATCAATGATAAAATTCTCTCTGCAGAAGCTTGAGCATGTTGAAGTTCCGCTATAGTAGCTGCCAATTGACTTACTGGTTCAAAAAACTGAACACTGTAGGAAATAAACATCATTAATGTTCCATAGCTTATGGTTTTTAAAAGCACATCCTGTCCCCCAAACCAAAGAGCTAAACCTGTTCCAATGCTTCCTAGAGTTAAAACTATAGGAAGGAAAAGCGCAGAAAACACCGCAGCTCTAACTGCTGAGTCTCTCATATTTTTTGTATCCAATTTAAACTCTGTTAAATTATCTTCTTCTCTAACTAATGTTTTAGTAGTTTGAGCTCCCGTTATACATTCATTAAAATCACCAGTTATACGAGAATTTATTTTTCTAACCTTTCTATAAGCATCCAATATCTTTTTCTCAAAATATATTCCTATTAGAAACAGTGGTGGAACCACACATAAAGTTATTAATGTAAGTTTCCAATTATGATAAAACATAACCCCTGCAAAACCCATCATCATAACTATAGCCCACACCATATCTGTAAGTCCCCATGAAACTATTTCACTTAACCTATATATATCTGAAGTCATTCTAGACATCATCCATCCTACAGGAGTAGTGTCATAGTAAGAAAATGATAATTCCTGTAATCTTTTAAATCCAAGCTTTCTTATATGGTGGGCAAGTTTAGTTTCTACCCCTCCAGAAAAAGTTACTAGAAGCTTTACATTTATAGCTTGAATCCCTATAACTACTACATAAACTATTGAAAATTTTAAAAGCCCCTGTACATTTCCAGTTACTACAAAATTATCTATTGCATATTTAGTAAGGTAGGGTATTAAAACGTCAATACCCGCTACCCCTATCATTACAAATCCTAAAATTATAAGCTGTTTTTTAAAATCCGCTGCATACTTTAAAAGTTTTCTCCAAAGTCCAAAATCAATTTTTTCATTTTTATTATTAAAATTTTCTTCTACATATGCACTCAAACAATTCACCCCCTTAACTTACCTTGCTGCCGCTTGAATGCTCACCTTCTGATGAACTTTGTATCTCCCAAATACGTTTGTATAATCCATCTTTTTTAATAAGCTCTTCATGACTACCCATATCTACTATTTTACCTTTATCCAATACTATTATTTTGCTAGCTTCCTTTAAAGTAGACACACGGTGAGAAATTATCAAGGTAGTAACTCCCTTACTTCTTTTAGCCAAAGCTTTTCTTATAGCCCTGTCTGTTTCTGTGTCCACTGCACTTAGGGAATCGTCAAAAATTAATATAGGACTTTTATTTATAACTGTTCTAGCAATGGCAACTCTCTGCCTTTGACCTCCAGACAATGTTACTCCTTTTTCTCCTACTAAAGTTTCATATCCTCTATCAAAGCTCATTATTACATCATGTACAGCTGCAATGTCAGCGGCTTCAAATACATCTTTATCTACTGCTTCTTTTTTAGCAATACTTATATTATCTTTTATACTTTTGGAAAATAGAAAAGGTTCTTGAAGAACTATGCCTATATTTTTTCTTATCCATTTTCTATTAATATCCTTAAGCTCTACTCCGTCTATCTTTATGGAACCTCTATCATAATCATACAATCTAGCTAATAAATGCACTAATGATGACTTTCCTGAGCCTGTTTTTCCCATTATACCTACTGTTTCTCCTTTTTTAACTTGGAAGGATACTCCATCTAGTACTGGTACATCTTTTTCATATTCAAAATACACCTGCTGGAATTCTATATTTCCTTTTACTTCAGGTTTTAAATCTTCTGAACTTATTTGTTCTTCTTTTTCTCCTAAAACCTCACTGATACGGTTTATAGACACTACCATTTTACCTGCATCAGATAGTATTCTACCAAGCTGTCTAACTGGCCATAATAACATTCCTTCATAGGTAGTGAAAACAAATAAGGTACCTAATGTCATTTCACCTCTCGCGGTTAAATAAACTCCAAATACTAATACTGCTCCTGTTTGAAGCATACATAAAAAATCTGAAATAGCCCAATAGTTTCCTCTAAGAGCATACATCTTGTAGCTTAAATCTTTAAACTGCTCACTTCTAGTATTGAATTTATCCACCTCATATTTTTGTCTTCCAAAGGCTCTTACCACCCTAACACCAGATAAATTTTCTTGAAGTGCTGTGGTCATTTTAGCCTCAGACTCATCTGCCTTTTGAAATAATTTTTTTATGCTGTTAAAGAAAATCCAAGAATACGCAAATATTATAGGCACTGCTGCCATAGCTATAAGAGTCATTTTAACATTTAATGAAAGCATCATGGTTATAGAAAAGATTAATATAAAAACCGCTCTTCCAATGTCCACTAGCTGCATAGCTAAAAATCTTCTTACTGTGTCTACATCAGAGGTACATCTTTGAATCAAATCCCCTGTTTCACATTTTACGTGATAATCATAAGGCAAATGCTGAATATGATTATACAAGGTTTCCCTTATATTTTTAGCTATATTTTCTGAAGCAGAAGCTGACCACTTCCCTTTTAAAAATAAAAATATTCCCCTTACTAAAGTTATAATTACTAATAATATTGTACAAATCCAAAGATTTTGAACTAATACAGATTTTCCACCTAAAAAGTTTACAAACCTTACTCCTGCCTCTGGAAGCTCCATAGGCTTTCCACCTAATATCGAGTCTATGGTAGTCCTTATAACTAAAGGTGATAAGGTAGAAAAAAATGTTGCAAGTCCTACACTGAGTATTGCCCCAATATATTTGAGTCTATTACCTTTCATAAAATTCCACAAAAGTTTAGAATTTTTCACATAAAGTCCCCCTCTCTATTGTAATTTTTAAAGTAACTCACGTAAAAACTAATGGTTTACTAAAATATTTATTAAATAATTTTTTCATAACTGCACACCTCCATAATATATAAAAAAACCGTAGAAATTTTCCCACGGCTTTAATATCTTAAAACAAAATACTAATATAGAATACAAAAGCCATAGGTCGCAATTAACCCATGGCAGTATAATTTCAAACAAACTTATTACAAAGAAATAGTAATGGTAATAAGCATAAAATCACACTATATTCCAAAGGCCGTGTACAGTATCTAACTTACTTAAATCTGAATTGCCATTAAAACATATATTCACTTTACTTAACATTTCACGACCTCCTTTTCTAAAATTCTTTTTTATTAATTTTCATAATATTTAGTATAAACCATTTATATATTGTTTTCAAGTAATATTTTCAAAAAACCTAAAGAAATGTCAATGTAATTTTTTATACAACTATCTGTATATCCAATAGCATACTATTTAAATATGTGTTCGCCAGTAAATAAGTTATACATCATCCTCCATAAGTTCATCTTTATTTCTCCCCTTTTTCTTTCGTGCTTCTTTATCATTGTCCATTCTTTCTATGCCCATAGCTGAAAGTTGTTTGTTGGTATTTTTTCTTTTACTCATACTTTTCACTCCTATTTAATAAACTTATATATATATTGCCAAATATTATACATTTTATGCGTAAAAATCATACATACAATAAAACTTTAATATGTTAAAATAGTATTAGCTTTTTATAAATTGAAACTTAGCTTAAATAAAATTTTTGTTATTCATAATATAAAAGGGAGAGAAAATTATGTGCAAAACCCAAAAATATAAAGTAGTAATACTTTTAACTAATACAGGCACATTGCTATCTAAGGCTATAAAGCGATACACTAATGAACCTTATACTCATGTTTCCATAGGCTTTGACATTGAATTAAATGAAATATATAGTTTTGGAAGAATATTTCCACAAAATCCACTAATAGGCGGCTTTATAGTTGAAAATAGATATGAAGGGCTTTATTCTATATTTTCCAATGTAAATTGTGCAGTTTATATTTTAGAAGTGGACAAGTTTCAATATGAAAATATGAAAAAAATTATCAATAAATTCCATGATGAAAAACATAAATATAAGTATAATTTCATAGGTTTATTTGCTGTGGCTTTTAATATACCATTTAAAAGGGAAAATGCTTATTTCTGTTCTCAATTTGCAGCAACTGTATTAGAAAAAAGTGATGTTAAAATATTCAATAAGAAATGTGAATTAGTCACTCCTTCTGACTTTAGAACTTCCAAGTACTTAAAACTAATTTACAGTGGAAAATTAACGGATTATAGCTCAAACTTTACATCTATTTCTAACACTGAACTTTTGCCTTTAATTTCATATAACAAAATAGGATAAATTAAAACTATATATAGTAAAAAAGGACGAATGGCACTGTACTTTGCATTCATCCTTTTTTTATTATATATAATTTTTGTTTAATATAATCTTTATTTTATAGACCTTTTTTTATATTATTTTTCAATCCATATACTGAACCTAACATACCTGCCTTATTACCACAGCTAGCAACCTTTACCATTAAATTTTTGCTGAAAGAAGGCATTATCATAGTGTCCAAATGCTTTTTTATTAGATCTGTAATTAAATTTCCCTGTGCCGATACCCCTCCACCTATTATGATAAGGGGTGGATTAAATATATGTACAAGGTTTTTTAGTCCTAACGCAATATTGTAAGTCCATTGGTTAACTATATCTTTATATATTTTTTCTCCATTATTAGCTCTTTCAAATATTATTTTTCCATTTAATCTTTCTTTTGTCTCTGCCTTTTCTTGTGCAAATTTTACTAAAGCTGATGTAGAAGCATATCTTTCATAGCATCCCCTATGACCACAATTGCATTCTAATCCATTAGGATATAAATTCATGTGTCCAAATTCACCTGCTGAATAACTGCTTCCTGTAAAAATATCTCTATTTATCACTATAGCTCCACCTATACCCGTACCCAAAGTGAGACATAAAAAGTTTTTTTCATTTTTAGCGGATCCTGTCCACATTTCTCCCAATGCTGCACAGTTTACATCATTATCTACATAACAACCATATGAAAATTCTTTTTCTATAATCTCTTTTAGTTTTACTCCTGTCCAACCAGGTATAGCCTCTGTGGCAAATACAATTTCACCAGCCACTCTATTCACTTGTCCCGCAGTGCTTATTCCTATACCGCCTATATCTTCGCCGTGTTCTTTTAGTAGAAATCTTATTATATTCTTTACCTTTTCTATTAAGCAATCTGCTCCTCTACAGGCTTCTGTATCCATACTATAATGAACTATTACATTGCCATCATCTTCTACTACTCCGTATTTTATTCCAGTTCCACCTATGTCCACAGCTAAATACTTCACTGTTTTATCCTCCTATTTATTATTGATTTCATCAACAAACTTTTTAGTTATCAATTGGGGACGAGTAATAGCTCCTCCTGTAACCACAGCTAAAGCACCTAACTCTAAACATCTCTTTGCCTTTTCCGGTGTATCTACTTTTCCCTCTGAAATTACAGGTATTCTTACATTGTCTAAAACCTGTCTTAAAAATTCAAAATCATTATCTTGTATATCCATTCCATTAGTATATTCAGTATATCCATGCATAGTAGTTCCTATAAAATCAAAGCCATACGCTTCTGCTAGCTTTGCCTCTTCTAAATCAGATATATCTGCCATCAATAATTGATTTGGATATTTATTTTTTATTTCTTTTACAAATTCACAAAGCTTCTTTCCATCTGGTCTTTCTCTTTTAGTAGCATCTATAGCAATTATGTGTACTCCCTCTTTACATAATTCATCTACTTCTTTCATAGTAGGAGTTATATAAACAGAGCATTCTCCATAGTTTCTCTTAATTATTCCTATTATAGGTAAATCCACTTCACCCTTTATAGCCTTTACGTCCTCTATAGTGTTTGCCCTTATGCCCACTGCACCTCCAATTTTAGCCGCAAGAGCCATTTTGGACATTATAAAAGAACTATGAAGTGGCTCATCCTCTAAAGCTTGACAAGATACTATCAAACCACCCTTTATTTTATTGATTAAATCTTCTTTCATTATAATCATCTCCTAAATATAACACTTACAAAGTCATGAAATTATCTCACTAAATAGCTATCTTAAATATAATTTTTCTTATATCCTTAGAATCTTTTACTTTTATACCTGTCATATGTACATCCTCCGGATAACATAATACAAAAGTCCCCTCTTTTATAGTTAATTCTCCTTCACTGTTACCTTTTAAAATATAAGCATCATCATTTTCATTATAATCCTTCTCTATTTCCATACTTTCAAAATTAGAATATAGCAATTTTTCCTCTCCATTTAACATATAGTGTACATCGATATATTTCTTATGCGACTCCCAAAAGCCTTTTTCTAAATCTTTAGTTTGATATTCTGCAACTACATAATAAAGCTCATCTCCATCTACTTTATGAACACCTTTTTCATCCTTTGAAAAATCATGTTCCTTCATAAATTTCAGAGCCTTACCTATATTGCTTTCAACCTCACCATAAAGTTCTATATTTTTAATTTTATCAATCATCATAGTGTATCATCCCCCTGTACGAATTGAACTCTTTTAATATACTCACTATTCTTAAATTTTCATAATCAAAATACTAAAGTGTGTTTTTAATAAACTACTTCTACATTAAATTAAATACAAAATCACCTTACATTTGAAATTAGCCAGAAAACATGCCCATTTAAGGACTATGCTTTACTGGCAAATTAATTTAAACTACTCACTTAGATTTATATTTATTATTTATCACCATATATAGTTAAACTATCTAAATCTTTCTTTTCTTCATCCTTAAATATTAAACTGAATATGTATCCAAATAACATACATGAGACTATACTTATAACTGAATACATCCAGAATGTAACTGTTGTAAAATATTTTGCTGCTATAGTTAACACTGCCGATACTATAAATCCTGCCACTGCTCCCTTAGAGTTAGCTTTCTTTGTAAATATTCCAAGTCCGAAAAGACCTCCTACAACTCCAAGAACTAGTCCCATAAATCCGTTGAACCAGCTATATGCAGATTTCAAATCAGAATGTGCTAAAACTATAGAAACTATTATTGATACTATTCCAACTAGTAAAGAAAGAATTTTAGCAAGCTTAGTTGCCTCATCATTGTCAATGTCACCTTTTATCAACTTATGTATGTCTAAAGTCCAGCTTGTAGCCACACTATTTAAACCGGTAGATAAAGTTGATTGTCCTGCCGCAAATACTCCAGCTAATAATAGTCCTGATATACCTGCTGGTAATTGACTAACTATATAACTTGCAAAAACTTGATCTTCTGCCTTTGTTATTAACAATGCTGGATTTTGTTTATAAAATACATATAATCCTGTTCCTATAAAAAAGAATACAGTTGCTATACCTATAGATAAAGCACCATTTAAATATGTCATTTTTTTCATTTCTCCAAGATCAGTTGTAGTTGTATATCTTTGAACCATATCTTGGCTTGATACATAAGATGAAAGCGTTGACAAACCTGCTCCTATAAGTACTATAAAGAATCCTTCTTTGAATATATTTAAATTAAGCATTTGCGATAAGTGTAAAAACTTAGCATCCGCCATACCTACTCTGATTACTTCACCTAATCCACCTTTAATGGTAAATGACATATAGATTACTACAAATACAGCGCCTAATGATAGAACAACACCTTGTATAAAGTCTGTCCATAATACCGATTTAATTCCTCCAACATATGAGTATATGATTGCTATTACTCCCATAAGGATTATTAATACATTTATATCTACTTTTGTAACTATTGATAATGCCAACGCTGGTAAGTACATGATTATAGACATTCTACCTACCTGGTAAATTATAAACATTATACTTCCTACTAATCTTAAACTCTTATTAAATCTTCTTTCTAAGTATTCATATGCTGTATCTAAATCAAGTTTCTTATATACTGGTAAGAAATATTTTATAGTTAATGGAACCGCTATAAATATACCAAGCTGAGCTACCCAAGCTGACCAATCTGTTTTAAATGAACGTCCAGCTAAGGCTAAATAAGAAATTGGACTTAACATTGTTGCAAATAAGCTAACGGCTGCAACCCACCAAGGAATTGTTCCATCGCCTTTAAAATATTCTTTGCCTTTCATTTCTTTTTTAGCTACTCTAATACCTACGTACAATACAAATAAAAGGTATACAACTAGAACTATATAATCCAACATTTGAAATGATGCCTTCATAAATAAACCCTCCATTTTATTTTATTTAATTGTTCTATTAGAGAAGATTATATAACTTGATAAAATATTATATAATCTTCTACACTCTGTACATAGCTGACAATATATCAATTTAAATTTAATTTAAAACTTAAACTTTTACTATTCATCTGTATATTACAAATTCTAATTATAGATACTTTGCAGATAATTCCTTTGCAAACTTAATTCCTTCTTCATTTAATTTCTTCATAGGTTGTCTACAGTATCCTGCATCCACACCCTTATCCTTTAATATTTCCTTAATAGTTTGATATAAGCCATTGCTTAATATTCCTTCAATTAAATCGTTAGTAACGTGTTGTACCTGGTAAGCTTTTTCTATTTCACCTTTTCTGCCTAATTCAAAGATTTCTTTTGCCCTTTTACCGTTTACATTAAATGTACTTCCTATAGCTCCATCTACACCTGAAACTACTGCTGGTAAAAGCATTTCATCAAATCCAGAGAATATTAATTTATTTGGGAAAGCTTTTCTTAATCTTTCTAATAAATAGAAGTCTGCTGCTGTAAATTTAACTCCAATTACTTTTTCGTTTTTAAATAACTCTGCAAATTGATTTAGTGTTATATTAACTCCTGTTAAAAATGGTATTGAATATATTATCATATTGTTTCCAGTTTCGCTTATGATTGTATCATAATAATTTTTTATTTCGCTAAAATCAAATTTGTAATAAAAAGGAGTTACTGCTGATAGTGAATCATATCCTAAAGCTGTAGCAAATTTTCCAAGTTCAACTGCTTCCTTTAAGTTTATAGATCCTACTTGTGCAATTAATTTAACTTTATCCTTAGCCTCATCCTTAACAATTTTGAATATTCTTTTCTTTTCTTCAGTAGAAAGCATAAAGTTTTCTCCTGTACTTCCTCCAACGTAAAGACCATCTATTCCACATACATCAATATTGTGACGAACTAGCTGTCTAAGCCCTTCTTCTTTAATGTTTCCGTTTTCATCATATGGTACTAATAGTGCTGAAAAAATTCCTTTCATCTCAAGTCCTCCTCTAAATTTAGTTTAAATTTATTGTATAATGCGCTTTTGTGTGTTTTGTTCTCGTGAACATTTATTGTTAAAAAAATTTATTACTCTTTTATAAATAAATTTTTGCCTATATACTAAATTTTCTAAAGCATATAGGTTTTGTTATCCTTTACATAAAGCCTTTGAAAATTCTTAATATTTTTATTTTCTAATAACATTATATATGTTCTCGTGAACATTTTCAAGTATAAAAATTAATTTTTTTAAATTTTTTTATATACTTTTATTTTATAAAAATCCTATACTTTTATAGCTACCTTCCACAACACCCTTCATTCTTATAAATATGGGCTAAATCATAAATTTATTAAATTAAGTTTTTAGTCTTCTCTATAATGCGCTCCTAAACTTTCATTTCTATCTATCATGGCCTTTAGCGCCACTATTGCAGTATTAATATAATTATGAGCTATAAATGCTTTTTTACAATACTTATTTTGTGACACATATGTGTACAAGTTAAATTTATCCTTTATATTATTAATAGTTTTCACTGCATCTTCTAGCGACTTCCTATTCCTTATTATGCTAGCATTTCTATACATAATCTCCCTTATTTCATTTATAGCCCAATCTAGCTCTATAGTAGATTCTTGCTTATCACTAAAATGGAATACTTCATTAATATCCTTATAGACTTTTTCATCAACAGCTTTTTCCTCTATATATTTTATAGCCTCTTTTCCTGCTATTTTGCCAAATACCATAGCATTAACTGTAGACAATCCTCCAATTCTATCTACACCGTGTACCCCTCCAGTTACCTCACCCGCAGCATATATGCCTTTTATAGCTGTTTGGGCCTTTTCATTTATTTCTATACCACCGCTACATAGGCAAAAGGAAGTATTATTATCTTAAATTCCTCCTTTTCAGTTTATTTTATATTCTTAAAAAAGGGTTTCTCTAACTATTATTTTACTTTCCATAATATGAGAAGCTTCTTTAAAATTAGCATCTTTATATAGTTTTTCAAACATAAACTTGCCTGCTAAATACCCCTCTTCATAGGGCTGCTCCACCACTGTAGCCAGTATCTTCTTTTCTAATATTAAACTTTTCATATCATCTGACATACCATTACCTACAATTTTCATTGGGATATTGTATCTATAACTTATATATTTCACTATATCCGTTAAAAATCTAGTAGCATATATTGATTTTACTTCTTTTTTCATATGTTTTTCCAATATATTATCTAAATCATTCATTAAGTGCTCCGAATACACAGGTCCTATCATAGGATTATTTTTTTCTTCTGACATTCTACTTAAAAAGCCATCCATGTATAGCTTAGAGGAAATTCTATCATCTACCGTATCTAAAACCAAAACCTTAGACTTCTCTTCTAGGGTATTTATAAGTATTTCCGCTGCAATTCTACCGGATTTAAAATAATTAGTACCTACGTGAAATATAGATTGATCTATATTAATATCCAATGTTGTAAAAATTATGTTAGGATTTTGATTTCTTACTTCTTTCACCTTATCTTTTAACAAAGGAGTTATTATTATCCCCTGTACATCTTCCTTTACTGCAATTTTTAACTGTTCTAACTGTTTTTCTGGAGTTTCAATATCTGTTTTTATTATATTTATATTAAACCCATAAAATCTAAATTCCTTTTCAGCACTCTTAAGCCCTCTCTCTATTTCCTCTGTATAGTATTTATTCTTTGATTTTATTATAAAAGCATAGACATTCTTTTTCTTCTTACTGGCTAAAGAGCTACTTATTGGATTCTTTTTATAACCCAACTCCTTAGCAAGTTCTATAATCTTTTCTTTAGTTTCAGGCTTTATATTTTCACTTCCATTTAAAGCCCTAGCCACAGTAGTTCTTGAAACATTTAAAATTTTGGCTATATCTTCTTGTTTTATCATATTAGCTACCACCATTGTATTATTTTAAAAATTCTCTAATTTTAAGCAAATTATAGCATGTTAAAAACTTAAGTGTCAAACAAACTAACAACGTAACTCTTATTTCCGTAATTATCTAATGTTTATATTTAATCATACAATCCTAGTATATCATTAGATAAACTTCCACATGAATTAACATTATATACTATTTATAACATAAATTTTTTAACACTATTTTATAAATTAGCATATTATATATAGGAAGGTTTAAATTGCTTAAAATAAATTTTCCCTTGCAGTTTAGAAGTCTTCTATAAAATATTATAGTATAAAGGAAGGATCATAATGGCTCAAAAGTATTATGAACAAACTTTAAATTCGGTAGTTCCATTATCTAGTGATAAAACAAAAATCCAAAAGTTAATAGTTCATGTTATAAAACAATCAGATAGCTCACTTGTTACTGACCTTGTACAAGCAGATTTCACAGCATCTGATAGCACTGGAACTCTTACACCTACTACTGATTGGACCTTAGATACTGCAGACAATACTAATGGAAACTACGGTATTGTATTTACTACAGGACAAGAATTAGATTACACTAATTATGTAGTATCGATAATAAACAAATCCGGAAATTTATCCGATAAATTATTTATAGATTTTGCTCAAACTTTTAATAGTAGTGGAGATGCAACTTTAAGTTATTCTGTCAACTCACCTGGCACCTATAAATTTGTACTAGACAGTGCTGATGGGACAACCTTAAACAAGGCCTCCGCAGATAGCTACACCTTCAACAATCCACCTAGTCCTACTAACAGTTCTATTTCAATGGATACTAGTGGTTTAGATAAGCCATATCTTGCACAAGTTATTTCCGCTGGAACCTTAAATGTATCATTATTATTAAATTTAAAAGATGCTGACAATAATGCTTTACAGGGTGCCTGCGAAGTTTCTGTATATGGTGATATGCAATAAATTAATGAGGGCTACCTTTTATAGGTAGTCCTTTTACACATTTCTCATAGGCACATTCAAATAAATAATAAGTTAGTATGCTAGTCATACTGCATCAGCAGAACTCAACTATACTCCTACTAGCGACGGAACCTGTTTCCAGTTCTGACACAAAATATACTAGCATCTTTGAATTGTTATTTCTTTTCATGTACCTTAACAATATTTATATTTGGAGATGATAAAATGTTTTCAACTAAAATATTAATACAAGAAATTAACCTAGATTCAATATCCTTCATATTAGATCCAGAAATAGATCCTATTACAAATAATGATTTGAAGGTTTTCCTTAATGATAATGAATTCTACGAATATGATTTAATTGCTATAGATACCTCTTCTAATAAATTATACAAAATAATCCCTCATACTAATTTTCTCCTACAAGATATCTTAGACTTTAAAATTAATAAGGAGGATATCAACTCAAACTTTGTAAAAATTATCTTTCTTACACAACTTGAAGATGGTTTCAAATTTATACCTTTTAAAATTTATCTTGCTGAAGAAGGTAAATATATTTTTACTTTAAATAAATACAACTCCATAGATACTAATATCACTAGTTATCCTCTAATGGCTATAAAACCCCTAGACTTAGAAAAATGTGAAGCATGGACTGAATACCCTAATTATTCTTATGGAGAAATAATCCATGTATACTTCAAATTAATAAATGAGGATGGTAATCCTGTTCCTAAGGGATTTTATGAAGTAGAAATTGAATAATATTTCAAAAATAAGGTACATGAAAATAAATAACAAGTCAAAGATGCTGGTATATTTTGTATCAGATAAGGAAGTAGAACCCACCGCTAGTAGGACTATCGGTGGGTTCTACTGACGCAGTATGACGCAAAATAGACTAGCATACTGACTTATTATTTATTTGAATGTGCCTAAGAAGCTGAAATAAAAAAATTTAAATATAGATCCTTTTATAATTTTCTCTTAGGGTTCAATATTTACTTCAATTGGGTCGCCTATATTTAAGCCACCAGTATTTAACATTAACTTAACACTTATAATATTAGGTCCTATATTTTCTATCCTTGTAATAGCTTTTCCTATGCCATTAACTACTTCAACTATTTGAATAGGCTTTATTATTTGATTAATTTCTATATCATTAAAATATTTTGATTTTATTATAACTTTATTACTTCCTGGCTCCAGTAACCCCTGATATATGGGCAATTTTTCATCATTTAATATAACATTATATACATATATTTTACCTAAATCTTCATCTACACTATATTGATAACTTTGTAAGACTTTATCTTCTGTATTTATAATTCTAATTTCTGTTATATTACTGCTCCACATTATATTAGATTTAAAACTCATACAAATAACATGTTCCATGTCATTGTTTTCAGTATCTGGAATAACTTCAGGAATATCTTTTATCTGCCATTGTCCATTAATATATATAGCAATCTCTATAAGTTCTCCTTCTTCATTTTGCCAAAACTCTGCACAAGCCCCCTGTCCAAAAGCATTTAAAGTTATAGAACTTAAATCCAATAAATTTTTCATCTTTTTTTCTAACTCTGCTTCTTCTAAATTTGGTTTAAACTCTACATCATTCACAACTATACCTAAACTATTTCTATAAGGAACTAGTGTTAATACACTATTGTTAATTTCCGTAATATTAGAAAAGTTATTTGATAACATCTGTAAATTTACGTAATGACGGTTACTGCATCCATTCACTTTAATGCATTTATACGATTCATTAAAGTGATTGTAATACAAAATATTATTCTCTGCAAAAGTATCTAAAATATATGGTTCTCCATTATCTCTATTACCAATACTCTGTTTTTTTATTTCTAATGAGCATCCTTTAAAATAAACCTCTTTCACTTTTGAATAACATGAATTATTCCCTATATAAAATAATATAGTGTTCGTGGAACCTTCTGAAAGATTAGAAAAATCCATGTTTACATTGGGAATAGATAAATTTTCACAATAAAATTTTGTATATATGCTTTTCCCATTAACTTTAGCAAAGCATCTTGAAGAAATATTTTCATCTACACTATTCCATTTACTTATTTTATTAGTAGGCACTATGACACCATTTTTTATTTTCACACAAGAATCTAATACATTTATATTATTTAATAAAAATACTTTACCATTCAAATCTATATTTAAATTTTTATTCTCTATATATAAATTAAAATTATCTACGCTTATATTTTCCATAAGAACTATTTCACCTAAATAATTTTGAGTAAAAGCATAATTCAATGCACTATAATAATTTTGTATATATAGACAACTATCTTCATAATCTATACTCATATATAAATACTTACCTTTAATTGGTACACATTTATATATAAAATTTTGTTCCTCTGACAATATAATGGTCATAACTGCTTCCTGCATATATATGCTATCCGCATTTGGTTGTAAAGCAGTATATTTTATGGTCTGCTCTTCTATATTCAAATTAAAAACATTACTTTCTGGAACAACCTTCTGCAAATCACTTATATAAATCTCTATATTTTCGTTACTACATATTTCTAACAATTTATTTACTGTTATATCAAAATCTATCTCTTTTATAAAGTACAACAATATCTTATTTATGCACTCTATAAAAGACCTCAAGTATCTCAACTCTTTATTATTATAATTTAATTCTATCCTTCCAGTATTTTTTATTATAAATATTTGTTTAATAGCATTTCTTACTGTATGCAACGTTCCATCTATTACAACATATCCTTCTGTTTCAAATGATTTTATTACTGTATTTTCAAAAAAATATAATTGTACTCTTATTTTTTCTTCTATAAACAATCTATTTATATATAAACATTTAACAATTAAACTCATTGTACTTTTCACTATAATATGAGCATTTAATAAATTTCCCTTTAAAATTATATCATTAAAATTTGATATTAAATTTATTACTAAATTCTTAGGTACGACCTTTTCATCACCAATTATACAATTACAATTCAATATATTTAATTTAGTATTTAAAAAATCCCCCAATAATCTTAATTCTTTATTATCTTCTTTAATATCAACCTCAATAAATTTATTCTTAAAGGATTTAGAGCAATAAACTGACGTGTTAGATAAAATTGCTACTCTACAGTTTTGAGCCTCACCTTGAAAACTTATACTAGTATTTCTACTTCTTTTATTTATAGGCATAACACAAATGCTTTTTAAATTTATATTATTAGTATTAAATTTAACATCCATATTTTGTTTATTCCAAATATATATTTTTTTCACATCACTTTTATCATCTATCTCTATAGAAGTTTGGCATTTAGAAATTATATTTATTCTATCTGCTTTAACATTTACTAAATATAAATTTCCTTGTATTAAACTTATATTTAGTATTCCATTTACTACAATATCCTTTAAAACTATTTTTTTTTGTACATTTACTTCATCTAATATGGTCAACCCCTTGTCTATAGTAATGACTTTATTATAGCCGTGAATTTTAAAATTACTTTCTGAATTTAATTTTATAATAGTGTTACATAAATTATCCTTAAGAATTTTATTCATTTTAATCACCTTATATATTTTATGATAATTACATAAAAAGTGTAATTATTTATATAAATAAAATAGCTTTTAATAACTACTACATTTTGGAATAAAAGTAACTTCTATGGAAATAGAATGCTTTTATTAGAATTCTATTTCCATAGAAGTTAAAATTTATTTACTCCTCTTGAAAATCCTCTATGTCTCCCTCTATATCTAAATACACATTTTTAAGCTCTTCAAGTTGTTCTTTACTTGCCTCCCAATATCCTCTTTTATTATACTCAAGCATCCACTCTACTATGGTCATATATGCAAATGAGTTGTTTCCCTTCAATCTCTCCCTTAGCTTCTCATCTTCAATATATTTTTTACACAAATCATTATATATCCACTGTTCTACACTGTTAGTAGTAGCGGCTAGCCCCAATATATTTTCAAATCTCTCAGCTATCTTTTGAACTCCGTGGTATTTATGTTCTAACATTCCATCAATCCATTTTGGATTTAAAACTCTAGTCCTTATACCTCTATTTATAGACTTATCCACAGTTTCAGTTTCTAATCTTTCTCCTGTAGTATCACTTATATACATAACAGGCTTTTTTCCTTTAACCATTTCAACAGATTTAGAAAGTCCACCAAAAAATTCATAATAGTGATCTAAATCGGTTACTTCATATTCATGATTACTTCTTACTTGTGATACCACATCTACAGTTTTTAAGTTGTTATTATATAATGCATCTATTTCCTTTCCTCTAAAATTATTGCTATATACATATTTTAAACTTTCTATAAAATTTTTACCTATATCCTCTTCTTCTTCCCAAGCCTTTGTTTCTAATAACTTAGTAACTCCTGTGCCATACTCCGCTTCTTTAGGTCCAAATATTCTAGATATACAAAATTGATGTTTTACTAGGATAACTGTGACCATAAAATATTAAAGCAACAGTAGGTCTTTCTTCATTAAAACCATATTTTTGTACATACTCTTTATAGTTATTAAAAAATTCCATAGTTTCCGGATGACATATGCTTATATCTTCTCTTTTCACTGGTTCTAATGGCTTAGGTATTTCTTTATACTTTCCATAATCTCTTAATATTAAGTATAATAAATTCTTCATATCCTGAAATTGAGCATTATTCCAATATTTCCCTATATGAATATAATTCTTCATATGATTTAGTTTTCCAACGGGCAGGATTTTTCCCATTTTCTCTGCCATGTTTATCATTTTATCCATGGCCTTTACATCAGTTTTTTTACTTTGTTCCTTATTTTTCTTCATGTTCATATCCTTTGAAGTTAAACTGCCCAGTTTTAAATATTCCCTACCTTGTCTGCCTATGATAACTACTTGTCCTTTTGAATTTTCTAGAGAATCATACGTTGTTTTAACAATTTTATCTGGTGCACCCATCAAATCTATTATAGACATATCCCCATTTTCTATATCTGTCATCATGCTTTTTAATTTCTCTTCTTTTATATCTCTTGATACATAATACAATTTTAATTCCAGTATATTGCCATAACTTTCATTAATATATTTGCAAGCCTCTATAAGTTCCCCAAAAACACTAGTAGAGACAGAAACCACTGTAACTTTCAAATTTAATTCCTCCAATATAATTTTATAACTACAAAATTTGAGATAATAACTACTTATTTAAATAAAAATCAGCTACAGATATAGAAATTCCTGTAGCTGCGCATTTTTTATGATCACATCATCCCAAAACTTAAAAATCTTATTCTAACCACAACAAAGTACATAATACTTCTCTATTATTTTGCTAAACTAAACACCCTTCTCGGATATATAACTGGCTTTTTAGTATTCTTATCTTCATTTATATCAGCTTCCACTCTAAACACCTGTTTAAGCATTTCATCATTTATGATGTTGCATGGAGTCCCTTTACAATACAGTTCTCCATTTTTAATAACAATAAGTTCGTGAGAATATTTAGCTGCTTCATTTATATCGTGAAGCACCATAATTATTGTTATTTTTTCTTCTTCATTTAAACCTTTAACAAGATCTAAAATTTCTAATTGATGGCTTATATCTAAATAAGTAGTAGGTTCATCTAAAAGAAGAACCTTAGGTTTTTGAGCTATTGACATAGCTATCCATGCCCTTTGGCTTTCTCCTCCTGACAATGTAGCTACTTTTCTATCTTTCATATTATTGAGTCCTGTTCTTCTTATAGCCCACTCTATTATTCTTTCATCTTCATCTGTAAATCCTGAAAAAAACTTTTTATGAGCATGCCTCCCATATGACACCAAATCTCTTATGCAAATATCCTCGGGACATCCATTATTCTGAGATAAAATAGCCATATTTTTTGCTAAAGTCTTAGCTTTTAACTTATATATATCCTGTCCATTTAATAAAACCCTTCCTGCCTTTGGCTTTAAATTTCTACTCATAACCCTAAGCAGTGTGGTTTTTCCACATCCATTTGGACCTATTATGGATACTATTTTCCCCTTTTCTATATTTAAATTTATTTCTTTTAATACTTCCTTTTCGCCATAATTAACCTTTATGTTTTCTACAGTTAAAATGCCCATTTTATCACCCTACAATAATATTTTAATTTTCTATGCCTGCCTCCTTAGTAAATATAAAAAGAATGGTGCTCCTAAAAGTGCCATTATTATACCCACTGGTATTTCAACTGGTGCAAAAATAGTTCTTCCAAAAGTGTCACAGAACACAACTATAGCTGCTCCCAAAAAGGCTGAGCCTGGAAGCAAATATTTGTAATCACTTCCTATTATAAGCCTAGTTGTATGAGGTATTATAAGACCCACAAAACCTAAAAGTCCAACTACAGATACTGCGCTAGCTGCCAGCATAGCTGCTATGGCTGTTATTTCTAGCCTAACTAATTCTACGTTGAGTCCCAATCCTCTTGCAGTATCATCACCCAATACCAATATATTGAGTCTTTCAGACATAATAATAGCAAGTATTAAGCCTACTGCAGTATAGGGTAAAATGGTATATACTTGTGGCCAACTTCTTGCAGATAATCCCCCATTCATAAACATAATAGCTCCATGAACTCTGTCACTAAAAAACACCATAAGTGCAGATATGCCTGCACCTAATATAGCTGAAACTGCTACTCCGGCTAATACAACTCTCATAGGTTGTATTCCGCCTTTCCAAGCAAGTATATATATCATTATAGCTGCACCCATAGCTCCTATAAATGCAACTGGAGGTACTAAGTATTGATATTGAGGAAAAATTATTAATACAAGCATACCTGCAAGACCAGCTCCTGAAGATATGCCTATTATTCCAGGGTCTGCTAAGGGATTCCTCATCACCCCCTGCAGCATTGCCCCAGAGAGGGCCAAGTTAATTCCAACCAGTGCTCCTACAATAGTTCTTGGAATTCTAACATTCCATATAACAAGACCCTCTGGAGTTAAATTATTAGGATGTTTTAATATGTTAAGTATATCTTTTATAGATATTTCCATGCTACCATACACATTACTTATAAAAAATGCACTTACAGCTAATACAATAAATACTATTATCACAGCTATTTTATAAAAATTTCTACTGCTCTTTTTATATTTTTTTATATTACTTGTCATTTAACTCACCGTATATTTCTGGATATACGCCTTTAGCCATAAATTCTATTGCATCTACAAATTTATCCCCCGCGTTATATAAGAAGTATTTTTGCGGTAAATATACTATTTTATTATTTTTAACAGCTTTTAAATTTTTCCATACGGGATCTTTTCCAAGTTGTTTTTCTATTACTTCTTTTGCAGTTTTATCAGATTTCACCATACTGGTTACTAATATAACCTCTGGATCTTCCTTTACTATTTCTTCTATACTAAATGGAATAGATTCTTCTCCCATTTCTTCTCCTTTTTTTCCTGAAGCTATATTGTTCAATTTTAATATTTTTGCCACATTACCTGCTATACTATTTTCAAGTTTTACTGATACATCTTTAGATGTTGCGTATAGAATAACTGCCTTCTTAGGTTTTTCTGGGAGTTTATCCTCTATAGCTTTTTTATCTTTATCCATTTTACCTATAATTTCTTCAGCTTTATTTTCATTTCCAACTATCCTTCCTACAACTTTTAAATTTTCTATTACATCATCGTAGGTTTTCATATTTAAAGCTAAAACTGGTATATTACTTTGTTTTAAAGCTGGTATTAATTTATTTTGAAGCCCAAATTGAGCAATCACTAAATCAGGTTTAAGAGATATTAATTTTTCCACATCTGGATTATAAACCTTTCCTATTTTGGGGAGATTTTCTACACCCTTTGGTATTATACTTCCTCCAGATAAATCAGCAGTACAAATAGTTTCTCCGCCTACCGAATATAAAAGCCCTAAAAATGTACCTGATATTGCTGCTATTTTCTTAGGTTTTTCTTTTAATGTAACTTCATTTCCCATCATATCCTTTATAGTAACTGGATAACCTTTCCCCTCTGACATGGTTAATTTGCCCATAGATTTTGAGCCTTTTCCTTTCATTTCGCCTTTCATTTCTTGGGACATACCCGACTTATTTTTAGTATCCATTTTTCCTTTTGCTTTTGTCCCACATCCAGTCAATGCCATAGATATGACCATAACTAATGCCAATATTTGTCTCCCTTTCATTTCTAATCTCCCCTTTTTTATTTTTTCTTATCATAAATCCTCTACCCTTATAATCAAATTATTGCATCTTGATATAATTAAAACAAAAACAAGCCTCTTTAAGGAGGCTCGTTTCATAGATGTGTTAATATAAGCATAAAAAACGCCTTCATGGAAGGCGTAAAAAACAACATTATTCACAATTAACACAGTGAACTCTACGCAATCTCTCCCTCCGAAAGATTAAAACATAACTTCATAAGGCAGGTCTCCTGACTTAGAATCATCTTACTCCCTTCTCTTCCCAAAGCATCTGCTTCAGTGATTTACAAGGTTTCATCCTCTTTACAGTAGCGGGGGCTGTAGTGGACTTTCACCACTTTCCCTTTTCATTTCTTTTAAAGAAACACCTTAAAAGTATTTATTCAATTTTGTTTTAAACTTCTTTTAAAAATACCATTTACTAATTTATACATATGTTGATAATATTAAGCTAATATCCATTTATTATTTAACATTACAACGCCATTATACTATTATTAAAATACTTTTGCAAGCAATGTTTTATTTTTGAAAATTAATGAATTAACTACTACATAAAAATTCCCCAATCTAAAACCGATTGGGAAATTTTTATCTAATATTTTAGTAGTTTTCGCAAAGCACTTCAAAATAAGCTTTTGGATGAACGCATGCAGGACATACTTCTGGAGCTTCTTCTCCTTCAAATATGTATCCACAGTTATTACATTTCCAAAGTTGTACCTTATCTTTCTTGAATACTCTGTCTTTCTCTATATTTTCCACTAATTTATTATATCTAGCTTCATGGTGCTTTTCCACTTCAGCAATTCTTTCAAAAGCTACTGCTATTTCTTCAAATCCTTCTTCCCTTGCTACTTTAGCAAATTCAGGATATAATTCTGACCACTCTTCATTTTCTCCAGCAGCGGCTGCCTTCAAATTAGATTTAGTATCTCCATATAAAGCCACAGGGTAAGCCGCGTTAATTTCAATACCTTCTCCTTGCAAGTCATTAAGTAAGAATTTATAAAATCTCTTTGCATGTTCTTTTTCATTTTCTGCAGTTTCTAAAAATATATTAGCTATTTGAACATATCCTTGTTTTTTAGCTGTACTTGAATAATAAGTATATCTGTTTCTAGCTTGTGATTCTCCTGCAAATGCCTTAAGTAAATTTTCAGCTGTTTTAGTTCCCTTTAATGATTTCATATAGTTAAACCCTCCTATAAATTATTTTAGCTGCTTGAGAAATTCCTCAAGCATTAATTAATATATTTTTTAAATTTTACAATTATCTGTTTAATTTTTATTTAATAATAAGCATACTATCTAATATATCTATTATAACATAAAAATTATTATTTACTATTTATATTTGATAAACTATAGCAGTAGTTACAACTGCCTCGTCTTCACCATTATTATGGACATCTACATAAAGTTTTGGACTTTGTTCATGTTCTTCCACATCTAAATTACAATTTATAATGAGTATATCCCCTTCATTCAGTTTAACTTCATCATGAAAAGTTCTAATTAAAATTTGTCCTTTTACACAATATAATGCATAGCTTACTTTAGAAAAGTTGTTATTTTTAATCTCCTGCCTATGCATATAAATCTCTCTAGACATATCCTTTTCAATATTAATACTGCTAATTTCCCCACTGCAGTCTTCTTTTAACATAAGATTGAAATCCCTTACCTTACCAAAACTTTTAGTTTCCCACTGACCACTAAAATTATAAGGTTCAAAAGGTTTTAGTTCCTTTTCTCCATAACCTTTATGCTGAAGTTTAATATCACCTTCTAAGGTCATTATCCATCTATTTACCCCTTGTAGATATGTAAAGTTCGATTCTTCCTGCTCTACTGTAGCAGAACTTAATCTCCATTTAAAATTTCTATCAGCATAGGAAGCATCTTTTGGATATATAAAAAGTTCTGTAGTAGTACCTCCTGACCAAGTAGAAGTCTTTTGGTGCTTCTTCTTTATCAATTGCAGCTTATAATCCATAAATCCACCGTTACTTATTTAAGGTAGCGTTTTAGTAAATATATTGTAACGGCTTTTCCCCCCTTCGATTTTATTATATTAAGTATAAATTTATATATGCAGTTAGCAATTTTTACTGTATAGTTTTATATTACCACTGCAACTATATATTTAATTTTACCATTTCATAGCTATATATGTAATAATTATTTTATAAAAATGCACAAAATATAGCTATACCATTGTAAAATATGCTATTATAAAAAATATATACAAGAATTGGAGGAGATAATATATGAGTACACACATTGGTGCAAAAGAAGGACAAATAGCTGAAACTATACTACTGCCAGGCGATCCACTGAGAGCTAAATATATTGCAGATAACTATTTAGAAGACGTTATTTGCTACAATGAAGTTCGTGGAATGTATGGATATACTGGTACATATAAAGGCAAAAGAATATCTGTACAAGGGACAGGTATGGGCGTTCCTTCCATATCTATATATGTGAATGAACTTATACAAAGTTACGGAGTTAAAAAATTAATAAGAGTAGGAACTTGCGGTGCAATACAAGAAAATATTAAAGTTAGAGATGTTATACTTGCTATGACTTCCTGCACAACTTCTGGCATAAATAGAAGACGTTTTAATGGAATGGATTTTGCACCTGCTGCTAGTTTTAAGCTACTAAAAAAGGCTTATGATGTAGCTGAAGAAAAAGGTATACCAGTTACTGTGGGAAACGTATTAACTAGCGATTTATTTTACGATGATATTCCAAATTCTTTTAAAATGTGGGCTGACTACGGGGTATTAGCTATAGAAATGGAAAGTACAGCACTTTACACTCTTGGAGCTAAATATGGAGTAGATACTCTTTCTATATTAACTGTAAGCGATAACATAATTACTGGTAAAGAAACTAATTCAGACGAACGCCAAAAAACATTCACAAAAATGATGGAAATAGCTTTAGAATTAGCTGAGTAATTATATAATGAAGGCTGTGAAAAGCATTAATACTTTTCACAGCCTTCATATCTATTGTACGCCATAGCTATTTACTGTAATATTTCCTCATTTATATAATTTGGAGAAAATAACTAGATTATGCCTCTAAACAATTATTTTTGTAAATTTCTAAGCTTGTACATTAGTTTCCTTAGATTTTTTATTTGCTGCTAATAAGAATATGGCAAGTGATGCCACTGCTACAGCTATTCCTATTGGATAAGCAATGCTTGTAGCCATCTTAAATCCTTCTGGTGCAACTAATATATATGTTATAGACACTGCTGTCATAAATGTTGCAGGTACTGTTGCTATCCAGTGGAATTTATTTTTCATTACAAGATACATTGCAGATGCCCAAAGTACAATCATTGCTAAAGTTTGATTAGACCATGCAAAATATCTCCATATTATATCAAAATTTATTTTTGTTAATATAAATCCTATGATGAATAACGGTAAACTTATAACCAATCTATTTTTTATAGGGCCTTGTTTATATCCAACTACATCAGCTATTGTCAATCTAGCACTTCTGAAAGCTGTATCCCCAGATGTAACTGGGCAAGCAACAACTCCTAATATTGCAAGAACACCACCTACTTTTCCAAGTAAAGTATTAGATATTACATTAACTACATAAGGTGCTCCACCATTTTCCGCCATAGCCTTTCCTAATTGAGCTGTACCTCCAAAGAAAGCCATAGCTGCTGCAGCCCATATTAAAGCTACAATTCCCTCTGCTATCATAGCACCATAAAATATTTGTCTTCCTTGCCTTTCACTAGTTATACATCTAGCCATAAGTGGTGATTGAGTGGAGTGGAATCCTGAAATAGCTCCACAAGCTATAGTTATAAACATTAGTGGCCAAATAGGAAGTCCCTTTGGATGCATGTTAGTAAGAGCAATTTCTGGAATATGATATCCTTTAAATATTATACCTGCACTAACTCCAATGGCCATTATTAAAAGTACTATACCGAATATAGGGTATATTTTTCCTATAACCTTATCTATAGGAACTAATGTAGCAATTATATAATATGCAAAAATAACATATACCCAAAAAGTTTTATCAAGAGCCTTTGGTGTTAATCCTGCAAGTAGTCCTGCTGGCCCTGTTATAAATACCACACCTACAAGTACAAGCACTATTACTGAGAATACTCTCATAAAGTTTTTAAAACCGCCACCTAAATAATGACCTACTACTTCTGGTATACTTGCACCGTCATGTCTCACTGATAACATTCCTGAAAAATAATCATGAACTCCACCCGCAAAAATTGATCCAAGCACTATCCATAAAAATGCTGATGGTCCCCATAATGCACCAGAAATAGCACCAAATATAGGTCCAAGTCCTGCTATATTAAGAAATTGTATAAGAAAAATCTTCCATGAAGGCATTGGAACGAAGTCCACACCATCTTCTAGTCTTACAGCTGGAGTTTGTATGTTTTCGTCAGCTCCAAAAGCCTTTTCAACTACTTTACTATAAATAAAATATCCTACTACTAAAGCTATAATTGATAAGAAGAATGAAACCATAATTAGTCCTCCTTTTAATATTTTTAAAAATTAACTAAATAATTTTTTAATATCGTTTACAACTTAAGTATACAAAATTATCAGAATTTGTTTAAACTTTTCGCATGAAATGTAAAAAAAAGCACATAAAGTGCATTTATATGCCCATAATGTGCTTAAAACTACTTATGTTATTCCTACTAACTGGTATCTCCTTGGTTGACCCTTCTAATTTAAGCATGTATGTATTATTAAACCAGGGATTTATCTCTACCACTTTATCAATATTTATAAGAAACGATCTATGCGTTCTAAAAAACATATTTTCTGGAAGCTTCTCTGCCACATGTGAAATACTTTGATTCATAATATACTCATTACCCATGGTATAAACAAAAGTTTCTCTTTCCTTAGCTTCACAATAACATATATCCTTGACATTTATAACTACCATTTTATTTTCTTTCCAAAGAGTTATTTTATTATTTATATATGGCAAATTTTGATTCAAAGAACTTTTCTCTAAACGCCTTAATGTATTTATTATTCTTTCCTTAGAATAAGGCTTTAATATATAGTCAAAAGCTTGTATTTCAAAAGCTTCCACCGCATGCTGTTCATATGCTGTTATAAATACAATATAAACTTTTTTATCAAAGCGTCTAAGTAATCTTCCTATTTCGATTCCAGAAATTTTAGGCATATTTATATCCAAAAATATAATATCTGGTATGTTCTTTTCTATAAACATTAAAGCCTCTTTACCATTATCAAATTCGCCTAATATATTTATTTTACTGTAATTATCTATAAAATACTTTAACTCTTCACGTGCTGGATATTCATCGTCAACTATTACACAGTTCATATAATCACCTCTTATATCTAACTATAAAACTAGTACTAGTTCCTCTAGTTTTTCTCTCAATTTTAAGTCCTTGACCATAAAGTATTTTTAATCTGTTATTAACATTACATATGCCTATTTTATTTTCACTGCACCTTCCCTTATATACTCTGTTAATTATTTCTTCTGGAATTCCAATTCCGTCATCCTCAATACAGATTGCAGCTTCTGTATTTTCTATTTTTTTTATATAAATTTTAACATTACCTGGTTTTCCTGTGGGTAGTATTCCATGCTTTATGGAGTTCTCTACTATAGGTTGTATTATTAAACTAGGAATTTTAATATTTATATTATCATCTACATTATATATAACATTCAATTTATCGCCAAATCTAGCTTTTTCTATTTCTACATATGCCTTTACTTGTTCCAATTCTTTATATATATCAACCAATTCATCCCCTACTTCTAAATTATACCTTAAATAAGTAGAAAGGCTTATAATAAGTTCTCTTGCTCTATCCGGATTGATTCTCACAAAAGATGATATAGTATTTAATGCATTAAATAAAAAGTGAGGATTAATTTGGGCCTGCAGAGCCTTTATTTCTGCTTTATTGGCCATTTCCTTAAGTTTTCCAACCTTACTTATCTCAATTTGAGTGGAAATAATTTGAGACAATCCTTCAGCCAAATTTATATTTCTATAGGATACACTATTTTCTTTAGCATAATATATTTTCAAAGTTCCTATTATTTTTTCTCCTTCTTTTAAAGGAACTATAACTGCAGATTTTAATGGGCAATTCTTTTTCTGACAATTTATTTCATGAGCTTTATTTAAAACCATCATTTTGCCTTCATCAATGACTTTTTTAGTGGCTTCTGTAAGTACACAAGAACCTTTAACATGATGATCTGAACCCATGCCTACATGAGATAAAATACATTTTTTATCCGTTATAGCTACTGCATCTGCACCAGTAGAATTCTTAATTATCTCGCATATTTTATCATAAGATTTCTCTGCTGTATTCCTAAAATAAGGAAGAGTTTTACTGGCTATTTCTAAAGCTAATTTTGATTGACTGGCTGCTATTTTTTCCTTTTCATTATATATGTTTTGTATTAGAAGTATTACCATAGAAACTCCCGCTGCATTAGCAAAAAGCATAGGTATGTATATACTTTTAACTATAGAAAATGCTTTTTCAAAAGGTCTTGATATAAGCAAAATAAGCATCATTTCAAGGCTTTCCATAGCTATAGCTCCTAAAAATCCATAAATCCAATTTTTTTCGTATTTTTCATTATTACACCTTTTATATATTATTCCTGCCATCACTCCGGATATTACTGTAGCTATGGAACAAGGTACTGCCGTTATGCCCACTGGATATACAATAAGCCTATGAAATGCAGCAATTATTCCTCCTACTATTCCCACCACAGGTCCGCACATTATTCCACCAGTCATAACTCCTATAATCCTAGTGTTAGCTATTGCACCATTTATTTCTTTACCCACATAGGTTCCTAAAATTCCAAATCCACCAAAAATCAAAGATAAAATTAACATATCTGTTCTTGTAAAGGTATCCTTTTGCATTATTTTTTTAAAACTTTTTAGTTTTGAAACTATAAATGCAATTACTATTATGTAGCCCAAATTATTTAATAAATTTTTAAGTAATTCTATCATTTTAATCATTCCTTGTGTAAATTTATTTTTACATACTTAATTATAATTTATTGTAGTAGTTTTTAAAAGTTTTATTAATAAGGTACCTGAGAAGAAATAACAAGTCAAAGATGCTTGTATATTTTGTGTCAGACAAGGAAGCAGGTTCCGCCTTTGGTAGTACTATCGGCGGGTTCTGCTGACGCAGTATGATGCAAAATAGACTAACATACTGACTTGTTATTTATTTGAATGTGCCTTATATGAAACTTTATTCGTAAATTTATTAAATTTATTTGTTTAAAGGATATATGTACATATGCGTAGAATATGTATATAATTAATTTAATGTATACTTTATGTATTTATTGATTGGAGGCTTATATGAAAAATTCTAATCCTAAAAAAAGTTTAAGGGAAAAAGTTTATGAATGCTTAAGAAATAGAATATTATCTGGTTTTTACAAACCTGGTGAAATAATATTAGAAACCTCTCTAGCAGAAGAACTTAATGTTAGTAGAACTCCTGTAAGAGAAGCTCTATCTATGCTTTGTCATGATAACCTATTAGATGCTCTACCTAAAAATGGCTACATGATAAAAATCATAACTCATGTAGACATATTAGAAATGTATTTTGTAAGAATACTTCTAGAAGGAGCTGCTGCAGAGCTAGCTGCTACTAAAATTACAAAAGAACAAATTAACAAACTAGAATCTCTTGTTAAATATCCTGATTATGAATGTATATGGGAGTATAACAAAAGATTTCATACAATAGTTGCTGAAGCCTCTGGCAATGGTAAGCTAATTCAACTAATTGATCATCTTTTAGATGAAGGTAGACGTATAGTTATGATTGATCCTTATATGCACTTACTTCAAGATGTGGCTGTGGAAGATCATATACAACTTATAGATGCCTTAAAAAATAGAGATGGAAAAACTGCTAGAAAAATAATGGAGACTCATTTAACCAATGCTAGAGACAGAATCCACAAAAGTGTGATTTAGTCACTGTATAAAATTAAGGAATTTATTACTAAAATATTTTCATATTCTAGATAAATTCCTTATTCTTATTTTTCTATTTTAACATTACTTTATTTTCCAAGTAGTTCCTTCCTTAGTGTCAATAAGTTCTATATCCATTTCTAAAAGCTCATTTCTTAATTGATCTGCTTTAGCCCAATCTCTATTTTTCCTAGCCTCCGCTCTTTTAGCTATTAGGTCATTTATATGTTCTTCATCTATATCTATATTTTTTTCTTCCTTGTAATTTAATAAATCTAATGACAGAACTTTATCAAAATCTTCAACTAATACAATTTTTTCTTTGTTTGTAAGCTCTCCATCTTTTAAAACCTCATGAAGTGTAGTAAAAGCATTAGGCATATTTAAATCATCACATATATTATTTGCAAACTTATTTTTATAATCCTGAATTTTATCTTCATCTAATCTTTCATTTTCCAATGCAGCTTTTCCTATGGAAAATATCTTTTCTTTAAGCTTTTTAAGTCCGTTACTAGCTTCCTTTAAGCTTTGGAAGCTAAATAAAAGCTGCTTTCTATATCTAGATTGAAGACAAAAATATCTATAATCTAAAGGGTCAAATCCCTCTTCTATAACTCTAGATAAAGTTAAAAAGTCTCCACTGGATTTTGACATCTTACCATTATCTAAAACAAGGAATTCTCCATGCATCCAATAATTTACCCATTTATGTCCTAAAGCTCCCTCTGATTGAGCTATTTCATTGGTATGATGCACTGGTATATGATCAATTCCTCCACAATGTATATCTACCCTTTCTCCTAAGTACTTTATAGACATGGCAGAACACTCTAAGTGCCATCCTGGGAATCCTGTACCCCATGGAGAGTCCCACTGCATTATTTGATTAGTAAATTTAGAGTTAGTGAACCAAAGAACAAAATCTAGAGGGTTCTTTTTATTTGTATCTACTTCAACTCTGCTACCTGCCTCTAATTCATCTATACTTAAATTTGCAAGTTTGGTATAATCTTTAAATTTATCTATTTGATAATATACATTACCATTAGAAATATAAGTATATCCCCTTTCCTCTAATGATTTTATAAGGTTTATCATATCATTTATATGTTCTGTAGCCCTGCACGTAACTGTTGGTCTTTTTATATTAAGTTTTTTGCAATCTTCAAAAAAGGCATCTTCATAAAATCTAGCAATTTCCCAAGGGCTTTTATTTTCACGTTTTGCCCCTAAAGCCATTTTATCTTCTCCCTCATCTGCATCAGATTGAAGATGACCTACATCTGTTATATTCATCACATGTTTTACTTTATATCCCGTATATTCTAAAGACCTCTTTAAAACATCTTCGAAAATATATGTCCTCAAGTTTCCAATGTGTGCATAATCATAAACTGTTGGTCCACAAGTATACATTCCAACTTTTCCTTCTTTTATTGGTACAAATTCTTCTTTTTTTCTAGCTAAGGTATTGTAAACATAGAACTCCATAATGTTTCCTCCTACAAATTAATTAAATTAGTCGATTGTGAAATTACACAACCGTTGATTTGCCTATCTTTTTAGCCGATAGGCTTTTATATTTTCCTCCACTGTGAGAAAATAAATGTAACCACACAAAATATTATCCACAGAGGAGGAGAATTACATGTTTTGTATTAATAAACTTAAGCAACTTAATATTTTTGAGCAGTTAACCGAACTTAAAGACCTTAGAAAAAAGCAACCTGTAGGCTTCATCAAATTACTTGCTGATAATTTTGATATCCAATCTTTTATTCCAGAATCTTTTACTCAAAAATACTATGCCGATTTAGGCAGAGATAGGAAATATAATCTTTCATCAGTGTTATCTGCTTTAATTCTAATGCAGATATTTCATATTCCTACTACTGTTCTGTTAAATCTTTTTCTTATATTTTCTACTGAAATAAGAGAATTTTGTTGCTTCTATGATGATATTCCTGATGAATCTTTTTTCAGTAGATTTAAAACGGATTTTGAAGGTGATCTTGCCGACTTATTTAATTCAATGGTTCCTCAAGTCATTGATATTTGTAACAATATCAATGAATCTCTTCCTGATGATTCACCTCATAAAAACCGTAATTATCAACTTATATATGATACTTCAGGTTTAAAACCAAGAGTAAAAGAAAATAATCCCAAAACTCTTGTTTCTGAAGTAAATAGGGTAAAATCCTATGCTAAAGCTACCAATAACAAACAGCTCAATCCTTATGCTGTCGCATATAAGAACATGCCTAAATTTGCTTTTGCAAACCATAGTATTAAGCTAGACTTCGTAAATGGACATTTCGGCTATTTTTACAAATTTGGTCTAATTACTAATGGTTGGGGCATTCCGTTGAATATCAAATTTTTTGATGAAGATTTTTATAACCCTATTGATAAAGAATTTGAAACTCCTAAAGAGCAAAAATATTGCTATGATAATGCTTCTTTAAAACCAGTAATTAAGCCATTCTTAGAAACATTAAGTAACACCTCTAACTTTAAATTTAAATATTTCTTAGGTGACTCAGAATTTGATAGTTATGATAACTTTGGTTTTCTTCAACAATGTGGCTTTGAAAAAGTATTTATACCTCTTAACCCTCGTAATCAAAGTAACAGTAAAATAGGTGATCTTGAATATGATATAGAAGGTGTTCCTCTATGTCCTTTAGACAAAACCCCTTTTAAAGCTGAAGGTCCTTGTAAAGGCAAAAATAGAAGCTTAAGATTCAAATTTACTTGTCCCAAAGCCCATAGGGATAAAAAAGGTAAGTGCTATCATACTTGTGAAAATCCATGTACTGATAAAAAAAGTGGTCGTATGACTTATGTTTATCCCAATAAAGACTTTAGACTTTATCCTGGTGTTCAAAGAAATTCTAATGAATGGGACGATGAATATCCTAATCGTGCATGTATTGAACGAACTCTTTCATCGTTAAAATCTAACCCATGCATTGAATCACCAAGAACTTTAAACACCGCAACTATGCGTGCTGACCTGTGCCTAACGGCTATTTCTAAACTCATAAATGTTATACTAGCTTACGCTATAAATAAACCAGAATACATTAGAAGTATAAATAAACTTCTTAAAATAGCTTCATAATTAACATATCCACAAATAAATATCTTTCCACATGCTACGCATACCTTTTTAACAAAAGGCTTTTTGTCGTGTCTTTTTTTGCACGCTTTTAAGCCAAATCTTAAAAATTATCCACAGTTTTTATTTTTCAATTCTACAAGCCACTAATTAATTAAATAATAACAAAACCGCAGAGAATCTAATCCTGCGGTGAAATAACCCTTGTTTATTTCTTAAATAATTGTAATAACAATCCATAAATTTTTATCTCTACTAAAATTTTACCACAACCATTGAAAATTTCAATAAGTAGAATAAAATATTTATCCAACTTTTTTTTCTTCTTGACATTTAATTAACTTTATCCAAAAATACTCCACTTCCCTTGGCAATAATTCTTTTATAGGCTTTAATTTATCTGTGTCTACCTTATCTATTGCTTCTTTTATCATTTCTACATATTCTTTTGGTACAAATTTATTAACATCTAACTCTTTTCCCTCCATATAGCATTTAATTAAATGATTTTGAATAGTCTGTAATGCCATATTCCTCTCTTTAGCTATTTCCTCAAGTTCCTCTCCTCTAGAGAACATTTGATATGTTATATGGTAACTTGGAATTTTACTATTTCCATTTTCCTCACTTTTATCCTCTTCATTTTTCAATTTTAAGTTATTATCTATACTTCTTAAGGTTTTTAAGAAAGCTCCCCTATCTATATTATTTTCTTCCATGTAGCTTTGTATTTCCCTTAGAAATCTTTCACCATATTTTTTATATTTCACTTCTCCAACTCCACTTATACTTAAAAATTCTTCCTTCTTAATAGGCATGTATCCACTCATTTCCTTTAGGGAACTGTCTCCAAATACTATATATGGTGGAACCTTTTCTTCTTCTGATATTTGTTTTCTAAGTATCCTTAGTAAATTGAACAATTGGTCATCAGTTTTAGTAACCTTTTTAACCTTTGCAACCTTCATTTTAATATTGGCTCTACTCTTTAAAACATCCACAGCTTTTGATGTTAACTTTACTACTGGATATCCATCATTTGTAAGCCTCAAATAACCATCTGCTGTTAATTTATTAATTATATTAATTAAATCTTTTCTACTGTATTCCATCATTATGCCATAGGTTGATAATTTATTTAATCCTGGTGTTAGAACCTTCTTATTTTCTGATCCCCTTAGCACATCAACTACCATGCCACTGCCATATCTTTCTCTCATTCTATATATGCAAGAAAATATCTTTTGAGCTTCTAATGTTATATCTCTGTACTCACTTTCATCTAAACAGTTTCCACAGTTTTTACATTCCTCATAATTCACCTCATCTTCAAAATACTCCAATATGTATTTTCTAAGGCATTTAGATGTATAACAATAATCTACCATTTCTCTTAATTTTTCATACTCATACTCTTTTCTATAAGAAGGCAATTCACTCTGCTCTATAAAGAAACTTTGAAGTTGCACATCTCTTGCATTAAATAAAAGTATACATTCACTCTTTTCACCGTCTCTACCTGCACGTCCTGCCTCTTGATAATAGGCTTCCAAATTTTTAGGCATATTATTATGAATAACAAATCTCACATTTGATTTATCTATACCCATACCAAAAGCATTAGTGGCCACCATTACATCTATATCATCATAAGCAAAACTATTTTGCGCCTCTTCTCTCTCCCTATCACTTAGTCCAGCATGATACATGCCTACCTTTATATCATGTTTTAGCAAAAAATTATATATGCTTTCCACTTCTCTTCTTGTAGCTGCATATATAATTCCCTTATCTTCTTTATGATTTGATATATAGGATAATATATAATTTTGATTGTCTTCTCCCCTTAACACAGAAAAAAACAAATTTTCTCTGTCAAATCCTGTTACATACACATCAGGATTATTTAATCCTAATAACTTAACTATATCTTCCTTTACCTTTTCCGTAGCTGTAGCAGTATAGGCACCAATTACTGGTCTTTTAAAAAAATTATTTATAAACTCACCTATTTTTTTATAGCTAGGTCTAAAATCATGAGCCCACTGAGAAATACAATGAGCCTCGTCTATGGCTACAAAGGATACTTCTACATCATTTAATATTCTACAAAAGCCTTCTGACTCTAACCTTTCAGGAGCTATATAAATAAGCTTATAATTACCCACAGATATCTGCTGCACTCTCTCCATATATTCCATTTCTGTAAGAGTACTATTTATGTAAGTAGCTTGTATCCCCTGTTCATTTAAACTATCCACTTGATCTTTCATAAGAGAAATTAATGGAGATATAACTATAGTAATTCCACTAAACATAATAGCAGGAATTTGAAAACATAATGATTTTCCAGCACCTGTAGGCATTATAGCCACTACATCTTTGCCATTTAATACACTACCTATAACTTTTTCCTGTCCTCTTCTAAAACCATCATACCCAAAATATTTTTTAAGAACTTCTTCTGAACTGTACATTAAATATCCCTACTCCTTTTACCTGTTAATTATAAACCTATACTATTTAGTTTAACACAAATCATAAACAAATTTGTAAATTTCAAATAAGTTTTTACTACGTGTAGAACTTAAATTTATTATACCGAATCTAATAATTTTATATTTTAATTAACCCACAATAAAGTACAATGTGGTAGAATTATAAAATTTCTCCTCCATGACTTGCATAAGAGCTCAGAATAATAAATTTAATTTAAATAGTTCCTTTGCTTATTATGCAAGTCATTCCAGAGAAGTTTTATAATTCAAGTAATGTAATACTTTTTGTGGGATAATCATATTTCACATTATAGACAAAAAAATATATTTTATACATACACATGTTCTCATATAAATTAATAACCATAAATAGTTTATTAATTTTGTTTACAGTTTTACGTACAAACTAATTACAGTTCATTAATCTTACAGTACTCTTTATAGACAAAAAGAGTATCGTAAACTATTTTAAAATAGTTTGGCGACACCCTCTTTTTAAAACTAAATTTTCGCACATTTTATAAAACTTTTATAAATTTTCTCTTACCTACTTTTATAATGTCCTCTTTATTTAATTTAACTTCTTTAAAGTCCTTTACTGTTTCTCCGTTTATCTTCACTCCACCTTGTAATACCAACCTTCTAGCTTCATTTTTTGATGAAGCTAAATTTCCTTGAACCATTATATCTATCAATCCCCAGCCATTTTGCATTTCTATCACTGAAATATCCTCAGGCACTTCATCTTTTTGAAATATACTCTTGAAATTTTTCTCCGCTGTTAAAGCTTCTTTTTCATTGTGATATAAAGCTGTAATTTCTCTCGCAAGCCTCATTTTAATATCTCTTGGATTTACACCCTCTTTATTCAATTTTTCTTTTATATTATCTATAATATCTGGATGTAAATCTGTTGCTAATTCAAAGTATTTTATTATAAGCTCATCAGGTATCTGCATTACTTTGTTGTATATTACTTTTGCATCTTCCTTTATACCAATGTAATTGCCAAGACTTTTGCTCATTTTTTCCTTACCATCTAACCCCTCTAATATAGGCATAAATATAGCTATCTGGCTTTCTTGATTGTATTCTTTTTGCAAAGTTCTTCCCATTAAAATATTAAATCTCTGGTCAGTTCCTCCAAGTTCTATATCAGCCTTTATTTCTACAGAATCATAGGCTTGCATCAATGGGTAAAAAAATTCATGTATTCCTATACTCATTTGGTTATTAAACCTATTTTTGAAATCTTCTCTTTCAAGCATTCTAGCCACAGTATATTTTGATGCCAATTCTATAACATCTTTAAAATTAAGCTTACATAACCATTCACTGTTGAATCTTAACTCTGTCTTACTTCTGTCTAATATTTTAAATATTTGAGTTTCATAGGTCTTAGCATTTTCCAAAACCTGCTCTCTAGTAAGCTGCTTCCTAGCTTTAGATTTTCCAGTAGGATCCCCTATCATTCCTGTAAAATCACCTATTATTATTACTGCTTTGTGCCCTAAATCCTGAATCTGCTTTATTTTTCTCAAAACCACCGCATGACCGATGTGTATGTCCGGAGCACTTGGGTCCAGACCTAATTTTACAACTAGAGGTCTATTTTCCTTTTCACAATTTATTAATTTATCTTTTAATTCTTCTATATTTATTATTTCATCTGCACCCTTTTTAATTATTTTTATTTGCTCATCTATATTCATAATATCATCTAGAGTTGTCGCACTAAGAATAAATCCTATGATATATTGTGTTAACTTTAAACTTGCAAAACAATATATTACATGTGAATTCCTTAATACGACAGCCCCTTCACCTACCTCTCTCCTTAAATTTTTACTATTAATTTTTCTCACAATTATCTTATAGATATCCACTGAAATGTCCATAAATTTGCAACCTACGCCGGCATTGTCAATTTGATTACAAATTTATTGCAATAGCTATCACTGAGTAATATTTTGCACAAAATAAAAACTCCCGTCCTTACTGTTTACACAATAAGGACGGGAGATAATTTCCCGTGGTACCACCTTAATTCATTAATATCTTGCGATATTAACCTTTTCGAGTACGATGTAAAACTTCTCAATACATACATGATACTCTATCGTTTTTAACGGCTGAAAGTCCCGTCAGCAGCCTACAACCATAATGGCTTCGGTGCGATGCTCAAAGATGTATTCGGCACATTCTTCTTTATCTCTTCACACCACCCAGAGACTCTCTGAAAAGATAGAATAAACCTACTTTTTCTTATCACAGCATTTCATTAATATTAACTTTTACATCATTATAAGAAAATTATGACTAAATGTCAAGCAAAGTTTAATTTTTTATTCTTCCATTTTATATATATAATGTCCTAATGCTTCAGCCTCACCCTTGTCATGGGTTATTAATATTACAGTTCTCCTGTTATTATTCCATATTGTTAGAAACTCTTCTATTATTTCTTTTTTTAAATCATTGTCTAACCCTTTAAATGGCTCGTCCATAAGTAATAGGTTACTTTCATAAGCAAAGGCCCTTGCAATAGCTACTCTTCTTTTCATACCTCCGCTTAAAGTTTCAGGTAACATATTCCTATTATCGTACAGTTTTACTAATTTTAGATTTTTATCAATTACCTTTTTAATTTGCTCTTTATTTAACTGGGATTTTAAAACAAATTCTATATTTTCATAAACTGTAAGCCACGGAATTAATCTATCTTCCTGAAATATATATGAAAATTTCTTATTGCTCACATTATCATGCCAAAATATATTTCCCTCATATTCCGTGTCTAATCCACTTATTATATTTAATAAAGTAGTTTTTCCAACTCCTGATGGACCTGTTATTACAGTAATTTTGTCTTTTGGAAAGCTAATATTTAAATTATTTAAAATTTCTTTTTCTCCATACTTCTTACAAACATTAACTAATTCAATTTCATATTCTATTGAATTTTGTTTTGCTCCCATTTCCATTATTATATTTATCTCCCTTTTTTAATATTTGCTTTCTAAAAACATTTTCTAAAATTAAACTCAAGATTACTACTACAATAGTCCACGCAAAAAGCTCTTCAGTATCAAGCATGGTTTTAGAATTTAAAAGATTTAAACCTATAGAATATTTAGGCGTGCTTAAAATCTCAGATGCAACTACTACTTTCCATGCAAGCCCCAAGCAAAGAATTATTCCGGAAACTATATATGACTTTATTGCTGGTAAGTAAACATATTTTATTACATAAACCTTTTTTACTCTATATAACCTTGCCATCTCTATTATTTTAGTATCCACTGATTTTAATCCCTGAAGTACATTAGTATAAATTATGGGAAAACATATTAACATGGCAGTAAAAATAGCTACATTACCAGCTTTAAGCCACACTAAAGCTAATATTATTATGGACATTACCGGAGTAGATTTTACTGCTGCCATGAATGGTTCCATAATTTCTTCAAAAATCTTAAAAATTCCTGCCATTATACCAAATATTATTCCCATAATTATAGATATTATTAAAGCACCAAATACTCTTAATAAACTATAAAATATACTCTTCCAAAAGTATTCTTCAAATAGAAGTCCTGATAGCCTTTTAAAAACAGAAATAGGACCTGGCAATAAAATTTCTTTATTGAGAAAAAGGGAGCCTAGCTCCCATATAATTAACCAGAAAAACAATATAGATATCCTTTTAATTATTTTTATAATAGAATCCTTCATCTGGCATTTTTCCTCCAATTGATTTAGGATTACTTTGGAATAAAACCTTATAGAAACCTTCTATAGATTTTTTAGCTTCATCCCCTTTAATAAGAACTATATTACACTTAGGAATTGCTAATTCTGCTATTTTGGCCTTAGGCATAACTCCATGCTTCTCAGCAAGTTTACCTGCGCTTTCAACATTTTTATTAATAAAATCGACAGACTTCTCGTATTCTTGAAGAAAATTATTTAAATCCTCTTTTCTGCTAGATATGAAATCATTTCTAAACACTACTGTACCCATAACTAGTTTACTTTCATCTCCAGAAGTCTTTTCCCACTCTTTTGTTAAATTAATAGGAATTTTCAAATCTTCATTTTTCATTTTAGAAGAAGTTACAAATGGCTCTGGAAGCAATGCTATCTCTACTTCTTTAGCAGCTACAGAAGCAGCTAAATCACTATGCTGCATTTTATATTCTATTTTAACATCTTTATCTGGTTCTAATCCATTTTTCTTAAGTATATAGTTGAATATAAACTCTGGAGCTGATCCCTTTCCTGAAGAATACACAGTTTTCCCCTTTAAATCCTTTATACTTTTAATATCATTCCCGTTTTCAACCACATATAAAACTCCTAATGTATTGATAGCTGCTAATTTAACTTCTCCTTTTGTTTTATTATATAAAACCGATGCTAAATTTGAAGGGACAGCTGCACCATCCAAGTCACCATTTACAACCTTAGAAACTATTTCATCTGGTGAATTAAACAAAGTAATTTCATACTTATCTTTCCCCTCTTCCATAAGCTTAACCATACCTATACCTGTAGGTCCTTTTAAAGCACCTATTTTTATTTTCTCTTTTTTGGTGCTAGTATCATTTTTATCATTATTCTTCTGAGAACTAGCACATCCTCCAAACAAAACTGAAAAACATATTAGTACAATTAAACTAAGTATATACAATCTCTTTTTCACATTACCACCTCGTAATATTTAATTTTTTAAGTACATTAGTAAAAACATATTATGATTAAACCACAAAAAATATTACATTACTTGACTTATGAAATTTCTCTGGAATGAATTGCATAAGAAGCAAAGAAACTATTTAAATTTAATTTTAGGAATTCTTCTTTTAGACAGATAAAATTATCGTAAGCCTGGCAAGGACGCCAGGCTAGCGAACCTGAGGCAGGACGTCGAATTTGAGCGTTAGATAATTTTATATGGCTAAAAGATTAGAATTTCTTAAATTAAATTTATTGTTTCAAGCTCTTATGCAAGTCATGGAGGAGAAATTTCATAAGTCCATCACATTGTACCTTTTTATGGATAATCATATTATTTAATCAATTATATTCATTCATTTAAATTGTATGGAGTTTACCATAATACATAATTAAATTATATATCAAATTAGTATATAAATACAATGTGCTAGACAAAGCAACAACCTGAAATCATATAAAACACTTATATAAATAATATTTAAAATCTTAGTGATATAGGCATAAAAGTGCAATATAAGCACAAAATAAAAATAAAATATTTAGTGAGGAGGTTTATTTTTATTAAGATTTATTTTGAATATTACTGCTTAAGCATAAAACACTTTAAAAATTTATCTTAATAAAACGTATTTATTTATGAAATTAAAAAGATTTTTACTTCCTTTAATACTTATAAATTTAATACTGCTAGCTATCCATTTTCTTATAAAACTACCCATAGTGAATAAAGCTTTTTCCTCTGTGTATAAATTGATAATCGTTCCAATTTTAATATCAGTATTTATCTACTACATCTTAAAACCTTTAAAAAATATATTTATTAAAAAAGGCTTAAAAAACACCTATGCAGCTACTCTCACTCTAATAATTGCAATGATCATTGCAATAGGAATTGTAGAAGGATTAGGTTTCTATTTTATTTCTCAATTTAAAAATCTTATGGAAAAGTTATCTATTGTAGAACATAAAAACAATCTTATTAATTTTGTAAACGGAAATTTATCTAAAAACTTGGATATGAAGTGGATATTAGAACAACTTGCTTCATATGTAAAAAATTATTTATACTTATTTAAAAATGGTGCTTTTAAAACCGCTAATTTTGTGATGGTAGCATTTTCTGACATACTGCTTATCATCATAATTGTATTTTATTTATTAAAGGACAATGGAGATTTAAAGAAAGGATTATTAAAAATTGTTCCTAATAAATATAAACATAAATATGGTAATAAATTAGAAGAAGTTTACATTAAATGTGATTATGTGCTTTCAAATTACATAATCGGTCAGGCTAAAGTGGCTCTTTCATTAGCTTCTATGATTTACCTTGGATACTTAATTATAGGTATACCCAGTGGCCTTATACTATCATCTATAACCTTTGTATTAGCCTTTATACCCTTTGTAGGTTTTTTTATTTCTATGATAATACCATATATAATAGCCTTAAGCATGGGGTTGAAAATGGTAGTTAAACTCTCCCTTCTATTTATTGTGGCTCAAGCCATTAAGGGGAGGGTAATCGTACCCCTAGTTATGTCCAAAGCCATGAAAATCCACCCAATTACCGACATTTTTTTGGTAGTAGCTTCTGCTGCCATCTTTGGACCTATTGGTGCTTTTGTTGTAGTTCCAATATACTCCATAATAAAAGTAGCTATAGTTACATTAAGTTCTAAAAATCCATCATAAATATAGCTGTTAATAAACATAACCACATACCCTTACTTATTAAAAAGGTATGTGGTTATACAAATTATGAAATTATATTATCTCTACATTATGGCAAAATAACATATTTTATTGTTTCATAATATTTTATTATTTTACGGCCTTCTGCACTCTTACATTTTTGCCTTTTATTTTCATATTTTCAGCAGCTTCAAGCACAATTTCTCCTTTTCCTCCTAATATGTCAACATAAGAAAAACCATCTTGTATATCAATAATTCCCACATCTTCAGCACTAATACCGTCTATACTGGTAATAGCACCAACAATATCACCTGGTCGTATTTTTTTCTTTCTTCCAGCATTTATATATATCTTAGTGATTTCCTTATTAAGTTGTATATTCTTAACAGGTTTAAGCTTAGGTTTGTTTTTAAGTGAATCTTTAAAAATCTTTTCACCTTGTATAACTTCTTCCTTCGATGGCATTTCTTTTTTAGGTATTTTATATCCCAAATACTCTTCTATATCCTCTAAAAGCCTCTTATCATAAGAACGCACAAAAGTTATAGCTGTACCTGTGCTTCCTGCTCTTCCCGTTCTTCCAATTCTATGAACATAACTTTCTTTCTCTACAGGCACATCATAATTTATAACATGCGTTACATCTTCTATATGAATTCCTCTAGCTGCTACATCTGTAGCTACCAAAAATTGAATTTCTCCCCTTTTATAGCTTTCAATTACTTCTAGCCTATCCTTCTGTTCCATGCCTCCGTGCAACTTTCTAGCATAATATCCTTGTTTTTTCATACTTCTAACCAACTCATCAACCTTTTCCCTAGTATTACAAAACAAAATACATTTCTTAGGTCTTTCGGTATAAATTATACTATTTAAAGCATTAAATTTTTTATCTTCTTCTACTGTGTAATACTCCTCATTTATCTTATCCACAGTAATATTTTCCGGATTAATATCTATATTTTCAGCATTACGCATATACTTATCGCACAAGTTCTGAATTTCCTCCGACATAGTTGCAGAAAATAGCATGGTTACTCTGTTTTTAGGCAATATTTTTATTATAGATTCTACCTGATATATAAATCCCATATTTAACATCTCATCTGCTTCGTCAATAACTAGGTATCTTACTTTTTCTAAATTTAAAGTTCCGCGCTCTATATGATCTATTGTTCTACCTGGTGTGCCAACTACCACATGAACCCTTTGTTTCAATTCTCTCTTCTGCACTTTCATGGGCTGTTTTCCATATATAGCAGCACATCTTATTCTTTTGAATCTTCCAATATTAGAAATGTCTTCTTTCACCTGCACTGCCAATTCTCTTGTGGGCGTAAGCACCAATGCTTGAGGATTTACCTCTTCTATTTCCACCTTGTGGCAAATAGGTATGGCAAAAGCTGCTGTTTTTCCACTTCCTGTTTCAGATTTAACTATAATATCATTATTTTTAAGTGCAAATGGAATCACTTTCTCCTGTACAGGTGATGGATTTATATATCCTAATTTTTCTATAGACTTCAATATATCCTCACCTAAATGAAAATCTTTAAAACTACATTTATGCATTTTTTATATCCTCTTTTTCATATATAAAATTTAAACTAATTTAATTCCTTTTTCTATAAACTGGATTCTTTTTTCTTTTAATAACCTTCCTATAGCTCTTTTAAAAGCTTTTTTACTCATATTTAGCTCTTCTTTTATTTCCTCTGGATCGCTTCCATCGTTTAAATTAAGCACTCCACCATTAATTTTTAATTTTTCTAAAATTACCTCTGCATCTTCATCCATTTGCTTATAAGCTTTTTCTCTAAGGCTTAAATCTAACTTTCCATCCTCTTTAACTTTTACCACCCTAGCTTCAATTTCATCTCCATATCTGTACTCACCATAAAATTCATCCTTAGATATCAATCCTTGATACTTATTATCCACTGCTACAAATGCGCCTAAGTCATCCTTTATACTGTATATTATTCCTTTAACTTTATCATCTTCCTTATATGGTGAATCACTGGCAAGTCTTTTATAAATTCTCATAGATGCACATAATCTGTCACTTTTATCTATATATAAATAAACTAAATATTCTCTGCCCACTTTTACACTAGTAATTTGTTCATTAAAAGGTAAAAATAAATCCTTTTCTAAACCCCAATCCAAAAAAGCACCTATTTTTGTTTCCTGTACTACCTTAAGTAATGCCACTTCTCCCAAATTTATTTTAGGCTTTCTAACAGTAGCTATCAATCTATCCTCCGAGTCCCTATAAACAAATACCTCTATTTCATCTCCTACATCTTTTCCCTCTGGTACCTGTTTTTGAGGAAGTAGAATATCCTCTTCACTCTTATCCTCTTTTGAATTTAAATATACTCCTATAGGAGTAATTCTAATTACCTCTAAATTTTGTATTTTTCCTAATTCAATCATACTAACCCTTCCTTAACTTTGTATTTTAATATTTATATTACCATTAATTTTTAACTTGTATTAATGCTTTATATAAATTTGTACTTTTTTCATTTTACCACAGTTATTACTGTATTTCCTTCTATTTTTTAGGTAAGTTTATAATTATATTAATATTATTTGAAATTATATGCAATTTTATTAGTGAAACTACAGTGGTAATATAAAGTAAAACTTAACTCCTCTTTCAGTGTTTTCTACACCACATTCTCCTCCATGTAAAACTATAATATTTTTAACTACTGCAAGTCCTATACCCGTACCTCCAAATTTTCTACTTCTAGATTTATCAACTTTATAAAATTTATCCCATATTTTCTCTAGCTCTTCTTTTTCAATATGTTCCCCCTCATTTTCTATCTCTATCTTAATTTTTTTATTTAACCTTACCATATTCACAAAAATAGTACACTTATCTCCAGTATATTTTACGGCATTGGTCAATATATTGTATATCACCTGTTCTATTCTATTCCAATCCGCATCTACTTCTATATTATCAATTAAATTGGTTTGAATGTTAATGTTTTTCTCCTTCACAATACCCCAAAATCTTTTTATATTGGACTTAATTAGTTGATCTATAAAAAATTTCTCTTTAACTAACTTAAAATTCCCACATTCTAGTAAAGATAAATCAAGCATATCATTAATTAACCCTGTCATTTTTTTAGATTCATCCATTATTACATCAATATAATAGTCCTTATCTTCATCATCAAACACATTATCTTTAATACCTTCTGCATATCCTTCTATTAGTGTTATAGGTGTCTTAAGTTCATGAGAAACCGCAGCTACAAATTCTCTTCTCATTTTTTCTAATTGCCTTTCCTTTTCAATATCTTCTTCTAATTTTGCATTTGCTTCTTTTAAAGATGTCAAAGCCTTTTGTAAATTGTAAGATAAAAAATTCAGTGTAGTAGCAAGACTTCCTATTTCATTTTCACTTTTCACCGTACACCTTTCATTAAAATCTAATTCAGCCATTTTTAAGGCAGTTTTATTTATTTGTACTAAAGGCTTAGTTATAATATTAGAATAAATCAAAGAAGTAACTATTATAAGTAAAATTGCAACTACAAAAAAATATAAATAGAATTCCTTTATTACAGACACAGCTTCATTTACTGGTTCTAGTGAATCGAATCCAAATATAATTTGATTTTTTTCTTTAATAGGCCATATACAAACTATATTTTTCCTTGGAACTTCTTTTTCCTTTAGGGTTTCTAAATAAATATCACTCTTATTTTTAGTCATAATTTCTTGAAATTTATAAATATTAGGTACCCAGTTATTTATAAATTCATTCATATACATTGTTTTTATTTTTTCTGGCTTTAAATATTCCCGTCTCAAACACATTTGTATATTTCCTGAAGATTCTAAAATACTAATGTCAACATTATTATTCATATGATACTTTTCTATTAAGTTTTTAGTTTCTTCATTAGTATTAGTTTTTTTATATTCTTCCTTAAATTTACTTACAACTGATTGTATATCTCTTCTTTTCTTATTAACATAAAACTTTTGAAAAAACAAAGTCTGCGTAATTAATATTATAATAATAAAAACAATAAATAATAAAGACGTTATAATAAAAAGTTGCTTTGATATACTCTTTTTAATCTTCATTTTTCACCTCAAATTTATATCCATATCCTCTTACGGTAGATATGACATATGCCCTTGTACCAAGTTTCTCTCTTAATCGTTTAATGTGTGTGTCCACAGTTCTCAAATCCCCATAATAATCATTCCCCCAAACAGCATTCAATATTTGCTCTCTTGTAAGTACTAGTCTATTATTCTCCATAAAATAAACTAATAATTGAAATTCCTTAGGTGAAAAATTTATTTCCTTTTCATCTATAGTTACCCTATGGGAATTCTTATCTATGTGAATACCTGCAAATGCACATTCTCTATTATCTCTAATTTGAGAATTATAAGTTCTCTTTAAAGAAGCTTTTACATTAGCAACAAGTACCTTAGGGCTAAATGGTTTAGTTAAATAAATATCTGTTCCTAATTCAAATGCCAATAAAGCATCCTCATCTTCAGATTTTGCCGTAAGCATAATCACTGGTATACTAGAAAATTTTCTTACCTCATTTAATACTGTCCATCCATCCATTACAGGCATCATAACATCTAATATCATAAGTTTAATATGATTTTCCTTTAAAATTTTTATAGCATCCATGCCATTTTCTGCTTCCACTGTATTGTAATTATCTTTTTTTAAATATGCTGCAATAAGTTTTCTAATTCTTTCCTCATCGTCCACTATAAGAATAGTATCCATTATAAATTCACTCTCCATGTTATATCTAGTTCTACACTCAATTTCTGCTTTTGCATATACAAAAGCAATTATATTAACTATTTTATACTATATTAATTATAATTCACATGGAATATTAGAAAATTCCTCTACGAAATACCTCGCAGAGGAATAAATCTATTTTATTCAAATCTAAGAGCTTCTATAGGATTTAATTTAGAGGCTTTGCTTGCAGGATACATTCCAAACAATATTCCAACAAATACTGAAAAAGCAACAGCTCCCATAACTACACTACTTGATATCACAACAGTCATTTTAAGAACAGTTTGTGCAAAATAAGCTATTAAAAATCCCGTTAATACTCCTATTATTCCACCTAAGCAGCTTATTATAGCAGATTCCATTAAGAATTGTAATAATATAATTCTTCTCTTAGCCCCTATGGCTTTTCTTATTCCAATTTCTCTTGTTCTCTCTATAACTGATACAAGCATTATATTCATAATACCTATACCACCTACAATAAGTGATATTGCTGCAATACCAGTAAGCATCATTGTCATACTACTATTTGTTTCATTTGCCGTACTAAGCAAACTGGTTTGATCAAATAGTCTATAACTATCTGTATCATTATTAAACTTTTTGTTCAAAAACAATTGTAAATAACTCATAGCTTCACTTACTTTATCTTTATCCGTTGCTTCTACATAAAAAGTTTTAATGTCAGTATTCTCAAATAATCGCTGAGCAGTGCTTATAGGCAATATTATTTTATCATCTCCAGAACCACCCATGCTGCTGCCCTGAGCTTCTAATACTCCTACTATAGAAAAATTAATCCCATTTATATTTACAACTTTCCCAATTACATTTGTTGTTCCAAATAAATCATTTGCTGTATCTATTCCTATAACCGCAACTTTGTATCTATTGTCTATATCCCTTTTATTGAGAAATCTACCGTAACTTACATATGTCTTCCTTATGTTAGAATATTCTGGTGTAGATGCTTCCACTGTTGTATTCGCTGAGTTACTTCCTGCCTTAACATCTATATTATTTTGCGTAAGTGTAGGTGCAATTTCTTTTATTCCAGGTTTACTTTTTAATTCATCTATTTCTTCATCTGCAAAACTTTTTGTTCTTTTACCTACTATATTAACTGTTATTAAATTTGTTCCAAGCTTTTCTATTTGTGATTGAACCTGCTGTTTGGTCCCTTCTCCCATGCCTACAAGTACTATTACAGATGAAATACCAATAATTATACCTAGCATAGTTAAGAAAGACCTCATTTTATTGGACCATATGGACTTTATAGCCATTTTAAAAAGTCTAGTTATCTTCATAGGCTCACCTCTTTACTTAGGCTCTGGTTTAAAACATCTAATACTATCTTTCCATCCTTTATAGTTATAATTCTTTTTGCCTTATTGGCAATTTCTTTATCATGAGTGATCAGAATTATAGTATTTCCTTCTTCATTCAGCTCCTTCAACATTTTTAATACTTCTTCTCCAGTTTTGCTATCAAGGGCCCCAGTGGGTTCATCTGCCAAAATAATTTGAGGATTTGTTACTAGTGCTCTTGCTATGGCAACTCTTTGCATTTGCCCTCCAGACAATTCTGATGGTTTGTGCTTAATATGAGTTTTCAATCCCACCTTTGTCAAACAGCTCTCTGATTTTTCTCTAATTTCTTTTTCACTTAATCCCAAATAAATTAAAGGTAATTCAACATTTTCTAGTACACTTAATTTAGGTAACAAACTATAATTTTGAAATATGAATCCTATTTTGTTATTTCTAATTTCAGCTAATTTATCATCACTACACTGTGTATTTAGCCCATCTAATATATACTCTCCTTTTGTGGGTATATCCAGACATCCTATAATATTCATTAAAGTAGTTTTTCCAGCTCCTGAGGAACCCACTATAGCAACAAATTCTCCCTTTTTAATATTTAAATCTATATTTTCTAATGCTTTATATTCTCCCTTTCCCATTTTATAATTTTTACATATATTGTTCATTTTTATAACATATTTCTCTCCAAGACTTTTATTCATACAGTACTACCTCCCTGTTAATCGGCACTACAAATTATAAGTAAACTATTAATATTTTTACTCATAGGTTCTGCCTTCATTTATCGTTTACCACTACTTGATTTTGAAGGTCTTTCATTAGTCATACCAGGCATCTCCATTCTATTACCCATACCTCCAAAGTTGCTCCTCATATTGGTAGTATTCGTATTATTACTTTCAGGTAATGCTATGAGAATTTTTTGACCTGCATTTATTCCTTCTAAAATTTCTATATAATTTTCATTTTCTAGCCCTGTTTTTACTTCTACTAAATTATCATAACTTGATATTTCGCTTTTTCTATTTGTTCTATTACTTATTTGACCACTTTGTTTTTCCTTGGAACTTACATTATTTTGATTTTTTCTATTAGCTTCTGTTTCGTTAGTGTTGACTTTATTATCATTATTGGTATTCTTATTATTGCTATCATCACTACTATTGATATTATTACTATCAGCAGTCATGATATATTTTTTACCATTCTTCTCTATTAATGCTTCTGCGGGAACTACCAAAGCATCTTGTTTACTATTAACTAATATATCCACATTAACATTCATTCCAATTTTCAATTCTTCATAATTTTTCATAGATATTATAACATCGTATTTTGTTACATTATTATTATTTGTTCCTGTTTCTGATATAAAATCAACTACTCCCTCATATACCTTGTCTTCAACAGCACTAGCACTTATCTGAACTTTTTGATCTTTTTTTACTTTAGAAATATCCAATTCATCTATAGATGACTTAATCTTTAATGATGTTGGATCCATTATGGAAATTATTGTTTTACCACTTTGAACATCATCTCCACTGTTATTATTTTTTTCCACTACTACTCCATCTATAGGTGACGTAAGAACAGCTTTATTCATTTGACTATTGGCATAATCTAGATCCTTCTGCGCTTCATTTACAAGTAAGTTTTGTAAATTAATTTCCTCATCCGTCTTAGCTTTCTCCAATTGAAGTTTTTGTTTTTGTAAATTAATTTCAGCATTACTAATTTGTTGCCTTAGCTGCTCACTTTCAACTCTACATATGACTTGCCCTTTCTTTACCCTATCTCCAACTTTAACAGTTAAATCTTTTATTTCACCATTATTATTAGTAACTATTTCTTTAGTAACATCTGCAAATACGGTTCCTGTTCCCTGTACACTTACTTTTATATCTCTCTTTGCTGCAGTTGCTGTTATATACTTTGTATTTACTGATACTTTCTTTCCTTTACTATATTTGTTAAATATCCACCATCCTGCTACTGCAATAATTATTACAACTACACTTATAAAAACTATTTTTGATATTTTTTTACTCACCTTTTTCCCTCCTTGTTTTTTCAAAGACATTTTTAAAAAATCTAACTAAATTATTTTTAGCTTTAGCAAAAAATTACTTAATAAAAACACTACTCTCCTTAATCTAAAAAACTGTCCAATACATAACATAATAATCTTACTTTATATATTTAAAGAAATAGACACATTACGTTAAGTATCTATCAGATAAACATATATTACTTATACACAGTGACACTTAAGTGACAACTTTGTTAACAAAATATAAATTAATAAGAAAGTAAATGATTAAACCACAAAAGGGTACAATGCCATGGAATTATGAAATTTCATAATTCAAGTAATGTAATGCCTTTTGGGGAATAATCAAATTATGTTTTAAAACTTATTGCAAAATAATCATTTTTGTATTATTATAAAAAATGCTGTATAAATATTAATACCTTACATGGTATTATGTTAAGGAGGTTTTTATGGAGAATTCAATGAATAAAAATAATGTAAAAAGAAAATATTCGTTAAAGGATTTGCTTAGATTTATATTTCCATCAATAACTGGAATATTATTATTTATGACACCAATTCCACTAGAAGGAGAGGTCACAATTCCTATTGCTTTTCTCTCTAAATTTATACAAACTTCATTAGAAAACTATTTGCCATTAATAATGACAATACTTATAACCTCATCATGTGTTTTTACCCTAATTATAAAAATATTCAAGCCAAGTTTCCTAATGAATAATGATTACTTAAAAAAACTTTTAGATGTTACACCCCTTTGGGTTATCTCGAGAATTATAGGCATGATTCTAGCTATATGCACGTTTTTTAAATTAGGCAGCAAAGTTATATATTCTGAAAATACTGGTGGTCTTTTACTATATAGCTTACTTCCTATTTTATTTGCAGTGTTTTTATTTGCAGGATTATTACTACCATTAATATTAGATTTTGGTCTACTAGAATTTTTCGGTACTTTACTAACTAAAGTAATGAGACCTATTTTTAATCTACCTGGTCGTTCGTCAATAGACTGTATAACCTCATGGCTTGGAGACGGTACTATAGGAGTGCTTTTAACAAGCAAGCAATATGAAGAGGGATATTACTCAAAAAGAGAAGCAGCCATAATTGGCACTTCCTTTTCCGCAGTATCTATAACTTTTTGTTTAGTTGTTATTTCACAAGTTGGACTCGGTCATATGTTTCTTCCATTTTATCTTACAGTAACATTATCAGGCATAGCGGCCGCTGTAATAACTCCAAGAATACCACCTCTTTCTAGAAAATCTGATACTTATTTTAATGATAATAACAAATCTTCTAGCGAGGTTATTCCTGAAGGTTATTCTGCATTAAATTGGGGCTTTGAACAAGCAATAGAAAAGTCTCAAAAGAATACTAATGTACGTAAATTTTTAACAGATGGATTTAAGAATGTTTTCGATATGTGGCTTGGGGTTACTCCCATAGTCATGGCTATGGGTACTATAGCTCTTATATTAGCTGAGTACACTCCAATTTTCAAATGGCTAGGAATGCCATTTATACCATTACTTCAGCTATTACAAATCCCAGAAGCACAAGCTGCTTCCTCTACATTAGTTGTAGGCTTTGCTGATATGTTTCTTCCATCAGTAATAGCTGCAAGTACTATAAAAAGTCCTATTACACTTTTTATAATAGCTGCAGTTTCTGTAACTCAACTTATTTATATGTCTGAAGTAGGCGGATTACTAATTGGTTCCAAAATACCTGTGAATTTTAAAGAACTATTTATAATATTTATAGAAAGAACTTTGATAACACTTCCAATTATATCTGTTATCGCACATATTATATTCTAATGCAAGTAAGGAACGGTTCATTAATTTTATTATATAAAATTAATGAACCGTTCCTTACTTATCTTCGTATTCGTAGAGCGTCATACCCTTAGGAAGTTCTCCTCCATTTCTTACTATTTCTATTGCCACCTCTCCTACTACAGCTAAATCCTCTGCATTAAAGTAGTATATAATATTATTATCAAATAAAATATTTGCAGAACTTGAAAATTCCTCATCACCTTGCCAAACTATAAAAGTCATATACACATTATTTATAAATTCAAACCTATATGCCATATCTCCATTTTTTACTCTCTGAGCTCCCATTTTTTCGAAAACCTCTTGTAAAAACTCTAATTTGTCTCCAAATACTTTAGCCAACTTTGCAATGGTTCTGCTACTAAAATTAGGATAATAAGTATGTCCTCCTGGTATTTCTTTATATGTTATATCTTTTCCTGTAGGCGGGACACCTTTTCCATTTACTAAATATCTTAAAAATATAGTTTTAATGGTATATCCTTTTATCTCTTGTCCAGCTTCATTAAATGTATCTGCCGATGGATACTTTATGTAATAATCTTTTCCCATAAGCCTTAATTTAAAAATCTCTCTTTCCTCATCATATATTGCACCTGTAAATTTCTCCATTTCCTTAGGCTCCTGCCTTTTAAATATATTTTGAATATATTCATAAGGAACCCTTCCCTGTCTATTATCGATACTCTTTGAAACTCCCATACCTGCCCCCCATTAATATTAATTGTTTTCAAATTTTTCTAAACTAACTCCTGACTCTTCTGCAAACTGTATTCAGATAATGTAAACATGATTTCTAATCATCTATATATACTTCTCTGCCTACACCGTATATATCTCATATTATAATATACTATTTTACCAAATTCCACCTAAGACAAACTATATGTACTATTTCTTAAATACTTTATCTTATTTTTAATATATATTTGTAATTACTTAAATATAGCTACCTTAGAAGCAAAATTTATAAACCTATACATTTTATTTTTAGGTTTAATAGACTTACTATCAATCACACAGAATAGTAATAGTAACATATATTACAACAGATTCATAGCATAAAATAGTAGTGAATTTTATATCACTTACAATTAATTATTCATAGTTAAAATATACATCAAGCTAATTCAAAATTAATTATGAATAAATCCAATATGAAAGGAGCATTTATATGGACAATAATGCTACAAAGATAAATGGATTAATATCCCAAAAAGAACTGGATAATTATAATATTCAATATCCTTGTAAAGAAATTTGTAAATCTTATCACATAACTCTTCCTGAAAATAAGCCCAACATAGAACTAATATTGGAGCTTTCGTTTAATGCAACAATTAGTAATTGGAAACATATATTCACTCATGGTAAAAGTAAAATTTTTATTGAAGGCTTTTTAAATTTAAGGGTATTTTTTAAATCAAACTTATATTCAAAAAATATATATTATACAGAATTTAGCAGACCATTATCTGAAATTTTACCCATAGAACATGTTGGTACCCCTAATTTAACACCTGCTATATTTATTGAAGAAGCTTTTATTAACCATATAAACAAAAAAAGCTTTTCTATATCAACATTAATGGTGATATGTACAATTTTAAATAACAATAATTCATCTAAAGAAAATATCAATGTTTCTTCAAAAGATAATTCACAAACACATATAGAAAATATAGACACTACTTCAAAAAGTAATTTACAAATCCCTATAGAAAATATAGATACTATTTCAAAAAGTAATTTGCAAATCCCCGTAGAAAACATAGATACTACTCAAAAAAATAATTTGCAAATTCCTATGGAAAATATAGATGTTTATTTAAAAGATAATTTGCAAGTTCCCACTGAAATTATATATACTTCTTTAAAAAATACTTCAAAAGATCAAAAAGAAAACTCTATAAATCTAAATATAGAATACGACATGAATACTGGCGAAGAACATATTAAATAAAAGCTAAAAATATGTAGTAACCTTATATAACTCCTATTAATATAATGTAATTATAGACATCTAGTATTATTCAATTTAATAAATAGTAGGAGGGTAATTATATGAATAGAGTTTTTGAAGAAAATAGTGAAAACAAAAGTTTTCCTAATATAAATTCATGTACCATTTCTGATTTTTGTAACAAAGCCGATGATAATAGCTGTATCCATTTTGATCCATGTGAACTTTGTAAAAGTGCTACATTAGATCCTACTAACGTGGCTAACGCATCAAGGTTATTGCAGGTAAATGTTTGCTTAAAGAATGTGTGTCCTGGACATGAGTTAACTGTAGGATGTATAATTTTGGACAAATGCAATACAGTATTAGCATTTAAATCTCAAACATTTACTTTAGACCAAGGATGTCCTTGCAGTGCACAAGAAGACAACTTAATATATGACAAAAATAAATCTACTAATACAAGTTCACCATGTGTAGATACCAATAGAAGATTTAGCTTTATTCTTCCTGACAATGATCTATGCTCACCTCTAGATATAAGAGTTAAAATCATTGCAAACTATACACATCCATGCTAAAAAACATGGAGTTTCAAACAATATAGGGCAACTAATCATTTAGTTGTCCTTATTGTCTGCAAATGAAAAAATACTTTATATATCTGCACTATTCTATAGAAACTATATTTTCTCAACTTTTTCTAAAATTAACCTCAGTTTATTCTAACCTCCAAATTATTTTCTTGATTATATATGAATTAGTCTGAAATTTTTTTTGATGACTAAGTATATTGTTCCTCATTAAATATATGGTTATAATAAGCGTAAGGCAGGTGACTTCAATTGAGATTTACAGAAATAAAAAGAAACTACGAATTTTTATTCAAAAAATTATTTAAAAATACTTTTAATGATTTTAAAAAGTGTTTCATATTAAATATAAAATATAAGTTTCTATATAAACTAGTACTTTTTTTCATACTAATTCCATTATTGTCTATAATTATAAATCTCTTTATGTATCTAAGTGAAAAAAGAGTTCTTACTAATAATATATTGTTAAAATTTTCATTTAGCATTCCTGGACTTTGGACTATATTAATACTGGTAATTATAAACGTTTTTTTACTAACCACCGATGTAGTACGATTGGTTATACTATCACAAAATATATATTTGGGAAATAAATTTAAACTTTCAAAGGTATTTGGAGCTATATTAAAAAACTTTTCTAAAGTGATTAAAATACTCTTGGTTCAGCTCTTTCTACATATATGCATTATACTGTCATTACTATTTATGATTATAAGCCCTAAAATATTAAATGCTTATTTACCAACTTTTTTTGCAAATATATTAGTTAACACCCCACTAAAAATACTTATTATTTTAACTATAATAATAACATCCTATATGTATTTAATTAAAAATATATTTGCTATTCATATATCCATTATAGAGGGTTTGGATTTTAAAACTTCACTTATAAAAAGCAAAAATATGTGTAAAAGTAAACTTTGGAATATATCAGGTATAATTTTACTCTTATATGTATTCATAATCTCATGTACACTTATTTTATTTTTTATAATAGGACTAGCCTTTGTAACTTTTATGAAAAAGTCTGGTTTCAATTCTTTCCCAGTATTGACTTCGCTTTCACTTTTTTCAGTTTTTTCTTCTATAATTATGTTCTTAGTATCAATATTCGCCATACCTATAAATATAATAATTATTACAAGACTTTACTATTTTATTGAAGTAAATGACTATGATTCAAAGTTAAGTGACTATATGGAATATGGTATTAATACTCCTTCGTCTTTTAAAGAACTTAAACACAATAATATCTTTATTATAATAACTTGTTCTGCACTAATAATGTTATTTACAATAATATTATTAGTTACTTACTATTCAAGTGTAAAAATGAATGCTGTACATATAACTGCTCATAGAGGCACTCCTATATATGCACCAGAGAATTCCTTAAGTGCACTGCAATACGCCATAAATAATGGAGCTGATTATGCTGAAATAGATGTACAGGAAACTGCAGATGGAGAAGTGGTGCTGTTACATGATACTAATTTAAAAAGAGTAACGGGAATAAACAAAAATATATGGGATGTAACTTACGATGAACTTAAATATTATAGTATTGGTAAAAAATTCATAAATCCTTTTGGTGAAAAATTTAGAGGTGAAAAAATACCTTCTTTAAGACAAGCAATAAAACTATGCAAAGGTAAAATTAAATTAAATATTGAACTTAAAGCCAACGGTCATGACCCAGAGCTATCAGAAAAAGTATTAAAAATTTTAGAAGAAGAAAACTTTAAAGATCAATGCATAATATCTTCTGTAAACTATGAAAGCCTAAAAAAAGTACGAAATCTAGATCCCACTATAAAAATTGGTACCATTGTATATATAGTAATTGAAGATATGTCTAACTTAGATGTGGATTTCTATAGCATTGAAACTGATAATGCTACAGAAAAATTTATTCACAATTCTCATCTTCTTGGACGTGAAGTTCATGTTTGGACAGTTAATAATGAAAAAAACATGACCAAACTAATTGATTTAGGAGTTGACAACATAATAACTGATCATCCATACAATTTGAAAAACTTATTAGAGGAATCTAAAAACAATAAAATAATAAACTTACTATTCAAATAGCAAATCAAGTTGATTACAAAGGGGCTGTGGCACTAAGAATAAATCTTACAATATATTATGTTAACTTTAAACTTGCAAAACAATATATTGCATGTGAATTCCTTAATGCGGCAGCCCATTTTGAATTATATTCAATTAAAACATTTCAATAAACTATGAAAGCTTGATGTACGCTTGACAAAGGGTACAATTTAAATCACTAATGCAACCAACATCCCTCATGTCTATGTTTAATTGCAACCTATCTATGTTAAAATATAACAGCCATTATAGTAGATACCATTATAGTAGTTGCTGCCATAGAAGTTACATTTCCTACAGTTGGGTGAAGCTCTGAAGGCAGCTTTTTAACTAAATATTCAGCAAGTGGAGGTCCTATTATTGCACCTAGAACTCCTGAAAGTACCGCTACCGGTATACTAGCTCCAAACATAAGTACACAGGCAGGTCCTACACTAACTACAGGTACAAAAGTAGCATACCAACCAGTTTTATAATATTTATTAAAATATATGTACACACCTACTGCTGAACCTATTATTTGTGATAGAAGTATAGCTGGCACTGCTCCTGAACCATAAGCAGCATGTCCAGAATTCAATATCCAATCTATGCTTACACCCAATATTGCTAATAATCCTGGAATTTCATTACCATAGAATTGCGCTTCTGAAAAATCTGCTAAAACCCTTCTAATAAACCAAGTAGGTTTAGACATAGATTTTAACTTTTCTTCATCACTTAAGTTTACTGTTTTTCTCTTTATAGGTTTGCATGGCTTTTTCTCCATCCATGGCAGTGTCTCACATATTTCTATAACTACTATACCTGTAATAGCCATAGTTAATACATTAGAAACCACTCCTGGCACATTTAACACAGGTATTATTTTTGTCATTATCCAAAAAGCTATTGGGAAGGATAATAACCCTCCTAAAATAGAACCTGTAAACAAAGCCTTTATACTAGGACCATAAAGAAGCATTATAGCTGGTGGAACTCCCACTATTGTTATAAAAGTTGGAAGCCATGTATACTTTCCTCCTGCAAATAAATGAGTGTAATTTAAAACAAAAACTGCTATAAATACTGATAGTACCTGTGATGCAAATACCCAAGGAAATTGATTTGTCCCATAACATACATTAAATCCTGCATATTTTGAATCCTTTACATCCAGTCTCCAAGCTATAAATCCTCCAACTATTATTCCTAAAGATGCCATAACTCCTGCAAAAAACTCTGCTTCAGTAAAATTCATTATGCACCAAATAAATTTATAAAATATACTGCTATTAGCATTACTAACCACTTGATTGTATGGAAACCATTGCCCAACTACTTTTATATTTACAAGACCAAAATATAAAGCAAAAGCCAAAGCAATAGTTATTAAAAATCCTATATGAGAACCCACAGGTTTACTTAAAAATCTATTGTAAGCCTTATTATTGTTACTACCCATAAAATTTACCTCCTACTATTTTTTCATGTTACATTATATAATTCATATATTTCTTACTGAAAAATATAGTATTAAAACTGTATAACCTATTTTTTCGCATGATACATTATATAATTTATATATATTTCTACAGCTTTTGGTATAGTTGATATCTCTATTCTCTCATTTCTTTGATGAGCCAATGAATCATCGCCAGGCCCTAATATTACAAAAGGCATGTCCAAATCCGGTATAATTTGAGATGCATCCGTATAAAAATTTATGCCCTTGTAATCCAATTTATAATTTAAATTACTATATATGTCTTTAAACTTATTTAAAAATTCGTGTTCTTCCTCAATCTCTAATGCTGGTCTGTTATTTTCCACTTCTAATTCTATAGAAACATCTTTTTCTTTTATTAAACTCTTTGCTATTTCTTCAGCTTTTTCTAATACTTCCTGATTAATTATTCCTGGAATAGCTCTTATATCTACAGAAGCCTCAGCAAAAGCAGGAATAATATTTGTCTTTACTCCTCCCTCTATTTTGGTTACAGCAACTGTTGAATGTCCAAGATATTTATTAAAAGAATCCATATCTATGCTTTCTTTTAATCTTTTTATAAATTCAACCATAATTTCAATGGCATTTATACCCAAGTGCGGCATAGATGCATGTGCTTCCTTACCTCTAACTTTTATATTTAACCACAAAGCTCCCTTTTCACATATTCCAAGTTTAAGGCATGAAGGTTCAGCTATTATTATTTCTTTTACGTCATTTATAATACCAGCTTTTTTTATTGCCATAATTCCCATGCCATCTTTTTCTTCATCTGCTGTAAAACAAAAATATATCTTTCTAGGAGGCAAAATTTTATTTTTATTTTGTAATAAATACTTAGCTGTAAGAATCATTGCACATACTCCGCCCTTCATGTCCGAAGTGCCTCTTCCGTACATGTAATCTCCTTCTACAACCCCCTGAAAAGGTGGATATTTCCATGCTCCTTCATCACCTATAGGTACAGTATCTATGTGACCTATAAATGCTACAGGTGATGAATTATCTTCTCCTGGAATTTCTAATATTAAAGATCCTCTATTGTTTCCATGGTCCAATATTGTATATTTTACATCATAGCCTTCAAAATAAGAAAGTATTAACTTTACTACGTCCATTTCATCCCCAGGAGTATTTACACTTTTAGTTCTTATTAATTTTTTGAGAATTTTACAAGCCTCTTCTCTCAATTCTAAATCTGATCTAAACATATTTTTCTCTCCTATCTGCTGCCACGATGACGCTGTCCCATTAAGAAATTCGTATACAATGATCATCCCACAAAAATCATCACATTACTTGAATTATGAAATTTCTCTGGAATGACTTTCATAATTCCATCGCATTGTACCTTTTTGTGGTTTAATCATACAATATATTGATTTGAAATTTAATAGCAAACACAATTTATTGTAGAATTTATTCTCTGTGCCACAGTGTCATCTCCATTTAAGGTACATGAAAAGAAATAACAAGTCAAAGATGCTGGTATATTTTGTGTCAGACAAGGAAACAGTTTCTGTTGATAGTAAGACTATCGGCAGGTTCTGATGACGCAGTATGACGCAAAATAGACTAGCATACTGACTTGTTATTTCTTTGAATGTGCCTAAGTTAATTATTTAATATAAGAGAAGGCAGCTAAATCTCCTACTCCTGTTCTCTTTACCATTCCAAACTTGCTTACCCAGCCACCTGCACCTTGTGATCTTCTTACAATTCTATTTTCAAAAGCTACAACCTGACCATTTACTATTGTATAAGTAGCAAGTTTATCATTAGGATCCAATACAGTTATATTAGCATTTGCTCCAACTCCAATGTGTCCAATAGCTTCTTCCCACCATGGATTTCCTGTTCTATCTGCTATTAATTTAGCTGGATTACAAGTCATACAAGCTACTGCATCTTTTAATGTTAATACTCCCATTTCACTTAGTTCAATTATGGCAGGTATATTATCTCTAGTATCTCCGAAGCCTTTCATGGTTGCTTCATTTTGACCATCTGATATTAACACTTTTACTATTCCTTCATGTAGTGCATCATAAGCTAATTTCTGTGATTCCTTAGGCAATTGAAGTCCTTCCCTACTGCCTTTTCCTGCTCTTAGCATAGTAGTTACAAACTCGCCAGTTACATGATCATTTTTGCAAAGTTCTATAACTCTAGCCATTCCTTCTGCTGCTCCCATATGAGTTCCACATCCAGCAGCAGTAGCATGAGCTAAATGTATTGGTCTTCCTTTAGATAATGAAACTAATCTTTCTGCATGGGCAGGATCTTGAGTGTGAGACATATATATTAACTTTGCCTTAGAAGTTATTTCAAATATCTTTTCTATATTTTCATCACTCATTATAAAGTGTCCCATGTGGTCTTTAATACCTACTGTCAAAGGAGCAGTAGTATTAGTTATCCTATTTCTAGTCATTTTTCTAATAGATACTTCCTCATTAAGTTCTCCTCTAAAAAGCTGTATTAACTCCTCCACAGAAAGCATAGTTCCAAGTACATTAACAGCTCCTAAATAAAGTCCTATATTTATAGGCAAACCTCTATCTACTTCTGCTCCCAATAAAGCTGGTGCCATAAAAGTATTTCCTGCTCCTGGTGAAAGTCCTATTGTAACACCGTCTTCTACTGCACATTTAATAGGTTCTGTACTCACCTCAAATAAATCTCCTAAATGAAGGTGCATATCTACAAGTCCTGGAGCCACAATAAGCCCTTCGCAATTTATAACTCTATCACCCTTTTCTGGCTTTATATCATTTTCTATACTTTGAATTTTATCTCCATATATAACAACATCTTTAACTTCCTCTAAATTATTTTTAGGATCTACTACAAGACCTGCTTTCAATATAAGCCTTCCACCACATGGTAATTCTCCAATAGGATCATGTAATTTGTTACATTTAGCTGAAGCTAATATATCTGGAAGTGTCCCAACTTTATTTTCATACATATCTAAGTTCCCCTTTCAATATTTATTAACTTACAAATTAAATAACGTAACCGGCCAGTTAACGCATGAAAGTCATTTCTAATTGATGATTTTATAGTATCATAATTTATATTGTTTTACTTCGTACTTCGAGGACGAAAAAAGTGGACAATTATTGTCCACCTATAACAACTTCATCATCACTCCTGCATATCCAAAAGTTTTAATGCTATAGCTATATTGAGTTTTTCCTCCTGATTTTGTAAGTTAATATTTAATATTTCATTTATCTTATTAAACCTATACTTTATTGTATTGTAGTGTATATACATATCCCTAGATGCACTTTTTAAATTCCAATCATTTTTAACTATGCATTTTAAAGTTTCTGTAAAATTACCATTATATTTTGCGTCATATTCTATAATATTTTTTAATTTTTCTCTGCAAAATTCACAAGCGTCCTGAGTGGAATATATGCTAGATAACAATTTGTATATACCTAATTTATTGTAAAATATGGTTTTATTTTTATTATACATAATCCTACCAAGCTTTATAGCCTTTTGAGCTTCCTTAAAGCTTTCATGCATATCCATTATAGATGTCTTATATTCTCCTATGCCTATGGTAACAGTAAAACCATTTACCCTTAATATTTCTTTTCTTATTTCACTGCAGATATTATCTAAACTCTTTTGTAATTTTTCATTATCCCCTTCAAATGCTTCTAATAAAAACACTATGCTATCACTAAAGGTTGTATATACCCTTTGTTCAAAATACTTTTTCATTATTTTCCTAGTAGTTATAAATATCTGCTCTTTTATATTTTCTAAAGTCCCGCTATAATATTTTTTATTCATTTTTATGTACTGAGCCTTATAGTTATCTATATCTACAATCAAACAAAGAAATCCACTGTCAAAGGTCCATCCATAGATTTTAGCTCTATTTTTTACTTCTTCTATAGACTTTATATTTTTCATTATTATATCCTGTACAAATTCACTTCTATATCTTCTTTCAACTTGCAAATTTGATATTTTATTTTGTACATTAAGTTTAAGTACAGTTGCTGCATGTTCTAAAGCTATCTCTGCATATTCCTTTAAGGTTTCATTGTTTATATCATGCATCAAAAATATATATCCATAATTTTGCTTATGGATAGAAACCGTGTAATAATTATATTCTTTCAACATATTTTCCAAAGATGAATTTTGCATTTTCTTTATTAATTTATCATTATTTTTCCCAAAATAGTATTTATTGAAATATAAATCATAAAATATTATGTCTATCTCTAATATATCTTCAAGAGTATCTATTATTTGCTGGGTGTTCCCCCCACTTATAACCAGTTGAGTAAATGATTTATGTATTTTTTCAGAATACATAAGTTTTCTAGATTGTGCATTTACAAGATTAGATAATACAGGGTTTATTATATCTACAAAAGCATATTTTACGGGAATATGTATCAAAGGGAATCTTAGCTCATTGGCTACATGAACCACAGATTCTGGGACTTCCCTAATAAATCTTCCCAGTTTTATTCCTAATCCAGCAGCGCCCTTTTCATTTAATTTTTTAATTAAAAACTCTATATATTTAGGATTATCCTTAATAGAGTATCCTGTAGTAATTAAAAATTCTCCACCCTTCATCCAGTTGTATATGTCTGGAGCATCCATAACTGTTACAGATTTCACTTCTCTACCTAATCCTTCTTCTCCGGCTAATACTTCAAAATCATAAAATCTGGAAATCTCCATCATCTTCCTTAATGTTAACATAAAACCACCGTCTTTCTCATTAGGTTTTGGAATATATATACAAAAACAAGGCATTCAATAAAATTATTTGAATGCCATTAATATACTAAACTCTTATATCTACACATACATTGCATTATAAATATATTATACCAAAAATAATTTGAAATATCATTAGTAAGCTTTACTAGCATTAATACACATTAAATGATTATCCCACAAAAGCATTACATTACTTGAATTATGAAATTTCTATTGTAGTTAATTAGAAATATCTACTGTTTTAATATTCTTTTGTTTATAATTTCTCAAATATTGATATAATCTAAAGTATATACTAAAACCATATGAGGTGCTTTTTATGATTAATTTTTCTAAGGAAGATTTAAAAAATTTATGTTATAGTTCTACCTTTCAAAGGGGGAAAGAATATTATGAAGAAAATAAAATATCAAACTTTTCTATAGAGGATATAGAAGATGATTATGGTAACCCATGTCAAAGAATCTTTGCCAATGTAAAAGATTCCAATTATAAAACTTATAATTGCATTGCAGTGCTTCTTAAAGAACATGAGGAAAAACTAAACCTTTCCAGTTGCTTTTGTAACTGTGAAGCCTTTACAAAATACGAAGGCTTGTGTAAACACACAGTAGCATTACTTTTAAAATACATAGATATAAGTAATGCAAAAAAAAATAGAAAGAAAATTAATACTGAATCTATTGATATTACTTCTTTTGTAAATTCAATAAAACAGGAATTAGATTATAATATTTTAAATAAAAAAGAACTAGCACTAGACATAATACTAGCTGTAGATAAATATAACTGTCACCCTGATGAATTTTCCATTGAATTAAAAATAGGTGAACATAAAAAATATGTAGTTAAAAATATGAAGCAATTTATAGAAGCGGTTAATTCATTAGAAACCTTAGAGTTTGGCAAAGGCTTTACATACGATCCTCATTGCCATACCTTTAAGTCAGAGGATAAAAAAATTATTCGCTTAATTCAAGAAATATATGAGACTCAAACAAGCATTAGCTCAAATTTAAGTTACTACAATAATTCTGTGAAATTTTTCAAAGGCAAACAAGTTTCTTTAAATGAATTACAGTTTAAAAGACTTCTTTCCTATTTAGATAATCACATTTTTACTTTTAAACTTAACAATAAAACTTTTGAAAATGTAAATGTAGTTCATGAAAATTTACCTATAGAATTACAGATAAGTGGAAATCATAAAAATATATTATTGCTTCAAAAAAATCCCCCATTTTTGCCACTAACTAGTGATGGGAAGTACTTTTTATGTAAAGATAAAATATATGCACCAAGCAAAATCCAAATTAACCATTACATACCCTTTCACAATAAATTTTTAAAGAAAAATCCTATAGTAATACCTAGAAGCAGCTGGGGAGATTTTTCAGAATACATAATACCTTTTGTAAAAAATATAACTTCAACAATTCAAATTAAAGATGAAATAAAAGATTATATACTTAAAGAACCTTTAGAAAGTAATATATATCTAGATAAAATTGATAATCATATAATTGCCAATTTAGAATTTAAATACGGCATACATAAAATAAACCCTTTAAATGAAGAAAATAATAGTGAAGTTATTATTATAAGAGAAAATAAAAAAGAACTAGAAATCTTAAATCTATTAAAGAAACACGGTTTTCAAAAGGAGAACACTTTCCTAATTCTTAAGGATGAAGGAGCTATAGTGGACTTCTTATATAGAGGTATAACAAGTCTACAAAATACAAGCAACTTGTTTTACTCTGACGATTTTAAAAATATGAAAGTTCACAGTTCTTCTAGTATAAAATCCTCTTTAAGAATAAATGATGATGACCTTCTAGAAATTTCTTTTAATATGGATAATATAGACAATAACGAACTAGTAGATATTTTTAATAGTATAAAAACTAAAAAGAACTATCATAAATTAAAAAATGGAAGCTTTGTACTATTAAATTCTTTAGCTCTCGAAGATTTCACCAACACCATTGATTACTTAGGGATTAAAAACTCTCAACTTTCGTCTGAAAAAATTCTGCTAAGTAAATATAACGCCTTATATTTAGACCAAAAATTTAAAGACAATGAAATTGTGGAAGTTGAAAAAAACAATAAATTTAGAGAAACCATAAATAATATAAAGGAAGTTCATGAAAGTGATTTTAAAGCTCCAAGTCACATACAAAACATGCTAAGAGATTATCAAAAAACAGGATTTAAGTGGCTAAAAACCTTAGCACACTATGGCTTTGGAGGTATATTAGCTGATGAGATGGGTCTTGGAAAAACTCTTCAAGCTATTGCATTTATTGCTTCTAGAGAAAATGATGATCAAGTTAATCCTTCTCTAGTGGTATGCCCAACTTCCCTTGTGTATAACTGGGAAAATGAAATACAAAAATTTGCTCCTGAGCTTAAGGTAGAAGTTATGTGTGGTAATAAAGATTTAAGATATGAAAAAATGAAAAATATTAATAATCTTGATGTGATAATTACCTCTTATCCTCTTATAAGAATAGATATAGATGAATATAAAGCTATAGCTTTCAGTTACTGTTTTTTAGATGAAGCACAAGCTATAAAAAATCCTCATTCACAAAGTGCCCATGCTGTAAAAAACTTAAAAGCTAAGGGACGTTTTGCCTTAACTGGTACCCCTATAGAGAATTCTCTTACAGAACTTTGGTCCATATTTGACTTTATAATGCCAGGATACCTTTTAAACCACACTAAATTCAGAACTCTATATGAAAACCCTGTACTAAAAAACAAAAATGAAGAGGCATTAAAAGAACTGAATAACCATATAAAACCTTTTATTCTTAGAAGACATAAAAATGATGTTATAAAAGAACTTCCTAAAAAAATAGAACATACAGTTATTGTAGATTTATGTGATGAACAAAAGAAACTTTATACTTCCTACGTTAATTCCTTTAAAAATGAAATTGATGAGAACATAAATGAAATGGGATTTAATAAAAGCAAATTTAAAATTTTATCACTTTTAACAAGACTAAGACAAATTTGCTGTGACCCAGCAATATTCGTACAAGATTATAAAGGAGAAAGTTCTAAAGTAACAGCACTTTTAGATATATTAGACAATATATTAGAAGAAGACCATAGAGTTTTGGTATTCTCTCAATTTACATCAATGCTTAAAAATATAGCTGAAGAATTAAAAAATAAAAATATAAACTATATGTACTTAGACGGTTCTGTAAAAAGTGAAGATAGAATCAATATGGTAAATGAGTTTAATGTAGGAAAATGCAGCGTTTTTTTAATATCATTAAAAGCTGGTGGTACAGGCTTAAATTTAACTGGAGCAGACACAGTTATTCACTTTGACCCTTGGTGGAACCCATCTGTGGAAAATCAAGCTTCTGACAGGGCTCATAGAATTGGTCAGAAAAAAACCGTAGAAGTTATAAAACTAGTAGCTAAAGGTACCATAGAAGAAAAAATTCAAAAGCTTCAAGAAAAGAAAAAAGATATTTTTAATATGACTATTGAAAATGCTTCCGATGTGAATGTTTTAGGAAAAATGAGTGAAGAAGAAATAAAAGAATTGTTTCAAATATAACTATAATAATACAAAAATAATACAAATTTCAAAAGGAACTTTGGCAAATATATAATGTGGTGGAACTATAAAATTTCTCCTCCAAGACTTGCATAAGAGCTCGGAACAATAAATTTAATTTAAGAATTTCTAAAATTAAATTTAAACAGTTTCTTTGTTTCTTATGCAAGTCATTCCGGATAAATTTCATAGTTCAGGTAATGTAATGCTTTTTCTAGAATAATCATACTAATGTTATTTATCATAAACTATTTTTACATGCCCAATTATATGTAAATTCCATACTAAATTCATATTTTATATATCTTTCACCACATTATGAATCCATTTATTTGATATAAATCTCCTTAATACTATTACAGTTTTAACTACTTCTTCTATCATTGACATTAACACAACTATATGAACGGGTAATTTAAATACAAATGCTGCTATAAAAGCTGCTGGTATCCCTATACACCATAGAGTAATAGCTTGGACATATACTCCATAAGTAGCATCTCCACCACCACGTAATATACCTACTATTATTATGAAGTTAAATGTCTTAATGGTAAATATAGCAGAATATATGTATAGGATGTATAGTGCACTCTTAATTACTTCACTAGAAACATTAAATACAGAAAGTAACCATGGTGATGTAATAAATAAAACAAGAGATAAAATAGCTCCAACGCCTAAAGAAATGGCACATATTCGTTTAGCGTATAACTTTCCTCTTTCTTCTCTTCCAGCTCCTATTTCCTTTCCTATTATTACTACCGAAGCATTACCTAATGCAAAGTTTATTATCATAAAAAAATTAAATATTGTACTGCAGATTTGTATAGCTGCGGTAGCCTTAGTACCTATTCTTCCATATATCACAGAATAAGTTACATTTCCAAGCCCCCAGCAAGCTTCATTCACAACTACAGGAATTACTATCTTGTATAAATTTTTAAACAAAGGATATGTAGTAGAAGTTATATCTTTTATCCTTACTGCAAGTATTCCTTTTTTCCCGTATACATAGATAATTAAAACACTTAATTCCAAAATTCTTGCTATTAATGTAGCCAGCGCTGCCCCTTTAACTCCCATGGCAGGTAATCCTAGCTTTCCAAATATAAATATATAATTTAAAATTCCATTGCCTATAAGTCCCATTAAACTAGCTAACATTGGAACAGTAGCATTTTCTATACTCTTCAATGCTGTAGCATAATTAAAACTAAATGTAGTGAAAATATAACTAAAACATACAATTTTTAAATAGTCTGCTCCTAACTTTATTACCCTTGTATCCTTGTTAAATATTGCAATAATTTTCCCTGGTATAAATAAAGCTACTATAAAAAATAAAATGGTTATAACCGTCCCACTTACTATACCAATGCCTAATACTCTTTTTATATTATCCTTATCTCTTTTTCCCCAGAGCTGTGATATAAGTACAGCACAACCTGAACTTATACCCATTACTATTAAACTATAAAGAAAATAATATTGGTTGGCTATACCCACAGATGCTAGTTCTACTTCTCCTACCCTTCCTATCATAACAGTATCTAGCATATTTAAAGAAGACACTATTAGATATTGAATAATTATAGGCAGCGACAGCCTAAAAGTGTTTTTATAAAATTTTTTATCACTAAATATTTGACTTAAACCTATTGATATAGATTTTCCCACAAGTTTTTCCTCCTTAACATTTCCTTCTTAATTTTAATTTTTTATATTCAATCCAATACCAGCAAAAAAAATAACCACCTTGAAGATTTTTCAAAGTGGTTACTTCTCACTTATATATGATATAACTAATTAACAGTTATCTAATATAGCTTATAACATTTTCTTTTCTTCTAGGAGCTCTAACTTCTCCAGAACCTTTATAACCAAAGGCAACTCCATAGTAAGGCTTATATCCCTCTGGAATGTTTAGTTTTCTAGCCACCTCTTCATGGTCAAAAGAAAGTCCAATAAGTCCTATCCAAAGAGAACCTATATCTAAACTTTCCGCTACAAGAAGCATATTTTGTATGGCGGCAGAACAATCAGTTAATGGTGAATAAGCATCTTGTCTGCCTGATACTACCACTAAAGTTGGCGCTCCATGAGTTAAGTCTAAATCTTTATTATTTGCCATATTTCTAAAACCTTCATCTGAAGAAGTTTTTAACTTTTCCTTTGCCACATTGCTCATAAGATTTATTAGTTCTCTGTCTTGAATAACAGTAAAGTGCCATGATTGAGCATTACAACCAGAAGGAGCATAGATAGCAGCTTCCAATATAGCCTGCAATTCTTCTTCTTTTATTTGTTCTTTCTTATAATCTCTTATGCTTCTTCTCTTTTTAATATTTTCTATAATAGTATTCATGCAAATTCCTCCTATCATATACTATTTACAACTTTATAAATTACCCCTACTTACTTAGTTGAAGTGAGCGCTTCTTGTCAATATATCCAAACAAACTTACCAAAATTATCAATGTTCACTCCAAACTTCCTGTTAAAATAAACATAGCTGTATAACTAATTAAATTCTATAACGTAAATAATATATCACTATTTAATTATACAGCAATAATTTAAAATGTAAACAAGTTAGGCACATTTAAATAACTACTAGCATATTCGATTTGTTATTTCTTTTCATGTACCTTAAACCTCAAATTTTTTGCATCTTTCATATATTTCTTCATACACCTGCGCCTTAATATAAGCTCCTTCTTCTCTATAATCTTCATTTACAATATTGCAGTTTTCATGAAGCATAGAAACCATAGCCTGCTCATGGTAAGGAATAATAAATTCCTTTTGGATAAGCTTTACTGGAATTTCTTCTCCTATGGTTTTTAACAGTAAATTAAGATTTTTACCAGTTATAGCACTTACCTCCTCCACCTTCTGATCCTTTAAAAAACTTCTTAAAGATTCTAAATTAGCTATAGAAACTTTATCAATTTTATTCAAAATAACTATGATATTTTTGTGTAGTACATTTAGCTCTCCTAGCACATCATTAACAGCTTTTATCTGCTCTAAAGCTTCCTCACTTGAAGCATCCACCACATGCAGAAGAACATCTGCTTCTATAACCTCCTCTAAAGTTGACTTAAAAGCTTCCACTAATTCGTGAGGAAGTTTACTTATAAATCCAACAGTATCTGACAAAGCAATCTTTCTATTGTCATTTAAAACTACAGCTCTTACAGTGGTGTCTAGTGTGGCAAAAAGCATATCTGCCTCAAAAACTTCATTCTTTAATTTATTATTACAAGATGAAATTTCACAAAGCTTATTACGTAAAGTTGATTTTCCAGCATTAGTATACCCAACTAACGCTACCTTACTTATGCTTCCCTTGTTTCTATTCTCCCTTTGAACTGCTCTATTGGAAGCTATTCTCAAAAGCTCCTCCTTAATGTCCTGTATTCTTTTTTCTATGTGCCTTCTATCAGTTTCAAGTTTCTTTTCACCAGGACCTCTTGAACCTACACCTCCTTTTGTACCTACACCACCTTTTATCTTATCAAGATCAGCACCAAAACCTCTTAATCTTGAAAGTCTGTGCTTAAGTATAGCTAGCTCCACTTGTAATTTAGCTTGCTTACTTTTAGCCCTCTTTGCGAATATTTCCAGTATCAATGTGGTTCTATCTATTACTTTACATCCAATCCTTTCTTCAAGATTTCTAACTTGAGATCCAGACAATTCATCATCAAAAACTACAAGGTTTGCATTTTTAATTTGCCTTAAATACTTAAGTTCCTGTGCCTTTCCTTGACCTGTATAATAAGCTGAATCTATTCTATTCTTTTTCTGAAAAACTTTATATACAGGAAGAACTTCACAGGCTTCTGCAAGTCCCTGAAGCTCTTCTAAACTCTCTTCACTATCTGTACTAACTAAAATTGCCCTTTCAATTCCTTCCTCAGATACTTCAATCTCTGTGATAATTTTATCTATATATCCAACCTTATCCATAAAATGAAAATCTATAGCCTGCTTAATACTCAAATTTTTAAGTTCACTACAAATTAAAATTTTATCATATACATCACATAAACCTATATTTACCCTAGCATCACCAGTGTTTTCTTTAACTCCAATGGATACCATAGCATCTAATTTCATATCTAAAAGAGCTGATATGTCCAGTGAGGAAAGCTTAGGATTCCCGCTGGGATGAGTGTGAATTATTCTAATGCCACTAAGCCTTTTACCTTTATCCTCAATAAATGGCATCTGGGCGCTTCTACTGTCACCAACTATAACGCTAAGGATTTTTCCCTTTCTATCTATAGCTACACTTATTTCCTTTCTTATTATCCTACTAATATCATTCATTTCATCTACTAATTCATAAGAAAAAATACTATATTTATCTATACTTATATCATATAAATTTTCAATTCTTTCTAAAATAGATTTTCTTATACCATCAATATTTCCTTGTATCATAAAATCACCCCTATTTAAATTTAGTAAATAATCTAAGTTCTTTTTTCATGGAAAGTTTTGCTTCATAGGAAGCTTAAAATTATTCTCCGTGAATATAGCCACCACTGCATTCTCATTTAATGTACAATGGAAATTTTACGTTAAGTAGCCATCAGATAAACTAATCTGTAATTGTTTTAATATATTTTTTTAAAAATAACGTATTCTCATCCAAATTCTCATTTTCATAACCCCCCTATAAATTAGGAGCAAGCTCTGTATGCTCCCGTTTATTTTAGTTATAAAAAAGCTACAGTTGCCCTAGAATAAATATCTAGAAGCATACTGCAGCCTTTAGCATAACCTTTGAAAATAAATATAAAAAACCGTAGATTTCTCCACGGTTAATTAACTTTATTATATTAACAAAACCGCAGTTTATATATCTGCGGTCAATAACATATATAGTATTAGCAAAAAACAATTCATAAACATCAACATCCTTAAATATTAATACTTTTAAATATTAATATAATGTTGCTTGTATTAAACACAATTTAACTCACACAAACACAAGCCACATTCATTAGGATAATTTCTATTATTTATGCTAATAAATTATAAGAACTTTCTCTGACAGCAGACTGCATATTTTATTGTTAAATTATTTCTCAACTTGTTTCCAAATATTAAATTAATCATTTTACAGTCTCCTTTCAGACAAATTCCATTAATATGATTTATATTATATATTATACAATGATAGTATTATATTGTAAAGCCCATGGGCAAAATAAATTTGTCTACGGCAATATCCTTGTTCTATCTCTAGGAAATAAAGAAGCCTCCCTCACGTTTTTTAATCCCAATATCTGAGAAGTCAATCTTTCTAATCCTATGGCAAGTCCCCCATGAGGCGGCATTCCATATTTAAATACTTCCATATATGCTGTAAAGTTATCCGGGCTTAAACCTTTATATATCATATTTTCCTTTAACATAGAATGTTCATGTATTCTTTGTCCCCCTGTGGTAATCTCCAATCCTCTAAATAAAAGGTCAAAGGAATGGGTAAATTCTTTACCCTTAGGCATAGTGTACATAGGTCTCTTCTTTCTTGGGTAGTCTGTTATAAATAAAAATTCTGAGCCTAATTTTTCCTCTGCGTACTTACATATTAGCTTCTCGCCCTGTGGGTCCAAATCTCCCTCTTCACAGTACTTATCATATTCTCTTTCTAATATATTTATGGCTTCTGAAAAGGTAATGGAAGGAATAGTTTCTTTTATTTTTGGCAGTTTAATTTGTAAACTATCCAATAAATCCTTACACCTATGGGTTAACTTAAACATAATGTGTTTTAAAATACCCGTTTCTAACTGTATTATTTCTTTTTCATCTTCTATAAATCCCATCTCTAAGTCCATGCTCACATATTCATTTAAATGTCTGCTTGTATTGTGTTCCTCGGCTCTATACACATGAGCTATCTCAAAAACCCTTTCATATCCCGCGCCTACCAGCATTTGTTTATAAAATTGAGGACTTTGAGCTAGATACGCCTCTCTCTCAAAATACTTAACTTTAAAAATGGCTGTGCCTCCTTCTGCACCTTCTGAAACTATTTTAGGAGTAAAAATTTCTGTAAAGCCTTTTTCAACTAAAAATTCTCTAAATCCCTGGGCTATAATGCTTTGTATTTTAAATATGCTATTTATTTTTTCATGTCTTAAGCTTAAAACCCTATGATCTAGTATAGTTTCCAAATTGGCCTCCAAATCTTCTTTATTAACTTCTATTGGGAGCTCTTCCTGTGCTTTAGATATAATTTTCAACTCCCCTACTTGTATTTCCACATTGCTTATTTTGTTTTTGCCCTCTACAATCTTACCTACTATCTCTATAACTGATTCTAGTTTAAGATCTTTAATATCCACATTATTGCCTAATACACATTGAATCAGTCCAGTTCTATCTCTTAATATTAAAAAAGATACTTTGCTAAGCTTTCTAATTTTATGCACCCAGCCTTTAATACAAACTTCATTATTAACTTCATTATATAAATTTTTAACTAATATTCGTTTCATAAAAATTCCTCCTAGTCTATTTGATATAAAAATTTTAACCATTTGAGCTCTAAGGAGCATATTTTTTAAGGCTAATTTTTTTCATATCTCACTTTACACTATCTCTAATAAATTCATGGTTATCGCTTACTTTACGCTACTCTAATAAGTTTATATTCAGTTAAATAGTAGCTTTTATAATTTGATACTTAAACCAATGTATTTACTTATTCTTAAATCTTCATAATCAATAGAATAATGTGCTGATTTAAATTTTTTACCCTTTAACACTGCGCAATGTTAATTTAAAATTTTAATTAGAAACTACTTTACTAAATTACAATTTTATACTTACATATTATAAAAAAATAAATCCCTTAAGCTCAATGCCTAAGGGACGAATTTTTCGCGGTACCACCCTAATTAACCCTAAATTCACTGGTTAAAAACAATATAGCCATGCATTGCCATATTTAAGATGATAATAAAAAAAACCCACTCCAAACCAGGAGTGAGTATATTCCCACGGTACCATCCTTTTTAACCTTAAATTTAAAAGTTCACTTAGAATCATATAACGGTGAAACCCGGCTTACCCTAATAACCTACGCTTTCAGGTAAACATCTCCAGGACGTCTTTCAGCATTTAATTTCCTGTTAGGCTCACACCACCCCTAACTCGCTGAGAGTAATCTTAAAATGCTTACTCTTCCCTTCAAAGAATTTAACTATTACTAGTTATTTTATTATGGATCTTCACAATTGTCAACACAATGTTTTACATTTTTACAATTTGTCTGATGTTTTAATGCAAATGTCAATATAAAAATGTAGGTTTTTTCAAAAATAATATGGTAGGAAAACCTACATTTTTATTTAGTACTTTTACCCCTCCTCAGCAGTGATTGATTGAAGTTGATCTTTAAGGCGATATGATGGACCATTTATATTGATAACTGAGCAATGATGCAGTAATCTATCCAAAAGAGCATTTGTTAATACTGGCTCCTGAAAAATATCACCCCATTTTGAAAAGGGAGAATTAGTTGTTATTATTGTAGAAGATTTCTCGTACCTTTTGGCTATAAGATTAAAGAATAAGTTGGCAGACTCATTATTCATCTTTTGATATCCCAGTTCATCTATTATAAGAAGTTTATAACGGCAAAACCACTTTATTCTTCTTTCTAACCTGTTTTCTTCACTTGCTTTTTTTAGTTGTGATATAAGTTCCTGGAATGTGATAAAATACACACAATTACGTTGCTTAGCCGCTTCAATACCTATTGATACAGCTAAATTTGTTTTCCCAACTCCTGGACTTCCACAAAATATTATATTTTCCGTCTTTTCTAAAAATCTAAGTGTTATAAAATCCATGATTTTTCCCTTATCTATTGAGGGTTGAAATCCAAAGTCAAACTGATCAATTTCTTTTAAAAACGGAAAATTAGCAACTTTTACATTCCCTTTTATTACAGCATCCTTCTTGAAATTTATTTCTAATTGGCTTAATTCATATAAGGCATCAACAGGTGTTTTGCTACCGTCTGTCATCATATCTATGTATCTATCAATGTTCTCTCTAATTCGCACTAATTCAAGTGTGTCCAGGTTATTAATAAGGGTATTGTAGTTGTTCATTTAGCAATTCATCCTCACGATCCCTGGAGCCTGCCCTAAGGTAAACTCCTGTATTTCTTTTTCATATTTATTATGAATTATTTTATATCCTTCATCTGTTAGAATGCATTCTGCATCGCATACTGCCATAAAATCATTTATCCAGCAATCATAATCTAATTGCTTACACCAATTGTTTTTAACTGAAAATTTTAAATTAGACATGAAGATTTCTTTATTCTTTACATAAGGAAGTACTAAATTCATTCCTTTAATAAAGGTGCTTCGATTTTCTTTTGACATATGGGCATACTGCCCTATAATCCAGTTACCATAGGGGCTCCCATTCATATATGCTAATAATGCTTCGGGTGACTTTGTAGCCTCTATATTTGAAATATCTATTTTTCTTGATTCTAATAATCTATCCATAAGTTTTAAATTTTCATTAGCTACAGCCTCTAAATCTGCAGCCTTAACCTTCCCTTTCATAAGTATCGTGTAATGTTCTGGAACATAATTAATTGGATTTTTATTAATTGAGTGAAATGTTACAAGTTTTCCTTTATAATAGATATATAGTTTATTGTCGAGGATATCAACGCTAACTTCCTCATTAATAAGCTTAGGATGTACGGAATATTTGCTCTCTCCAAATCTAATTAGTGCTTCATTTGAAACTTTATATTTATTTGGTGATAGATAGGTATCAATAATTGAAGCTTTTGGTAAAGAATGCAGATATTCCTTTTCCTTATAAAACAGAGCGGTTGGCGACATGCCTGTTTCCGTATTAATATTTATATTCATTTTTAAATTAATTTCCTTTAGTTTCTCTAATAAATTATCTAATGTATCAAATTCACCATCATATGCCCGAATCCAGTCAATTACCTTATTTTTTGCTTCAACAGTCCCTTTTGTTTCAGGCTTTCTTGCCCCACACAATCTGACATTAAATCCAAAATCTTTTGCAAACTTACCCATTGTTTCAGTAATCTTTTTCTTTACTCCATGTACATTTGCAACAGTGGACATGTTATCAAACAAAAGCTCTTCTGGTATTCCTCCAAAGGCTTCAAAGGAATTAATAAGACATCTAAAAACATCATCTGTTTTTTTTTGAATGGATAGTCCTAAGTAGCTATATCTTGAAAAACTAAGTGTTACATGCAAAATATTTATAGTGTATTTTTCCCCAGATCTTGAAGTAAGTGTTATATCCTCCTTCCAGTCAACTTGCCCTTGTTTTCCAATTTTTGTTTCATAACGTGGATGGCCAGTATTACTTTGTTTAGGTAGTAACTTGTTTTTCTTGATATAAGTGATGAAATTTGAATAGGTACCTATAGTATTAATCCCATGTTTATCCACCATAAATTCATAAACACCTTTCATTGTAATCCTACGAATTGCTAACTTATCAGTAATTTCTACACGATATGGGTCAAGCTTGCTTTTCTTAATTCTCGTTTTTGGTTTCCCTTTGTAGCCTTGATCATACTTTTTTACAGTCCTCCAATCCATACCATATTTTTTTGCCAGTTGGGCGTAATTTGGTTTAATTCCTATGCTATTCATTAGAAATAGCTCTCCTTGTAAGTTGTTAATCATAGTTGTTATACCTCCATGTAGAAGTATAGCAATTATGTCCAAAATACAAAATAAGAATGTAGGTTTTTATACATTTTTATTTTGTATTTTTCCTACATTCTTATTATATTATTTGCATTAAATTCAAAAGTTTTATTTTATATTTAGTATTCTAAAATTTAACATAAAATTACTGCATAAATTAATATTCCTCATAAATAAATTAATAAGATGATTAACCCACAATAAGGTAGAATGTAATGGAATTATGAAATTTTTCCTCCATGACTTGCATAAGAGCTAGGAACAATAAATTTAATTTAAGAAATTCTAATCTTTTAGCCATATAAAATTATCTAACGCTCACATTCAGCGTCCTGCCTCAGGTTCGCTAGCCTGGCGTCCTTGCCAGGCTTACGATAATTTTATCTGTCTAAAAGAAGAATTTCTAAAATTAAATTTAAATAGTTCCTTCGCTTCTTATGCAAGTCATTCCAGAGAAATTTCATAATTCAAGCAATGTAATACTTATTGTGGGATAATCATAAGATTAATTTATCATCCCATGGTTGTCCCTGAATATCCCTTACAAATAGGGAAATAATATTTATATACCAATAAATATTATTTTTAAGGAGGATGTGATTATGGATAAAAATAAACTTAATAATTTTGATAAAATTAGAAAAGATGAATTTAAATACTCAGGTTCTTTAACTCCCGAAATCACCAACTTTACTGCAGCTCATATAAACAGTGGTGTAACCAGTGCAGATATAAAATTAGCAAAAAAACTCAATGAAGAAAAAAAACGTGAAGATTAAAAGATTAAAGATAAACATAAAAACAGCAGCCTAATGATATGTTTCTTTTATGACTAAAAGTTAAAATGATAAAACTTTGTCATAGAATGAGCTATCATTAAAGACTACTGTTTTTTCTCTCTTGTTTTCTATAGTAACATACTTATCTCATCAAATAAATTTTTATTTTGTTTTATTTCCCTTTCATTACCAGCAACACAACAATAATTTTGTTTCATTCCTTCTTTTACCATATAGGCAAATTCCTTAATGTCTTGTAGCTTTGTATTTAAAAGTTCATCTTTTTCCTTTTGTAAATCTTTATAAGTTATGCCACATATATAATTTTCCGTAGCCTTTTCACCTTTTCTGTCAGGAGTTAATGGTTTATAAACATATCCCACAGAGCCAATTATAAACTTCTCCATATCCTTTTGTGCGTAATTTATCCCTTCTAAAAATTTATAGGCTTCATCATATACATCTATAGTTCTTGTAAGATTTGGATCACGATACGATGCAAAAGCAATATTATTTCCTCTTCTCATATCCATATAACATCCATAAGCTCCACCTTGAAGTCTAACCCTTGTATAAAGATACTCACTATTTAATATGGTTTGAAGAACGGGCATTTTTCCAGAGTATTTATAGTTAAGCTTTCCAAAATCAAAGGCTTTAACCACGTATTGTACATTACTAGCAGTAACTAATGCTTGATTTTTATTTGATGGTTTAAAGTTAATTTCAGCAGCATTAATTTTCTCATTCTTAAGATCATCTAATACAATATGCATGCTAGAGTTTACCTTATTTTCTTCTTCCTTTTCTCCTACAAATGAGATTATTAAATTATTTTTATTAAATATAGTCTTATATACTTTTCTTAAATTATCAGCAATTTCACTACAATTGTTTTCAAACTCCTTCTCCAAATGGCATAAGAACTCGTAATATGCTGCACCTTTTAATATATCATTATACTTATCAGCATTAGAGAAACATGAATATGCCTTAAGGGTAGCCAATTGATTTCCTGCATTTATAACTCTCATTTGAAGTTTTGATTTTGTCTCTCTTATTACTTCTCTAATTCTTCTAGCATCATCAAAATTAGTTAAAGTTATTATCTCATTTATCAGTTTAAATAAATTAGGAATATTTTCTGAAAGCACCTTAGATTTAATAATAAATTTTGGATAATACACTTCTATATTATTTTTTTCATTATAAACCTCTGTATCAAAATCTATACCACCAGTAGTACTATATATTTCTGTTACAAGATCTGAATATTTTCTCTTTTCAGTATGAAGTTTTCCTAAAACATCACGTAATAATCCTATATAAGGGATGTATTTTTGTTCAATAATACTAGCATCAAATAATAAATTTATATAGGATATTTTATTAGTATTCATATTATGAGAAAGTATAGTAACGCCCTTATCTTTTTTCACTACTTGTGGAATTTTTTCAGCTTCAGGAGACACTTCTTCTAATGATAATTTTGGAATAGTATCCTTAGCTTCCTCTGTATCCTCTGCTATTTGAGCTTTATTTAATTTTTCATTTTTCTCTTGAAGCTTGTGTAATTCCTCCTTTGATAAAGAAGCTTTGTAATTTTGTAACTTTTCGTCTAAAGCTTTTACTTTACTTTCTTCTAATCCTTTTTTAGGATTTAAAACCACTAAAGAGCAGTGATTATTATTTAACATATATTTTTCTATGAAATTCTCAAAATACTTATCATTTATAGAATCCTTTATTTTATTAAGATTCTCCTCATATTTTAAATGTGTTAATGGATTACCATCATAAAGCCAACTCTCCATTATCTTACCACTATAATGAAGTCCTTTATTTGCAATTCTCCATGGGTCTGCTTCACGAAGTTCAAATTCAATTGAATTTATAGACGCCTTTAAAAGCTTTTCATCTATTCCATTTTTAACCAAAGCCCTTAAAGTTTCAAAAATTACTTCTTTAAATCTTTCTTTTTTTCTATTATCTGTGTTTTTTACAGCTATAGGAAATATAGCTTGTTTAGTTGGATCCATATTCATTTGATCAAAGTTAAGCATACTTTCCCCTATTTCTTCCTTAAGTAAAGCAAGTTTTATTGGAGAAGCTGAAGATTCTATAAGCATGTTATAAAGTATCTTCATAGCTAAATATTCTTCAGCATTAGAATTTTCACCACAAACAAAATTCAAAGCAAAAAAGCTTTTGTTTTCTTCGTTTTCTTCTGGACTTATAGAATATTCTGAAATTCTTTCTACCATTTTTTTAAAAGGTTTCACATCATCTATATGAGATGGTATTTCTATTCTGTGAAAATTAATAAGATAATTTTCATTTATGAATTTAAGACATTCATCTAAATCTTGATCACCATATAAATAAATATAACTATTGGATGGATGATAAAATTTACTGTGAAATTCTTCAAAATTCTTCTGAGTTAACTGTGGTATTTCCTCTGGAGCTCCACCAGAATTAAATGCATACGTAGTATTTGGAAATAAAGATTTATATATTTCCCCTGTCAAAACTTCCTGTGGTGAAGACAATGCTCCCTGCATTTCACTATACACAACACCTTTATAAATCAACTTATCTGTCTTTGGCTCTGTCTCATATCTCCATCCTTCTTGACGAAGTATTTGATGATTTTCATATATATTAGGATATAAAACTGCATCTAAATATACATCCATTAAATTCATAAAATCCTTTTGATTTCTGCTAGCCACCGGATAACTAGTTCTGTCTGGATAAGTCATGGCATTTAAAAAAGTATTCAATGAACTTTTTGCAATATCCCCAAAAGGATCTTTAGTTTTAAATTTTCTTGATCCACAAAGCACAGAGTGTTCTAATATATGTGCCACTCCAGTGCTATCTGTAGGGGTTGTCCTAAAACTTATACAAAATACCTTATTATCATCCTTGTTCTCCAAGTGTAAAAGTCTTGCTCCACTTTTAATGTGTTCAAACACCCTAGCCACAGACTGAATTTCATCAATTTTGTTTTCTTCTAACAATTTAAAACCGTAATACATTTCATTAACTTTAAATTCATTATGCATATTCTAGCCCCCCTTATTAAGTTATACATGCTTGTTGCAAATTGTCAAAACATTAGCCCAATTACAAATAAATGAACTAATCTCATAATATAACTAAATTACTATAAAATCAAGTCTAAGGAATATAGTGATACTGGATTTAATTAACATTATAAAATAACTATATATTAATGAAAATTTGATATATTGCTATTTTAAACACTTTAAATAAGGATAGGATTTAAATATCTATTATGAATACTATAAATTTACTTTAATTTACCGTAACATCTTATACTTCATATACATATTATATGTATGTATATGAAGTATTTTTTAAGTATTTTTTAAGGGGGCAAATTTATGAATAAAAAACTGACTTCAATTTTGTTAACAACTAGTATGCTTTTCATGTCAACCTTTACCTTTACTGAGAAAGCACATGCAAGGGTACTCATTCCAACTAGTTCACAAAAGGAGGTTTCATATAATTCTAACCGTATGATAGATGACTTTTTGAAAGATGGAGAATTTTTCTTAGACTTAAAGAATATGCCTGAATCTGTTAAATCAAAAATAAATAATAAACACTTTAAAAATTCATCCGAAGTAGAAAAACTTTTAAATAACGATTCAAATCCTTCTGCATCTAAAAATAGTAAATTAGCTGTAGAAAAAATATTAGAAGATCACTTAGGTAAAAAGCACTATAAAGTTCAATATTTTGTAAGTGGAATACCTGTTTATGGTTGTGATTTAATTCTGCATACAGATAATAACGGTAAAATTTATGCTATAAATGGCGAATTAGATAAAAGTTTTCAAAATATAAATTGGAATAAAAAAATAAAACTTCAATCTAAATATGCTTTACAAATAGCTGAAAATCATATAAAACCAAAGCAAATATTTGAAGAAAAATCAAAATTGTATTTATATAATTTTGATGGAGATCTTTATGTAGTATATCTAGTTAGTTTAAATTGTGAAAGTGGAGACTGGAAACTATTTATAAACGCTGAAAATGGACAAATAGTAGATGAATTTAATAATAGACCAATTTTATTTCAGAATGATAAAACAAACAAAAAAAGCGAAAATAAAAATATAACTAATATAACTAATAACGGACAAGTAACCACTGGAACCGGTAGAACCACCCTTGATGGAGAAGTAGCAATTCCAACTTACTGTGAAGATAGCAAATATTATTTATGCAATAGGACTAAAAATATGAACGGTTCTATAATGGTGTATAATCTAAACAATTCACTTGAGGAAAATGATATAACGAGAAAGACAATAGATCAAGTAAAAGAATACGGCCCATTAATGAGCGATGATGACAATAGATTTATAGACAATGCACAAGTAGCTGGTGTAGATGCCTATATTAATTTCTCAAAAGTTTATGATTATTATAGAGATATTCTAAATAGAAATAGTATAGACAATAATGGTATGAATATAGAAGGCTTTGTTCATGTAGGTACCAATTATAGTAATGCTTTTTGGTTCGATTCCCATAAAGCCATGTACTTTGGCGACGGTGATGGTAAAGACTTTGCAAACTTTACATCATCCCTAGATGTAATAGCTCATGAATTATCTCATGGTGTAACTAGTATGCAATCTAACCTTGAATATAGGAAACAATCTGGTGCTCTAAATGAAGCATTTTCAGATATAATAGGTGCAGCAGTAGATGCTGATGATTGGCAGATTGGTGAAGATTGCTATACTCCTGATAAACCAGGTGATGCTTTAAGAGATATGCAAGATCCTCATAAAGGTAATCAACCAGCTCATATGAACGAATATAAAAATTATCCAGCTCTTCCGTTTTTCGACTGGGGTGGAGTTCACATCAACTCAGGCATTATAAATCATGCTGCCTACTATATTGGTGAGAGCTTAGGAAAACCAGCTATGGCCAAACTATTTTATAGAGCTAACTGCCTTTACTGGAGATCAACAACTAATTTCTCAGAAGCAAGAAAAGGTATAGAACTAGCTGCAAAAGACTTATATGGTGACAACAGTAAAGAATTAAAGGCTGTTCAACAGGCATTTGATAATGTAGGAGTAAAATAATTAAAGTTATTAAAAAGGCTGTATAACTTTTCTACAGCCTTTTACTTTTATATATTATTGAATTAATCTGTTACTACAGCGGTTCCTGAGGCTGTTACCATGAGCATACTTCCACCTTGACCAAGAACTTCATAGTCGATATCAATTCCTACTACAGCATTAGCTCCTATAGCTTGTGCCCTTCTTGATAATTCAGCTATAGCACCATCTCTTGCCCTTATTAATTCATCTTCATAAGTTTCTGATCTTCCACCTACAAAATCTCTAATTCCTGCCATAAAATCTTTAACAAAATTTACACCAGATATTACTTCTCCGCACACTATTCCCCTATACTCTATTATCCTTTTTCCCTCTATTTGTGGTGTTGTTGTCATTATCATAGAAAATTCCTCCTCAAAATTGATTTATTAGTATCAATTAATATTTATATAATTATAATATAACTTTATTAATTCATCGTCAATTATTTTATACTATATTTCACATTTTATTTTATTGCTTTATGAGTTTATCGTAACCGTATATGATAAAACTATTCTAAATCATACTATGATTATCCCACAAAAAGTATTACATTACTCCAATTATGAAATTTCTCTGTAATGAGTTGCATAAGAAGCGACGGAACTATTTAAATTTAATTTTAAAAATTCTTCTTTTAGACAGATAAAATTATCGTAAGCCTGGCAAGTACGCCAGGCTAGCGAACCTGAGGCAGGACGTCGAATGTGAGTGTTAGATAATTTTATATGGCTAAAAGATTAGAATTTCTTAAATTAAATTTATTGTTCCTAGCTCTTATGCAACTCATGGAGGAGAAATTTCATAATTCCACTGCATTGTACCTTATTGTTGGTTAATCATACTATGCTCTATTTATGCACAATTAGTACCTTTCTAAAATATTCTTTGGCTCTTTTTTCCCTGATCACTATCTCCCTATTCTCTGTAAGTATTATTATAAAATCTCCTTTTGTATCTTTGGCATACAATATATGTTCTTTTAAAAATATATAATCTCCCAATACAATTCCATCTTTATAAGAACCAACCCTGCTGCCTAAAACACTTACACCCGTCCTATCACTTTTCTCCATAATAAATGTAATATTATTTTTAAGTTTATTGACGTGTAGCTGTGGTCCGTATAATGAATCAATAATAATCATAAATACAAATATAAGAATAAATATTCCCAAAGGAGAAAAAAAAGAAATTTTATTACTGTAGTAACCTAGCATATAGTAAATAGTCATAAAATATATGGTTACTAAAAATGCTATATTGTAAATAATTTCAAACTTTGGGCTTGGACCTAAATAGTGAAGTTCCTCTAATTTCATTTTGTCTATCTCTACATTTATTTTTTTAATTATCCTTGGCATTAAATACATATTAAATATGCTAACCACAACTATGGTAATTATTTTAGATACCATAGTTAATTTTGAAAACCATAATACAAACACTATAAATATTAAATTAATTATCCATGATGAAATTTTTATAAAATTATTAGAAACTTTTACATTCATGTTTCCCGCCCCCATTTATGTTAGTAATTCCTATACATTTATATTACCATTATATTTGCTTAATGTAAAGTATTTTTTATTATATATCATGATTAAAATACACGTTTTATATAGTTATTATTACTTTGTAATACGTAGATATATAAATTTAATTTTAAAATATATACACAAATGACATGAGAAATCAAAAAGGGCTGCCGCACTAAGAATAAATCCTATAACATATTGTGTTGATTTTAAACTTGCAAAACAATATATTGTATATAAATTCCTTAATGCGACAGCCTCATAAGAATATATTTAAAAATTCTTAATTTCTCATTATTTTTCTAATATTTTTTTAATAACTTCTCTTAAATTCTCAGTTTCAAACTCTATATCTTTTTGTTCCAAATCTGTTTTCAACTCTTTAATAGGCTTATTTAAATCTGTATCCTCTGGTAAACTGCATTCTTTCAATAGTATTGAGGACTCTATTTTAAATTCTTTACATATATCATTTAAAGTCATGTAACCCTTTATATTGTCTGGATTTAGCACTCCATTTTGAGTTAAAGTTTCTGTATTTCCTTGAGCTACTTCAAATTTTCCTGAAGCTATATTGCCACCTATCACTAAAACTACAACCAATGTAACAACAGCACCTATAACACTTAGTGAAAGCTTCTTTTTACCCTTTTTCATATCTAGAGTTTCTGACTTTGGACATACTGTTATACATTCACCACAACTTTATACATTCCATACTATCAGTGGCATTACAATTACTAATTTCTATTCCCATAGGGCAATTTTTAGTACATTTCTTACAATTTACACATGTTTGAGGATTTCTCTTTACTTTAAATATTCTTAAAGGTGATATTATTGCAAGAAAAGCTCCAAGTGGACAAAAATATCTGCACCAAGCCCTTTCTATAAACAACGAAGACATAAAAATTAACATTAGTATTATAAATCCTATTAAAAATTCAGTAAATATTTCACTGCCTGAACCTAAGTGCATAAATGTAGCCCAAGGGTCTAGCGGTCTTAATATTAATTCTCCTGCTTTATATGTTGTAAATAAAACCACCACTAAAACCACATACTTAGAATATCTTAAAATCTTGTCCATTTTTTCATTTACTTTAATTTGTTTTATTTTAAGTTTTCTAGCTAATTTATTTATAAGAGTCTGAATAGTTCCCAAAGGACATATATATCCGCAGAATATTCTTCCAAGCAAAATAGTAAGCACTATTACACATATTAAAATTATTAAAGATGATGGTGCTATTCTATTTATATAAGTTCTATCTTTTATTAACGAAAATAGTGTTTCCAATCCTCCAAAGGGACAAAGGGCATCTACAGAAGGCGAACCGCTAGGACCTCCCCCTTTTACTTGATGCATATATCCCATTACAGGTGCAAAAATCAAAAAAAATATAGATATAACCCACTTAAAATAATTTCGCTTTTTCATAAAATCACTCCTTTTTTATAATCATCATGTTTTCATAATAAAGGAGTAATTTGATAAAAATTAGGTGTAATTGTGACTAAATTGTGAAAATCATATTGTTATGATTAACCCACATGTGATGGAATTATGAAATTTTTCCTCCATAACTTGCATAAGAGCCCGGAACAATAAATTTAAATACTTATATGCTTAAATTCTCTTGTCGACAATTCTTCTTATTTTCCCAGTGCGACCAACCCGTTCTATTGTGCAAGGTGGCAGTAATTGAACATAAACATTATTAATTAAATTTTCTCTATAATCTTTTCCTATACTTTTAATATTAGTTTTTAATAAATATTGAATTTTCTTTGTTAAACTATCATCATAGACAGGTATTCTTTCATTTTGGGCTTCTATTTTAAATGTAACATCTCTCATATTCTCTACATTTTCAACCACTATTTGAAAAAATGATGAAGTTTCTTTTACATTTTTTAAAACACTGTAAACATCATTTAAATATATATCTGATACATTAAATCTTACAACATCATCCGTTCTTGATAAAAGCTTAAATTTTTTAGATGTTCTGCCACAACTACATTTCTCTTGAATCCACTGTATCTTATCACCTATTCTATATCTTATTATTGGATGAAGAGTTTTATTTAATGCAGTTACTATTGCCTCTCCATTTTCATCACTTTCTAAATAACACCATTCATCCATCACATGATGGTCAGTTCCTTTACAACATTCACATTGAAAACCAATAGGTCCTATTTCTACTGCGGCATAACCAAAAGAAGCTGTAACCTTTGCTCCTAAAATCTTTTTTACATATTCTTGGGATTTTTCAGACATGTGCTCCCCTGCATAATAAACTTTTTCTATTTTTATATTTTCATTTAATTTCTCTATTTCTCTTGCTAATAATATAATATTTCCTGGAAGTCCTATAATTACATTTGGTTTAAATATTTTTAAATATTCTATAGTGTCCTTCTCTGACTGATTAGCCGTAAGAGATAATATTTTACATCCCACTTCTTCTAGCCCCTTGTTAACTGCTGAAAATGCTGTCCAAAGTGCACCTGCTTTCATATAATTAGCAACAAAATCCTTTTCATTAATACCAACAGCCTTAAATCCTTTTCCAAAAGCTTTTTGAGAGTTTTCAAATTCCTTATTGGAATATAATACATACTTCATTTTACCCGTAGTTCCACCAGCCGAAAATACATAGCATTGCTTCATATCTCTCGTTAACATATCATTACTTTTGTCTATACTATTATTAAACATATACTTTTTTTCAAGAATTGGAACTTTTCTAAACTCATCTAAACTTTTTAAAGGAAGTTTAATATTCTTGTAAAATTTTCTATAAAAAGGTGCCTTAATAGCTTCTTTTAATAAAACATTTAACTTAGAAAGCAAGATTTCTTCCTTTTTATTTTTCTCTATAAATTCCAGTCCAAAATTATTATTCTCTAATTCTTCCTTATTTATATATTTTACAAGCAAATTAGCTAAATATTTTCCATCATGTGACTGGTATTCATCATTAGCTTCATTCATACATCCAGGTTTACAAAATCTCATTACTCCATATTTCATAAACTCCTCTACAATATCCTGTAGTTTTTCCTTAGATATTACCCCTAAAGTAGACATATAATATTTTAGCTCTTTTAAATTTCCTTTAAATATATCTTGATAATCATCAACTATATTTACATATACAGTTCTATTTAAGGGTGAATTTATAAAATCATTGCTTTTCTTAACTATTATAGTGTGGTCAGCTTTTTTCCCCTCTATGACTCTACAATTATTATTAAATTCATTCCATTTTGCTATTTCTCTCTCTTTTCTTATTTCCACAGCAGCATCCAATGTTAATTTATTCTGCGGAAACTCTCTAGCTAAGTTTTCCAAACTCTCTGCCAAATAATCAACAAACTTTTCATCTTTATTACAACTTTCTATAAATATATTTTGACAGCTTGTACAAGCCCTTTGTTCCCAGTATACTATATCCTTTGCAAATCCCTTTGCTGCATTCATAAGTTTATCATCATCTAAATCCTTACATACAAGTCCAAAGCTTATCTTTGGACCAAATGAGTAAATCTCTGTTTTAGCAGAAAGTCCATTTTTGTAATTTAAAACAGCCCCCTCTCCCCCGAAAAGCAATATAGCATCAAATTTACTCTTAACTATTCTTTCTATATTATGATTATTACTCCTCCAATAAGTTACAGCAATATATGGTACTACTACTCTATCCTCATCTGCTTCCATTAATGCTTCATAAAATAATACAGGAAATAAAAAATCTTCACTAGAAACTTTTAATACATTCACATTTTTAGTAATTATTCCAACTACTAAAGAGTCTACAGACCCCAAAAAAATATTTCCTGCAGCTACATGAAGCACAGATCCTATGGGAACTACTCTATTAGTATTAGAGCATGTGTCATTTATAAAATAATCTAAACCATGATAATCACCAATACATCTAAGTCTTTTTTTCAAAGCATCTATACTTAACATATCTGGTATAAGTTCCACTGCTTTTTTAACCATTTGAGCAGAATAATTAGTTATGTCTGGCATTTTGTCAATCAATTTCTTATAATAAAAACCATTTTTATCAGTAAGTTTATTTGCAGTATCCTCTAATACTTGTAGTATTTTATCTATGGGTACTTCTCTAAATTTCTGAGACCTTCTACTAAGCATATTTTCAGAAAAATATTTATTAGCTAATTCTTCAGATAATTCACCTTCCAAATTTAATTTTTCCCCGAATAATATATGTTTAAATTCACTTAATTTCATATTCCCAACACTCCCTATTTACTCTTACTTAAAATATCTTGTGCTTTAATAGCACATCCCTTATGTTTTTTTATGCCTCCACGTCTTACTTTTTTTATATAATCTCCTTTTATACCACATTTACAATTTTTACCCAATATTGCAATATCTGTGGATAACAAAGACATATTAGCCTCAGCAATATTATACGGCGTTAAAAGCTGCAGTAATCCCTCTTCTCCATAATTCTTTTTTTCTAAGGTTATAGGATCTCTTACTAAAACTTTACTATATATTGGTACATGCAAATGTCCTTCAGGGCACGAACAATATGGCACTCCATGTTCTGCCATACCATATGTATCTCTTATATTATTAGGCTCTAATCCTATATTTTCTCTCATATAATGTAAAAAACTTTTTAACTCCATACTTTTACCAAGATGGTCCTTCCATCCACCTCCAGCTATAACAAAAGATTCTTTTTTAACTTGAATGTTCCCATACATTCTTCTTATATCTTCTACCATTTTATACATAAATGCTGGAAAACCTAATAAACGTACTGGTGCTTCTTTACTTAGCTGAACAAATTTTTTAGCCCATTTTTCACTATCAAAGAAAAAATTCTCCTTATTTTCATCCCATTCAATCATCCAGTTTATAGAAATTGCAGGTGCTAACTGTAATATTTGTTCATCACTCCAGCTTGTACCTATATTCTTGGCATTCTTTATATCATAAGAAAACAAGAAATAGTGCACTGGAGTTTTACTTCTAAACCCTATAGAATCAAAAGCATTAAGTGCCAATTCTTCAAGTCTTCTAAGAGATCCTTTATCAAAAAAGGCTTGAGTCTTTTGTCCATTGGTTCCTGAACTTGTCAATATCATAGCTAAATCTTCTTCTCTAAAATTACAGAAACTATTAAGCTTCATAGTTTCCACAAAAAGAAAAGGTATTTTATATACTTCCTCTAGATGCTTTATATCCCTTATATCAAATTTATTCTTTTCTGCTAAGTACCTTATATATGGCTGATTTTTTAATTGAAATTTATAATTTTCAATCATACTATTTAAAAATAATTCTTCTGTTTCTTTAGAAAAATTAAACGCATCTTTTTTTGCGCATAACTCATCAATATACGAAAATTTCATACACTCATTCTCCCATTCTCTAAATTATCAATATAACAATTTCTAACATAATTTAATAACCTTTGTGCCATTTTAGAGCTCATGGTTATATTTTCAAAATCAACTTTATCTTGAACATATTGAAGTATCAACTCATCATCTTTATTGTATGAGGGCATGATTCCTGCAAAAATAAACCCCTTTGTCTCCATATATTCACAAAACCAAGGAGTAAATTTGTCATTTAACTTAATTCTTAAAATTATAACCTTTTTCCCCTGAGCCTTTAATTTATTAATTATCCTGGAAGCTTCACTTAATATTTCATTCCCAAACTTGTCCACAAATACTACAGCTTCTATCTTGTCTTTAGATATAACCCTAATTTTACTTTCTGATAAATCACTTACATTTAAATTATCCGAATCTTTAAATTCAACTTTAATTCCCATATTGTTATAAATTTCTTTAATAATATCCATATGCTTTATAATTTTATAGAAACTCTTTCTTCTCAAAGGTTTTTTTAAATATCTATAACCTAATAATAAATTTTCTCTTTTATTTATTTCATTACATATACCTTTAAAATTTAACGATTTAATTCTAGATAAAAGTAATGCACATTCTATAAATCCATTTTTACTAGCTGATTTTTGAGAATAATTATGACTTGTAACAGACCTTACAAACACCCCTTTAATCCCTTCATGCTGGCATATTCTTATTACCTCCTCAGTTAAACCTTTAAGATAACCTCTCCCCCTATAAAAAGGATGTATGAATGCACAAGACAATTCATATATAGATAATTTTTCTTCTTTCTCTAAGGCAATATGTCCAACTACCTGCCCATCTTTGTCAACAGCTACATATGAAATTATCCCTCCAAAGGCATTTAATTTAATAAGTTCTTCTGAAGAATATATATATTTATGAATATACGATCCTCCGTAAGCCTTGTAAGCGCACTCTACTACCTCCTTAGCCTCTTTCTCTTCCATTTTTTTCACCTTAAATTCTTTATTTATATTATTTTTATGAAAACTCATATAATTTTTAAGCATATATCAACCTCCATAATGCTACTACAACTTAAAAATTTTATATTACAATATTATAAATACCTTCCATTCAATCCTATACTACTACCAATAAATTTGCAATAATCCATTCATTTATAGGCGCTATTGAATAATTTATTTCTTATTCTTATATAAATATGTATGTTTGTTTATTTTTTTACAGCGATTATTGTAATATACATTTTAAAAATAGCCTTATTCCATATATATGATATTTTTGTGATGCTTTTTAAAAAACTATTAATCTTTAACATGTTAATATTATATTTTTTAACATTTAATAAAAATAATTTACTATTAGGTCGAATTAAAATTTATTGCAAGTATACTAAAATTCAATTGATATTCATATTCTACATCATTTTGTTTCATTTATAGACAATATAAAAAACCGCTGCGTTTTATACCGCAGCGGTTTCTTATAAAAATTTTATTCTTAAAATTTTCTATTTTATCGTTTATTACTTTAAACTTAACTTTTTAATACCGAGTTTCTCCTATATATTCAATTGTTTTTACCACATTGTTTCATTGCTATCTCATTTTTCCGTATAGCTTCATTTTAAAATTCTCTTATTAACATTCCTTCTGTTCCCACTTCTAAAGTGGAAATAACTTCTCCCGTTCCTAATATAATGAATGCCCCTCCAAAATATTCTTTATCTAAATAATTAGTTCCTAAGGTAATGGTGTTTGTCCTTTTTACTCTTTCTATATAATATTTTAATTCTTCATTCCATCTACTTTGCTCTATAGAACCATCATAAAAAGAACGAGCAAATGGAAATAGTAAATAATCAATATTTAATAACTTGGCTTTATCTACTAAATCATCATCAAATAAATCTCCGCATATTAAAAATCCTACATTTCCTATATCAGATTTATACGTTTTTATTTTATCGCCCTCTCTATAAATTTCACCTTTAATTTTAGGCTCATGCCATCCCTTGCTTATTCTTCTATATTTCAAAGCTATTTCACCACTTCTATTAACAAAAATAGCAGAATCATATAAAAAATTTTCTTCTCTTTCAAACAATCCTATAGCTACATTTATGTTTCTTTTTTCAGCTGCTTTGCAAATTATATCTGTTACATCACCAGGTATTGCTACACCTAGCTTTATATCATATTGAGGTTTGTCCTCATTTATAAGCCCCGTTAAAGCAGTTTCTGAAAAAAGAACTAAATCAGTCTTTTCATCAGCGGCTTTATTTATATAGAAGACTATATTTTTTAAATTTTTTTCCATACAATTCTCTATTCTATTTACTACCAAAGCAACTTTCATAATTAACAGCCCCTTTAATTTATTATCCTAAACTTATATTAAATTTAAATACTAAATTATTTATATTAGTTTTTCTTTAAGATATTTCTTTAAAGCATTAATATGCATAGGATAAAATGTATTTTCATCTTCTTCCAATATTTTTTTTAAATCTTTAACTTTTATCCATCTTATATTAACTGATTCCTCAGATTTCTTTAGAAGCTCTCCTCTTGCCTTGCAAATAAACGTCTGCAACATAATAGAATAGCCCCCACTTAAGTTTTGTGAAGAATAAAATGGATTAAAACTTATAACTTTATATCCATTACAATTAGATATAACAGCATCTTTTTCCTCTTGTATCTCTATTAATTCTAATCCTGTCTCTTCCCAAATTTCTCTGCGCAAACCGTCAAAAATATTTTCATATTCTCTTATCTTTCCTGCTGGAATTTCTATAAGGCCATTTTCTTCTCCACCATTTTCTTTACATCTTTCTTGAATTAAAATATAATCAATGTCTTCCTCCACTTTCTCTATTATTGCACCAGCCGCAGGCTTTGCAAATGTTTCTACCATTCCTTCTGCATTCCTTTCTATTTTACACTTTTCTAAATTTACACCTATATTTCCACAATGTATTTATCATCTTTTTCCTACATTAACTCATGTTTCCACCCATCTTGTTCAAAAGTTTCACTTACGAAATATTCATTTAATGTTTCACTTAGCATAACATCTAACATTTTATCGAATCCATCTGCCAATTTTAATGTATAAACAGATTTTTTATCTACCCAATACACATCTCCTTCTTCTCCATTTTCTAAAAGCTTCCCAGAAAAAGTTTGTGTCTTAAATAATAAAACTATATATCTTTTATTTTTATCCTTTTCGTACCAATCTTTTATTCCACATAATTTAATATTATCAATATCTAAATTAGTTTCTTCCTTTATCTCTCTTATTACAGACTCAACTATGGATTCACCTTTTTCAATGTGGCCTCCTGGAAAAGCAATGCCTGTCCAACTTCCTTTCTTACGATTTTGCACTAGCACCTTTTCATTTTTACTATCCTCTATCATACACATATTGGTAAGCTCAGCATTTTCCATTTTATACTTCCTTCCTTAGTAAATTGTCTATTATTATTGTTGTATCATCAACAAATTTATCCATTTCATCTTCTGTTAAATAAATAAAGTTATCTTTATTCTCCTCATTCTCACCTAAATAAAACTCAGTTATATATTTTACTTGTTTTTCAAAAGCTCCCTTTGGAAAATAATCTAAGTAATCAGGTACTTTATGTACATTTTTAAAAACTGTATTAAATATAAACTCTGGATGCTTTTCTAAATATATATAATCCAATCCATACCAATCCTTTTTTATAACCCAAATAAAATTTTTATCCTTTTCTAAACCTTCTCTATATAAAGGCTCTTTTCTCTTTTCCTTAAATAATTTTGACCACTCAATGTCAGTTAACAAATGCACATAATATCCCATTTTAAAAGAAAATGCTTCATTGTCTTTTTCCTTTTCTTTGCTATTTAAATATTTATCATAAAAACCTTGGGCATTTATTTTCTTGTCTTCGCCTAACCAATGTGTAATTTTCTTTGGTGGATTGAAATTACTCCAATCTTCATTAGGCATTCCGCAATCAGGCCCAATATTTCCTACTATGAAAGCCTTTTGTTCAAAATTATATCCTTTTTTCAAAATATTTTCTGCTACTCTTAGATGCGCAATCCAAGTTGCCATTGAAATCACCCCATTTTAAAAATTGTGTCGATATATTATTTTATATTGTGCATTCCAATACTAAATCCATTTTATTCATTCTATCATCTTTTACTTGCGGTTTAGAATCACAATACCACTTATATGTTTTTTTCATGCCTTCAAATAGATTAACTTTTGGTACGTATATTCCAGATTTTGTAATTTTTCTGTATCTAATAAATACGTTACATTTCTGAAAGGAAAAAATTCTCTTACATTTATATCTAATATGTCTAATTTTTTATCGTCCACTTTTATTATATTTACTTTTTTATCCACCACTTTCATGGCGGTTTCAACTAATTGCTGCCATGTTACAAATTCAGGATATGTTACATTATATGCTTTTCCTATAGCCTCGCCTACATGTACGGCACTTTCAAATATCTTAACTAAATCATCAATATATATAAATTGAGTTTTCTTATTACCATCAGGTATTGGAATATCTAGTCCCCTACTTATCCTATCAAATAAATAAATCTCCCTGTATAAATTATTTCCATCTCCATATATATAAGTAGGTCTGAATATAGTTACGGGAAACCCTTCAGCTTCATATAGATTAAATAAATAGTCTTCAGCCTTCTTTTTATTCAATCCATACTTTCCCCAGTTTACATTTTCACCTCGAGTAAATTCTTCTGTAACTACTTCATTGGAAGGTATATACACAGATCCTGAACTGCAGAATATATATCTTTTTAAGTTTTCTCTATTTAAAACCTTAGTTAAATTCTCCACATCTTCTTTTGCATATGCAGATATATCAAAAACATAATCATATTTTTCCATTGAAATATTTGCTTTTAAATCTTTAATGGACCTTCTATCCCCTTGTAAGTGTCTCCTAACCCCATCATATTCAATAGGCTTAACACCTCTTGTAAATATATCTACCGTATATCCCCTGCCAATTAAATATTTTGCCACTGAGCTACTTACAAACTGAGTTCCACCCATAACTAAAACCTTCATTTTTATTCCCCCTTATTATTGAAATTCTCTTTCATTTACCATATATGTATTTTTTACCTATCGCCTTCTCAAATAAAGTAGAAATCATTTAAATTTTATCCCTATCAACGGTTTCTGCTAAATGTCCAAATAAAGATTTAAATTGTTAAAGTAATACATAAGAAAATTGTGAAGTAACAATTTGGAGAAATAAGGTGCGTAATATTCTTCACTTGTGACTTATATTTGTATATAAAAACTCCAAAACCTTTAGATGCGTAAACTTAAAATTTCAAATAACGTTTTTTATGCCCGACGTGTCTGAACTAGGCGGCAGCCAGCCGTATTGAAGATATGTGTGCTGGTTTACCTCAAAGAATTGAGCCTACCAGCACAAACGGGCATATGGTGTTAGGCGACGGATCATGACCCCTTGCTTGAAGCTCAACACAGATATCGAGCCCTTTTATCACACAGAAAATATAAGGAATGCAAAGTAAAATAACTTCTAACTATGCTTATTGGTGGAAACTGTATCAATTAAATTCAAAAACAAATTCACATGGTTTTTCACCTCGGCTGTTAATCGGAGACGAAATAATTTCCTTTGTTTTCAGTTTAACATCTAACATTAATTGTAAATGGCGGCGAAATGACCCCGCACAACATAAACAGTATGATAAAGGCATGTCACGGTCAACAGAATTGCTTTTTGATAGAGCAAGATCTGAAACTTTCACACCTTTACAAACGGTGGCTGAGCAAACGCACGAATACTTATCATTGTTTTTATAAACCAGTACCGCAGTTAATGTACCGTCATTATTTAAGGCGATACTTTCGGAAAGAAAAATCTTACTATTGAGATAGAGTATTTTCTCATTTATAGATTTGCCGGTCAATTCTTTACCGATTTTTTCACATTTTTTCAGATATTCTTTGCCGCCCAGACAGGCACAAGAATCCAAACTTTCATACATTATAATAGAATCAAGTAAAGTTTCCATCCGTGTAATGACTTCTACTAAATCCCCGTTTCCTATAATTTCCTTTATAAGTTTTTTGTCAATATTATTTTGCTCTAATCGTTTTTTAATTCCATAAACTCTTGCCACTTTATTTGCCCCCCTGCATTACATAAATAATCTTTAATACCCATTTTTCTAACAAATATGCATTGATTTAACTCCAACGTCTTACCCTAATAAATTCAGGTATGGACGCCCCACCTCCTCACGGTATGTCGCCAGGGCAAACGCATATGATTTTTTGGCGCTAGCCCTTTTATTTTGTTGAAATAATGCTTATAATTTAAATTGTACAAAAGATAGAAAGGAAGATTATTATTAAACCAAACATGTTTGATATTGAAAGTATAATATTTGATGCATTTAATGAGGTCGAAGACCCACGAGGCGATAACAAGAGACATAAATTTATAGATATAATCGGTATAGCACTATGTGCTGTAACCAGTGGAATGGAATCTTATAATGAAATTGAAGAATTTGGAGAGTCAAGTGAAGAGTGGCTAAAGCAATATTTTGAGTTACCTAATGGAATTCCTTCACATGATACATTCAATAGGGTATTTTCCCAAATAAATCCTAAACAATTTCAAAAATGTTTTAATGAATTAATGAAGAATTTAGCTGAATTAGTAAATGGAGAAGTAGTATCTATAGATGGTAAAACAGTGAGAGGATCATCTTGTAATAGTTCAAATCAAAAATCAATTCATATGGTTAGTGCTTGGGCAAATCAGAATCAGGTAGTTTTAGGGCAAATCAAAACAGATGATAAATCAAATGAAATCACAGCAATTCCAAAATTAATTGAACTATTAGAATTAAAAGATACTATTGTTACAATTGATGCTATGGGAACTCAAAAGAAAATAGCAGAAGTTATTATAGAAAAAGAGGCTGACTATGTGTTGGCATTAAAAGAAAATCAGAAAACTCTTCATGACAATGTTGAATTATTTTTTGACTCTATATTGAGATATAAAAGTACAGATATAAAAGTACAAACCCATACTACTCATGATAAAGATCATGGGAGAATTGAAACACGAAAATACTTTTTAGTTAATGAAATTTCATGGCTAGATAATAAAGAAGACTGGAGAAACATTCAATCTATAGGTATGGTTGAAAGAAAACGAATTGTAGGAGATAAAGAAACTTTTGAGCGAAGCTACTATATAACAAGTTTAGAGTCTATAGAGTTATTCTCAAATGCAGTTAGGCAACATTGGGGTATAGAAAATAAGCTCCATTGGGTTTTAGACGTATCTTTTAATGAGGATAAATGTAGAGCTAGAAAAGATAATTCAGCTGAAAATTTGGCTGTCTTACGACATTTAGCCTTAAATCTACTTAGACAAGAAAAAACTTTAAAGAAAAGTTTAAATATAAAAAAAGTTAAATGTGCATTAGATAAAAAATATCTAGAAAAAGTTATTTTCGACCCTCTACGAGGTAAAGAATAAAGAATATTAAAATACCACTAGGGAAAGTCTATGAATAGTTTTTTCAATATTCACTTTATTTATAGTAGCTCATTTATTTTACATATTTTATAAAAACGCATCTTTATATTGAAAGAAATACAATATAAAGATGCGTTTGCCCTGGGTATGTCGCTTAACTCTAAAAATTTACGACATTACTTCTTAAATTTTTCTTTTATATTTCACGTAATATTTAATAATTGTGAACTTTATATGTTTTAATAGCTTACATTTTTACATTGCGCTAAAAAACTTATACTTACATATACATACTCCAGAATCCTATTTCCTTGAAACCTATACTTTTATATATAGCTCCTGCAGCAGGATTTTTATAAAATAGGCATGGAGTTTTTCCCTGTTTAAGTAAGTCTTCACATATGACTTTCACACAAGCAGATGCAAACCCTTTTTTTCTATATTTACTGTCAGTCATAACACTGACCACCATTGCTGACATACTGTTTTCTGCAGATGTTTGGGCATATGATACTATATTACCATCAACTTCAACATAATATCCATGAGCTGTGCCAGCTTTAAAATCATTTAAAATAATTTCCTTAAAATCATGACTGCCATGAGAAAATTCTTTAATTTTTTCTCTCAATTCAGCTATACGTCCAATGTCTTCAACACTTGCCTTTTTTACATTGATTTCTCTATCTACTTTAAATGGTTCTTTTACTTCCTTTAACACAGCAAAATAATGTAGTTCAGATTCATTAAATTCTAATGATGTTTTCTCAAATTTTGATACTAAATTTGTTTTTCCAGATAGCATTCCCACCTTACCCTGATTTTTCATTATATTTACAAATTCATTTACATCAAATTCATTTTTCGCATACAAATTGAAAATGCTAAAATATCTAACTAAAACAGCTGTTAAAATACCCTTTCTATCAAATTCACCAAAATATTCAAGAAAATTTTGATTATATCCAAAGTTTTCCACATCTCCAATTATATAAAGATTAAACTCTGGCTCCTTCATAATTAATTTCATAAGCTCGTTATTATCCTCTTGAGTTAATTTTCGTATCATAATTGTAGCCACCTCCCCATACCTCTTTTATTTTCTTACTTCTACATATATTTCTAAAACTTTACTGTAATATTTATTGTAATTATAAATCATTACGTCACGTAATGGGCAAGGCATTAATTAAATTTATTTAATTACCGCTAAAATTATAAAGAATTTAGTGGCTCTATAAACTTTCATACATGAAATTGATAGTAACATGACCATATATCTAAATAATTTTCAATTCTTGACTTATATGATGCATTTAACAAGGGAACCAGCCTATCATAGCTTTTTACGGCGCTATAGATTAACTTGGAAATATAGTTATAGGTTTGCCTTTTTGACATGTCTATTTATTTTCCCTCTTTATTTATAAGCCTTATTAAGTTGCTTTTATGTCTAAATATCATCAAAATACAAGCTACTGTAGTAGAAATTATGATTTCAATAGGTAACTTATTGGTATAGTTACCCCTAAAGCAATTGATCTAATGGACACTATATCTGTGAACTTCATCCTTATCTACTATATTTTATATTTTTATAACACAGTTAAAAATTTTCTTTTGCCTTTTATACTATTGACTTAATGAATTTTTCATCTAATCAATGTCTCACATAATATATTCTCATACAACTTCACCACGTATCACTACCCTGCCATTGTCTGGGCACTTCATTTCAAACTTCTTTTCTTTAGTATCGCCATAATCTAGTACTCCTCCATTTAAAAGAACATATACGCTTGGATAAATATTATTCCATAGCTCATGACATATGGGCGGACAAATATCTCCTACAATAAAAGAATCATTTTCTTTGTGATATCCGCACCTACAATTGCTTTTCATGATTGTTAGTTTTACTTTAGACATTTCCATCCCCCCCACGCTCTAAATCTATGGCACAATAAAATTTAAGATGTGCCTTAAAACAAAAATTTAATATGCGTATGTAATTACGTCCATATTAATATTATATTAACTATAGTTTAGTATAAACTGTATCCCAAATACACTGTCGCATTTCTAAAGCTTCATTGGTTTTATTTTTACTATTTAAATCAGACATAACTGCTATTACTGCATTCTTCTCTGGAATTACAATACAAACTTGACCCTTCATTCCACTAGCTCGATAACAATTTCCTTCATGTCTCCAAAAATAATATCCATACCCACCTTCTCTATTATCAATCTGCTTTTTTGTAGCACTAGCTACCCATTTCTTCGTCAATAATTGTTGTCCATTATAATACCCCTCTTGTAAATAAAGTTGTCCAAATCTGCTGAGTTCATTAATTGTTAATTTCATACCAGTTGCTCCATAAAAATAACCCTCTGGGCTATATTCATATTCAACATTTTTAATTCCAAGTGGTGTAAATAATCTAGGTTGAAGGTAGTCCATAATATTCATTTCAGTAATTTTTTCTACTATAACACCTGCCAGATAAGAAGAAAAATTGGAATATTCAAATACTCTCTGTTCTATATTTGGAAGAGGTAATGATAAAATATATGAAAGCCAATTATCTGATGTCAAGCTCTCATATGGATAATCCTTAATTGACATGGTAAGCAGTCTCTCTACTGTAACTTTATTTAAATTATCCATATGACACTGTGACATATCTTTTGGAATTTCTTCTTCAAATAATTTTAACAAACTGTCGTTTAAAGAAAAATAACCCTCCTCTATTGCAATACCAACTGCTGTAGAAGTAAAACTTTTTGTAACCGAATATAATTCTCGTCTTTTCTCTGGTATAAAATGATGTTCAAAAACCTTGGCACCGTCTTTTATAACCACAATGCCAAAAATATTTAGATCTTTTTTTCTAGCTTCATTTACAAATTCAGTTAACATTTACTTTCCCCTTTTTTAACTAAAAAGTCACGGATTTTCGTTTTCAAATTGTTCTTGTCCTTAGAATTTTTTAGATAAAATTCTAAGGTTTGAGTCATAATTTTTTGTCCATCTACGTAAACCACCTCTGCATTTTTATTGAATTCTTTCTCTGTTAAATTAGAATTATTACTTTTATATAACAGACAATGAATTTTCTGCCCATCTATCTCCATCCAAAAATACTTCAAACCAATTTCTTGAATATATTCTGTTTTTGTTACACCATAACCTTTAAATACTTCCTTTAAATGATTTTCCTCATGCCACATAAAAACAATGTCAATATCGTCCATTTCAAATTCAATTTCATGCACAAATACAGAAGTAGAAGCATCATAGTGATACTTTATATTGTTCTGCTCAAAAATACTAGCTAAACTCTTAATTACGCTCCATTGATTTTTATACATAAAGCCTCCTTTACATTTTACTTGATTTTTTATTGTATATATTTTAAATTTCGAATTTATGTAATAGATATCACATAACGATATTCATTTAATGTTTTACCTATGGTAATTTTTTTAATTGTACCATCATGCTTAAACCCCATTTTTTCATAGAAATTTCTTGCATTTAGATTCCCCTCAAGAACCCATAAGGCAATTTTTTTATAATTTCTTCTCTTTAATTCATTCAATCCCCAATTTATTAATTCAAAGCCTATACCCATATTCCAATACTCTGGCAATAAATATATACCCCATATTTCACCCCAGAATTCTTCTTTATCTGCGTCTCTACATTTTCCAATACATATTAATCCAACTGCTTTGTTATCTTTAAAAATTATAGCATCTTCTTCCCATCCTTCTGTTAATGCCTTTTCAAAATATTTTTGTCTTTTTTCAGCAGTAATATTATTTAATACTTCATCTGGTACTACACCTTTGTATGCTACTTTCCATGATTCTGAATGGATCTGTCCTAATATTTTTGCATCATCTACATCAGCATAACGAACGTTATACATAAAATCCCCCTTTAACTACACAAACCACCGTTATTGCACAGTTTCATCTCTCATTTCTCATATTTTCATTACAATCTATTATCTTTACTCTATATTCTCTTATTGCTTTTTTTAAATCACGCTTTATCTTCAATAATTCAAAACTTTTATATATTAACTTGTAAAATAATTATAACATACAATTATATTCCATTTCTATATTTAACCATTCTTCTTGATTCTTACTACATTTCAATTAAAAGCATATATGTTAAACGTCAAATTTCTCCTAATTTAAACGTCAGTTTATTTCTATAATTATAGTACAATTTACGTCAAATTATTTCTACAAAATCACTTTATTTTTAATGAAAAATCATTTTGCACCTAAAAGAAAAAGGAGCTAGCGCTCCTTGTGATTTTAATGCAGTGATATTTCATTGGCGGCAGCCATTATTATATCAGTATCGATTACGTTTTTTTCGTGCTGCGCACCTATTATTAAAGCCTTAGTTAATATCATATTTAAGCGTCTTATAGAGCCAGCACAGCTTCTATATGCAGCCAAAACAGCATTATTATCAAATATTTCTGGCGAAGCCCCTGCTAATGATAATCTAGAATTAATATATTCTAAAGCTTCAATTTCAGAAAATCCTTCAAAATTATAATTTATTATTATTCTTTGTTTTAATGCCTCGTGTATCTGCTTTTCTAAGATATTATTTAACACAGGTTGTCCTATCAAAACTAAGGAAAAGCAATCTTTTGAGTCCATAGAGAAGTTCATAAGTAGCTTTAAATCCTTTAAAATATCATTATTTAGATATTGTGCTTCATCCCAAACTAATATATAATGCACACGTTTATCTGTACTCATACTTTCCATATAGTCTTTTATGCTCTTAAACATGTCAGATTTACGAGAAGAAGGTTCAATTCCTAAGGAGATGCAAAATTGCCTATAGAACTCAGTAGTAGTTACAGTGGTAAAGCAAAGATATATAACCTTTGTTAAATTAGGGTTTACTTTTTTAGCAAAGCACCTTAAGGCAAAGGTTTTTCCACTACCTGGTGAAGCTGTAAATAAGCCGATTCCCCTAGCTTCATTAAGATACTCAAGTCTTGATATCATCTCTTTTAGATCATTTGACATATAGGCATCTTTTTCTTTTATGCCTTTTTCAAATGGATTCATTGTCATACCATAAAATTGTTTAAACATTTTTAACACCATCCTTTGAATAGTCTATAGTAAATGCATTCCTGCGTTTGGTTTTACCATTTTCAATCTTATTTGTTTTTCTAATGCTGTATTTAGCATTTTCATAATATACATATGCATTATCCATATCATCAGGTAAATATCTTACTTCAACTTTCTGTCCTATAAATTGCATAGGTACATCATAAGATATTTTATCAATGCTTATGGTTGAGTCATTATTAACTCTTCGTTGTATGCGATTCATAAAGCAATTATCCAGCCACTCACTATCAGTAGCTACCTTAACATGAGCTAAATCGCTTTTATATCTATCGATCGGACGTTGAGATGTAGCTGAATGTACTGTTACATTATGCTTGTTTATATATGCGAATAGCTCATCATTTAGCTCCGCTAAGGAGGATATAGATTCTACATCTAGAGTGTTTAGCCATCTACTTTTTAATGTTCTAAAATTTCTTTCTACTTTTCCTTTGGATGCTCCATCCCTTACCATAGTGTGCAGTTCTACTATTCCAAGAGATCCACAGATAAGACTTAATTGCTCATTTTTATAAGGAGAACCGTTGTCCAAGTAAAGTTTATTAGGTATGCCATATCTAGCGATAGCTTCTTTAAGTACCTTTTGAAAATTATAAGAGTTATCATTGTAAAAGAATCTTCCGCCAACGATAAGTCTTGATTTATCATCAATTAGCATAATTAGATATGTTCTTTTACGTATGCCATTTTCAGTAATATACGGGCCATAGCATGTATCACCTTGGTACATGCCAGTTGCAAACTCTTCTTCAAAGGCTTTTCTATCTTTCATATTTATGCATCTAGCAGATTTAAGATCATTATTTTTTATAAATCTTTGAACTGTAGATAATGATATATTTTTTTCATTGATAAAGCCATCTTCGATAAGTTTATGATATATAAGAGTAGCATTAATTTTAGGAAATGCATTTTTTAGCATATATATCTGTTCTATAGCTACATCATTTAACTTTCTGGTTTTCCCTATGTCGCTACGCGTCTTCGGTAGAAGGGCATCAAAACCAAACCTATTATAATCTGATTCCCAATTAGATAGTGTTCCAGGACTATATAAAACTGACTTACCGTTAGGTAATTTTACAGGAGTAGCAGCAACACGTCTATAGTAAGCAATTTTCGAGCTTTCAGTATAAGTATTATTTATAGCTGGAGCTATTAGTGCTAGTCTAATAGAAGCTATTTCAATCATTTCTTTGTTATTCATTTCAACATCACCTCTATAAAAATGCTATCATGGGGAAATTATAATATCCATTATCGTATTAAGTGGTATATATAAAATAAAATAAAAAGTATATAGCTATAGCTTAATTATGATGTTCCTTGAAAAAAGGATAAGCCGTTTCTATTAAAAAAGTTTGTTATAAAGGTTTCAATTTCAATAAAGGTACTATTTATAACACGCTGTATAAAACTTAGATTAGAAATAAGCTTGTCTTGTAGAAGTCCAAGCCATAGTTGTTTATGTTTTTTGAACTTATTTAAAATTCGATAGAATGTGGATATTGCTATACAATAATGTTCACACATAGCTTCTACAGAGGTAAATTTATGTACAAGATAATCATGAATAATAGACACAGTAAATTTAAAGCTAAATGACATGTAGGGCACAATTACCGAAGGTAGGATAGCATGAGTATGTCCACATGACGGGCAAATATATCTATTGATAGTTATTATATTATCGTGAACTTCATTATTATCATAAGTCACAAGATGGCGTTTATAAGAGGCAAATAGGGATAGATCGTGTTTAGATCCGCAGACTGGACATACCAAAGCCTCTGAATTAACCGTTTTCATATACTCTTCAAAAATATTTATCTCATTTTCAAAAGAAATTTGTTTAAAACACTTGCATAGTTGTGAAAATAATCTTATCATAATAATAGGTTGTAAGAGCTTACGCTCTTATTTTTAGGGAAGAACCTTCGCTTTGCACGGCTTGGGGTTCTTCCCTTTCCTTTCTCTAGTTTTTATAATAAGCTTAAAATAACCTCCAAATGATGTCAAGTCATTAGGAGGTTTTATTTAGCAATAATATGATTATTTAAAATGCATTTAATTACTGGATAGTTATTGGAGTTATAGTTATAATTTGACTTAGAAATGCAGTTTTCAAAAGCTATATTTTGACGCACTACAATACAGCATTGTCTCCGCAGTACCAGACATCACTGCAATCAAGCTCTGCTTTGCGCAGTGCAAGTTCAAATATTCGTTTGTGAGGTTTTCTAAATACATATTCGCTACTTGCAATGATGAATTCAAACTTATTAAACGGAATGTATCTGTTAATTCGTCTCTTCAACAATTCACCACTGAAAGATATATTACTTATTACACTTGTGCGTATTTTGTGGTCATATAGAAATTCTAGAAAACTCTCTATATGTGTTGTTGGTTCTGATATCGAAGCAGCTTTTTCAAATATGTGTTCCACTTCTTCCGGTGTTTTTGTCAGTTCTATATTAAAATATTCATAAAGATAATTCTGAAAAATATGAGTATGAACTTCAACAATAGCATATTTTTCAATGTCCATCCCATACCGTCTTATTTCCTTATTCAATTCGTTAGCCAAGGCTTGTACTTCCTCCGCTGAAACATCATTTGGATTTTTTGCAGCATCACGCAATACAGCCTTCGTACCTTCCAGTGGATCAAAAATTTTTTCATTAACAAGTGTTTGACCATAATCAAATATAATCATCTTCGGTTTTTTCATGATAGTTATCTCCACCTCCTACTCTTGCTAAATTTAAGTAAAGATTACTCTGCTCTCTTTCAATATGTTTAGGATTATTATATAAGTACTTTTACTTTTTCTTTCATAGCTACCATAACCCTTCCTCATTTTACTATTGAATGCATTTATTATCATAAGATTCAATTATAATAATCAAGTATTAATTAACTTCATCAACCTGTCTAACGCTATTAAATTATGTTTCCAATTTAAATATTTTTTTGATTCCGTATATGAACACCATTTATATGCCTCATGTTCATAAGATATTCTTACATGGGATATGCCGTCAACTTCCACCGCAAAGCATATATCTGTCATATCCATTAAAATTCCATTTTTAGTTTCTCTATAATTAAATGTATAATTTAAATCTATAATGTTTTTTATATCAGTTATTCCTGTTTCCTCGAATACTTCCCTTATTACAGCATCTCTTGAACTCTCATCATTTTCAATACCACCACAAACAGGTTGCCAATATCCACTCCTATCTGGAGTTCTTTTTAAAATAAGAACCTTAAAAGATGGATTATTTGAAAAAACAAATGCTTGTACATTAACTCTTTTATTCATACCTTCAGCCACCTTTAACAAAACCCTAATAGTCTTTTTAATATGTGTATTTATTTTAAATGTTCTCCTACTGTATTTATAAATTTTCTAATTACCCATTTTATTTCTCTCAACATAATAAACAATCTCTTTAAGAGTATATATGTCCCACTGATCTTTAAATTTATTTTTTCTGTCTATATGAAAAGATGTAAATCCAATGTTTCTTGCTCCATCTGCTTCTACATCATAGTCATCAACATATATACTTTCCTCAGCTGATACACCTAATTTATCTAGTGCTTCCTGATAAATTTTAGGGTCAGGTTTCATAACACCTACGAGATCAGAACAAATATAGCAGTCAAAATATTTTGACAATCCTAAAGCTTTTAGTGTTAGTTCCAAAGAAGGTGAAGTATCACTTATAACACCAATCTTATATCCATTGTTCTTAAAATATTCTAATACCTCAATAACTTCTGGGAAAAGTATTCTATCTTTAAGCCATAATTCTTGAAAAATCAAATTTGCTCTCTCTTCTATTTTATCCTTTATACCTTCCTCAATGAGAATGCACTGATAATACCTTTTCCAAAATTCTATTTCTTTCTCTACAGTTTTTAATCCTCCTTTAGGATATCCAGCCTTACAAAACAAATCAAGCATTTTGTCATAATTTAATTCAAATTTTTTACCCGATAAACTTTCGATCATTTTATCTCTCCACTTAATTTTGTGTAGATTAGCGTGGGTTAGCGTATTATCACGATCGAAATATATAGCTTTATATTTCATATAAAACTCTCCTTCCAACATATGAAATATTATTTTATATTCATATGCTTTGCATATTAACTCATTACTAATTATGCATTATTTTTTACTAAACATTTCTGCCAGTGAAATGTTTATATAATATCTTTTTAAATATTATAGGAGTTTTAGGTTTAGATTTAACTCCTATAATATATTCACTTAAAGGTTAAAAATTTATCAAATTACAAATAAATGGAATAAATATAACTACAAGTATACAAAGCATTGTTGAAAATAATAAACAGTTACTTGTACTTATAAAGCTGCTTTCAATTGTTGATATGACTGCAATTATTAAAACATGCATTAAATAAGCCGGAAAGGAATATTTACTTATATATTTTAATAAATAAAATAATTTATTCTTATATTTTGCTATATATAAAGATAATAAATAAAAAAACAAAATAGATATAATGATTAAACCACAATAAGGTATAATGTGATGGAATTATGAAATAGATCTAGTTAAAAATATATACCTTCTTTTCCTCAACTTTGTCATAAAGCTTGTCAGTGATTTTTTTATTTGTTTGGCAATATAAATACTAAGGTATATGGAATTTTTTTTTACATTTTCGTTATAGTTTTACCAATGTAAATACTGGTATATTTATTGAATCACAAAATTTACATTGCCTTTATAAATACTGTAATACATCAACAATCTCAAATTCATTATACTCCTTAACTAATTCTTGAAGTATTTTGCAATGTCCAGCTCCATAAATTACTAAAATTCTATCCTCTTCTTCAGCTATATTCTGTAGATTTCCAAAAATATAAAGATTTCTTCTATACCATTCCGTAAGCATATCTGCTCCACAATAGTTATCTCCAGCTCCTACTCTCGCTAAATTTAAGTAAAGATTACTCTGCTCTTTTTCAATACGTTTAGGATTATTTAAATATCTCAAAATTTTTCTTACTGTATTGTTTTTCATAAGCTCATTGTCATTTAATTCCTGTTCATTTATTTCATTCATAAATTTCTTATAAAATTCTGGATAATTTTTCTCAGCATATTCAAATACTTCTTCTGGCAAATGTACCGTATAATCTATTGGATAAATTTTAGTATGCTCAAGCATCTTACCTAGTCTAAATGCCAATTGAACAATTTCATTATTATAGCTTACTATTTCATTACCTTCATCGAAATTATTTTTACAATATTCTGAATAAACTCGATTTAATTTTTCCTCTTCCCCCTTTTCTGACTCAACTGCAATCTTATTTGGTCTAAACTGTGCCAGTTTTTGTACTACCTCTTTAATTTCCTCTTGCTTTTGGTCAGTAGTAATATCTTCACCTTTAATATAATATAAATGTTTTCCGCAACTTGCAAAATGATAAGTTCCTAATATAAGCACCTTTACTTTTTCTTTCATAAATATATCCATTCCTTTCGCTTTGCTCAAGGTACAAAACGTAATGAAAAATGTTGGCTTTGAGCAAATTTTATTTTATCATCTATACATAGGGATTTGGGTACACTACAAATCACGGGGAGGTGAGTGGGCTGTCTGACTTGTCAGATGACCGCATAAATATATGTGTAGATAGACTTTTCAAGCACAAATAAGTGTAGCTTCGAGCACGTTGCAAATAATATAATAAGAATGTAGGAAAAATACAAAATAAAAATGTATAAAAACCTACATTCTTATTTTGTATTTTGGACATAATTGCTATACTTCTACATGGAGGTATAACAACTATGATTAACAACTTACAAGGAGAGCTATTTCTAATTAATAGCATAGGAATTAAACCAAATTACGCCCAACTGGCAAAAAAATATGGTATGGATTGGAGGACTGTAAAAAAGTATGATCAAGGCTACAAAGGGAAACCAAAAACGAGAATTAAGAAAAGCAAGCTTGACCCATATCGTGTAGAAATTACTGATAAGTTAGCAATTCGTAGGATTACAATGAAAGGTGTTTATGAATTTATGGTGGATAAACATGGGATTAATACTATAGGTACCTATTCAAATTTCATCACTTATATCAAGAAAAACAAGTTACTACCTAAACAAAGTAATACTGGCCATCCACGTTATGAAACAAAAATTGGAAAACAAGGGCAAGTTGACTGGAAGGAGGATATAACACTTACTTCAAGATCTGGGGAAAAATACACTATAAATATTTTGCATGTAACACTTAGTTTTTCAAGATATAGCTACTTAGGACTATCCATTCAAAAAAAAACAGATGATGTTTTTAGATGTCTTATTAATTCCTTTGAAGCCTTTGGAGGAATACCAGAAGAGCTTTTGTTTGATAACATGTCCACTGTTGCAAATGTACATGGAGTAAAGAAAAAGATTACTGAAACAATGGGTAAGTTTGCAAAAGATTTTGGATTTAATGTCAGATTGTGTGGGGCAAGAAAGCCTGAAACAAAAGGGACTGTTGAAGCAAAAAATAAGGTAATTGACTGGATTCGGGCATATGATGGTGAATTTGATACATTAGATAATTTATTAGAGAAACTAAAGGAAATTAATTTAAAAATGAATATAAATATTAATACGGAAACAGGCATGTCGCCAACCGCTCTGTTTTATAAGGAAAAGGAATATCTGCATTCTTTACCAAAAGCTTCAATTATTGATACCTATCTATCACCAAATAAATATAAAGTTTCAAATGAAGCACTAATTAGATTTGGAGAGAGCAAATATTCCGTACATCCTAAGCTTATTAATGAGGAAGTTAGCGTTGATATCCTCGACAATAAACTATATATCTATTATAAAGGAAAACTTGTAACATTTCACTCAATTAATAAAAATCCAATTAATTATGTTCCAGAACATTACACGATACTTATGAAAGGGAAGGTTAAGGCTGCAGATTTAGAGGCTGTAGCTAATGAAAATTTAAAACTTATGGATAGATTATTAGAATCAAGAAAAATAGATATTTCAAATATAGAGGCTACAAAGTCACCCGAAGCATTATTAGCATATATGAATGGGAGCCCCTATGGTAACTGGATTATAGGGCAGTATGCCCATATGTCAAAAGAAAATCGAAGCACCTTTATTAAAGGAATGAATTTAGTACTTCCTTATGTAAAGAATAAAGAAATCTTCATGTCTAATTTAAAATTTTCAGTTAAAAACAATTGGTGTAAGCAATTAGATTATGATTGCTGGATAAATGATTTTATGGCAGTATGCGATGCAGAATGCATTCTAACAGATGAAGGATATAAAATAATTCATAATAAATATGAAAAAGAAATACAGGAGTTTACCTTAGGGCAGGCTCCAGGGATCGTGAGGATGAATTGCTAAATGAACAACTACAATACCCTTATTAATAACCTGGACACACTTGAATTAGTGCGAATTAGAGAGAACATTGATAGATACATAGATATGATGACAGACGGTAGCAAAACACCTGTTGATGCCTTATATGAATTAAGCCAATTAGAAATAAATTTCAAGAAGGATGCTGTAATAAAAGGGAATGTAAAAGTTGCTAATTTTCCGTTTTTAAAAGAAATTGATCAGTTTGACTTTGGATTTCAACCCTCAATAGATAAGGGAAAAATCATGGATTTTATAACACTTAGATTTTTAGAAAAGACGGAAAATATAATATTTTGTGGAAGTCCAGGAGTTGGGAAAACAAATTTAGCTGTATCAATAGGTATTGAAGCGGCTAAGCAACGTAATTGTGTGTATTTTATCACATTCCAGGAACTTATATCACAACTAAAAAAAGCAAGTGAAGAAAACAGGTTAGAAAGAAGAATAAAGTGGTTTTGCCGTTATAAACTTCTTATAATAGATGAACTGGGATATCAAAAGATGAATAATGAGTCTGCCAACTTATTCTTTAATCTTATAGCCAAAAGGTACGAGAAATCTTCTACAATAATAACAACTAATTCTCCCTTTTCAAAATGGGGTGATATTTTTCAGGAGCCAGTATTAACAAATGCTCTTTTGGATAGATTACTGCATCATTGCTCAGTTATCAATATAAATGGTCCATCATATCGCCTTAAAGATCAACTTCAATCAATCACTGCTGAGGAGGGGTAAAAGTACTAAATAAAAATGTAGGTTTTCCTACCATATTATTTTTGAAAAAACCTACATTTTTATATTGACATTTGCACAACGTAACCTTATCTTTGTTTAAACAATCTCGTTTAAATGCTAGTCTATCAGTCAATGCCGTTTTCCCCTATAATTTTCAGAACTCTTTAGTTCAGAAAGGAGTCCCTATGTCCTTAAAAATCGTGTATAAAATTTGTTGTGGTATTGACGTCCACAAAACTTTTGTAGTCGCTTGTATTGCTTCTACTAATTCTAACGGTGTTACTACCTACAAAAGCCACCGATTTTCTACCTATACTCAAGGTTTGAAACATCTGTTACAATGGCTACTTGATTCAAATTGTAGAGATGTCTGTATGGAATCTACAGGCAAGTATTGGATACCTTTGTACAACGTCTTAGAAAAAGACTGTTCTATTGTACTTGCACATCCTAAATACGTTAAAGCTATTCGTGGTAAAAAAACTGATAAGAAAGATGCGAAATGGATTGCTGACCTGTTTAAGCATGATCTTGTTGTTGGTAGTTTTATGCCTCCAGCAGATATTAGACAACTGCGTGATCTAATGCGCTATCGTCATAAACTAACCTGCTTTATGTCTAGTGAAAAGAACCGTCTTCAAAATTGTCTCACGGTTTCCAATATTCAATTGGGAAACGTTGTTTCGGACACTTTTGGTAAAAGTTCTATGAACATTTTAGACAAGATTCTTGAAAATCCCTTAGATATTTCTTTTGATATTAAACCTTTAATTCATGGCTCAATGAGAAAGAAACTTCCCGAACTTAAGCTTGCCGTTGATGGATATATTTCTCCAGAACAGGCTGGTAAGTTAAAGATTATCAAAAGACATTATGAAGATTTGGAATCCCGAAAAGCTGAGTTAGAAAAACTGATCCTTGCGCTCGCCAGTCCCTATCAACAAGAACTCGACCTAATTCTAACTGCTCCATCATTTAAAAATCCTTTCTCTGCAATAACTATTATTTCAGAGATTGGAGTAAACATGGAAGCTTTTCCTTCGGCGAAACACTTGTGTTCATGGGCAGGACTCACTCCTACCAATAATGAAAGTGCAGGGAAGAAAAAATCTGTTCGGGTTTCCAAAGCTGGATGCTACATTAAACCACTTTTAGTACAATGTGCAACTTCTGTAGTTAAAAGTGAAAAGCATCCTGAAATTCGCAACCGTTATCTCCACATAAAGAAACGCCGTGGTCACAAGAAGACAATCATTGCTATTGCAAGGATGCTTCTAACAGCATTATACAACATGTTGAAAAATAATAAACCCTATAATGCTGAATTATATAAAAAATCTGATTGTCTTCCTGTTGAACGTGAAATTACTGTGGAGCAGGCAATTTTAATTGCACAGCGTCAGGGTTACAAAATCAAGTCAGCAGTCTAATTTTTACTTTCACACCTGTATATTAAATTTTTTTAAGCTATCTAAAGATGGCTTGTTTGCTATGCACTTTTACTTTAGTGTCAGTTCATACTTTAATTTTCAACCTTACCATTCCCCTACCCATTATCCTAAACCTTATTTTTAACTATAAGCCTAAGGTTAATATTTCCTCAAAACTATCAATCACATAATCATATTCTTCAACATTTCCAAATCCGTATCTTGCATACACAAATGGAATTTCTGCTACCCTTGCTGAATCTGCATCCATAATGGTGTCTCCTACATAAACTGGACTTTTTAAATTATTTCTTTTGATTATAATCTTATTATTTTCTCCCTTAGGTAATCCTGTTACCCCTGAACATTCAAAATCAGTAAAATACTTATCTAGTTTATGTGCTTTAAAAAAGCATTGTATGTAACCGTCCTGGCAATTACTAACTATGAACAATTTATGTGTTTCTGATAACTTCTTAAGTGTTTCTTCTAATTCAGGAAATAGCTTTCCACCACGTTCTTCCAAATAGGCTTGTTCAGTTTCACAAAATTCTTTCATCAATTTCGCTTGAAAATTTTCATCTAGAGCTGGAAATAGTTTTTTACCTATTTCATTCATTTGAAGTCCCATACATTTTTCCATTTCAGTAGGTGTTACTACTTTTTCTAACTTTGGATACTTTGATAATACAGTGCCCCATGCCTTACAAATTCCTTCTATAGAACTCCAAAGAGTCCCATCTAAATCAAAAATAAAACTATCTATTTTCATATTTTGCCCTCCATAATAATACAGTTAATGCATTATTTTTTTACTAAACCTTTCTGCTAGTGAACCATCATCAATTTTGTATACCTTACAAGATACAAAACCGTTTTTTAGTAATATTTTTCTTGACCCAACATTATTAGGGTCTGTTATTGCTGTAACCTTTTCAATACTCTTTGTTTCTTCAATCATATTTAATAAATTGTCTACAATCTCACTTCCATATCCCTTTCTCCAGTACTCAGGAAGCAGCATATATTCAATCTCCGCCTCTTTCAAATCGCTACTTATTGTACTAGCACACATACCTATAAAACTGTTAGCTGATGATTCAAAAACCTTAAAATTTCCAAAATCATCATGTGTTTCATTATTTTCTAATAGATACTTATAGTAATTTTTTGCTTCATCCATTGTAAATACTCTTCCATAATTCATCACCATTATTTTTTCATTAAAAACTAACTTCGAAAAATATTTAAAATCCTCCTCAGAAATAAACTTTTTAAAATATACTCTACTAGTCAATTTTAATTCCCCCATATTAATACCTTTTAAAACAACCGTTAAATTAATTTTTAAGCGTATAATATTTGACCTTGGTATCAAATATCTTTAATTAAACTATAAACCTTCTATAATAATTATAACATTAATACCATTAAACATCATATAACTAATTTTTTTTACATTATTTTAAGTTGTTAATATTACGATTAAACCACAATAAGGTATAATGTGATGGAATTATGAAATTTCTCCTCCATGACTTGCATAAGAGCTCGGAACAATAAATTTAATTTAAGAAATTCTAATCTTTTAGCCATATAAAATTATCTAACGCTCACATTCAGCATCCTGCCTCAGGTTCGCTAGCCTGGCGTCCTTGCCAGGCTTACGATAATTTTATCTGTCTAAAAGAAGAATTTCTAAAATTAAATTTAAACAGTTCCTTCGCTTCTTATGCAAGTCATTCCAGAGAAATTTCATAATTCAGGTAATGTAATGCTTTTTGTGGGATAATCATATTACTTATAATTGCTAATTGGTGAAAAAATATATATAATAGAAGCATAGGAATATTGTATAATGTTAGGAGATGAAAACATGGAACCTATTAGAAATGTGTTTGTTACACCAGAACAATTTGAAGAGATTCAAAATAAATATGATGGAGTCTGTGAATATCTAAATGGTGAAATATTGTTCAGTTCCAGAACATCTCAAGAACACAATAGAATAGTAAGAAAAATATCAGCAAAATTGGATGCATATTTTGAGGGAACTGGCTGTGAACCTTTTGCAGAACAAATTGAAGTTATATTCAAAAATGAAAATGAACAATATAATTTTTTACCTGATATTTTTGTTATGTGTGAAGATGCTAAAACATTAGGAGAAAGCTTTATTTCATCACCTAAAATAGTTTTTGAAGTGGTATCTGAAAAATACTCTGATAATGATTATTTTATCAAGGCACGTGTATATCAAAAATTTGGTGTATTAGAATATAATATAGTTGAACCAAGCGGTTCAATAACTCAATATACTCTAGTTAAGGGCTCTTACGGAACTCCAAGAGTTTTTTACTCTAAAGATAATTACGAGAGTACAGTATACTTAGATTTAAAATTTAAACTTGAAAATATATTTAAAAAAATCTTATAAATAACATTAAAAATACCATAGATACAAGTCCATTTGTGTTGTATCTATGGTATTAAATAATAAGTAGAAAAAAATCGGGGCTGTAGCACTAAGAATAAATTCTATAAAACATTATGTTTGATATTAAATTTTAAACCAATATATTGTATATGAATTTCTTAACGCGGCAACCCATTTTATTTTACACAAATTTATGGGCGTTCTCTACTATCTTCTTAAAACAATTCTCTTACTACTAAAATATGTTGCAAGGAAATATGCTCCATATACAATGGTAATGAATACTACTGTTATTATTATATTATTTGTAGCGTTAATCTTTCCGCCCTCCCGTATTATATCATTTGCAACCTTTATACCCACAACTGAATGTATGCATGCTAGTATAATTGGTAACATAAAATATATAGCTATTTGTTTAAAGAGCGCAGATTTTACAAGTTTATCATCTGCTCCTATCTTCTCTAAAATCTCGTATCTATGTCTATTGTCTGCAGCTTCTGAAAGTTGCTGAAGAGCAAGTATTGCAGCACTAGTTATAAGAAATATTATCCCTATATATATTCCTACAAAGGCTATTACAGCTTCCGCTCCTGCTCCAATAGCTTTATAAGCTTCCTTGGTCATACCTGATATTTTAATTTCATTCTTTGCATTTTTAGTTTTTTCAGTCAATGAATAAAGCTCATCTTCAAGCTTCTTTTGCATCAATTTACTATCTCCCTTACAGTTAAAAGATACAACAGTACTTTGTTTAACAGACCCTTCTGCTATTTTATCTGGTACTACAAGCATAATTGTAGATGGGCTCATATTACTTTCAAAGCCAAAAGTTAATGCCTTAGAATAAATACTATATTGTTTTTCACCTATTTTGACAGTATTATCACTTTTAATATACTTATAAAGTGCATCTTTAAGCTCTGGTTCATTCTTCAAATCAGGGGAATACAAAGCTACCTGATTTTCAGAAAGTTTAATTTCTTCCTTTCCTCCAAGTTTTAAAAGCTTATTATAATCTGTAATCCTCATAAATAAAATAGGTGTTTTCATATTGATAGGCCTTTTACTTTCATACCCTTTCATTTTTTCAAATATAACTTTATTGTTAATTTCTCCATTTTTATAATTATATAATGAATACTCTACAATTTTATCACTGTATTTATTAAAATCCAAATTATATTGTTTAAGTTTTTTAACAATGCTTTCTCCTCCCTGAGCTACAAAGGATGCATCAAAAGGTATAACATTATTAAAAGTTTTATTCAATACACTATTAATACCAAGTCCTGTAGACAATATACCTATAGTACAAAATAGCATAAGACATATAATTGACATTGAAATATGTGCTGTGTTTATTTTAGAATTTATCTGACGCAAAATAAACATATTAAGTTTTTTAAAGTACAATTTTTTGCTTGATTGAAGTAATTTAAGAAAAATTCCTGATAAAGATGCAAAAAATAAGAATGTACCAATGGAACCAAGTATTATTTCGAATATAAGTTTTTTATCAAAATTTCCAATTCCATTTTTCAACACCAATTTGTATGCTGTACCAATACATGCAATAGATAGTATAAATAATATTACTGTGAACACAGGATTTTTAAGCTTTTGCTTTTCATTTTGTTTTTCTGCATTTATAAGTTCTATTAGTTTATACTTTGATATAGATATGGTACTCATAAACATAACAACCAAAAATATTATACCAAAATATAAAATAGTTTTTATAAATGCACTGGATGAAAATATAAAATGATATTCAGTCATGTCCACTTCAAAGAGCTTTGCTGTTATAACTGCAAGCCCTTGAGATAAAAATACGCCAGCTAAAAGTCCTATAGCAAGGGATAATATACCTATTATAAAGTTTTCAGTTACAAGTATCCTAGATACCTTTCCCTTTTCCATGCCAAGAGTCATGTATATACCTATTTCTTTTTTCCTTCTCCTAATAAGAAAATTATTTGCATATACAATTAAAAATCCAAGTATTATAGATATAAATACTGAAATTATATTCATAAGTCTAGTTAAAGTTTCCATAATTTGAGAGGTAGACTGTGATATACTCATCATTGACTTTTGTGCTTCAATAGAATTAAAAATATAAAATATACAAACTCCAAAGGTGAGAGTTAGAAAATACAAAGTATAATTTTTGAAACTCTTTTTTACATTTTTTAAAGACAACTTAAAGAACATTATCCATGTCACCCCCAAGAAGCGTTACAGTATCAACTATTTTATTGAAAAATTCCCTCCTAGTACTATCTCCCTTTATAATCTCATTAAAAATTTTACCATCCTTTATAAATAGTATCCTGCTGCAATAACTTGCAGTGAATGCGTCGTGGGTGACCATAAGTATAGTTACATCTAAATTTTTATTAAGATCTTCCATGCTTTCAAGAAGCATGCGAGATGACTTAGAATCCAATGCTCCTGTAGGTTCATCTGCAAGTATCATTGCTGGATTTGATATTATAGCTCTAGCAGATGCCACTCTCTGTCTTTGTCCACCTGACATCTCATAGGGATATTTAGAAAGCACATCACTTATTTCAAGTGTTTTAGCCATTTCCAATACCCTTTTTTCAGCTTCTTTATGGTGTGTTCCAGATATAGTCAATGGTAATATGATGTTTTCAAATCCAGTAAGTGTATCTAAAAGATTAAAGTCTTGAAATATAAACCCTAGCTCTTCACGTCTAAATCTAGCTAAAGCACGACTCTTCATTTCAGTTATGTCCTTACCTCTTATATATATATGACCAGCTGTAACTGAATCAATTGTAGATATACAATTCAAAAGTGTACTTTTTCCGCTGCCAGATGCACCCATTATCCCTACAAATTCACCTTTCTCCACAGAAAAGCTAACATTATCAATAGCTTTTGTGATATTTTCTTTATTTCCATAATATTTTTCAACATTTGAAACCTTAAGTATCTCTGCCATACAAATCCCTCCATCATCTTGATGGTTTCATTTTAATATAATTTACTTTTATATACCATAATTTTACCTTACACTATTATTAAAAAATGTAAGATAAGACTTTCTATCTTCTCCTTATATATCTTTTCCCTACCTAACATTCATCATAGAACTTTTAGGAAAAATTATATCCACCCTTGTTCCTTCACTATATTCTGAATATGCCTTAATGGAGAGATTTAATTTAGTACAAAGCTTCTTGCAGATATATAGTCCCATGCCAGTAGATCTTTCGTCACATCTTCCATTAGTACCTGTAAACCCTTTATCAAATATCCTTGAAAACTCACTTTTTTTGATTCCTACTCCATTGTCCTTAACAGAAAGTACTACACCATTATCCATTTTGTATGCTATTATTTTAATGTTTGGCTCAAATTTATTCATATATTTCACCGAATTAGTAAGTATCTGTTTTAACATAAAACTTATCCATTTAACATCTGTAAAAACATTTATATCCAAATTTTTCGTTTCCACCCGAACCTTATTATGAATAAAAATCTTTGAGTTCTTTTTCAAAACATCAAAACATAGTTCCTCTAAATTTACCTTCTTTATTAAATAATCCTTCTCAACAGTGTTGCTTCTTGAATAAAATAAGGCCTGTTCCACAAAGTCTTCTATTTTATCTATTTCCTCACATATATTATCCATTACTTCATTTCTATTATTTTGCACTATAAGTTTTGATGCAGAAATTGGAGTCTTTACCTCATGAACCCATAGTTCTATATACTCTCTATATTCTTCTTGCATAAATTTATATTTATTTATTTTCTCTATCATTGCCTTATTAGAACCTTTCAATATATCATATAAAACTATACCCTCTTTAAAAGTAGGACGTGAAATCATCTCTGCAATTAGATTCTTTTTATCAAGAGATTCAAAAATACAGGTTATATCTTTATAAAACTCTCTTTTAGTTGCGTACTCAAAAATTATTGGAACCGCGGCACCTATTATGTATATGCTTCCTATGAGTAGGGGCAACTGAAAACTTTTCCTAGGGTTTAAGACCCATATTATACACATGTTTAAAATAGACACCAGCGTCAATGATGTAATATACAGAACTTTTTCCTTTACAAATTCCCATAAGCTCAATTTACCATATACCCCCTGCCTCTTTTTGTCTCTATAACTTCATCTATCCCTATACTTTCAAGTTTCTTTCTAAGCCTATTAATGTTAACTGTAAGGGTATTGTCATCTATAAACATATTGCTGTTCCAAAGTTCTTCCATAAGCTCATCACGACTAACTATATTGCCCCTTTTTTTATATAGAAGTGTAAGTATATTCAGCTCATTTTTAGTAAGTTCATATTCTTTATCCTTATGCTTTATGGTACTTTTAGAAATGTTTATTGTAAAATCTCTACCACTTATATATTCAGGTTCTTTTTCTCTTAAAGTCCTTTTTAAAACAGAAGATATATGAGCTAATAATATTTGAAGATTGTATGGCTTGGTTATAAAGTCATCCGCACCCAAATTTAAAGCCATAAGTTCGTCAATTTCTGTATCCCTACTAGTAACAACAATTATAGGTACCTGAGATTTTTTTCTTACTTCCCGACATACATAATATCCATCAAAAGATGGAAGATTAATATCTAAAAGTACTAAATCAATTTCTTTAGACATTATGCCCTCTACCACATTATTAAAATCATCTAAAACTTCACATACATAACCATTTTTAGAGATAAATGTACTTAATTCTCCACGAATTTTCTTATCGTCTTCCACAATAAGTATTTTTTTCATAAAACTTTACCCTCCATGCTTTTTTCAATGCTTCTAAACATTACCCGACATTCTGTAATTTATTATACAGCTTCATGCAGTAAATTACCATTTCCTATTCCCGTACACCCAATTCAGTTTCAATACATTAATGAGTGCTTTAAAATTAAACCTATTATAAAATTTAACCTTTTTGTACTAATACATATTAAGGATAAAACTCCTTTGGAGCTTTATATAAAATATAAATTCAAGAAATTCCTTAGGAATTTCAACCTTCATTTTATCTTCTAAATTTTAAATCAAAAACTAACGTAGATCTTAAAACTCATATGGGAAAGTTGAGTTCTTAACCATATCTTCGTATTTAGGCTGGCTGCCGCCAATAAAAGATTTGTAAAGCACTTAAAGAGAAAAGCTAAAACTATTCCATTAGAATGAAGTAGTTTTAGCTTTTCTTGCCTTAACTTTTCTATTTAATTAAAGATTTTTCATAGCGCAGCGGAGGAAAATCATCTTTTAGTTAGCTGTATTCTTTCCCCTAAATAGCTTATGCATGAACCGAAAAATCTGTCTTTAAGGTAACAATAAATATATTTTTTTAGACTATCGAGCTAGCCTTAGAAATTCTTTGTTTTCAAATTTCAATACCCGTTAAAAAGCTTTCATGTTTGAGCGCCGTCAGAAGCGAGTTTGAAAGCTTTAGGGTATTGAAATTTGAAAACATTAGAATTACTTGGCGTATTGCGAGCAGTCTAAAAAAATATATTTATTGTGGACTTAAAGACAGATTTTTCTTATTGCACTTGCTTCAAAATATATTCTTAGTATGTGTCAAACTTATTTATGTAGTACACAACTATAATATACCATGCTTTGATAATATTTTAACTTTATTTTATACTATAGTATAATTAACTTTATCTCCAACATTAAAATTATCTAGAGTATTTATAACTTGCACCTTAAGAACTTGCCCATCACTAGTCTTAATAGAATATATTGAATTAGGACCTAAAAACTGCTTTTTTATAATTTCAGCATTCTGCTGTCCCTTATCACTGTGAATAATGATTTTCTCAGGTCTTATAAATTTTATACTTCCCTCCTGAAGCTTCAGCCTATTTAATGTTCCAATAAAGTTTGCTACAAAATCTGTTTTAGGATTATTATACAAATCCTCTGGAGTTCCTATTTGCTCTATCTTTCCTTCATTCATAACTGCGATTTTATCTGATATGCTTAAAGCTTCCTCTTGGTCGTGAGTTACAAAAATCATTGTAATTTTAAACCTTTCATTTATATCTTTTATCTCATCCCTCATTTTTAATCTAAGCTTAGCATCTAAATTACTTAGTGGTTCATCTAGAAGAAGAATTTTAGGTTTTAAAACCAAAGCTCTTGCTAAAGCAACTCGCTGCTGTTGGCCACCGCTTAATTTGCTCACACTACTATTTTTATAATCATCAAGTCCCACTAAATGAAGGTATTCTTCACCTATCCTTAGAGCTTCTTTCTTTTTATACCCCTGAAACTTCAATCCATAAATTACATTCTGTATAACATTCATATTAGGAAATAATGCATAAGATTGAAAAACTGTTGACACAGGCCTTTCCTGTGATTCTAAATTTGTTATATTATTTCCATCCAATATTATATTCCCACCATCTGGCTTTAAAAATCCACCAATCATCCTTAGTGTAGTTGTTTTACCACAACCACTAGAACCTAAAAGACAAACCATTTCACCTTTCTCTATGTCCATATTCAAGTCATTAACAACCTTTAAATCCTTAAAACTCTTTACTAAGTTTTTTAATTGTAGAAACATTTTTCCCTCCTAAAACCAATTTGGAAAATACCAAATTAACAACTAAAGTAATTAATATTATTATGCATGCAATAACAGCGCCTAGTCCATATTCTCCGCTTTGAATAGCATCGAACATTTCAACTGTAGCAACCTTCTGACCTGGATATATTAAAAATATTATAGAACCAATAGTAGTCATAGTAGCAGTAAAATTATTTATAAATCCCATTAAAAATGCTGGTTTTAAGGAAGGTATTATAATATCCTTAAGTATAAAAAAGTTTGAAGCACCACAATCTTTTCCTGCATATTCAACTTGGGGATCTATATATGAAATTACAGCACTGCTTACCTTCGTAGTCATAGGTAGCTGCTTAAATATACAATTCAATATAACTATAGCAGCAGTTCCAGTAAGTTTCATTGGATAATCATTAAACGCTAAAATATATCCAATACCAAAAAACGTCCCTGGAATAATATAAGGAAGTGTTGCAATAAAGTCCACTTGCTTCATGCCTAATATTTTTCTTCTTTCAGTATAATAAGCTGTAAGCATTCCTATAAAGCTTCCAATAATCCCAGCAATGGTGGAATATACTATACTTCTTATAAAACTGCTGCCACTATAATCTTTTAATTTAATTATATTATTCAGAGAAAAATATATTTTTCCTTTTCTATATACAGTTATTGCAGAAATAAAAATAGATAGATATTGAAGAACCATTATAAAGATAAATGTATAAGTTATAATCTTTATTAAGCCTCCAAGGAATCCATTAAATCTTAGCTTCATTTCCCTTGAATTTACCTTTTGGGCTCCTCCTAAAGTGAAATTACTTTTTTTCATATAAAATCTATATGCCATAAAAGCTATAATAGATGGAATAATTAAAAGCATATTCATTGCCGCAGCCTTAGGAAGATTTCCATTAGCTATTATTTCAATATATATTTGAGTTGCAATAACATTAAAGGAACCCCCAATTATCATAGGTGTACCAAAGTCTGAAAAGCACCGTACAAAAGTTAATAGAGATGCTACTATAATTCCTGGAATCATCATTGGAATCACTACTTTTCTAATGGTGTAATTTACACTGGCTCCACTGTCTAATGAAGCTTCAATTATACTCTTGTCCATACCACTTATAACTCCCGATAATATTATAGAGCTTAGAGAAACATGACTTAAGGTTTGCATTGCCACTATTCCATACCATCCATAAGTATTTAATGTAAGTTTTAAAATATCATGAGTTATAATTCCTCTTCTTCCAAATAAATTAATATATGCTAGTGACGATACAAATGGTGGAGATATCATAGTGATCATTAAAATAATAAAAAGAAGTTTTTTAATTTTACTTTCAGAAAAACTAATATATACAGCCACATATATGGAAATAATTATAGAAAAAAATGTAGATAAGAAAGCAACAAAAATACCATTAGTTATAAGTTTTTTATTTCCTTTTAAAATCTCTTTATAAAAATTAAAAGAAAATCCTCCGTCATGATAAATGCTCTGCTTTGCCACAGATAAAATTGGCCAAAAGATAAATATCAAAATTGAAGAAATTAGTATTAATATAATTAATAAGTCAAAAAAATTATAAAGATGGGTATCTAGAAATTTAGATACCCTTTTCTTCTTTTCCATTATTTATTTCCTGTTAAATTAGCCCATTTAGCCAATATGTCTTTTCTATTTTTACCGTATTCAGCAAAATTTTCTTCAAAAAATTTATCTTTTGGCACTTTTAAATCATATCCCTTTACACTTGGTTTAGAACAAGTTACCCCATCCCTACCTTCATGTTTTGCTAGGAATTCCATATTATCTTTTTTGAAAATCCAATCTAAAAACGCTTTTGCGGCATCTACGTTGCTTGCATTTTTAAATATAGCAACTCCTTCAGGTATCCATGGAAGTCCATCTTCTGGATAAACAATTTCTACATTATGTTGATCCTTTAAGTCAGTTATTGATTTATTTATGTAAGTAATTCCTATTGCAGCTTCTCCTGCCACAGTCTTTACTTGTGGGTCTTTTCCTCTTTTTGAATATGCAGTGATGTTTTCATTTAACTTTTTAAAATATTCCCATCCTTTTTCTTCACCCATATTTTCAAGAAGTCCACATAATACACCGTAGTTTGTTCCAGATATTGCAGGGTTTGACATTAAAATTTCGCCCTTATATTCTGGCTTTGTTAAGTCCTGCCAAGTCTTTGGCATTTTTAGGTTCTTTTCCTTAAGTACATCTTTGTTAACTATAAATCCTACAATAGTTATTCCTTTTGAAATCCAATATCCCTCTTTATCTTTGTATTTGTCAGGTATATCCTTAAATTCAGGAGAAACATATTTTTCAAGAAGGCCATCTTCCTTAGCTTGTATAAAGGCATCGATTCCGCCTCCAAACCATAAATCAGCCATAGGCTTTCCACCTTCAGCCTTTATTCTTGAAATTGCCTCACCAGAGGACATAGACAAAGTTTCTACTTTTATGCCAGTTTCTTTTGTAAATTTTTCAAATACTTCTTTATATTCACTAGTAGCTATAGCTTTTAGTGTTGTTCCTTTTAAATCTTTTGTTGAAGCCTTTGTTGAATCTTTTGTACTATCCTTTGCACTTTTCTTACTTGAACAAGCAGAAAGTCCTAAAACTAAAACTAATGAAAGTGCAACTGACATTATTTTCTTAAGTTTATTCATTATTTTCCCTCCATTATGACAAATAATCTAAATTTTCCACAATTATTATCACATACTAATACCCTTATATCAAATTTATATTATAAATAGATAATTTATCTTCTATTGATATTATCAATAAGCATTTAATATAAACAGAATTTGAATTAAAATTTATAGCGTGAATGTAAATCAATGAATTAGTATACTATTCATTGAAAATATAGTACAGCAGATAGACTTAACACCTTGCACATAAGATATTAATAGAGGATTATATATGATTATCGATACTCACATACATGAAAAAAAATATTCCCCTGATAGCGAATTTTCTCTTGAAGAAGCTGTTAGTGTTGCAAAAAAAAATTGGACTAGATGGGATATGTATAACAAACCACGACAATAATAAAATAAAGCAAGAGGCATTAGACTATGGAAAAAAGAATAATTTTTTAATAATAGTTGGACCTGAAATACTTACTTTTGAAGGTGACATATTAGTTTTCGGAGTGGATAACCTACCAGAAGAAATGATTCATGCTGAAGAACTTTTAAACATTGTAAAAAAACATAATGGAGCAGCTATAAGCGCACATCCTTTTAAAACCAATAACAGGGGTCTTAAAGATCATATAAAAATAGTAAAAAATCTACTTTCAGGAGTGGAAGTCTTTAACGGCAGTACAACCCCACACCATAATTTATATTCATATGCTCTTGCCACAGAACTGAATCTGCCACTTTTTGGCGCTAGTGACGCTCACGTTACTAGAAACATTGGAAAATATGCCACAGTATTTAATGGTATCATAAGAGATGAAAAAGATTTCATAGAGGCTATTAAGTCAAAAAACACTTGTCCTGCTATTTTAAAAGATGGGAAATATGAAGAAATAAATATTTACGATACTTTAATAAAATAAACATGAAATTTAAATGAAAAATAAGCAATATAAAGGAGGCTATGTAGATTCCATTTATGGAATTCACATAGCCTCCTTCATTATTTAATTTTAAACTTAATTTTTTTACTATATTCACTTCCAAAACTATACCATAAGTAAGTTATTTATCAGGGCAAACGCATATGATTTTTTGGCGCTAGCCCTTTTATTTTGTTGAAATAATGCTTATAATTTAAATTGTACAAAAGATAGAAAGGAAGATTATTATTAAACCAAACATGTTTGATATTGAAAGTATAATATTTGATGCATTTAATGAGGTCGAAGACCCACGAGGCGATAACAAGAGACATAAATTTATAGATATAATCGGTATAGCACTATGTGCTGTAACCAGTGGAATGGAATCTTATAATGAAATTGAAGAATTTGGAGAGTCAAGTGAAGAGTGGCTAAAGCAATATTTTGAGTTACCTAATGGAATTCCTTCACATGATACATTCAATAGGGTATTTTCCCAAATAAATCCTAAACAATTTCAAAAATGTTTTAATGAATTAATGAAGAATTTAGCTGAATTAGTAAATGGAGAAGTAGTATCTATAGATGGTAAAACAGTGAGAGGATCATCTTGTAATAGTTCAAATCAAAAATCAATTCATATGGTTAGTGCTTGGGCAAATCAGAATCAGGTAGTTTTAGGGCAAATCAAAACAGATGATAAATCAAATGAAATCACAGCAATTCCAAAATTAATTGAACTATTAGAATTAAAAGATACTATTGTTACAATTGATGCTATGGGAACTCAAAAGAAAATAGCAGAAGTTATTATAGAAAAAGAGGCTGACTATGTGTTGGCATTAAAAGAAAATCAGAAAACTCTTCATGACAATGTTGAATTATTTTTTGACTCTATATTGAGATATAAAAGTACAGATATAAAAGTACAAACCCATACTACTCATGATAAAGATCATGGGAGAATTGAAACACGAAAATACTTTTTAGTTAATGAAATTTCATGGCTAGATAATAAAGAAGACTGGAGAAACATTCAATCTATAGGTATGGTTGAAAGAAAACGAATTGTAGGAGATAAAGAAACTTTTGAGCGAAGCTACTATATAACAAGTTTAGAGTCTATAGAGTTATTCTCAAATGCAGTTAGGCAACATTGGGGTATAGAAAATAAGCTCCATTGGGTTTTAGACGTATCTTTTAATGAGGATAAATGTAGAGCTAGAAAAGATAATTCAGCTGAAAATTTGGCTGTCTTACGACATTTAGCCTTAAATCTACTTAGACAAGAAAAAACTTTAAAGAAAAGTTTAAATATAAAAAAAGTTAAATGTGCATTAGATAAAAAATATCTAGAAAAAGTTATTTTCGACCCTCTACGAGGTAAAGAATAAAGAATATTAAAATACCACTAGGGAAAGTCTATGAATAGTTTTTTCAATATTCACTTTATTTATAGTAGCTCATTTATTTTACATATTTTATAAAAACGCATCTTTATATTGAAAGAAATACAATATAAAGATGCGTTTGCCCTAAGTTATTTATCCAACAATATTGATTTTTACAATCTTTATTAGTAAAATGTTAAAGAATAGGTTTTAGGATGAAATGTATATGAAAATTTTAATAGTTGATGATTCTGTTTTTTCTCAAAAATAGCTTTAATAAGATTTTAGAAGGGAGTAGTTTTTATGAGTTTAAAAGATTTATATGAAAGTGGAATAGAATATACAGATTTTCTAGATAGTAAAGATTTGGATACAAAAAATAAAGTTTTAGAAATATATAATAATATAGAAATAGGAAGGGATTTAGAGGATAAGATTAAAGGCATAGATAAAGAAGTTGATATAATTGCTTTTGCAGAAATATGGTGTCCTGATTGCATGATCAACGTACCCGCACTAGAGAAAATTCATATATTAAATCCTAAGATTAATTTTAAAGTAGTTTCACGAGAGGGAAATGAAAACTATTTAGATAACTATGCAGTAGATGGAAAACCTAAAATACCTACTTTCATAGTTACAGACAAAAATGAAAAAGTTTTAGGTGCCTTTATAGAAAGGCCAGAAATAGTTAGAAAAGTAGAGAACAGCGGAAACCAAGTAGATGTAATAGTTACAAAAAAGAAATATCGAAAGGGAGAATTTATACCTCATACTATCAAGGATGTTTTAAATATAATAGCTAATAAGAATATCTAACAAAAACAGTAGCTTTATAGGCTACTGTTTTTCCATTGATTTTTATTAAATAAAGTTCTTTACCCTAAAGATGCTTTCATAAATTCACTAGGTGAATATCCTGTGTGCTTTTTAAAAACATGTGAGAAATATCTATAGTCTGTATAACCAACCTTAGAAGCCACATCAGCTATCTTTGCCTCAGGCTCTGTTAGGTATTCCATAGCTTTACTTACCCTAAGTTTTGTTAAGTACTCTACAAAGCTTACTCCCATTACTTTTTTAATCTTTCTACTTAAATAACTTTCACTTAGATAAACTTTAGTAGCTACGTCATTTAAAGAAATATTCTCATTATAGTGTTCTGTCACATAATCCAGTGTATCCTTTATTCCAGACTCAGCTATTTGCACTTTAACTTCCTTTATAGCATATAATATTTCAAATATTAAGCCTTCAACCCATGTATACAATTCCCCAATGGTGTTAAGTTCTGTAGTTTTCTTATAAACATTAAAGTTTTCTCCTACTATATCTGCCATGTTAATATTAAAATCCTTAAGGATGTCTAGTGCCTTTAAAATTAAATTAATGCTAATTTGTTTTATGGTATCATCGCTTATTTTATTGCACTTGAATATATCATAATAAATATATTTTAATCCATCTTTAACTCTCTTTTTATCACAAGCTCTAATACATAATAAAAGCTCTCTTTCCTTTTGATGTAAATCATTCCATTCTAGTTTTTCTTCATCACATACCTCTTTATCTATATCTTTAAAATAAGTTATACTGCCCTTGCCACTATATAATCTATTTTTTAAAGCTCTTTTCCCTTGACTATATATCTCCTGTATGCTTTCCAAATTCATTATACCAGAAACACCCATACTTATAGTTATACTACATTTAGATTTTACAATGCTTTGAATATTTTTCAGTTTGCTGTGGATTTCTTTTTCACAACTAATATTATTGCAGCATAATATCAAGGCTAACTTGTCCTCATGACATTCAATAACATAATGTTCCTTTAAAAAAAACTTATTTATTGCATCTCTAATTATCTGATTTTCCTCATAAATTAATTTCATATTATCCATTTCCAATATATTTTCATAATTATCATTTTGAATAGAAACAATCATGAGTTTCTCCAAAGATATATTATGTCTTCTTATTTCTTCATAAATATTTTCATAACTTCTCAGCTTTCCTCTCATCATATCTAATAACATTTTTTCTTGAGTTATAGATACACTTTCTTTAGTCTTTATACATTCATTAGCTGCCTTTTCTATAGCATTCAAAAATTCTTGTTCATCTATAGGTTTTAATAAAAAATCCATAGCATTTACTTTAACGGCACCTATTGCATAGTTTAAATCATCATAGCCCGTAATTATGATGAACTTACTGTTAGGCAAAATTTTTCTAATATTTTTAGCCATTTCTAATCCATTCATTTCCGGCATATTAATATCCGTTATAATTAAATCTGGTTTTTCCACCTTTGCTAGTTCTATTGCCTGAAATGCATCCTCTGCTTCGCCTACTATGTTACACCCATATTTATTCCAATCAACAGTTTTTTTCATACCCTCCCTAGCTAAATACTCATCATCTACCACTATGACTTTAACCAAAAGCGCCGTCCTCCTCAAAACATTAAATTTATATCTACTACAATCACTTTACCAATGTAACTTCAATTTAAATTTTCTCTGTTCTTTCGCCATTGCCTATTAATGACACACATATATTCGCTGATTCAATATTAAATTACTAATTGTACATTACTCTATTCTTTTATTAATTGATGCATAGGCTAATAATGACAGATGCTCTGTCAGCTAAGTATTATCCTATGTTTTACAATTCACCAGGTATGTTTATTCTAGATATAGTAAATCCTTCTTCGCTAAATAATTTTACACCATATTCATCTCCATAGTGAAGTTTTATTCTATTATCCACGTTACTTAAGCCTATTTTTTCTCCTGAACTGTTGCTATTTCCCACTCCAATGCCATCATCTATCACATCAATATAAACTATATTTTTCTCTAAATACCCTTTTATAATAAGATTTCCCTTGCCTCTCTTTTGTTCCAAGCCATGAGTTATAGCATTTTCCACCAGTGGTTGAATTAAAAGCCTAAGAATATTTTGTTTATATACCTCCTGGTCCACTTCTATGGATACTTGAAATTTATCTCTATATCTAATTTTCTGTATAGTTAAATAATTATTAACCTGTTGCAGCTCTTCCTCTACAGTTACTATATCACCTTTCTTACTAATACTGTATCGCAAAAATTTTCCTAAACTTGTAACCATAGTGCTTACCCCTTGCAAATCATCAAGCTTTGCCATCCAATTAATTGACTCCAATGTATTGTATAAAAAGTGAGGGTTTACTTGAGCCTTAAGTGCTTTAAATTCTGCTTCTTTCAGCAAATACTGTTTAATATAAACCTCTTCTATTAATCTGTTAATTTCCTTAAGCATATTATTAAAACTATTACCCATATGTGCAATTTCATCATTTGTATTAATAGAGAAATTTACGTTTCTATCTCCTTTTTCAACTTTATCCATCAAATTTGCCAGCTCATTTATTGGTTTAGAAATGTTTTTAGACAACACCAAAGAAGCCATTACAGCTAATATAGCAAATAAAACAAGTAGTAACATAAATGTAATTATAATAACTCTTTTATCCTTATATAATTGTTTTTGAGGAATTATTTCCACTATCTTAAGACCTGTATCACTTAAAGTTGTAAAATACGCTGTATATTTTTTATTTTCTATGTTGCATGAGAATTTCCCGTTAGTATTATTTAATATATCACTCAAGTATTCTTCATAAAAATAAAATCCTGTTTTATTTTTGTTGATTTTATCCGTAATTATTTTGCCATCTCTGTCCAATACAAAAATATTATTGTCCTTATATACCTTTAAATATTTAAAAATATCATTAAAGTAATCATCATATAAATCAACTACTACATACCCTATTTTTTGTCCATTTTCTACATCTTTTATTCCTTTTCCTATAGCCATTACAATGTCTTTTCTATCTTTTCCATCTACTCTCCTATGTATATACAAAAGCTTCTCATTATCTCTTTTATCAATGGATTTAAAAAATTCGCTGTTTAAATCTTCATATATAGGTGGATAATAGTCCGTAGTACTAAAATGACTATATTTACTCATTCCCGTTATATATATAGGCACATCCCTTTTTTGTGTAGCTAATACACCGCTAGTTATTCTATATATTTTTTGAATATCTAAAAATTTTTCTTCATAATTATTATAATCTTTTTTCTTTAAAATTTCCTTCACTTCTTTATTTTCTGATATATAATTACTGATACTTATAAAACTCCCTAAAGATGAATCTATAAGCTTGCTCACTACCTCTAAGTTTTCTTTTACTGAAATATCTAATCTACTATTAATTGACTTACTAGTATTATAATAAGAAAAAATCGTCATACTTAAAAGTGGCAATATTCCTACTAATAAAAAACCTCTAAATAGCTTATCCTTAAAACTGTCATTTCTACATAATACACCAAAAATTTTCTTAAATCTATATATACATTTGTTGCTATTTAAAATGTTAGATATACATTTATTTCTAAACCAAAGTTTGTTTTTAAATGAAAATTTCCTTTTCATAAAAGTCCCCTTAAAAAATCATAATGTATTTACTACAACTTAATTATTATTGTAAACAAAGTTTATTAACTAAATCTCTTCACATTTTTAAAATATATACTAAAATTTAATATAGCTCAATTGTAACACAATTGAGCTATATAGGTTAAAAATATTGTATTCTATTATATTAAGATTCAACTAAATAATAAGTCAAATTTTGCGCCATACTGCGTCATCAGAACCCGCAGATAGTATTACTAACCACGGAACCTATCTTATTGTGTGACACAAAATATACTAGCAGCTTTGACTTGTTATTTCTTTTCATGTACCTAAATTATTTTTTAAATACTTAACTTTTCTATTGAAGAATTAATATATATTTACTTAATTAAATTAACCTTTTCCACACCCTCATAAACAGATAATTCTTGAATTATTTTACTTCTTTTTATATATCTAGGTACTACTATTGTATAAAGACTAGTTTTATAAGGGCTATCCTCATCATCTTCTAAAGAAAATTCAATATTTTGTACTTTAATATTTTTAGTTTCAAAATATCCTTCAACAATATTTATTAACTGTTTTTTATCCTTATATTGAAGTTCTATTTTAACTAAATTTCCTTTTTCCATAAATTTGTCCTCAACTCTTTTGAGTGTAGCTAATACCATAAAAACAGCAGCTGTTGATAATAAGGTTAAAGTATAGTATCCCAGTCCCACAGCCAAACCAATACATGCTACCACCCAAAGGCTTGCAGCAGTGGTAAGTCCTTTTACAGAACCTTTTTCATGAATTATAGTACCTGCACCTAAAAAACCTATGCCACTTATAACTTGTGCTCCAAGCCGCCCAATATCAGCCTTCAAAGCCGATTGTAGCTGTGGATGTGCTAATATTAATCTAGTAGTTTCTTCCACTGAATATAATTGAATCATAGAAATCACCGCAGCACCTACACAAACTAAAATGTGAGTTCTAAATCCTGCTGGTCTATTCTTAAATTCTCTTTCGTATCCAATTAATCCGCCTACTATAACGGCAAGAACAATCCTTAAAACCACCTCATGAATTAGCATATAACCTTAGTTGCCAATAATCTATAAAATAAACATCATTTAATTCACCCTTCAATGTCTCTTATTTGTGATGTTTTATAGATTTATCGCAACAGCTCACCTCCCACCAATTAAATGTCCCATATTAAGATAATTTATAAAATGATTAACCCACAATAAGGTATAATGTGATGGAATTATGAAATTTCTCCTCCATTTCAACTTTCGTAGTTATAACATAAAAATATGCAATTTAAAATAAAGAATAAAGCTCTTACCTCTTACTAACATTATATTATATGAACATTGTATGGTGAAAAGCTTATTTTCACACTTTCCCCCTCATTGAAAATTTCTTTCACTTGAGGATTGTTATGTTGAATTTTAACCTCGTCTTCTCCAACTTTAACTACATAATCTTGATAGGATCCCATAAATGTTGATAACATAACCTTTCCTTCTAAAAATCCTTCTCTGCCTATTTCCACTGCTTCAGGTCTTAAAACCAATTTACAAGTACTGCCTGCTTTCTTATCTCCCTTATAAGGTATACTCATTTTTTTACCGTAAATTGATACTTCAGCTATACCATTCTCTACACTATCTATTGTACCACTTATAAAGTTTGCTGTACCAATAAAATCTGCAACAAATTCTGTTTTTGGTGTATAATAAATCTCTTTAGGAGTTCCAACCTGCTCAATTAGTCCCTTATTCATAATAATAATTCTATCAGACAAGCTCATAGCTTCTGACTGATCATGGGTGACATAAACTGCTGTAATTCCTACTTTTTGTTGTATTTTTCTAATTTCTGTTCTCATATATACTCTAAGCTTTGCATCAAGATTTGAAAGAGGTTCATCAAATAGCAATACCCCAGGCTCCATAACTAGAGCACGAGCTAGAGCAACTCTTTGCTGTTGTCCACCTGACAATTGATTTGGATATCTATTTTCCATTCCCTTTAATCCAACTAATTCTATAATATTATCCACTCTTGTTTTTATTTCATCCTTACTTATTTTCTTTAACTTTAAACCATAAGCAATATTATCATAAATATTGTAATGAGGAAAAAGAGCATAGCTTTGGAAAACCATAGCACTATCTCTTTTATCTGGTGGAAGGTCATTTATCCTATCTCCCCCTAAATATATCTCTCCCATTGTGGGAATTTCAAATCCTGCTATCATTCTCAATGTGGTAGTTTTACCACATCCAGATGGTCCAAGTAAAGTTACAAATTCTCCTGGTTTTATATCCACTGATATATTATCTACTGCCTTAAATTCATTATTATTAGCACCAATATATATTTTACTTAAATTTTTTATATTAACTCCTTTAGATCTTTTTTCCATAATATGCTCCTCCATTTCACTATCCATGCTTCTAAATTATTAGATTAATCTTCCTATAATTTTAAAATACTTAGGATAAATCTATAATTGAACTTCTCTCTGTCCGATCCCTCTCTATTTTAGTTACTATATTTTAAATTTGCTCTTTACTTACTCCCATTTTACTTAATGCAAAATACATTATAGAAACAGCAATATATACAATTATAATAAGTAAAGTAGAGTATGCCGCAGCCACACCAAATCTACCAGCGTCCACCTGTGAAAGTATATTTACAGTAAGTAGGCTATATCTTGCTGAAACAAGAAATATTACTGCACTTACTGCAGTCATACTTCTTACAAAGCTATAAACAAGTCCTGAGAAAAACGCCGGTTTTATAAGCGGCAATGTTACAGAACTAAACACTTTAGTTGTATCTGCTCCTAAATCTGAAGCTGCCTCCTCTATAGCAGGATCTATTTGTTGAAGAGCCGCTACTCCTGATCTTACTCCAACTGGCAAGCTTCTCATAACAAAAGCTATGATTATTATTGTTCCAGTTCCAGTTAATAATAATGGTCTAGTATTATAAGCCAAAACGTAACCTATACCTATAACAGTTCCAGGCACAGCCATAGCTAATAAAGATGAAAATTCAACAAAACCACGTCCATAGAATTTTTTTCTAACAATTAGGAATGCAACAACCATAGCAAGTATCCCTGTAATTGGCGTTGCAATAGCAGATAATATAGTAGTATCTATTAATGGTTTAATTCCAAGTTCAAAAACATATTTGAAATGCTTAAGAGTTAAAGTATAATCCATTCCCCATATGTTAAATAATCCTCCTAAAGGTATTAGTCCGTAGAATATTAATACAAAAATAGTCACAATTAAGCAAAATGCATCTATAGGATATACTATCTTCCTTTCATCAATTAAATCTCTTCCTCTTGATGCCTTTCCTGTAACTGTTATATAAGATTTTCTTTCTATCCAATATTTTTCAATAACAAAAAGTAATATGGTAAGCACTAACAAAATAACCGCTACAGTAGCTCCCCCTTGCATATCATAATTACCTATGGCTTGCAAATATATCTGTGTTGCCAATGTTGAAAAGTTTCCTCCAATAACCATTGGGTTTGAAAAATCCGCTACAGTTTCTATAAATGTTAGTAAAAATGCATTAGCAAGCCCTGGTGCCATAAGTGGCAATGTAACAGTAGTAAAAGTTTTCCATCTCGATGCACCCATATTTCGTGCTGCTTCTTCCAATGAAGGGTCAATATGTTTCAAAAGTCCTGTTAATAAAAGATATGCCACTGGAAAAAATGTCATGGTCTGCACAATAACTAAACCCTTTAGTCCATATATATTTGCATCTGAAATATGAAGTAATTTATGAGTTATAAATCCTCTTTGTCCAAAAAGCATAATTGCTGATAATGCAAGTACAAAAGGTGGTGAAATAATAGGAAGTATTGATACAATATTAAATAATTTTTTAAATCTTGTTTTTATATAGGAATCTGCATATGCAAATATAAATCCAATTAAAGTAGATAAGCCTCCAACAATAAACCCTAACATCAATGTATTTTTTAATGTATTTCTAAAGTCAATACTTTTAATAGTTTCAGAGTATGCATTTAACGTAAAACCATCTTTGCCAATAAAGCTCTCTTTTAGCACTGCAAATAAAGGATATAAAATAAATATTAATAATATTGCTATTACAAAAATTATTGTAACTAGAAGCATTGGATCTCTCCATATTTTTTTCATATCCGTTACATCACTTTTCATTTTATTTCTATACTTATTGAATGCCATTCAACATTCTCCTTTCCTGTATAAAGCATGTACACTTACCTTAAGCGAAATTAGTAAATATATTAAATACTTTTCATATGATTATCCCACAAAAAGCATTATATTACCTGAATTATGAAATTTCTCTGGAATGACTTGCATAAGAAGCAAAGGAACTGTTTAAATTTAATTTTAGAAATTCTTCTTTTAGACAGATAAAATTATCGTAACCCTTAAAAGGACGCCAGGCTAGCGAACCTGAGGCAGGACGCTGAATGTGAGCGTTAGATAATTTTATATGACTAAAAGATTAGAATTTCTTAAATTAAATTTATTGTTCCGAGCTCTTATGCAAGTCATGGAGGAGAAATTTCACTAATATTTTAATAAATAACTCGTTAGTATCATAAAATGCATCTACCAACGAGTTTTCTATTACTGTTCTAATTTTTTCCTGTTTTTAAATACTATTTATTTGTTAACTTATGCCATTCGTCTACTAATTTCTTTCTATTCTTTCCTGCAAACTCCATATCATAATCAATTAACTTAGTATCTTTTAATTGTTCAGCTTCTTTAGGTGGTTGAGCATTTTTATTTGTTAAGAACTGGAATGAACCATAGTTTTGTCCAACTTCTTGTACTTCTTTCTTTAAGCACCAATCTACAAACTTCTTAGCAGCTTCCATATCTGGAGCATTTTTTAATATAGATACAGCACCTACTTCATAACCAGTACCTTCTGAAGGAGCTGATAAAACTATATCAGAATATCCTTGCTTTTGATATTTAATTCCATCGTGTAAGAAACAAATACCAATCATAGCTTCTCCTGTTCCTGCCATTTGAGCTGGAGCAGATCCTGTTTTAGGATATTGTCTTACTTGTCCATCTAGCTTTTTAGCATATTCCATAGCTTTATCTTCGCCCATTAACTGAACTAAAGTTGCAATCATAGCGTATGCTGTACCTGATGAAGCTGGATTAGCTACAACTATTTGTCCCTTGTATTCAGGTTTTAATAAATCTTCCCATGATTTTGGTACTTGAGCATTTTTTTCTTTCAATAGTTTAGAATTACAAACAAATCCCAAATATCCATTATATATTCCTGTCCAATATCCATCTTTGTCCTTAAATTTATCTGGTATTTCTTTTGCTGTAGATGATTCATACTTTTCTAATAATCCTTGTTCCTTAGCAGCTACAAATGTATCTGCTGGACCACCATACCAAACTGAAGCTTTAGGATTTTGTTTTTCAGCATCTATTCTCTTTAATGCTTCTCCACCACTTAATCTTATAACAGTGGTTTTAACACCAGACTCTTTTTCAAATTCTTTTGCCACAGCATTTGCATGATCTTCCATAAGTCCCGCATATATTGTCAATGATAATTGTTTGTCTCCCTTTTTAGAAGCTTCACTTTTGCCACAACCAACAAGAGTGCTCCCAAGCATAGCCATGCCTAAAGTCAAAGCTAATAATCTTCTTTTAATCATATTAATCCTCCCAATCCATTTCTTTATGTATTCTTAACATCGTTTACAAATATTATTATAAATTATTTAATACTACATTAATAAATACTGAACAAAATAAAACACATATAGGTAAAATTTTTACACATATTGAATAAAACCATAAGAAAAGGGTAAGTGTAGCAATATAAATTATTGTTACACTTACCCCTTTTTTATTGTTTCAGCATCACTATAATAAATTACAATCAAAAATTTAAAATTTATAATTTAGGAAACTTCAAATTGACTCTTATATAGTTTAGCGTAAAATCCACCTTTTTCAAGGAGCTCATTGTGATTTCCCTGCTCCACAATATCTCCGTTGTTCATAACCAAAATTAAATCTGCATCTCTTATGGTTGATAGACGATGTGCTATTATAAAGCTGGTGCAGTCCTTTGCCAGTGCATCCATAGCCAATTTAATCTGCACTTCAGTACGGGTATCAATAGAGCTAGTGGCCTCATCTAAAATAAGAATTTTAGGCTTTGCAAGAATAGCTCTAGCAATAGTTATTAGCTGCTTTTGACCTTGAGATATATTAGATGCTTCCTCATTAAGTACCATATTGTATCCATCTGGCAAAGCATGAACAAAACTGTCTACACGAGCTGATTTGGCAGCTTCAACTACCTCTTCGTCTGTAGCATCAACTCTTCCGTATCTTATATTCTCCATAATGCTGCCATTATATAACCAAGTATCTTGTAAAACCATACCAAACACTGAACGTAAGTCCTTACGAGTAAAATCTCTTATGTCATGACCATCTACCAATATTTTCCCTTGATTTACGTCATAAAAACGCATTAAAAGTTTTACCATAGTAGTTTTACCTGCACCAGTAGGTCCTACTATAGCTATTTTTTGCCCTGGTTTTATATTTGCTGAAAAGTTATTAATTATAATTTTTTCAGGATTGTATCCAAAGTGTACGTTTCTAAATTCCACATAACCTTGAACTTTATCAAGCTTTATAGGATTCTTAGCTTCTGGCACTTCCTCTTCTTCATCTAAAAATTCAAATACACGCTCTGCAGAAGCTGCCGTTTGCTGAAGTATATTAGATATATTAGCAATTTGAGCAATAGGCTGTGTAAATTGACGCACATACTGTATAAACGCTTGAATATCTCCCACTTCTATAGTTCTCTTAACTGCAAGATATCCACCCAAAATACTAACTGCCACATAACCTAAATTACCTACAAAATTCATAAGCGGCATCATAATACTAGTTAAAAACTGAGATTTCCATGCTGCTCCATAAAGTTTATCATTTAACTTATTAAACTTATCAACACTATTCCTCTCGCCATTAAAAGCCTTCATTACTATATGTCCACCATACATTTCTTCTACATGCCCATTTACATTTCCTAAATAATCCTGTTGCTGTTTAAAGAATTTTTGAGAATTCTTAACAATAACCATTATTATAATCATAGACACTGGGATTATTCCAATGGCTACCAAACTCATTTGCCAACTTATAGTAAACATCATAATTAACACACCAATAACAGTGGTTACAGATGTTATAATTTGAGTTAAGCTTTGATTAAGAGTTTGACTTAAAGTATCTACATCATTGGTAACACGGGATAATACCTCTCCTTGATTTGTATTATCAAAGTATTTAAGAGGCATTTTATTAATTTTTTCGGAAATTTCTTTTCTAAAATTATAGCTAACCTTCATTGCAACATTAGTCATTATCCATCCCTGAATGTAACTAAGCACTGCACTTAACAAGTATAAGCCTATTAGTATAATTATTATTTTTTCTATATAGTCAAAATCTATATTGCCTATACCTGAAATTTTGGCCATAATACCTTCGAAAATTTTTGTAGTAACCTTTCCTAATACCTTAGGTCCAACTATAGAAAAAGCTGAGCTACCTATAGCAAATATTAACACTGTTACTATTGAAAATTTATAGGCACTTAAGTGTTTAATTAACTTCTTCATAGTTCCCTTAAAATCTCTTGCTTTTTCTCCACCCTGCATCATAGCACCTGGGCCATGACCCATACGCTTAGGTGGACGGCGATTATGAATTTCTTTTACTTTGCTTTTGTTGTCGCTCATGCCAATTCCTCCTTTGAAAGCTGTGATAAAGCAATTTCTTTGTAAGTTTCACAATTTTCCATAAGCTCCTTATGAGTGCCCATTCCTACTATTCTGCCTTCATCCAAAACTATTATCTTTTCAGCATTTTTAATTGTAGCTATACGCTGTGCTACTATCATTACTGTACTTTCACCAGTTTTTTCTTTTAAAGCCTTTCTTAATTCTAAATCTGTTTTAAAATCAAGAGCAGAAAAACTATCGTCAAATATAGAAATTTCAGGATTCTTTACAATAGCACGAGCTATGGATAATCTTTGTTTTTGACCTCCTGAAACATTGGTTCCTCCTTGAGAAATTTCCAGTGAAAGTCCCTGACCCTTTTCTTCTACAAATCCTTTAGCTTGAGCAATTTCTATGGCCCTATCCAATTCCTCTTTTGAAGCATTTTCATTAGCATATCTTAAGTTTGATTCAATATCTCCACTAAATAATGAACTTTTTTGTGGTACGTAACCAATTTTCTCTCTAAGTTCATATTGATTAACCTCTTTTACATTCACTCCATCTATAAGTACTTTGCCCTCTGTGGCATCATAAAAACGAAGTATTAAATTAATTAATGTGGTTTTACCAGAACCAGTAGCTCCTATAAAGGCTGTGGTTTCACCTGGCATAGCTTTAAAACTTATGTCTTTAAGCATATTTTCCTCTGCACCAGGATACTTAAAGGATACATTTTTAAATTCCACTACACCCCTTAATTCTTCATTAAAACTTTTACTTTTCTCTGGATCTAAAATAGTTGGCTCCACTTCTAAAACTTCAGAAATACGTTGTGCGGATACTGAAGCCCTTGGTATCATAATAAACATAAATGACATCATAAGGAATGCAAAAATTATCTGCATAGCATACTGCATGAATGCCATCATATCTCCCACCTGCATACTTGATTCTGCAATATGGTGAGCCCCTACCCAAACTATCAATAAGGTTATTCCATTCATTATAAGCATCATGCTTGGAAACATAACTGCCATTATACGGTTAACAAATAAATTAGTCCTAGTAAGATCTTTATTAGCTTTATCAAATCTTTTTTCTTCAAATTTTTGTGTATTAAAGGCTCTTATAACCATCATTCCTGAAAGATTTTCACGAGTAACCAGGTTAAGCCTATCCACAAGTTTTTGTACAATTTTAAATTTTGGTAAAGCTATTGAAAATACTATAAGCATTAAACCTAAAAGCACAATTACTGTAACTGCTATAATCCATGACATGGATGTGCTCTTGCTAATAGCTTTAATTATACCCCCTACCCCTACGATAGGTGCATAAAATATCATCCTAATCATTATTACAATAAGCATTTGAATTTGATTAATATCATTAGTAGTTCTTGTTATAAGCGATGCAGTAGAAAATTTATCTAACTCTGCATTAGAAAAACTTTCAACCTTTTTAAATACATCTTTGCGTAAATTTCTAGCTAATCCTGCTGCTATTCTTGATGCAAAGAATCCTACCATAACTATACATACTGCACTTAACAAGGATATTAAAAGCATCTTAATTCCTGTATTTCCAATATACCTACTTTGGATTTTGTCTGTATCTACTCCTAGTGTTTTGTACTCTGCTTTTACAGAATTTGCTGCAGCTTGAATTACCATATTATCCCCTAAAGCAGCAAACTTCTTATTCATATCATTATTTATTTTTAAACGCTGCTCCTCAGGTAAATTTTTAAATAACATAAATAAATCAGTGCTAGCAGGAACTTTTTTACCGCCTATGTCAATTAGTCCATTTTTTGCCTCTTTTTTCATCTTGTCAACACCAGAAACTGCTAGAAATGACTTTCCCATTATTAAATTTAATTCTTCTACTTTTAACTTATCATTATCTTTTAAAACATATATATCCTCTTTTTTAAGAATTGGATACTCCTCTACATACTTTTCATAATCAGAATCTTTCTTATCTATTAGGGTATATTGATTTAATACCTTTTTCTTATCTTTTTCGCTCATAAATATAGTAAGCTTTTCCATTTCATCTTTTCTTATAGCTTTTGGCACAGCATCTTCAATACCACCCTGCTGAATACCCTTATTAACTATATTAGACATGTAGTCTGGCAATGCTAAGTCCGTCATAGCTTGAACAAAAAGAAGAACTATAGCAATAAGTATTGATGATACAAATGGTTTTAAATATTTAGCTAATTTGTACATTGCAACTCTTACCCCTTTCTTAAGGTTATATTTGAAAATCTAGAAAGTTTCCCTATCTACTACTTCCTTTAATATGGACAAACCTTCAAGTATTTTATCTGCTTCCTCGTCTGATGTTTTACTTACCATTGTCTCAATTTTCCTTTGTATTTGACAAAAACGGTCTTTTGAATTTTTTCTAAATTTAGGATTTACATCTACATAAACAACTCTTCTATCTTCTTCGCTTCTAATTCTTTCTACAAAACCTTGTTTTTCTAATCTGTCTACTATACCTGATATAGTACTATTAGAAAGTCCTATACGCCTACTTAAATCACTTATTTTCATTTTTCCTTCGTGTGACAACATGCCTATAATCATACCCTGTGGCGCCGTTAACTTCATATCTTTAAATTCTTTTCTCACACTTTGCTTTATAGAATCCATAACCTGCTTCAGCATCCTAACTATCTCAATTGATTTATTTGCATCATTCATAAAATAGTATCCTCCTTTCTATATAATTAAAAGTATTATAAATGCCTAATGCTAATAATTTCTTATGCATATTTTTAATAATAAATAATTTAACTTTTGCAGTTATAAAATAAAACTGTAAAATTTAAAATGAAGAATAAAGCTCTTACCTTTTACTTCTTACTTAATTCTTACCTACTCTATAAATTTCTATTTTACATTCTAAATTTTAAATTAAAAACGTATATTTATATTTTGTATTAAAATTATTCGCATTAATATATTTCGCATACGAAATATATTAATCTTTTTAATAACACTAGTCAAGTTTTTTATCAATATGTTAACAATTTTTTTTCAATTACAAATTATAAAAAATAAGAAATCTAAAGTTAAAATCCAATATTTGGTATATATTATTTGCTAAATAACACTGAATAAATACTTCTAGAATATACTTACAGAATATTGTAATAAAAATTACCCTTCAATATATAATTATTTTGTAATTAATTTTGCCTATATTTCATAAGTTTTACTAAAACATTATCAAAAATCAATCATAGATTTTGTATATATTTCATAAGTTTATATTGACACAATAACAAATATAAAATATAATACTTTCAGATACCCATATGGGGTATATTGAAAACGGAGGTGCCTATGATGAAAAGTTTATCTTTAATTTGGAAAAAATATTCTTATGTAATTCTAATAACCTTTATGATACTTGGGTTATTTGATTTTAGAATAGGATTAATTGCAATACTCTGCATGGTTGGACCTATAATACTATCTTTATTTAAGGGAAGGTTCTGGTGTGGAAACATTTGTCCTAGAGGCAGCTTTTACGATAATGTAGTGTCTAAATTTAGTAATAAAAAGAAAGTACCTAAATTTCTTAAATCAACATTTTTTAGATTAATTGTTACTGTTATCATGCTCACCATGTTCACCTTAGGAATGATAAAAAATTGGGGCAACTTATATGAAATGGGATTTATATTTTATAGACTTATAGCCGTTACTACTTTAATTGGTATTATTTTATCCTTATTTTACAACCATAGAACCTGGTGTAATTTTTGTCCTATGGGCAGTATAGCTTCATTAATATCATTTTTTAAAAATGAGAAAAATATTTCTTCTTTACTTAAAGTAAATAACTCTTGCATATCCTGCAAAATATGTGAACGCAATTGCCCTATGGGCATAGCACCTTATGAATTTAAAAATGACGCTATTACTCACAGGGACTGCATTCAATGCAGTAAATGTGTTTATTCCTGTCCTAAAAAATCTATCGGCAAAACCTTTTAGTAAAATTCATTGCTAAACGCATGTAAATAAAAAGGGGGTGTCGCACTAATTTTTTAGTGCGACACCCCCTTTTTATTTACATGTCTATTAATTTTTTCGTAATCTCTAAAGTTCTAGAAAACTTATCTATATTTGAGTTAATAAATTCTAATATTTCTTTTCTAGAAGGCTCCTTATATCTATGAGAAATTCTATTTCTCATAAGTCTTGCTTCATCTAAAAATAAATGCAACTCTTCATCAATAATATTGTTTTCCTTTATAATTTCAAGTGATTGCTTCATATCAATCGCAATTTTAAATTTCTTTAATTCCTTTAATATCAAAGACGTTAAACTTTCAACAGTTATGAAAAAATCAACAAATATTTGTTTTAAACCATATTCTATATACAAAGATTTATTTGCATCCTTTTCATTTTTTAGGGAATTCATACATCCCTCTAAAAGAGATATAGTATCGGTCATATCTTCAATTATTTTATATAACCTATCCTCATTCATGATATTAAATCTCTCCTTCTGCAATGAAAATAATGTTCATTTTGCTTATAATACCAATGAACTCTTTCAATTAGCTCTTCTATAGACTTATTATAATCTGAAGAATAAATAACCTTACCGGTGTTTAGTATATTGATTTTTATAAATATATCCAATGTATCACTATTTAAATCAATCACATCTATACTTCGTTCTAAAAAGTTTTCTAAATACAACTCTAAGTCTAAAATTTCCTTTATTTTAATACTGTCTTTACCTAATATGGCTATATCTACATCGGAACACTCATGAAAATCATCTGTTAAAACACTCCCAAAAACTAACACGGTGTTAATATTCATTTTACTTATATGTTGTTTAAACTCAATGCTATTTAATTTATCTAATATCTTTTGCTTAATAATTCTCATTTTTATTCCCCCTCGGAAACTCAACGCCACTTAAACTAAAGTACCTTTATTATATTATACCCAAAAGATATACTATATTAAACCATATTATTCAATTATGTCTCTTACTTCCTCTAAAATCTTAAAATTAGTAAAATCAAAATGTAGTGGAGTTACAGTTACATACCCCTCAGAAAGGAAATATAAATCAGAATCCTTCTCCTGAATTTCATTTCTCGTTCCATTCTTTTTATATATTTTATCTTCACTATCTTCTATTAATGTATATTTTGCTTTATAAGTAGATTTTCCTATTCTACAAACCTTGACACCTTTTATATATTGTTCCTTTATATTAGGAATATTTATATTAAGAACTACGTCTCCTCTTAAATACTCTTTTTCCACCATTTCAAGTATCTTACTTGTCCATTTTACTGCCTTATTGTAGTCCTCATCATCTTTTTCCCAATCTACTCCCATAGAAACTGCAATGGATGGAACATTATAAATAGCTCCTTCTATGGCCGCAGATACTGTACCTGAATATAATACATCTGTACCAGCATTAAGTCCTCTATTAATTCCTGAAATCACCAAATCTATATCTTTCCCAATTAAAGACAAGCCTGCTTGAGTACAGTCCGCTGGAGTCCCAGCTACACTATAAGCCTTACAGGTTAACCCTTCAAGTTTTTCTTCCTTTATTTTTATAGGTTTATTTATAGATATAGAGTGGCTAGTAGCACTCTGCTGTTCTCTTGGGGCAACTATTAAAACTTCATGATTTTCAGAAACTTTCTCTGCTAAAGCTCTTATTCCTCTAGCATCTATTCCATCATCGTTAGTAATTAATATATTCATTTAGTTACTCCTTTCTAGGTATATGTTAACTGTATCCTAAATTTCTTCTATAATAAATCGTAAATTTTGTTAATGATTCCACAAATTAATTTACTTTATGATTATCCCACAAAAAATATTAAATTACTTGAATTATGAAATTTCATAATTCCACCACACTGTATCTTTTCGTGGTTTAATCATTTTATTATCTATTCAAAATACCTTCCTTGTTTCATAAGATTTATTCTATTTATTATCTTATCTACCAATAAACTAAATATTTTTTCACCTTTATCTTTAGAAGCTAAAGTTGCATCTCCCGTAATGGCATCTTGAAAAATAGTTTTTCCTCTATCTTTAAATCTCACAGGATATAATTGTTTATTAGGATTCTTTGTGGCTTTATCCATTTGAACTAAACTTTCATCGTAATACAAAATAGCTGAAGTTTCATCTTCTCCCCCATGACCTTGCCCCTCAGTTATAGTAAGTACATCTTTAGAAAAATCCATCCACCAATTTATAGTCATAACCACAGCACCTAAATCCACTAGCTTTTCTGCTGCTAAGCTAAGAGATGTTATATTTCCTCCATGTCCATTAAAAAAAACTATATTTTTAAGACCATTATTATAAAAGCTTTTGCACACATGGAAAAGGTACTCTGCCATTACCTCAGAAGGTACTGTAACTGTACCAGGATATATAGCTAGGTCATAACTTTGACCATATGGAATCTCTGGTGCAATCCAAATCCTATCTCCAATTTTTTTATTTATATTTTCACAAAACAGCCTAGGTGAAAATATGTCTGTGCCCAGTGGAAGATGATGTCCATGAGCTTCTACTGAACCTATAGGTATTATTACAGTATCTACCCTGTTAGAAATATCATTAAAATCATCAGAAGTATAGTCTACAATATACATACAATCCCCCCATAATACATTATTTCGTTGTACACTAACATATAACTTATATTATATACTTTATGGTACTGTTTTTAAATATTTCTTCTATTTCCTTTGTAAAGAATTCCTTCATATATTGAAGTTGTTCTTTTTCGTACACAAATTTACCATAACCAAATTGACCATATTTATATTTTCTCTCCTTATCATTCATAGGTAAATTAGTATTAGGAAATACCTGTAATATTATATCTTTTGCTCTTGAGGTATACCTGTGAGATATTACTTCAAAAGTTAATTGATATTTTAAATTTGTTGGCAAATTATCTTTTAATTCTATTAATAAACTCCTGTAATCTTCCTTCCATCCTTCATAAATAAATACAGGTGCTATTATAAATCCTATGGGATACTCTGCCTTAGCTAACTTGACACTGGCTTCTATCCTTTTATTAATAGAGGCTGTTTTACTTTCATATTCTCTTATAACCTTATCTGTATTTAAAGTAAATCTTACTTCTGTTTTCCCCTTGTGATTCAAATTTATAAGGCTATCCACATCATTATATTTTGTGACAAATCTAAACCTGCCATTTTCATTATTTGCAAAAAATTCTATAGTCCTTCTTAGCAAATGAGAATATGGCTCCACGGGCACAGGATCAGAGGTGGCAGAACCTTCAAATATAGTTACCTCTGGCAATCTTTCATTTATATAACTTTGTGCCTTAGAAAGTATTTCCTCAACATTTACATTAATTTTTACGTAAGGTTTATCACCTAAATTAGTGTTTAAATAACAATATTGACACTGCCCTGTACAACCAGACACTAATGGCAGTTGATAATGTGCTGAAGGCTTACAGGATTGAAACTTTAATCCCTTCTTTACCCCCACCACTAAAGTTTTTTTACCCTCTCTATAGAAATTATATAAATTCTCCCCTGGAATATTTTCTTTAATTCTATTTGATGTAATATTTATAATTTGTACATCATTATTTTCTTTAAAAAAATTTAGTACATATCTGCCTATTTCATAATCTAGACTTCCCTTTTCAAATATTATTCTCTTAGGAATAAACATATTCTAAGATCCTCCATTCATTTGTTTACCATTAATTTTTGCATGGAGATTAAATAATATACAAAATTATTCTTTCTTTTTACTCTCTTTTAAAAATTGATTTGTTTTCCCCATAATGTAAGCTAACTTAATCATAGATTTTTCTTCTGGGCTCATTTTCCTTTGAAACATTTTTTCAAATTGCTTTATTAAGCCTTCAAAATCAACTTCCTTATTTTCATCATATCTGTTTTTTCTACCTCTTTTAGGTGGATTATATATTTGGGGTTGAATTTTTTCATTATAAATTTTCTTAAAAACCTCTACCGTATAACATGCATCATAAAAAGCATCATGAAATTCATTATTCACTGTAATGTTTAATAGTTCCACTGCGTTTTTAAGTCCAATATTTTTGCCTTTGTGCAAATTAAAATATTTAGAAGCATAATACTGAATATTAATATATTCCCTCGGCACTATTGATGAATCTAACTTATGATATTCAATATTTCTCAGTAGTTCTTTAATATCAGAAGTTCCCCAAACACCTAATACATTTCTATCATCGGTAAAAAATTTCATGAATTTTTTCCATATATTTTTGAAATCCTCCGCTTCATTCAATTGTTTCATGCTTATATTAGTTATCTTTCTTACATAAGGATTTATTTGTCTATATGTTTTAGGCTTTACTAATCTATTGAAACTTGAAACCATATTAAGATTTTCATCAAGTTTAACTGCTCCAATTTGAATTATTTCAAAAGGATTTTTTGAATTTATAATTACTTTATTCTCTTGCTTATCCCAACCTTGATTAAATTCTAAATCAAATATGATGTAATTCATTTTATTCGTATTCTCCCTCAAAATCATTTCATACTTTTAGTATTAATTTTTTATTTTTGCTTAAAATACATATTAATATACTTCCAATTAAATTAATAGTTTATCTTATTATACCATAATAGGATTTTATACATCCTAGCTAGAATGTTTTAAGTACATGAAAAGAAATAACAATTCAAAGATGCTAGTATATTTTGTGTCATACAAGGAATCAGATCCCTGCGCTAGTAAGGCTATCGGCGGGTTCTGTTGACACAGTATGACGTAAAATAGACTACCATACTGACTTATTATTTATTTGAATGTGCCTTAGCTCATATATTATTTACTGATGATATTATGGAATCTTTTAGTTGATATATTACTCACTAGGTGGTATTATATTAATATACTTACATGTAGTTTTCAAAACCGTGTATTAAATTGATTTATTAGGAGGCATTATTTTGGAAAAAATAGCTTTAATTTCAGATAGCACATGTGATTTAAATAATGAATTTATAAAAAAATATGATGTAAAAATACTTAACCTGAAAATAATTTACAAGGATAAAGAATATATTGATAAAGTTGATATAACTCCTCAGCAAGTATATGACAACTTAAAGGTTGAAGTTCCTCATACATCCTTGCCCTCTGTAGCAGACATGCATGAACTTTTTTATAAGCTTGAAGATGAAGGATATACTCACGCTATTGCAATTCCTATCGGTTCTGGATTATCTGGCACATATAACACATTAAAACTTGCAGCCAGTGAACATACTAATCTTAATATAACAGTTTTTGATTCAAAATCTTTAACCCTTGGAGCTGGTGCACTGATTATAGGTTGTGGTGAAATGATAAAAAATGGAAAAAGTTATGATGAAATTGTATCATCACTTCCTCATATGAGAGATAACATTAGTGTTTATTATATAGTTGATACTTTAGAATACTTAATAAAGGGTGGACGAATTGGAAAAGTATCTGGAACTTTAGGACAATTATTAAATATTAAGCCAATAATATCTATAAATGATGATGGAATCTATTATACCTATTGTAAAGTAAGGGGCAAAAAACAGGCAAGAAGTAAACTTATGGATATAGTTAAGGAAAATTTAAATAATACAAAGGCAAAAGTTTGGGTAATGCACGGTGGTGCTTACGAAGAAGGTAGAGACTTCTACGATTCACTAAAAGATAACCCTGATATAACTTATCTAGGTTTTGGAGATATAAGCCCAGTTGCTGGCGTTCATACTGGTCCTGGTCTTATAGGTGTAGTCATAGAAAAAGAGCCTTTAGTTTAAAAGGCTCTCTTATTTTTTTCTAACTAAAAATGCATTAGGCAAAAGTCTTCCAATCTTTGATGGTGAAGAACATTTTGTTAAAATTTTTCCGTCATAAGCCATAATAGACGATGATCCACCATCACAGGCTGCTGCTGTAACAGCTCCATAGGATTGCATAACCTGTGCACAATCCTCCATTGTTGCACCTAAACTATAGCTTGGCTGCCTACCATCAATAACTAAAAACAGTACAGCGCCATCCTTTCTTTGTCCTATAATGGTTCTTGGTTGAAGTCCCCATCCTGCTGAACCACTAATTATTTTTTTATTATTTGAGATTAACACAGGTGAAAATTGAGCTCCATCCCTTATATTATATTTATCCCAATTTCGTATTCCGCCAACAATAAGCCTATCATTTTTGTCAAAGGCTATTGTTCCATATCCACTTGTATATTCTCCCCATTTTTCTCCATTTGCATATGTAACTCCTATAATACTGCCACCATTACCTATACCTCCAGCATCATTAAATCCACTAGCATTAATACCTAATACAGCATCATATATATTAATAAAATCTAAAATCACTCTTCCTGAAATACCTTTTCTATCTGTAGTGCCCACAAATACCCTCTTTGGATCATCAATCAATGCAATTTTCCCTTTAAATTTCCCACCATTAACTTTAGATATTAGAATCCCTTGCTCAATATCATTTATAACTACGTCATTTCCTGCATAATCTTTGTCTCCAACTTTTAAATTTCTCTGATTTAAAATATCTACTGCTTGTCCATTATTTGTGCCTTTATTTTCACTATCATTTGCACCTTTATCTATATTTGTAACTGATACTAAATTAGAATTATTCACTTTTTTGCTCATAACCCTATTTATTAGCCAATCTGGAAAAAATAATGTAGCCAACCATTGATGAGTTGCTGTTGTCATTGCAGTTTCTATGTATATATCTCTAAGTTCTGAAATTACAGGTATATCTAAAAATACCAAGCTTGAATACATACCTGTAAGTAATATAAATATTGCTAATAGTAGCTTAAATCTTTTTCTTTTTTTATTCTTTCTTTTCACCTTTCTGGATTTTCTTCTTTCTTTTCTTGAAACCATTAATTTATCTCTATCTACTGAACTCTCTGTCATTAAATCACTCACCATTGCTCCCCCATTTATTAATAATTTATTTTATTATAGCATAGTAATATTTCTAAAAAAACAAAAAATTCTATACTACAATAACTAAAATAGACTATATCATTGAATAAAATTACATATTCAACGATATAGTCTACTAATTTGCAAATGTTTAAAATTGAATTTAATTGTTTAATTCATTTCTCTTTCTAAAGATTTAGAAGGTCTATATTGCTTTGGTAAATAAGTAATTAAAAGATAAATTAAAATATAAGATCCTATTTTATCTAATAAATTATTTATAATCTTAGGAATAAATGAAAGTCCAACTTGTAGTATTATAGGTAAGCGCGGCATTTTCATGGAAGAGATTTTTAATATATTAAATTAATGAAGGTATTCCAATTAATTATATTGAAATACCCACAGATTACAAAGAAAGTATTGATATTAGAAATTCCTAGGTTTGCATATTATCTCATTTATCTTAGTGTCTAATATATTATTTGCATGAGCTGGACTTATAACCACAGCAGTATCTGCACCTTCTGCACTGCCCCCTACTGCAATTATTTTCTCGCCGTAAGGTATAAGTCCCGCATCTAAAGCCATAACACTTACTTCCACACAAACTTTGGTTCCTTGTCCAAACATCCTTAAAGTATGAGCCATGATTTCCACAGGGCTTACTCCACCAAATTTTTTACTTATACCTCTTTCTGCACCGCTTAGCACATGGGTAGTTGTGAGCACCTTAAGTCCTAAATTCTTAAGCTCTTCTACTGTTTCTTGAAGCATAACATTTTCACCAGGCTCTTTAGATCCATAAGCATGTGTAACACAAATAATGTTTAAATCTTTAGCTTCTTTAAATAACTTCCCCGTATATCCACTATTAGTAGCTACAACAATATGTTTTATATGTCTATTTCTTGCTTCCTTAATTGCAATTTCTACACATTTTTCAGTATTTGTTTTTCCTTTTTCCTTAAAATACATGGTATCATCCTCCAATCAAATCAGTAATTTATCTTATTATAACATACTAAACTATACTAACATTTCATACAACCTCTCTACTTCTTTTGTCATTCTTTCATATTTTGTATATACTTGATATTCAGTGTTTTCATTAAAACTTTCTTCTAAAGCTTTAATTTCATCTTCCAAATAAATTATCTTATTTTCTATTTCCTTATAATCTTCTTTGTTTTTATTTAGATTTTTTTTCTTAGTTCCATTAGACTTTTTCGGCTCCTTAACTTTTAAATTTTTAATCTTGTTCTTTTTGCTTTGCTTTCCTTCTTGAATTTTTTTCTTTTCCTTTTTATAAGAATCATAATTCCCATAAAAAGTAGATATATTGCCATCACAGATTTCAATAATCTTATTTATGGATTTATTTAAAAAATATCTGTCGTGAGAAACTGCAATTACAGTTCCTTTGTATTCTTTAAGAGCTTTTTCTATAGATTCTCTAGCTTCTAAATCCAGGTGGTTTGTAGGCTCATCCATAATAAGGCAATGAGGATTTTGAAGAATCATCTTTACAAAATGAAGTCTGACTCTTTCTCCTCCGCTTAAAACTTTCAGAGTTTTATTAACTTCATCTCCATAAAATTGAAATTTACTCAAATGAAATCTAGCTTCCTTTTCATCCATTTCCTTTACACTCATAATTTCTTGTAGAATTGATAGATCTTCATCTTCAAAATTAACTTCTTGACCTAAATAACCATACTTAACCCAATTGCCTATAGTTGCCTCACCTTTAAAATCTCTATCTTTCCCTAATAAAATATTCAAAAGAGTAGTCTTACCACAGCCATTGTCCCCTACGATTCCCACTGACTCTCCCCCATATATATTAAAATTTCCATCCTTTATAAGAGTAAAATTTCCAAAAGATTTACTTAAATTTATTGCCCAAGCAATATGGTGGCTGGCGTGATCTACGTTTCCAAATTCTATTTTAGGCTTATTATCATTCTTTAAATGATTACAATGTTTAAAATTTTCTTGCGTTCTCTTCCTTTCTTCAACAAAAGCATTAAGTCTTTTTTCTCTACTTTTAAAAGCTGTAATTTTTCTGTGAGATTTAAGTTCTTCTATAATCTTCTTTTCTCTCTTTATTTTAAGTTCTAATCCCTTCTGTTCCCATCTATAGTATTCTCTCATGCGCTGCTTTTCTTTAATAAATTTACTATAATTACAACTCTTTTCACAAATAGTACCATTATTAAGCTCTGCAATTCTTGTGGAAGTTTCATCTAAAAAATACCTATCATGAGATACCATTAGAACACCTCCACTGAACTTTTTTAAAAAATTTTCTAACCATTCTATAGTTTTAATATCTAAATGGTTAGTAGGCTCATCTAATATAATCAAATCTGGCTCATTAATTAATATCCTAGCAAGGAGAACTCGCATCTTTTCCCCTCCACTGAGTTTGTTTATGGGGAGTTTTAATACCTGTTTTTTTAGTCCCAATCCTAAAAGTATCTTAGTAACTTTATTTTCTATAATGTATCCATTCATAGCTTCGAATTTATTTAAAGTACTGGAATACTTTTTTAAAATAGCTTCATACTTTTTCTTATCCTTATCCCCATGCAATTCTACCATAGCTATTTCTAATTCCTTAAGTTTTTCCTCTAAAGCTATTACCTCTTGTACACACAGGGCTGTGTCTTCTTTAACATCATTCAATTCTATCATATCTTGAGATAGATATCCTACTTTAGTTGCCTTAGGTTTAACTACTTTTCCATTATCAGCCTGTTCAATACCTAAAGCTATTTTAATTAAAGTACTTTTCCCTGCTCCATTAGGCCCTACTAATGATACTCTTTCTCCTCTTTCAATTCTTAAAGATGCACCCTTTAATACATTTTGGTTTCTGTATTCTTTCCAAATATTTTCTAGTGTTAATAAACTCATTTTAACTCCTCCTTCAAATTACACCTTGCTTAATTAAACAAAGTCCATATTTTACTTGCTATTTTGATTTTATGCATAGAAAAAAGACCATCAGTATTTAAAATACCCATGGCCTTTAATTAAAAATTTATTTGATGCCCACACCAGCTAAACTTCATAATAAAAGCCACGGATAACGATACTTTATCCGTGGCAAAATTTTCACTAGTTAAAAACTAAGTAAAAAGAAACTCATGTTTTAATTTCTTTATACAAATAGTTAAATACTATAAAATCACCTTAACACATATACCCTCGCTGAAATTTTTGCACAACAAAAAAACTTTAACAAAGCTAATTTTAAATAACTATAACTTTTATCATATTTTTTGTTCTACTTTTCCAGCGGTGACATATAAACATTTAGCTCCGAATAAAGCATCACCTTTTCATTTATGGTCTCTATGCGAAGCAAATTTCTGTATTCATAGCTGGTACATGGATTATATTCATAAGATATTCCTCCTGCACCTTATAGGCATATATATTATATTATTCATATTATACAATATTATATATTTTGTCAATATATTCTAGGAAAAGTTCTTATTTAGTTTGCCAGCGCCTTAGCATTGGGAAAAACTCTTTCATCTTTTGTCTTGCAATTTCTTCTGTCATTCCCTCATTACCAGCTACCATATGAGGAACGCAAAACTCAATCATTTGCTCCATGCTTACATTAGCTGTGAATTCTCCGTCCTTAAAACAATACACACAGTAATCAGTATTTTTATTTCCATCCTTATTTGTCCCATATAGCTGCTGATTTTCTCCCATAGGCATCCCACAGCTCTGACAAAACTTCATATTCTCCATAATATTCCCTCCTTGTTTCATATTATATAGCTTTGCTATGACATCATTGTATCAAGTATAATATGACAACTGCATGTCATATTAAGAATATAATTTTAAAGTTTTCTCTAATCTATTTTTTATAATTTTCCGTATATAGCCAGGTTCTAAAACCTCCACAAAATGACCAAAGGAAAGAATATACCCATATACCCATTCATCCTCTGGATAAGAAACTTTAACTACAAAGCTGCCATCTTCATTTTTATAAATTTCACTTTCATCAAACTCATCATAGACACGATAAGCCTGTGAAGCATCTATCTTCAATTTTAATGTGACTACATTTGCAATAGGTATATCATTTAGAATAGATGGATTTTCCTTAGGTAAAGTTCTTTCAAAGAAGTCATCAGTTGCCTTCAAATTTTTCATACGTGTTAACTTAAATATTCTCATACTTTGCTTTGAACGACAGAATGCTTTTAAATACCATGTCTTATCCTTAAACCACAATTGAAGCGGCTCCACAATCCTATAAGTTTTTTCTCCATAACTGCTGTAATAATCAAAGCAAATTACTTTTTTATTTGTAACAGCCATTTTAATTAAAATAAACCTATCCTTTTGTACATGGCTCCAATCTGAAAAATCAACTTCTACCCAATTAGGATTATTGGTACCAAATAATGCACTTAATTTTGAAAGTACATTATGAATATCAGGATAATTTACAGCATTTAACCCCTGTAAAGCACACAAAATTTCTTTTTGTTCTTGTGATGAAAGTACCGATTTATTTAAGATAAAACTATCAAGTAAACTGATTCCCCCACCTTTACCCTTATTAGTATAAATGGGAACACCGCATTGACACAAAGTTTCTATATCTCGGTAGATTGTCCTCTGCGATACTTGAAATTTCTCTGACAATTCTTTAGCTGTCACCTTTTCTTTGTTCAAAAGTATATATACGATTTGAAATAATCTATTAATCTGCATTTTTATCACCTTGTATAATTATACTACACATTCCGTGTCCCATGAAAAGTTCAAAAAATCTATTTAAATTATATCCATAGCAAATAATTTAATGAATATATAAGTATAAAGTCTCCAAAATATTATAAATTTAAATTTTGGAGACTTTATACAAGTTAATATATTTTTCTTATAAAACTACTTAATCAAATTACATACATCATTAGCAAATTGTACAGGATCCTCTATGGAAAGCCCTTCAATTAATAATGCTTGGTTATATAATAAATTTGAAATCATTTTTAATTTATCTTTATCGTCTTTAAATGCATTTTTAATAGCATTGAACATTTCATGACTTGTATTGATTTCTAATATTTTATCAGCCTTTATATTTTGGTTATCTGGCATCATCTTAAGAACTTTTTCCATTTCAATTGAAATGTCTCCAGCATTAGTAAGGCAAACTGGATGGCTCTTTAATCTCTTTGATGCTTTAACTTCTTTTACTTTACCACCTAAAGCTTCCTGCATGAATTTAAATAATTCTTTATTTTCATCTGTTTCCTCTTGGTCTTCTTTTTCATCAGGCTCAAAGCCTAAATCCTTACTATAAACAGATACAAATTCTTTATCTTTATATTTCATAAGCATCTTAATAGCAAATTCATCCACCTCATCAGAGAAATACAATATTTCGTAGCCCTTGTCTTTTACAGCTTCAGTTTGAGGTAATTTATCTATCTTATCTATATTTTCTCCCGGTGCATAGTATATATATTTTTGACCTTCTTTCATACGAGAAATGTATTCATCAAGGGTAACAAGTTTTTTCTCGGTAGATGAATAGAACATAAGTAAATCCTGAAGTACATCTTTATTAGCTCCAAACTCAGAATATACACCAAATTTCAATTGTTTTCCAAAGCTATTGTAGAACTCAATATATTTTTCACGATCATTTTTAAGCATTAATAAAAGTTCACTCTTTATTTTATCCTTTATTTTCTTTGCAATAAGTTTAAGCTGTCTATCATGCTGTAAAAGTTCCCTTGAAATATTAAGAGAAAGATCCGCTGAATCAACTAGTCCTTGAACAAAGCTAAAGTAATCTGGCAATAAGTCTGCACATTTTTCCATTATTAATACACCGTTGGAGTAAAGCTCTAAGCCTTTTTCAAAATCCTTTGTATAAAAATCATAAGGAGCTCTAGCAGGTATGAATAGTAAAGTTGTATAGCTTACTGCACCCTCAACAGTTGAAATAATTGATTTTAGAGGTTTTTCATATCCAAAGTGCTTATCCATATAGAATCTTTCGTAATCTTCATTGGTTACTTCATTTTTACTTTTTCTCCAAATTGGAATCATACTATTTAAAGTATCATCTTCAAAATAATCTTCATATTCATTTTCGCTGCCTTCTTTTAACTTGCTCTTCTTCACCATCATTTTAATTGGATATTTTATAAAATCGGAATATTTTTTAACTAAAGATTGTATATTATACTCCTCTAAAAACTCATCGTATTTTTCATCTTCTGTATTTTCTTTTATTTTTAATACTATTTCAGTTCCTACTTCATCTTTATCACACTTTTCAATTTCGTAACCTTCTACACCCTTTGATTCCCATTTATATGCCTCATTAGAATCAAGGGAACGGCTTTTTACAGTGATTGAATCGGATACCATAAATGCAGAATAAAATCCAACTCCAAACTGACCTATAATATCCACTCCTTCTTTTGCTTCCATTTCATTTTTAAAAACAAAAGATCCACTTTTTGCAATAGTTCCAAGATTATTCTTAAGTTCTTCTGATGTCATTCCTATACCAGTATCAGTAATTGTAAGAATTCTATTTTCTTTGTCCGCAGAAATTCTTATGTAAAAATCATCCTTATTAAAACTTATATTTTTATCAGTAAGTGAGCGATAATATCTCTTATCAATTGCATCACTAGCATTTGATATAAGTTCCCTTAAGAATATTTCTTTATTTGTGTAAATTGAGTTAATCATTAAGTCAAGTAATCTCTTTGACTCTGCTTTAAATTGTTTTGTAGACATTTTATCATTTCCTTTCATCATAGTTTAAATTATTAGAAATGTGAAAGGCACATGCCTTTTAACGCATTTTGTTAGCACTTAAACTTGGTGAGTGCTAACTTTATTTTAACAAATTCAATTATTTTGTCAAGCTACTTATTTTCACTAGTAAATCATATATATAAGTCAGTTTCAAATTTATATTTTTTAAATTTCTACAAAGGATAATAAGTATTTTTGTCGAATATTTACTATTAATACAATCTTTATGTTCGTATTCTAATTATTTTATTTTTTTTGTATATATTAAATATTTATCAGATTAAGGTGATATAATTGAAAAATAAATCAAATATTCAAATCATAACAAAAAACGATTTAAAAAATTTAGAAAGCATAATTCAATTGCCTACTATAATACTGAATGATAAAAAAATTTTATCCATAAATTATAAATTTCAAGAAATGCTAGGTTATTCTTTACAAGAACTTAGAAAAAGTAATTTAATTCCTAGTATAATTGAGGAACCTAAAAAAACATCTATTAAAAATATTATAGATAGCCTTAAAGGGAATGGAGATATAATTAAACAAGCTCTAAAAATAAGAACAAAAGGTAATAGTATTATTTGGGGTAATTATGAATGCACTCTAATTAGTTATGAATCTGAAACATACATATTAGCCCATTTAATTAATATCACACATAAAAAAGAAATGGAGCTTCATCTATCTAAAATTTTAAGAGTAAGCTCATTAATGATTGAAATAAGCCACGCTATCATTGACACTGATAATATATATTCTATATATGAATTAATCTTAAAAAATGCCATAAAATCAATAAACCATGCTAAATTAGGCAGTATTATGATTAAACAAGGAAATAACTTAAAAATCGTTTCTCATGTGGGTTTTAAAAGTAGTTCTATTAGTAATTTTGAAATTCCAATAAAGGAATCCTTTCTTTATCAAAAAACCAATGGAAAATTAGATAAAATCGCTAAAATTGACAATACTAATGATCCAGATATTACTTTATATCGCATTGCCACCAATGATGAAGATTCAAAATATATAAAATCTACTATTACAGCTCCCATATATGTAAACAATAGTTTTTTTGGAGTGGTTAATGTAGATTCAACTAAAGCTAATTCATTTGATTTAGATGATATTAAAATTATGGAATTTATAAAAACCAATGTTGAAATAGCTATATCTAACTGCTTACTTTATCAAGAAAAGGTTCATTTATCTAGACATGACTATTTAACAGGAGTTTATAATAAGAGTTATTTTTATGAATTACTTACGGAAACTCACAATAAATCAACAGCATGTGAACAATCATTTAACCTAGTAATATTTGACTTAAATGACCTCAAATATATTAACGATAGCTTTGGACACTTAGCAGGAGATGCTGTAATTAAGGATTTTGCTAATGAATGTTCAAATATTCTAGGAAATAGAGATATATTATCACGATTTGGTGGAGATGAGTTCGCAGGAATCTTTCTCCATTGCACAGTTGAAGAATTAACAGATAGATTAAATAATTTTTTAAGTTATTTAGAAAATAAGCATACCTATTTTAAAGGTAACTGCATAAAATATTCCTTTAGCTACGGCATTTCCACATTTAATAAAGATGGACAACTCATTAATGATTTACTGAACATTGCAGATAAGAGAATGTATAGTTTTAAAAATAAGTATAAAAAAAACAGTCACTAATCTTAACAAGTTAGTGACTGTTTTATATATTTATTCTACTTATTAATTTCTTTTTTTAGATAGAAGCATAATAGCTCCTATAGCTGTTACCAAGCTTCCTAAAAGAATACTCATGCCTTCTGATACTCCACCTGTTTTTGGCAATGCACTGATTTTTTCATTGCTTGCCTTTTTATTTTGTGAAGCAACTGGAGAAACTGGTTTTGTTTCGGGGTTTCCTTCTGGTTTTGTTTCTGGTTTTGTTTCTGGGTTTCCTTCTGGTTTTGTTTCTGGTTTTCCTTCTGTTTTTGTTTCTTCTGATTGCGTTTCTTGGTTTATTTCTATACCTGTAAGTATAAAACCTAATTCCCCTGTTGTTGCGTTAACATCTATTTTTAAGTTTTTCTTTTCAGTTGTAGTGTTTGGTTTAACCTTAACAGTGAAAGTTTTATTTTCTGAATTATATTCTATACTTTCTATCATTTCTTCTATTATTTTATCACCTTCACCTAATTCTCCAATCTCAGTAGCATCAAGCATTCCATTGCTTACATATGAAGGATTGCACATTAAGAAGAAAGTATTCAATTCAAACATTTCCGCCAATTCGTCTAATCCTGAATAAGGACTATTGAATGTAAACTCTCCTCCTGTCGCTGGTATAGCAACCTTTTGATTTACATTTAACTTCTGTCCAAAGAAGCCACAACTTACTCTTTCAGGATTATTATATTCATCAAGTTGCTTAGAAAACATTTCAAATACTTTATCTTTTATATTCGCATAATCACTTACATTATTTCCACTAAAATCTAAAATTCTAAGTTTATTTAATCCAACTATAGCATCCACATTTGTTATATGATTTGCTGATAAATCTAGTGTATCCAATTCAGGCATATTCCTAACAACATCAGCATTAGTTATACCATTACTTCCATCATTATCAACATTGAAATGAACATCTAAGTAATTAAGTTTTGTAAGAGTCTTTAATGGACTAATATCTCTTATCAAATTATTATATAACTTTAAATGCTCTAATTCTGTCAAATTAGCTAAAGGTGAAACATCAGTAATCCTATTTCTATCTAATTCTATATATTTTATTTTTTTAAGATCCTTTAATGGTGTTATATCTGAAATCTCGCATTCTGATAACTCAATAGCTTCAAGATTCTTAGCATACTGTATACCCTCTATGCTCTTCATTTTTCTAGTAACCATCCATTTTGTATCTAATTTATACAGCGGGATAATACTTTGTCTTTTTGAATCTTTATCAACTTTAGTTATATCTACGCCGTCTGATTCATAAACACTACAATACTCATCTGCAATAGCCAAGGTGGCTGCTACTATAATTGGAGAAATGACATTAGGTAATAAATGATGAATAATAAATTCTATATCATTTAGCCCCATTGCTTTAGCAGCTAGAATCCTCATAAAATAAAGAGAAGGAACTAATGCCCCTTCTCTATCTATTGTTGAAAGTAACTCAGATGCATAGGATTCTTTATATCCAAACATATGATAACAATACATACACTCCATAAATACATGTGAGACATAGACCTTCTCTTTTGTTAATAACGTCTCCTCCTTTATTTTTGCAAAAATATCTAAAACACATAAGTATAATAAGCATGGCAGGTATCTGTATTTTATAAAAGTTTTGAGGAACTAAAAGACCTCCCCTTGTAACCGAAGCTGAACTTCCAACTACAAATAAAACATTTAAAATATCAGCACCTATAATATTTCCTACCGCCAGCTCACCATGACCTTTTCTAACAGAAGTTATAGCAGTAATAAGTTCAGGAAGACTAGTCCCAAAAGCAATTAAAGTAGCAGCTATAATACTTTGAGGTATTCCTATTCTTATAGCTGTTATTTCAACAGAAGGAATAAGTACTTTAGAAGAACCTATTACAAGAACTATTCCTAAAAACATCTTTAGAATTTGTAATATAGCAGTTTTTTGTGTTTCACTTGCTTCCTCATCCTCTGATTTTGAACCTTTTGCCCATTTTAAAGATATGTAAATGTACAATACCAATAAAGCAAGAAAAATCCATCCCATCCACTGAGGAATTATTCCTACTTTTTTGCCTTCTTTTAAAAAGAATGGCATACAAACTACAGAAAGTAAAATACCAGCTAAGATTTGAACCTTCCCCTGTCTATCTATAGTCATTTTATCCACAGGAAGTTTACCTATTATAGCAGCAATACCTATAATAAGACCAGTATCAGCTATAATAGATCCTATAGCATTTCCTAAAGCTAAATCAGGATTTCCTTTTAAAGCTGCAAAAACAGATACAGCCACTTCAGGCAATGTGGTTCCTAAAGATACAATGGTTGCACCAATAATCATTTTAGGAATACCCCATTGTACTGATAATCCAACTGCCTCATCCACAAGAATATCTGCACCTTTGCTTAAAATATATAGCATTCCAGCTATAATAAGCGCTAAAACAATAGTCGGAAATGTGTTAAGATACTTAATTATTATTATGTCCATACATATGCTCCTTTTCTTTTGATTTTTATACAAAATTAAAAAACTCTACAATTAAGTCCTTTATAAAATATAAAAAACTTAATTGTAGAGTCTCACTAAACAAATGATGCCAACAAAGCCGGGAAAACATTCCGTATTGACGACTTTGATACTTAAAAAAGCAAGCTACTCCCTCTACCTTTATGATTATATTAAGTTTGAAATATAATGTCAAGAATACTATGAAATCCATCTGCATAGTTAACAAATGAAACCGCCATCAATTTGCCTATTTTCAATTACATCTCTGAAATTTCTTCACCATCTGGAGTCATCAAAGGCAGTTTTTCTAAAAATATTATATCCTCCCTTTTAGCTGCTTCCCCTTCTGCTAAAATTGCAGCCTTCGCAGTTATAATACCTCCTGCTTTCTCCACTAATCTTTCCATTGCAATTAATGATTCCCCTGTACTTATTACATCATCAATTAGTGCCACTCTTTTACCTTTAATTTTATCTACATCCACACCATCAAGACATAATAATTGCTTTTTCTGAGTAGTTATAGAAATCACTTCATCACATATAGGATTTTTCATATAAGGTTTTATACTTTTTCTTGCAACAATAAAACCTTTCATGTTTAATATTTTTGATATTTCATAAACTAAGGGAATTCCTTTAGCTTCAGCAGTAACCAATACATCAACCTTAGGTAACTTTTCTGCTATAGCTAAAGCAACATTAGATATAAGTTCTGTATCCCCAAGAATTACAAAGCTAGCAATGGCTAAATCTTCATTTATTTTAATAACTGGAAGATTACGCTTAACACCACATACATTTAATTCATAATATTTATTCATATATTTCCCCTCCATTTACCCTATCATAGGTAATAATATTTTCATTAATAATCCTGAAATCATGCCAACAAATGGATCTGTTATAGCTGTTACCGTCATTGTAATTCCACCTATAAGTGTGCCATTTACAGTATTAGATGTAACAGCTGCAGCTGCGTTAATAGGAACTGTAACTATTGCACCTAGTACAAATAGAAATCCTGCTATAGATTCCGTTGGAATATATTTACCAATTTTAGGTAGAAGTCCTGCAAATAATATTGCAGCCATAAGTAACATCATGATAATACCACTAACTTTAGGATTAGGTGCTCCTCCTGTTGCTGAAATTATAGTTTCTACAGGTGCTCCACCAAAAAGAGAAGAACTCATATCAGCTAATGAACTTATTATTGATACATGATCTATATTTACTTTACGACTTGCCAGTTGACCAGTGATGTTACCAAAAGCTATATTAGCCCCTATGTTAAGACACACCATACTCATAGCACCTCTTAATATTTTCAAGCTAAAAGATGGTTTTTTTAATGCTATTTTTTCTCTTTCTATAATAAGCGATTCATTATTTTTATTACCACGGATATTGTATACGATACTTGATATTATTACAGATACTGCAATAGTGTAAACTAAATCTTTTGTAAATAGATGTGTTATTACTCCAGAAGCTATAGAAATATATCCTATAATTTTATTTTTTCTGGCCATTTCTATAGAAACCTTAGCTAGCATAATTCCAACTCCAGCCATCATTCCTGCTGTGATAACAGGACCGATAAAATCTGTTATTTTGCTCATTAATCCTAATAATCCAATAAAGGCCATTATCAAACCACCATAAAAAATCATTGAAAGTCTTTCCTTAAGGTTGTCCCCCATAGTACCAGCTAAAGTAATTGTTTCCGCTTGAAATGATATAGGCACTACACTCCCCGTTATGGCGTTACCAGCAGCACCTATTACAAATGCAAAAGCCGTAGGAACAGAAGCAAAACCAAAGGATAGTGCCAAAAGTCCCTGAGGCAATCCATTTAAAAGCACACTAAAAATTGACAAAATATCTTTCCATAAATCCATATTTCTTGTCTCCCTTCAATCATATCTACTCTTAATATAAGAAGGAGATAAGTTATGGACGATATATGTAATCCATTAACTTCTCCTATAGTAGAGTAGTTTAAGGCTACTCTGTAGAAACTCCTGAACCTTATTATCAGAATTATATAAGAGCGAATATTTTATTTTATAACATAATAAATCTTATCACATATTACGAACATTTTCAACATAATTTTTAATATTATACGCATTTATTAGACATTTATCTCTATTTTTCATAAGGACTCATCATTATAATACGTAATTAATATCTGCTTATTTTTATAGAATTAAATATAATTTTTTAGTATATGATTAAACTACAAAAATGTACAATGCGTTGGAATTATGAAATTTCTCCTCCATGACTTGCATAAGATCTGGAAACAATAAATTTAAAATAAGAAATCCTGTGAATAATTATTTCACAGGATTTCTCATAAAATTTTCACTCCTAGAGCAACTTTTCATACTTTTAAATTGTACAAACAGCATGACTATGGATAGCAATATTAAAACTAAGTTTACAATAATCCATAAAGTATTACATGATAATTTAGCAATGTTGAATTTAACAGAATAAGCGTTATTAAACTTGTAAAATAAGGAAGCATATGCACCCCATGCGCAAATATTAGCTATTATGCTTTCTATTAGCCCTTTCTTATAAAAAAAGTAGAGTGTTAAGTAATATGAAAATAAAAGAGGAGACAACCAACTTATAATTAAATATGTCCATATATTTACATCCCATATCAAATAATTAGCAAGAGCCATACAACTTATAAATAATATATTATAAAAAATTATTACAATAGTCCTTGCTATAGCTATTTCATACATTGAATATTTACATGCTGCTTCCATTTTAGAAACATTAAAATATTTTCCTCTATATAAATAATATATAGAAAATAACGAAATAATAGGACTTAATAAAATGGTATTAAAATTTTCATCCATTTTTATATTCAATACCCCAAATATAAGTATAATAAATGACGCTATCCAAAACCTTACGTCTAAAAGTGATATTTGAAGCCTTACAGCTAAAAGTAAATATTTTATACTATCAAATATACTAATTTTATCTCTGGACTTTTCTTCTAAATACTCTTCTTCATATATGCCTTCTAGTTTATCTATTATATTGTCAAATAAATTATCTGGCACTTCTACTATTTCTTCTTCCTCAAATAATAAATCAATATCCTCTATATCCTCTAATGTTATCTCTTGTTCACTATTTATACTACTTAAATCATTTAATATCTGTTCATTTAACTCTTTCTTCATAAGAATCACCTCCCCTTACACTTTGTAATTTACTTTTTATATGCTTTATTCCTTGATAAAGTCTACTTTTTGTTGTATTCAAACTACTCCCTGTAATTAAAGCAATATCTTCTATAGACATGCTTTCACAAAAACGAAACTTTAAAACTTCCTTTTGAATCTCATTTAAATCTTCAATTAAATCATCTATATTATTGTTGATAATTTTATACTCAATTACATTATCTTTTTCCTTTATATCTTCATGTAAATAAGTTATGCTATTTCTATTTTTGTAAATTTTACTTCTAGTGTAATCAACTACAGAGTTATATGCAATTTTATAAAGCCAAGGCTTAAACAAATATTCTTCTAAATAGCTTTTTCTTTTTTCATAAACTTTACAAAACACTTCCTGACATATATCTTGAGATGTATGATAATCTTTAATTTTGATGTATATATATCTAAAAATATTTTTATAATATCGTCGTACTATAAACTCCATAGCTTCTTTGTTTCCGTTTTTAACCTTTTTAAATAAATCTTCATCGCTTACATAATCCATAACTTCACCTTACTCTCTCGTTTTGAGAATGAGTCCTCTATAATTTTTAGCAAGAACTCCTTCAATTACTCAAACGCTTATAAAAATGATATTTTCTTGCCCTACTTTTTTATTTCAATGTCTTTCTTATTATTCAATACGCTTATAAAAATGATATCCAAAAAAATATAATAAAATACTTTGAACAACCATTGATATCACTCCGACTTTTATACTGTAAATGGGCTGCCCATAAAAATATAAATCAATTCCACTGTAAAAAGAAATAAAAAAATATCTAAAAATTCCCGTACCATTTCCAAATGCATTATAAAATGACCATGAATTTGTTACCAACAATACACTTATAATATAAGAAGTTACCACATCTTGTACTAATGTAGATACTACCAAAAACAAAACTGCAGCTGAGGCTAAAATTAAAATTGTCAAAACTGATTTTATAATAAATGTATCTATTACACTTCTTTCAACCGTTGCCATGCTGTAGCACAGCACACTCCTTATGGAACTAGACAAATCAGAAAAACCCATTAAATAACCACTAAATATAAATGAAAATATTAAATTCACACTAAAAACTATTAACATTGCTGACAGCATGGCCATATATTTAGAATAATATAATTTTACTCTGCTTGTACCTGTTGCAAATTGCACCTTTGTTATATTTCTTGTTTTTTCAAAACATACTATATCAGCACAAAACAAAAGTAAAAGAGGAAGCCAATAAGTGTCATTAAATATGGCCTCAGCCATTCCTTGCGAAAAATCCTGTTTTGGTTCAACAGCAAAGTGATTTTTATAAAAATCTAATATGCTTTTACTGATATATATATCTATTTCATTATTTAACTCATGCAAATCTTTTTCATACTCATCAATTTTATTAATGTAATCTTTTTTATTTTGTTCATATATGCAATTGTATTGAGGAAATTTTTTATATGCATTTACAATATTATAAGTTGAACATGCTAATATAACTAAAAGAACTATTTTAAATCTATAGGATTTTATTATTTTGTAAAGTTCTGCTTTATATACTCCAAAAAACATTATTATTTCCCCTTATCCTATAAATATTTATAGTGATAAATATAAGCATCCTCTAGATTAGGTTCTACAATTACACCTTTATTGTTTGGTTTCTCTCCAATAATTCTAACAGCTATGCCATTTTTTCTATTAATATTGTGACTTACTAGATATTTTTTCTTTAATTCTTTAAGCTCATCTAAATTAGTGGTAACTTCAAAGACTTTACCTTCAAGTTCTTTCAAAACTTCTTCTGGGGTTATATGTGAAAGAAGTTGTCCATTTTTTATAAAAACCAAATTTGTGGCTGTTGACTCTAAATCAGATACTATATGTGTGGATAAAATAATAAGTTTACTTTTACTTATTTCAATTAAAAAATCTCTAAATTTAATTCTTTCATTGGGATCTAATGAAGCTGTTGGCTCATCAAGTATTAAAATTTTAGGATCATTTAAAAGCGCCTGTGCAATTCCCATTCTCCTTTTCATTCCATCTGAAAGAGTCTTAATCTTTTTTTTCTTTACATCTTTAAGAGAAACAATCTCTAATAGTTCATCTATCTTGTAATCTATATGCTGTTTGGAAATACCTTTTAAAACTCCAAAATAAGTTAAAAACTTTTCGCAGGTAAAACTAGGGTATACACCAAAGTTTTGAGGTAAATATCCTATAATGTTTCTGTATTTTTCCCCCATTTTAAAAATATCTCTTCTATTTAAATAAACATTTCCACTACTTGGAGTACTGACTGTTGATAAAATATTTAAAAGTGTTGTTTTACCTGCTCCGTTAGGAGCTAAAATTCCAACTATCCCATTTGACATAGTTAAAGATATATTATTTAAAACGGCCTTTTTTCCGTATACTTTAGTAAGATTTTTAATGCTTAGTTCCACAGTATAACCCCTTTCTATTACTTCAAATAAATTAGTTAATATATCTATATGATTAAACCATATAACACATAATTTCTATAATCAATTTGATTGATTTTATTAATTTGCTTTAAATGTATAGTTAATTATCTTACATACTGTTTATCAGCATAATACTTTTCATGATATTTTCTTATGTCATCGTATAAATCAAGTGTTTCTTCAACCGTATTATCTTTATAGTTATTCTCTATAAAATTCTTTATATCATCATAAGAAATACTTTTTTCATTGTTATATATGGAATTAAGAAGTTTTATAGTTTTTTCATGACTACTTTTATCTAATTTATACAAAAGATTTTGTGATATAGAAGCTAAAGCATGTATACCTTTTTTATCACTCTTAACCTCTTTTAAATCTCTTTCTAAACTTTCACAATATTCTTCTTTATTATTATAGTACTCTGGTATTTGGATTAATTTATTTTCTTTAAATTTTCCTCCTGATTTAGGAACTACATACGCATGGTATATATATTCTTTCCAAGATTCCATCAATATTTCATTTTCGTTACTTCTTTCTATATTTTTAAACATAGGTTCCAATAAAATTGTATTTATATATGTTCCCCAGTATTCTCCACCATATTCTACAGGATTAAAACTCTTTAATGTACTATATGGCATTGTATATACACCTTTTCTACTTTTAGTAAAATCTTTTTCCTTGCCACGCCACATATAAAGTTCATTATAGCATATATTTTTTCCAAATATGTCCTCTAATATTTTACTTTCTGTATCACATATTTTAAATAATTCTTCTGCACGATCACTGTCTAAATTTTTATGATGTAACTTAATATTTTGTCCCTTTACTAAATTCCATGTATCATTTTTCCAAAACTCCATCTTCATGAAAAAAGAATTATATATAAATAAGAAAATTAAAGAAAAAGTAATTACTGTTACCGAACCTTTATAAATAAGTTTTCTCCTTAAATGTTCTCCTTTACTTACTATAAATAAATTTAAAATCACCAGTATCATTATCAAAATAACTATAAAAAATATATTTGACCATATTGGTACTGATTTATTAATTAGATTTACATTAATGGATGCAAAGGGGTTGTTTTCATGCCAGCTAGCACCCAAAAGCATTTGCATTGCCCATATACCTAGTGATATACCATAACCCAATAGTGTATTTCCACTAATATTGCTAATTAAAAGTCCTATTAAGCTAAGCAAAGTAGAATATATAACTATAACCATAAGTGTAAACATAGATTTTTCAAATCCCATAATTAAAGCAGAAATATATACAATAAAAATTACACTTTCACTTGTAATCCATGCAGATAAATACTTCTGTATTAGTACCTTATATTTTGGTGTTCTAGATGTAAAAATTAAAAAATCCGTTCCCTTTTCAATTTCACTTGAAAATATATTAGCTGTAAAAAATACCGGTAACAAAGTTATTATCAAACTTAAAGTATACCATTCTCTATTCATTTCTAATAAATTAAAAATGAATACCAATACCATAAAGGTAGCTGAAATTCCCACCATAATTTTTGATTGTTGTTTAAAATGATATCTTAAAAGCATAAAATCACCTTCTATCCATTAATTTTTTAGGAGAAAATTTTAATATAGCTAGTATTATAAATACTACTGATAAAGTTAATATGAATATCCTATTAGCCAGGATATAGTTTATATCTTTCTGACTCAAAGGATTACCTGCATACAAACTACTAGTATAGGTTGAAGATATAATCACTCCATACTTATTAGCCTTTTCTCCTGCCAAGCTCATAAATAAAAACATAGGTAAAAATATAGTTAAAGGTTTAATACTAAAGAAAACCTCTAAAAAATAAGTAAAAGCTAATGCTGCCAAAAAAGATGGTACAGAATATATAATAAAATATTTCAAAAATGGAAGTGGTGAATAGGGCATTTGTTTGAAATATAGAGGCATAAACATCCAAACTAAATTTTCTATTACTCCAAACAATAAGCAATAACTATATGCTCCCAAAAACTTACCTGCAGCATATGCTTTACCATTAATAGGTTGTGAAAATACTAATACGGGCATCTCAGATACCTCATCCTTATAATAAATACTTATAGCTATAATAGGTATTATCATTATTGCTATCATAACTAATCCATTGTTACATTGATATGCAGCAAATGCCTCTTTCCACATACTATTACTTTGTATTGGACTATATACAAATATAGGTGCCACTACAAGAGCAATAATACAAATAACTGTAATCCAATTTTTCAAAAGGCTTCTAAACTCTTGCTTTGCCACTATACATACATTTCTAAGCATACTTATTTTCTCCTTCCTGATAATTTACCTTTTGTCCATATTTCATAAAATACATATAAGCATCTTCAAGGTTAGGTTCCACCTCTATTCCTTTATTTGCTCCTAAAAAGTTTTCTCCAACTACCCTTAAAAAAGTTCCCTTTGAGGTTCTTCTTATAGATATAACCTCATATTTATCCTTTAAATATAATATATCTTCATGATTTATAGCCTTAAATTCTTTAACCTTATCCTTAGCTTTCAATATAAATTCCATAGGTGAACCAATATATTGTATGCTACCTCTATTTAAAAGCCCTATGTTCTCACAAGAACTAGATATATCCTCTACAATGTGAGTAGATAATATTACACATTTTTGTTTACTTAATTCCACAAGTAGCATCCTAAAACGAATTCTCTCCTCCGGGTCAAGTCCTGCTGTTGGTTCATCTACAATTAAAATTTTAGGATCTTTTATTATAGCATTGGCAATACCGAGTCTTCTCTTCATTCCTCCTGAAAAGCCTCCGACTTTTTTATCTTTCTGCTCTAAAAGATTAACTTTTTCTAATACCTCATATATCTTCTTACATCTCATATTTCTTCCACCTACATTGTTGAGCTGAGCCATGTAATCTAAAAATTCAAATGCAGTTAAATTAGGGTATATAGAAAAATCCTGTGGAAGATACCCTACTATATTTCTAACTTCTAATGAATGAGTCTTAGTGTCATATCCCTCAACTGTAATATTCCCCTTTTCAGGACTTATAAGGGTAATAAGGCTTTTCATGAGAGTACTTTTTCCTGCTCCATTAGGTCCCAAAAGTCCAAACATCCCTTCTCCAATTTCTAAATTAACATCTCTTAATGCATAAAAATTTTTATTATAAATTTTTGATACATTCTCAAAAGCTATTATTTTCTTCACAAATATTCCCTCCTCTATAATCTTTCATTTATCTTTTATTTTTTAGTATCTATTAATTACTACGATAAGTAATTGAAAAAAGTTTTTTGTTATAAAGAATAATTCATAATTTTTTATCTCAATTTTTATCTTAAAATATTAAAAAGCAATAACTAATTAATTAAACTCACCTCCGAACCATTTATGAAATTGAGAAAATATAACAGTTATGTTATATTTAAATCATGGCAACAATGGTAAAATAAATCAGGCCCCTGAGAATATTTTACAAGGGCCTGGCAATAATCAAAATTATAGAACTATAGAAGGAGCACTAATTATGAATATAAAACTAATACTAACATCAAAAGAAAATGCTTATATTATTAATAATCTCTATCCTTTATACCTTCATGATCTTTCAGAACATTATGGATTTCTGCCTAATAAGCATGGAGTTTTTGAAGAAAGTAATGACTATAAAACCTTATCAGATCAAAATAAAGTGTTTAACATATGGTGGGAAAAGCCTAATTGCCTCTATCCTTTTTTAATTCTCGTAGACGAAATACCAGCAGGATTTATGCTTGTGGCAACGCCACCATATACATCAAAAGGAACAGATTATTATGTTAACGAATTCTTTTTACTTAGACCTTTTAGAGGACAAGGGATAGGCTCCCATGCAGCTTCAAAAATATTTGATAAATTTAAAGGTAAATGGGAGCTTTATACTAATTCATGTAAAAAAAATATACGGGGACAAAAATTTTGGAGAAAGACCGTTTCAAATTATACCAAGGGCGTATATGAAGAAAAGTTTGGTGAAACATTTGATGGGTATAAATTAATATTTAGATTTGACAATTCCAATTACTAATTCTGGTGCCACTATTATAGAGTTGTCTAATAATTAAACCACAAAAAGGTACAATATAGTAGAATTATGAAATTTCTCCTCCATGACTTGCTCAAGAGCTCAGAACAATAAATTTAATACTTCTTGTGGGATAATCATCTAATAAATACTATCTTTCTGGACAAAGTATAAAAATAATTTTATACTTCAAAAAAATTATATTCTAAATAAAAGATTTCAAGCTTCACATGAAGTTTTTTGTGAACATTAAATTTGGACAAATCCTTTATATGAATTTGTCCAAATTATATTTTTATGTTCATCCCACAAAAGTATTAAATTACTTAAATTATCAAATTTCTCTGAAATGACTTGCATAAGAAGCAAAGGAACTATTTATATTTTAAATTCTTCATGTGAAAGCTTTTCTAGAGCTTTATTAAATATCTCTCGGAAACTTTGAGGATTTCTTATGGTTTTATATACCATTTCTTTTCCAAAACAATCATGTATTATTCCCCAAATCTCATTTCCAAAACTATATACTCTAAAGTGTTTTAGCTTAGGTATATCATTGTTTTTATCCTGACCTTCTACATATGGATTCATCCAATAATCTTCCATATAATTAAATAGTTCTTCCATTGTATTAATATGACCAGCTCTTATATAATTTATAGAAGCTTTAAATTGTTTCATGGTATTATAAAAATCCTTATTGAGATATTCCCATGTGAATTTATCCAAGCCTATATTTTTAGGACCAGCATGTATGCTCTTAGATAAAACTCCCTCAGCATTATTACAGTATTTTACCGCCAATCCTTCCCCAGAAAAAGAAAGATAAAATAAATCTTCAATTGGCATATTATTGAGGTCCAATTCCTCATAAATAGTATTTAGTATCACATGATGAACCTCATGAGCTATAGTAGCACAAAAATCATCTATTGATTTTTCCTTAACTAACTGTAAAAAATCAAAATGCATGCCATTTTTATACACATATCCAAAGCTTTGTCCTATTCCCACTGTAAAAATAAAATTTAATTCTGGCAAACTTATATCTTCTGGCAACCCCTTTAGTGCAATGGATATCTGCTGCTCAAATAGCTCTTCTGTAAATTTATCTAATTCACTAACCTTTTCCATATAAAAATCTAAATTATCTAGTAAATCTTTATAAAACTTATGATGTATCCTTAAACCTTTGTTTGTTATTTCTTCTTCCTTTATATTAGGCAAATTCATGAAATATTCTGTAAATTCTTCTTTAGAAATTTTACCTTTATATCTTTCAAATTCAAATTTATAATCCTCATGTTCAACTAAATCTTCGATTTTCTTTTTTTCTACATTGCCCCATTTTAACTTTTTACATAGTTCAAGCATTGAACTTATAGTTTTGTACCTAATTTTAAAATTCATTTTTATAACCCCCAATAATTTTACTATCTAGTATCCCAAACATACACACTGTTTTTCAATGTTTATATTTAGTAATTATATTTGCCACTGCTTCCTAAGTTTATTATACTACATTTTAATTTCGTTTTTCTAGTTACTTGCCATTACCTATTATTTTTAAATAAAAATTTCATATTAACATCAAAATATTCTAAAATATAAATTTAAAAATTCAGTATAAACTATATTTATGATAAAATATCTTTAAAGAGAGGTGTCATAATGGAAGTTTACATGCAAAAAGCAATTAATGAATTAAAATTATGGGATAAAAAAATGAGTAAAAAGCCCTTTATTAACATTGACATAGCAAAGGGGCTTCAAAATAAAATGAATAGTTTTATACCAGAAAAAGCTCATGAAATCATAACTATGGGAATAAAAAATATGGTTAAAGGCGTACTTATTGGCTCTGAATTTTCCACTAAACCTCCCCTAACAAACGCTACTCTTAAAGAAAGAGAAGAAAAAGTTCTTAATAAACTGGATTTTTATAAAAAAACTGCTACTATTAGTGGTGCTGGCACTGGTGCCGGTGGTTTCTTTGTTGGTCTTGCGGATTTTCCTATACTATTAGGGATAAAAATAAAATTTCTCTTTGACACAACTAGTTTGTATGGATTTGATGTTAAAAACTATAAAGAGAGATTATACATTCTATATATATTTCAACTAGCTTTCTCTAGTAAAGAAAGGCGGTTGGAGATTTATAAGTATATTCGCAATTGGAATATATACGCTAAATCTCTTCCACAAGACATTAATGACTTCAACTGGAGAAAGTTTCAGCAAGAATATAGAGATTATATTGATCTTGCTAAGACTCTGCAGCTAGTTCCAGGCATTGGTGCAGTCGTTGGAGCTGTGGCTAATTACAAACTAATGAATAAATTAGGTGAGACATCTATGAACTCTTATAGACTGAGGATGTTTAAGGATATTTTGTAGTAAAACAAAAATAGTTCTAAAAAAAGTCAGGCACTCGGAATTCTTTCCAAAGTACCTGACTTATCGTAAACTATCATTAAACGGAAGATTTATCCACCAACATATTAAATATTTTCTGCATCACATCATGCTTGTCAATCATCATTTCAGGATGCCACTGAATTCCAAGCACAAAATCTTCTCCCTATTTTTCAATAGCCTCAACAACATTATCCTTTGATACTGCAACAACTTTAAAGCCTTTAGCAACCTCTTTTACAGCTTGATGATGAAAGCTATTAACTAACGCCTTTTCTCCTAGTATTTTATGTCCCTGAAAAACCCCCTCATTAATTAAATGTACACTACCTGAAATACCTATTATAGGTCTTTTATTTGTTTTCATTAAAATCCCCCTAGTTTGATATCCCATTTCCTTTATGACCTACAAGAACCTTTATAAAATAACTGCAATTACCTTTATACATTATATCATAATTTTTCTACATTTAAATTTAATAGGCTAACAATGAATAATATATTAATTATTTAATGCTATTTTTGTAAAATTCATTTATAATATATAATTGTAGGAGCTCAAAAGACAATATACAAATTCATACTAATAATGGAAAGGAAATAAACATATGAATGAAGAAAAATACAATGGTTGCATGTATACAGAAAACGGAAAAATTTATACAAATAAAAGTGAAGGTGAATACCATAATACAAATAAATACAAATACACTAAGCGTGATTATAAGAAATTTATAATCTTAAATGTAGTAATTATAGTAATTGAAGCACTCTCATTATTAGGATATCCTGCTATATTTGTAGGGCTTACAAAGTATAACACTACTGTTATAACAAAATGCTTTATTCCTATAATTATATTGTTATGTACACATATTATTTTTATTATAATCTTTTCTATTAAGTCGTACAAATTCAATAACATGACAAGTACTTTATTTATAGTATTTAAATTTATTTTTGTATGTTCAATATTAGCTGCATTAGCCTCATACATTTATTATATGCCAAAACAAATGAGAATAAAAAGTGCTACTATATCAAGAGAAATTACACAAAATAAAGAAAAAATCTTAAGCAAAGCACCTAGATATCTTCCCCCTGAAATAATGGAAGATAGAGATTATACATCTATTAGTTTTACTTACTTCAATAGAAATTGTTTAAATTATAGGTTTGGAAAAAATATAACAAAATTATATGGTAATTTTACTAAGAATGTCATAGGAATAAATAGTAATTTTCATATAGAAAATAAGAATTCAATTGGGATAAGCAATAATATTTGTTTACGTGAAATAAATGACGATGATATTGAATTGTTTTATGAATTAGGAAAAATAAGTAATGCATTGTCAAATAAGAATATATTTACAAAAGATATTCTAAAAGATGGATTAAATGCATTAAAAACTTCCAACACATTTGAAAAGAGCTTAGACGGATATTATATAGTTATGTACAAGCACATGGTAAATACTGAGGATATTAATGAAGAAAACATTAAAGAAGCTTACGATATAAGTTTTGATTTTTATAAAATTAACGATTAAAAACTTATAATTTAATTTGCCTTCATGCATTTTTATATTACATAAGCAAACATAGTAAAAATCTTGGCATTGATGAAAATCATGTCCAGACACAACATCTACTAGTACATTATTTTTAATCAATGAATGTGCACGATTAGCAGCATCTTTACCATCCATATATAAACTGCTCCCTTTATGGTAGACAGTTAAAATAATAAAACTGTTGTCATAAAGGGAGTATGTCAAGCTGAAGTATTTATTTTTCTATAAACTCACAGTATAAATATTTTTCTTTCCTGTAACGATAATCAATACTTTCTTTAAATCATCATCTCCAAGCTCTTCTTGAACCATTTTACTTTCTCCATAGCTTTGAAGCTGTTTTAACCCCTTTTCTTTTACTTTTTCTAAAGTGTCTCTTTCACTTTCTTTTATATATTTTAGCTCTATAATCCACTGGAATTTAGTTATATCCTTAAACTGAATCTTTCTTTTAAGCATTATATCTACATAGCCATTATTATTTTCATCTTCACTTTTTATAAAATAAGTACTATCTACACCTAGAAGAGTTAAAAGCATCATCTTTACATTCTTTTCATCCATTTTTATTAAATCTCTATTAGATAAATCCTCTAGTATGTTACTTAGAAGTTTTACTAATGGCTGAATATCTCCATGCATTCTCATTTCATTGACAGCTATTCTTACATTTTGTATTTGGATATTATAGTCTGATTAAACCACAATAAGGTATAATGTGATGGAATTATGAAATTTCTCCTCCATGACTTGCATAAGAGCTCGGAACAATAAATTTAATTTAAGAAATTCTAATCTTTTAGCCATATAAAATTATCTAACGCTCACATTCAGCGTCCTGCCTCAGGTTCGCTAGCCTGGCGTCCTTTTAAGGGTTACGATAATTTTATCTGTCTAAAAGAAGAATTTCTAAAATTAAATTTAAACAGTTCCTTCGCTTCTTATGCAAGTCATTCCAGAGAAATTTCATAATTCAGGTAATGTAATGCTTTTTGTGGGATAATCATAGTCTTCATTTATTCTTTGAAAATACTGCTCCCAGTATATTGTTTTTATAACGTAGTTTGGCACCTTAAGTACAGTTCCAAGAGGTCCCTGCTCTTTTATTGTAAGCATACCAAGATAAAAAAGTAATGACTTAAAGTTTTCTTTTACACTATACATGGTATGAATATTAAACCTATCTACCAGCATAGTAGAGGTTTCTCCCGATGTCATTATTTCCTCTAGAGCTTCTCTGTCATTGAAATTATATGCTAATTGATTCACCTTTCCATAATCCGTTTTTACATTGTTGTCTATCATTTCTTCTGGATATTCATTATACGCTAAATATTTGTTAAGAAAGTACATAGACATATCTGGATTAAAAACTGATTTCCCATTCTTATTAAATTTATATCCATTATAATACTTAGTCATATCAGCACATATCTTTTCTCTAAGACCTATATCTTCTATGCCTACCTGATCGCTCACCCCTTGTGAAACCCATCATAGCATTAAGATTTTGGTCTAAAGTATAATTCATAGTAATATTAAATCCGCTAGTTAAGTCATCTAACATTATAGGACTTACGCCTGTCATAAATATTCTGTTAAAATTGTCTGCTGTGGCATCTTTTATAGCCTTATAGAAAACTTTAACGAAACCTTCACCATGAAGTATACTACTATAAGTACTTTTTCTTCCTCCTGTAATGAGTTCGTTGGCAAAGTTATCATATTCATCTATTAGTACAAAAATAGGTATTTTTGCCTTTCTAGAAAGATATGCTATATACTCAACAGCTGCTTCTGCTTTAATGGAATCTTCAACTATTTTCTCATCCTGAAAAAAGTTAGAATATTCTTCAATAAAATTTCTAATAGAAAAGGTTACTTTTGTATTAAAACTCTTTCTAAGTTCTTCTTCCCCATGTCCTGCATCTACTCCTGCAAAGCTTATTTTCCAAACAAGAAATTTATTTCTATCTTCCGTAGGATTTTTACCTATATATAAATCCCCAAATAGCTTTTCAAACTTATCCTTCTTATTTATATCATAGTAATTTTCAAGCATGGATATAAAAAGACTTTTTCCAAACCTTCTAGGTCTCATAAAAAAATTATAAGGAGCGTATCTATCTAATAATTCTATATATGAAGTTTTATCTACATAAAGGTAATTTTTTTCTCTTAAAACCTCAAAATTAGAAATGCCATAGGGTATTCTTTTCATTCATTCTCACTCCTTGTTTAATTTTATCTATGCTTAAATAAGCTATTTATCTACTATATTTAATAGTATACCCTATATTGATTAACCCTACAATTCTAATAGTTCTTTAACATCCTCCTCTTTTTCAAATAATAAACATCCTCCATCGTGTTCTCCAATTAGCATTTCCTTATCTTTAAGCTTTTTAAATAGTGGTGATCTTAAAGCTTCCCTTAAACTGCATTCTTTTAAATTAACATCTGAATATGGTGAAAGTGGACATGGTTCTGCTCCGCCATTAGCATTTATATGGAAAAATCCCCTTCCAGCGGCTAAACATCCACCTGAATATTTCTCATCCCCAGGAAATGATAAAAATACCATATTGTCAAATATTTTTCTTAACACTTCTATGTTTTCTTCTAATACTAATCGCTCTTTATCTGTAGGAGCAAGATTTCTAGTAGATTCAATTACTGGAACATACTCCACAAATACTAATGCTCTTGCCCCTTTACTATAAAGTTCCTGTACGAACTCTCTACTTGTAACAGTCATTATATTTTCAGTTGTTACAGTTATGGAACCGCCAAATAAAATTCCTTTTTTATTTAAACTATCCATTGCAGCCATTATTGAACTATAAGTGCCTATTCCCCTTCGGTCATCAGTTTGATTCTTATCACCTTCAATACTTATCATTGGCACTAGATTTCTATTTTTATCAAATAAATTTATATAATTTTCATCAAACATAGTTCCGTTTGTGAAGATTGGAAAAACTATTTCTTTAATTGAAGAAGCTTTTTCAATAACCCCTCTTCTCATTAAGGGTTCCCCGCCTAATAACAATGCAAATGAAATTCCAAGCTCCTTTGCCTCGATAAATATCTCTCCCCATCTTTCTTGTGATAACTCATCACTTTTTAAATTATCTCCACAAGATTTATTAGCTCTTGCGTAACAGCCCTTACAATGCAAATTACAATTAGTAGCAATACTCCCCATAAAAAATGGTGGTATATGTTCTCCTTCACTTTCTAATATGTCTCTTTTATTTTTTGCATCTTTTACCGCTAACATATATTTCATCACAAATGCAGTTTCTTTTGGTTTTTTTATTGATGATTTTAAAACATTCTTTACTATATTTTCAATACCTTTACTCATATATTCAGATAAATCAAATGCTTGGCCCATTACTATACCTCCAAAACTATTTATTTAATAAAAAGAACATATACAAATGTTTCAATAATATTAATATGATTAACCCACAATAAGGTACAATGTGGTGGAATTATGAAATTTCTCCTCCATGACTTGCATAAAAGCTCGGAACAATAAATTTAATTCAAGTAATATAATGCTTTTTGTGGGTTAATCTTAATATATTTAACAGATTAATTTAAATGTTATGGTATTAATATTGTTTAATCTAATATTAACATATATATTAAAATTCTTTTACTTAAAATAGCAATAAAAACAGCAGCTAAGATATAGCTACTGTTTAAAATCCACAGATCTTTATAAATATCTAACTTATTCAGTTTTTACTTCATCTTTTTCCCTCAAAACTTTCCACCTCTCTATATACCAAACAAATCAAATACCTCTTCATCATCGATAACACGTTCACTCTTCTTGTCTGCATTTTTAAGCATACTCTGCATCTTATCTTCCATTGATTTTTTAATTAACTGCTCAAAATCAATATCTCGAAGCTTAAAGAAAAGGATTGGATCACTATCTAACCTAGCACCTACTCCGTACAATACAGCAGCTACATGTTTACAAACAATAGCTGAATCAGGACAACTACAACTAAAATGTATTTCCTTAGGCGATGGAAACAGTCCAGTTTCTGATTCCTTAAATACTTGTTCAAGTTCCTTTGGAAATTCACCTGCAATCAATGCTTCTAGAGTTTCTATTTTATGATTACATAACTCCATAACTTTTTTCCACTTTACACTACTGAATTTATCAATCTGGATTTCAACCTTATAGGGTTTGGAACTACTACCTTGAACCAATGCTTCAATATTCCCCTTTTTAATTTGCAAATCTACTACAGCTCCATGTTTTACATAACTTCGCCCTCTCCCTATTCTATTTCTAAAATCCGCATAACTTTCTAGATTTTTATTCCAAGCTTTTCCCCACCATTTTTTCGCTATTTGATTTCCTTCTATAATAATAGGAGCAATATTAGGATTTTTCTTCCTAAGTTTTTCAACAGTTTTTTTAGCATTTTCCTTTTTCTTTGCCACTGGAACATATTCATGAAACCCATAAAACCCCATTTATTGTTCACCACCTAGCCTAAATAATTCCATAAGTTCAGCATTATTGAACTCTGTAATCCACTTTTCTTCAGAAGAAGCTATTATATCCCCTGCTAATTTTTGTTTATCTTCTATTATCAAATCAATTTTTTCTTCAATGGTTCCTGATGTAATAAATTTATGTACCATAACATTTTTCTTCTGCCCTATACGGAACGCTCTATCCGTAGCTTGATTTTCAATTGCTGGATTCCACCATCTATCAAAATGAATAACGTGATTTGCTGAAGTAAGATTAAGTCCTACACCACCTGCTTTTAACGAAAGTACCATATATGGCACATACTCTTCCCCATTAAAATACTCCACCATTTGGCCTCTTTTTTTAACCGGTGTACCTCCATGTAAGATTAATCCCTTTCTATTAAATATCTTTTCAAGAAAATCTGAAATAGGTTCAGTCATTTCCTTAAACTGAGTAAATACAATTACCCTCTCTCTTTTTTCGTATATATTTTCACAAATACACTTAAGCTGTTCAAATTTTCCACTATTCTCAATTTTAAATTCTTCCAATCCAAGATACTGATCTGGATGGTTACATATTTGCTTGAATTTAATTATACTTGAAAGCACTAACCCCTTTCTCTCCATACCCTCTGCATTTTTTAACTTAAATTCTATTTCTTTTACTAATTTATTATAGAGTACAACCTGTTTTTTACTCAATGTAGCATACTCTTTGTTTTCAACCTTTTCTGGCAGATCTTTTATGATGGTTTTATCCGTTTTTAATCTTCTCAATATAAATGGACTTACTATATTTCTAAGTTTTCCGTAACTCTTATTGTTTTCTTTCATATGTTTTGTCAAAGTTTTAAATTCCTTTGCATTTCCAAGTAGTCCTGGATTTAAAAAATCAAATAATGACCATAAATCTGAAAGTTTGTTTTCAATAGGAGTTCCTGTCATGGCTATCCTAGTTTTTGATTTAAATTGTTTAATTATTTTTGTCTGTTTTGTACCAGGGTTCTTAATTGTCTGTGCTTCATCTAATATAACTAAATTCCAATAAATATCCTTTAATTTTTCTAAACGAGTTGCCATTCCATAGGTTGTAATATATAAAAATGAATTCTCCCTGTCATCTAATTCATTTTTTGCTTCTTTTCCATGAAGTATACACACTGACATTTCAGGAGCAAACTTCTCTATTTCCTTTTGCCAATTTGCTATTAAAGACGCTGGAATTATAAGTAGCACCCTTCCACTCTCTTCTATTCTAAGTTTCTCAAGAAGTGCAATAACCTGTACCGTTTTACCAAGCCCCATATCATCTGCAAGACAAGCACCAAATCCAATGTTTTGCATATAATATAGCCATGAATACCCTGTCTTTTGATAAGGTCTTAATGTAGCCCTAAAGGTCTCATTGACATCTCTTTCTTTTATTACCTTAGGATTACACATCTTATCTTTCAAGCTTTTTAGCCATTCCCCACTAGATACTTGTAATTCTAATTCTTGCTCACTAATGCCAAGTCTTTCCTCTATACTTAACTCCATCCTCATAGCCTCTGCTATAGTAAGTCCCTCAGCCTTGGATAAATTTTCAGCTTTTTCATATGCCTCCAACACTTTTTTAAGCTTTTCCTTATCAATTTCAACCCACTTTCCTTTAATAAGTTCTAGCCCTTCTGATTCTTCAATAAGTTTCTTTAATTCTTCTTTTGATATTTTATCTTCACCCAAAAATAAGTTTGGCTGAAAACTCAATATTGCATCCATTCCTATTTTTGACGGTTCTTCACTTCCAATATTTACAGAAAGCCTTAAAGAATTGCCCTTTCTTCTCCACCAATTAGGAATTCTACACATAATCCCGGATTCCTCATAAATAGGTATTTCCTTTAATATTACATAAGCCTCTTCCTTCGTTAATTTCAGTGGTGAGAATAATTCTCCACTCTCCATTAATCCTGATATAAACTCACTTTTACCAGCAGCTTTACTTATTGTAGACATTAATTGTAAAAGTTTTTGTTCATTATTTTTGTATTCTAATAAAGCGTTCTTTAGTGGCATATGCTTTGCTTTACGCAGGGTTGCATGCTCTTTTTCTTGTGATTTAACTTTTTTGCCTTCTTGAATGTTTTTATCTTCTGTTGAATATGTAGCTAGAAACGCAAAAGGATACTCTCTATCTTTATTTTCAACTAAGTGAAAATAAACTCTTCCTACTACAGTAATATTAGTATTTCTCTCCATTATAAAGTCTTTAACAGTTCCTTTATATCCCTTTATCTCTCTTTTATATACCTCAAAGATTTCATTCCATATATGTACAATCCATTCATCATCAACTAACTCCATACCTACACCAAAGGGAATACTTTGCTTTATTTCTTCTATATCTTCTTGTGTTAAAATTATTTCCGCATCTTCCCTTGTAAATTCAATATCTGATTGTGTCGAGATTTTAAATATTAATTTATTTGATAACAAATATAAGAAACTTATGGTAGATGACATCCATTCCTTTTTTTCAATAAATCCAAAATCCCATAGCGCTTTATATTTATCTTCTAAAAATCTTTCATACCAACTCCATTGTTCCTTTTGAGCTTCCTCTGACAAAACTTTAGTACTAATTGTTTCATAGTCTAACATAAAACCCTTTTCATTAAAAATTACTATAAGTTCTTTTTTTTCCTTATTCATCTTATTCAAAATATTCTCCTATCTTGCTATTAAATATTGATACATACAATTTTAGCTTATACATAACTTAGAATCAATATTTATCCAAAAACCTATGTAAATTTAGTATATAAAAAAGCTGCTACAACTTACTATTAAGTTAATTGTAACAGACATTTATATATTGTTATTATCTATTCATCTAATACCTTTAAATCTATAAATTTTTTCATAAGTTCTTCATATACTGTATCCACTGATGGAATATTTACTATAATAACTACTTTATCATCCATTATTTTTTTCTTTGTTTCTTCTTAGAAGCTTTAGCCTGCTTTTTTTTGTTCTTCTTTTTCTTATTATCTCTTTTACTTTTTTCTTTATATTTTACCCTATCTAATGGAATTATGTCTTTCCTCTCAAAGCTTGCCCATGACTTTAACTCACTTATAGTATCTGTAATAAATGTATGATATGATTGATTTTTCAAATCAGAAACTACATGTTCTTTATTAAACTTCATTACATCTTCTACATCTTCTAAACATATATACATATCTTCTACTAAATCATCTTCATAAAGTTTTTTAATATCTTCATAAAATTCTTCTGGATGTATATCACAACATGCATTAATAAGCCCACTCCAAATTTCTGAATGCTCTCTCTCTAATTTTCCTTGAAATAAACTTTTATAGTATTTAACTACTTCATCTCTTGAAATCATACCCTCAGCCAAAAGTACAACAAATGTATTTATGCCAGCAATTCTCATGTATACGTCAATATTGTTATTTTCTATAAACTTTTTAATTGAATCTATATCATCACCACAAACTGATGCCATAATTCTGCACAAATCCCCTGTTATAAATTCTCCAAACATCTGATATAGAATTTCTCCAGGTAAACTAAACAAATCAATAATCAATGAAAAAGCTTTTTTCTCCTTAAATTCAGCCAAAAGATAAAGCGCATATATGTGTATAAAATATTCTTCATCCTCTAAAATTTCTTCATAATTTTCCTTTGCATTCTTCAATATTTTAAGAAATTCTGGTATAAAATTCTCTCTATGTTCTATTATATATTTTAGCTCTTGCTCAGGAAATTCCTTATTATTATATTTAATACTTTCAAGCAATTCATTCATAAAACTAACCCCTTTCAGTTATTTATTACTATTTTTGCCAATTAAAATTATTTTATACATGGCCTACTTTTAAAATTAAATCAATATAAATGAGAAAAGCACCATCCTATAAAGAATAGTGCTTTAATTCTCCCGTTTATTTTAAGTCTTTCATTAAATACTCATCTATTTCCTTAACTAATTTTTCAGGAATTTCTCTTAGCACTGGAATTACCGCTGCATTAACTATCTTTTCACTGAAATTCTTAATAAAGTTCATGCTTTTATATAAATTTTTAGGAGAAATATTTTCTATAATATCATAACGATTATGAATTTCTATAGCTCCATCTTCACCTACACGCATGAAATTTGCCACTGGTATACCCTTATCTGCAAAAGGCATGCAGTCACTGGAGTATATAGCTTGTTTAACTGAAATCGGGAAGCATACTTCCTTTGCGTAGTATTCAATCATATGACATAAACTTTCATTGGCAATTATACTAGCCCTATCTTGTCCAATAATTGCTCCACCTAAATCCACGTTTATTCCAAATTTAATATTCTCAAGTTCTTTTTCGTGCTCTTTAACATATGCTTTACTTCCAAGAAGTCCTACTTCTTCTGAACCAAACCACATAAATCTTAAAGTACGTTTAGGCGGATTTTCTAAATAATGTCGAAGAATTTCCATAATATTTACAGAGCCTGCTCCATTATCATATGCTCCACTACTAAATGGAACACTATCATAATGAGCCATAAATGCAACAACCTCTTCTGGATATTGTGTTCCCTTTATTTCTGTAATAAGATTATGAGAATCTGTTGTTCCTTCTTCTTGTTCAAGTGTTATACGAACTTTTGTAGCTCCTAATTTAACCATTTCAAGAGCATCCTTAACTCTCATAGTTACTCCAGGAATTTTTCCAAATTCTAAATGTTTTTCTCTTATAGCATTTTTAGCAATATCTGTTTTTTCTTCATCATCCATAAATTCACCGCTGAAAACTATGTATCCAATAGCTCCTGCTCTTACTATATCTCTAAACTTCTTTGCCCTCATATACCCATTTACAAGGACTATTTTTCCCTTAGCATTAACTAAATTAACTTCCTCTGCACTCTCTACATATTCAAGTTCAGCAGTTAATCCCTCTGGAGAGGTATTTCCTGTTAATCCTACACCTTCTACTTTAAATTCTTTATAAAAAGGTTCCAAAACTTCTAATTTAGCCTTTTTTATCTGGTAACGCATTACTTTAAAAGGCTCTACTTTACTTTTTAATCCTAAACTATCTAGTTCAGCTTTTAAAATATTAAGAGCTTCCATTTCCTTTTCACTGCCGCTAGTTCTAACAAAGCTCATTTTCTTAAGTAATTCAAATTGTCTTTCTTCACTATTCATGCCCACAACCCCCTAATTAAGAAATTAATAGAATATACTCTCAATTATAACACTATTTTTATAATTTAGGTTGATAATGAATAATATAGAAGTAAAAATTACCTATATTGCATCTTTAATAATAACGAAACTTTCATTATCTTTTTCTATCATTTCAGCATTGACCTTATAAACTTCTTTAAACATTTTAGCTGTCATTACTTGTTTAGGCATGCCCGTTGCATATACTCCTCTATTTTTTTTAAAATCATTTACCATTTTTAAAAAGTAACAGCTAGCATATTTTATTCCGCACTTTTGAGGGATTCTATCATATCAATTTTGTCAAACCTTTTATACATGGCTAAATTTACAACTACAGAAAACACCATGGTTAATAAGACAGAATATAGAAAATATATTGGACTAATTTTTCTTAAAAACATTATTATATTTGTCTCTGCAGTAATTATTATAAACCTATGAAGAAAAATCCCCATTAGTATTCCCGTTAGGCTTCCTATTATGGTTAATATAATATTTTCCCTGTATATGTAATTTGCTAGCTCATTATTATAAAAACCTAAAAGTTTTATGGTAGCTAATTCTCTTCGTCTTTCATTAATATTTATGTTGGTAAGATTATATATTACAACAAAAGCTAGAACTCCTGCAGATATTATTAGTACTAGTACTACAGTATTTACACTTTCCATACTTTTATTATAATCAACATATATATTATTTTTAAAGCCTACTGAGTTAATACCCTTAATGCCCTTTAAATCCTTGGCTAGATTATTCTCACTAGCATGGGACGTATCTTTAAGAATACCATAAAAACTATTAAAATCTACCCTGGCTCCAGTAATCTTTTTATAATATTCAGGACTCATATAAACATAGTGCTGAATATATTGTTCTGTTATGCCAGCAATTTTAACTTCTATATCTTTATCATTTAAGTTAATTACAATATTGTCCCCAACCTTTTTATTAATGAGCCTAGATAGCTTTTCAGTTAAAACTACACCTTCATTATTAATACTTAAAGCTTTATCATTCATTGTTAGATTTATATAGTTATTAATTTTATCCTTACTCTCTGGAACAACCACATAAATATCCTCATTAATACCTTCATTTTTTGAGTCTTTCTTCTTAGTTGTGGCATTTTTGCTATAGGTAAATATCACTGATTTAACATTATCCTTATTTAAAATTTTCTCCTTTATATTATTTTTTTCCTTATCATCTATAGTTTTAGTCAATGTGCCTTGCATATGATATTTATAAATCTCTCCAAATTGTCTTTCTGTTGCACCTACTATTCCTTCCTTAAGTCCAAACCCTGTTATCATCAATCCTGTACAAGCTGCAATACCTATTACAGTCATAAAAAGTCTTTGCTTATATCTAAATATATTTCTTGCAGTAACCTTTTTAGTAAAACTTAATCTTCTCCATATAAAGGTTATCCTTTCAAGTAATATTTCTTTACCTGATTTAGGTGGCTTAGGTCTCATTAAAGAAGCTGGAACTTCCCTTAATTCCTCTAATGTGGCTGCCACTGCAGCTGTAGCCGTAAATAATATAGCTAGTATGGATGCCTGCAAAGCAAATCCTGTATTAAAGGGTGTACTTGAAGCAGGTATAGCATAAAGTGAACTATAGGCATTCATAATAAGAGGTGGAAATAACCTAAATCCAATAAGTATTCCTATTAAACTGCCAATTAAACTAGCTGAAAGAGCATATATAAGATAATGTGCTACAATCGCTGCTCTAGAATACCCTAATGCCTTAAAGGTTCCTATCTCTATTCTCTTTTCTTGAACCATTCTTGTCATAGTGGTAAGACTAACTAATGCCGCCACTAAGAAAAATATAAGTGGAAAGGCCTTTCCTATATTATCTATTCTATTACTATCCTGTCTGTAGGTCTCATATCCCACATTGGTGGCTCTGCCTAGCACATACCAATCAGGCTCTTTAAATTCCTTAAGTTTTTTCTTGTTCTTTTCAATTTTCTCTTCCGCTTCTTTAAACTTATTATTTGCACTTTTCTCTTCCGTTTTTAATTTTTCCAAATTTAAATTAAGTTGCTTTTCACCATCTTGAAGTTCTTTTCTACCTTTATTTAATTTTTTCAGACCTTCCTGTCTGCCTTTATCTAATTCTATCTGTGAATCTGATATTTTTTTCTTACTTAGCTGTAATTCAGATATACCTGCATTAAGCTGAGTTTCTCCTTGAATAAGTAATTTTTTCTCCTGTGCTATCTTTATTCGGCCAGCACTAATTTCCGAAGCTGCCTTATTAAAATTGCTTTTTACACTTTCTATATGGAAATAATTATTTATTATATCTAGCATATTATCATTTTTTAGGGAACTATACATACTATCAAAATCTTTTCCCTTAATATTATTTTCATATACATAGTTTAAAGAATTGTACTGTTGTATATATATAGGATTAGTTGGATCAGCATCTAACTTCGCCTTTAAATCTGATAAATTTCTAGATATTTCTGAAGAAATACTTTCTGATGCTTCTTTCTTTCCTAAGTTAAGCTCTTTTTCACTATTGTCAAGCTTCTTTTTTCCTTCAGCTATACGAAGTTTTCCATTTTTAATTTCTTCAGACTTTAGCTTTATTTCATTTTCAGCAGATTTAATTTTGCTTTTACCTTCTTCAATGCGTTTTTCCCCATCTAACATCTTCTGATTATAAATAATTTCATTCTCTTTAAGCTCATCTTTACCCTTAGCAATTTTTTCTTTTGCAACATCTAATTTTTTATAACCTTCAACAAATTTATCCTGTGCTTCTTTTTTAGAACTGTGCAACTTATTTTCCGCTTCTTTTATTTTATCTTCACTACTTTTTATAACATCCTCATATCTTATTTTATTTCTTGCAAAACCCATATCCTTAAGAGCTTTTTCTATACCTTTATTGGAATTATTATAACTTTCATTATTTAAAAGGCTTTCCTTTGATTGCTCGCTATCACCTTTTACATATATTTCCGTGTAAACTTCACTTTTAAAAACCCCTGGTAATACATATACAAACCCTCTTACAGAGCCATTTCCTACAGAACTAAGCTGTCTCTGAGCTGATATATATAATGGAGACTTTGCAGTTCCTACAATTTTAAACTCAATATTATTCAAACTCTCTTCTAGCTTACTATCATTACCCGACTTAAGAATTATTTTATCATTTAATTTTAGTTTATTCTCCTTTAAAAACCTTTCCTCAACTATAGCTTCATTATTGCTCTTTGGTCTTCTTCCACTAGTGATTCTTATATTATTTATACCTTCTTCCCTTGGTAATGAATTAATATTAAGAACCAGTAATTGCTTATCTTTCTCTATTACTGCATCTATTGAATATGAACCTTCTGCACTTTTAACTTCTTTTTGCTTTTTTATCTCTGATAAATCATCCTCTGTAAGTCCAAGGGTTGAAATTATTTTAAAATCCATAAAGTTACTTTTATTAAAATAATAATCCCCTGACATCTTCATATCTGGACTAGTAGCTCTAACTCCTGCATAAAAAGACACTCCTACAGCAATTATTACAACTATAGATAAGAATCTTGAAAATGTATTTTTTATATCCCTAAATAAATTTTTAAAAAATGTTTTCTTCATAATTACCACTCTATACTTTCTATTGAAATAGGATTAGTATTTTTCTTTATACTTTCAACCATTCCATTTTTCACAGTTATAATTTTATCAGCAATTGGAGCTATGGCAGAATTATGAGTAATAACCACAATGGTCATACGATATTTTTTTGCAGTATCTGATAAAAGCTTAAGTATGGATTTTCCAGTATTATAATCCAAAGCTCCCGTAGGCTCATCACAAAGAAGTAATTTAGGATTTTTAGCAATAGCCCTTGCAATAGATACTCTTTGCTGCTCTCCGCCTGAAAGTTGAGAAGGGAAATTATATAATCTATGTTCAAGTCCTACATTCTTAAGCACCTTCACTGGATCCATTGGTTTTTTACATATCTCCACTGCAAGTTCCACATTCTCCACAGCATTTAAGTTCTGAACTAAATTATAAAATTGAAATACAAAACCTATATCTTCACGCCTATACTTTGTAAGCATCTTTTTATTATATTTACTAATATCATTTCCATCTATGTATATATTTCCATCTGTCACCTGATCCATACCACCTAAAAGATTAAGAATTGTAGATTTTCCTGCTCCACTAGGGCCAAGAACAACAACAAATTCTCCCTTATCTATGGAAAAAGAAACACCATCCACCGCTTTAATGAGAACTTCCCCCATATCATAAGTCTTTTTTACATTTTTTAATTCTATAAAACTCGCCATTAATTAAATTCCTCCAATCCGTCCATGGTGAACCACGGTTCTCTTTTGTTTTAAAAAATATTATTACCTTTTAGGTACATGGAAATATCCTCATTATATTTGCTCACTATCTAGTTTATCTTTAAGGTCCATATAAAAGATATCAATTATATTAAGTATAAGTCTTCTTACCTCAGCTCCATCTTCTCTCTGTTCAAGTATAATAGAAATACTTTCTATAAGACTATGGGAAACAAGGTATATAATAAAATTGTCCTTAAGCCTTTTACCCTGGGAAAATAGCTGATATTTCATCATTTCTGTAACAATTCTAGTAACAAAATCAACAAAAGTACTTTTACAATTCTCATATTTAGATCCATTACTTTTATTAAACAGTATAGCAATCTCTGTGCTATTATCATTAAATATCTCCATTATTTTTTCCATAAGTCCATAAAAAATTTCCTCAGCCCTATCATTAATTTCAACTTTATGAAATTGATTAATATAATCCATAAGCCTATAATACACTGAGCCTATCAAATTCTCATACAAATCCTCTTTAGACTTAAAATATTTATAAATATTCCCCACTGAAGTATTTGCTCTTTTAGCTATACTTCTTATAGAAGCTCCTTTATAACCTAATTCCTTAAATTCCTTTAAAGCTTCCTCTACTATACTATTTCTAACTTCATCCTTTAAATATTGCATTAGAAAACCCCCGTTCACTTTTAAATTTTATGATAATTTTAATGTTTTGTCAATGCCATATCATGGATTAAAAGATAACAGCTACCTTACATGAACTGTAAGTACAACTTTTTGAGATTTACTATTAAAATATAGTTATAATGATATAGAAATATTATGGTATTTGCAGGGAGGATATAGATATGGAAAAAATATTAGAAATTAAAAATTTGAAAAAGACCTATGGAATAAAAGACAGTATAACTAATGCACTTAAAAATATATGCTTTGATGTTTACAGCGGTGAATTTGTTGGTATTATGGGGGCTTCAGGCTCTGGTAAAACAACTCTTTTAAACTGTATAGCTACAATTATAAAACCAACTTCCGGTGAAATTAATTTAAAGAACTTTGACATTACAAAACTAAAGAATAAAGCTTTAGCTGACTATAGAGGTTCTGAAATAGGTTATCTCTTTCAAGATTTTCAACTTCTAGATAATTTAACAGGCTATGAAAATATTGCCCTACCTCTTTCAATCCACAATGTTTCATTAAATAATATTGAAGAAAAAGTAAAGGAAATATCTAAAGTATTAAATATTGAGGATATTCTTGAAAAGTTTCCCGTGCAAATGTCTGGAGGGCAAAAGCAAAGAATTGCTGCCGCTCGCTGTTTAGTTAGCGATCCTTCTATTGTACTTGCAGACGAACCAACAGGTGCTCTTGACTCAAAATCCGCTAAAAATCTTCTAGAGATAATGATGGAAGTAAATAAAAAAGTAGAAAAGACAATACTAATGGTTACACATGATCCAAATGCAGCCAGTTATTGCTCACGAATTCTCTTCATACAAGATGGGGAAATCTTTCATGAAATTATAAAGGAAGATAACGAAGACCGTCAGCACTTTTATGATAGAATTCTATCTCTAATGTCCTACTTGGGAGGAGGATCTGCTAATGTTTTATAAAATATCCCTTAGAAATTCTAAAAGAAATATAAGTCAATATCTAATTTACTTTATCACACTAGTTATTGCAGCAGCCTGCTTTTATGTGGTACTTGCCATTGAGTCTCAGGATGTAATTCGCTTTCTTAAAACTTTTGAATCCCATGGAGTTAATAAGCTGCTTTTATATATTCAAATTATTTTTGCTGCATGTTTAATCATTATGTTTTTCCTTATAGTCTTTGCCAATCACTTTTTAATAAGAAGACGAAAAAAAGAAATTGGCGTTTATATGATGCTGGGTATGAAGCAAAGTAAGGTATTTTGGATGCTCATTCTCGAGGGAATGATTACAAGTTTATTGGCCCTTATTTCAGGCTTGTTTATTGGTATAATTCTCTCAGACTTTATTTCTTTATTATCAGCTAGAATTTTTGAAATCCAAATAATAGGACATACGTTTACTGTTTCTAGAACTGCTGTTCTTGAAACAAGTGTTGGATTCATGATTATTCAAATTATTGCCATTTTTCTTCAATCCTTTAGTGTATATAGACTAGAATTAGCTAATCTTCTTTATGGGGATACAAAAAAGAAAAAATTAAAAGAAAAAACCCCTAACTTTTGCAAACTTATATTAATAACTGGAATTATTACTTTATCCATTGCATATTTTAATATTCTTAAGTATGGATTACTTAATATTCCTTTTCAAATACTAATAATCAGCATTATTCTAGGGTTTTACGGCACAATGGCTGTTTTTTATGGTATAACTAATTTAATAGTAAATTTTTCGAAGAGAAAAAAAGTTAAATATTTTAAAGGTTTAAATGCCTTTACCTCTAGGCAGATCTATGAGCAAGTTGCCGGTAGATATTTAAGCCTTGGAATTATATCACTGCTTTTATTTCTTTCAATTTCCATGTTATCCTTTGGCTGTTCAATGGCTTTAAACAACGAAGCAAAAAAAGCTAATAAACTAAATGTATTTGACCTTACCATAAGAGAATATTCTGGTAGGGAAAAATTTATAGAAAATATTTTAAATTCCCCTGAAATAAGTCCATACGTAGATAGTCCTACTGTAGTTGAACTTGGATTAGCAGATTTAGATAAATTTAATTTTGATTTAACTGACTTTAGTAACAAGCTTATGAAAGAAAATAATTATAGCAAAAATAGTATATATTGGTCTGGATATATAATTAAGGGTTCTGCCTATGATAAAGCACTAAAACTTGCGGGAAAAGAAGGCTTAAACCTTAAAACTGGCGAAATTGGGATTTATAATGATGCAAACTTTTCTTGTAACTATAATTCATTAGAAAAAGCTATTAAGAAGAATCCAATAATAAAAATAAACAATAAAGATTATAAGCTAGTTGGACAGGTTAATCAAACTAATTTAGTAACTGATACCTTTATAACCATCTCCTTAAGCTTTATAATGAATGATGAGGATTTTAATAAATATGTAGATCAAAAAAATATTAATAGATTTTTAAGTTTTGCATTGCCTAAAAATGTGGTCGAAGAGGAGGGAAAAATTGCTCCCACTCAGCATATTTTAGATACTTTTAAAAGTAAAAATTTAGATTGTGAAAGTTCACTACAAAGCTATAGTAGGCAACTATTTATTGCCATAGCTAGTAGTTATACATTAATATATCTGGGGATTATATTACTTCTAGTTACAGGCACAGTACTGGCACTACAATTCATCACTGAAATAAGAGATAATAAAATACGCTACCAAATCCTTACAGACATTGGAGCTTCATCAATCCAAATGAAAAAATCTCTCTATAAACAAATAAGGCTATACTTTCTACTGCCTTTATCTGTTGCCATGCTCAGTGGTGTAGTTGCAATTATAGAACTTTCTCAGCTTATAGCTGTTCGCGGTTTTAATATAAACAATATTTTAATGGAAACATTTTTTGCAGTAATAATACTAATGCTTATATATGGATTATATTACATGGCTGTTCGAAAATCTGCTAGCAAAATTATTGACTTAATGGAGCAAAGGCATATATAAACTAAGGAAGGAGGAGATTTTTATCTCACAGGAATTAATCTATATAATTGAAGATCAATCAATGGTGAGAGACGAACTTCAAAGAATGCTTTCTGAAAATGGCTATAGAAGTGAAACTGCACTGGAATTTAAACAATTGAATAAGCAAGTTCAAGCTATTAATCCAAACCTTGTGCTCCTTGATTTAAATCTTCCCTATGAAAGTGGCTTTCAGATATGCAGGGATATAAAAAAAGAGTCACAGATTCCTGTTCTTGTTTTAACTTCAAGAGATACAGAAGAAGATGAAGTATTAACACTAGATCTTGGCGCAGATGACTTCATTTCAAAACCCTTTAGAAAGGAAGTATTACTAGCACGAATCAGAGCACTTTTAAGAAGATCATCAGGTAAAAAACATATTTTAAACTGCGGATGGTTTTTCCTTGATCCCGAAATATTTACCATAACCATTGAGGAAAAATCTGCAGTTTTTCCCGCTAATGAAGGAAGAATTCTCAGTCTTCTTGCTGAAAAACAAGGGAAAGTTGTAACAAAAAAAGATATTTGCCTATGCCTATGGGATTCTGATGAATTTATTGATGCCAATATACTGCACGTGAATATAACTAGATTAAGACAGCATTTATCAGATTTAAATATAAAAAATGTTATTAAAACTATAAGAGGCGTTGGATATATGCTACAGGAGTATAATAATGAAAGTAATTGATATTATAAAATCTAAAATAGTTTGGATTCTGTCTATAATTTTTTTAACCATAGGCTTTTGCATACTTGGATGGATAGCTTATCCTAAGGCTTTTAGAGTTATACTTCCTCTTACAATTGTTTTTTCCACAACATCTATATTTATCTCAATAAAAATAACTTACCAAAAGGAAAAAAAGTTCTTTAATGCTTTGGACACTTTTCTTACACAACATTATCAGAGAGATTTACTTAATTACCTTATTAAAGCCTCTCCTGATAAAGAGTATAAATATATAGTTAAAACTTTCGATGAAATATGTGAAAGGGAGAAAAATGAAAAAGATAAGTTAATTGCTGCCAATGAAAATTACAGTAACTATATTGAAAGCTGGGTTCATGAAATTAAAACTCCTCTAGCTTTAATGCAGTTAGTCTTAGATAATCATGAGAATGAAATTTCCACCACAGTTAAAGAAAAGCTAATTAAATCCAGAAGAAGCATGGAAAACCAAGTTGAGCAAGTTCTTTACTACTCCAAAACTCAAGTAACTCATAAGGATTTTATTTTCAAAAAATTTACCTTGGAATCCCTTTGCAAAGAAGCAATCAAAAGCAAAGCAGAAGTTCTCTTGGAAGCAGGTTTTTCCATAGAACTTCCTTCTATGCCACAGGTAATTGTTACGGACAAAAAATGTTTCAAATTTATTCTAGGTCAAATTATAGACAATTCAATTAAATATTTTATAGCTTTATCCAAAGCTAAGAGCAACACTAATCTTGCAGGAAAGCTTCAATTTAAATCAACAATTGAAAAAAGCAAGATTGTTTTATCTATCCGTGATAATGGTCCTGGCGTGCAAAATTCCCAATTACCTTTTATTTTTGATAAGGGCTTTGTAGGTAGAACCGGACGATTAAATGAAAAATCCACTGGTATGGGATTATACATATGTAAATCCTTATGTGAAGAATTAGGAATTGAACTAGAAGCTAAAAACATTTACGAAAAAGGCCTTATGATAATTTTCAAATTTCCCATAGTTCAGTGAACCATCGAGAATCATGGAAATAATGATTGTATCTATGAATTATACTGCACCTATGAAATTAAGAACTTCATAGGTGCTTAAATAGCTGCGCCAATACAAAAACTTACACTAAAAAAGAATATAGTCATAACTACAGTAAAAACCATAAGACTAGCACTTTCAACGACTACACTCAAAGAAAATATAACTTTAGTAAACTAGAACAAGCACTTCTTGGCAATATTAGTTGTGAGTATGAGAATGTTTTGGATTAAAAGTACTTCTCTACATCTTCAATTTTTTCTATTTCAAAAATATCTGTGGCTATTATGTCTATAGTTTCCTCAGGTAGTTTCTTTATTTTTTCTTTATATTCATTGGGTACAGATTTGAATTTTTTAATAAGTTGCCTTATAAGAATATCACTCTTTCCCTCTGCTTTGCCTTCTTTCATTCCTTCTTTTATGGCTTCATCTCTTATCATTTTACCTATTTCTGTCATACTAAAGACCTCCTTAAATTTTCTTTTGGATGCTTCATCTCCGAATTTATCAAATAATGCATATAAAAGTGTTATACATTGCGTCTTTTCATTACTTTCTGGTATTGTATCTGCTAATTCTATACTTTCCAAAGTCCTTTTGCTTCTACTTTTATTTCCCCTCATAAGAGGTATAAAAGTTAAAGTTAATATATCAAACTTTATTATAATCCATTTATATCCCCTCTTTCTAGTTATTTGTCATTACTTATTATTTCCAACTAGAAAAAGTTTATACAAACGTTTGTTCTCTTATTCATTGGATTTGTTCTACATGTAACTTTATGTTATAATTTTATAAATGTTATTAACAAAATTTCAAGGAGTGTTTTGAATGCTTATAAAATATACAATATGTACTGCAAAAACAAAACAACTTCATCATCATAGTTAAAGACTTGTTTCTTGGAAAAACTTCCATGGATACAGGTCCATTTGTGTTGTATCTATGGTGGTGATAAGTTCTAAATCAGAAAAAGTTCATCCCACATAGGTATAACACCTGTGTGGGATTTTTATTTTATAGTAATTACTTGTAGTTAAATTGTTATGATAAAAATAAATAAGTTTATAGCAGTCATTTAACTTACTATAAACTTATTATACAAGGAGGAAATTATATGAAAAGACAAATTGTAAAACCAACTACATTGCCAGGTTTTATGGAATTACTTCCTGAAGACCAAATTATATTTAACAAAATGCTTAATAAAATCCAAAATGTATATGAAAGGTACGGATTTTTACCCATTGACACTCCTGTTATTGAAAAATCAGAAGTGCTATTAGCTAAAGGTGGTGGTGATACAGAAAAACAGATTTACAGATTTAACAAGGGTGATAGTGATTTATCCTTAAGATTTGATCTAACCGTTCCACTAGCAAGATATGTATCTCAGCACATGTCTTCATTAACCTTTCCATTTAGAAGATACCAAATTGGGAAAGTATATAGAGGGGAAAGAACCCAACGAGGACGTTTTAGAGAATTCTATCAATGCGATATTGACATAATAGGAAATGAAACTTTAAGCATCATAAATGATGCAGAAATCCCTAGCATTATTTATTCAATATTTACCGAATTAGATTTAGATGAATTCACCATACACATAAACAATAGAAAGATATTAAACGGACTTTTTGAATACTTAAATATAGATAATAAAGAGGAAGCTCTTAGAATTATTGATAAACTTGATAAGATAGGCTTAGACAATGTGTCCTCTGAACTTAAGGATTGTGGTATTTCACAGGAAAGTATAGATAAACTTTTGAATTTTATAAATATAAAAGGCACTAATAAGGAAATATTATGCAATCTTAAAGCGCTAAATATACCAAATTCCACTTATCTTCTAGGTCTTGAAGAGCTTTCAAATATAAATTATTACATGAATTCCTTTGGAGTTCCAGAAAAAAACTACACTATAGATTTAAAAATCGCCAGGGGACTAGATTATTATACAGGAACTGTTTTTGAAACAATATTAAATAACTATCCTCAAATTGGCTCCGTCTGCTCCGGTGGCAGATATGACAACTTAGCAGAATACTACACCAAACAAAAGTTGCCTGGTGTTGGAATTTCCATAGGCCTTACAAGACTTTTCTATCAACTTAGGGAAGCAGGTATTATAAATAGCTTAAATTCTTCATTAATAGATATTTTAGTTATTCCTTTAGATAACTCACTAGAATACTGTATAAATCTAGCTAAAAAATTTAGACAAAATAATATTTCCACTCAGGTTTATCTAGAAGATAAAAAAATCTCCAAGAAACTTGATTATGCAAACAAACTTAACATCCCTTATGTTATCTTGGTTGGCTCTGAAGAAATGGAAAATGAGCTTTTAGCTTTAAAAGATATGAATAGTGGAAATCAATTTAAACTATCCTATAATGAAATTATTTCCAAATATTTCAGCTAGACATTAGGAATTAATTGGAATGTCAATTGGAGCAATTGGGGACGGTTAACAACTTTTTGGCATATAACTTGCCAAATACTACTTAACCGTCCCCGTTTTTCTTCTAATTTTCCTGCATAGATTCTTTTATTTTTATTAAATAAATTAGTGCTAAAAATATATAATTAATTGAAAGTCCTATATATATTCCCCCGATTCCTAATACTATTGACAATAAATATATCCAGGTTACTGACAGCAAAGACCCGGCTACAGAAGTTATAAAAACAAACTTTTCATTATTTGTTCCCTGCAAATAACTCTTGTAAATCTGGTAAAAAATTTTTACAAACTGTAAAACTATCATATATACAATAAGCGTTTTTGTAGTTTCAATTGTTTTCGTATCTGAAACTATTAATGCCAATATTTTTTCAGGCAATGTAATACAGGCCATGCTTATAAATATAACTACAACTAATGACATAAATATTGCAGTTCTTAGTGTGGATTTTACAGCTATATTATCACCAGATGCCTTTTTTTGTATAGAAATGGTTATTGCTGCTGTAGAAAATGCATACATAGGTAGAATAACCATGCTTCCTAAATTTTCAAGAAGATTATATGATACTATACCACTTGTTCCAAGCCTAGATACTATTCCTGTTACTATCATTGTAAAAACCGTGCACTCCATAATATCCTGTCCTAACAATGGTATGTACAATTTTATCATTCTTACAGTAGCTTTTCTGCTGAATGAAATATTCATCTGCATCTTATTAACAATTTTCATATCTATCACATATACCATGATTCCTGCTAGTAACCCAATGACACTTCCCCATGCAGCACCACTTACTCCTAATTCCGGTAAACCATATTTCCCATATACAAGAGCATAATCGAAAAATATATTAACTGTAGTTGCTACAGCTGTGCTATATAGTGCTATTTTAGTGTTATGCTTATTTCTAAAGTATGTGGAAAATAAAAATATTATCATATTAAGTAGCACCGTAACAGAAGCAGGATAGTAATAACGAAGCAGCAATTCTAAAACATTTCCATGAAGTCCATATACATATTTAAAAAATACTCTTCCACCAATGAACGATATTATCATAAATGCTATTCCTATAACTATTGAAATCATCATAGCTGAACAAAAAGCTTTTTCAAACATGTCATCATCACATTTGCCTTTTATCTCAGCTGCCACAATATTATAAGCAACGGCTAATATGCCAAATGAACCTGTAATTACATAAATAACTGACGCTGCTACTCCTACCCCTGCAAAGCCTTCCGTTGAATAATGCCCCACTATAGCTTTATCCATAATTTCAAATATACTTGAAATCAAATAATTCATTAATATAGGAAAAGCCAATGAATTAATTGTTTTAACATACTTATTTTTTATTTTTTTCATAATGATCTCTCGCTTTCATTGTAATAATACTAATGGAAAGAGAGAACAGTTTTCGTTAAGCCTATTCTCTCAATAGGCTTATAACATCCGCATTAATCATTTTGATCCCTACCTTCATTCATATATTCCTTCTATATTTATATTTTTTATTTACAACTCTATATCTCTTTATTATAATACATATTTAATTACTACAGTTCAATAAACGATTTTTCTCTTCTTCTATTATCTTCTTATCAACTCTTTCAAATAATATTGTAACTTCCGCAATTGAAGCTCCATATTTCGGCTCAATGGGGTTCCATTCAGCTCCTCCAATAAAAATATTCATTTTCTGTTTCCTCCTTCTTTATAATAAACTTAAATATAAGAAAACTCCCGACCTAAGAAATTAATCTTAGGAACGAGAGTTAAACTTCGTGTTACCCTCCTACTTCATGCACATTTCACAATATGTACCTCATTAAGTACGTCATATAAATCATATGATTATACTCTATCACTATAACGGGTGAACCCGTTGCAGCCTTAATTTTTTATAATAAAAAATCTCGTTACACCGCTTCAAGTCCATTTTTACTTTAATATTTTTTATACCCACGACCCAATTGGGTTTTTATAGTTTTTATTATCATAAATCCTAATAGGATGATACCTACATAACCATTTATTACATATATTATATTTACCAGTCTATCAAATGGAACTTTTAAACCAATAAATACTCCTATTACAGCTAGAAATATAGTCAACATTCTGAATTTTCTGGTTTTTTCTTCTGAAAATCTAGCAACAACTTGCTATAAAAGTGGAACTGCTGTTGTATATATACCAGCTACTACTATAAATGAAAATATAATAGCCAATGCTGAATTTATATTTTTAGCTAATATTAATGCTGGGACCATTGAACCAGCTAATTGTACAATATTTGCAAGTATACCTAATGTGATAATTGCTAATGCCACACTAAATCCCACTGCACCTAAAGCTGCACCAATAACAGATTCTTTTTTACTTTCGCTTGATGCACCCATAGATGTCATAAATCCTGCTAGCCATAGCATACAAAACCCTACATATGAAGCAGCTGCATAAAACCAATTAGATGATGCTTTCAATAAATTAAGTTTTGGTATTACTTCATTTGCTGAAGCTAACCCCTGTGGATTTTTTACTATAGCAGATATTCCTAAAATAATTGTTAGGAATATTATAGCTGGTCCTATTTTACCAATTACATCTACTATTTTTCCCAAACCAAATATTACGGTTCCTGCTGCTAATATGCCCATCATTATTCCACCAACAAATGTAGGAAGTCCATATTGCTGATTTAAAGTAGCACCTGCTCCTCCTATCATAACTATAAATGACATATAAATAAATGCAACAGAGAAATAATCATAGAACTTTCCTATTATATTCCCACAGTAATATTTATATATATCGCTGCCCTTTGGGAATTTTTGCTTTTGGCCTACAGTTACAAAATCCACACCTACATATAGAAATAATAAAAATACTACTACTACTCCTAATATTCCTAAATAACCATAGGAACTAAAATACTGTAATACCTCTTGACCTGTTGCAAATCCAGAACCTATCAAAAACGCTATAAATGCACCAGCGTACGTCATAACCCTTCCCCAGCTTACTTTCTTTTTTTCCATAATTACCATCTCCTATCATTGTTAATAATGGCTTGTCCTATTATCCTAGGAAAAAAAGGGCCAGATACGGCCCCTTTATTTTTTTATAATGGAATTTTCTCTTAGAATTGAGTAGCTTCTGTTATTTCAGTACTTAATGCTTTTAATGCTCTTTCAACCATTTTCTTTCTTAATCTATATTCTTCTTCCTTTGGAAGATTTGGATTTCCAACTGGATAAGGAATTGCAATAGTTGGAACAATTCTATTAGCTCCTACTGATTCGGAGATTGTAGTTATAGTAGCCATATGAACTATAGGGATACCATATCTTTCAATTTCTTTTACCATCGTTGCACCGCAACGTGTACAAGTTCCTCAAGTTGAAGTTAGTATAACACCATCTACTCCTGCTTCTTTAAGTTCTTTTCCTATTTCAGTACCAAATTTTATTGCATTTCCAACGGATGTTCCTGTCCCAGTAGTAGTATAGAAATATTCAAATACACTACTGATAACCCCTTCTTTTTGATATTCTTTTAACATATCAAGCGGTGCTATTCTATCAGGAATTTCATTTGCATATACAGGGTCATATCCACCGTGAATTGTACAATATTCTCCTGTAAGCGCATCTCTACCACTTACATCATATTTACCCCATTTTTGAGCACTAGCTGATTGGATTCTATCAGGGTTACCATGTGGAACCATACCACCACTAGTTACTAAAGCAATAGTCGCTTTACCTAAATCTTTAATAGCTGCTGCAGGCTCTACCCTATCAAATACTGGCATTGGTAGTTCTGTTTTAAACTCTTCATTATTTAAGCGATTTATTAGCATCTCTACTGCTCTTTGTGAACCTCTCTTATCTGATAAAACAGTAAGTCTCTTACCTTGTGAAATATATCCTTCTTCCTCTGGAAGACCTATTTCCTCATTTTTCATTAATTTAGTTGTCAATTTAGCCATTACAGGTAAGGCTTTACGCATACTAGCTGCTGAATCTGTTACACTTACAACTAATGCCTTAGATCTACATACATCTAAACCTGGGTTTTCTATATACATACCTGTTATCACAGGAATTCCTAACTCATCCACTACAGCATTAGCAACGCCAGCACATGCCATTCCATATCTTCCTGCATTAAAAGCTGGTCCTGCAACAACGATATCTGGATTTTCTTCCTTTATTACTTTCATTATATATTCTAAAGCTTCTTCTTTATTTTCATTAAAATAGTTATCACCACAAATTAATGTTCCTAATACTTCTCCTTCTTCTCCAAGAAGACCATTAAATCCTAATGCTGGTCCAATATTTTCATTCTTAAAAATTGGTTTTATTCCAGCTTGTTCTTCTCCTCCTATTTGACCAAAGAATTGATTAACATAATATAATACCTTGAATTTCATATTTCTTCCTCCTTTCTAAGCTAGTTAATATAATTTAACTGTACAGTTATGATATCCGATTTCTGATGTAGCTCCTATTACTGCGTTTAATTCGCATTTCAAGCTTCCATCTTCTTCTAGGCAGCCTTCCCAACCTCCTGCTAAAGTTGCAATTGCTTTATCATTTCCTATTACTCTATCAGCTGGTGGTAATGTAACTACATGGCTAACATTTCCTGTAGATACTACTGCTACTGCTTCTTTAGTTGTATCTGCCAATGGTTGGCTCATTCCATCCCATCCTGAACATTCATCTGTTATTAATACTGTCTTTATTCCAGAGTCTTCTAATCTCTTACAAATCATTAGTAAGTCAGAGTCTGGATTACCATAACCTTCTTCAGATATAATAACTCCATCTGCACCTAAGTTCTTACATAATTTTGCTGTGTAATCACAAGTTCTAAATTTACCTTCAAGAGTAGTTAACTCTGGAGTGAGTATTACGCCTAAAAAGTTGATAGTCTTACCATGTTGAGCATATAAATCAAGAATTGCTGAGTTATTTTGATGTTGATAAGTAGTTATCTTATCACATGCTGCAACACAGTTACCACTGATTACTGCCCCATCTAACTCTTCATTTGGATGTAGAAGAGTTGGTAATATTAATTGGCTGTTAACTCCATAAATATATCCATCATGTAGTAATCCTTGAGAAATAAGCATTTCGACATATGCAACCTTTGGTAAGTTTGGATATAATTTTCCTTCCTCATCATGACTACCTATTTCATATGTTAAAACTTCATTTGGCTCTACGCTTCTTCCAGCTTCCCCTACAAATTCTGCTGCTTTAAGTCCTGCTAATCTAACAGTTGCTTCATGAACATGTGGTGATAATCCTTCTACAGGTACAATATCTACTACTAGGTTGAAAGTCTTTGAAAATGGAGTCCATTTTGCACCTTCACCCCACATATCAACTACACCTTCTTGGAATCCTACAATATCCCCTACAGTTACAACAGCTGCACCATAAAGTACATTTACTTTTCCTTCTCCTAATTGAGCTATTTTAGTGGATGATCCTGGAAAACCATTTCCTGTTCCCTCAATTTTTACTCTTGGCTCAATAACATCTTTTACTGGAATAATTCTTACCTTTTCTCCAGGTCTAGCTACATCAAGCTTTACTTCCTTAATTCTTTCATCTTCTTTAAGTTTGCTAATTAGCTCCTCCTGGTTTACTGTTAAAACCCCATTTTTTACACTTGTTTCATTACCAAGTTGAATATCCTTGATATAGATTCTTCTAAGTTCAAGTTTCAAGGAAAGTCACCTCCATTTTATTTTTAGTTTTTAATTATAAATTCTTTTAAACTCCTCTAATGAGGATTTTAAAAGTTCAATATCAATTAAAGCATAGTCTTCAGCATTTACTATATCTGGTTTTCTAACTTTCATATGTTTTTTATAGTTTGATATGCTGTTTTCAATTGTTTCTATATGAATATCATTTATCTTTTGTAATTTCTCACCAATTATAATTGAACGATATGGGGAGAAAAACATTCTTATACTTGCTCCTAAAGGATGATTGATAAGTTCAAAACCTGAATGAACTAAATCCCTAACCTTAAATAACACATTTTCAAAGCCACCTTCAATAAAGATTACTTCTTCATAATTGTTTTTTACAGTTGGATTATTAGTTACTATCTGATAATTTGTCTTGCTTCCCACTTGTTTATCTCCTTCCATATTACTATTATCAATATTTTATACATTCTTCCATAGCTAGTCCTAATATGCCATACCTGTCACCAATAATAATTTTTGTGTTCTCATTAAAAATTATCTCTTTCCACCTCCTTTCTTTTTTTTGATTAAGTTCATTAAATGTTTTTCAACTGTTTCTGATTATTATTCTACACATATTCTTTGTGTATTTCAAGTGTATTTCAGTAAAATTCTGAAAATTTTGAAAAAAATAAAAAAAGCTCTAATTTCGAACGAGTATAGTCGTTCGAAATTAGAGCTTTTTGAAATTTCCTATAGCATTTCTTTTTTTATCTTGAGAACAAATTCATCTATATGGTCTCTTGAATATTTTTCCACCTTATCCAAGTCTTTTTCCTTTATACCTTCTAATACCTTCCCAAGGGTATGACTAAAAAGATCAATACTATCAAAATACTGTTCACAATAATGCCATAACCTTTCTGTATGGTAATGTAATGACTTTAAAATATCCTGTAGCCAAGGATTACCACAGGATGAAAAAATAATATTATGAAAACGTTCATCATCATTTATAGCATTTTGATAATCCTTACTTATATCATAACTATTAAGTCTAGATATTATTTCTTCAAGTTCAGCAAGACTTTCATCACTTATTCTTTCAACAGCAAGTCTTGCAGCAAATGGATCTAACACTCTAGTTACCTCAAAAATAGATTTCATCTGTTTAAAATCTATAGGAGTAACTTGAGCCCCAAACCTTGGTACTATGTTTAAAAGTTTATCATTATTTAATAGCTGAAACACCCTTCTAATTGGGGTTCTGCTAATATTAAACTCATCAGCTACATCTACCTCATTTAGAACTTGCCCTGATCCATATTCAAGATGAATGATTCTCTGTTTCAATATTTCATAGATATCCTCTGTATCTAATTTATTGTTGCTCATAATCATACCCCTTACTTATTAAAGTTATTATTCAAATATTATTATATTGGTTAGACGTAAAATAAGCAAATAAAAAAATCAAATAAATTACACTATATGTATTATGTCATAACCTCGAGGTGCCAAAAAAGGTTGCAGCAGAGCGAAAAACTTTTTTTTGTTTCTAAATCACCAGATGCCTGGTAGCATTACCAAACTAGTATGCTTTTGCACTTTATGATAAAATTTAATATAAAACTAAATGATTTCATAGGGGTGCTAAATATGAATAAGACAATTGGAATTTTAGCTCATGTAGATGCTGGCAAAACTACATTTGCTGAGCAAATACTGTATCATACCAAAAGTATTAGAAATATAGGTCGAGTAGATCACAAAAACGCTTTTTTAGATAGCCATAACATAGAGAGGGAAAGAGGAATTACTGTATTTTCAGATCAGGCTGTTTTTGAGTATAATTCTTCAACCTACTATTTAATAGATACTCCAGGTCATATAGACTTTTCATCTGAAATGGAGAGAGCAATTGAAGTAATGGATTATGCCATTGTTATAATAAATGGAGTTGAAGGAATTCAAGGACATACAGAAACCATTTGGCAACTGCTTAGAAAGCATAAGATACCAACATTCTTCTTTATCAATAAAATAGACAGAGTAGGTGCAAATATTGAAGATGTTTTAGAAGAAATTCAATTAAATTTAACTAAAGATGTTTGTTTTATTACAAATTCTCTTAATGGTGAAGATATGGAAGATGAACTTATTGAGTTTATTGCTGAAAAAGATGATGCACTTTTTGAAAAGTATATAGAGAACGGCTATGAAAAATCTCTGTGGTTAAGTTCTATGAAAAAAATGATTAAGGAAAATAAAATTTTTCCATGCCTTAATGGTTCAGCTCTTCAGAATATTTATATAGATAGTTTTTTAGAAAAATTAGATATGCTAACTTATACAGAATATAACAAAAAAGAAGAATTCAGTGGACGAGTATACAAAATACGTCATGATGAAAACGGAACTAAAATAACTTATTTAAAGGCATTAAGTGGTATTTTGAAAGTTAAAGATGAAATATATCTAGGAAATGATGAAGATAATTTTTCTGAAAAAGTTAATCAAATAAGAATTTACAATGGAAACAAATTTAAAACTGTGGACAAGGTTTCAGCAGGAGAAATTTTTGCAGTTACGGGATTAGCAAATGCATCTATAGGAGATGGAGTTGGAGCTTTAAGAGAAAAGTCTAATTATGAAATGGTTCCAACATTAAAATCAAAAGTTATATTTGATAAAGCTATAAATGCAAAAGATGTTTTAAAATGTTTTAAGGTCTTAGAAGAAGAGGACCCTACTTTAAGTATAATTTGGGATGAAAAGCTACAGGAAATACAAATTCATATTATGGGAATCATTCAATTAGAGGTTTTAAAACAATTGGTAGATGAGAGATTTGATATACCTGTAGACTTTGGCCCTTGTGAAATTCTTTATAAAGAAACTATTTCTACTGAATCAATTGGCTATGGCCATTTTGAACCTTTAGGACATTATGCAGAAGTACATCTTAAATTAGAACCAGCAGAAAGAAATAGTGGAATTACTTTTGAAAGTATATGTAATACAGAGGACTTGACTATAGGTAATCAAAATTTAGTTCGTACCCATATTTATGAGAAAGAACATCATGGAATATTAACAGGCTCACCTATAACCGATTTAAAAATCACTTTATTAACTGGAAGAGCTCATAATAAACACACCAGTGGAGGAGACTTTAGGGAAGCAACCTTCAGAGCCTTAAGACAAGGTTTAGAGGGAGCAACCAATACATTACTAGAGCCTTATTATGCCTTTAAAATGGACGTTGAACTAGATTATATGGGCAGGGTTTTATCTGACATACAAAAATTAAATGGTTCTTTTGAACCACCAAAAATGAATTATAATAAGGCTATTATAACAGGAAGAGGGCCAGTGGCTACTTTTATGAACTATCCTATAGAATTTATTTCATTAACAAAAGGTACGGGAAAAATTAATTTTATCTTTGATGGATATGATCTTTGTCATAATGAAGAACAGATTATTAAAAAAATGGATTATGATAAAAATGCTGATATCGAATATACATCTACTTCAATTTTTTGCTCCAAGGGACAAAGTTTTTTAATAAAAGCAGATGAGGCAGAAAAATATATGCATTGCTTAAAATAGGTTAGTAAACACAAACTTTCAGTTTATGTAACGACTCCAGGATTACTACCAAAAAAGGTTGCAGAAGATCGAAAAACTTTTTTGGTTTTTTATTTATTTTTGAAAAAACGTATTGAATCGCCAAATAATGTTCCTATATAAGCAATTATTATATATACAGGAATCCAAACTAAAAAAGAAGAATTAAATATAGTAAAAGTTAAAATAATATATACTATAAAAATAAAACTTAAAATAAACATTCGCTTTTTTATAAATAAAGATAATATGGCAGATATAATCAATGTTATAACAGGTAATGTTACTAAAACTATCAGTATAGAATTAAAAAATTGGTCATATATATATTTCAATTATTTTCACTCCAATCATTTTTTTACAATAATACATTACCATATATTTGAAGTATATGGTGATCATTCATTTTTTATACGCCTTTTTCCATACAAAAGTATACCTATTTGTATTTGCTTCAATTTTAGTTCCATCTATAAATATATTTTAATACAACCCATTAGTGCCTATGAAATGTAGTCACAAGAGATTGCTCTTCGTGCATTATTTTCACAAAACATATAATATGTATAACACATATTACATGTTTTGTCGGTATTATACATATTAATTAGTCTTGGTGTCCCCTGTATTTTATAATTGTGGTTTATTTTTGCACTTATTGATTTAACATAATGTTAGGATATAATTACTACCTTAGTTATTTTTTCGAATACAGCAGGTGATACTTCCTTTATTTTACCTGAATAATGTACCTCAATAACTTTTGCATCTTTTAGTTCTTTCCATGATAAATGATTACCTTTGTCATCTGTTATATCTAATTGAGAATTTGAGATTTGATACTTGTTGCCATTTCCTTCAGTCGCGATAATACTATCATCAGAAGCTGAACTAACGTTTAATGTTAGTACCTGATATTTTATATCTTTAGTATCTAAGTTTGCCTTATTATCTTTTGTACATCCTAACGCTAGGATACTAAAAACAATTAAAAAACAAGATACTAAACTCCATTTTTTCATAATAAAAACCACCTTTTTAGTAATTATATACAAATTACACCATTAAAAATACAATAAGGGAGTATTAACATTTTTTCCTGTTTATATAATTCCTATATGTCTACTAATCTATTCAACTAATATATTCACATTCTTTAAAGCGTTATATATTCTTTCATCTTTTCTTAAATCTTTACCCTTATTACCATTCTTTTTAATACTTATGGTATTTTTAGAGGCATCAGAAATCATATATTCTGGTGGAAAACAGGATTTACGCTCATCAATGGGAAAACCAGCGCAGTAAATTCTTTCACCATTTACTACTATTATAACTGCATCAAGTTCTTTAGCTCCAAGCAACTTACTACCCACTTTAGATACATTTTCTCCCTGAACCTTAGCTTCATGATTCTTTAAATATTCATCTGTAACTTCAATTTCTTGCGTATTCCAGTTAAACTTTTTTATATCTTTTTCAGTTAATATAGGTGATTTTTCTATAGGCAAAGATTTAATATCAGATTCAGGCTTCACATATTCACCATTTTCATCTCTTCCATAGCTTAGTGCTTTCTCTTTAGCCTCTGCCTTTACAAAGTATATGGCAAATTTATTTTTCTCATTAGATTGTTTTTTCTCACAGCCATAAAACAAAGTTGAAATTATTAAACAGACAATTAATAGAAAAATAGTCTTCTTTTTTTGCATATAACCAACTCCCCTATATTGCTCTTAACTACCATTATATCACAAATTTGTATATTTTAAATTTTATAGCTAATATTTTTATCATTGTATTTCTCCTAAATTTAGTTACTTTTTATACAATGATTTTCCATTATTTTATACATAAAAATAGCACCTGTGGTAAAACAAGATGCTATCATCTTTAAACTTATATACATAATGAAAATTAGCAAACATATATTATAGGTTTAAGTTACGACTCCTTAAGTGTAAAAAAATTTTCTACCTACTACATCTATACCCTTTGCTTTTCTTCTTATAAAAAAGGAAAACCCATATCTTCTAGTTCAACTCCAACACATTGAACACTATTCTTATCATTAATCCAATCTACATCTTTAATAGCTTCTACATATTCCTCTATACCATCAAAAACTACAATTCCACCTGCTGGATAATTTATTGGTATGTTTTCATAGGTTAAAACCTCTCCTGTTTCCAGCAGCCAACTTTGATGAATAAAATTTTCATCACTTATTACTTTTAATAAACTATACTTATCTGTTAAACACCAAGGTATTAGATCTTTTGCTTTCATATATGCCTCCACTTTTATAACAAATAGCTTTATTTATATATAAACTCCATAAAAATAGTATTATAATTATTTAAAAATGTATAGTGCATAATTAATTGTTTTTCATATTATTATATAAAAAATCTTCATATAATCTATTGAATGCTATAATACCTATAGCTTTAGCTGTACGTTCATCATAATATGCTTTTAACTCCTCAACTTTTTGTATGGGCATTTCATATTGAACTGTAATTGTTTTACTTTCAAAATATACTTTATTTTTTTTAATAAACTTTATTACCTATGAAAATAGTAATTCCTTATCTTTTATAAAATTTGATTCATCTCCATAATACTGAATCTCTACTATGCAATTTGTATAAGTATGCTTAGCTTCATTTAGCAAGTTCCATTGGATTTCTTTTTTCCTTTTTTCCCTGTTATATATCATATAATCATTTATAAAAAGATCTATTCCTGAAATATCACCGTTACCACCTTTATATAAATCTACTTTATAATCACCTAATATTTCACAGGAGTCTATTTTTTTTGCACCAATATCCTCTGCTATTACTCTTCTTCTGTTTACAAAAACTACAAGTTCTCTTTTTTTATAAATTTACTACACCTTCTACCTAATTCGGCTAAAATATTATCTATACAAGAACTATTGATTATTTGTTTATTTATATTATTCTCTAAATCACTTATAAATATATTAGTTCCTTCAGTTGCATTCGGGTTATAATCTATACTTTCACTTTGAGATATCAACTCATCACTTACTGAATTAACGTCTAATAAGAACCTTCTTGAACATCCTTTTCTGTTTGAGAAAATATCTATCTTATTTCCTAGACTAAATAATGATTTTTTTATTCCTAACCCTGAAATATATTCCCCTTTGCCTAATATACTTGCATAATCCAGCTTATTTTCCTCTTCTAAACTCCGTATTGATTGGTATAAGAATTTATACCCGCCTTCACCATTAAGATATTTTTGTACTATTTTTTTCTTAAATTCAAAACTATGTTTCGCCAATAGAAAACCGACCTCCAATTATTGGATTTTTAGGTCTAACCTTTTGGGGTCGGTACATAGTTTACTTCATCTGCGTATTTTTGTTTTTTTATTGAATTAATGGTAAAAATTACTCCCAGGGGTTCTGACAAAAAAAGGATATAGCGGAGCGGAAGACTTTTTTTGTTTGCTAACACTTAGCAAATAAACTGTCTAGCTTTGCTGATGGTATGTTATCCCTATTCCAATTGTTATTCCTCTACATTTAACATCCATACTCTTTTTAATGGTATTTCTGTTTTTATATCATCACTTAATTTATCATAATTTTGAAATATTTCTTCAATTATTTTCTTTGAATCCCACAAACGAACCTTAAAAAATTGTTTTGGGATTTCTCTTGTAACAGAAGATTTAAAGCCATTCCATGAAACAAGCAATCCATAGTCTGCATTAAAATTACTCATGGTACCTACTAATTGATCTAATGTTGGTCTATCTACTGGATTATCTTGTGTTTTTACTTGAACACAAATTTTAGGAGAGCCAAATCCTAAAGTATCTGAAGCTGCTAGTAAATCCACTCCATTATCTGCACCTTCTGGACTTCTATAAGTTGTAAATCCTTTTGCTTTAAGAATTTCATTAATTAACTCTTCCATTCTATGCCCCTTAAATTTTTGAATAATTCTTCCTGAGATTCTATCAAAAATAAACTCTTCTAAATCAATTGTTGTATTTTCATCATTATCATCCATGATATTCATAGTAATACTAGCTTTAGTACTCCAATTATTTTTCTGCATTTCTTTAATTCTTTCTTCTGCATTATTTCTATGTATCCTACAAACAGTCATAAATGCACCAAGAGAATATAAAATGTCTTTATCAAATCTATCCCTTGGTATATCTAGAGCAAACCATTTTACTTTTCTATAATGATAATATGGACTACCTAATGATTCATCATATTCATAATCACCTAATATTTCTCCAAAATGAATTGTCCTATTGATTTTACTTGGCAAAACAACCCAATCACCTTTTTTCATAGTGTGAGCAATTGGCCAAATTTGTGATGCCCAATTAATAGCTGTCTTTTCCTTTTCTAAATCATAATTCTCTAATAAAATTTTATATAATTCCTCTTTTGAACGTATTGTATTTAAATTAATTCTTAAATCATCCCATGTAAGGTATACTCTATTATCATTTAGAAATTTATTTTCATACTCTCCGTTTTTACCTGCTCTAAAAAGCCAAATGCTCATATAAAACCCTCCTCTTCCCTCTAGCTTTTACATATTACATAATATTCTAAGCAACACATACTCTCATAAATTAAGATTAGTCAGCTTCCTCTAATATATCATCCAATAACCCATTTTGTAACATTGTCAAATTAATTATATACTTATTATGATAAAATGCTTCCTCCAATGGCCTATTAGCTGATAGCCACCCTTTTCCATCAGTTATCCAAATTAATTCATGCCCATCCTGTGTAGTTATATCTTGAAGTGTTTTGTATTCCCCAGCAGTAGCCTTAAGCTTAGAACCACCACCACCATAATAATTAGTTTCTACTAGATAAAGCTTACACCCTGTATTTATGGCAAAATCAAACCTTCTTGCTGTTTTATCTACAGTTACTTTATAACCCCACTCACTTTTTATATGGCTTGGAGTAGCTTCTTTTAAATAACAAAACCCCTTTTCCTCACAAACCTTCAAAATAAATTTCTCCACAATATCCTCCATGGCATGTCCTGAGCGATTCTTCCTCCCATTGCTATCTAGCCCTACTTCAATGCCAAATACATAATCAACTATATTCTTAATTGATTTATTTGCAAACAAATCTAGTATCTTAGCTTTATCCATAAACTCAACAATATCATCAATTCTACTATCATCTAATGATTTATATTTATTAAATGCATATCCTTTTCTTTCAGAAGCACCTTTAGCATCAAAAGTTACAATTTCAAACTTTTTTTCTCTACATGCTATAAGCACAGGAATTACTTTAATAACTTCTGGATGTTTTTTAATCAAATATTTTGCTTCATCATAAATATTCTCTTTTCCAATCAAATAATTAAGGATATTTAACTGTATCTCAATATCCCTTACATTATTATTTACCTTATCCCAGTTAACAAAATAGTCCCAACCTTTAATAGAATCTTTTAATGTATCTAAAAGATATTTGAACGTTTCCACATTTTTTTCATAATTTATACTCATACTTATTTTTCTCCCCCTATTCCCTATAATTTATAGTATACATTTTTTTATTTTTATAAAATATATTTAATATCATTTTTACTAACAACTACCTTTTATTATATCGCAAACTCCTATACAAAATCAAAAATAAGCACCCTTAAGGTGCTTAAATATTAGCATTTTTAAAGAGTAATTATTTAAAACTCTTTGTTCATATACTACTCACTTTTATAATTTAATATTAATAGTTCATTTACCTTACCCCTACCGCTACCTTTACTATTTATTGCTCTACTTGCCTTTACTTTATTGATAGTAAAATTCTTATATAAGTTCTCAAAAAATTTATCCTCAGGATCTGTATTTGTTGGATCCGAGTTACTTAGCATAAAAAAGGCTTTTTTAGAATCTAGCAATTTTGTCCAATCTGCTAATCTTATTTGGCTATCATCATTAAAAGGTTCTTTTGAATAATCATTAAAACTTGAAGTAGCATTTAGTGGTCTATATGGCGGATCTATATAAATAAATGTATTTTCATCCACATAATCCGATAATTCTTGAAAATCTCCTATTTTTAATTTTACTCCTTGTAGTGCTCTATTTACTTCCATTAAATTGCTTTCATCGCATATGGTTACTTTTTTTCTTTTACCAAAAGGTACATTATACTTTCCTTTTCTATTTTGTCTATACAATCCATTAAAACAAGTTTTGTTTAAAAAAATCATTCTACCAGCATGAGAAATCCAATCATCTGAATAATTTAAATAATCTGTGGTACTCTTTTCTTGATTAAATTTTTCTCTTTGCTCATAAAATATTTTTTCTTGTTCTTCAGTATCCACTTGTAAATACTGTTTTTCTAGCTCGGATAAAAATTGTATAAGTTCATACACTTTTTGTTTTATAACATTATAAGTTAAAATTACCTCTTCATTAATATCATTTAAAATTACTTCTTCAAATTCATATTTTGAAATAAGATCAAAAAAAACTGCTCCTCCACCTAAAAAAGGTTCTATGTATCTCTTTATCATTCCTGCCTTTAACGTTTCAGGATAATAATTTTGAAATTGCTCAAGTAACTGTGTTTTTCCTCCTGCCCATTTTAAAAATGGCTTTGCATTACTATATGTCAATTAAATTCCTCCCTAAATTGCTTCTATTCTTTTGTTTGTAAGTTCTACATATTCTTCTAAATTATCTATTCCTATAAATTTTCTTTCATTTTCTACTGCAACAACCCCTGTAGTTCCTGAGCCGCAAAATGGATCTAATATTAATTGTCCCTTACCAGTACTTGCCATTATACATCTATACAATAATTCCTTTGGTTTTTGAGTAGGATGATATCCATACACCTTTTCTCTCTTAGGTGTAGTAGGAATTGTCCATACACTTCTCATCTGCTTTCCACCATTTAATTCCTTCATAAAACTATAATTAAATACATGTTTAGCCTTTTTATCTTTCTTTACCCATAATAGTGTTTCTTGACTAGCTGTAAAACACCTGCACCCCATATTAGGAGCAGCATTAGGTTTAACCCAAGCTATTTCATTAATAATATAATCACCCATTTCAAGTAATATAAATGCAATAGAATGAATTACATGATATGTACCAGAAATCCACATAGTCCCATCGTCTTTTAAAACTCTATTACACGCTCTAATCCATCTTTTATTAAAATTGTAATCCTCTTTTATACCTCTAGACTTATCCCAATCACCTTTATTAACACTTGACATTTTTCCTGATTTACAAGTTATTCCATCGTTACTAAGCCGATATGGCGGATCTGCAAAAATCATATCCACAGATTTTGTTTCTATTCTTTTTAACTCTTTTAAACAATCTCCCATATAAAGCTTATAATTATTTCCTTTGTAATAAATCATTTTTATCACTTTTCCCTTTTAAATTTAATATACCATACTAATAAATTATACATTACTAGTATTTAAAATTCAAAAGTTACTTTTTAAAAACAAACAAATACTCATGAGCAATCAAATAAAAATTTCTTTTTATACTTATATCTCTCCAGTATTCAGTGGACTTACAATTATGTTGCTGTTTTATTATTATTTCTTTTAATTTAAATCCGGAATTCATGAATATATTCAATACGTTAAATGCTAAAGGAATAATAAATCCTCTTTTTCTAGTGTCCCCCATAAGTATAGAACAATACTTTTCTTTTTTTAATACCCTATAACATTCTTTAGCCACATCTTTCATAGCTTCATAAAATTCTTCTATATCAAGTAGTGATATATCTCCATCTATATTTTTACTATATTTAATGATGTTAGCATATGGTGGATGAGTACATATTAAATCTATGGATTCATCTTTTATATCATACAAATTTCTAGCATCTCTTTTCTTTAAAAATACATTATCCTTTTTACTAAGATTTTTAATCCTATCACTGCAAATATTTAAAGCTCTATCATTAATATCACAACCAATAATCTTTCTATTTAATAAACATGCTTCTATTAAAGTCGTCCCACTACCTACAAATTGGTCTAAAACAAACTCCCCTTCTTTAGAATATCTTAATATTATATTTTTAGGTACATATGGACTCCAGTTTCCTGGATAATCCCCCCTATGAGTACACCAATTACCTCTTTCTTCAAAATTCCATATGGTATCCGTCTCCAATTTAAAATTCTTCTCCATAAGCTCACCCCTAAATGTATTTATTATGAATTTTCCCCAGAAAATTATTTATTAATCAATATCGAAGTAAGAGGATTTAACTACTTACTATAGAATTTTATATTTAAATAAAACTTTTAATCATTACAATAACAACTACTATCTAAATCAAGGAGGTATTTTTAATGAAATATGATGAACTCTTAAATATTGTAAAAGAACTACAATTTGATACTAAAAAATTAATCTATAAAGAAAATATTTCTGAAATTTACATTTATAGACCATCTAAACTACCAAAACGATTTAATAACTATGATTCAAATAGGAATTTTCAAATTTGGTTTTCTGAGAATAAAAGAGAATTCCGCCCTAACCATCTTAGGGTTTTAATTGATTTAAACTTAAGAGTTAGATGTAGACCTGAATTAAAAAAGCCACTTTTGCTGGCATTTGATAATATATTTTATGGAAATGACCCAATAAAAGAGATTCAAATATTAAAAAACGAAAATTTTGAGCATTTTTTAAATTCTCTTAATATTACTGCAATATTAGCTCAATTATTTATTATAGAGCAAGCTTATTCTTATACTTCTAATCGTGAAAGTAAGTATGATCCTCCAACACTATTTCTACAAGGGTGGATTCGAGAATTTATTGACAATCCAAAAGAAATTGATAATCTTTGTATGAGTGTATGTAATAGACAACCCCCATTAGCTAAATATACTAATAAGGAAAATAAAAACTCATCTAAATATGAATCAAACATTTCTCCCCTTTGGTATTTATAAATATTTAAAAGTAAACTATCCATACTTAGTAAAGTTTAGATAGTTTACTTTTTTATCTATACCTAGTCCTATATCAATATTCTATATACAAAAGTTGAATTTTTTATGCGATTTTTCTATCTAAATCTTTACATTTTTGTGAAATTAAATATTCAATACTGCCTTTGTGTTATACCAAACTTATATACTTAAATGTGGCAAGCCTTACGACATTGTAGTCAAAATAATTAACAAAATGGATTTCTTCTTTAATTTAAGAAATATTTTGTATTTTTCAACATCTCTTTTTCAGGTAATTTGTTAATTTAATTATACTTACTTATAATTTTTTTCACCAATTTCCACCCCGAAAATGACTTCATTAATCTTTCTATATATTCATCATCAATTTCTTTATTATTCTTACATGGTAACAATATTTTTATCTTATCTACCTTATTTAAATAACATTTCCTTCCATATGAAAATCTCCATTTAACTCTATTAATTTCCATTATAATATAAAATACTGTAGCTAATTTAATTTTATTTGAAAGATTAAATACTAGAACATTATCTTTAGCAGTAAATTTATATGGATGATAAAAAGTTGTAAGTGGTGTTCCATCACATGCTATGGTTATAGCATTTTTGAATATATTTCTGTCTGGTATTTCATATAATCCAACAATTCCATTATTTTGTGTTGTAGTAGAAATCAATGGAATATCACCTTCTAATAATTGTCCATGTACATGATATGGTCCTTTATTAGGTTTGCCTAATATATCTAGTATTGATACTTCCATTAAATTTAATGGTGAATTATGTTCTATTTTTTTACTTTTTATGCCCATATAACTTAATTCATCTAATGAAATCATTTTATTAAGTATAGAAAAAGCTATAAATCTAGTAATAACTTCATCAATTCCATTTATTATTTCTGAAAAAGGCAAATTTTTATTTTCTGTTAAATATACTTCTGGTACCAATTCTAAACTATCATCTTTAATATCAATTACAGACGCTATCTGAAATTTGTCTATTTCTTTAATCCTCATACTAGGTTCCTTAATAAACTGTCTTACAAGGTTTTTTATTTTTTCTATATGATTTTGTTCATTCTCACAAAATAGCCTCTTTCCTTTTACTTTTATATACCCATCTTTCAATGCCCTTATCCATAAAACATTCTGCTTCCATGGATGTGAAATACCTTTTTTTATTATTATTCCTACTGATTGAACACCTACAGGATAAAATAAATCTTTTGGAAATGTAATAACACTTAACAGGGTATTATCTCTCAATAATTTTTTTCGAAATCTAAGACTATCTTCTTGCTTAACTAATACCGAATATGGTAATACACTAAACAATATTCCTCCATCTTGCATTTGATCTAACGCATGCTCAATAAATTTATATTCTTTTTCATCTTTAGGTTTTAAAGAAAAAGGCGGGTTCATTAATACTTTAGTAATAGGCCTAAATTTATTATAAATTCTTTCTTCGTCACTAGTATTACTAGTTAAGTATTCTGCTGAAAATGATTCATTTATCTTTTTTCTTGTAATATGTTTTTTTAAACAATCATCATTAATAATGTTATTTTTTCCATCTCCTCTAAATATCATATTTACAATAGCAAGCGAAGCAATTTTAGGTTGTTGTTCAATTCCAAAAATTTTATGTTTTTTAAAATCATCTAACTTTTCTATAGAACAATTTTTTCTAACATAATCATATGCAGATACTAAAAAGCCTCCTGTACCACATGTTGGATCGTATACTATATCATTCTCATTTATATCTAATACTTCACAAGCAAATTTTGTAATTTGCCTAGGAGTTAATACTATTCCAATATCTTTTGCTCCATTACCATACTTTAAAAATACTTCATAAAACTTACCCAGTATATCCGTTCCTGAATTCATAGCAGCCTTTATATTAATTTCATTTAATAAACTCATTGTCTTCATTAATGCTTTTTTATATTTCTTCTGAGCTTGTATATTATTAGGAAGTTTAATTTCAATATAATCATAAAATTCTCTTTTATTATGTCGTATAAGAACATCTTCAGCTCTATTATTTATATCCCTTACAATTATAGATGGTGATTCATTAAGATTGAGTTTTGAATCAATTTGAGCTAACAATAAAGAAGCAATGACCGCAGCACGATCATCTTTATTTATGGAAGCTAAATGAAGAACCTCATTAATATTTTCAGCTATATGAAGCATGTGCTCCTCATCTACTTTTAAATCCATTAAATTGCTACTATTATTTTTTATTAACATTTCAACTTGATTAACTGCCAATAAGGAAGTTATTTCTATACCATTATGTTTAATTATTTTATATTCATTATTTTCTTCTAAATAATAATTTTCAACATCATACCCATCAGTATCATTTCCTGCAACACCAGTAACAATTTTTGCTTTTATTTTTTTATGTTTATTGATTAAATTTCCATACTCTTTTGCCTCACTAACTGCTTTATTTAATTCTGCGTTTTTTCCTTTAGCCTCAATTATCCAATATATCTCTTCACTTATTTTAACAATAAACTCTGGCTTTAAATTTATCAATTGAGATTTTATATATAAATTTGATAAACATTCACCTTGAGTATATAATTGCCCATTTAAATCTCTTTGGGGATTTTTCGTATTCCATCCTAACTTCTTTAAAGTGTTTTTTATGTATGCATAAGATCTAAATTCTGATTCCCTTACCACTTAACTATATCTCCTTTATTAATTGCTCTTAAAACTAAGAAATACCCCTTATCTATACATACATATTTAAAAATAACAACAATATGCATTTAAAATTTATAGAAAAGAAACAGTGGTTCAAGATAAAACCACTGTTTCTTTTCTATAAATTTTATATTCTATTTTAATAATCTTTACTTTGTTATTTTAAGTTACCAAAATGAAGCTCTATATACTATAACTAATTTTCACTTCATTGAACCATTATACATACTTTAATTAAAATTATATTTTAATAACTTATATATATTTTTATTATTACATATATCATTAAATCTACTTTCAAATTATAAAAATATTTTTGTTACTAGCAATTATTTTATATATTCTTCCTAGTCCAGTTACTAGAAAATAATTGATTCAAAAAATTTTTTTGCATAATTACATCTACATTAGGATTTAAAGTTATAATTTTTGCTGAAGGTTGTAACTCATCATTTCTGCTTTTAAATTTACTATTATAAAAATTATAAATATTCTCCTTTTGGTCTTCTATTTCTTGACCATTTATAACCCAAACCTTGCTTATTTTATCATTATTATGGACTGTGCTAATAGAAAAAATATATTTATATACTATTTCTTTGAATCTATAATTAATAACAGATTTATTAGTAGACCATTTTGCATCTAAAATTATAAATTCTGATAATCCTTCTTTATTTATTTTTATAACATAGTCTGGAGTATAATATTGAGCCTTTTCACCATTTAATGATATATCGTTGTTTCTAAATAACCCTATATCATTAAATACTTGATCAAGATAAATAACAGGTTGGTAATATACCGTTATATTTGTACCACTTTTTTCAAATACAAACGTGTTTTCAAATCTTGTATTTACATATTTAGCACTTTTCTTAAGAGTATATAAAAATTTTTTTGGCTTTTTTAAATAATATCCATTTTCAATAATATAATTATTAAGATTAAAAAGTACGTAATATTCATAAATCTGGCTTGCTTCTGAAAATGTTAATATCATTTTTTCCCTCTCAAAATTATAATTACCACCTTCAAACCAATCTCTTATTACCTTATATATTTTTCTATAATGCTGTATTTCCATAAAGATAGCTGTAGGGTTAGGAATACCACTTATGGTTATTTCTTCACATTTTAATGTCTGCTTATACATAAAATAAAGCTGTTGAACTTTATTCTTAATATCATATATTTTTTTTCTATATTTATTTAAGGTATCATTTAACTTTGTATATATTTCATTCGACAATGATACATATCCGACATTAATATAATATTTCTGTTGTTTATTATTTTGACTTTCTACATATGCTATCTTATCTATCAGCGAATTATAAATATACTTTAAAAATCCAACAATTATCTTATTTTCATATATATCATAACATAGTTCATTTTTATTTATTAATGTCTTTTTAGGCTGTAAATTTAATTTATGATATCTAATTCCAGTATTATAGTTTACCGTTATTAACTGCTGTGGATTAGATATAATATATTGAATTGTTTCATTATTTATTTCCTTTACCTTTTCGAAATCATCAACTATATAGTTACTTTTTATTTTATATTTTGCACTTGTTTTATAATACTTAAAATTTTTTTCATATTCAAATATTATATTTTCAAGTATAGAAATTTCAGTAACAATATTTTTATTTTTACTTTTTATAACATCTGCAAAATCCTTTACTTTATCATCCTTTTGAAATAAATATTTTTGTGAATTTTCAGCTATATAATCTATCATTTTTCTTATATTATTACTTGATACGTTATCTCTTACTGCTACGTCTAAGTAATCAGAATAAAACTCATAATTACCATCATTACCTTCAATAAAAACTTTTATACTTACATATCCAAAATAATTTAAAAATATCCTATTATCTAAAAAATTGTCATCATTAAAATATATCTTTCCATCACAGTAATAACTCTTTCTTAATGTATCATTAACATAAAATTTAATATTTTGAATATCTTTATCAAAATATATTTTAGCACTATATTCTAGGTTGCTATAGACTACCCCGCAACTTTCATTAGCTAAAAATATATTATTTTCAACTATTTCTGTTAATGTTATATCCACTTCATTTGTTAATTTAGATTGTAATATTAATCTACATTCCATATTCATAACCTTCTTTAAGCAAAAAATTGATAATACTGCATATTATTTTTACCTTTTTCAATCATATTTTCTACAATATTTTTACATTTTATCATATTATTTTTGTTAAATTTATCCTGCAAGTTCTCCAAAAATTTTTCATAATTATCACCGTAACCATTAATTTTAGGTAATAATTTTTGTGCAACAACATAATCTAACGCTACAAATTCACGTGATGCATTATTAGTATCCCTAAGCAAATTACACCCTACTTTTAAATATCTTTTAATCATATTGTCAATTCTTGGACTTACTGATATGTTATTTTTTCTAAACATTATATAAATTTCTTTCAATTCTTCATACATTGAACTTGCAGCTCCTTCATCCCAACTATCACATGAATAATCTAAAAAACATTTTTTTAAATCATCAAACATAACTATACCATCATTCAATTTTTGTTCCTGCTCACAATATAGATTTAAATCATCATTATCTATTTCTAAATTACTTGATTCCAGTAAAATTATCCATGCCCTATCAATAAGTCTAGGGGATAGTGTTTCTGTTGTATGATCATAATTTATTGTTGCTAGAAATCTCAACGTTTCAGGTATACTATAAATATAATCTTCACCCAAATTAATCCTTCTATTTTTTTTATCTAAATCACAAACATTCATAAAATCTGCCCAATAGTGCTCCATAGAACTTAAATTAGCCTCATCTAGTAGTATATAATAAGGAAAATCTTTAATTTCATTTTTATATTCTCTATCCAATATATTAAACGCTTTAAAAAGTGAACTGTTATTTTTATCAAAAGATTTAGTTAATGGATTATAATATCCTATTAAATCCCTTTTAGATGTCCATCCTTTTTCTACAGAGATTTCAGTAAAACGATTATAATCACTATTCTTATTAGATAGACCTAATACATTAGCAATAATATTACATACAGAAGTTTTACCTACACCTGGTTCTCCCGCAAATACAGTTAAAAATCCCTGGTTTAAACATATCATAATATTAATTACATCATTTCTACTATAATTCCTAGTTAGTTTAATTTTGTTATATATATAATCTATAACATCATATTTTTTAAATGATTTAACCTCCATAACCTTTTGAAAGTTTTCTTTTGCTCCTATTGCTTTTTCAAAGTTTTTCATATCTTTGCCTTTAATCCACTTAGCTGCTGATTCTAACATTTCATTAGCAATCATTCCATCAAAAGCAATATTTGTATATTGTTTTGTTGTATTCTCTAATTTTTCTTTAATCTCTTTTTCAATTACTTTTTCCTGTTCTTTTCTTCTTTGATTTTCTAAAAGAAATGCATTGTAACTAGATTTTTCTTTTTCCTTTGCATCTTCAAATTTTTTTCTTTGTTCTATAAGTTTTTCAATATCAGTGCATAAATTATATTTTCTTGTTAATTTTTCAATATCTTCTGTTATTTCTTCCCTTTTACGTTCCATTTCTTTTACATCTTCATTACTTTTCTCAATTAATTCATTAATATTTTTATTAGTGAAATTTTTATTTTCAATATTTATTTGTTCTAATTCTAGTCTTCTAACATTTATTTTTTGCTGCAACTTCTTTAATTCTTCTTTTTTATTTTCTATCTTAGATTGAACTATTTCATAATTCTGCAACTTTCTCAAATTTTCTGGCTTTTCAAGTATTTTATTAGCAATAACATTTCGATTTTCTTTATTCTCAAGTAATAATTCTATTATCTCAGTTAAATCATTTTCTATAAATTTATCTGTTATTTCTGTATTTTCAATTAAACTTTTTATGCGATTTATTCTACCTTCAGATAAGGAATTATCTACAATAGCTATAATGTTACTTCGTATTTCTTGGATTTGCTGTCTAGAATAATTTGTGTTTTTAGCATTTATTGTTTCTTTAAGCTTTTTTAATAACTCTTCCTTATTCATTATATCTATTGTTTCACTTATTAATTTCTCCTTATCATGGAAATACACTAATGCTAAATTAGTACTTATATAATCATTTGTTAATTCTACTTCACTTACACTTATATAAGACTTATTATCTTTTATAGAATATCTTTGTATTGTATAATTATTACTACTTCTGTCTATGTAATAACCTCCACCTTTAATGTTTTCTTCGTACCTAAATGGCCCATACATATAATTATTATCCTTTATGTAAAATTTTTCATAAATAGGTTTGTTTTTAATATAAATTTTATCATCTTTATAAATAACTTCTTCTAAATTTGTGTAATCTTCAACCAATTCCACAATTTCATATATTCCTTCATTAATTATCTTGTATATATTATTCTGCTTTATTAATTCATCACCATCAATTTTAAATTTTGTTCTAATTTTATTATCTCCATCGAATTTACCTTTTGTTTTAATTATATTTTCATCTAATTGCTTTTGATCAAATTTACAAATCCATAACAGCGATTCAGTATTGTAATTTTTTTTTGAAAATTCATACCACGGGTTTACATTTATATTACCATAATCAGGGTAATCTTCTTTTTGTACTTTTACTAATTTATCATTTTCAATTTTTTCTAAAGGATATATATTATAAAAACCATTTTTTTCTTCTATTGTAACTACATATTTATTAATCATTTTTTCATTATCCATCATACTATCTTCTTCTTTCTCATTCTTTATTGAATTTTTAATTTCTATATTTTCATTTTCCGTATTAATTGTACTCATATTTCCTGTATTATTTTTATACTTAATTTGGTTAATAATTTTATTTGCAAGTTTTGTATATTCTAATACATCCTGTGTTACTAAATATATAATTTGCTCAATAGTTTTTTCCTTATCATTAATATTAATAAGTGATTCCATTTCTATTATATCTTTATCTTTAAGTTGTTTCTTTGTCTCTGAAATACCTGCTAAACCCTTTAAATACTCAAACAGCTTATTCTTGTTTTTTAACAAGTTAGGAATAATTAGCATTTTAGGATACTTATTAACACTCCTAAATCCAGGTATTTTTATTTTTATAGTTTTACATATATCTTGTAACTGATTTTCATCCATTTCGTTTATTATCCATTCTAATATATCTTTATCCATTTTTACTCTACCCTTCCAAAATTTATATTTTTAAATAATAATTTCTAATTATTCATATTACTTCTACACAACTCTATTTCATACCCTCAATATCTAAGTACCTGCCTATCCAACACCTCATTAATTTCATCAGAAATTTCTTTATTCATATCATTGCACTTTTTAAAGCATTCAACTACTTTATTGAAAGTGGCTTTATCTCTTGAATTAATATATTGAATTTCATAATCAATAGCTGAGCGCATTGTTGAATTTTGCTCCAGGAGCATATCCTTATATTTATTTAATTCTTCTGGACAATTAACATTTTCCATTTTAACTAAATTTGAATTTATTCTATTTTTATATACTGTTAAATTATCAACATACTCTTTTGAAGTAAGTAATTTTTTATCAACAGATTTCGCATCTGCATTGCGTAAATTTACATCTACATTTATATTGTCTTGATATGGATTTATTGTATTAAGATATTTTATTATTCTTTGTTGCTTTACATCTGCAGTCAAACTATTATTTATATTAGGTAATATATAATTTTTCGTATTAAGTATTTTGTCATTCTTAAACTTTCCTTGGATATATGCTCCAATTCCAGCAATCAAAATTATAACAATTATGGTATTGAAAAATGTTTTATACATTCTTCCAAAAGACCCTTTTACTTTTTCAGTATTTTCTCGGATACGCCTTTGTTCAGAATTATCTAAATGATTTTGCATAGGATACTTATAATAACTTTCTTTATCTCTCTTTTTAACATTCTTAAGACCCTATTTCATTTCTTTTTTAAAGTTTCTTTGAATTTCGTTCAAGAAAATGCTTTCCTTTCATCCTTTCCTAAATTATTTTCAACTCTATAATATTCATAAAAAACTTAAGGTAATTACTAACATCCAATTTATAGCAAACTTGATAAGAAAGTTAATACATAAGTTCAATCACTCCAAATGTATTTAACAATAATTTGGTGTTTAATAAAACTTATGGCTAACACTAAACTCTCCCATAATACTCCCCAATCTTCTCCTCACACCATTTCCAAATCCAAACCCTTTCCTCCCTCGAAAGCTTCTTCCACACATGATAATTAAACTCCACATATTCTGCATCTTTGGATTTCTTCATAAATCCCATGTCCTCAAAGCGTTTAAAAGGATTGGCAAATATATTTCTCTTAACTTCTGTTTTGGAGTATTTTTCTCTGCAGTAAAGGCTGTTTTTCTTTTCAACTACTAGGTGTCTTGCTTTTCTATCTTCATAAAAATCTATAAAGTAATCTACTATATCATCTATAAGAACCTTTCCCTTTTCATTAACGTTCTCTAGCATAGCCATTAGTAGCACTGGCTTGTAAGAATAAGACATGTCCATGGTTTTTACCATTTCCATAAACTTCTCTTTCATGTTGGATGCATTTATTATGTCCCAACCAAATTCTTTGGCATATTTATTCACTGTATCCTCATTAAAATATCTTACAGTTTTGCTGCCCATAGGTACTTCTAAATCCGCCTGAATTTTTCCCTCTTTTATGTATCTGTTTAAAGTTTCACTTTGTACGTCAACCATTCTCACAAATTCTAGCTGTGAAATCATTCCCTTAACTTTTTCTTGCCAATTAAATAAATCTACTAACTCGTAATCTGTAACATCTACTGGAAAATCTAGTATTGCTTCTGGTTTTTCGCCTCTTAAAAGCATCTGCTCTTCCATTCTTTTATTCTTGTCCTTTGCCAGAACTAAACTACCAGGGATATATTTTTCTATGTTAAACATTCTATGTAAGGAATAAGGCATGTTAAATAAACCTGCATTGTCAATAAAGTCAAATACCATCAAATATTCTTTGCCTTCACTTTTTCTAGTACCTCTACCTAGCTGCTGCATATATATGGTTTTTGACATGGTAGGTCTAGCCATGAATAGGACTTCTGTTTTAGGGCTATCCCATCCTTCATTTAATAAGTCACAGGCACATAATACATTTATTTCTCCCTTTTCATAGCTTTTTAAAATTCTTTCACGTTTTTTAGAATTTAATCTTCCAGAAACCGCTTCTGCCCTTACCCCTGACTTTTTAAATAAGTTTGCTATTTCTTCTGCATGGGCTACACTGGCGCAAAAAACCACTGTCTGCTTTCCTTTTGCAAATTTTAAATAAGTATCTACAATAAGTTTATTTCTCTCTGGTATAAATAACTTGCTTTCCAAGTCCTGAGTGTTATATTTTATTCCATGAATTCTCACATCCCTTATATCTACATTAGTTTTTACCCTAATACATCTTATAGGTACTAATTCGCCAAGTTCTACGGCCTTTTTTAAATCCAATCTATGAGCTACATTTTTAAATATACTTAATATTTCTTCTCCATCACTTCTCTCAGGAGTAGCTGTAAGTCCTAATATAAATTGCGGCTTAAAGTATCTTAAAATTTTTCTGTAAGTCTCAGCACTGCCATGATGGGCTTCATCCACAATTATATATCCAAAATCTTCTCTGTTAAATTCTTCTAAGTTTCCATTTATACTTTGCACCGTAGCACACACCACTTGTTTATCTTTTTCCTTAACATCTCCTGTAAATGTTCCACAAGCCACTTCTCCCCATACCTCTCCAAAGGCTTTTTCAGCTTGTCCGATAAGTTCTTTAGTATGCGCCAAAAATAAAGTCTTTTTTCCAACCTTTTTAGCATCCGACACTGCTGTAATCGTTTTCCCAGTACCTGTAGCATGATACAAAAGCGCTATGGTTTCTCCCTTTTCTCTCATATCTTCAAGACTCTCCAAAGCTTCCTTTTGATGATCCTTTAATATAAATGTCCTTCCCTTTTGCTCTGGAAGAAAATCTTCATTTTCCATGAACATTGGAAGCTCTCCTAGAAAAGTTAAAAGCTCGTCCTTAACTCTTTCCCTTTGCTCCAAAAGAATTTTATAGGGCCATCTATATACCTTCCAATTTCCATATACTAAACTATTTTGTTTAAGTAAATCATCATAATATTTATTTGTAGAAATTTTTGAAGGATCGTGATAAGTTCCACCATCTATTTCAATGGCAATTTTCTCTCCTTCACTTTCTAAAGCAAAGTCAATATATCTATGATTGCCGTATATATCCACCACAGGATATTGAATAAAAAGATATTTTGTATTCTCCTCCCCAAAGGTTTCTCCAAATATATCTACAAATAACTCCTCGGCAATACTTCTAAGCTTTATGTTATCTTTGTTCATAAATCAAATGTCTCCTTAGAATTTTAATATATATTTATACATTCACTAATAATTAACTATTGAACATTGTAATCAATAATTTCAAATTAAAGGGTATTCCAAATGAGATCCCTTCCAAATAAATTCTACCACAATATTACCCAGTTTTCTTTCTATTTGCTAAAATTATAAAAAAACGTACTATCATTATATATTTACCAATACGCTTCATTAAGATTACTAATAGTTTTCTAATTTATTATAGAATTTTGTATATAATTATTTAATTTCAAACTTTCATTCCATGTCTATCTAACCTAATAACGTCCTCTCCACCTAAACCCATAAATCCCCTTCAATCTTTCCAGCATTTCAAATACTACAGGGCAAACACTTGCAAAACTAACTATACTAAGCAAGCTAAACAATCTATCTAGACTATTTGTAAATGGATATTCTCTGCATTCTTCCGGTTTACACTTTTCAATTTTACAAGCACCATTTTCAGCTAAAAAGCAACATGGCTTTTCTTTTACCTCATATCCATCAACGGTGATTTTTATTTTCGTTATTTTCAACTATATCATTATACATTTTAAATATTTTTTCATAATGTTTTTCTTCTATAATACTAACTTTTTTATAAGTTTTTCTCAATGTATTTTTACTATAACCATAGATTTCACATGAAAGTTCTAGTAAAATCATTAATTACATTTTCTTATTTAAAAATTAATATTATAATATTATAATATTATATATATAAACTTTAAGTTTGAGATTATATCTTTTATTCATCTTAATCTTAAAAATTATTATCTATGGGTATAGCTACCATTAAATTCTTATTTATTAGAATATCTGCTCATTATTATATGTAACCACGAAATATATACTAGATAAATATTAGGAGGTTTTTTCATGAAAGAATACAACAAACTTGTACGAGATAAAATACCTGAAATAATCAAAAATTCCGGTAGAAAATGCCATATTCACATTGCAGATTCTAAGGAAGCTTTGTCTCTTTTAGAAAAAAAGCTGGATGAGGAAGTTTTAGAATTTCATACTGATAAGAACTTAGAAGAGCTGGCAGATATTATGGAAGTTATATTTTCCCTTAGTAAAAATTTAGGCTATTCTGAGAAGGATCTTTTGGATAAATGCTACCATAAGAGAAGTGAACGCGGTGGCTTCGATGAGAATATAATATTGGAAAAAGTTTACGATTAAAATGACAGTTAACAAATTTTTCATAAAACTTGTTAACTGCCCCTGTTTTCTTTACTTCACATAAAGTTTCTCTAATTTATTCCATAACTCTGGCATTTTCTTTTTAATGTTGATAATTCTAAAATCGCTGTTTACAAAGGCATGTTTGGTGCTCCCTTTTGCTATAATTTTACTGTCTTCTTTTCTTATAACATTATAGTTAAATACTAATTTTGCTCCATTCATTTCTTCAATCCAGGTTTGTATTATTAGCTCATCCTCATACTTTGCTCCCTCTATGTATTTGCAGCCACTTTCTAATACAGGAAGCATAACACCATAGTTTTCCATGTCCCTGTAAGTCATATCTGCACCTTTTATAAAGGCACCTCTTCCAACTTCAAACCACGCATAATAATTGGAATGATGAACAATGCCCATTTTATCAGTTTCCACATATCGTACTTCTATATTAGTTTCGTTAATATACAAATTCATTCTCACCTTTCACTTTTTATTTAGCAAATTCCATTTTCACATATTTTGTATTAATTATACTTATCCATAAATTTTTTCTTTGTTATTTAAAGTAGCTTAGAAACTCGCTCTACTTTTTCTTTCTTCTAGCTTCTCTGTTAGGAATTTTTATATTAGAATCTATTACCAGACTTACAACGCCATCTTCAGCTAATTCCATAAGTTGTTCTTCAAGCCTAGTCATTTTTACTGTGTTAATTGTAAGCAATTCAATGATTTTGCTTATAGCAAATATTATTAAAGTTAAAACTATGCCTAAAAATAATATACTTAAACCAACTAACCACTTAAATTTAATAAAGGAAATTATAGCCGCAATTATTGTAATTAATAATGTAATAATTCCTAATAAATTCATAACTGCTTCCACAGCTCTTCCCGCTACTATCTCTTCTCCGAAACTGTAATTATCTTTTTCCTCATCTAAATCATATTTCTTTTCATTATCATCTGTTTCATACTGTATTTTTTCTTCTGACATAATTTCATCTCCTTTTCTATTTTCCACAACATTTTTTATATTTTTTGCCACTGCCGCATGGACAAGGATCATTTCTACCAATATTAATTTCTTTTCGTATAGTTTTACTTTCTCGTTCCTTTTCTTTTATTCTTTTTTCTATCCTTTTAAAGGATTCCATATATTCTTTTGGCATATATTTTTTAAAATCAATATTAGCATAAAATGTTTTTTCTATAAAATCTTTTTCAGCAGTATAATCATTAACATCTATAGAATCTGCCTTATTCCATATACATACAAAATTATATTTCCATGATTCTTCATTCATAGACTTTAAGACCAATTTCCTTTTTTCTTCAATAATTTGTAAACTACTTTCATAAGCCTCTTGAGAAATTAATTTGTACTTATATAAAAAATCATACACATAATGAATACCATAACCTATTTTAAAAGCTCCTAACCTATCAAGTGATAAAAATTGAAATTGGCTTCCTAAATATTCATCATACTTCTCATCATCAATAAAAAAATATTCATCAAAAGCATACTCTTCATTTTTTATCTTGCGGTTTTCTACAGTATTTTCTATGGCTGAGTACCATAAATCACTACTTACATTAAAACTTATATTTTTTTCATCCATCATATACTTGCAAAAATATAATTCTAATCTTTGAATATTTTCTTTTTCATCATATTCAAACTCTCCACTTTTTATAATTTCAAAGTTAGCCATATCACTTTTTAATGTTTCAACAATCATATTATAATGTTTAGTAATATCCAAATCATATTTTCTTAAAAATTCTAATATATTCTCTTGATTAATTAAATTTTCTTTCTTTATCTCTGTATACATTTCCTGTATTTTATACATAAGTATAAATTTTGAGAGTTCACCTTCTACATTTCCAAATAATTTATTAGAGTTCTTTACAGAAAAATATATTTTTTCACATATATCCACTGCTACATCATCATATCCGTAACAACATAATTTGTTTATCATAGGAATTAAATAATCAATTGAATCTATTGGATTGTTTATAAAACTTTTTAAATGTAAATTTAATTTTTCTTTATCTTGCTTAAATAAATAATAATCTATAAATTTATTGTCTATAAAATAAAACTCTTCATTAATTAAGTTTTCGTTATTTTCCACTATATCATTATACACTTTAAACATTTTTTCATAATCTTTTCTTTCCATAAAATCATCAAATAATTCAATTATAAAACCAACAAAGTCTATTTCTTTAACAAACTCTTCAGACAACGACTTCTTTAATGTCTCCATAATATATTCATCTTTCTCCTTAGTGCTTAAATCCATATATGTTTCATACCATAACTCAGCATTATTAATGTTAATCATCACTTACACCATTCCTTTCTGTTTATTATTTTATGAATCTTGACTTAATATTGTATAAACTCATATTTCTATTCCTTAATTATATAATAATAATTATCTTTATTATTATATAATACCAACGTTTATATGTCTTTCTCAATGTATTTTTATTATAACCATTAATTTCACATAAAAGTTCTAGTAAAATCATTAATCACATTTTCTTATTTTAAAATTAGTATTATAATATTTTATATAGATAAACTCTAAATTTAGTCTGATATCTTTTATTATCTTAGGATTAAAAATTATTATCTAAAAATATAGCTATGATTATCCCACAAAAAGCATTACATTACCTGAATTATGAAATTTCTCTGGAATGACTTGCATAAGAAGCGAAGGAACTGTTTAAATTTAATTTTACAAATTCTTCTTTTAGACAGATAAAATTATCGTAACCCTTAAAAGGACGCCAGGCTAGCGAACCTGAGGCAGGATGCTGAATGTGAGCGTTAGATAATTTTATATGGCTAAAAGATTAGAATTTCTTAAATTAAATTTATTGTTCCGAGCTCTTATGCAAGTCATGGAGGAGAAATTTCATAATTCCATCACATTATACCTTATTGTGGTTTAATCATAGCTATCATTAAATTCTTTTTTAGAAGAGCTGGCAGATATTATGGAAGTTATATTTTCCCTTGGTAAAAATTTAGGCTATTCTGAGAAGGATCTTTTGGATAAATGCTACCATAAGAGAAGTGAACGCGGTGGCTTCGATGAGAATATAATATTGGAAAAAGTTTATGATTAAAAGGACAGTTAACAAGTTTTTCATAAAACTTGTTAACTGTCCTTGTTTTATTTACTTCTATATCTCTACAGTATGAATATCCTTTTTACCTACCATAATAATCAATACTTTCTTTAAATCATCATCTCCAAGTTCTTCTTGAACCATTTTACTTTTTCCAAACCTTCTAGGTCTCATAAAAAAATTATAAGGAGCGTATCTATCTAATAATTCTATATAAGAAGTTTTATCTACATAAAGGTAATCTTCCTCCCTTAAAACTTCAAAATTGGAAATGCCATAGGGTATTCTTTTCATTTACTCTCACTCCTCAATCCTAAATAGTTTCCACTTATACATTTATTTTAAATACTAATTTTTTTGCACTACATTCTACCCGCAGTTGATACATTGAAGTAAGGGATTCTTAGTTAAATTCACCTAAACTTTATATACAATCTGCTTATATTCAATAGTATACCCTATATTTAATATCCTTTGAACAAAATACTTTAAAATATATTTCGTAACTTTCGGTATATTACAGCTGCTTCTATTCCTCCGCTCTAATATTTTCAATTATATTTCCCTTGTTTATTTTTCTTAAAGGTATATAGGTAGCTGCAAGGGAAATGACTATGGCTCCAAGAGCAGCTGCTAAAATTTGCTTTCCAGGGAATACCCACTGAAAGTCTCTGAAATTGCTCATTAGTGTAAATAATTTATATGAAAGTACTGTTCCTATGACTGCTCCATATAGTGATGCTATTACACCATAGCATATTCCTTCAATACAAACCATTTTGTTCATTTTAATTTTATCCATGCCCACTGCCATCATCATTGCTAATTCTCTTTTTCTAAGCATTAAATTTGTACTTATGGTATTTATAATATTTAAACACCCTATTAGACTTATTACTGCTACAAAGCCATATAAAAATATATTGATTACTATAGCTTCATGCCTATTTTGTTTTGATTGTTCTGCAGCATCTATATACTCATATCTAGGGTCCTTTTTACTTAATGTCTTTAAGTAATCTGCTACATTACCTTTATCACAGTCTTTCTTTAACTGCACAAACAATCTTTCAATATGATTATTTCCAGTAAGCTTTTTATATACCTGTTCAGAAGTTATTAAACTTATTTCACCATTAAGGTTATACTCATTACCTAAAATACCCTTTTCTAAAATTCCTACAACCTTAACAGTTTTAACATTCTTTTGGTCATGACTTTTATTATTTTCTGGGTGATTTTCATTAAAAATTTTAATTTCATCCCCAACCTTAAAATCTACTACATCCAGCATAGTAGTTTTTCCGGTATCTTCATCATTTAGACTATTTGTCTTCATGATTATTACTCCATTTTCACTATTTAATTTTTCTTTGTCTACAGTACCTTCCTTAAGATATTTTTTAAGCTCAGGTAATACATTATCTCCATAGGAAATCAAAATATTATTATCAAGAAGTAAATTTTCTTCTTTTATTCCGCTTTTTAAATGAGGTCTTAACTCCAATAATTTAGGATTCACTTTTTCCTTAGGCACTGGAATGACTTTACTGTTTGTCATAACTTTATATACTTTTTCTACATCTTTAAGTTTTCCAATTTCATCACAAGTAGAAACACTTATTTCTTTATTTGCATTTTCATTTCTCCACACCACAAAATCCTTCATATCTTTTTCCTTTACTACTCCCATTTTAAATACAAGACTTGCAAAGCTTCCGAAAACTATATAAAGTACTATACTCACAACTAATGAAAATACTGTAACTCTAAATTTCTTTTTATTTCTTCTAAGGTTTTTATAGGCAATTTGTCCCTCTATTCCAAAAATCCTATTAATTATTTTATATTTTCTAACCTTTTTTAGATTTTCTTTCTTTAAGCTCCCTGTATTTCTTGCAGCCTCCAGAGCTGAAACTTTAGAAGCTTTTTTAGCTGGTCCTATGGCAGATAAGTAAATTGTAACTAATCCTAATATAACGCCTATTATAAATACAATAGGTGATACAACTATTTTTATTTTTTCCTTTACTAACATATTCACTATGTGAATTACTATTTCCATAGCTACTACTCCACTAGCAAGTCCTAAAGGTATACCTATGACACTTAAAATCAATGCCTCTTTTAAAACCAATTTTTTTATCTGCTTTGGTGAAGCTCCTATACATCTGAGTATTCCAAATTGTGAAATTCTCTCTAAAACGGATATGTTAAGTATATTATATATAACCGCTGCAGTGCTTATAATAATTAAAACTATTATAAATGCCGTCACAGTTATTAATCCTTTATTTGTAGAATCCTTTAAACTTTGAGCATATAATCTTAAGAGGTTCTCGTTATATTCAATTTTATGATTCTGTGGATTTTCTGATGTTCTTCCTCCTTGAATATTTAGATTTTCAACTATTTCTTGAGATTTTTCATGTACTTCCTTCACTGATTTCATCTTTGCATATACTTCATATTTCTTATCTTTTGATAGATTTTTTTCATCTAAAAAAGTAATTCCTCGAGTATAGTAACCGCCTGGCCATGAAAATTTAGGTTCAGTAATACCCACTATTGTATACTCTTTTTCTCCTGTTTTAGTAAAGGTGTCCCGAGCTTCTCCGGATTTATCATTCTCATTCATTTCCTTTACTTTTCTGATGCCCATGTCTAATTTTATATTATCTCCAATCTTAGGTTTTCCGGGTAAATAATCAAGTGCCCAATATTCTAGTATTATTTCATTTTCCTTCTTTGGAAGCCTACCATCTTTTATTTTAATAGGAATCATCCGTAGTGCTCTGTTATCATAGGCTTTTATATCTAAATATCTCCTCGAAAGAGCTATAGGATTATTATCCCTTTCCTCCTTACTTACAGCTGATACTATTCCTGTACCAACTTCATTAGTTACTGATATCTTGTCAATATCTACATTATTGTTTATTTTATCAATCTTTTCCCCATCTACTTGTATGAATTTTGAGTGATAATGCCCCGTTTCCTTTATAACATCATCTATCCATTTTCCTCTCATAGTTACTAACATTGTACCTATAGCTGTGATAAGCGCAACAGATAGAACTATTCCTATTATTGTAAGTATAGTCCTTTTCTTTTGCCCTTTTAAATATCTATATGTGATAGAACTATAATTTCTCATGCTCCCATCACCTCATCTTTAAATATGCTCCCATACTCCATTAAGTTTTTCCTCCCTATTTTGAAATATTATTTTGTTTCATGTGCCGCATCTATTTTGTGCTTCTATATTATTATAAAATTTCAAACTTACAGGAAGGTGTTTTTTATCTTACTAAATAGTAAGGTTTCTATATTATGGTCTTTAAAAAGGTGATATCAAACTTACTTCCTTTCCCCCTTTTACTTGTGACCCATATACTTCCTCCTTGGTTTTCTATAATAACTTTAGTAAGTGCTAGTCCGATACCTACACTTTCTGCATTTACAGAATTACTTCCCTTATAAAATCTTTCAAATATATGAGGTAAATCTTTTTTATCTATCCCCTCTCCATTATCCTCAATGGTAATCCTACTAAACAAAGGAGTTTCTAAGACATTTATTTTTATTTCTCCCCATTCTTTTGTATGTTCCATGCAGTTTTTTATAATATTTAACATTGCCTCCGTTGTCCATTGTTCATCAGCATAGAAATGCACATTATCCACATCACCAGTTATAGTTATCTTTTGGTGCTTTTCATCGCTTTTAAATTTTAAACTACTTAAGGCTCTCTCAATACAATTTATTGCAAGTATATTTTTCTTTTGAAAACTTATGGCTTGAGCTTCAAGCCTCGCTATTTTTAACAAATTTATTATTAGCCATTCCATCCTATTTAATTGAGACTGGCTTTTTTCTAGAAAATCTATTTTTATATCTTCTTTCATTTCCTTGCGAGTTAGTAGAAGTTCATTAATTGTAAATAATGACGTTAGTGGAGTTTTTAATTGATGGGATATATCTGAAATTATATTTTTTAAAAAAACCTTATCTTCTTGAAGCTTATGTAGACTTAATTTAAGTCTTTGAGACATTACATTAAAATTATGAGCTAAAATTGAGAATTCTCCTTCCTTGCCCTCATCGAATACTAAGCTATAATCACCTTCTATAACTTTTTCTGAGGCAAGTGATATATCTTTTACTTTTTTAAATATCTTTTTATATTCTAATATAACTATATAAATTAAAAACATAAAACCAAGTACAAATACTGAAATATATTTTACTTTAAAGCTTCTATAAAAGTTTTCAAGTAGCGGCTGAGAGGTTACTTTCATGCTTTCATAGTACCCATACTGTTTTAATATTTTCTTTCCCGTAATTACCTCCGTTTCCGTAGGTTTTTTTGTTACATATTTTATAATTTTATTTTCCAGCTCAGGGTGCTCATATAATATCTTTCCTATCATAATAGAATTTTGGTTTACTATGTTTGTATTTAATTTATTAAATTGATAACCAAAGAATATATATGTAATCCCTGCAAGTATGCTTTGAACTATTAAAATTTTTATAATTATGCTTTTCATTTCAGGATTTTTTAAAGTTGACTCCATATTCCTACCCTCCAAATATAGCTTTTTCTTAATTACTCACCTTGTAATTCCATTTATACCCTAATCCTCTATGAGTAATTATATATTTAGGTTCCGCTGCATTATCCTCGATTTTTTCTCTAAGTCTTCTTATATATACTGAAAGAGTATTGTCATCTACAAACTCACCTTCACTATCCCATAATTCTTCTAATATAATATTTCTACTTAGTATTTGATTTGGATGCTTTATAAATATTAAAAGCAGTCTATATTCTAGTGCTGTAAGTACTACTTCTTCATTATTTTTTTCAACTTTCCCTTGTAGTGTCTGCACTCTTATATCTCCAGAAAGCAATAAATCTGAGTTATTTAAGACTCTTTTATTACGTCTAAGTATAGCCCTAATCCTTGATATTAACTCTTTTATTCTAAAAGGCTTGGTTATATAATCATCAGCTCCTATGTCCAATCCTATAACCACATTAGCTTCTTCATCGCAGGAGGTTAAAAAAATTATGGGTACGTCAGATATATTTCTTATTTCCTTACAAAGCTCATATCCATTGCCATCTGGAAGTATTACATCTAAAATTATTAAGTCAAAGCTTTCTTCTTTAAAACTCTCCTTAGCCTTTTTTACATTTCCCGCACACTTTACACTAAATCCTTCACCCTTTAGTGTATATTCTACGCTATATGCTAATATGCTATCATCTTCAACTAACAATATGCTGCTCATGCTGTACCCCCTCCAATATAGTAAATAAAGCACATTCAAATAAATAATAAGTAAGTATGCTAATCTAGTTTACATCATACTGAATCAGCAGAACCTGCTGATAGCCTTACCAAAGACGGAACCTGTTTCCTCATCTTACATAAAATGCATCAGCATCTTTAACTTGTTACTTCTTTTTATGTACCTAAATTATATCATGTGTTACTATTTAATTCTCTTTTAATATAATACTTCCTTTTTATGATGGTTTAATAACCTATAAAAAACTTATCCATAAAGGTATGAGTTTCCTATTTTCATCCTTGACTTGTTATTTCTTTTCATGTAACTTATAAAAGATAATTTTTTATATAACTTTAAACAAACTTCAAAATAAAAGCTCCCACCATGTGAGAGCCTTTTATACTATTTTTTAGCATTATTTATTTTTTCTGATAACTTCTCATTTTTTTCCTTCATTGTTTGGAGTATAGAATGAAAACTGCTCTTAACCTTTTGAGCATCTTTATCTTTTACAGCTTCATTCAAATCCTCCCACTTTTTCTTATTAGTTTCTTTCATGTTTTGCCTATTTTTAAATTTTTCTTTGAGATTTTCTCCTTGATTATCTTCCTTTTCTGGTTTACTTTCTCTTAATTTTGTCAATAATTTCTTCCTTTCATTACTGACCTTTTCCCACTGAGATTTAGTTCCTGGAACTATTTTATCAGCTTTATCTATGAGCTCATCTCTATCTTTCATTCGCTTTTCCATTCTTTTTTGGAATATTTCATGCTCATCTTTACAATCTGGACATTTTTTTTCCTCATTCTCTGGCTCACTATATATTTTGCAGCTTGCAACTAAATTATTGTTTAAATTAGCCATGCCATAAACAGCTGTTGGTGCTATAAGTGTCCCCGCCAATATAGATGACAAAACAATATTTCTCCAATTCAACATAAAAATTTCCCTCCAATTTATACATTTTGTATATGACACAAAACTATATTTTATTATTCACATTCTCCTTTAGTTTTGTACTTAGTGAAATATTTTATGTGTTAATATATGTGGTAAATTTAGCAAAAAAACAAAACAGTAAACACCTTTATGTTACTTACTGCTTTGTTTTTTATTATTATATTATTACACTAAATTCTCCTCAACTTACTTGCGCTGAAGCGAGAATTCTTGGTTAAACTTATTTTCAGTAAATTTTACTCCACTTTTCTCAATTTTTTAAACTATGGCCTTACTATCTTGCAGCCATGTTTCTACATTCCTTTTCACAGGTACGGCATTGTTCCGCACACTTTTGGCAATGATCGTCTTTGAACACTGCACATTCTTGTGCACAACTGTTACAAATATCTGCACAAAGACCGCAGTGTTGTTTTGCAAATTCACCACTCATTGACATAATTGCTGCTGACATACTACACATTTTGCCACATTCAACTAAAATTTTTATGCAATTTTTTCTTGCAATCACGTCTGTCTCTTGTAAGCAAGCATCAAAACATTCAAAGCATGCTTGAGCACACTTTCCGCAAGCATCTATACAAGCTTGTTATTTGTCAGTTACGTTAGTTACTACACCCATTTTAAACACTCCTTTTAATATATTTTCATTTACAAATATATTTTGGTTAAAAGTAATGTGCTTTATTCAAATAGTAAATGGAATAATTAACACTCTACTTATATTTCATAAAACTCATAATTGTTTTATACATAAATTAAAATAAGAGTCAAATATTAACTAAAAATTGATATAATATTATAAGGGCTATTTATTAATTCAAGTGAATTACCACAGACACAAGCAATGGTGGTTTTCACAAGTTTTCTATAAAATATAAATTGTGGGGGTGTCCTATGCGTAAAAAATTAATTTTCAAAATACTAGGTATTGCCTTAATTGTTAGCTTTATTTATTTAGCATCACCTAAATGGGGTTCTTTTTATAACTTAATTTTAAAGCAATATAAAAATGGTAAATTTACTGAAGCGTCCATTACTATTGCGCCAACTGAGGAATCAAATTACAAAACAATTAAATGTACTGATAAAAATAACCTTAATGAAATAGTAAAATATCTAAAAAAATTAAGAATTATTGAACTGAAAAACACAAGACCTCATAATCTACAAAATCCATATAGTATTGAATTATATTTTAAAAAAGATGATGGCTCAAATATATTTAATTATACAGTAACCATAAGAACTTATGATAAAAATTTAAAAATTATCAATGTTCGTGATCAATATGGCTCGAAATATTATAAAATCACAAATGATGAATTTAAAACTAGTAAATTTAACTTACAATATATTAAAAACATAATAGAAAATAAGCAGTAAGTAACTTTGTGTTACTTACTGCTTATTTTCTATATTACCATTTCATTATATATCTTTTTTCTTTTCCCATAATAATCATTTATTTCTATAACTGATGGATATTTTTCAATGATTATTCTTGCTGGTATTCCCACTGCGGTGGATCCTTTTGGTATATCTTTTAAAACTACTGCATTGGCTCCTACTTTTGCATCCTCTCCAATTAATATTGGCCCTAGAACCTTTGCGCCACTGCCTATAGTTACATTATTTTCTACTGTAGGGTGTCTTTTGCCTTTGTCTTTTCCTGTGCCCCCTAGTGTAACTCCATGATATAAGGTTACATTGTCCCCTATTTCAGCTGTTTCTCCTATAACAACACCCATACCGTGATCAATGAACAGTCCCTTGCCTATGGTGGCTCCTGGGTGTATTTCTATTCCAGTGAAAAATCTTGATAGCTGTGATAGAAATCTAGCTACGAAGAAGAATCTTTTTTTATATAAAAAATGTGCTATTCTGTAGTGTATAACTGCGTGGATAGATGGATATAAAAAGAAAACTTCCACCATGTTTCTTGCAGCTGGGTCTTTATCCATAGCATTTTTCAAATCATATTTTAATAATCCAAATGGATTTCTCATTTAATTCACCTCCATTATATACCAATTACATGATTATCCCACAATAATTATTACATTACTTGAATTATAAAATTTCATAATTCCCCACGTTGTACCTTTTTATGGTTTAATCATATAATCCCATAGAAAGATATTTTTCTCCTCCATCTGGAGCTACTGTAACAACTTTTTTGCCCTTGCCTATTTCCTTGGCAATTTTTATGGCTGCTGCAATGTTTGCTCCTGAGGATATTCCTACTAAAATTCCTTCATATTTTCCCATTTTTCTTGCATATTCAAAGGCTTCTTCATCAGATACAGTAATGACTTTATCTACTAATTCACCCCTGTAGATGTCGGGTATGAATCCTGCTCCTATGCCTTGTATTTTATGAGGTCCTGCTTCACCGCCAGATATTACAGGAGATTTTTCAGGTTCTACAGCTACAATTTTTATATTTTCTTCATATTCTTTTAGTTTTTTACCTATTCCCATCACAGTTCCGCCAGTTCCAACTGAAGCTACAAATACATCTATATCTTTTAAATCTTCTATTATTTCCTCTGCTGTGGTTTCGTAGTGTTTAAGTGGATTGGCCTCATTTATAAATTGCTGAGGTATAAAGTACCCCTCTTTATCCTTCGCTATTTCCATGGCTTTTTCTATGGCACCTTTCATTCCCTTGCTGCCTTCTGTAAGAACTAGTTCTGCACCATAGGCCTTCATCATATTTCTTCTCTCTATACTCATGGTCTCTGGCATTACTATTATCACTTTATAACCTTTTAACTTTCCTATCATAGCAAGGGCTATGCCGGTGTTGCCGCTAGTTGGTTCCACTATAGTGTAGCCTTCTTTTAAGGTACCTTCTTTTTCTGCCTTTTCTATCATGCCAAGAGCAGCTCTGTCCTTTATGCTTCCGCCTGGATTGTATTTTTCTAGCTTTACATAGACCTCTGCCATGTTTTCTTCTACCATATTATTAAGTTTAAATAAAGGTGTTGCACCTATCATATCTATTACATTGTTATAAATCATAATTTATCTTTAGCGAGAAAATGCATTATAATTACTAAAGACCATATAAATAAACAATTTTATGGCACAATAAACTTCATTATAAATACACAAGCCCACTAAATTTTCACTCCCTTCATATATACTTTATACATTTATTTAAATCTTGCTTCTGTTTACTTTATACATATAATGCATTCACTATATGTTATTCCACTGTTGTGGACGTTTCCTTTGTTTACTCACATTAAAATAGAAAAATGCTTTCATTAATTACTTTATATATAAATTATTATTCATAGTAAACTCTCTGTTTTATTTGGAAATCCCTTAGAAAATCAAAAAACTCCCTCTCTAAATAATAGAGACGAAGTTATATCCGCGGTTCCACTCTAATTGGATTTCTATAAATAAAAACCCCAGCTTCCTTTTCAAGCACAGCGCTATGCTCTATCACTGTAACGGGTGAACCCGGTGTAGCCTACTAAATAAGTTCGGTACACAACTCCAAAGGGCACTTCACATAAACTTCATTTAGAAATCTTTCAGCAAATGATTTCCTCTCTGTAAAACTTTATTTACGTTACTTTCCTTCTTCAAGGTATTTCCGAGTATTTTACTATGAATTCTTTTTTTATTATTATATTCTTGAAAATTAAATTTGTCAACACATTTTACAAATAAATTGAAGTTATTTCTGGATAGAAACAAAAGTAGGCTGTTTACTTTCTATCTTAGCTTTATAGGTTGGAGTTTACTTTCTATTTTTACGTTAGGTATTGCTGGAATATTTGTTACGCCATATTTCAATACTGCTCATTGTGAATTCTATGAAGAATTAGCCTTAGGCACATTCAAATAAATAACAAGTCGGTATGCTAGTCTATTTTGCGTCATACTGCGTCAGCAGAACCCACCGATAGTTCTACTATCGGTGGGTTCTGCTTCCTTGTCTGACACAAAATATACCATCATCTTTTGCTTGTTATTTATTTCCATATAACTAACTACTGTTAGTTAAGGAAAAATTTATTATATCAAAGGGACTGTTGCATTAAAGAATTTACATACAGTATATTGTTCTAAAAATTTAAATCTAGCACAATATATCGTAGTATTTATTCTTAGTGCCACAGCCCTTTTATTTTAAGTTCTAAATATAACTTCTTCCTTACTAAACATATACCTTGCAAAGGATATAGATAAAGCAATGTAAACTGCCATCCATGCAAGCACTATTATTAAATGCTTTGCATTAAACATTCCCAAAATAAGTTCTTTTATAACTGCCGTGGCATTTACCACAGGGATGTTTAAGAATATCATAGACATATTTTTAGGTTCTATGAAGTAAGATGTAAAACCAAGCATTCCTATAAAGCTTAAAGGAGTCAAGTAAGTTTGAGCTTCCTTGAAGGATCTGGCGTAAATACTTATAGCAAGAGCTAGTGCTCCAAAAACCATAGTAAGAAGTACAGTTATTAATGCTATAATAAGCAAAGTTTTAGGCTCCATGCTGAATTTAGCTCCATCTACACCGTAATTAAAAGCTTCTGGTGAAGTTTTCATGGATATACCTAGTCCTGATATAAAAGCTATAGATGTTACTATTCCCATGGTAGTTATAGCTAAAAATTTACCCCAAAGTAGTGACATTCTGCTAGCTTGAGTAGTTAATAATGGTTCTAGTGTACCTCTTTCCTTTTCACCTGCTCCTAAATCTGTAGCTGAAGCTATAGGACCTGATGCAGCAAACATTATAAGCATCATAGGAAGAAGCAAGGATAACATCATTTTAGCTACTCCATTTTCCTTCTTTTCTGCAGATTTTATAACGGGATTTACAGGAGTTAATATAGATGTATCTATATTTTTAGCCTTAAGTCTAGCCCCTACTACAGCCTTAGAATACTGATCTATAATGGCATTTATTTCTGACATAGCCATAGTTGATTTTTGACTTGTATTGTCCATAGTTATAATAATATCCGCTTTTTTCTCTTCATTTACATTTTTATCAAAATTCTCTGGGATCTCTAGACCCAAAAGGATTTTCCCTTCCTTTACATCATTAAAAACATCCTTGGATTCCTTTAATTTTATATTCTTTTGAGATTTTATTAATTGCCCTAATTTACTATTTCCTTTATCAACTATTACTACATTCATTTCTTTTTTTACAGAATCCATATTGCTTTTCATTCCCTTTCCCATGAATCCAAAAATTATTGGATACATTAGAAGAGGTATTAATATAGCTGCTATTAAAGTTTTCTTATCTCTGAACATGTCTTTTAATTCTTTTTTATAAACAATAGACACTATATTCATTATTTATCACCTACCAGTCTTATAAATATGTCTTCCATACTCTTGCTTTGGTATTTGTCTTTAAAATATCCTATGGTGCCTTCTTCAATGATCTTTCCTTTGTTAATAATAATGATTCTGTCACAAAGTTTTTCCACTTCCTGCATGCTGTGACTTGAAAATATAATAGATTTTCCCTGTTCTTTGCATTGCAATATAAAGTCATGCACAAGCTTCGCAGCAGTTACATCTAGTCCTGTGGTAGGTTCATCAAATAGCATAACTGTAGGTTTATGCACAATAGATCTGGCAATAGAAACCTTTTGTTTCATACCTCTTGATAGTTTTCCTACTCTTCTGTCCATATACTCCTTTAACTCCAACTCTTCCACAAAGTAATTTATGCTGTCTTCAGCTTCTTTTTTGCTCATGCCATTCAGCTCAGCAAAATATCTTATATTTTCTCTTACTGTAAGTCTATCGTATAACCCTACATCTCCACCAAATAAAATACCTATTTCTCCTCTTACCTTTTGAGGTTTTTCTATAATACTGTAACCATTTATCTCCGCATTACCACCTGTAGGCTTTAACATAGTGGCAAGCATTCTCAATGTGGTGGTTTTACCAGCACCATTTTCTCCTAAAAGTCCTACTATTTCACCTTTATTTACTGTGAAGCTAGCACTTTTAACCGCTTGTACATCCTTGAAGCTTTTGCTTAAATTTTTAACTTCTATCACTTTCATACCCCCCTATCCTTAGGTTTATATTCTTCTTTAATTGTTAATTTTACAATAAGATATTTTAACTTAAATTGCAGTTTAATTTATAATAGGTAATATATAGCCAAGCTCTTGGTTATAAAAAATTGCCTCTGCTTTCGTATACCAAATTTTACAACCAATTATATTATACAGAAATGGATAATTCATTACAATTACCTTAAGTAACTGTATTTCATGACTTAAGTCACTTTTTACATAATATCTTATTATATGATTAACCCACAGTAAGGTACAAAAGGAAAATCATTCTTCCCTAGCATACTTGCAAACTAGCACTCTAATATCTAACACACTAATATATAATGTCTTAAATTTATGCCATGTACTAATATTTTTTTACAATTTTCTGTTGCTTATTCTTAATATATATATTAAAATAATAATTTTAAAACTTTTTTGGTTATTTCTCTGTTATTGTGGTATAATAGTAATAAGTAATAAAACACTCTTTATATATAATATAAAAAATCAACGTGTTTTAATTTAGGAGGATTTTTAATGAAAACAGGAACAGTTAAATGGTTTAATGCAGAAAAAGGCTTTGGATTTATACAAGTTGAAGGTGAAGATGACGTTTTCGTTCATTACACATCAATCCAAGGACAATCAGGAAGAAAAAGTCTTGATGAAGGCGATAAAGTAGAATTTGAAATAGAGCAAGGCGCTAAAGGCCCTCAAGCATCTAACGTTACAAGACTATAATTTAATAACTTAATAATTTATGAATTTTTAGCTTATTTTATATAGCGATATTCTTCCACCTTTTTTAAGGTGGTTTTTTATATGACTAAGAATATTTTATGTAAATTATGTAAAATTTTATATTTTAAAATTAAGGTTCATAACAAATAGAATCATTGCGGTTTCTTGTGATAACTATTTGAAAAATATACAGGAGGTCGGTAATTTTGAGAAAAAATTATAATATGAAAAAAACTATATCTACTAAGCGTTTCATTTCAGAATTAGGACAAAACTTTTCTGAACATATAAAAGCTAGACTTTTAGAGCTTGAATTAAGATGTGTTTTAACTCGTAAAGAAGAAAGTAACATACTAGATCTTAAACATGTAGAACACACAAAATACCCTTGCTCTTCACCTGAATGCGAAAAAGAATATGTATACGCTCAATTTATAGTTGAAGAGGATGAATTATACTTTTCAAATCAGTGTTTAGAAAATGATAAAGTAATGCAATCTCCTATTGTAAATACTGTATACAATACCCTAACTACTGAAAACAAAATCTTTGACAATGGCTCTAGTGGCAAGAAAATCGATGATAGCAATATTGACTATGTTGTAGACAGCTTATTATCTGTTTGTCCGGATGTTTCTAAAAGGTATATGGAAGTTCTACAACAAATGAGTTCTTACTAAAAACATACCCCAAAATGCTATTATGAAAATATTTTTCTGTATTTTCATAATAGCATTTTTAAATTATTAACCCTACTTACAATACTATTGCTTTCACCAGCTATTTCTGAACTATTCCATATAAAATTCATCTTTGTTTTTGTCATGAATTTAACCATTAATTGATAAAATTCTAGCAATTAGTATTACATATTTCCTACATAAGAATAATATTTCCCCTTAAATTATTTTTTTCATTATCACTATTATACTAAAATGTAAAATATACCCTAGAATCTTATACTTTTAACCTTATTTTATACTAACCGCGTTTGTAATTTCAATAAACTTACATATAATCCTTAAAAATTATTTAAGTAACCTGTTATTATTATAACAGTTTTTATAATTTCATGTATCAGTTATATAACAGTATCCTTTATGATGATTTTTTTCACCATATATATTTAAATTGCTACAAGTAATATTTATGCAACCATCAAAAAAATTTCACAAACCCATTGATCAATATAGATAATATTTAATTATTTTAATAATTAGCAACTGTAAAAGTAATGAATAGTACCCTACTTATCCAGTTTATTATATGCTATATTTACATTGAAATTCCAGCTAAATACTATAAGCTTGTTATTTTATTATTAAAGTAATCAACAATCCTCAGCTTATTTATCTTTATTTTTACATGTATCATATTAGTACAAAATCCGCTTACTTATTTTTACTATATCACTTTTTTATCTTAATTTGTAAAAAAATAGTCCTTTTTTATCATGTGAATGATACATTTTTTAAAAATTCATTCATTTTTTTAATAATATTGTAGAAATATTTTTTTCTTTGCTTTATACTGTATTATTATATATTTGAAGCTGTATTATATATTCTATGAAAAAACTATTTTTTTACACAGCTAGTTTCTTTCACTATAATTCAGCAAGAAAGGAAGTATATGGTTATGAACTTGTTAACTTTTAAACGTGGTATATATCCACCACATGGTAAACATCTCAGTGAAAATAAACCTATAGAAGATTATCTTCCAAAGGGAGATTTAGTTTTCCCTATGTCCCAACATATAGGTGCTCCCTGTGAACCTTTAGTTAAAAAAGGGGACAGAGTCTTAGTGGGACAAAAAATAGGACAAGCTAATGGATTTGGGTTATCTACTATATATAGCAGTGTATCTGGTACAGTTAAAAATATTGCCCCTATGCTTACTGCTGGTGGCACTAAGGTTACTTCTATAATAGTGGAAGATGACAATCAATATGAAGCTTTTTCTAGTAATGAAGAAAAAAGAGACTACACTAAACTTTCCAAAGAAGAATTGCTAGACATAATTAAAGATGCTGGAATAGTTGGTATGGGCGGCGCTGCTTTCCCTACTCATGTTAAGCTTAATCCTCCAGCAGACAAAAATATAGACTCAATAATTGTCAATGCTGCTGAATGTGAGCCATATTTAACTTGTGACCATAGATTAATGCTAGAACAAGGAGATAAAATATTAGAAGGTTTAAACATTATTCTACAAATGTTTCCTAAGGCTAAAGGCTATGTAGGCATTGAACATAACAAACCAGATGCTATTAAACTTATGGAGAAATTATGTAAGAATTATTCTAACATAGAAGTTAAAGCTCTAAAAACTAAATACCCACAAGGTGCTGAAAAGCAACTTATTTATTCTATAACTAATCGTGAAGTACCTTCAGGAAAGCTTCCTGCAGATGTAGGTTGTGTGGTTCAAAATGTAGGTACTGTTTATCAAATTTATAACTCAGTGGTTTTAGGTCTTCCTTTAACTGAAAGAATTGTTACTGTTACAGGTGGAGCTGTCAAAGAACCTAAAAATCTTAGAGTTAAGTTGGGTACTTCTATAAGGGAATTAGTAGAATTCTGTGGTGGATTTAAAGAAGCTCCTGTAAAGGTTATCTCCGGTGGTCCTATGATGGGAATGACCCTGTCATCTTTGGATGTACCTGCAATGAAAGGTACTTCTGGAGTTTTATGCCTTACAAAAGAAGAAGGCTTCATGCCTGAACCTACTAGTTGCATTAGATGTGGAAGGTGTATAGAAGCGTGCCCAATGAATCTAATGCCTGGAACACTTCATTCTCTATGTGAAAGACATGAGTTTGATGAATTTGAAAAATTAAATGGATTGGATTGCATTGAATGTGGCTGCTGTACCTTCGTATGTCCAGCTAAAAACCACTTAGTTCAATCCCTAAGAGTTGGCAAACGTACTGTTATTGCTAACAAGAGAAAAAAATAGATAAGAGGTGACATATATGAATGAATCAATGTTAACTTTATCTTCATCTCCACATATTAGATCTAATGAAACTGTTAAGGGCATAATGAGAGATGTGATAATAGCTTTAATTCCTGCAGCTTTAGCTGGAATATACTTTTTTAAATTTAGAGCAGCTCTAGTAATGATAACTGCTATAGTTTCGGCAGTCTTTTCAGAGTGGCTTTGGCAAAAATTAACTAAAAGACAAATTACTATAAATGATCTAAGCGCTGTGGTAACTGGTATTTTAATTTCATTTAATGTGCCCGTATCCATTCCACTTTGGATGGTAGCCATAGGCAGTGCTTTTGCAATTATTGTTGTAAAACAATTCTTTGGAGGCATTGGAGAAAATATAGTGAACCCTGCCTTAGCTGGTAGAGCATTTTTACTATCTTCTTGGCCATCAGCTATGACGAATTGGACAATAGATGGTGCTACATCTGCTACTCCTTTAGCTATTTTAAAAGGTGCTGAAGGAAGTCTTCCATCACTTATGAATGTATTTGTAGGTCATGTGGGAGGATGTATTGGTGAAACCTCTGCTTTAGCTTTACTTATAGGTTTTGCTTATCTTCTATATAGAAGAGTTATTTCATATCATATACCTGTATTTTATGTGGGAACAGTATTTATTTTAACTACTGTAATAGGTCGAAATGGATTTATGACTGGAAATGGACTTTATGAAATATTTGCTGGCGGACTTATGCTAGGTGCTATATTCATGGCTACAGATTATACTACATGTCCAATGACTAAAAAAGGACAAGTTGTCTTCGCTATAGGATGCGGAGTTTTGACATCAGTTATTCGTATATTCAGTGGCGCTTATCCTGAAGGTGTTTCTTATTCAATACTTATAATGAACTTATTTGTTCCTCTTATAGATAAATATGTAATTCCAACAAAGTTCGGGAAGGTGAATTAAATGAATAAAAAAGAAAGTTCTCTTAAATTAGGCATTCTTTTATTAGTAATAACTGCCTTTGCTGGATTGATACTTGGCTGCGCTTATACTGTTACAAAGGAACCAATTGCAGTTCAAGCAGATAAGACAAATAAAGAAGCTATGCAAGAGTTATTAACTAATAGTGATACATTTAAAAAGAAAGATGTTAAATTAACTGAAAACATTGTGGAAGTTAATGAAGCTTTAAAAAACGGTAAAACTGTTGGTTATGCCATGAAGCTTAATACTAAAGGCTATGGGGGAAACATAGAATTAATGGTTGGAATTTCAACTGATGGAAAGGTTCAAGGCATTAAGGTTTTATCTCAATCTGAAACTCCTGGACTAGGAGCTAATTCTCAAAAGCCTGCTTTCTATGGTCAATATAAAGGAAAATCCATAGAAAAAGAGTTACAGGTTACTAAGGCTTCTTCAGCTAAAGACAATGAAATACAAGCTATAACTGGAGCTACCATAACTTCAAAGGCTATAACTAGAGGCGTTAATGACGCTGTTAATTTCTATAAAAACAATTTAAAAGGAGGGAATAACTAATGGCAAGCCCTTTAGAAAGATTAAAAAATGGTATTTTAACTGAGAATGTTACTTTCGTACAAGTTTTAGCTATGTGTCCTACTTTAGCAGTAACTACCAGTGCCAAAAATGGTATAGGTATGGGAATTGCTTCTACTGTAGTGCTTATTGGTTCTAACTTTGTTATTTCTCTTCTTAGAAAATTTATTCCAGACAAAATTCGTATTCCTTCATTTATAGTTGTTATTGCGGGTTTTGTTACTTTACTTCAGTTTTTAATGCAAGGCTATGTGCCTGATTTGTATAAAGCTCTTGGTATTTTTATTCCTCTTATAGTTGTTAACTGTGTTATTCTTGGAAGAGCAGAAGCCTTTGCTTCTAAAAATGGCCCTATAATTTCTATTTTTGATGGTCTTGGACAGGGTCTTGGATTTACTCTTTCTCTTACTGTAATTGGTATTATAAGAGAGCTTTTAGGTACTGGAAAGATATTTGAATATCAAGTTATGCCGTCTTCATTTCAGCCTGCAATAATAATGATATTAGCTCCTGGTGCTTTCTTCACTCTTGGAATTTTAATGGCGTTAATAAACTTATTTAATGCAAGAAAATCAAAGGAAAATAAGAGAATTACTGAATTTAAAGGCTGTGACGGAAACTGTGCTCATTGCTCTGTAAAACATTAGTAATAGGCTTCATAATAAATACGCGGCAGTTGTTTTATAAAATCAACTCCGTAGCCAATTTTATAGTGATTTATTCAAAAATCATCTAGATCATAAGAGAGGTGGTAACTCTATGAATTTATTTTTAATATTTTTTAGTTCCCTTTTAGTTAATAACTTTGTTTTATCTAAATTCCTTGGAATTTGTTCTTTCCTGGGAGTTTCTAAAAAAATAGAAACTGCAGCAGGTATGGGACTTGCTGTTACATTTGTTATGGTTTTAGCATCATTTATTTCTTATATAGTGTACAATTTTATTTTAATTCCTTTAAATATACCTTACATGTACACCATTGCCTTTATATTGGTTATAGCTTCTTTGGTTCAGTTTGTGGAAATGGTTATTAAAAAGAAAAGTCCGTCCCTTTACAAGGCTCTTGGAATTTTCTTACCTCTTATAACTACAAACTGTGCTATTTTAGGTGTTGTTATAATCAACATGAATGAAAAATATACTTTATTGGGTTCTGTAGTTTCAGGGCTGGGTTCCGGCCTTGGATATATGCTAGCTATTGTACTTCTTGCAGGTATAAGAGAGAGAATGGACGGAAACAAAAATATGCCTGAGGCTATGAAGGGACTTCCTATTTCATTGATTACAGCTGGACTTATGTCCATAGCCTTTTTAGGATTCCAAGGATTAATTCATTAATGGGAGGTGTGAATAAATGGATGTAAATGGTTTATTATTTCCTGCCCTAAGTTTAGGGGGATTAGGTCTTGTGTTTGGTTTAGTTTTAGGCTACGCTTCTAAGAAGTTCCATGTACCAGTAGATGAGAGAGTGCCTTTAATAAAAGACTGTCTACCTGGTGCTAACTGCGGCGGCTGTGGCTATGCAGGCTGCGATGCCTATGCACAAGCAGTAGTAGATGGTGCTGCTAAGCCAAATTGTTGTTCTGTAGGCGGCGCTGTTGCTGCTGAAAAAATTGGAGAAATAATGGGTGTTAAGGTTGAAGCTGCAGAGCCTACCAAAGCCTTTGTTAAATGCATAGGCAGCTGCGAAACTGCAAAAATGAAAGGTACTTACTATGGAAATATGGACTGCCTAGAAGCTTCTGTACTTCCTGGCGGTGGTGCTAAAGCTTGCAGCTTTGGATGCCTTGGACTTGGAAGTTGCGTTAAGGTTTGTCAATTTGGAGCTCTTAGCATTGAAAATGGTATTGCAGTTGTAGATGAAAAAAAATGTACTGCCTGTGGTGCTTGTGCAAATATATGTCCTAGACATGTCATTGAAATTAAACCTGTTTCTGAAATAATAAGAGTTTCTTGTAACTCAAAAGATAAACTAAAGGAAGTAAAAGAAGTGTGTGACGCTGGATGTATAAGCTGTGGTTTATGCGCTAGAAACTGCACTAGCGGTGCTATAGTCTTAGAAAACAATCTTCCTGTAGTAGATAGTACTAAATGTACTCTATGCATGCAATGCGTGGAAAAGTGCCCTACTAAGGTGCTTAAAGCTCACGATGGAAAGCTTATTCTTGCTAAAGAAGAAGCTGTTTAGAAAAACGGTAGGTGACAGTCACCTACCGTTTTTTGTCGTTTTGTTGTTTCTACCCTTTTCGATTTAGATGATTTTAACTATATGTTTGTTAAAATATTTAGCTACTAAACCTATAAAATATCCTGTAATCAAAGCAGATATCATTAAAATCGGAAAATATATGTATATTCTAAAGTCCTGTACTATAAATGCTGCCACCAAAAGTTGTCCTAAATTATGAAATACCGCTGCCACTATGCTTATTATTTCTATGCTAAAATATTTGCTAAATTTTTTGTACATTATTATGGATATTATATTGCTAAGTAATCCCCCTGTTATACTGAATAAGAATGAGGACAGAGTTCCCGTAAACATAGTTCCTAGTAAAGTTCGTAAAAACATTACTAAAATAGCTTCTTTACCCCCAAGGCTTATGAGCACTATTAGTGAAACAACATTTGAAAGTCCTAATTTTATTCCTGGAAAAATCACAGGAATTTGCGCTTCTATTACATATATTCCAAGGGCCACTGCTACCATTAAACTTAAAAATACTCTTTTATTTAAACTTTTTTTAAAATTATTACCTTCCCTCATGTCAACACATCCATCTCTAATTTAATAACTTAACTTTCGCACATAAATCTTAATCTCTATCTTACATAAATAAACTTTTTTAATTTAAAATTCCAATTTGTAGAGGAGGTAAGAGCTCTAAAAAAAATTTAGCACAACTATTAATTATCACCTGTTACTTACAAATTAATTATAAAAAACTCTTTGAGTTTTATCCTTAATTCTTACTTATTACTTCTTACCTATTACTTATTACTTCTTACCTTTTACCTACTACTTCTTACCTATCTCCTAATTAATATACTACATCATCCACTTCACTATTTTGCCCCTGTATTGTTATTATAATTTTATGAGGAAGGCAAGCTGCGCTATCTCCAGGCTTTTTAATCCATCCTGACTTTATACATATTTTATCTGGACAATCTGCATCCATAAATCTAATTTTTCCCTTTTCTACTTTTATTATATTGTAATGTCCATCTGCACTGGGTATTTTTATTTCCTCTTTCTTGGTAACTTTGCTAAGATCTATAGTTCTAATTATTTTACCATTCTGCTTTATTATAGCTACTGCTTTGCCATTTTTATAAAAATACCTATAACCCAAAATTCCAACTATACTACAAATGATTAGTACCATTATAGTAACTAATACAATTCTATCTCCTTTTTTCATACTCTTCTCCTTGATCTATCTAATTTTCTAATGCTTATGTACTTACTTAATCTATATTAATTCCTAAACTTTGCTAGTTAACATATTGAAATTCTTCATCCGTAAGTTTAAAGCTGTCCTTTAATCCAGAAGTAACATAAACCTTTTTATCTTTAGTCACAAAAATTGCATCCACGCCCTTTTGGCTCTCCACAAGCTTTATAGCCTTTTCTAATCCTAACACATAAGTGGTTGTAGATAGGGCATCTCCATCAATGGACTTGTCTGAAACTATAGTAGTACTTATAAGTCCCTTCTCTGCTGGATATCCTGTAGCTACATCAAAAATATGGTGATATCTTTTACCATTCTTCTCAAAGTATCTCTCGTAGTTTCCTGAGGTTACTATGGATTTATCCGATACAGTTAGAATACCTAAATATTCTCCTTTATCCTTTAGGGGATTTTGAACTCCTATTTTCCATGGGTTGCCATCTGTTTTACTTCCCAAGAGATTTACATTTCCACCTATATTTATAAAAGCACTTTTTACTCCATTTTTTATAAGCATAGACTTTATCTCATCTGCACCATAACCTTTGGCTATGCCACCTAAATCTATTTTCATTCCTTGCTTTTTCAAATAGATTTGTCCATTTTCATTAACTTCTATATTTTTATAATTTATAAGTTCTCTAGCTTTTTCAATTTCTTCCTTTGAAGGTATTCTTACCTTATCTGTTCCTATGCCCCATAGTTTAACTAAAGGTTCCACTGTAATATCAAAGGCTCCCTCTGAAAGCTTACTGTACTCCATAGCCTTTTTTATAACATAGTAAGTTTTTTTACTTACCTTTTGCGATTTATTACCTGATGAAGAATTCAATTTATTTACTTCACTACTTTCCTTATTTACAGACATCTTATCTTCTATGTTTCCAAGTAATTTTATAGCTTCTTCTATATTTTCCTCTGCCTTTTCACCATATACTTTTAAACTCACTATAGTCCCCATAGCATAGGTTTGCTTATTGCTTTCCTTTTTTATTCCCCCTATTTTTTTATTCATTTCACATCCAAGCATAGTAATACTCATAACTAATATAATGCATATTATTAGTGAACGTTTAATTTCTTTTATAGTTTTTTTCAATAACTTTAATTTTTCCATAGTTAGATTTCCCCTATCCTATATGCAGCTCAAAATTATTATATTAATTTAAGTTTGCCTGCATCTACAGTACCTTATATAAGTACTTTTTTTGTAAACAAAACATCCTAAAATGTCAAATTTGATAACTTTCTCTACTTTAAATACATTCTTATATTAGCATACTTAACATGTTTTTCGTAGATTTTAAATGTAATTTTTTAATTAAATCTGAAATAAAAAATAATGCCTATCTCCAAATTTACATACCCATATTTAAATAACTACTTTAACATAAGTTCCATGGTTGCTTTTAATTTCTACCACTTTTAATCCCTTATATTCATCTAAAATACTTATACACTTCTTTAATTGTTTTTTATCCATCTCCTGAATAAATTTTAAACTTTCCAAAGCTCCTTCCCAATTATTTTCTGAGCACTTTTCCGCGATATTCTTATTATGTGTAGTACTACTATTTATAAGTTTCGTAATCCACTTACCATTGCCAATTCCTAAAAGCCATAAAGGTATATTTACTACATTTTCTTTACCGTCATTATTTTTTATATGAACTTTCACCTAAACTCCCCCATATAATTACTCTACCTATGCATTAATAGTTCACCTATTCTATTATTATTTCAATAATATCTCCTTGTGGAGTTTTTAAATCAACTATCTTTCCTTCAATACCTTTTTTAATTGCCGTTATAATTAATTCTTTTATAGCTTCAGAATCTACTCCTTTGGAATCTTTAACATTTAATTTGTTAATTTTGCTTTTTGACTTCAATATAATTTTAACCACCTTTATAGGAAGTATTAAATTAATTTTATCCCCCTTAGAGGATAAAATATTAATTTTAAGCATCTTTTCTCCATAAAACTGCTTATCAGCTGACTCTTTATGAAAATCATATATACTTGTTTCTTCTTTTTTTGATTTGTTTATTGAAGCTATTAATTTTGCCCCCTGATCATAAGATATTTTTCTCTCATCAACCATTTTTAAAACTTTCTCTACTTCATCGTTCATATAAACTTCCCCCATCTAATATACTGCTGAATAATATTTTTTTACTAATTTTGACATTGTTTAAGACCTACATATTATTTTATGTTTATTGTATTTTCTTAATAATTATGATTATCCCACAAAAGCATTACATTACCTGAATTATGAAATTTCTCTGGAATGACTTGCATAAGAAGCAAAGGAACTGTTTAAATTTATTGTTTCGAGCTCTTATGCAAGTCATGGAGGAGAAATTTCATAATTATAACATCATAATGAATTTGAAAAATATGAACACTTTTTTCGTCTATATTTGTAAATAACTTGTAACACTTTTTTGTACTATTAACATATACTGGGTAATATAATATATTATCCAGCAATACTAACATATACTTTTTACTTTTAAAGTATTCCTTTTTAATACTTGTAAAATAAATTTTATATGCACAATGTATTGTTGTTACTATAAATTTTAATTCTTAACTATAAATTTATAAGGGGAGGTTATAAATTGAAGAGTAAAAAATTAATATCACTTGTTCTTGGCACAACTTTATTGATTTCTACAGCTTTGGTGGGATGCGGAGAGAAAAAACCTAATGACAAGAAAAAAGATCCACCTAAGGTAACTCAAATGGATAAAGAACAATATTTAAATCTTAATTTAGGTATTGAACCAAAGTCACTAGATTTATCTAGATCTAATGATTATTACGGTGCACAAATTTTTACAGAAGTCTATGAAGGTTTAACAAGAGTTGAACAGGACAAAGATGGTAAAGACGTTATAAAAGCTGCTGGAGCAGAAAAGTGGGAACATAACGAAGAGGGTACTGTTTGGACTTTCCACTTAAGAGATTATAATTGGTCAGATGGCAAAAAGGTTACTGCAAAAGATTTTGTGTACAGCATACTAAGAACATTAGATCCTAAAACAGCTTCTGGTTATGCATTCTTGCTATCCCCAATAAAAGGGGCAGACGAATATAATGCAGGTAAAGGTTCTAAGGATGCAGTTGGAGTAAAGGCCGTAGATGATAAAACTCTAGAATTTACATTAAAACAACCATGTCCATATTTCCTTGATTTGACATACTTTAAATTATTCCTTCCTCAAAGAGAAGATATAGTAGCTAAGCATGGTGAAAAATATGGTACAGAAGCAAGTACCTTAGAAGTATATTGTGGACCATTTATAGTTAAGGAATGGACGCATCAACAAGAAATATTACTTGAAAAGAACGATAAATATTGGGATAAGGATAACGTTAAACTTGAAAAAGTTAACTTTAAAATAATAAAAGAAGCTAATGCAGCTTACGGTTCATTATTAAACGGCACATTAGATTCTGGTGGAGTTACTAAACCTGAATGGATAAAGAAATTTGAGCAAAAGAAAGATGAAATGGAGAATATAAAAGGTTTTAGGCCATCTACTGGATATTTGTTCTTTAATCAAAAGGATAAATTATTCAGCAACGCAAATATAAGAAAAGCATTCTCTATTGCATACACTAGAGATGATTACGCTAATGTCATAACTTATGGTGTAAATGCTCCTGCATATGGTTGGTGCCCACCAACAATTCAACTAAATGGAAAAGACTATAGAGAAATAGCTAAAGAAGAGCCAGTTAAAAAGATGATAGAAGATAATCAAGATCCTAAGGAACTTTTAATAAAAGGATTAAAGGAATTAGGAATGGATCCAGACCCAAGTAAAGTAACAGTTACAATTTTACATGGTAATACAGATGCCGAGACTAAAAAAGCAGCTGAATATGAACAAGAAATGTATAAAAAGGCATTAGGTGTTAATATAAAAGCTGAATATATGACCTTTGATATACTTCAAAAAAGAACAGACGAAATGGATTATCAAGTAGCTGGTATGGCTTGGATTGGAGATTATAACGATCCTAATACTTTCTTTGACATGTGGATGAGTGGAGCTGGAATAGTTCCAACTGGATGGTCAAACAAAAAATATGATGAGCTCTTAAAGAAAGCTATGAGTTCTATAGATGAAAAAGAAAGATTAGAAGCTTATAAGGAAGCCGAAAAAATTCTCCTAGTTGAAGATGCAGTTATAGCTCCTACAACTTATTCCAGAAGAAATACCTACAGATACAAATACGTTAAAAACTTAATGACTCCTTTATTCGGCAGTGGCGTAGAACTTAAATACGCTTATACTGATGGAAGAGGTAAATAATAATATTAAAAATGATTTTACAAATAGCTCCTATAAAAGCTTATAATAGTTAAAATATATGGAACATGACCCTTTATTCATAATTATTTTAATAATAAGCCGCTATCGCATTAAGATTTAGAATAGCGGCTTTTTATTTACTATTCTACTATAGTTAAAACTTTTTTAAATAAATGTGGTTGAATTAACGGATAGGTTAATTTTTTAGGCATATCATTAAAAAATTCTATTTTTCCAATTTCGTAATCTGGCAAATTATCTAGTGATTGAACTTCTGCATAGAATAGCTGCCCATAGGATTCTATATCCCCTTTTTCCACTGAGTAAATGGAAATAGGCGTTAATATAAATTCTTTTGCTCCAGTTTCTTCAAATAATTCCCTAGCAGCAGTATCATTTATGTTTTCATCAATCTCCCTATGTCCTCCTGGTATTTCCCAAGTATCCCGTTCTTTATGTTTAACAAATATCCACTGTCCATTATATCTTGCAACTATTACAGCATATAGAAGTTTATCAGCATTTATTTCTCCCAATTGGTGAAAATTTACTTTTAACATGATGCACCTCCAGAAATGTACTTATAGGTTATTTTTTATTCTTATTAAAATGCTCTCAAAAACTGCTTTCAAAGCTCGTACATAAATATATTACCATGTAATCCACAGCTACTGCAATTTATATTCACAAATGTGAATATTTTTTATATTTACTATATTTCTAATTTTATGTACTTTAATATTTTATTCAGTGCCATTGCTGTATAATAAAGTTATACTATTTTACCCATTGTTATCGCTATATAATCAAATTACAACATTCTATTTATTCTTATTTCTATAATCAAATTACAACATTTTATCTATTCTTATTGTTGTATAATGAAGTTATATTTGAATTTTTTTGTTGAATTACTACTATTAAAAAGGATGTGTTATTATGTTATCTTTATTTGACAAAACTAAAATTAAAAATATGGAGTTAAAAAACAGATTCTTTCGTTCTGCCACCTATGAAGGAAGGAACACTGAAGATGGCCATATGACTGAAGAAGTGTACAGCATCTATGAAGATTTAGCTAAAGGAGGTGTGGGGCTTATAATAACTGGATACACCTATATAACTGCTGGTGAACATCCTTCCCCTAAAATGATGGGAGTATATGATGATTCTTTTATAGATGAGTATAAAAAACTTACTCAAATAATACACAGTTATGGCACTAAAATACTGCTTCAAATAATTTATAGAGGTTCTATAGAGAAATACTTAGATGAGTTAAATAATAAAAATAATACTGGAAAAAGTCTAAGCAAAGACTTTATCAATAATAAAGTAAAAAACTATGTGGTAGATAACTTCCTTGCTGCAGCGGAAAGGGCTAAAAAGGCTGGGTTTGACGGCATCCAAATTCACGACCCACATAGCAGCTTAGATTGCTACTGTAAAGACAAGATGGTTTTTGAAATATATAACTCCATAAGGGAAAAATCAGGAGATGATTTTCACATTAGCATAAAAATGAACTGTGGAAATTTAAAAGAAGATAGACAAGCTTTTGAAAATTGTAAATCCTTATGTATAGAATTAGACAAATTAGGGATAGATTCTATAGAAATAACAGGACCTAACACAGGGACTAGAAAAGATGAAAACTTCTTTAAAACCGAAGCCGCGGAAATATCAAAAGAAGTGGATTGTGCTCTAATATTAGTTGGAGGAAATCGAAGCCAAAAAAGCATGACAGATATTTTAAACTCAACTAACATACAATATTTTTCCCTTTGTAGACCTTTAATTTGCGAACCAGATATTATAACTAAGTTTAAAAATGATTATTCTTATGAGCCAAAATGCCTAATGTGCAGCAAGTGCCTATCAGCTAAAAATAGGTGTGTACTTAGATAGAAGTGGCTGTCGCATTAAGGAGTTCCCATGCAATATATTGTTTTGCAAGTTTAAAGTTAACACAATATATCGTAGTATTTATTCTTAGTGCGACCTCCCCCTTAATTAAACATTAATTACTCATATATTTATCAATGACTAAAGCTTTTATTAATTATTTCTACTTTATTTAGGAACATTCAAATAGATTTTCTATAAAATCTTATATACCTATCAAAATCCCATCTGCCCATAAATTTTTCTGCTGCAATGTATCCAGAATCAAATAATTGTTGATTTTTTTCTTGGCTTAAATTAAATTCTGTAGTTTTTACCCCCAATGTGGGAATGGATATAGTTCTCACTAGATCCTTATCTCTTATGTATCTCATTTCATTTCTGTTTAGTAAAGTATTTATCACATCTAGAGTATAAGAAGTAAAATCCTTTTTACCTGAAGCAGTATGGGTTAATTCTTTTTCTACTAATTTAAATCCAAAAGTAGGCCACCTAGGGCTTCCTTCTATATCAAATATCCATACAGGAAAATTGCTTAAAATTCCTCCATCTACAATATAACTAATGTTTCCTTTATAATCGATGCTTTTTTCATGATTATTAATACTGTCTTTGTAATCACTAATATATTTATAATTTAATATTGTTTTATTTTCCTTATCTCTTTTATTATTTAATTTATTGTATTTAAGTTTTATAGGTTTAAAGAAAAAAGGAATTCCAATACTCATTCTTACAGCCCTGGCTATTTCAAATTCCTTTGGATTTATATTGTATTTAACTAAATCATCTGGAAGTATCAGCATATCATTTTTAGTAATATCCGCTGCAACAATTTTTAGCTTTGAACCTGAATTACCCCATATATCTTTAAATTTTACTTTTCCCTTAGCCTTTAATAGATGGTATATATATTTTTCAATAGGATCACCAGTATATGCTCCTTTATCCTTGAAAAAATTAATCATTTTTACAATTTTAATTTTGGATGCTCTACTATCTCGGAAATCCTTGTAATTAATATTTTGGATTATGTTTTTCATTTCTTCCCCTTTATATCCTGCTGCTACCATAGATGCAATCATTGCTCCAGCTGACGTACCAGCCACTCTATTCCACTTATATCCTTTTCCTTCCAAGCAGCATAAAGCCCCTACAAGTCCAATGGCTTTTATTCCGCCACCTTCAAACACCGCATCAGCAGTTAACATTCAAAACATCCCCAGTATATCATTATAACCTCATTATATTCATAGAAATTGATAATGGTTACTTGTTGACAATTATCAATTAAAAATCCTTTAACTTATATATTTTAGTACATATTCCAAAAGATATAAAGTAAAATAAAATACCTATACATAGAAAGAATAAATGTACAAGGTTTATATTTTTTATACTCACAATTAAGGTCAAAACTTTCTCACCCATTGAAGTTGCTAGTACCTTTTTCATTATTCCAGGAACTACTAATACAAAAATATATATTATGCTATTTAACTTTTGTGCACCTGAAGTATTATTTATAGAAAATGGATTGTAAAATGAAAATACAATAAAGCTTAATGTTAAACTTACTACTATAGTCCAAGGACTAGCCACACTTCCCCCAGCTACTTTAAAAAGCTTAAGAAGTGTTGTCTCTAGCATAACTACAACTCCAAATATTAAAACATACAATATAAGCATCAAATATTTATGCATAACTATTTCTTCCCTTTTTATAGGAAGGCTATTTACTATCAAAGTCTCCTTTGCATATTTAAAGCTTTCCATAAAGGTAAATGTAAAATAGCTCATAAAAAATATTATAAAAACATAAGCAAGAAAATTAAAAAAATTAGAAAGCTTATAGCATCCATAAGTAATTGGTATTAACAATAAAATAAATATAATAATACTTTTCTTAACTATAATAAGGTCTTTTCTTATTAAATTTATCATCTTTTATCTTTACTGAGAGAATGCATTGTAATAACCAAACTCCCAATAAACTTCACCTCCTAGTCAATTAATACACTAATATTCATCAATACATATTTTCTATATGAAATAAAACTAAATCTTATTTATACCTTGCAATTTTACTCATAAAATAAACACCTTTCTTGACTCTCTTTAATATTAAATATCTTTTCTCTCATATAGCTTTATTGCTAAGCTGCCACATGCTGCAAAAATTATAATTGAAGAAGCAAAAATTACCCCCACATACTCATTCCATCTATCTATCAAATTCATAAACCCCTTTTGTGACAACTCTACCAAAAATGTAAAAGAGAAACTCCAAACTAATACGTAAATTATAATTTGCATCATAGCAGAAATTTTTGCTCCAAAAGTAAAATAAAACAAATAATTTATAGAGTAAATTGCAATAATAATAGAAAACATATATACAGCCGTTTTGAATTCAAGCGGAGCTATTCCAAACCTTTGAAGTATTCTAGATAATCCAACTAATATAAATATTATTATAGGTGTTATAATTATTAGCTTTAAATATTTACTCATGACTATTTCTTTTCTTGTAACTGGAAGAGAATTTATTATATATCCTACCTTTTGTCTTTCCTCAACTATATCTACTGATCCTAATATAGAATATAAGATAACAAAAGCTACAAGAAAATATACCCCATTGTTTTTTAAATCTTTTAAAAAAAATAAAACAAAAGCAATCATAATTAAGCTAGTCTTTATATACTTTTTTTCATGCAGCATATCCTTTCTAATTAAATTAAACATTCTTATGCCCCCCTCACTGTATATAGCATTATATCCTCAAGGCTTGGTTTCTCTATTATTATCTTATCTCCATATTTTCTTCTTGCACCTTCTTTATCCATAGTAATGCCTTCAAAACCAAAACTATTTTCTTTTATTCCTATGAATTGTTCTCTATTTCCCCCGTTTATTATATCCTTTGCAATTTCTCTAGTACCCTTAACTAATGCATATTTTTCCAATATCTCATCTTTTTCTTTAGAAAATATTATTTCACCATTGTTTATGAAAGTTATATAATCCGATATTTTTTCTATATCTGTAGTTATATGTGTTGAGAAAAATATACTTCTTTGTTCATCCTGTATTAAATCATATAAGATATCCAATATTTCTCTTCTAAATATAGGATCTAATCCTGCTGTAGGTTCATCCATTACTATAAATTCTGCTTGATGACTTAAGGCTACTGCTAAAGCAAATTTAGTTTTCATTCCTTTAGATAGAGACTTTATTTTGCACTTTGGATTTAAATTAAAATCTTTTATATATTTGTTGAAAACTTCATCGCTCCATTTAGAATAAAAAGGTTTTATTATATTTCTAATTTCATTTATAGTTAAATCTTCATAATAGTAATTTTCATCATAAACAAAACCTATCCTATCTTTTATAGTTTTTTCATGCTTTATATGATCAAGACCAAATATCTTTATTTCTCCGGAATTTTTTCTTATAAGATTCATAACTAACTTTATAGTAGTGCTTTTTCCTGCTCCATTGGGCCCTATAAATCCCATGATATACCCCTTGGGCAAATTAAAGTTTATGTTTTTTAATGTAAAGTTTTTATATTCTTTTGTTACATTTTTTATTTCTAAAATATTCTCCATTTTAATACTCCTCCATTCTAATCTGCTCAGATTTTAATTTTTAAATTTTATAAACAAATAATATGATTATCCCACAAAAAGCATTACATTACCTGAATTATGAAATTTCTCTGGAATGACTTGCATAAGAAGCGAAGGAACTGTTTAAATTTAATTTTAGAAATTCTTCTTTTAGACAGATAAAATTATCGTAAGCCTGGCAAGGACGCCAGGCTAGCGAACCTGAGGCAGGACGCTGAATGTGAGCGTTAGATAATTTTATATGGCTAAAAGATTAGAATTTCTTAAATTAAATTTATTGTTCCTAGCTCTTATGCAAGTCATGGAGGAGAAATTTCATAATTTCATCACATTATACCTTATTGTGGTTTAATCATAATATACGTTTTATATTTTAAATTTACTTAATAGTTTATATTTTAAATTTACTTGTTTATTATAAATTTTTAATAAAGTAACTTAATCATTTCTAATAGTTCTTCTAAAGATAGCCCCATAATCTTACTATCATCTATTACTTTTTGAAGCTTATCCTCAATTATCTTCATTTTCTTTTCCTTCAATAACTCATCCTTTTGTGCCGCCACAAAACTTCCTTTTCCCGGAACTGTCTCTATATATCCCTCCCTTTCCAACTCTTCATAAGCTCTTTTTGTAGTTATAACGCTTATATTCAGTTCCTTTGCTAAATTTCTTATAGATGGCAAAGCTTCACCTATGTCTACCTCTTCTTTTATTACCGCTGCCTTTATCTGGTCTACAATTTGTTGATAAATTGCTTTGTCAGAAGCATTGGATATTATTATGTTCATATTCATTACTCCTTACATTTTATAATTAGATTCAATCTATAATTAGATTCAATTTATTCCATGGATACTTACTGCAATATTCACATCTTTTACGAAAATGAACCCCAACTATATCCTTAAACAACAACTTCCTTAGTTTATTAGAATCTATGTATTTCATTCAATGTGTGTATTGCATATATACTGTATATATATATTATATACAGTATATATGCAATAGTCAACTAATTATAAAAATTTTCATTAGTTTTATACATTCATTGTAGTTTTATGGCATTTTTGTATAATATGTATAATATATTTTTCTCAAAGGAGGTTTTGGGAAAATGATTAAAGATGTAAATAATCTAATACTATGGCTTATCATCATAGGGGCTATTATTATGATAGTAGTTGGTTCCTTACTTCATTTTACCTATGAGTGGTCAGGACAAAATCCTATAGTTGGAATATTTAGTCCTGTGAATGAGAGTGTGTGGGAACATCTAAAATTAGGTTTCTTTTCTTTGCTTATATTTTCTTTAATAGAATATCCTATAGTAAAAAATTACGTGAATAATTATTGGCTTGGAAAAGCTGCGGGTATATTGTGTCTTGAACTTATGATAGTAATAATATTTTATACTTATACAGCATTTACAAATCATTCTATTTTATTCATAGATATATCTATTTACATTATAGGATGTATTGTGTGTCAAATAGTAAGCTATAAATTAATGACCTGTGAAAAATCCTTTCCATTACTAGAAAAACTATCTTTAATATTTATTCTTATACTTATAGCCTTATTTGCAATATTTACTTTCACTCCTCCTAAACATGAAATATTTAGGAGCTAATTATTCCATAATTACAATCTATCTCTAATATTTTTTATGTTATAATGTTCATGGGTGATAGTATGAAAGAGATTTTAAAAAATGATTGGCAAGAATTATTAAAAGATGAATTTCAAAAAGAATATTATTTAAAACTAAGACAATTTTTAATAAGAGAATATAAGACTAAAAAAATTTACCCCAATATGTACGATATTTTTAATGCCCTTCACTATACTGCTTATAAGGATGTAAAAGTTGTTGTTTTAGGGCAAGACCCTTATCATGGCCCTAATCAAGCTCATGGTTTAAGTTTTTCTGTAAAACCAGGGGTTCAGTCTCCTCCTTCTTTAGTAAATATATTTAAAGAACTTAGAGAAGACTTAGGTTATTATATACCAAATAACGGTTATTTAAAGAAGTGGTCAGATCAAGGTGTTATGCTTTTAAATACTGTACTAACCGTAAGGGCAGCACAAGCAAATTCTCATAAAGGTGTCGGCTGGGAATATTTTACTGACAAAGTAATAGAACTGCTAAATATGCGAGAGGATCCTATAGTGTTCATTCTTTGGGGAAGCAACGCTCAATCTAAACTTAGCATTATAAATAATCCCAAACACTATATAGTAAAGTCCCCTCACCCAAGTCCTCTTTCTGCATCAAGAGGTTTCTTTGGCAGCAGGCCATTTTCTAAAACTAATAGCTTTCTAAAAAGTATAGGAAAAGAACCTGTAGATTGGCAGATAGAAAATATTTAATAAAAAATATTTAACAATTTAATAAAGATTATAAATAAAAGGGCTGTTGCACTAAAAATAAATACTACAATATATTGTGTTAAGTTTAAGCTTGCAAAACAGTATATTATATGTAAATTTCTTAATGCGACAGCCCCTTTATTTCAGAGAGAATAGTTAGCTATGTTATGTAGATTTAAATTATTTTCTAACTAATATCCCCTTATTTTTTAGTGCAGATTCATACAATACTATAGTTGTGGCAATGCCCACATTTAATGAATCACAATCACCCAGCATTGGAATGGCAATAGCACTATAATCCTCCTGATACCAGCCTTCAGATATGCCATATCTTTCACTGCCTACCACAATGGCAATTCTTCCACTATAATCTAGTTGAAAATACTGATTCTTAGCATCTGTATCTGTAAAAATAGTTTTAAAGCCTTTTTCACGAAGCCAATTATTGGTTTCTTCAAAATTGCTATCTATAATTGGTACGCTAAAACATGCTCCCATGCTGCTTCTTATTAATTTGGGATGATTTAATCTGGTTTTTCTATTATTTATAATTACCGCATCTATTTTTGTGGCATCAGAACTTCTAAGTATGGTTCCTACATTTCCCGGAATCTCTAATCCATCTAAAATTGCTACTACATTATTCTTCTTTACAGGTATATCCTCAAAAGTATAGCTGTTCATATATCCTACACATAAAAGACCCTGAGCATTTCCTTTTTCACTGACAGTGTCAAAAACCTTCTTAGACACCACAAAGGAATTTTCAGATATATTTATACACTGATCTATAAGCCTTTGAGCTTCTACAGTATATATATCCTCAGGGCATACCAAAAGATACTTTATACGTATATTATGCTCTAAAAGCATAGTAACTCCCCATATGCCCTCCACTACACAAAGTCTTTCTGGATTAGGCTTGCTGTTGTTGTTAATACTGCTTATCTTCTTTACAATTCCATGCTTTTTGCCTGCAAATTTTAATTGTTTTTTATATCTATTTATTATTATTTCTTCCTTTTCCTCTAGGGTATATTTAGACAAATCCTGAAATTCCAGCATATTCAATCCTCTTTTCTATTCTATATTTTTAATTCTCTTTTCTATGCTATATTTTTAATTTTTTCTTTTTTATAAAGTCTATATCTACTCTATAAACTTTTCTTCTTTTTCATTTAGTTCACATTCTTCATAGTTTTAAATTCTTTTTCCGCTAAGTTAAACTTTAAAAACAAATATGGAGCTCCTGCCGTACACCAAAAACCCATGGCAAAGTATCTTAATATATCTCCATAATTATCTGCTGGAAGTATTCTCTTCATAAATATTCTTATTGCTATAACTCCCACAAGACCTAATAATATCTTAGCTATATTTTTAGTAGTAGCGGCTTTTACGCTAAATTTTATATAGCTGCTCTCTACAAAATATCCTGTAAAAAATCCTAAAAATACTCCAGTAGCTTTATAATAGTCTGTACTTTTGAAAAATACAGTTCCCACTAAAGATAAGACCATTAAAAAGATAAAAACAACATTTCTTTTTCTAATATCTTCTATGTCAAATATATAATTTCCAACTAGAACACTTATTATGCCAAAAGCTATACCCCCTATTACGTCCTTAGGCCAGTGAACACCTAAATACATTCTAGATGTGGCTACTAATATTATTAATAATACACCTAAAACATTAAGCCATTTGTTTTTAAATTCTATCATTAACCATGAAAATAGAACTGTGATGTTTTGAGTATGTCCACTTGGAAAAGAATATCCTGTTGCTGTTTTAGTGCGCAAAGATTTTATTCCTTCTTCACCTATAGGCCTTGGAGATTTCACTATATCCTTTATTGCTCCATTGAATACTATACTAAATGTCAATGCAAGACCCAATTTATATCCACGCTTTTTATCCCTGCACCAAAATATAATAGCTAATACCATTATAGGTATAAACTCCTCTCCAGTCATAGTTATACCTGAAAAAATTTTATCTAAAACTGGATTAGAAAAAGACTGCAAAAATTTTATAACCTCCAAACTGACACCCTCCTTTTTTAGTCCCTAATCCCCAGTAGCCACTGACTAATATCCACTGCCATATCCTAATAATCTAATAATTTCTAATCATATATATCTCTAACTAGCATCCTCACCCTCTAATTTAGTGGGCATTCACTAATTTTTATGTATATTCACTTCTTTCATAAAGATGTAACCTATAAAACCCAAAGTATACATTCACTAGTTTTTATTTATATTTGCTTCCCGGGAAATTTATAATTCTATTTCTTTGTAAACTTCACCCTCTAATGTCTTTATAGTAAATATATTTTCTTTAAAAATTCCATAGCAATGAGGGGTATTTTCCTTAGGGAAAGTAATAGACCCCGGATTTATTACAAATATATTTTCTTGTTTCTCTGCCACTGGCACATGGGTATGTCCATATATAATAGCATCTCCAGAAGACAAATTAGGTAAATTATCTCTGTTATAAATATGTCCATGAGTTAAAAATAATCTCTTGCCTTCATACAACACTATATTGTAATCACTCATAGTAGGATATTTTATAACCATCTGATCCACTTCGCTATCACAATTGCCTCTTACTGCTATTACCTTATCTCTATAACTGTTTAACATTTCCGTAACCGCTTTTGGATTGTAATCCTTTGGCAATGGATTTCTAGCTCCATGGTATAATTGGTCTCCTAATATAACAAGATAATCGCATTGTTCCTTTTCAAATATCTCCAAAACCTTTTTTAAATAATAACTAGACCCATGTATGTCTGATATAAAAAACAATTTCATTCCTATCCCTCCGTAAGTTCTTTTAATTGTCTATTTTTCGAGACTATGATGGTACTTTAATGAGACTATGAAATAATCTTCATCCCAACATTCATCCTCACCATACTCATATTATAGAGAAATTATATCATAACCCATAATCCATTTACAAAAACTAATTTTCCAAAACACTAGAAAATATCTTTGTCCATTTACACTTATAATTTAGGATTAGTAGATTTATAAAAAAACATTTGTAAATATATGGCGTGATTTTTTTTTATTTGTAGTATATACTATATGTAGTCTATTTTTATATATTATTCTCGTAACTTAGGCACATTCAAGTAAATACTAAATCAGTATGCTAGTCTATTTTGCATCATACTGCGTCAACAGAACTCTCCCCTAGTCCTACTAAAGCCGGAACCTGCTTCCTTGTCTGGCACAAAATATACTGGCAGCTTTGACTTGCTATTTCTTTTCATGTACCTTAACTAAAAAACAAGTATATCGTTCTAAATTTCAAAAGTTTAATTACACTAAAATCTGATTATATTAGGAGTGCTATATGAAAAATTATCAAAACAAAAATATTAAATACAAAAAAATAGTAAGTTATATTGCGGTAATTTTATGGATGATAGTAATATTTATGTTCTCTGCAGATCCAGCAGATATATCCGATGGTAAAAGTGGCTTTATCATAGAAATTTTTAATTATATAGGTTTAGATTTAAATAGTTACTTAGGACAAGCTACTAATTTTATTGTAAGAAAGGCTGGACATCTTACAGAGTACTTTATATTATGCATACTTCTATTCAATGCCTTAAGATACCATTTCAGTAGAAAAAAATGTTTCAAAATAGCAGTTTTTACTGTATTCTTATACGCTTGTACTGACGAGTTTCATCAACTTTTCGTACCTGGAAGAAGCGGTCAATTTAGGGATGTTCTTATAGATACCTTAGGTGGTATTTTGGGAGGACTTATATTTTTAAAATTTTATAAAAATAAATAGAACTACTTTTTATGTAAAATAAAGAAGGATTTATGTATTTATTAGTGAATATAATATTGATAAACCAATTCATATGGGATTTTTATCAATATAAAAGGAGTGATACCATGAACAATTTTACAGAAACACTAAAAAAATATGCAAAGTTAGCAGTTGAAGTTGGAGTAAACATACAAAAAGATCAAACTTTAGTAATAAATGCGCCAATAGAATGTGCTGAGTTTGTTAGACTAATTGCAGACTGTGCATATGATAAGGGTGCTAAAAATGTAAACGTTAGATGGAATGACGAAAAATTATCTCTTATAAAATATTTAAAAGCACCAGATGAAGCTTTTAAAGAATTTCCTCTGTGGGAAGCAAAGGGACTTGAAGAACTAGCAAAAGGCGGCGCTGCATTTCTTTCTATAGCAGCTTCTGACCCTGAATTATTTAAGGATGTAAATCCTGCTAGAATATCAGAATACGTGAAAACCGCATCTAATGCACTTAAAGCCTATAAAGAGTACATGATGAACAGCTTTGTAGCTTGGTGTGTAATTTCAGTACCTACTAAAGGCTGGGCAAAAAAAGTATTCCCTGAAATTTCAGAAGATGCAGCTGTAGAAAAGCTATGGGAAAATATATTTAATATAGTTAGAGTAGATAAGGATGATCCTGTAGAAGCATGGAATGCTCACTTAAAAAATATAAATAATAAAGTAGAATTCCTAAACAATAAAAAATTTAAAAAGCTTAACTACAAATCAAAAGAAACAGATTTAACTATAGAACTACCTCCAACCCATATATGGGCCGGTGGCGGAGAATACAACCGAGATAAAACTTATTTTGTTGCCAATATGCCTACAGAAGAAGTTTTCACACTTCCTTTAAAAACTGGAGTAAATGGTGTAGTTAAAAGTACAAAGCCCCTTAACTATGCTGGTAACTTAATAGACAATTTTTCTTTAACATTTAAGGAGGGAAAAGTAGTAGATTTTACTGCTGAAAAAGGCTATGATACTCTTAAAAAACTAATAGAAACGGATGAAGGATCTCATTATTTAGGAGAAGTAGCTCTAGTTCCTTATGACTCCCCAATTTCAAACTCAAATATAGTATTCTTTAATACTCTATTTGATGAAAATGCTTCTTGTCACTTAGCTTTAGGTGCTGCATATCCTAGCTGCTTAGAGGGTGGCAGTGAAATGAATGAGGAAGCCTTAGAAAAAGCTGGTGTCAACACTTCGTTAACTCACGTAGACTTTATGATAGGTTCAAAAGATTTAGACATCATAGGCGAAACTCCAGACGGAGAAAAAATAAACGTGTTTAAAAATGGTGATTGGGCTTTTTAAATAAATTAATTTTAAAAAAACTTATTCATTAATTTCTAAAATAAATAGACTATATAGTTGAATTTAATTATATATTCAGCCATATAGTCTATTTTAATAGTTATTATTTCTTTTCTATTTCCATTTCTTTAGCTTTACTCTCATTAACTTTAAAACTTTCATTTTTATTTAACAATATATGTCCAGATTCATATGGACTTCCATCTATGGATATATAAACTTTTTCTACACCATAATAATTTCCTAGTGTGTTTGTTACAGATTGTAGTATTAGCGACTCCTTAGTAGTTCCTGCATTCATCTGCGTCACAAATTCCTTTGAGAAATCTATACAAACCTTCTTTTCTTCATCATCCATGTATACATAATTTATTTTTGTATTGTCACTCATTATTTTCATAGTATCTTTATCTTGTGGAGTTTCTTTAAAATATTTTTCAAATATATCTTTTATCTCTCCATTAGTTTTTAATTCTATATTTTGATTTCTGTATACCAAGCCTTCAGTATTGGATTTTGGATAGTACTTAGGATAGTAAAGTTTTATATTTTGAACAAATGGAACATTTTGTTCAACACTCATAAGTTCTGTAATTACTCTCATGTCCTTTGATTCATAAATTCTTTTAACGTGTCCTATAGTTGGAAAGAAGTAATCCTTCATCACATAACCTTCTCCTGAAGTAGTTACCTCTAAAGCATTTAATTTACCATAAGGTGTTTCTATTGGAGCATCTAACGAAGTTATCTTTCTCTCTTTTCCTTGATAATCATTCCATTTAGTTCCTACCTTTATAGGCTCTTTTAGTATTACATCATTTTTAAAATTACTAATATCTATTTTACCATCTCGCATTAACTGTATTAAGTTGTCTTTAAAATAGAACTCTTCTTTAGTCATTATGACTCTTATTTCTCCATCTTTAACTTCTACTACCTTTGCAAATTCAGTACCACCATTATTTTCTCTTACTTGCATTTTGTTCTCACTTATAAAGTCAACAAATACTTCCTTACCTGCATATTCAATTCCAGTACCTTTGTAAGTCATCTTTATGTTTGGTTGAAAAGGAAAATAATCGCTTAGTGAGTACTCTTTTTTTTCTGATTTTTTTTCTGAAAGATCTTTTTTAGCATTAATAGAAGAAGTTCCTTTATTACTTTTTTCACTTTTACTGTTAACGTCATTAGATTTACATCCTACTAAAGTTGTTAATTGAATGGCTACTAACATAGTTATAAACATATTTTTAAATCTAGTCATCATAACACCTCTCCATACTAATGATTATAAACTCTTAACATACCTGATAATCTAAAGCAACTCTTTCTTCTGAAACTTCTTTTATAAACTCTACTACTTTTAAATGTAGTTGATGATTTGAATAAATCTTTAATGCTTCAAAATTATCTACTTCTACTTCTAAAATAACATGAAAATTTGTCTTTGGAGCTAATTTATGATTTATGCTAACTTTTATGCTGATTATTTCATCTATTTTTCCTTGTAAATCCTCTAGAAGCTTCTTCATCTTTAAAGCGTTATCCTCTCTATTATTACCACAAGCCTCACTTTTTAATTTCCACATAACTATATGTTTTATCATATTAATACCTCCGCACATATTATTACTAATATTTATAAACTATACTCATTATTATTAAACTACTAATCATATATTATAATTCCAATGTATATACTAGTATATTACTATATATATTAAAATTTCAACCTTATATTAATTATTCCACAAATTTTACTTTTTTCAAGTGTTTTTTACAATATATTATTATCATAACTTTCATATTTTAAAACACATTTAGTTTATTATATATATTTTAAACTTTCAGATTCCTTAAACATATTCAAATAAATAGCAATTCAGTATGCTAGTCTATTTTGCGTCATACTGCGTCAGCAGAACCCATCGATAGTCCTGGTTTCTTTTTATCCAAATATATCATAGCATATCTTTGAATAAACCCATATATAATAAAGATAATGTAGTAATTAGTTTAATTATTCATTCAACTTTCCTATATTTTAATAAGTTACTTAACTTCTTTAATTTTAAAAGCTAAAAATCCATTTATGGATAAATATTTATATATATGAATATTATTACATTGGTAATACTTATAGTTATCCTATAAATAACTAACAAATTTTTCTAACAGGCTAACTTTAGCTCGGTAAGTACTTTTTCTATAGGTACATCTTTTTTAGCTTGCTCATAAACAAAATATACTAGTTCTTTAGCCGCTAGGCTTTTGATGGATTTTATGGTATCTCCAATTGTTTTAAGCTCCTTAAGATGATATAACCTATAAATCTCTAGGAAATTGATTGCTAAAAATGTAAGCAGAAAGTATCTCTCGATAGAGAGTATACCTTGAACTTTATATTCATCAAATCCTAAGTGTGTTTTAAGATATTTGTAGTTAGTTTCAATACTCCATCTTTTTAGATAGTATTTTATTATAGCCTCGTTGTTAAGTTCTACATCCGTAGACATTAGGTATACAGGATCTTTGAAGCCATCTCCATCAACTTCATAGCAAATTAAGGCTGTTGCATTTTCAAACTTTGAAACTTTACCTTCGTATCTATATATTCTATACTCAGTACCTTCGATGGTAACTACATCTAAGGTAGCTGGATTTATATATTTAGCGAATTCCTTAATTTGCATTGTGATTCCTAATGGAGAAATTTTTCTGTTAGATTTTAAAGCACCAATAAGGTTAAAACCTTTTAGCATACAACCGTTTATTAACTTTTCGCTAGTATACCAACTGTCAACAAGACAATATACTTTATCGCAGTTAGTAGGTTTTTCAAAAGAACTAATAAAATTTAAAGCTATATCCGACTTTCCCATAAAAGTTTTATTGTGTTTTTTGCAGTTTTCTTCACTTAAATAAGGCTTGTAGGTTAAAGGGATAGACATATTCCCTGCAACAAAATTAGAAGTAACTACACAGTGAGACCAAAGAGTTTTACCTTCTGTATGGCAGTGATTATAGCTTAATCCTTGCATTTTCTTTGCTTGTATTTTAGGATTCACGGTATCATCTATCACTAAGAATCCTACGGATTTTGATTTTATGAGTTTATTGAAATGTAAATTTAAATAGTTAATGCGATTTCTATCAATGAGACTATCGTCCCACTTGGAGTGACTCAAAAATCTATATATTGAGCTACTACTTTTAGCAGTTAGTATATGTTCTGAGATTTTAAGTAAAGACTTTGTGCCATCTAAATTTATTAATCCATTAATAATAGTGGTTATATGATGAAATTGCGGTTTACTCATTCCATAATTTACATCATTTAAGTAATTGTAAAGTTCATCATTAATGGATATAATATTATTAAATTTATTTGGCATACTGACCACCTCCGGGTAATATTTGTGTTGTAACTTATATTTTACACGGAAAAAGTCAGTGTGCCATATTTATTTTTTGGTAATAGTACCAATTCAACTTTTTATTTTGCAGAAGTTAAGTAAGTTATAAAATAAAAACTTAAAGATAAAACCTCTTTACAAGTCTTTCAAATGTAGAATGTAAAATTGAAAATGAAGAATAAAGCTTCTTTAGGAATACTTTTAATATAAATTTTTCTATTAAATTTTCTATTTTGTAACCCTTTTGTCTAATAGAAGTTATACTATAAAATTAGCTGAGTATGTACAGATAAATTAAGCGAATGGAGGTTTTAAAATGAGCAACTATATGGATAATAAACCACCTAGAGATAGAAGAATAAATAGGAAAAGAAAACATAGGTCAAGACACAATCTAAAATTGTATGGAGGTGTCTTTATATTATTCGCTATTATAATATGTTCATTACTAATTTTTAAACATTTAAATAATAATTCTAAAAAAGCCGTAGCTACTATTAGCACAAGTTCATTAGCTTCAAGTAAAAAAAATATTACAGAAAAAGAACCTACTTCAAATGAAAAAGAAATAAATTCAAAAGTAGACAAAAACAGTGAAAATACTAAAGACCATAAAAAGTCCAATGCAACTAACAAAGATAATGCAAAAAATGGTACAAGCAGTAAAACTATGGATAAAAATGATTATAATGTCTTTGCTGATCAAGCTTTTCATAAAGATGGTCAAAAGGTTGCTTTTTTAACTTTTGATGATGGTCCTACTAGAAATATAACACCTAGAATATTAGATACATTAAAGCAATATAATGTTAAAGCTACTTTTTTTGTATTAGGTCAACTAGCAGAACAAAATAGAGATTTATTAAAAAGGGAATTTGAAGAAGGACATTCTATAGGAAACCATTCTTACACTCATGATTATAAAAATATTTATAGAAGTGTTCCTTCTTTCATGCAAGAATTTAACACTGCAAATAATATTATTGAAAATAATATTGGAAATGGGTTTAAAACTGAGCTTTTTAGATTTCCAGGTGGTTCTTTCGAAAAAAGAAAAAATCCTTTTAAAGAAAAACTTAAATCTCAAGGTGTAAGATATATAGATTGGAATGTATCTAGCGGCGATGCAGCTGGTCAAAATGTACCTGTACAAAATATTCTTTCTAATATAAAAAGCACCTCATCTGGAAAGAATCATATAGTTATACTAATGCACGATGCAAGTACCAAGAAAACTACTGCTGATGCCCTACCTCAGATTATAGAATACTTAAAATCTCAAGGCTATGAGTTTAAAACATTAAAATAATATAAAGCGCTAAATGAAAAATTTGTTTTAATTATCATAGTTTACTCATAACGGACTTAAATAAACCGCCAGTTTATCATTATATAATCTAGCGGTTTTACTTATTAACAACTATTTTTAAAAAAAGCATAATTGGTAATTACTCTGAAGAAAAGTGTTTTGCTATGAGCAGTACTTGCTCTTTTTATTTTCTATATCTTTTTTTAATTTTCCCTCTCCCAATATCTTGCCATTACAATAATTAGACCTATAGGTTATATAAACTATACCTATTATTAAAATAAATAAATTCAAAGTGGTTAAGTTTTTTTTAATGTCTTTAGATACAAATTCCGAAACAACATATATGGTAAAAAAAGTAACTAGCCACAATACACCCTTTAAAGTGTCCCTATTTATTTTATTTTTGGTTATTTTTTTCTTAGTTATTTTCTTTTTAGTTATTGTAATATCTTCTAACTTCTTTACTTCTCCATAATTCTTACCATACATTTTTTCTTTTTTCTCTTTGTTAAAATTAAAGTCAACATATAAAACTTTTCCCATTTAAGTCACCCTTCAAAATTTTTAGATTTAAATTAGGTACATAAAAAGAAATAACAAGTGAACGATGCTTGTATATTTTGGGTCAGACAAGGAAGCAGTTTCTGCCTTTGGTAGGACTATAGACGAGTTCTGCTGATATAATATGACGCAAAATAGACTAGCATACTGACTTATTATTTATTTGAATGTGCCTTAGTAAGAACCGCTAAAATAATATAAAACTATCTAAATCTTAGTAACAACTTATACAAATTATTTTTAAACTGTCCCCCCTTCAACTTTAAATTCCCACTAAAAAACTATCTTATAAAACTAAAACCCTATTTTTAAGTTCTCCAAAGCAAGGTTACTTTCCTCTTAATATTTATATTTTTTTTACAAAAATGCCTCCTTAATGCTAGCATAAAATTTTATAATAAATTAAAAATATAAGTGAACTATGAATTAATCTAAAGGCGGTGTAAAAATGAAAAAGTCATCTGTAAATAAAATTTTTTTAACTTACTTTGCTGCTTTATTCCTATATATTTGCAGTTCTACTACTGTATTTGCATCTCCAGCCACATATACAGTGGTTTCTGGGGACAGTATGTGGAAAATTGCTGTTAGATATCAAATAGGATTAAGTGAGCTAGCAAAAGCTAATCCTCAAATTAAAAATCCTGCATTAATATATCCAGGACAAAAGATAAATATACCAAATATCGATGATATAAAAACTATTGAAAATGAAGTAATACGTCTTGTAAATATAGAAAGAAGTAAGGCAGGAGTTGCTCCACTAAGTGCTAACTGGGAACTTTCAAGAGTAGCAAGATATAAATCTCAAGACATGATAAATAAGGGATATTTCTCTCACCAATCACCAACTTACGGTTCTCCTTTTGATATGATGCAAAATTTTGGATTGAGATTTTCTTCTGCCGGTGAAAACATAGCCTACGGTCAACGTACTCCCGCAGAAGTTATGAATAGCTGGATGAACTCTCCTGGGCACCGAGGAAACATTCTAAGCCCTTCATTTACACAAATAGGTGTAGGAGTTGCTAAGACCTCATCTGGAGTTTATTATTGGACTCAAATGTTCATAAAACCAGTAAGGTAAATATAAATTACTGAACAATTTATGACTTATAGGCCAGAATTCAGTGGGGCAAAGCTTCAATTAGCTTCGCTTTTCTAGCCCTTTTTTCAATTGAAAAATTTTAGAATATAAAAAGATAGAGAATATAATGTCACAATGTGAAATTATATTCTCTGTTTTAATTTTCCTAAATCCTTTGTTGACCATAGTGCCTAAATACTATAGATAAGGATTGTATAAACCAGCACATTATATTTATAAATTAAAGGTGATTTTCCACAGTGACAAATACATATAGCTGAATTTAACAATTAAATTCCAAGAGGTACATAATGTTATATTATGATTAACCCACAATAAGGTAGAATGTAATGGAATTATGAAATTCACCTCTTGAAATTATTCTATAACATTTTAATATTTCCTTTATTAGTATTTTTAAAATAATCAAAATATTATTTAAAGATACTTTCGTCCATAAGTTTAAGTTCTGGAGATATGATTGGCTTGAACTCCATTTGATTTAATACATCCCTTTGTAGATCTACTCCTGGTGCTATTTCTATTAAAACTAAACCTTCTTTTTGAAGTTTAAATACAGCTCTTTCTGTTATATATAGTACATACTGGTCAGTATCTAAAGCATATTCTGCACTAAATGTAATTTGTTCTACTTTATTAACAAACTTTTTAACTGTTCCTTCATTTAATATAGTTAATTTCCCTTGCTCCACTTTTTCCTTTAATCCTCTAGTAGTAAAAGTTCCACAGTATATAACCTTTTTAGAATTTTGAGTTATATTTATAAATCCCCCACAACCTGCAATTTTTGTGTGGAACTTACTAACATTTATGTTACCCTTTTCATCACATTGAGCAAGTCCTAGAAATGCTGCATCTAGGCCACCACCGTCATAAAAATCGAATTGTGAAGGCTGATCTACTATACAATCTGCATTGGTAGAAGCTCCAAAGCTAAGTCCAGCTGCAGGTATTCCTCCTATAGGACCTGCTTCTACAGTCAGATTAAGCCCTCCTATGCCTTCTTCGCTAGCTACCATAGCAATTCCCTCCGGCATACCTATACCAAGGTTTATGGCAGTACCTGACTCTAATTCTTTAGCTGCCCTTCTACATATTACTTTTCTTTCGTCTAAATTCATTTTCGGTAGAGCTTCCACTGGAACTTTAACTTCTCCTGAATAGGATGGATTATACTGTTCTCCAAAAGTTTGCATATGATTTTCTGGCGAAGAAACTACTATAGCATCTACTAACATTCCTGGTATCTTAACAAATCTAGGATCTAGTGTTCCATTCTTAACTACCTTTTCCACCTGTAAAATTACTATGCCCCCACTATTCTTGGCAGCTTGAGCCATAGCAAGACTCTCTAAAGGAGCCACTTCTTTTTCTAATGATGCATTTCCATTTTCATCAGCGTAAGTTGCTCTTATTAAAGCTACGTCTATAGGAAAAGCTTTATATAATAAGTATTCTTTTTCGTTAATATCCAGCAGTTGTACTAAATCTTCTTTTGAAATTTCATTTAATTTACCACCTTGTATTCTTGGATCTACAAAAGTTTTTAGTCCCACATGTGTTATAGTTCCAAGTTTTCCTGCTGCTATGTCTCTAAATAAATGACTTATAACTCCTTGAGGAAGATTGTATCCCTCTGCTTTATTTTCTAAAACCAATTTTTGAAGTTTTGGAGCAAGTCCCCAATGTCCTCCGATTATTCTTTTTAATAATCCTTCATGCCCTAAATGATTAAGTCCTTTTTCTTTTCCATCTCCTTGTCCAGCCGAATAAACAAGTGTTAAATTTTTAGGTTTTCCTTCTTTTAAGAACTTCTTCTCCATTTCTAAAGTAATTTCCTCAGGATGTCCACTACCTACAAAACCTTCTATTGCTATGGTATCTCCATCCTTAATCATTTTCAACGCTTCTTCTATGTTTTTTATCTTACCCATATTCATAACCCCCTTAGTCTATTAAACATTATGCATAATCAAGTTATGAAAGCAATATTCATGCCATTTATGGAATTTTTAAAATTTTCTATAAATTCATATCATAATAAATGTACGTACATTAACTACTAGCTCCAAATCTATTACAACAACAATAACCATTTTTTATATGCTTATAAAATTTTTTACTTAATTAAAACCAAAATACTCATTATTAATACTCAAAATTGTATGATTTTCCATACAATTTCTAGTTTATTCAATAAAACTGTAGCAAATTTCGTACAATTTCATCTTATCATACCTTTCCTTGTACTATTTATTGTACACACAGTGAAATCTCCCTCATTTACTTACAACTAATTAGGAATTCTTGGTTAAATTTACACTATTTTTATAAAGCTTTATAGTGGCTAATTTTATACCCTAAGTTTGAATCTCTAATTTTAAATCTTTAACATAGCAGTCTTATATTACAGAATTTTATACTTATCCATTTTTTCATATAGAGTGGATCTGCTTATGCCTAAAGCCTTTGCAGTTCTACTTCTATTACCACTATAAACCTTTAAAGCATTTATAATAGCTTTTCTTTCTGCTTCGAACACACACTGCTCTAAAGTCACTATTTTCTCTTCTGACTTACCAGTTATTTCTTTTGGCAAATGACTTGAATGTATTAGCTGATTTTCTTCTAAAAGGTTAATAGCTCTTTCTATGGAATTTTCTAATTCCCTTACATTTCCAGGCCAATAATAAGCTTTTAAGCTCTCCATACCTTCATTTGAAATACCTTTTATAGTTTTATTTAAATCACTACATATTTTTTTAATTAGAAAATCCGTTAATTCAACTATATCCCCTCCTCTTTCTCTTAGAGAAGGAATCTTTATATTTACCACATTAAGCCTATAATATAAATCTGCTCTAAACTTACCCTCTTTAACAAATTTCTCTAAATCCTGATTGGTAGCACATATTATTCTTATATCCACCTTTTTAGGCCCCATTGAGCCTATTCTTTCCACTTCTTTTTCTTGTATTACCCTTAAGAGCTTCACCTGCATATGAAATGGCATATCACCTATTTCATCTAAAAATATACTTCCTCCATGAGCCATCTCAAATTTTCCTATCTTTCCTCCATTAGCAGCTCCTGTAAAAGCCCCTTTTTCATAACCAAACAACTCTGATTCCAAAAGATCCATAGGAATAGCTGCACAATTAACCTTCACAAAAGGGGCATATTTTCTATTACTCTCATTATGTATAGCATGTGCAAATAGTTCTTTCCCTGTGCCACTTTCCCCTGACAGTAAAACGTTAGAATTAGTCTTTGCCACCCTGCTACAAAGTAATTTTGTTTCATTAATTGCCTCACTAGAGCCAATTATGTCATTAAAATAATATACTGCTCTATTTAAAGAACTTAGCTTTCCTCTATAATTGTTTATTTCTTTTTCCATTTTATTTATTCTATTATATATATCATTAAGTTCTTTTACATTTCTAAATAGCACTTTCCCTATAGCACCTTGAATTTCTCCATTTTTTATTATAGGAAAGCGGGTGGCTACAATATACCTTCCTTTTATTTCCTGAAGTTCACCGATCTCCTCTTTTCCCGTTCTCGATACCAAGTGCAATCTAGTATTTTCTATAACCTGCGTTACGTGTCTGCCTACAGCCTTTTTTACTCCTAAAAATTCTCTGTAGGCTTTATTCATCATGGTAATATATCCTTCCTTATCCACAACTACAATACCATCATAAGCTACATCTAAAACCGTCTGTAGTAACTGCCTATTATTTTTATCCATACCCATCACCCTCAATAGACTATTTTATCTTCAATTTATATATTCTGTGAACCTATCATTTCTCCTCTTTTATAGTTTATTCTTAGTTGTATTTGCTTAGTCTATTGATTAACTCTATTCTATCGTCTTTTTGAATAGCTGAATTTACTAATTATTGTTGCAATATAGAAGATTTAAAATTATAATTAGGATATGGATATGATCCTTTCTGTTTAATCTGTTAATTGAAAAATTAAGTCGTACATTAATGTGCGGCTTATTGTTTTGTATAAAAAAATAAGCAATAAGCCCAAGCCCTAAGGCTTAGGACTTATTTCATAAGTTCAATCATAGTAAGCTCGTCCTCTTCATGAGCTTGACTAATTATTGAATTATATATGTCTTTCCATTCTTCCGGTGAAGCTACGCCAACCCTTTTCTCCTCTTCCTTATGTTCATCATAATACTCCTTAGCTGCTGCTCTTTCACTTCTTATAGCTTTTAAAATATTTAGGACTTCTTGTTTCTGTAAATTTAATTTCATAGCAACCTTCCCCGTTCTTCTTTATTTTTTGATATGAAACCACCTTTCCATTTTATAACCTTTCATACCAAATTTATACATATATAATAACAATAATTGTCTTTTTATGCAAGCATTTTTGTTAAACACTTTATAATTTTTAGAGTTCTTACTGTAGATTATTCTACTATTACCATTCAACGTCACATATCCATGTATAAAAATCTTAATTTAACATTTCAGTTAATTTCCTTACCAACTCCATTTTAAATATTTTCTTTTTTACTTTAAAAACACCCTGTCTTTTAATTTATCTACTATGTCAGTTTTTGTTTTTGGCTGTTTCTTTTTGGATTCTAGAATGTCATTAGCCATTTTATTAAATTCTTCTTTGGTTATAATATTTTTGTTTACTAATAGCTTAATTACTGTTTCAAGTCTATAAGTATTTTGACTAAAAAAAGCACCTAACTGTTCTGTTGCATTATCACTCATATCAATTCCTCCTTCAATATAAGCACTTCTACATATTAGGAGTATTACCCTCTTTTTATAACAGTTTCTATTTCTGCCTTAACGCCCTATTAACTTTTTTATATGCTCTCTCTGTAAACTATCCTTTATCTTTCTCTATTAATTCTCTTACTACAACAGAAAGGACACACCAAATATCTACCAATGCTTACCTACTTTTAATGCATCACCTTTAAGACCTATTGAATTCCTGGCGAATCTCAAAAGGAAGAAATAAAAATAGAAGTATTCATTGACTTTGAAATAGCACTATTAAAAAACTATCTAAAGGATCATATACTTAAAAGAAAATTTGAAAGCTGGAGTAAACCCCAAAGTAGTTGCTGAAAGGTTAGTACATACCACTGTGTCTATGACACTAGATACTTACTCACACGTCCTACCAGATATGCAAAAAGAAGTTGCTAAAAAAATAGATAAAATACTGTCTATTTAATTTTTTATTTATTTTTGCCGCCGTTTTAAAAATATCGGTAAAAAAAGAAGGCTTTAAGGAATCTACTAAATCTCCTAAAGCCTTGATACAGGTGCCCTACGTTTTTGCCTTACATGGTGCGCCCAGGGGGATTCGAACCCTCGACCTCCAGATTCGAAGTCTGTCACTCTATCCAACTGAGCTATGGGCGCAACAAATATCTCTTCATTAATAATGCGCCTTTAATTGTTAAATCAAAGGCGCATTTGGAGCGGGTGAAGGGAATCGAACCCTCGTGTCCAGCTTGGAAGGCTGGCGCTCTACCATTGAGCAACACCCGCAGGTTTTGTTGGAGCGGAAGACGGGACTCGAACCCGCGACATCCACCTTGGCAAGGTGGCGCTCTACCAACTGAGCCACTTCCGCTTATTGGTGCAGGTGAAGGGAGTCGAACCCCCACGCCGTTGGCGCTAGATCCTAAGTCTAGTGCGTCTGCCAATTCCGCCACACCTGCATTTTGGTGATCTACCGGGGAATCGAACCCCGGACACCATGATTAAAAGTCATGTGCTCTACCGACTGAGCTAGTAGATCATTTGGCTGGGATGGCAGGATTCGAACCTACGGAATGCTAGAGTCAAAGTCTAGTGCCTTACCACTTGGCGACATCCCAATATATGGGGTGAATGATGGGATTCGAACCCACGACACCCAGAGCCACAATCTGGTGCTCTACCAGCTGAACTACATCCACCATATTTAAATAATTGGTGCGTCTTAAGGGAGTCGAACCCCTGGCACACGGCTTAGAAGGCCGTTGCTCTATCCAACTGAGCTAAAGACGCACATCTTGGAGCGGGTGAAGGGAATCGAACCCTCGTGTCCAGCTTGGAAGGCTGGCGCTCTACCATTGAGCAACACCCGCAAATTTTGTGGTCGGGGTGACAGGGATTGAACCTGCGACCTCATGGTCCCAAACCACGCGCGCTCCCATCTGCGCCACACCCCGAAATTGTATTTTTATAAAAATGGTGCGCCATCAGGGATTCGAACCCTGGGCACCCTGATTAAGAGTCAGGTGCTCTACCAACTGAGCTAATGGCACACTTTTGGTGCGTCTTAAGGGAGTCGAACCCCCGGCACACGGCTTAGAAGGCCGTTGCTCTATCCAACTGAGCTAAAGACGCATATCCTGGAGCGGGTGAAGGGAATCGAACCCTCGTGTCTAGCTTGGAAGGCTAGCGCTCTACCATTGAGCAACACCCGCAGGTTTTATTGGAGCGGAAGACGGGACTCGAACCCGCGACATCCACCTTGGCAAGGTGGCGCTCTACCAGCTGAGCCACTTCCGCTTATTGGTGCAGGTGAAGGGAGTCGAACCCCCACGCCGTAGGCGCTAGATCCTAAGTCTAGTGCGTCTGCCAATTCCGCCACACCTGCATTTTTGGTGATCTACCGGGGAATCGAACCCCGGACACCATGATTAAAAGTCATGTGCTCTACCGACTGAGCTAGTAGATCATTTTGGCTGGGATGGCAGGATTCGAACCTACGGAATGCTAGAGTCAAAGTCTAGTGCCTTACCACTTGGCGACATCCCAATATATGGGGTGAATGATGGGATTCGAACCCACGACACCCAGAGCCACAATCTGGTGCTCTACCAGCTGAACTACATCCACCATATTTAAATAAATGGTGCGCCATCAGGGATTCGAACCCTGGGCACCCTGATTAAGAGTCAGGTGCTCTACCAACTGAGCTAATGGCACACTTTTGGTGCGTCTTAAGGGAGTCGAACCCCCGGCACACGGCTTAGAAGGCCGTTGCTCTATCCAACTGAGCTAAAGACGCATATCCTGGAGCGGGTGAAGGGAATCGAACCCTCGTGTCCAGCTTGGAAGGCTGGCGCTCTACCATTGAGCAACACCCGCAGGTTTTGTGGTCGGGGTGACAGGGATTGAACCTGCGACCTCATGGTCCCAAACCACGCGCGCTCCCATCTGCGCCACACCCCGAAATCACTGTCTATGAAAACTTCATCTTTTTCATTTCAGATGTTTTGTTCCCGACGACAATGATTATTCTACACTATACTGTCTATTTCGTCAATACCTTTTTAGAATTTTTTTTGTGTTTTTTAGTTTATTCCCATTATGGATATATCTACCTTATCACCCTCAATTGTCATAACGGCTACGGTTTTACTGGCATCCCTAGGCAAAGATGGGCTTCCTGGATTTACATACCATATACCTTCAATGCATTGATTCATGGAACAATGAGTGTGTCCAAATAACACTATATCTGCTTGTAATTCTAGTGCTCTATATCTTAATTTATCTATTCCCCACTTAACATCATATTTATGTCCATGGGTTATAAAAAACCTTTTTCCACCTATTTCTTTTGCTATTTCATCAGGTACCTTATTGGTAAAATCACAATTTCCTCTTACACTTATAAGTGGGCATTTGAAATGACTAGATATTTCATCTACATCTTTAACATTGTCACCTAAATGTATTATCATATCAGTTCCTTTAAATATATCCTCTAATTTACTTATGCAAGTTAAATTTCTATGTGTATCACTTATAATGCCTATTTTCACTCTTATTCCCCCTGCATTGCAATTCTTACGTTATCTTCAAGTTCTCTTAAAGCTCTAGCTCTATGGCTTATTTTATTCTTTATTTCCCCATCCATTTGAGCAAAAGTCATATTATATTCTGGTATGTAAAACAACGAGTCATATCCAAATCCATTTTCTCCAGCTTGATTTTCTACAATAAAACCATTCACTTCTCCTTGAACTTTTATAGTTCTATCTTCTCCTAGTATTAAAACCATTGCACATACGAATTTACCTTTTCTATCTTCATACTTTATACCTTTTAACATTTCTAAAAGCTTCTCATTGTTCTTTTTATAGTTTCCATGCTCTCCTGCAAAACGTGCTGAATATACACCTGGTGCTCCACCTAACGCATTCACCATTAATCCTGAATCATCAGCTAAAACCATAGCATCTTCTACTATTTTATATATTTCACTTGCCTTTATATAAGCATTTTCCATAAATGTAGTTCCTGTTTCTTCTATATCAATATTTATTCCTACTTCCTTTAGAGATAAAACTTCCAAATCAAATTTAGAAAGTATATTTTTTATTTCTTCAATTTTATGTTCATTATTACTAGCTACTACCAATCTTTTCACTTTATAATTCACTCCTTAAGTTTATTTAATCTTTTTTTAATAAACAAGCAATATTTGCAGCAAACTTTCATATATTCTTATAAGGATTAATTTTAGGTGGTGTATATATTTTGAAATATATTGGTCCTTTTTTAAGGATAAGTAGTATCAATAAAGATAGTATTATCAGCGAACTCTTTCACCTTTCTAAGGAATCATTAAAACATATAGTTTTAAATTCAAAATGTGGAATTGCAATTCCCTTAGAAGATTTAAAGGACAACTCTTTTTCTAATAACGATATTAACATAATTAAAGGATTTTCTCCACTACTATGCATCTATAAAAAAGCAGATTCTAAATTAGTAGAGGAATATGGAAATTTAATGTGGAATGAGGAAAAGTTTAAAAAAGAAGTACCCCCCTCTTCCAATGCCTTTATGACCCTTTGTCTTCTAGAATTACTGGATCACTACAAGAATTTTGAAAACATATGTAAAGATAAATACTTGTACTATAAATTATATATGTCCATATGTAGAAATCAACTTTTATTTTATGCTTCTTATCTTAGAAATCCAGAAGGTGTGTTTGTAAATAAAATAGATTCTACAGAAACATTCTCTGAAAATATAGTATTTGAAGATAAAAATAAAAAATTCAAATTTTCAGATCAAGCTCTATTTATGGCCGCTTACTATAAATACTCCTGTTATGGAGACAAATATAGTGAAGACTTCAAAAAATTTTCACTGGATATACTAAAAATGTTCTTAGAATTTAAAGATGATTTATATACTTTATCCTTAGAAGAATTAAATAAAATTTGTTTTGGTCTAAACGTATTTTATCATTATTCTAAAGAGGAAAATGCTAAATTACTGCTTTTAGATGTGTGTGACCTATTGCTAAATAAATACGAAAACACAGCTTTAGAGGAGATTAAAAAACCTATAGAGGAAAAATCTCTTTTATTTATAAACTTAACCTCTATAAATAAATTTATGCCTGTTATAAAATTCCAAGAATTAAGTGAAAAAATCTTTCATGACCTAATAAAATTATACGATGAAAACTTAGGTATATTCTATTATTCAACTGATGATAAAAAAAATACATTTTCTTCTTTAGAAATCATATTATATTTAAATTGCCTATTGATTCAATCTACAATAAAAGATTTTAAGGAATATAATTCTATACTTCATAATATATTTAAATATCAACTAGTAAACTCTGGTGTAATTTTAAGCTGGCCTGAAGCCCCAAATTTAGATGATGTAGAAAGGTATAAAAACTTTTCACTTAAGTCTGAGGATTTATTAGAGGAACAATACTTTATAATGCCTAATATATCCACACCAGAAAATACTCAGTATGCCCCTATTTTTGTTAAAAGTATAGAGTTTAATAAAAAGAAAGAATGTTTTAAACAGAAAAAACTTTCTTTTTATAGTGAACCTAATATGTGCATATTCTTTATTATTCTTTATATTCATAATATCTTAAAGGATAATAACCATTAAAGAATTTAGGCACATTCAAATAATCTTGTTATTTCTTTTCATGTATCTTATTTGAATGTGCCTAATACCCTAACAATTTTTTAAAGGGCCACAAAATAAAATTTGTAGGCCCTTTTTCTTAACTTTGTTTAGTTCTTCTATAGTTTCACTATTTCTTCATTTACTAATTTATTAACTATTTCAGGATTTGCCTTTCCTCTTGAGGCTTTCATAACCTGACCAACTAAGAATCCAGTAACTCTAGTTCTACCATTCTTATAATCTTCTATAGACTTAGGATTATCTTTTAAAACCTGCTTAACAACTTCTAGTATAGCTCCTTCGTCACTATTTTGAACTAATCCCTTTTCTTCTACTATTTGCTTAGGATTTTTTCCTGTTTTGTACATTTCTTCCAGTACCGTTTTTCCTATAGCATTAGATATAGTTTTAGCGTTTATAAGTTTTATAAGTTCCGCTAATTGCATTGGATTAAATTTAAGATCCTTCGCTTCTAAAAGCTCTTCATTCATAAGTCTTGATATGTCGCCCATTATCCAGTTAGATGCAGCTTTAGCATCGCAACTTTCCTTTGCAGCTTCTTCAAAGAAATCAGCCATATTCATGGCTAACACTATTACTTCTGCATCGTATTTAGGGATCTCATATTCCTTTAAGAATCTTTCTACCTTTGCATAAGGAAGCTCTGGTATTTCTTCTTTAATTCTTTCTATCCAGCTGTCAGCTATGTTTATAGTAACTAAATCTCCCTCTGGGAAATATCTATAGTCATTAGCCTCCTCTTTGCTTCTCATGACTTCTGTTATGCCTTTAGTTTCATTCCATCTTCTTGTTTCCACTCTAAGCTCTTCGCCATTTTCAACCGCCTTAGTCTGTCTTTCAAATTCATAGTTTAAGGCTTTCTCTAAAGCTTTAAAAGAGTTCATGTTCTTTATCTCTGTTCTTATACCAAACTTCTCTGCACCTTTTTCTCTTACGGATATATTAGCATCACATCTTAAAGAACCCTGCTCCATTTTACAATCAGATACTTCTGTGGCTTGTAATATACTCTTTAATTTTTCAAGATATAATACAGCTTCTCTAGGGCTTCTTAAATCTGGCTTTGAAACTATTTCAGCCAATGGAATTCCAGCTCTATTATAATCCACAAGTGTTCCTAATTTTGTGTGTAGAAGTTTTCCTGCATCTTCTTCTATATGAATTCTTTCTAGTCCTATTCTTTTATTATCCCCATTGTCTAATTCTATATCTATGTATCCATCGTAGCATAGAGGAATTTCATCTTGAGTTATTTGATAATTTTTAGGACAGTCTGGATAAAAATAATTTTTTCTATCCATTCTGTTTACTTTATTTATAGAACAATTTAAAGCAATTCCTGCCTTCATTCCGTATTCTACTACCTTTTTATTAAGCTGAGGAAGTGAACCTGGAAGTCCCATACATATAGGACAAACATGTGTATTAGGTTTCCCTCCGAATTCTGTAGTACAACCACAGTATATTTTTGTCTTTGTTGCAAGTTCCACGTGAACTTCTAGTCCAATAACTGCTTCAAACTCCATGTTTTTCACCTTCCTTTATACTCTTGGCATTTCCTTATGATAATCTGTTGACTGTTCATAGCTATATGCTAACTTAAATAATTTTTCTTCCTCAAAGTAATTCCCCATAATTTGCATTCCTACTGGAAGTCCATCTACCATGCCACAAGGTACAGATATAGCTGGTATTCCTGCCATATTAACAGGTACTGTGTATATATCTGATAAGTACATTGAAAGTAGATCCTTTGTTTTCTCACCTATTTTAAATGCTGTAGTAGGTGACGTTGGTGTTATTATAGCATCATAGTTTTTAAATACTTTATCAAATTCCTCTTTTATAAGTTTTCTTACCTTTAATGCCTTTTTATAATATGCATCATAGTATCCTGCTGAAAGCACATAAGTTCCAAGCATTATTCTTCTCTTCACTTCTTCTCCAAAACCTTCTGTTCTAGATTTAAAGTATATATCCACAGAATCTTTAAAATCCTTAGCTCTATATCCATATCTAATACCATCGAATCTAGCAAGGTTTGAGGAAGCTTCTGCACAAGCTATAATATAATAATCTGCTAAAGAGTATTTTGCTAATGGAAGTGAAATTTCTTCAACTATAGCACCGTTTTCCTTTAATACTCCTATAGATTCTTGTATTTTTTTTCTTATTTTATCATCTAGTCCCTGGAAAAAGTCTGTAGGCACACCTATTCTAGTTCCTTTTATGTCCTTTGTAAGGAATTTTGTATAGTCTGGAACCTTCACATCTGCTGTAGTGAAATCTCCACTATCAAGGCCTGCTATGGCTCCTGTTAAAAGTGCACAATCCTGTACATCTCTTCCGAAAGTTCCCACTTGGTCTAAAGTGGAACCAAAAGCTACCACTCCATTTCTTGAAATTCTTCCGTAGGTTGGCTTTAATCCAACTATTCCACAAAGAGAAGCTGGCTGTCTTACAGATCCCCCTGTTTCTGTTCCAAGAGAGAGAGCTGCCTCAAAGGCTGCTACTGAAGCTGCAGAACCACCAGAAGATCCCCCTGGAACTCTAGTTAAATCCCATGGATTTCTAACAGGTTTAAAGGCACTATTTTCATTAGAAGATCCCATAGCAAACTCATCCATGTTAGCTTTTCCTAATATAATAGCATTGCTTTCCTTTAATTTCTTTGTTACAAAGGCATCATAAGGAGCCACATATCCTTCTAGTATTTTAGAAGCACAAGTGTTTTGCATTCCCCTTACATTTATATTATCCTTTACTGCTACAGGCACTCCTGCAAGACTTCCTACTTCTTCGCCCTTAGCCAATTTTTCATCTACTTCTTTAGCTTTATTTAAAGCCTCTTCTTTAGCTACATAAAGATAAGCTCCTACTTTTTCATCCACTTCATCTATTCTATTTAAAAAAGCTGCTGTTACTTCTTCAGCCTTTACTTCTTTATCTTCTATTAATTTTTTTATCTCGTGGGCTTTTAATTTATAAAAATCCATTATATACCTCCTTATTTAAAGCTATCAGGTACATGAAAAGAAATAACAAGTCAAAGATGCTGGTATATTTTGTGTCAGACAAGGAAGCAGGTTTCGCCGATAGTAGGGCTATCGGTGGGTTCTGCTGACGCAGTATGACGCAAAATAGACTAGCATACTGACTTATTATTTATTTGAATGTGCCTTACTCTATTATCTTAGGAACCATTACATATTCCTCTAGTTTTTCTGGAGCATTTTCTAAAACATCCTTAAGCTCCATAGATTCCGTAACCTTATCTTCTCTAAATTTATTTTCCATATAGTAAGGATTTACCACTATATCTACATTATCTGTATTTAATTCATTTAACTGTTCCATATAATTTAAGATATTATTTAAATCAATTACAAGAGCTTCTTTTTCCTCTTCATTGAAACTTAATCTTGAAAGTTCTGCTACATATTCAACATCTTTTTTTGAAACTGACATATTATCCCTCACTTCCTGTTTGTATTAATTATAACCAATCTAATTATTATATAACATAACATTTCTATTTTACCACAAAAATTTTATTTTTACATACCTGTTTTTTTTAACAAATTTCCAAATATCTAATATATGATCCTCTATTAATTTTAGGATTGTGTATTCTTATTTTACATTAAACAAAATCCCCAGCCTTTAAGTATAAATTGCTAGTTTAATCTTAGATAAAACTAGCAATTTATACACAACGACTAGGGATAAAATTACCTATTAACTATTAACTACTAATACACTCCAATATACATAAAAAATATAGTTCCCATTGCTAAAAGCATGTACAATAAAGGATAAATTATATTGGAATGGTCCGGCTTTTGGATAAACATCTTAATAGACCAAGTGATTGCCGTGAAAAATATACACAGTTGAATAATCCTGTAAGTATTAAAATGCCTTAGGTATATAAATTGATATGTAGTTAACAGCGTTATGACGAGAACCACTACTGTTATAAAAACACATACCCATCCTAAAATATCAATTACCTTCCTCATTTTTCTTCCTCCGCTTACATAATTACTTTTAAAATTAACTTAATTGTAATTTATAATTCGCATTACTGCTGACTGTGAAATAATTGATTACAATAATCAGTATTCAATGCGAAATTTACATTCAATTATATTATTCAATTTATATTAACTGTTTATTCGTCTTTTGTAAATAAGGTAATTTATTTATATTAAGCTATTTTATACTTTTTTAGTTTTTTAAGCACTTTTATACTAACTTTTCAAACTCTTCTTCCGTAATAATCTTAATTCCTAGGTTTAAAGCTTTTTCATATTTAGATCCTGGTGCTTCCCCCACTAAAACATAATCTGTTTTTTTGCTAACACTTGATGACACTTTAGCTCCAAGATTCTCCAATTTGTCTTTTATTTCTGTTCTACTATATTTTTGAAGACTTCCCGTTATCACTATAGTTTTATCCTTAAAATTATTTTCTTCTATTTTTACATCTTCAAAATAAGGTTTTATCCCAACATTAAATAATTCATCTACACTTTTACTTATCAATGAATCACTAAAAAAGTCTACAATACATTTAGCCACGGTTTCACCTATATCTTGAATTTGGATCAGCTCTTCAAATTTAGCATTTTTAAAACTTTCAAAATTCTTAAATGTATTAGCTAAATCTGTGGCAGTTTTTTTACCTACATTAGGTATACTAAGTGCATATATAAATGAAGCTAAATCAGGATTCTTACTTTTTTCCACTGAATCTATTAGATTTTGAGCCTTTTTCTCACCAAATCTCTCTAAAGTCAACAATTCTTCTTTTTTTACATTATAAAGATCACTTATGGATTTGATGTTTAGATTTTCAAAAAGTTGTTCTGCTGTTTTTTCACTAAATCCCTCTATATTCATAGCTTCTCTTGAAGCAAAATGAACTATACTCTTCACTAACTGTGGTTTGCAAGACAGTGTATTTTCACAAAAATAATGTGCTCCGTCTCTTACAACTTCACTGCCGCAATAAGGACACTTTTCAGGTGGTTTTATATCTTCTGCTCCTTCTAGACTCTCCTCTACTACACCAATTATTTCTGGTATAACATCATTAGAACGTCTTAAAAACACTCTGCAGCCCTTTTTGACACCTTTTTTTTCTATATCATCCATGTTATTCAATGTGGCTCTTTTAACCGTTGCCCCTGCTATATCCACTGGTTCTAGTAAAGCCGTAGGGCTTACCCTACCGCTTCTACCCACATTCCATTCTACATCCAAAAGAGTAGTGGTGGCTTCCTCTGCTTCAAATTTAAAAGCTATAGCCCACTTAGGGAATTTTACTGTGTAGCCTAGCACATCCCTAGTTCTTATGTTATCAATAGCTATAACTGCTCCATCTATATCATAGTTCAATTCCCCTCTAATTTTATTTATATACTCTATTTCTCTTTTTATATCTTCTATAGTTTCACATTTCTTTATGTAATCATCTACAGGAAGTCCCTTTTTCTTTATAAAATCCATCATTTCACTATAGGTTTCAAATGCTTTTCCTTCGTTGTATCCTACATCATAGAAGAAAGCTGAAAGATTTCTTTTAGAGGTTTCTTTTAAATTTAAATTTCTAAGAGCACCAGCAGCCCCATTTCTTAAATTTTTAAGGGGAACCTGGGCATTTTTATTATATTCCTCAAAAGCTTCTTTTGTCATTATAGCTTCTCCATGTATTTCTACAACTGCTCCATTATCAATTTTAAGAGGTATTGATTTTATAGTCTTTACCTGGGCTGTTACATCTTCTCCTATTATCCCTGTTCCTCTAGTAGCTGCTTTACTTAGTACACCACTTTCATCATAAGTTAAATTCACACTAAGACCATCAAACTTCTTTGTAACTATATATTTTAACTCAGGTAGTTTTTCTTCATGGGTTCTATTGTATTCTTCCACAGCTTTCTTATTTCTATTATGCCACTGAATTATACCATTTATATCCTGTGATTTATCAAGACTCCAAAGTTTAGCCCTATGAGTATACTTTTCAAATCCCGATAATATACCATCTCCCACCCTTTGACTTGGAGAATAGGGCAATATAAATCCTGTGTCTTTTTCAAGTTTTACAAGTTGATCATAAATTTCATCATATTCCTTATCTGATATCGTTGGATTATCCAATACATAATATTCATATGAATGTTTATTTAGTACATGCACTAATTCTTTTATTCTTTCAATATATTTGTCCAAAAATTTCACCTCACACCACTTAGGCACATTGAAATAAATAATAAGTCAGTATGCTAGTATATTTTGCGTCATACTGCGTCAGCAGAACCCACCAATAGTCCTAGTAGCGCCGGAACCTGTTTCCTTGTCTGACACAAAATATACTAGAATTTTCGACTTGTTATTTCTTTTCATGTACCTTACAGTATTTCTAATATGGATTTATTATAAATTAAATTCTTTATGCCATAGCTATCAAATACCACAGTGATTTTAATTCCACTATCAGTAACTTTTTTACTTACTACAGTACCCACCCCAAAAGTAGAATGCTTAACTTTTCTTCCTTCTACTATCTCATTTTCACTAGCTTCTTTCCCTTCATTACTTTCATTCCATACATTACTATCTTCTCTAGATGAGTAATTAGAAAATGATTTGAAAGAATTTCTAAGGCTATGAGGATTATTTCTAAGACCTGTATCCACGCTTCTTCTGGCCATAACTCTAGGATCATTGTTTTGGAGATTTACTCTTTCCCTTAACTTTAGTGGTATTTCTGCTATAAAATCTGATTCCTCATAGCATACAGTTCTTCCAAATACCCTTCTACTTTCTGCCGACGTCATGTACAGTTGCTCCTTAGCCCTTGTTATTCCAACGTAACAAAGCCTTCTAGATTCCTCCATTTCATTAAAATCATTTAATGAAGCCATCCCTGGAAATACCCCATTTTCCATGCCAACCATAAACACCACTGGAAATTCAAGCCCCTTAGCACTGTGTACTGTCATAAGCACCACGGAATCTGCTTCCTCATTAAAATTATCTATGTCTGAAACTAGAGTAACTTGTTCTAAAAATGCAAATAAGCTTTTATCCTCTGAAGTATTCTCAAACTCTACTGCAGCGGAAACCAGTTCCTTTAAGTTTTCTATTCTAGCCTTATCCTCTATAGTATTTGTTTTTAGAAGGGAATCTAAATATCCTGTTTTATCTATTATTTCCTCTATAAGCTCTGAAACCATCATTTCATCTTTATTAGCTATGAAGCTATTTATAAGGCTTGTAAATTTATTTATAGATGTTATATTTCTTGAACTTAATCCTGGCACATTTTCCACATCTAATATGACGCTGTAAAGACAATCATCTATACTATTTGCAAAGCGTTGTATTTTGTCTACTGTAGTATCCCCAATAGCTCTTTTAGGTACATTTATTATCCTCTTTAAGCTCACATCATCCACAGGGTTGTTTATAAGTTTTAAGTAAGCTAATATATCCTTTATTTCTTTTCTATCATAGAATTTTAATCCACCTATTATTCTGTATGGTACAGCATTTTTAATAAATATGTCCTCAAAGACACGAGATTGTGCATTGGTTCTATAAAGTATAGCAAAGTCCTTAAAACTTTTATCATTTTCTTTCATTATATTCTTTATAGTTTTGCATACAAACATACCTTCATCCATATCTGAATATGCTCTATATATGTTTATTTTATCTCCATCTTCCATCTCTGTCCTAAGTACTTTATTCTTTCTTTGAGCGTTATTTCTTATAACTTCATTGGCAGCATTTAGTATATTAGCTTTAGATCTATAATTTTGCTCAAGCTTTACCACCTTAGCATCAGCATAGTCTTTTTCAAAATCTAATATATTTCTTATATCTGCACCCCTCCACTGGTAAATACATTGATCATCATCCCCCACCACGCATATGTTTCTATGACCTGCTGCTAGTAATTTTACCAGTTCATACTGTGCTCTATTGGTGTCTTGATATTCATCTACCATTATATATTTAAACTTTCTTTGATAGAACTCCAAGACATCCTTATGTTTCTTTAATAATTCTACAGTTTTAAAAATCAAATCATCAAAATCCAAAGCATTGTTACTTTTTAGCTTCTTTTGATATAGCAAATATACATCAGCTATCTTATTTAATTTATAATTTCTTTCATTTTCTGCTTTAAACTGCTCAGCAGAAATCAAATTGTTCTTTTGATCTGATATTTTGCCTAAAATTTCTCTATCAGTTATATCCTTATCATTTATATTTAATTCTTTCATGCATTCTTTCATAAGTACCTTTTGGTCTGATGTATCGTATATGGCAAAATTCTTATTATAGCCTATTTTGTCTATCTCTCTTCTCAAAATCCTAACGCAGCTAGAGTGAAATGTAGAAACCCACATGCTGTCCACCACATCTCCTACTAAAGCTTTTATTCTTTCTTTCATTTCTCCTGCAGCTTTGTTGGTAAAGGTTATGGCTAATATGCTGGAAGGATATATATCTAAATCCTGGATCATATAAGCTATCCTATAGGTCAATACTCTAGTTTTACCCGAACCAGCCCCTGCTAGTATTAAAAGAGGGCCATTTATAGTACTGGCTGCTTCATACTGTTCTCTATTTAAAAGTTTTTTTAATTCCATCTGCTACCTCCTAATTAAAAAGAACTTTGTTTATCTCATGGCTACTTACTGTAATACCCCATCTAAAACTAAGAACTTTGTTTATATTATTATAATAGACATCTTTACATTATATCAAACATTATCAGCTTAAAATTAATAAAAGCACGATTTAATCCTGAAAATTTTGGGGATATCCTCGTGCCTCACATACAGGTACTGTTAATTAAACCGTTTTGATTTTAAGGGTTCCAATTCAACTTATCAAAAGCTAATTTATAACCGTTACTTCCATAGTTTAATGATCTGTTTACCCTACTTATAGTAGCAGTACTTGCTCCTGTAGTTGCTGCAATATCTAAATAGGTCCTTCTCTCCATCAACATTTTTGCTACCTGCATTCTCTGTGCTAAGGCTTTTATTTCATTGATTGTACATACATCTTCAAAAAACCTATAGCACTCTTCTCTGTTTTCTAACTTTAATATAGCGTCAAACAAAAAATCCATTTCTTCATTTTCTAATTTAGATATATACTCCCCACTCATATTGCTACTCACTCCCTGTAATAATTCATATATATATTTTACCATTTTGTACGACTTTAATCTATTAAATTAATAAAAAATTCAAACCCTCCTAGAGAATTTGAATTTTCCTGTCATTTAGTATAATATTCTATCTAATTTTTTCCTATATTATTACATATATTTTATAAATCTTACATAACTAATATTTAAGAAATAAAACATAAAACAAAAACAGCCCTTGGGGCGGGGCTGTTTTGATGATAAATAAAAAGGGGGCTATTTATCTTTTCATTTATCCTTGCAATATTATTATATTAAAATAAAGACAAAAAAGCAATAGTGTTTGCAGAATTAATTGTAAACATTTTTAAAATTAAATGAAATCCTTCATTTTTTTACATATTCTATATAATGTTTTTACAACTCTTCAATATATCTATCTCTTCTCCTGATAATTCTCGGTACTCACCTTCTGATAAATTCTCATCTAAAACTAAACTACCAAAGGAAACTCTCTTTAAAAACACAACTTCTTTTTCCATTGCCTGAAACATTCTTTTTACTTGATGGAATTTTCCTTCTTGTATAGTCACATAGGACTCGGCACCATCCTCACTGGAATTTATTATTTCCAGTTTAGCTGGCATACATTTATATCCATCATCTATAACTATCCCCTCCTTAAAAGCCTCCACATCTTTTTCATCCAGTGGCTTATTTATCTCTGCATAATATTTTTTATCCACATGGTATTTAGGAGATATAAGTTTATGATTTAACTCACCATCATTGGTTAAAATCAATAACCCCACTGTGTCTTTATCCAATCTTCCCACAGGAAAAGGATTAAAAATTTGATATTCTGGATTAATTAAATCTACTACAGTTTCATCATATTTATCAAAAGTAGCTGATACCACCCCATCTGGCTTATTCATCATAAGATATATGTATTTTCTATATATTACTTCCTCACCATTTACAACGATTTTATTTTTTTCCGGATCTATTTTCATTCCATTATCTTTTATCACACTTCCATCTATTGTCACAAGACCATTTTTTACAAAAGATTTTATTTCTTTTCTCGTTCCATACCCTAAATTAGATAAAACCTTATCCAATCTTTCCAATTTCATCTCCCCCTTACTTTTTAGAAAAAAATAAAAGTCATAATTATATTATGGCTTTCATTTTTACATGTATTCATATTAAAAAATTTTAGCATTAAATTCTTTATAATTCAACCCTATAAGAAACTATTGTTCTAAAGAGCTCCCTTATAGTATTTCATAACTTTATCCACATAACCTCTAGTTTCACGAGGCAACTTATATATTTCTCCTGGAGATGTAACACCTCTTCGTCTAACTCCATTAGGTCCTGCATTATATGCAGCCAAGGCCATCTCTTTACAATTTCCAAAGGATTCTAATAATCCTTTTAAATATTTTGTGCCTCCATCTACATTTTGGTCTATATCATAAGCATTTGTAACTCCCAAAGATGCTGCTGTGCCAGGCATAAGTTGCATAAGACCCATTGCTCCAGCAGAAGACTTTGATAATGGATCAAAAGAAGACTCTTGCATTATAACAGCCCTTATAAAACTTTCTTCAACACCATATTTAGCGGCAGCATTTTTTATTGCTTTATTAATTTTATCTGATGAGTTTCCACCTTTTATTTCATTTCTCATCTCACTACTTATTTCATTTCTTATTTGACTAACTGTATTTTGCATATCTTTGCTTAATATACTAGAGCCTTCGGAACTATACATATTTTTGATTTGTGAACTATTTCCTTGTGAAATAAAACTTTCATTTCCCTCTAAAGCCTTAGACATACTTTCTAACATAACTGAAAATGCAGGAGAATCCTTTCCTATTTGATTGCTAAAGCTATCCATAAACATTTTCATAAATAATACATTTTGTGTATCTTCTATTCTCATAAAATCACCTCGTATTCCTACTACTTATATATTCGAACAATAACTCCCATAACTTAATACAGAAATTATACATACACATCTACCTCATCATTTTTTTCCATCTTATGCTGCTCTTTAGGCTCCTCAACTAAAAACTGAAAACTATCATAATCCTCATAAGCCTGTTTTTTATATCTACTCTTTGAAAGTACTAATATTTTGTAAATTCCCTGTGAAAAAGGAATAAAACTATAATATTCCTTTCTATTGTATCTTTGAACCCTCTTCCATTCTCCTTTTTCCATTAGATAAAATTCATATACCACATCTTTTCCACCCTCACTACTAACAGAAAAAGTTACACATTCATTGATATTAAAGCATAATTTATTACTTTTTAGTTTTGTGTCAGTTACTGGGAAACAATCATTTACACATACTCTAATAGATTTTTTGCTGTCATATTCTTCAGTACTCTTTATATTTTTTGCATATATATCTAACTGATAAATACCCTTGCATCTTGGCAACATTTTATATAATTTACTATATATATAATCTGTTTCCTCCACAGGATGTCCATTTATTTTTAATATATATTTAACCATAGTATCCTGTGTCTCTGGACATATAACCTCTAATCTTATTTCATCTCCTACCATATAGAATTCTCTTGGATCTGTAAGAACATAATCTATATTAGCTGGTAAATAATCTTTCACCTCCATATTAATTATTTCATGGGTATCATACTCTCTTCTAGAATACTTATCCTTAACTCTTACTTCTAACTCATAAATTCCACATTCCTCTGGAGTAAAATTCACCCAATTACAACTTCCATAATTTACTTTTTCAACTTCCTTGGCGCCTTTTCTTACAATGAAACTGTATTTAAGTTCTATTCCACCTGAAGCTTCTATTTGTACATTTATAACTTGCTTTTTTAAATATGCATTTCTTTTTTCATAAATCACATCTTCTATTTTTACATCTTCCGCACTTATTTCATCTATATTAAACTCCAAACTCTCTTTGCTCTCGTATTCACCTTCAAAGGTTTCATCCTTTACATACAGCACTACAGTATAATTTCCTATTTCCTCCGGTTTCCATATATATTTATTACTTTCAATATACCCAGAATCCCTATTTTCCGGACCCTTTATATTAAATCTATATAATAAATTTTCTCCACCTTTAACTATAGCTTTAAGTTCTATATCTGTACCACATATTTGAGGGGAACTTAAATCTGTAGTAAAAGCCTGTATTTTAATTTTTTCATATTGCTTAACTTTATAAAGTATGATAGCCCTATCATCAAATTCTTTTGTGGAATACATATCTTTAGCAAGACATAAAAGTTTAAATTCTCCACCTTCATTTTCAGTATAAGATACAGTTCTTTTAGTAGAATAATCTTGAATACATTTTACATTTCCATCTGAATATATTTTTACAAATTTATATAAAATCATTCTACTATCTTCATAAGAAGCATTTACTTGAAATAGTATTTCTTTTCCCTTTAATAAATTTTTAGTTAAACACTTAAAGTCTGTTATTTCAAGCTTTCTTATGTCTCTTACCTTAAAAGACACAGTTTGAAAATCATCACAACTATTATCGGAATCTAAATTTTTACATTCTACTAATACCTGCTGTATACCAGGCTTCAAAACAGTCCAATTTAACATATTCTCTGGTGAATATTCTTTTATTAATTCCCATTTATCCTCTTCTCTTATCCAATATCTATACATTAAAGGAATTTTAGTTCCTTCTACAGTAATAGTTATTTTATCGCCTAAATTTACATCTTCCTTATTTATATATAAACCATTTATCAGTCTTTCTTTATCTTCACCTATAATGTACTCTATTTTACTTACATAATCAAAACCACTTCTACTATCCTGCTTTTTAGCTTGTACCATTATTATGTATTTTCCATCCTCTTCTGGACACCACAAAAGATTATTATTGCTTTGAAAATCTCGCAGTGTTTTCCACGTACCATCCCTACCTATAAGAAACTTATAAAGTAAATTTTCTTCTTCTGCGCCTTCTACTGTAAGTAATATATCCTTTTGCTTATCTTGAGGACTTTCTAAACTACACCTAATATTTATTTCGTTCATAATCAATCCCCCATCATACCACCAATTATTAAATATGCCTAATTTACAGTGCTCACCCATATTATGTATATAAATATATTATACTATACTTATATATTTTATAACAATAATTTTAATAGTTTATATTGTAATATTCAATTTATTTACTATAAACCCTTCAATTTTTAGGAATATTATAGTTTATTTTTTTAACAAATTTTGCATTTTAGCAACTATTTTAATATTATTGCATGAAAATGGGGCTGCCGCACTAAGAATAAATTCTACAACACATTGGTTTGCTATTAAATTTCAAACCAATATATTGTATATGAATTTCTTAATACCACAGCTCAATGGATAACACTATTTTCAGAAGTGTTCTATACACTTCTGAAAATACCATAACTTACAAGTATATTATTAATAAAAAACGTATATAATACACTTGTATAAATGTTCTTTGATAACTGTATATATAAGGTTGGTTCTACCCGATGTTAAGCCTATGAAGAGTATATGTTACTAACTCTAGAAAGCAGGAAGCTCCCACATTTTAGGCGGTGAGTGAGTTCACAAGTATGGAGAGTGATAATATGATTAAGGATTTTGAAAACTACAATCCGGACTATACCTATAAAAAGAAAAATATAGACGTTCAAATTTCTAAACTTGGTTATAATATTATGGAAAGAACCAACAACGCTTTATTATATCCAGAAGGCATAAAGGATGAAATAGATATGCCTGAATTTAAATAAGGTACATGAAAATAAATAACAAGTCAAAGATGCAGGTATATTTTGTGTCAGACAAGGAAGCAGTTTCCGCCGCTAGTAGAACTATCGGTGGGTTCTGCTGACGCAGTATGACACAAAATAAACTAGCATACTGACTTGTTATTTATTTGAACGTGCCTAAGGTAGAGTAATCACTCCACCTTATATACTTCTTATGTACTTAAAACTTTTCTTTCTGTACCTTTTGTATGCTAATCCTAACCCTTTCAATTCTATATTATATCTTATCAAGCATAGCAGCGCCTATAATTCCAGCACTGTTTCCTAAAGTAGCTTTTCTTATAGTACAAAGAGATGTATCTTTATATAACTTGATCTTATTTATCTCACTTACTAATTTATCTATAAACAAATCACACCCTGCAGACACTCCTCCGCCTATTACAACTGAATCTAAGTCTAAAATATTTATTGCATTATTTATACCAATAGCTAAATATTTTATAAATCTATTTAATACCTCCAAAGCAACCCCATCGCCTTTTCTAGCCGCATCAAAAACTATTTTTGCATCTATATTATGTAACTCTCCATTTACACTATCAGTGATAATAGTTTTTCTGCCTTCTTCTATTAATTTTATGGCATACTTAATTATAGCTGTTGCGGAAGTAAATGTTTCTAAACATCCATTATTTCCACAGGAGCAATTATAAAAGTTTTCTCCAACAATAGTGTGACCTAATTCCATGGCAGCTCCATTTATCCCTCTGTATATCTTTCCGTTTAATACAGCTCCACTACCTACACCAGTTCCTAAAGTTACTAAAAGCGATATTTTATTATCTTTTGAGCTTCCAAATAAATATTCAGCACCAGCAGCTACATTTGCATCGTTATCAATAAGGACTCTTTTACCAAATTCCTTTTCCAATATGCTGCCTAAATGTACATTTTCCCAGCCTAAGTTTACACACCTTCCTACTATACCCCTTTGATAATCTATATTTCCTGGAATTCCTAAACCTATTAATTCTACTTCATCGATTGATACATTTTTTGCTTTAATAAGCTCCCTTATAATTTGTATTATACCATTACAAATTTTATCTCCATTCTCATCTTTCCCTTTTATTGTCTTCAAGCTTTTTTGTAAAAGTATACTACCCTTTTCATCCACTATGCCACCTTTTATACTAGTTCCACCTAAATCAATACCTATACGCATGTACTCATCCCCTATTTTTTTATTTATGCCATGATGCCTACAGTCTATTTTCTCCTTCTACCAAAGGAAACACAACTGCAGCATACCCATGAATATTATTTTCTAAGCTCATATAAGTAAAAAAACTCCTCCTGAAAATAAGAATTTTGTTTAGGCACATTCAAATAATAACAAGTCAGTATGCTAGTATATTTGAATTGTTATTTCTTTTCATGTACCTTATATATAAAATCACCTCAGCATTACGTTTATCTGAGGTGATTACTTTTATATTTAAATTTTTAAAATTAATGCACTCACTAAAAATCCAATTAATCCAGCACCACCTGCTATTAATATGAATTTCATGTCTTTTTCCGTAGCATCCAAATCTTCTTTAACCCTCTTAAGTTGGTCTTGAGTACCAACGGTTCTAGCCTTTTGATACCCCATGTTATTTCGACCACCTATACTACCAGTTAAAGAAAATCCTCCTAGTGCCATAATTACTCCTGATGTCCAAAATAAAATAGTACTGTAATTCCCCATATTCCTCTTACCTGTAAACCAACATATTAAGGCAGCTACTATTAAGTTTATAGCCGTCAATATACTTGTCCACTTTATGTATTTTTTAACCACATATGACATTTATATAACCCCCTAGCTAGTAAATGATGATTATAATAATTATACCATATAGTACTACTCAAGGAAATTTATATAAACATTGCATATTGCCCTATTTCAAACAAACATAAAAAAAACCACATCATACCTAACTAATCTCTACAACAATACTAACCCACCGTTAAGTCTTCATGCTTTTGCTCACATCCGGGAAGGTTTAAATTATACTTTACGGAGATTATTCGTACAGTAAATGTTACAATAAAACCTATATAAATTGAAGTTTCTTTAGATATATACTTATAACATAGGTAAAAAGCTAAAGCTCCTAAAATAGATGCCACAGCATATATTTCTTTTCTAAAAACTATCGGTATATGCTGAACACTTACATCCCTAAGTATACCTCCGCCAATACCAGTAAATAATCCTGTAGATACTACTATAAATATTCCCTTTATCCCATGGGAAAATGCTGCATTAGCTCCAATTACAGTAAATATACCAAGACCTATAGCATCAGATATTAATATTATCTTTCTAAGCTTGTTCATATCCTTATGAAGCTGAAAAGTTATTACAGCAGTACCTATGCTTATTAAGCAGTACTTTGGATCTTGAAAAGCCGCTGGAGGTATTGTGCCTATAACTATATCTCTAAATATTCCTCCCCCTACAGCTGTTACCATTGCCAAAAAAGATACTCCAAAAATATCAAGTTTTTTTTGAACTCCTAACAAAGCTCCCGAAATAGCAAAAGCAATAGTACCCAATATTTCGAAAAAATTCATCAATATCATAATACTACTCCTTTAACGTATTAGTTTGTCAAAATGATTTTATCACATAATCCTAATGGTATCTAGAGTTTTTATAAATAAATTAGCTGTAATCTATTGCAGATAGTGATTTCTCTATTAAAAACTTTAAATTTTCATAAAACCTTTTGTCATCTTCCGCACTTCTCTTTTTAGCATTGCTAGTTTTTCCGCCGGCTCTTCTGACCTTAGATGAAATATGTCTCTCAAATAAAAGCTTATCTATGTTATCATCATTATATATATACCCTTTAGGTCCAATTGCATAAGCCCTCTTAGATAATGCCATGGTTGCCACTCCAAAGTCCTGTGTTACAACTATATCTCCCTTTTGGGCTTCATTAGCTAATTTCATGTCAACACTTTGAAAACCACTATCCACATATATAACTTTACTATAGCTACTCTTAATCACATGATTTAAATCACAAAACATTATTACTTCCACTTGGCTTTCTTTAGCTGCCCTTTCTATAATATCTCTTCCTGGGCAAGCATCTGCATCTACTAATATTCTCATATTTATTACCTCGTTTTTTAACTTATTATACACCCAATAAGAATATATTGTGAAATAAGTACCATAAGAAAAATCTGTCTTTAAGTCCACAATAAATATATTTTCTTAGACTGTTCGCAGTACGCCAAGAAATTCTAATGTTTTCAAATTCCAATACCCTAAAGCTTTCAAACTCGCTTCTGACGGCGCTCAAACAATGAAAGCTTCTTAACGGGTATTGAAATTTGAAAACAAAGAATTTCTAAGGCTAGCTCAATAGTCTAAGAAAATATATTTATTGTTACCTTAAAGACAGATTTTTCAGTTCATGCGTACATTGCTTCTAGGGGAGATGGCCTACTAAAGGATGATTTTCCTCCGCTACGCTATGGAAAATCTTTAATTTGTAAATAAATGAGAAAGCGCTCATAATATTTTTTTAGGCGGAGCCTTTCGTTTACTCCCTAGTCATCAAATGTTTTTTAGTACTAGGTTATAGTTTCTAGATGTTAGAATTTGTTATTATAATACATATTTATGTTTCTTAACCTATATGACGATCATTCATTATAAATCAACAGGCTCACGCCAAAAAAACTTTTAAGTGTTAAACTTCTGACTAATAAATAATTGCTTGTCAAAATAAAGCACTAAATAAAGCCTAATATATTTTGCCGTGAAACATTAATTTATATCTCACATTTCGCAGGTTAAAATTACCTATTAAATAATTTCTAAAAATATATCTCTAAACTAAGATTATTTGATATTATTAAATTTACAAAACTTAGTTTGGAGGAATCAAGATGAATATTAAAAATATTTAGATTTTAACGGTAATGAAAATTATGCGTTAGTTATAAAATCAAATAAAATAATTTATTGGTATTTTATACATGCGAAATATAAGTTATATAAATCCTAATCATGCCTACGTATTTAGGCTGGCTGCCGCCAATAAAAGATTTTTAAATCGCTAAAGAGAAAAGCTAAAACTATTTCATTTAATGAAATAATTTTAGCCCTTTTCATTTTACTTTTTTTATCTAATTAAAGATTTTCCACAACGTAGTGGAGGAAAATCATCCTTTAGTTAGCTGTATTCCCCCATAGATAGCTTATGCATGAACCGAAAAATCACACTTTAAGAGAGTGAAACAATTGAAATTTGGGACTATGGAACTAGCTTTAGAACTTCTTATGTTTGCAGATTTCAATTCCCGTTAAGAAACCTTCTTGTTTGAGGGACGCAAGGAGCGAGTTAAGGTTTTAGGGAATTGAAATCTGCAAACATGTAGAAGTTCTTAGCGTATTGTGATTAGTCCCAAATTACAATTATTTCACGGACTTAAAGTGTGATTTTTCTTACGGCACTTGCTTCACAATATCCTTATTTAAAGTCTTTTCTCTAGTTCTTCTTTCATGTCTTCATAGCCTGGCTTTCCAAGAAGAGCAAACATATTTTTCTTATATGCCTCAACCCCCGGTTGATTAAATGGATTTACTCCTAATAAATATCCACTTATGGCACAAGCTTTTTCAAAGAAATATACCATGTACCCAAAATAGTATGGCGTTAATTCTGGTACATTTAAAACTATATTAGGAACTCCTCCATCATTATGAGCAAGTAGCGTTCCTCTAAATGCTTGTTTGTTTACATAATCCATATCTTTTCCTGCAAGGAAGTTTAGTCCATCTAAGTCTTCTTCAATAGCTTTTATTTGAATATCTTTTCTTGGTTTTTCTACATTTATCACTGTTTCAAATATATTTCTTAGTCCATCTTGAATATACTGTCCCATGGAATGAAGGTCTGTTGAAAAATCCGCTGCTGCTGGGAATATTCCCTTTCCATCTTTTCCTTCACTTTCCCCATATAATTGTTTCCACCATTCACCAAAGTAATGGACTGCTGGCTCATAATTTATCATCATTTCTACTTTTTTACCCTTATTATATAAGGCATTTCTTGCAGCTGCATACTTATAACAATCGTTGTTATTTATGTCATCTGTAATATATTTTTCTTTTGCATCTCTAGCTCCTGTAAGCATTTCATCTACATCTATTCCAGCTACTGCTATTGGTAAAAGTCCAACTGCTGTTAAAACAGAAAATCTTCCTCCTACATCATCAGGAACTACAAAAGTCTCATATCCTTCATTATCTGACAAAGTTTTAAGTGCTCCTTTTTTCTTGTCTGTAGTTGCAAATATTCTTTCTTTAGCACCAGCTTTTCCATATTTTTTTTCTAAAAGCTCTTTAAATATTCTAAAGGCTATGGCTGGCTCTGTAGTAGTACCTGATTTTGATATTACATTAACTGAAATGTCCATGTCTTCTACAGTTTCCAGCAAATCTGCCATGTATGTAGAACTTATATTATTACCTACATAAAATATCAAAGGATTTTTTCTTTTATTTATATTTAATGAATTGTTAAACGTATGGCTTAACATTTCTATAGCTGCTCTTGCACCTAAATATGATCCACCTATACCTATAACTATTAATGCTTCTGAATTACTTCTTATTTTCGCTGCAGCCTTTTTTATTCTTTCAAATTCTTCTTTATCGTAGTTTTGTGGCAGTTCTACCCATCCTAAAAAATCACTTCCTTCTCCTGTGCCCTTATGAAGCATTTGGTGAGCAGCTGTTACCATTGGCTGTAGATTCATTATTTCTTGTTCTTTTAAATAAGGACTTGTTTTACTTAAATCTAATTTTAATCCCTTTATCATGTTTTGGCCTCCTGTAAACTGTTTAAATTATTAAACTATTTAATATTTAACTAAATCTTTACACACAATTTTAAATTTCACATCATGTTAACTAGCAACGAGACAATGGACGATGGCTTCGTAAAAGTTTTTATATTTAGTTTTGCACTTTAAATTATTTATAATTTTTAGCTAGAGCAAAACTCCCTCTAAAACAAAACTCTTTATATATAAAAATTTTAGTTTATATATAAAAATAAATCAAGCTATGTAAACCTTTGTATAATGTATTTTTGAATTATTTTTCCCATTAGTTGAAATTCAATACACAAATTCATAAAAATGATTAAACAACAAAAAGGTACAATGTGGTGGAATTATGAAATTTCTCCTCCATGACTTGCATAAGAGCTCGGAACAATAAATTTAAATAGTTCCTTTGCTTCTTATGCAAGTCATTCCAGAGAAATTTCATAATTCAAGTAATGTAATGCTTTTTGTGAGATAATCATAAAAATAAATTATTGTAAAATACATGGAAGTTGCATATAGAACAAAAGGCCCTGCATGAATTGGAGAATAAATCCCTTTATATGCATAGCCTTTTACTTATAAATCTACCTTTTATAGCAAACTTTTTATGGTGTATTTATATAAATTTTCATTTCATATTAACATAGCTTTTATTTAATGTGGAACAAGTTCTTTATCCAAGCTATGAATCCACCTTTTTCTTTTTTATCTTCTTTTTTAGCCTCTTCTTTTTTCTCTGGAAGTTTGATTTCATCTGTTTTCATTACGAACTTAACTTTTCCTTCCATTTCTTCTGTAACTCCTGTAAAACTTTCATATTCATTAGATAAATTAACTATATTGTCCTTTATATCTATTAGCTTTTCTACATCTGGTGTCTTTCCTTTTAATTCAGAATATATTTTATTTACACCCTCATCATTAAACTTCTTCATACCAGCAGATAGTGTATCTAGTCCATCATATAACTGATTAGAACCATCAGCTAACTGCTGTACTCCACTAGACAATTGTGGTAGAGCATTTATTAGACTTCTAGCCTGCTCTATATTCTTTTGTTTTAATGCATTTTGCATTACTTCTAATATTTTTTCACTATCCTTTAAATCTCTCTGCATACTCTTTAATTTCTTTATTAATTCTGGTGAATTCTTAATTTGATTCATTTGCTCCTTAGTTAAGCTACTCTCTATTTTATTTATTATTGGTTTAGCCTTTTCCATATCTTTTTCTAAAGTATTTATTTTGTTTAAGGTTTCCTTCATTCCACCATTAGCATTCATTGCATTCATTAGGGCTTTAATATTTTTTATATTTTTCTCATTAGCATACAAATCTGCTTTCATAGATGATACAACTGGTTGAAGCTCTTTAATATAAGCTAAAGTTTCAGGATTCAATGCCTTTTGAGCTGTTTCTATACCTTCTTTATTTTTGTCTAACTCACCTTTAAAGCCTTTTAGTTGCGGCATTATAGCATTAATATACTTAATGCTTCCTTCTGCTCCTTTTAAATATGGACTAATACCTTCCATTTCCTTGAACAATTCATTAGTTTTTGGCATTACAGTAGAAGTTACATACTCCATGCTAGCTGGAAGTGCTGCTAATAATGGTGCCACATCTTTTAAATTTGCTTGTAATCCAGATAGTTTTTCTAAATTATCTTTAGCTTTGGCAATTTGTGGAACTGAAGTCTTCAATCCCTCACGCATAGCACTAGAAGCACCTATAATTTTAATTAATTGAGTTTTTTCCTCATCAGTTAAAGCTGGATTAGACTTTACTTTTGCCATCAACATTTGTCCTTTATCTGTTTCTAGAGAATCGGTAGCCTTTATAAACTCCATTGCTCCCGCACTTTGATCATTTAAAAATCCCTTCATACTCTCCAAGTCTACTTTAGACAATTCTGTACTGGCATTTATTAATCCATTTACCTTATCTTTATTATTTGCAAGTCCCATAATAGGTTTTAACTGATCAGATTTCAAGTAAGTTCCTAAATCATTAGCATCCTTTGCCATTTTTAAAATAACATCTTTATTTTGGGCTAATTTTATAAGCGGATCTATTTTAGAAATATCTATTCCATTATAAAGTGCAGATGCATTATTAGCTAATTTACCTAAACTATCTGAGTACTTTAAAACATTCATCAAAGGTTGAAGTTTTCCCATATCATAATTTAATAATTCACTTGCATCCTTCTCAAGTTTATCCATCTTACGTAGATTCTCTTGTCTCATCAATTCCTTAACACTTGGAAGTTGCATTATAGAATTAATATCTAAAGCCTTATAATCTTTTAAAGATTTATCTAATAATTGTTGTACTGTAGGATCTGAAAATACCTCTCCTAAATCTAATATAGATGTATCTAAATCTTTCGCAAAGAAAGCATGACTTATAAGTTTTCTTTCTTTTTCTACATTCTTTTGGGATTTTATAAGAGCAATTTTATCCTGCTCCTTACCCATCATGCCTTTCACACCACTTACCTTATCATTAGCCTTATTAAGTCCATCTTTTAACTTTTGGCTGCCGTCTTTTAATTTAAAGCTGCCATCTTCTAATTGTGTGCTGGCATCTTTTAATTTATCCAATCCTTCAAATAGTTCATCGAAATTTTTAGCATCCTTAAATTCCTTAACCTCTGGAATTTTAGGTGTTGCTGTCATCATAATAGGTCCCATTTCAAAATTCTTTACTTCTGCTGTTATCTCTAAGCTGTTTTTTAAATCTATTAAGTCTTCTACATCTTTATTTATACTTAAGCTTTCTTTTAATCCTGGTAGTGCTATAAAGGTTATAGCTTGATTATTTCCGTCAGAAACAACTTCTCCACTATTCACTTTTACATTTGAAAACTTATCCATTGGTAAATTAACTACAGTAGCAGTAGTAAATGGAGTATATATTTTTCTATCCTCACCCTTTACATTTACAGTTTTATATGATTTATTTTCATAATCTACTTTTATTTTTATTTTTCCTGATTTACCTACTATATCTTTTGGTTTAACTTCCTGTCCATCTAATTCATATTTTATAGAAACCGCTATTGGAAGCTCAGCATCTGTCTTGCCTTGATAAAATATATCTTTTTTATCTGTATTCCAAATAAGCTTATCTCCCTGTATATCAGGTTTTTCTTCACCTTTTACATTCTTTATATCTTTTAATAATGTCTTATCCTCTATATTTCCGTTTGCATCATCTCTGTGCAACCAGTCACTTACTATCTTTTCTTTAACTTCTCCTTCTACGCCTAAAGTTACATATACAGATTCGTCCTTTTGAATTAATTCTTTTGCATAAACAGCATTAGAACTTAAAATTGTTCCTACCATAACTAAACTTATAACTTTTTTTGACATACCTTTTTTCAATGTAATCCCCTCTTTTCCTTTCCAAATTAAGCTGTTTTTTCATCTAACTTTTGTTGCTCTCCATTTTTCCACTTCATGGTTGTAACACTTATAAATTTTTCACAAACTATAAGTATTGATGGAAGGATAAATAATATTACTCCCATACTTATAAGTGCTCCTCTTGCAATCATTCCACATAATGTTCTTATTAAATCCATGTTGGATACTATTCCAACACTAGCTGTAGCAGCAAAGAAAGTAAGTCCACTAGTTACTATAGATTTTGCCGTTCCCTTAACAGTTATCTTTCCTGCTTCAAATCTATCATATCCGTTTCCTATTTCCTCTTTAAACCTAGTAGTCATTAATATTGCATAATCTACTGTAGCTCCAAGTTGTATACATCCTATTACGATAGAAGCTATAAATGGTATTGTAGTTCCTGTATAGAATGGTATTCCCATATTTATAAATATAGCCAGTTCTATAGCTGAAACTAATAAAATAGGAATTGATATAGATCTAAATAAGATTAATATTATAGCAAATATAGCTGCTATAGATACTACATTTACATGTTTAAAATCCTTATCTGCAATCTCTATTAAATCTTTAGTAAGTGGTCCTTCTCCTGCTACCATTGCCCCTTTATCATAACTCTTCACTATTTTATTAACTTCATTTATTTGTGTATTTTCTTCTTCTCTTGCTGCTTTATATTTTGAATTTACTAGTATTAAATTGTAGCCACCTTGTTTAAATATATCTTTTATATCTTTAGGTATAAAACTTTCTGGTATTGATGAACCTATAAACTTATCATAGGAAAGAACTTTTTCTATACCATCTACTTTTTCAAGTTTATCAACCATCTCTTTAACTTTATAACCCTCTATTTTATCATTTACTAATATAAAGTGAGTGGTTGTCATATTATATTCTTTCTTAAGTTTATTTGTAGCAACTATAGATTCCATATCCTTTGGAAGAGATTCATCTAAGTTATAATAAACCTTTGTGTGATTATTTCCATACACTGCTGGTATGAACAATAAAAGAAATAGAACTATAAAAGCTTTATAGTTTTTTGTAACTAAATTAGCTACTTTATTGAACTCTGGTAAAATTGTCTTATGACTAAATTTATGAATAGGTTTATCAAATATCAATATAAGCGCTGGTAAAACAGTAACTGTAGATATTACACCTAACATAACTCCTTTAGCCATTACAATTCCTATATCTTTACCTAAAGCCAAGGTCATAACACATAATGCTAAAAATCCTGCTATAGTTGTAAGTGAACTTCCTGTTATAGAAACTATAGTGTTCGCTATAGCATCTGCCATAGCTTCATTTTTATCTTCTAATTTTTCCCTTTCTTCATCATATCTGTGAAGTAAGAATATAGAGTAGTCCATAGTAACTCCAAGTTGTAATACCGCTGCTAGTGCTTTCGTAACATAAGATATTTGTCCAAAGAATATATTAGTTCCAAAATTATAAAGTATAGCTAATCCTATAGCTGCTAAAAATATAAACGGTATAATTACTGATTTCATAGTAAGACTAAGTACTATTACTGAAAATACAACTGCAAGTAAAACGTAAAATGGAGTTTCTTTATCTGCTAAATCTTTTGTATCCTTAACTATAGCTGACATACCACTTAAAAAGCACTGTTTATTAGTTAATTTTCTTATGTCCGTTATAGCCTGTTGCGTATTCTCCGAGGATGGTGATTCATTAAACTTTATAATAAGCATTGTGGAATTACCACTATAAAAAGACTTTCTAGCTTCATCTGGTAGTATTTCCTTTGGGATAGTAGTATCTAAAACATCATCTACCCATATTACCTTATTTACACCTTCTACTTTGGATACTTTTTCTTTAATCTTTACTATATCCTTAGGTTCCATGTCTTCAATTATAAGCATGGAAGTAGCTGCATCTGAGTACTTCTTATCTAGTATTTCTTGTCCCTTCATGGAATCTAAGTTTTGAGGCAAATAAGTTAGCAAGTCATAATTTATCCTTGTAGATATCATTCCGTAAAGAGCAGGAAATACAAGTAATATAGATATAACAACTACTAAAATCCTGTTTTTTGCTATAAACCTCCCAAACCTTTTCATTATTTCATCTCCTTTTAAAATTTATCCGATAGCTACCTACCGTAATACCTTCATCTTTTACCAAAGTAATCAATAGATGAATCATCTCCCTATAATTTTTAATATAATTTCAAATAAAACATACATAAATACCGATGGATCATCCCCTACTAATTGCTTAACTTTTAATATATGACTTATAGTCATTTATTACACTTACTATTATATTCCTTAATGACTGTTAGTCAATATATATAATAAAAATTTTTTGTGAATATTTTATTTACAATTCATAAATTTTTAAAGTTTGGGATAATTAGCATAAATCTCTCATTCTCAATATGAGTGAAAAGTTAACAACTTAAAAATTTTTATGTGTTTAAGCATAATAAAAGGAATCAATTTATGTATAAACCATAAACTGATTCCTTTTATTTTTATTTAAATCTATTTTAAATTTTATTTCTGTCTTCCAGAAGTATAAGCATACTTAAGCTCTACACCATTGCCAAATAACGGACTCATCAATTTCTTAACATATTTATATCTATAAGTATTCCTTCTAGAATAAATTGTTGGAGCTATAGCTACATCTTCAACTAACAATATTCTTTCTGCTTCCTTATACGCTTCTATTCTATCCTTTACATCCAATGTACTCATAGCCTTCTTTATAAGTTCATCATATTTCTTATTTGACCATCCAGTCTTACACATACCCGAATCTGTCATCCATATATCAAAGAATGTATTAGGATCATTATAGTCTCCCTGCCATCCCATGATAGCCATTTGATATTGCATTTCATCTGTTCTCTTCTGGAATATTGGCCATTCTACATATTCTGCTTTTATGTTTACTCCTAAAGTTTTCTTATACATTTGTTGTACATACTCTGCAAGTGTTCTATAATATTGGTCTGTCCCTGATAATAATATGGTAATATTTATTTTTGATGGATCCTCGTTCATTCCAAGTTCCTTCAATCCTTTAACAAGTAATGCTTTTGCATCCGGATTCTCCTTAGCCATAGCTTTAACAGGTTCTTCCCCTACCGTTTCTCTAAAATCCTTACCGCTAATTTGAACTGTTGGAGGACACCAGCCATAAGATGGTTCATGTCTACCATGAGTTATAACATTAGCGTAATCTTCTCTTGTAAATCCTAGTGAAAATGCTTTTCTAACATTTAAATTGGTAAATAATTTTTCTTTTTGATTAAAACCTACATACCATGATACTGGCAAGAAACCTTTTATATTCTCAAATTTTCCTGTAGCATCAAATTTCTTAATCCATTCTGGTTTTGAAACTCCCATAGTGTCTATTGCACCAGTATAAAGTGAGTTATATGAAGCATTCTCATCTTTTATAATTTTAAAGTTAACTTTTTCAAGTTTAACCTTGTCCTTATCCCAATACTTATCATTCTTTTCAAGAATCATTTGATTATTATGAGTCCAATCCTTCAAAACAAATGGGCCACAATATACTTCTAATGTCTCACTGTCAGTACCGTATTTTTCTCCATGTTTTTTTACTATATCTTCTCTTTGAGGTAAGAATAATTTAAAATATGTTAAATCCAAGAAATATGGACACGGTTGCTTTAATGTAAATTCTAGAGTCTTATCATCTACAGCCTTTACTCCAACATCATCCTTTGAACCCTTGCCTGAATTGTATTCATCTGCCCCTTTAATTGGAGATAATAAAAATGCATAATTAGAACCTGTTTTAGGATCCAAGGTTCTCTTTATGGAATATTCAAAATCCTTTGCAGTAACTGGTTTTCCATCGGACCATTTATAATCCCTCAAATGGAAAGTCCACTGGGTTCCCTCTTCATTATGCTCCCATTTCTCTGCTCCAGCTGCTTTTATAACATCTTTACCCTTATCATCCTGTTCAATTCTAGTTAGCCCTTCGTATACTTCTGAGAATATTTGTGATGAAATAGTATCACTTGATCTAGCCACATCTAATGATTTTGGTTCTGCCCCTAAATTTAAGTTCATGTATTGATCCTTATCCATTTTTTCTTCTTTGGAAGTATTCTTTTCACTTCCATCTTTATTTCCACAACCCCCAACTGCTGTAGAAAATATAAGTGCTGCCCCTAAAGTTAATGCTAGTAATTTTTTTGTTTTCAATTTAAAGCCCCCTTTTAATTGATAAATAAAAAATAGTTTAAGCATCTTATAAATTATTACATATTTGTAAAATTAGTTCCTTCTGTAAATTTTACCACTTATATTCTGAAAATTCAATCTTTTCTTAATTGTTTTTTACAATTTAATTCAAATAAGTGATTTATTTATATTAATTTATTTAAACCCTATAGTTTTTTTACAATATATTACATTAAATATCATAAGTGTTATTTTTTAAGCTAAAAAAACTCTGGCTTAACCAGAGTTTTTTATTTTAAGGTCTGCACTTACTGCACCTACCATAACCTTGACTTATTGCTTGTGATTTTTTAATAGGGATTTTGCTTTTTCTTAAATATTGGCAATTACCACTATGATATTTATCTCCTGTTTTTGTCACATATACTGTTTGTCCATTATTCTGCGACGGTGCTGGAGCAATCTTTGGAGCTGGTTTACTAACCGCTTTATTATTAGTCCTATTGGAAGAACTAGTTACTGATTCTTTAGGTTTAGTTACCGATTTTTCAGGTTTAGTTACTCTGGGTTTATTATCACCTGCAGCATATGTACCTGGACTGCAATTAAACTTTATATTTTTTCCATCACTAATAGCTATTACAGTACCATTTTCATCTGTTCTAAATATCTTAATACCTTTTTTAGCTTGAAGTCTACTCATTGTAGAACTGCTTGGATGTCCATAACTATTACCTTTTCCAACACTTATAACCGCATATTCAGGATTTACTGCATCTAGTTTCACTTTTATTACTACTTACTTTGGTAGATTGACTACTATCTATTTTTGAGCTTGGACTATTAATAACTCCTACCATAAATATTATAAAAGCTACTAAAATTCCTTTTGCAAATTTTTTAGCCTTGCCATTTTTTTTAATTAAAGAAACTATTGCCATAACAATACAAACTATGCAAGCCAAAAATCCTACAATTGATATGAAATCAAACAAAACATTCTCCTCCTTCATTTTCATAATCCACCTAAATTATACATAGTTTTGTATACATTGTAAACATATACAAAAATCTCACATGCAAAATAGAGCTTAGGTATTTAGAATTTTAATTAGTTGATACATTACAACACTATTCAATCCTTAGAAACCTTTATTAATGAAATCATTGCTGTTATTGTATCAAAACAAGCATTTAAATGGGCTATCTAATTCCATATTTCTTTAGCAACTCTTCAATTTCTGTTCCTGATATTTGTTTTAAAATTTTACGTCTAGTTAATGGTGGTAAATCAATTTGTGGCTTTTCGCCATCCAATAAACTTAAGCCTGCATTTAACAAATAACGGATATCATATCTTGAATTAAATACTTCATGAACTCCTTTTTCAACTCCAGTCAATACATATACTGCTTCCATAGCTGTAGGTCCAGAGTATTCAATAGTAAACATAGTATCACGTCCTAGATCATCTAGTGTTTCAGCAAATTGCCCAAGAAAAGCAACATTTACTGCATTCTTTGGTACAACAAACATAAGGACGATATAACTTTCTTATGTCTTTTACATTAGATAAAAAAGAAATCCCTTATTGATTTTTATCATATATCATTTAAACTAACACTTCGCTTAAGGGATAAGAGAATGTTTCCATCGAAAAGCTTCCCGATTTGTCTGATAATAATTTCAGGATTTTCACTCATTCCGGAAGAAATCCAGCGTAACACCATTTGAGTAAGAGCACACTGATAAAAGGAAGCAATAAGATTTTTATCCCTGGAAGAAGCTGAGGTACCTTCACTTACTTTATCAACATACCGAATCATGACATTTCCTGCTACATTATATATATAATTCTCTAATTCTTCTCTTTGCATGGAATTATATACATGATAAATAGCCCTCCTGTTTTCTAAAGCAAACTTAGTAGCCACAATAAAACTTTCCTCCCATGAGAGTGTATCATTATACTCATCAATGACTGTCTGAAGTTCTGTTTGGAAAATCTCTGACAAAACTGCATATACATCTGAATAGTAATAATAAAAAGTATTCCTGTTGATCTCACATTCTGTAGCAATATCCTTAACTGTGATTTTGTTAAGTTGACGCTCATTCAACAATTTAATGAATGTCTCTCGAATGATTTTTTTTGTATATTGCTGTACCAAATTGCCACCGTTACCAAAAACCTTATAAAACTTTATAAAAAGATTATATAAATATATAGTTTTGTTTCTTTCCTACTTCATAATGTCCGATTTTGCCCATTTTATAACCTCCTGCAAAGAGGTTATATTGCGGCTACTTTCGTTTGTGTAACTTGGTGTATATGGTTTAATCTAATATTTTTAAGTTTACTATGAAGTTTTTTTAATCTTCTTTTCAAGTTTTGCAATGTTCTTGGTTTTTTGGTAACTCTCTCCCTTCTTATTCATAATATATTTTCTTGAACATTGTCTTTGAAGCCTTTTTAACTTTTTACTTAGTTTTTTAACTTTGTTTGTTTTATTAACATTCCTAGTGTTTAATTTATCTATATTTGTTATTGCTAATTGAGATATTCCTAAATCAATATCATAATCCACCCTATATTTAACTTTACCTATATTTTCAATATTAACAAAGTTATCTTGAAAATAAATTTTGTCATATCTACTATAAAATCTAGTTTCTGATTTTTTCTTTCTTTTAAATTTAGGAAAGCCTCTTCCATTAAAGAAATTAGTATATGCTTTATCTAAATCTCTAATACTCTCTTTATCTGTATTTAAATTGTAACACAGATAACTTATTTGCAACTAGTCCAATATCATAATAATATTCTTTCTATACATTAGCTTCAATATTAAATAAATTATAGAAGTATGATTTATTATTTATAAGTTCATGAAAACTTCCCATTTCTTCTAAAACTCCATCTTTCATAACTAGTATTTTATCATACCTTTTTAATAAATCCCCCGATAATTTATGTGTAATAACCAAGGCTGTAATATCCTTTAAGTTCAAAATTGAATTTTCAACTTTCCATGATGCTTCATTGTCCAATGAAGATGTGGCTTCATCTAAGAAAATAATAGGAGTACGCTTTATTATAGCCCTAGCAATAGAAATTCTCTGCTTTTCACCACCAGATAGGTTACCCCCATTTTCACCTACAAGTGCGTTTATTCCGCCCTCTACGTTGTTAATAATGTTACTTAATCCTGAAAACTCCACAGCTTTCTTTATTTCTTCTTCACTATAATCATTATACAAACATATATTATCCTTAATATCTGAATCAAACATGAAAACATCCTGATGTATAGCAGATATTAATCTATATAAATTGCTGAGTTTAAGCTCTCTGTTATCAACTCCATCAATATATATGTTTCCTTCATACTCTGTATAATATCTTAAAAGCAAATTTAACATAGTAGATTTTCCACTACCACTTTGTCCAACAACAGCATATTTATTTCCCTTATTTAAAGAAAAACTAATATTTTTAAGAACTTCTTTATCCTTCTCATAAGAAAAACATACATTTTTAAATTCGATGCTTTCATTAAATGTTTCCTTCTCCATACCTTCTTCATTTGGAATTTGTTCATCTACAATGCCCATAATTTTACATTTAACAAGTTTAATGGATTTTAAATCAATAACTTCATAAGTAAAATCTAAAACTGCCATATCCACAATATCCATAAGCTGAATAGATGCAATAAGTATACCCGCTGTTGCTTTTCCCTTAATAACTAGATATGTTCCTATTGCTAGAGAAACCAATAACATAAGGTATGAAAAGAAAGCTGTTAATATATTTACAAAACTATTGTAATTCTTGTATTTAAGTTCTGAATCTTCTGCTTCATAATTTATCCTTCTAAATTCCCTGTTTATTTTATCATGAATATTAAAACTTCTTATTACTTGAAATCCTTCAAAAATATCTTTAACCTTAGAGGTAAAAATACCAATCTTCTGCGCTTGAAATTCCTTTTTACTAGAAAGATATTTTTCTGTTACCTTTGGAATAAATAATGGCAAAATGCTTAAAATTACTACAAAAGCTCCTATTAGTATATCTAATTTAAATATAGCGTATGCACCAATAATTACCTGTATAATTGTTTGTATCAATGCAATTATACTTTCAAAATATACTTCTTTTATCATATTAATATCATTTGTAAGTGTAGATATATATTCCCCAGAGTTACTACTATTGAAATTTTTAGGATTTCTTTTTAACAATTTATCAAAAACATCGTTTTTAAGGTCCATTGACCATTTTTTTATCAATATATTATTTACTATCTTTTTAAAGTATTCACTAATTAAAAGTGATATTATAACTACCCCTGTAATAAGAATTGTAATCTTAAATTTGTTAATATCCTTTATAGTACCTATATCAACCAACTGTTTCATAAGAAATGCCATGCTAGTGTTGCATGACGCTACTAAAATTGTTAATAAAGTGCTTAAAATTAGCAATTTCTTTTGTTTTAAAATATACCCCTTCATATTGTCTCCTCTTTCCCCATGTATTCACTATAATAAACATTTCACTGTCACATTATTGCAAAATACTTTTAATCTTTCAAAATATTATAATTTACAGCAGATAACTATTTTACATGTAAAATAACAATATATACTAACTAATTACGATTTAAAAATCTATACTCTGTAACCTCACCACAAAATTCATAACCAATACTTTGATATAAATGATTTGAAACTGGTTTGCGACGATCGGCATATAATATCGGCAAAATCCCTTCACTTAGTAGTTTTTTTGTAATCGTAAACATTAAAAATTTTGCATAACCTATATTACGTTCATTTCTATCAGTAAAAACACCATCAGTTATTGCAACTTTGCCATATTTATGAACGGATGCCATAGCAACAACTTTTTCATATTGATTTCTCCAAACGTGAAAATCTGGTCTGGTTAGTTTTCTCTGTGCAAACTTATTCGCTTGTTCTAGTGTAAGATTTCCAAAACCAATGTCTTCCCAATTATCTCTAGATAATATAGTAATAATTTCTAAATCATTTTCATTGGCTTTTGATAAACTGCCACTAATGATTTTAGGCTTTATAGGCTTATGACAAACATATGAATTTTTAGGAACACTTATCTGAAAAGAACTGCCAGAGATTCTTGAAACTTCTTGCAAAATCCGCTGAATATATATTTCTTCTCCATCTATATTAAGAGTAGGATTAAAGGCAAGTTTTTCACATATGATTTTAACCACTTCTTCACGTTCTTCATTAGATAAATTATTCTTAATGTAAATCCATAAAGGAGAGGTTGGGCATTCTTGTCCAATAATTACATTTTTATCATTAGTTACAATAAAAGAATCCTCAGCTGTTAGTATAGCATAAAACATACTAAACTGAATCAGTTCCTTTTCAGTCATTAATTTTTCAAAAACCTTATCTTGACCTGTAATATTTCTCATACGAAATGCCTCCATTAATTCTCATTATTTAAACCAAAGTGCATTTCCAACACTTTTTCTGTTTTTTTGAATTATTTCTCTTCCACTCTTACTTGTTAAAATCTTCTTTAAATTTTTCTGTTCATGATAAGTTAAACAGTCTAAACATAAGTAAAATTTAACAATATAAATCTTAGCATGCCTAATATATCAAATGGCTTTTTATAACTAGTATAAAGTATATAAGTCATAGCAAAGACTATTCCTAAAACCACCACTATGTCAAAAATTAAGTCAAATATATGTGATTTTACAGTAGCCTTCATTGTGCAATCATTTCCTTATTTATGCCAATTATAGCATATAAAAACATTTATGTAACTGGTAGGGTTAAGGTAAAAATATAAAAACCGACCTCTTTTGCCGGATTTAAAATCCAACTATTAAGGTCGGTAATAATACTTAAAACAACTAATTGTAAAACCTTCATTAAAAGCTTTATTTTTGTCGAAAATTATATTTGAATCAGTAATAGTAATAGTTCTACTAACTTTTTCAGTAGATTCTTTAAAATTATTAATATTTATAGTTTGTATCATATCCGGTTCAGTAGCAAATACATGTTCAACATTGCCTCCTATTAACATAACTGTGAAAAATGCTAATATGAACGCAATATTTTTTAATAAAACTTTTTTTTCATAAAATCACCCTTCTTTAAGAATTTTTAAAATCTTTTATTATGATAAAACAATATTAGGTCGCGGTAGACGCGTTGGTTACCCAACGCACCCCGCACAGAATCCCGGCGTGCGGAATTACCGCACCGGGCTCTTCAAATATACTCGCTTCCGTAATCACTCAAAGCAAACTTTTAATTTAATTTGTTTGTACTTTTTCTCTGTTATTTTTGGTCTAATTAATCCATACCTCTTTATTGCCTGATTAAACTCTTCCCATGTGAAACTTTTACGTTGACTCCTTCTATTTAGCCATTTAAATAGTATTTTTATAGCTGGATTATAAAAATCATATAATCCTTTACTATTTCCTATAACTCCATAATAATTAAAGTACCCTCTAAATTTTAGATTTAACATTTTTATTATCCATTTGAACTTACTATTTCTATTTCTTTTACACCAATCTTTAAAAGCTTGTATAGATTTCTTCAATTTACTTCTACTTGTTCTACGCTTTACTATATTTTTACCCTTTTTAGATTTGCTCCATCTATACTCAAAACCTACAAAATCAAAACTTTTACTTTTTACATCATCATATTTAGAAAATTTTATAATCTTTGTCTTTTCTTCCGCTAGCTTCAGTCCAAATTTTCCAAGTCTTTTACCTATTACTTTATAGAACCTATCTGCATCTTCTTTATATCTAAACGCACAGACAAAATCATCAGCAACTCTACATATACAGGCTTCGCCTTTTATAGACTTCTTAACAACTTTTTCAAACCATAAATCTAGCGAGTAATGCAAGTAAATATTTGCCAATATAGGACTTACTATTGAACCTTGAGGACTTCCAGTTTTAGGGTTTATTATTTTTCCATCAGTATTTAGTATGCCAGCTTTTAGCCACTTGACTATTAATCTTATAAATGCCTTATCCTTAATTCTTTCTTTTAACATTTTGATAAGCCATTGATGGTCAATATTATCGAAAAAACTTCTAATATCAGCTTCTACAATATAGTTATAATTACCCATTAGATTATCTGATAATTCTTTTGCTGCTTTTTGGGCACTTGTGTTTGGTCGATATCCATAACTAAAATTGAAGAAATCTTGTTCATAGATTGCCTCTAATATTGATGCAACTGCTCTTTGGACAATTTTATCTCTTAATGTAGGCAATCCTAACGGGCGAGTTTTCCCATTTCCTTTTGGTATGTTTACTCTTTTTGTTAATCTAGCTTTATAACTCTTATTTTTTAGTTCTTTTAGTAATTCATCTAGGTTTCTGTCTAAATCTTCTCCAAACTCTTTTGCTGTTATTTTGTCTATACCAGCAGCTGCGCTTCTATTTATTTCTTTCCAAGCAGTGTGTAAAGCTTGCTTGTTTATCAACCCATATAAATTACCAAATTTGTATTTTTTATTTTGCTTTGATTTTCTTGCTATTCCCCACAGTGATGTTTGCATTATTTCCTCCAGTCCTGCAGTCCAGATAATGTTTCATTTGTGAGCTACATATATTTGTTAACCCCTTCCCCACGTAAACGGTTCTCCCGTTCTCAGAGTACTATGAGTTAATCCGAATTCCTATGTGCATTAGCCGTCCTCTTTTTTCATTGGATAGACCTACCAAATTTATTGGAGCCATAGGAGCCTCCCAAGTTCCTATTAATTCTCTCTATACATACCACGCCCTTCGACCCCGACAGACCCTCGAGAATCTCACCTTTTACGATTCCTCTGTATAGGTTTCCGTGTAGTTAATCACGTCACCATCTGCATTAAACTGATAACGAGGCTCATTTAGCTTCAGTAATTACGGTCTTCCCTGTGGTCTATATAGTTCTCTGTGTACGCTTCATCTAGTTGTTACCAATTTCGATGCAACACTCGATATGAGTGGTTGGTTAGACCTTACTCATCAAAGACTTTCACTTTGACAGAATTAATAAGCTTTTCTTGGCGCACTAACTATTCAGCCATCCTAAATAATTACTATCTTTAGCAAGCTTGTTAATATGATTGTATCACAATTTATTCCATTATCGTATTTAAAATATTGAATATTACAAATATTTACTATATTTTATAAAATAAAAAATACCTATGAAATTACATTTTTAAACATAAGATCATAGGTACCTCTTTTTATTTTATTATAAAACGTGTATTCTAAGTATTGATTTTACTGGATTTCCGTTATTCCCACTCAATCACATTATTTAAGTAAGGTTTATCAAACGTTGATATTCCTTACTTTCATTATATTAATTATACATATTATATTGTATTTTATAGGTTATTAAAAAATATTAGTACGATTTTAGTACGGAAAAAGCTCTAGGTAAACTAGAGCTTCTTTACTTCCTATTCAGCTTCTTTTAAATATAATTCTTTATTTTTAACTAAATGAAAAATCAATAGAGCAGCAAATATTAAATTTAATGTTGACCAAATTTTTAAATCTGAAAATGTACCTGCATTAGCAAATCCTATTACTCCGCCTAATACATAAAATACTATAGAAGTAATGACCATTCCTTTGTGTTTCTTAGATACTAATACAACTATTCCACCTATAAGCATACATATGCTTAAAATAAGTCCAGCTGAACCACTCACCTCTTTTGAATTTGACATGGCATTTCCTAATCCCGCTGCACATGACTGAAATGTAACTATGAAGAAAAGAACAATACTGATAATTCCTACAACTTTTTTCATAACATTTACCTCCTAATATGTAATTCTACCATTAAATTATACAATAGCTTGTACAATTTGTAAACATATGAAAAACAGGGTAATTTTATCTACTCTATAAAAACTTACTTAATTCATCCATTTCATTTTTTTCAAGTTCACTCACTTCTAGTGACTTCTCCTCGCAGTTACTCACTTCTACTAACTTATCATCACTATCACTCACTATATTATTGTCAATGTTACTCACTTGTGGTGACTTTGTATCACCTTGAGTTACTTCTGATTGAGTAACTTTGAGTAATGGTGTATCACAGTTACTCACTATATAGCTAAAAATAATCTCCTTGATGGCTGCATTAGGATTTAAGCAGCCATCAAGGAATTGTATTATCTGTTTTTCTTTATCTTTGGAGTTATTAAGTGTGAATTGTACCCTTCTGCTATTCTTACTTATTGCCATTATTATTCCACACCTTCTTAGTTGCTTCAAGCGCCCCATCTGCATTACTGGTACTTGCATTTTCTAATATAGTATTACTTGGCAGTTTCAATTGTTTTATATAGTCTTTTAACATTAAGCTTGTACCACCAGTCCAATATACTTTGTAAGTTGATAGGTTAACATATGGCTTTATAGCATTTAGTATATTATTTAAAAATAAATTATACTCTTTTGGATTTACTGTAATTATTTTATTATTTATAAGCCTTTGAATATCTTCCTCACTGTAATCTTTATTCTCTATATTTTTAATTTTAGTATAGAAGTCATATGATCCAAGCTTAACGGTTTGCAATTTTACTACTTTTCCATTTTCAAAAACGCTTAAATTTATTGTTCTACTTCCACAATCTATTAAACATATGTCGCCCTGCCTCTGTTCTTTTGTTAAACTAAAATAAGAACTATAACCTTCAGGTAAAATTAAAGCATCTTCTATATTAATATTCTTATCCTGGCCATTAAACTTTAATTTAGTATTCTTATGTTTATTTATTATATCCAATAGCTTGTTTTTATTGGCCATCTGCATTATAGGCAACATTAGACATAAATTAGTTTTTATAACATCTTCTTTGTTAGCCTTGCATATAGCATACATTAGTTGAGGAATGAAATTCTCCTTATTAGTTTTATCATACTCCTTTGAAAATTCTCCTATAGTTAAGTATGTTATAAATCCATCTATCTCCACCCTTTGAAAACTTTCTTGATAACTTTGATAATCTGTAGTGTATTTTGAGCTAAAACTACCTTTGTTTTCACCTATATATTTAATGTAGTAATTTCCTAAATCTACAACTGTTATTTTACTCATTTTAATTACCTCCAGTTTTTATATTTATAGAATATTTCTTAATATCTTCAAGATATCTTCTTTCGTATAATTTTCTTTTTCAGTACATTCTATTTTATTCAACTCTAAACTTATATTTTTTCTACTCTCAAATCTTCTATGGTCATTCTTATTTAAAGTTTTAAAAAACTCTACAATCTCGTATACTTCTGTAACATCATAAGAATTACTCATTCTTACATACCCCCATCTATTTTATTATTAACTTCAATAAATTCTAGTAGTAATTTATACGCCTCTAATTGCCCTTTATGGTAACTAGTTAATTCACTTTCTTCACCGAATAACTCTAAATTCCTATTGTAATCCCTTTCGCTTGACTCTACTGATTTTTTTAAAATCTTTATTATAAGTTCAATATTCATTTAAATCACCCTCCTATACTGGCAACTCATATTCTTCTCCGTAGAGTAATGCCTTTTCAAGTTTGTCATAATCATATTTCCGTTGTGCATAATCATTAAATGTACTTGTCTTCACCTTATTTTCTTTATGGCATACATTGTTTTTTATACACCATAATGTATATTTGAAAAGATTTTTAACATTGCTCTGCTGCAAAGCATATTTATAAGCTTGTATTATTTTTAAAATATTATTACTAGCAGCCCTTAATAGCTCCATAGCATTTCCTTTATTAAATCCAGTTTCTTTAGTTACTATATCTACATCTTTATCTACTGGTTCTATAACTTCATCAATATAAATTTGTCCCTCTATTGGAGCATTACCATCACTGTCCACTGGTTTTTTATTAAGTTTTTCTTCTACTGGAGCAGTAGATTTTTCTTTACCCAGGCTATAAGTATATTCAAATCTACCATTAACACTTGTTTTAGTCTGTATTAATAAGCCTTTTTCTTTAAGTTCTTTCCATGCTCTATTAAACCTAATAAGCCCTAATCCAGTAACAGATTTTATATGAGATTTGTTTATTTTAAATCCTGGAATTGAAATATATCTTGATAGAATTGCATAAATGCCTTTTGCATCAAAAGATATGCTTTGGTCTTCTAATATAGAATTGTCTATTTTAGTAAATCCGTTACTCATAGTTGACCTCCTTATTGATTAATGTTAATTAATATTGATTAATTTATTTTAGTATACAACATTGATTAACATTAATCAACTATTTTTTTGAAAAAAGTTAATTAATATTGCTTATAATTAATTAATTTATATGGTATAATATAGATATAATCAAATCTAGGAGGTTTTTATGGAAAATAAAAAAGATACTTTAGTTAATAGAGAACGTTATTCAAGTACATTTGATAAAGAGCTATTAAAAGAATTTAAAGAGTTGTCAGCTGAAACTTCTATTCCAATCTCAAAATTATTTGATAAAGCTTTAGAATTGTTATTAAAAGAATATGGAAAAAGGTAACTAAATTTAATTATAGTTACCTTTTTATTTAAATTTATACTTGACAAAACAACCGCCAACGATTATTTTATAGTATACCTTTAGGTATATAATACTTAGTTGTTTATACTATAGTATTTTATATATCTCTTATTATATAAGTCTTATTAAATATAGTCTTATTATACGTATATGGTTACTAGTATATAGCTTACCAGTATATAGTTTTATACCCCTATGGTGGTATATCCATGGTATATAAAAATACCCCATTGATGGTATGTTATTAACATGTTATCAACAAGGCAAAAAATAAAAAAGGTAGCAAACAGAGTTTTCCCCGCTTGCTGCCTAAAAGTTAATCTCTAAATTCTGTTATACTTACTGGATCTATTTCTTTTGGAGCATTTAATTTAGAATTAGTTTGTATATTATTTATACTTGCTAATATATCGTGCATGAAGTTTGCTCCACGACTTATTAATATACCAGTTAAAATAACACCTAGTATACTGTATTTCATTGGAATGCCCACCATAGACATAATATCTATGCCTGTACCTAAAGAAAGTAACAAGCCAACTATAAGTGCCCCTATTCTATCTACAGATACCTTCCCTTGCTGCCATAACATCTTTAATGTTTCCCAAACTGATTCTCCTATTAATGCTAATACTATTAAACTTAATATACTCATATTATCCATCCCTCCTATTTCTTTAATAAAACTTTCCAAGTATTCTTACCTACCACACCATCTACACTTAATCCATTTGCCTTTTGTATTGCACAAACAGCGTTATAAGTGCCATTTCCAAATACACTGTCTGCTCCATAACTACCAACCGAATATCCTTTTCTTATAAGTAGTTTTTGTATTATCTTAGTTATATTACCCCTAGCTCCTTTACGAACGGTTATTAACTTATTTACAGTATTATCTCCACAATAACCATCTACTTTTAAATTTGCGTTGCATTGAACGTTTAACTGATACTGTAAGTCTTTAATTATTTGTCCTTGAATATTAATTTCCCAAGTTTTCTTTACTTTAGCTTGTGGTTTTGGTGTAGAAGGTGTACTATTAACAGTTTGTCCAGTTAAACCTTCTGCTATAGCTTTGCCTATTACATCAGCACCTAATTTTTTATATAGTGTTACATCCTCTGTTGCTTCACAGAAACAAACTTCACATATAATTGCTTTACATGCAGTTTTTCTTAATTCATATAAACCTTGTCTAACCTTTTGTCCTCTATTTTTAAATCCTAATGCACCTAATTTATTTACAACTCTTTGTGCTATATCAAAAGTATTGTATACACACACTTCTGAACCTATTGCACCATTATAACTATCATATGCGTTGTTAAAATGTATAGATATAAATAGTTCTGCACGCCAATTATTAGCCTTGTTAACTCCATACGCCAAATCTGAACTAGAATCCATATTTCCTGGTGTGACATCTAAAACCGAATGTCCTGCTTGCTTCAAATATTTAATTACTGCATCTTTAACCTTTCTATCCTCCGTTGTTTCATCAATTAAACCACTTGCACCTTTTGCTAAAAAATTATGTCCACCTCTTACTGCTATTTTCATATATAATCTCCTACCTTTCTAATTTTTCTTCTATTTTGTCTACACTTTTTTTAACATCATCTAGGATATTAAATTTCTGTGTTAGATCTGATATAATCTCCTGGTATTTCCCTTCCCTCTTCGAATTTTCTTTTAGCACATAAAAAAGGAGGTAAGCGAAAAAAATCGCAAACACTCCCTGGCTAGCAACCATTTTAATTATTTCATTTTCCAAAATGCACCTCCAAAAAATAATATAAAAAAGGACTTAATTAATGTAACTTCTTTCTCCATTTTAAATATGCTCTACCTTTTCTATTAACCCCTCTAATTTTTGTCTATCAATAAATATCACATTATTCTTTATTGCTTCATTGTTTTTTAATCCATCATTAAGCTGATCTAATGCTGGTTTAGAAAATTTACCCGATATTATAACTATTAGTTTTGAAATTCCTTCAATAGTTTTCCCGTATATATCTCTAAAACTAATTTCAAACGCTTGTTTTATTTGTTCAAGAAGTTCAATTGTTTGTCGTGACCTAATATCACCTGAAACATCTCCAAATTTCACTTGTGCACTATAATATTCCATATCATCAAATTCTGTTTTTCTAGAAAATATAATATCTCTCCCATGTTCATAAGTACCATGATTGTATCGAACATTAATAAAACCTAGTTTTCTAAGTAAGGGAATAATTATCTCTTTAGTAAGTTCCTTTTCATTCTTTACACCTCCAATATATCTTATGTTATAACCTAATGATGACCTTAAGTTATCCATTATCTCCTCAGATATTTCTTGCGCAAAATCTAGAACATTATCTAATAAATCACTTTCAATTTCCGAATAGAAAGTGATAAAAACAGAATTCTCAATTCTTTTTATTTCTTGAAAAAATACATCCCCTATTTCAACTTCCCTCTTTATTACCACGTCTTTAAGTCTTTTATAATAATATACTGCGTCAAAACCCATCACTTCAACATCTTCATCTCGCCCCTCGTTAAATAGGACTTTCATTTTATTTTTTCCTACTTTAATTAAAGAGTATGCGATAATATCATCTCTAGCAAATGGTTGTGCTCCAATGACTGCACAACACATATTTAGTTTTATATTATCTGGTAAGTCCTGAACTCTTATACCTTTACCATAAACATCATGTTCTGGTATTTTAATATTTTCTTTCATTTTTGGGTACATTATCTTATTATTAATTGAAAAATCCTTTACATTACCATATTTATTAATTAAAAACTCTATTTTTCCTTCAACATATATCAACTCCAATATTTTTTATTATTAAATATATGCTTCATAATCCTATAAATTCATGTTATAAAAAAAACATGAAAAGTTCTATTTTAAAACTAAGTCATATTATTACAAACATTCTATTACAAATTTAAATTTGTTCTATAGCTCCCATTTCCTTTAATACTTCTCCTACACACTCTCTAAGGTTCAAAAGTGCTGGTACTTGCTCATATGTATAAGTACCATTCAATATTAATGGCACCAAACATTTTTTTACTAATCCACTTTCTTTTGTTAATTAAACATATTTACCACTCTCCCATAAAATCATTTAATAAATTTAAAACAAAAAAATCACCCCTTATTGAGGTGTTGCTATCATCATTGTTAATTCAGCTATTGTCTG
>NZ_JQMW01000008.1 GCF_000744935.1 Clostridium sp. KNHs214 | reverse complement strand
TGGGTGGCATATACTTTTAAATGGGAAAGTTTTGACTGGATACCAAGCGGTTTTACTGCAAATGTAAGTAACTATAATATGGTAATAGATAAAAACAAGATTTATTTATACGGAGTGGCATAAAAAGGAAGATGATAGTCCCGCATGTTTGGAACTTGAATGTAAATTATCTAATGTAAAATTAAATGGCAGGCCTGCGAAAGTAAAAGAGTTAAATATATACCACAAGGTGGCTAGATTTAATGGCAAAACAGATACCGTAAAGCCATATAGCAGTAGCGTTACAGGCGATAATGGACATTTTATAGGTAAGCTTAAATACCCACACGCAGGATCTGAAAAAAGCGAGTTACACATTGTAGCACAAGTAGAAACAGTATTCCCAATAACCAAATGTAATTCTAAAGGTAATAAGTACATTTATAATAAAAAAGTAATAGTACCTATAGATGTAAAATTAAACGTACCAGTAAATGGATACTATACTATAAACACCGGTTCTACAAAAAATTTAGATAAAGGTTTAGAATTCCTTGGAACAGAAAATCATTTTGTTATTAAAAAATAAAAAAAGAAGCTAGTGTATTAGCACTAGCTTCTTTTTTTAATTCACTAATATTATTGTATACAAGCACTTAGCTACAATGCTCTATTTGCTCTTATATTATAACTATTTTTGTTAAATTTATCAAATAAATATTTAATAAGTAATTTTCTATCAACGACGAGAAATTTCTCGTCGTTCGCAGAAAAATACTTTCTAAATATTTTAATAATTTGATTTAAAATTTATATATTGAAAATAGAGGAATTTAATAAATTTTGTATAATGTATAATATAATAGATATATATACAAAATTTATTATATATGATTTAGGAGCTTACATGAAAATTATAAAATCATCTCAAATATTTTATAAATCATTTAAAAAAAACTTAAAATATTTAATAGGATTATGTTTAATATTTATTTTAGGATCATTTTTTAGCGTATATCCAACAAGACTTTTAGGAGATATAATAAATAATTTATCAAAAAAAAGTCATAACTCATATAATGTAAAATTTCTAATAATTTTATATATCATTATACGGATAATTTATCTGTCATTAAATATTTTTGGCAAGTATTTTCAAGAATATTTATCTAGTAAAATGCAGTATGAACTGAGAACAGATTCTATTTTAAATATTACAAACATAAACATGATAGATTTTAACAATTTACAATCCACTCAATTTGTTACTAGAATTTTTGATGCTATAACTCAGTTAGTAACATCTATTATAAACATTGTTGTTTGGATTGGAAAATCACTGACAACCTTGATGTTTACTTTTTATTTCTTATTCAAAATTGATGTTACAATAACATTAATTTTTATTCCATTAGTATTTTTTATGGCTATTTTTACTAAAAAAATTTCACGTAAGACAAAATTACTCTCAAAAGATGAAGCTGAGAAATCAAGTTATGTAAGAGATTTAGTTCAAGAAATAGTTTCAAGTTTTAGGGAAATAAAGTGTTATCCTTATTGTAAAGAATGGATTTTAAATAAATATAATCAAAAAGAAGATAATTGGAGAAGGTCTAAAGTACGTTTTAATTTCTTATCATCAGCAATTTTTTGGCTTTTAAGTTTTTTTGGAATAGTAGTGGTATCTATTATATTAATTATGGCAATTCAAAAAACTGCTAATAATACGTTAGCACCTGGAGATATAACAGCTTTATTACTTTATTCTGGAAACATATTTGTTAATATAATGGAAGTTTTTAATCAATTCATAAACTTTAAGACATTAGAAGTTGTGATAGAAAGATTTAATGAAATTATGAGTAAATCTACTAGTAAAGAAAAAACGAAATGTATCTTAAATAACTATGATATAGAATTTAAAAATGTTTCATTTTCATATAATGGAACAAATACTATTCTCAATAATATAAATTTAAAGATTCCATTTGGAAAATCTATTAGTATAATTGGAGAAAGTGGTTCTGGTAAAAGTACAATTTTAAAATTAATTTTAGGTTTATATGAGACTACTAGTGGAGAAGTTAAAATAGGAGATATTAATATTAATGATTTATCTAGGGAAGATATAAAAAAAAATATAACTTGCATATTTCAGAATACATTTTTATATAATAGTTCAATTCATGACAATATAGTTTTAGGGAGAGAAGAAAATATTGAGTCTTTAAATGAAGTTTTAGGTTTAAGTTGCTCAACTAATTTTATTAATAAATTTTCAAATAAACTAGATACTATTGTAGGAGAAAGAGGTTCAAATTTATCAGGAGGGCAACAACAAAGACTCGGTATAGCAAGGGGATTTTTAGATGGTGGAAAAATTATATTGTTAGATGAAATTTCAGCAGCATTAGACACAATAACTGAGCAACATATAATTGAAAATATTAAAAAAATTCAAAATAAAACTTTAGTTGTAGTATCACATAAACCAAATATGATTCGTTGGACAGATTATGCAGTAGTTATTGATAATGGTGAAATTGTTGATATAGGAACACATGATGAACTATTAAAAAGATGTCCTCTGTATTTGAAGTTTATGGAAGATGACGATATAGTTACTAATTCTATATAAATAATAATTGTAAATGGGGGTGAAATAAATGAAATTTGTAGCAAAAATTTTAAAAGTTACAAATGTTTCTTTATCTGCAGCTTGTTGTGATGGTGTTTGTGTAAATTGGTGTTAATAACTTCCACTAAAATAACTCTATATTTTTTAATATAGAGTTATTTTAGTGGAAAAATTGGGGGAGTTATTATGGTGCAATTAAATGATAAATTTTATACTACAAAAGATTTAAGGATGAGTGAATGTGTTAATGTTAACTATGAAGATGAACTTGTTTTGCTTACAGATCCAAATTTAAAAAAATGGTTATTAATAAATAGTGGTATGTGTGAAATTATAAAAAAATGTGATGGAAATACTACTGTGTCAGAAATAATAAGTAAATTAAAAAAACAATATCCAAATAATTATAACGAAGAAATGAGTAAAAATATAATACAAGTTTTAAATAGTTTATATAATGAAAATTTAATATTTAAATCTAAAAAGGAATGTGATGAACATATTACACACGAAAATAAAGATAAATTTAATAGTTTATATATAGAAATAACATCTAAATGCAACTTAAAATGTAGGCATTGTTTTGGTGAATTTCAAAATAATTCATTTAATGAAATAAGTAAAGATAAGATTTTTAATATTCTAAGTGAAGCAAAAAATTTAGGAGCTGAAAATATTGTATTAAGTGGAGGAGAACCATTATTACATAAAGACTTTATTGAAATATGTACTAATGCATTAGAAATGGATTTTACCACTATTATTTCAACTAATGGATTATTAATTAATGAAAAAATTCTAAGTCTTTTTAATAATTCACCAAAATTAAAAATACAATTTAGTTTGGAAGGAATAAACAAAGAAACACATGAAGCTTTACGAGGAAAATGTTCTTTTAAGCCAACTATAAACGCAATAAAATTACTTATAGATAATGGATTTGCTGATAGAATTTCAATTTCAACAACAATCTTTAAACAAAATGTCCAAGAAATTGAGTCTATAGTACAATGGTGTATTAAAAATAAAATTAAAAAAATTTCATTTAAAAAATTATTTAGAGAAGGTAGAGCAGATCTTAACTGGAGTGATTTAATAATTAGTAATGATGATAATGAAATTATAGAATATTTTACAAATACATTGAATTCTATATTAGAAAAATATGAAGATAAAATTAGCATAACTGGTTATCCAAGCGAGAAATCATTTAAATTAAACAGTTTAATTAATTTAAAATATCCATGTCCTTTAGGAGCAAGCATAAGAATCGATTCAATAGGTAACGTATACCCTTGCCAATTATTAAACACAAAAGAATTTATTATAGGCAATATATATAAAAGTTCATTAGAAAAAGTATTAAACAGTGATGAATTAGAAAATTTATTTGATTTAGCTAGAAGCAGAATGAAAAAAATAAGTAAGTGTTCAAATTGTAAGTTTTTACATTTTTGTGGTGGTGGGTGTATGGCTCAAAGTTTGTTAGATTATAATACTGTATATTCTGAATATACATATTGTAATTTCAGACATTCTGTTTTAAATAAAAAATTGAGACAATCATTAGTTAGTGATAGTTAATCTATATATGTTTGCAAGCATTTATGTAAAGTAAGAACACTAATATTGAATAAAAAACAAAAAAAGCATAATTTTTTATGCTTTTTTTTGTTTTTGTAATAATAATTAATTGATTAAATTTTTTATGGCTTTTTTAGCTAACATTTATAATGCCTAGGAGCAGCATTTAAAACTAGTTCCTCATGTAATGCATATTTCTATATGTAACATAACTTAGGCTTGTCTTGTAAGCTAAAATTTAGTTTAAAAACAGTTTTATAAATAACATACATTTCGCATACAACAAAAAGTTAAAGAACACGCTGAAAGGAGTTTAAAAAAACTATGTATTTAGTACAACACTTTTAATTAACACAAACGTTAGCTTTACATTTTGCAGAATTAAAAACAAAAATATGCTTAAAACAAAACTTTGCCAATGGAGTATTTACTCCTTAAATTTTATTTTTTAACAACACTTTTTTAATAACACAGAAGTTATTTTATATATATTTTTTTAGCAAAACATGAAGGAGTAAATGCTCCATTAACAAAAATTTGGGCTAACTGCTAACAAAAAAAGTTTATTTATTACCCTCGGGAGAGTGGATCCTTACCACTTAAAAAAGTAGGTCGTGTACATATTATTTTTAATTTTAGCCGGTTGGCTGCACTTATAGGAGGGTTTAAAATGGGAAGTTTAAGTTATCAAGTTAAGAATAAATTAAAGCAAATGTTTGCGTATAAAAAAAGCAAAAGAGATTATAAGTTAGAAAATAATATAAAGCTAAGCAGTATTCCTTGCAAAATTTATTCGCGTGTTACGTTGCAAAACTATGTTAAATGGGGTAGAAACTATGTAGAGTGGGTTAAAGAAACCAAAAGTAATTTTAAAAATTTAGAGGATATACCACTTTCTTATGCTAAGGAATACCTAGATTATGGCGTTAATGTTAAGGGTTATAGCGTATATACTACACGTTTACAAGCTAGTGCTATTTCTAAGCTATATAATGTACCAATAAAAAGTTTTTATAAAGTTCCTAGCATTGCTACTGCAAAAATAAAACGTAGTAGAGGTGTAAGTGCTATGGATGCACATTTTAGCGTAGAAAATAATAAAGAATTTATAAATTTTTGTAAAGGAACTGGACTGAGAAGAAAAGAAGTAACTGCATTAAAGCCAGAACAAATAGTTATTAAAAATAATAAGGTTTATATAGATCTAGAATCTAAAAGGGAATATAATGTGCAAACCAAAGGTGGTAGGCCGAGAATCGTGGAAGTGCTGCCAGAATATTATTCTGTAGTGCTTAAGGCTAAAAAAAATGCTACTGGTAATGCTAAAGTATTTTCTAAAATACCTAAAAATGCGGATATACATTCATATAGACGTTTTTATGCTAAAACAAAATACCAGCAATTTCTTAAAAATAAATTTGGTAGCATAAAAAATGCTAAAATGGATTATTTTAGACGGGGCAAAAACAAAGGTAAACATTATAATAGAGCTGCATTGCAACACGTATCTGTCAATATGGGGCATAATAGACTTATTGTTGTTTTTAGTTATCTATAGTTATCTAGAAGATTTAAACGAATAAAAAAAGAAGGCTAAATGCCTTCTTTTTATTCGTTTAAATCTTCTAGATAACAAGTGTCCCAATCTGTATTTTTATTATTTTTTAGATCTTCCAAAATACTTATTTGATCGTCGATCGCTCTTTCACGCCAATCAAACTTATTTTTAGTTTTGTTATTAAGTACATTATATTTTTCTAGCATTTTGTATAAATATTTTAATTTAATTTCCAATTTTTCTTCTAAATTATCCATAAAATATCCTCCAAATTTTTTATTAAAATTTTGTCTCCGCCAATGCTATCTATTTTTTTAATTTTAGCATTAATTTTATCCAAATTAACATAATCTGGATATTCATTTTTAATGTCTACAAACGCCTTTTTTAATTTTTTTACATCTACTGTATACATTGTAAAGTCCCCCTTATGTTTCTTAAAAATAAGAATTTATTTTTGTTTTACACATAAGTATTATTACTTTTTAGAAAAAAACATTATTTTTTAAAAATTTTTTCTTAAAAATAGTATTCGGCTATATTTATTTTTATACTTTTGCCATGTATTCATATGTGAGATAGAAAGCTTAGTTGGATCATAAGTTAGTGAAATTTTTTTTAAATCTTCCATCGTTAGTGAAAATTGGTTTTTAATCATATTATCCCTTCTCTTTTTAATTTTACGAACTAATAAAATCGGCCATATTAAATTCTTCTTCCGATTCTGAAGAGCTATTCCACCCTAGCAATTTTTTTTCTAAAGCATCAAAATCATAATTCCTTTGCTCATAATCATTAAAAGTACTTGTACTACCTTTGCTACCTTTAATTTGTTTAGGTTGCTTATAGTCTTTCTCTAACGCACTAATTAATAAGCCTACTAAATTTCTTATTTCCTTATTAGTTTTTTTAATTATATCTATTTTATCTGTTATTTTAATAATATCGCCACCAGCTGCCGCTAATATTTTTTTAGCTTCAAGTGTTGTTATATCTACCTTTTCTATAATTTTTATGCTTTCCTTTACAATATTTATTTTCTCCATTTCCTCTGGATCTTCTACGCTTTGTTTTTTTATATTATCTTTATCCAAAGCAATTTCATTTTTATCTTTAAATTTTTTATTAGGTTTAATAAAAAATTTTATGCTAGTTACTTTTCTGCCTGTCTTTATTTCCTTAAACTCAAAAGAAATATCACTAACTTTTTTTAATTCTTTCTGTGCTTGTAATATAACAAATCGTTTAAAATCATTATATCGAGGATAAATATTCTCTGCTTTAACTAGTCTTCTAAGATCTTCAACTTCTATTTCAATGTAATCTTGTTTCTTAAATTCATTAGCTTTCAAAATTTCATATAAGCGAATACTATATTTACTTTTCATGCTCAAGATATTTACTAATTTATATCGAGTAAATACTTTGCTTAATTGTAACATATAAGGCTTTAAATCCGGGCTAAATTTTAATGTTACCATGCCTGTTCCTTTTTGATAAATTGCACTACTTAACCATGCTGTTTGTATAAGTTTATCCCCTTCTTGAATTTCAAAAACTTTTTGCATTAATTTTTTTGTTATCTGGGGGATTTCTGTATATTTTGACTTGTCGTCTACTTCTAGCAATTTCATGAATTCATTTATTTTAAAATTATAAGCTTTAAATTCTGCGTCTTGTGGTTGCACCATACTTGCTAACGTTAATATAAGTTTCTGCTCTTGTAGACTAAGGTCATAGCTACTATTCATTATAAAATAGTTACTTTTTTTAACTATATAATCTTTATTCATAAAATCACCTCTTAAGGATTATAATACCATATTAATACGAGTGCGTAAACATTTTTTTGTACTCGTATTTAGGTATGAAAAACTCGTCTTTGGGTATGGAAAACTCGTCTTTAGATTTTTTTTCAGGTATGAAAAACTCGTCTTTGGGTATGGAAAACTCGTCTTTAGATTTTTAAAGCTAGATATACCAACACTTCGCGATACCTCTAAAACATTTAAAACAAAAAGATTGTTAAAACATATAAAACAACAACAAGGGAACTACAAAAAAAACTACTTATTAAAATTAAATAGTTAAGTAGTTAAATTAAGTTTTATGTTGTTGTTTTTTTAAAACTGTAGGGAAATTTAATTTTTACAAACAAAAGCTTGTAAGTAATCTCGAATATATTTGGTTAATTCTTGTTTGATCCAGGGATTTTTATTTAAAACTTCCTTTTGCTCTAAAGTTATTCGTATGGATATAACTTTTCGTTTAGCTCCGTCTACTTTTTTTCTACCTCTGGCCATGTAATAACACCCCCCCAAATTTCCGTAAACATTATTTACAATTTATGTAAACATTTTATAGTAAGCATTATAGCATAACTATTTGGTGTTTACAATAATTACCAAAATATAATTAATTTTTGTAAACATTAATTAATTTCGTAATTTTGTTTAAAATTTTAAAAATTTAGCTAATAATTATATGTAGATATATAAATAAAAATTGTATTATTAATTAAAATGGAGGGGTTTAAATGAGTAAAAAAGTAATTTCAATAATTTTAGGATTAACATTAACAATAAGTGGAGCTGCTTTCGCAGGTTGTAATAAAAAAGACGATAGCAAATCTGCTAGTAACAAAATAACCGTTGAAGGTAAAAAGGCAAAGGAAAATAAAAAAGCTGAAAGCACCAAGGATGAAATCAATGATCCTACATCACTAAAATATGTACCTAAAGAACAACAAAATGTAAAAGACTATAAAGAGGAAACTCAAACTATAGGTAATAATAAAATAAAAGTATTTAAAGGTACTTTTACCAATGCTGATAATGTATTCTGGATAGGCGGTAAAAAATTAGATGGTCATGGTTCAGCAGATGTTATGAAAATCTTTGATAGTTCTATAAAAAATGCATATGAAGCTTCAGTAAATGAACCAACTGAAAAATTAAAAAAGCTTGAAAATGTTACTGTTATGAAAATGGGTGCTGATGATTTATCTAGCGATAAATATGCATTAATTAACTACACGAAACCTTATAGTTATGATGGGGAAAAGTGGCATTATGAAGTATGTAAAGTAGTTAAGGCTGATAATACAGGGATAACAGCAGATAGTGGTAAAAAGTATAATGTAAAAGATATTGGTAATACTGTAATGACAGAACTTGATATTGGTAAGAATCTTAGAAAGTATAATCCAAATAATTTTCCTAAAGATACACTTATAGAAGTTATCTGTGAAAAAGGAAGACCATACCAAATTGATAGATACTGTGTTATAAAATAAAGCCTTAAAGGCTTTATTTTTTTTAAATAAAATTATATATTTTTTAAATTTTGTATATATAAAAAAGAATAGTTTATAAGGAAAGGAGGAATACTTATGCTTAAAAAAATTAAAAATATATTTTTAGGATTTTTAACTATAATATTTTTATTTACGCAAAAATGTTATGCAGTAAATACTAGTAAAATAATAAACGCTAATCCAATCGCACAAACGGAAAATTGTTGGATAGATACTTCCACGTGGGAATTAAGACCGCATTCCGAAAAAAGATATAAAAGAGTGCTTAAATGGCATAGCACAACAAAATATAGATGGGAAAGAAGGGTAATTCCTTTGCCACGGCCTACAAATACTGATGGATATAGAGTTTATATTCCAGAACATTATTCGTGGCCAGATGGGCATAGAGTGAATGGTGAATGGCGAACTAATTACGAAAAAAGCTATTATATTGTTGCGGTTTGGGCACCATACACTTACAAATGGCAGCAATTTGACTGGGTGGCATATACTTTTAAATGGGAAAGTTTTGACTGGATACCAAGCGGTTTTACTGCAAATGTAAGTAACTATAATATGGTAATAGATAAAAAACAAAGATTTATTTATACGGAGTGGCATAAAAAGGAAGATGATAGTCCCGCATGTTTGGAACTTGAATGTAAATTATCTAATGTAAAATTAAATGGCAGGCCTGCGAAAGTAAAAGAGTTAAATATATACCACAAGGTGGCTAGATTTAATGGCAAAACAGATACCGTAAAGCCATATAGCAGTAGCGTTACAGGCGATAATGGACATTTTATAGGTAAGCTTAAATACCCACACGCAGGATCTGAAAAAAGCGAGTTACACATTGTAGCACAAGTAGAAACAGTATTCCCAATAACCAAATGTAATTCTAAAGGTAATAAGTACATTTATAATAAAAAAGTAATAGTACCTATAGATGTAAAATTAAACGTACCAGTAAATGGATACTATACTATAAACACCGGTTCTACAAAAAATTTAGATAAAGGTTTAGAATTCCTTGGAACAGAAAATCATTTTGTTATTAAAAAATAAAAAAAGAAGCTAGTGTATTAGCACTAGCTTCTTTTTTTAATTCACTAATATTATTGTATACAAGCACTTAGCTACAATGCTCTATTTGCTCTTATATTATAACTATTTTTGTTAAATTTATCAAATAAATATTTAATAAGTAATTTTCTATCAACGACGAGAAATTTCTCGTCGTTCGCAGAAAAATACTTTCTAAATATTTTAATAATTTGATTTAAAATTTATATATTGAAAATAGAGGAATTTAATAAATTTTGTATAATGTATAATATAATAGATATATATACAAAATTTATTATATATGATTTAGGAGCTTACATGAAAATTATAAAATCATCTCAAATATTTTATAAATCATTTAAAAAAAACTTAAAATATTTAATAGGATTATGTTTAATATTTATTTTAGGATCATTTTTTAGCGTATATCCAACAAGACTTTTAGGAGATATAATAAATAATTTATCAAAAAAAAGTCATAACTCATATAATGTAAAATTTCTAATAATTTTATATATCATTATACGGATAATTTATCTGTCATTAAATATTTTTGGCAAGTATTTTCAAGAATATTTATCTAGTAAAATGCAGTATGAACTGAGAACAGATTCTATTTTAAATATTACAAACATAAACATGATAGATTTTAACAATTTACAATCCACTCAATTTGTTACTAGAATTTTTGATGCTATAACTCAGTTAGTAACATCTATTATAAACATTGTTGTTTGGATTGGAAAATCACTGACAACCTTGATGTTTACTTTTTATTTCTTATTCAAAATTGATGTTACAATAACATTAATTTTTATTCCATTAGTATTTTTTATGGCTATTTTTACTAAAAAAATTTCACGTAAGACAAAATTACTCTCAAAAGATGAAGCTGAGAAATCAAGTTATGTAAGAGATTTAGTTCAAGAAATAGTTTCAAGTTTTAGGGAAATAAAGTGTTATCCTTATTGTAAAGAATGGATTTTAAATAAATATAATCAAAAAGAAGATAATTGGAGAAGGTCTAAAGTACGTTTTAATTTCTTATCATCAGCAATTTTTTGGCTTTTAAGTTTTTTTGGAATAGTAGTGGTATCTATTATATTAATTATGGCAATTCAAAAAACTGCTAATAATACGTTAGCACCTGGAGATATAACAGCTTTATTACTTTATTCTGGAAACATATTTGTTAATATAATGGAAGTTTTTAATCAATTCATAAACTTTAAGACATTAGAAGTTGTGATAGAAAGATTTAATGAAATTATGAGTAAATCTACTAGTAAAGAAAAAACGAAATGTATCTTAAATAACTATGATATAGAATTTAAAAATGTTTCATTTTCATATAATGGAACAAATACTATTCTCAATAATATAAATTTAAAGATTCCATTTGGAAAATCTATTAGTATAATTGGAGAAAGTGGTTCTGGTAAAAGTACAATTTTAAAATTAATTTTAGGTTTATATGAGACTACTAGTGGAGAAGTTAAAATAGGAGATATTAATATTAATGATTTATCTAGGGAAGATATAAAAAAAAATATAACTTGCATATTTCAGAATACATTTTTATATAATAGTTCAATTCATGACAATATAGTTTTAGGGAGAGAAGAAAATATTGAGTCTTTAAATGAAGTTTTAGGTTTAAGTTGCTCAACTAATTTTATTAATAAATTTTCAAATAAACTAGATACTATTGTAGGAGAAAGAGGTTCAAATTTATCAGGAGGGCAACAACAAAGACTCGGTATAGCAAGGGGATTTTTAGATGGTGGAAAAATTATATTGTTAGATGAAATTTCAGCAGCATTAGACACAATAACTGAGCAACATATAATTGAAAATATTAAAAAAATTCAAAATAAAACTTTAGTTGTAGTATCACATAAACCAAATATGATTCGTTGGACAGATTATGCAGTAGTTATTGATAATGGTGAAATTGTTGATATAGGAACACATGATGAACTATTAAAAAGATGTCCTCTGTATTTGAAGTTTATGGAAGATGACGATATAGTTACTAATTCTATATAAATAATAATTGTAAATGGGGGTGAAATAAATGAAATTTGTAGCAAAAATTTTAAAAGTTACAAATGTTTCTTTATCTGCAGCTTGTTGTGATGGTGTTTGTGTAAATTGGTGTTAATAACTTCCACTAAAATAACTCTATATTTTTTAATATAGAGTTATTTTAGTGGAAAAATTGGGGGAGTTATTATGGTGCAATTAAATGATAAATTTTATACTACAAAAGATTTAAGGATGAGTGAATGTGTTAATGTTAACTATGAAGATGAACTTGTTTTGCTTACAGATCCAAATTTAAAAAAATGGTTATTAATAAATAGTGGTATGTGTGAAATTATAAAAAAATGTGATGGAAATACTACTGTGTCAGAAATAATAAGTAAATTAAAAAAACAATATCCAAATAATTATAACGAAGAAATGAGTAAAAATATAATACAAGTTTTAAATAGTTTATATAATGAAAATTTAATATTTAAATCTAAAAAGGAATGTGATGAACATATTACACACGAAAATAAAGATAAATTTAATAGTTTATATATAGAAATAACATCTAAATGCAACTTAAAATGTAGGCATTGTTTTGGTGAATTTCAAAATAATTCATTTAATGAAATAAGTAAAGATAAGATTTTTAATATTCTAAGTGAAGCAAAAAATTTAGGAGCTGAAAATATTGTATTAAGTGGAGGAGAACCATTATTACATAAAGACTTTATTGAAATATGTACTAATGCATTAGAAATGGATTTTACCACTATTATTTCAACTAATGGATTATTAATTAATGAAAAAATTCTAAGTCTTTTTAATAATTCACCAAAATTAAAAATACAATTTAGTTTGGAAGGAATAAACAAAGAAACACATGAAGCTTTACGAGGAAAATGTTCTTTTAAGCCAACTATAAACGCAATAAAATTACTTATAGATAATGGATTTGCTGATAGAATTTCAATTTCAACAACAATCTTTAAACAAAATGTCCAAGAAATTGAGTCTATAGTACAATGGTGTATTAAAAATAAAATTAAAAAAATTTCATTTAAAAAATTATTTAGAGAAGGTAGAGCAGATCTTAACTGGAGTGATTTAATAATTAGTAATGATGATAATGAAATTATAGAATATTTTACAAATACATTGAATTCTATATTAGAAAAATATGAAGATAAAATTAGCATAACTGGTTATCCAAGCGAGAAATCATTTAAATTAAACAGTTTAATTAATTTAAAATATCCATGTCCTTTAGGAGCAAGCATAAGAATCGATTCAATAGGTAACGTATACCCTTGCCAATTATTAAACACAAAAGAATTTATTATAGGCAATATATATAAAAGTTCATTAGAAAAAGTATTAAACAGTGATGAATTAGAAAATTTATTTGATTTAGCTAGAAGCAGAATGAAAAAAATAAGTAAGTGTTCAAATTGTAAGTTTTTACATTTTTGTGGTGGTGGGTGTATGGCTCAAAGTTTGTTAGATTATAATACTGTATATTCTGAATATACATATTGTAATTTCAGACATTCTGTTTTAAATAAAAAATTGAGACAATCATTAGTTAGTGATAGTTAATCTATATATGTTTGCAAGCATTTATGTAAAGTAAGAACACTAATATTGAATAAAAAACAAAAAAAGCATAATTTTTTATGCTTTTTTTTGTTTTTGTAATAATAATTAATTGATTAAATTTTTTATGGCTTTTTTAGCTAACATTTATAATGCCTAGGAGCAGCATTTAAAACTAGTTCCTCATGTAATGCATATTTCTATATGTAACATAACTTAGGCTTGTCTTGTAAGCTAAAATTTAGTTTAAAAACAGTTTTATAAATAACATACATTTCGCATACAACAAAAAGTTAAAGAACACGCTGAAAGGAGTTTAAAAAAACTATGTATTTAGTACAACACTTTTAATTAACACAAACGTTAGCTTTACATTTTGCAGAATTAAAAACAAAAATATGCTTAAAACAAAACTTTGCCAATGGAGTATTTACTCCTTAAATTTTATTTTTTAACAACACTTTTTTAATAACACAGAAGTTATTTTATATATATTTTTTTAGCAAAACATGAAGGAGTAAATGCTCCATTAACAAAAATTTGGGCTAACTGCTAACAAAAAAAGTTTATTTATTACCCTCGGGAGAGTGGATCCTTACCACTTAAAAAAGTAGGTCGTGTACATATTATTTTTAATTTTAGCCGGTTGGCTGCACTTATAGGAGGGTTTAAAATGGGAAGTTTAAGTTATCAAGTTAAGAATAAATTAAAGCAAATGTTTGCGTATAAAAAAAGCAAAAGAGATTATAAGTTAGAAAATAATATAAAGCTAAGCAGTATTCCTTGCAAAATTTATTCGCGTGTTACGTTGCAAAACTATGTTAAATGGGGTAGAAACTATGTAGAGTGGGTTAAAGAAACCAAAAGTAATTTTAAAAATTTAGAGGATATACCACTTTCTTATGCTAAGGAATACCTAGATTATGGCGTTAATGTTAAGGGTTATAGCGTATATACTACACGTTTACAAGCTAGTGCTATTTCTAAGCTATATAATGTACCAATAAAAAGTTTTTATAAAGTTCCTAGCATTGCTACTGCAAAAATAAAACGTAGTAGAGGTGTAAGTGCTATGGATGCACATTTTAGCGTAGAAAATAATAAAGAATTTATAAATTTTTGTAAAGGAACTGGACTGAGAAGAAAAGAAGTAACTGCATTAAAGCCAGAACAAATAGTTATTAAAAATAATAAGGTTTATATAGATCTAGAATCTAAAAGGGAATATAATGTGCAAACCAAAGGTGGTAGGCCGAGAATCGTGGAAGTGCTGCCAGAATATTATTCTGTAGTGCTTAAGGCTAAAAAAAATGCTACTGGTAATGCTAAAGTATTTTCTAAAATACCTAAAAATGCGGATATACATTCATATAGACGTTTTTATGCTAAAACAAAATACCAGCAATTTCTTAAAAATAAATTTGGTAGCATAAAAAATGCTAAAATGGATTATTTTAGACGGGGCAAAAACAAAGGTAAACATTATAATAGAGCTGCATTGCAACACGTATCTGTCAATATGGGGCATAATAGACTTATTGTTGTTTTTAGTTATCTATAGTTATCTAGAAGATTTAAACGAATAAAAAAAGAAGGCTAAATGCCTTCTTTTTATTCGTTTAAATCTTCTAGATAACAAGTGTCCCAATCTGTATTTTTATTATTTTTTAGATCTTCCAAAATACTTATTTGATCGTCGATCGCTCTTTCACGCCAATCAAACTTATTTTTAGTTTTGTTATTAAGTACATTATATTTTTCTAGCATTTTGTATAAATATTTTAATTTAATTTCCAATTTTTCTTCTAAATTATCCATAAAATATCCTCCAAATTTTTTATTAAAATTTTGTCTCCGCCAATGCTATCTATTTTTTTAATTTTAGCATTAATTTTATCCAAATTAACATAATCTGGATATTCATTTTTAATGTCTACAAACGCCTTTTTTAATTTTTTTACATCTACTGTATACATTGTAAAGTCCCCCTTATGTTTCTTAAAAATAAGAATTTATTTTTGTTTTACACATAAGTATTATTACTTTTTAGAAAAAAACATTATTTTTTAAAAATTTTTTCTTAAAAATAGTATTCGGCTATATTTATTTTTATACTTTTGCCATGTATTCATATGTGAGATAGAAAGCTTAGTTGGATCATAAGTTAGTGAAATTTTTTTAAATCTTCCATCGTTAGTGAAAATTGGTTTTTAATCATATTATCCCTTCTCTTTTTAATTTTACGAACTAATAAAATCGGCCATATTAAATTCTTCTTCCGATTCTGAAGAGCTATTCCACCCTAGCAATTTTTTTTCTAAAGCATCAAAATCATAATTCCTTTGCTCATAATCATTAAAGTACTTGTACTACCTTTGCTACCTTTAATTTGTTTAGGTTGCTTATAGTCTTTCTCTAACGCACTAATTAATAAGCCTACTAAATTTCTTATTTCCTTATTAGTTTTTTTTAATTATATCTATTTTATCTGTTATTTTAATAATATCGCCACCAGCTGCCGCTAATATTTTTTAGCTTCAAGTGTTGTTTATCTACCTTTTTCTATAATTTTTTATGCTTTCCTTTACAATATTTATTTTCTCCATTTCCTCTGGATCTTCTACGCTTTGTTTTTTTATATTATCTTTATCCAAAGCATTTCATTTTTATCTTTAATTTTTTATTAGGTTTAATAAAAATTTTTATGCTAGTTACTTTTCTGCCTGTCTTTATTTCCTTAAACTCAAA
>NZ_JQMW01000007.1 GCF_000744935.1 Clostridium sp. KNHs214 | reverse complement strand
TTTAATATAAAGCCTTTAAGTGAAAAAGTAGAACTTTTGGACAGCATGGGCAGCGTCATATATGAGGATATAATTTCGCAAATAAATGTACCACATTTTAGAAGATCCACTGTGGATGGTTATGCTGTAAACTCCAAGGATGTGGCTGGAGCCAGTGAGAGTATGCCAGCCATGATGAATTACAAGGGTGAAGTGCTTATGGGGAAAAAGCCTGAGGTTAGCATAGATTTTCCTGGAGATTGCATATATGTCCCTACAGGAGGCATGCTTCCAGAGGGAGCAGATTCAATGGTTATGGTGGAATATACTGAAAAAGTTCATGAGGACACAGTGCTTATAGATAAAGCTACAGCCTATGGAGAAAATGTTGTGGAGATAGGTGAGGATATAAGTGAAGGTGAGGTAATAATTAAAAAAGGCAAGAAACTTAGGCCTTATGAGATAGGAGTGTTATCAAGCCTTGGAATATATAAGGTGCCTGTATGCAGAAAGCCTAAGGTAGCTGTAATATCCACTGGAGATGAGATAGTAGAACCTCATGAAACTCCAAAGAAAGGGGAAGTTAGAGATATAAATTCATATCTTTTAGAAGCTTGTATTATTGAAGATGGTGGAGTTCCAGTTAATTATGGAGTAATAAGAGATGACTTTCAGCTTTTAAAAAGTACCGTTAATAAAGCGGTAGATGAGGCAGATATTGTACTTATATCCGGTGGCAGTTCAGTGGGTAAAAAAGACGTTACTATAGATGTTATAAATAGCCTAGGAGAGCCAGGGGTTTTTGTACACGGTATAGCAGTAAAGCCTGGAAAGCCAACCATCATAGGAAAAGTTAAGGATAAAATTGTTTTTGGATTGCCAGGACATCCTCTTTCAGCGGCTATTGTATATAAGGTTGTGGTTAAATACTATATTGATAAAATCACAGGACGCGAGGAAGAAATTTTCCCTATAGTTTGTAAGTTTGATATAATTTATCACAGCGCAAAAGGGAGAGAAGAATATTTGCCAGTTACATTGTCTTGGCAGGGAGATGAAATAATTGCATCGCCTGTATTTTCTAAATCAGGACTTATAAGTGGTTTTTCCAAGGCCTATGGTTTTGTAAAAATAAACAAGAATCTTGAGGGATTGAAAAAAGGTGAGAGGGTATTTGTATATAGATTTTAATTACTATAAGTTCAGCTAAGAAATGGCAATAAGAAATAAAAAAAATTATTATTATTTTTATAAACCACAAAAAGGAGGTGAACTCTGTTGCCATAAATCTATAAAAATCTTAAAAATAAACTTGCATAAAAATATATGTATAATATGCGTGTAATTTAAACTTAGACTCAACTAGTTATATTATATGGAAAATTAAACCTAAGGAATAGTATTATATGGAAAACTAAACCCAAGAATGGTATTATATGGCAAGTTATGTGCTGAGAATTTTATAGCAAACCAAAGTAGTTTTATAGAAGAATCTGACACGTTGAACAAGAAATTGAATAATGGGTATAGATTTTTATAGTATATTGGCAATGGAAATAATATGGGTCAAAATATTTATCTTTCAAATTATGAATTAGAAGAGGCAATGAAGCTTTATTTTAGTAAAATATCACCAACAAAGCAAAAAGAAGTAATGAAAACAGAGGATGCCAGTGGAAGAATAACAGCTTCACCAGTGTATTCTAAGATATCATCTCCATTTTATAATAATCGGCAGCTATGGATGGAATCGCCTTAATAGCGAAAAAACTTTGGGAGCAAATGAAAAGAAACACATAGTTCTCGAAGAAGAAAAGATTATATAGTGGTGGACACCTGGAGACCCTATTCCTAAAGAATACGATTGTGTAATAATGGTGGAAGATTTAATAAAAGTAAATGATAAAAAGGTGGAAATATATAAAAGTGCAGCTCCATATCAGCATATAAGACCTTTAGGTGAAATATAGTAGAAAAATCACTTATTGTGCCATCATCACATAAAATAAGGCCTGTGGATATATCAGCAATGATTGCAGGAGGAGTAAATGAGGTAGAAGTTTACAAAAGACCTGTGGTAGGCATAATTCCAACGGCACAGAGTTGGTGGAGCCAAGAAGTGAACTGAAACAGGGGATATAATAGATTTCAACTCAAGAACCTTTGCAGCACAGGTTTTTGAATATGGTGGTATTCCTAAAAGATATCCAATTGTAAGGATGATTATGAAAAAATTAAAAACACTATAAAAAAGGCAGCGGAAGAATGTGACATGGTTCTTGTAAATGCAGGTTCCTCTGCGGAAGAGAAAGACTACACATCACAGGTTATTAGTGAACTTGGTCAGGTGTACATACATGGAGTGCTATAAAGCCAGGAAAACCTGTAATTCTTGGCCAGGTAGACCGTAAACCTGTTATAGAATACCGGATATCCTGTGTCAGCCTAATGTGGTAATGGAAATGTTCGTAGTAGAATTGTGGAAAACTTTGCTGGAGAAAAACCACGTCAGTTTAAAACTGTAAAGGCCATTTTATCTAAGAGGGTCATGTCATCACTGAAATATCTTGAATTTGTAAGAATAAAATTAGGAAAAGTTGGAGATAAGCTTGTGGCTACACCTTTAAATAGGGCGCTGGAGCTACCATGTCCTTAGTTAGAGCCGACGGAATACTTGAAGTCCCTCCAAAATGTTGAAGGTATAGAAAGAGGAACGGAGGTAGAGGTAAAGCTTTTAAAGGATGAAGAGGAAATAAATAATACTGTAGTTTGTATAGGCAGCCATGATCCTATTATAGATGTGGTAGCAGATTAATCATGTAAAGCGTGATGAATATTACTTGTCCTCCGCTCATGTAGGTAGCATGGAGGAATAATGCACTTAAAAATGGAGAAACTCACATAGCTCCTGTACATCTTTTAGATATGGAAACAGGCGAATATAATATAAGCTATATTAAAAAATATCTTGAAGATAAACCTATGGCTCTAATAAAATGCGTAAAGAGAATTCAAGGCATTATGGTGCCTAAAGGAAATCCAAATAATATAACTTCTATTAAAGATATAAAGGATAAAAAAATGAATTTGTAAATAGGCAAAGGGGTGCAGGTACAAGACTTCTTTTTGACTACAACCTTAAGAAATTAGGTATAAATCCTAGAGAAATAGACGGTTATACAAGAGAGGAATACACTCATTTAGCTGTGGCAGCTGCTGTGGAAAATGGGGACGCTCACTGTGGTTTAGGAGTATACTCCGCTGCAAGCATGATGGACTGGATTTCATACCGGTTTGCAATGAGGAATATGACATAGCAATTCCAGCAGAGTTTTTGGACATGGCAACTATAAAAGAATTCATAAATATTATAAAGAGCCAGGAATTCAAAGAAAATTGGACGAATTAGGTGGATATGACTACAGTGAAGCGGGAAATATTGTTTTGCTATAGGATGAACAGGTGAATGGAGCAGAAAATTCATGCATGGAGCAATATGGAAACTTTAAATCTATTTTAATTTTATATTTAGCTCTATATTGAAAATTATTGTACATTAAGTTAGTAATGTAAATTACTAATTGTGGTTATAAGAGACAAGTAATTTGGAATGGAAAGTAAAACAAAGGAGGAATCTAATGTTAGACAAGCATGGAAGAAAAATTAATTATTTAAGAGTGTCCGTAACTGATAGATGTAATTTAAGATGTATTTACTGTATGCCATCTAGGGGTGTTGAGAAAAAAGAGCATGAGGACATAATGAGATATGAAGAGATTTTTAATGTGGTTAAGTCGGCGCAACTATAGGAATAAATAAGGTTAGATTTACTGGGGGAGAGCCGCTTATACTTAAGGATATGGATAAATTAATTTATTATACATCAAAAATAAGCTCCATCCAGGACATTGCTATGACCACCAACGCCATGCTTCTACAGGATAGGGCGGAGGATTTAAAGAAAGCTGGATTGAAAAGAGTTAATATAAGTCTGGACTCATTAAAAGGGGACAAATTTAAGAATATTACAAGAGGTGGAGATATAAATAAGGTTTTTAACAGCATTGAAAAATGTCTATCCATTGGTATGGAGCCTATAAAAATCAACACTGTAATTATGAAGGGCATTAATGATGATGAAATAGATGACTTCATGAATTTAACAAAGGAATATCCTATATCCGTAAGATTTATAGAGCTTATGCCAATAGGTGAAGGAAGCAAAATATACAAAAACAGTTATATTAGTTCAGAAGAGATAATATCAAAACATGGAAATCTTATACCTGTGGAAACTAATAAAAACAGTACAGCTGCATTGTATAGATTTAATGAAGCTAAAGAAAATATAGGATTTATAAGTCCTATGAGTTGTAAATTTTGTAGCAATTGCAACAGGGTAAGGTTAACGGCTGAAGGCACATTAAAGCCATGTCTTCATTCTGAAAAAGAAATAAATATAAAAGAGTATGTGAATGATAGCAAAATTCTTTTATCTAAGATAACCGAGGCCATTTATGATAAACCATTAGAACATCATTTGGTGGAGGATGAAAAGAGCAAAAGTAAAAAGATGATGTATCAGATTGGAGGCTAAAACATGGAATTAACGCATATAAATGAGCAAGGAAGAGCTAAAATGGTGGATGTAGGCAGCAAAAAGGACACAGAAAGAGAAGGGGTTGCCTATGGATGTATAAATATGAAAAGAGAAACTTTGAATAAAATAAAAGAGGGTACCATATCCAAGGGAGATGTTTTGTCAGTAGCTCAGGTAGCTGGTATTATGGGAGCAAAGTCTACACCTCACATTATACCTATGTGTCACCCTATAATGATAAATGGCTGCGATATAAATTTTCAACTAGATTTTGAAAATAATAAAATAGACATAACTGCTTCAGTAAAAAACACAGGTAAAACAGGAGTGGAAATGGAAGCTTTAACAGCTGTAAGCATAGCCGCACTTACCATTTATGATATGTGCAAGGCTATAGATAGAGAAATGATAATATCCGATATAAAACTTATGAAAAAAAGCGGCGGAAAATCTGGAGTATTTCAAAGATAGGTAAGAAGTAAGAAGTAAGAAGTAAGAGGTAAGAAGTAAGAAGTAAGAAGTAAAAGATGAAATCCCCATTGTTTTAAATGAAAAAAGAAGATAAAAATCATATAAAGGGAGGAATTTTAAAATGGCAAAGGTAATAGCAGTTAATATAAGTGAAAAAAAGGGCGAGATAAAGCATCCTATAGAAAAGGGATTATTTAAAGAAAATCATGGTCTTGTAGGGGACGCTCATGCAGGAAACTGGCACAGACAGGTAAGTCTTTTGGGAACAGAAAGTATTGATAAAATGAAGAAGCTAGGTCTAGAAGGTTTATGTACCGGCAAGTTTGCAGAAAATATAACTACAGAAGGATTAGTGCTATATGAATTACCCGTGGGCACTAAGCTTAAAGTAGGAGAGGTACTGATGGAAGTAACACAAATAGGCAAGGAATGTCATGCAGGCTGCCAAATAAGAGAACTTATAGGAGATTGCATAATGCCAAGAGAAGGAATTTTCACAAAGGTTTTGTCAGAAGGTTGGATTAAAGCTGGGGATGAAATAGAAATTTCACAATTCAAGTAATGTAATGTTTTTTGTGGGATAATCATATTATAAGTTATTTTAAAGGGGTAGATGATTATATGGAAAATAATCTAACAAAGGAAAAGTCATGTGTGCTAAAGTCTCATGAAAAATGCGAAAGCTTAGGATTAAGCAAAGGATTGGTGTACAGTAAGAAAATAATAAAAGATGTGAAACTTAAGAAAATTATACAGGAAAATTCAGAATTAATCATTACTGCAACACCTTTTATGAATCAGCTTTATCAATTTGTTAAAGGATCTAATTTTTTGTTATTCTTACAGATAAGAATGGCTGTATTCTTAATGTTATGGGGGATACGGGTATATTAGAGGAAGCGCTTAATATAAAGATGATTCCCGGAGCATATATGAATGAAGAAAACATAGGAACTAATGCCATGAGTATAGCCTTAAGTGAAAAGGCTCCTATTCAAATATCTGGGGAAGAGCATTATATTGAAGTTTATCATAGATGGACATGTTCCGCGGCACCTATAAAAAACGTGGATGGAGAAATAATTGGAGTACTTGATTTGACAGGATATAGTGAGAATGTACATCCACATACTCTAGGCATGGTAGTGGCAGCAGTTAATGCCATTGAAAAGATGATAGAACTAAACAATTACAATGCAGCTTTAGCTGCATCGAAAAAAGGTATGGAAAATGTGTTTAATTCAATCCCCACAGCCATATTGACTTCGGACTTATCTGGTACTATAAAAAACATAAATAAAAATGTATTAGAGCTCTTTGGATTTAGTGAGAGTGAAATAAAAGAAATGAAGATATGGGACTTAATTCCTCAGTGGACTATGGTTTTAGATGAGATCTATAACAAAGGAAGTTTTATGCATGAAGATGTATATGTTAATGTACGCAAAAATAAACTTCAGCTAAATTTAAGTGCATACCCTATATATGATTCAGCTATGAGAATCTTCGAAGTAACTTGTGTATTTTTGGATGTAAAAAAGGCTAGGAAGCTTGCAGGCAGAATATTTAGAGGGCAGGCTATTTACACCTTTGACAAAATTATAGGTAAAAACAGAAAACTTGTTAATATAATAAATTATTCTAAAAAAATTTCAGATAGCAGATCTACTATTTTCATTACCGGAGAGAGCGGTACGGGAAAAGAAGTTTTTGCACAGTCAATACACAATTACAGCGATAGAAAAGACAAGCCTTTTGTAGCTGTTAACTGTGGGGCTATACCAAGGAATTTAATTGAATCGGAGTTATTTGGATATGAAGAGGGTGCCTTTACTGGAGCAAAACGAGGTGGATATGCAGGGAAATTTGAAATTTCAGATGGGGGTACTATATTTCTTGATGAAATAGGTGAGATGCCCTTCGACATGCAAATAAAACTTTTAAGAGTAATAGAAGAAGGTGTAATAAATAGAATAGGAAGTTCTAAGCAAATACCGGTTAATTCTAGAATAATAGCTGCCACCAATAAGGATTTAAGGCAGGAAGTAGAGAAGGGTAATTTTAGAAAAGACTTATTTTATAGAATTAATGTACTCCCTATAAATTTGCCAGCATTAAAGGAAAGAAGGGATGATATTCCTCTTTTGGTGGAGTATTTTATGAAAAAGACCTCTAAACATTTAAATAAAAGAAAAGTAGAAATACCTCCTATTTATATGGAGACACTTATGAATTATGATTGGCCGGGTAATATAAGAGAGTTAGAGAATGTAATAGAGCTTATAATAAATGCCGAAAGTGTTGAAATACTAAATGATATAAAATACTACAATATTAAGGATGAATTATATACAACTAAGGAGTCAGAAAATGTGGTTTTTGATCTTGAGATTGTTGAAAGAAATCACATACAAAATGTACTAGATAAATTCAATGGCAATATTTCCTCCGCTGCAAAAGCTCTTGGTATAGGTAGAAATACCCTTTATAGAAAAATAGAGAAGTATTCATTATAGTCATATAAGTATAAAAATTAAGTTTTAGTATTTAGAAAAACAGTGGATGCCCATGTGTTGAATAAGACAACTTGCCAGAAATTATGCGAAGGTACAAGCTAGAAAATAACTGTGAATGTATGCGATGAAATTTTCTCATATATGATGATAAATATGTAAAGTAGTGCGCTAATATGAAACAGAATCCCAAAATGGAACAGTGAAAAGATGAAAAATGCTCTTAAACGGAACATAAAATAAAAAATCACTAGATACTATTATGGGATTCTCGTTTTTACTAATAATATTTTTAACGTTATTGTTTTTATAGATGCTAATAAAATATATTATATTTTTTATAAAAAGCGGATGAAAATTGATAAAATCTCATAAAAATCTAAACAAAAAATAAAGTAAAATTAGTGAAAAGTAAAGCAAAACAGCTAAAAAACATGAAAACACAGTAGTATCGCGAAATATTCTTATTAAGTCAGTAATAGCGGGTATTTGAACTATAATAGAGTTTGTTTAATCAGAAACAATGCTTATTAAATCAGCAATACTGTTTGTTGAAACATTAATAATTAATGCTCCAAAACAATGTTTTTTATTAGGGAACAATAAAGCTGTTGAACTAGAATTTGTTTGGCATGCAATTTGCTCATATAAATTAGCAAATGAATTTATATAGGAGGAATTGCATATGTACGGTTATAATGGAAAGGTTTTGAGAATCGACTTAACTAATAAAAAGTGCACTTTAGAGCCATTAGACGAGAAAAAGGCTAAAAAGTTTATAGGATGTAGAGGACTTGGGGTTAAAACTTTATTTGAAGAAATCGATCCTAAGATAGATGCTCTATCTCCTGAAAATAAACTTATAATAGTTACAGGGCCACTTACAGGCGCACCTATGCCAACCAGCGGAAGATATATGGTAGTAACTAAGGCTCCTTTAACTGGAACTATTGGAATAGCAAACTCCGGTGGAAAATGGGGAACAGAGCTTAAAAATGCAGGTTATGACATGATAATAATAGAAGGTAAAGCGGATGACCATGTTTATGTGAATATTGAGGATGATAAAGTAGAAATAAGAGATGCGAATCACGTATGGGGTAAGCTTTCATTGGAAACTACTGAGATGCTTTGCAAGGAAACAAATGCCAAAGCAAAGGTGTTATGCATAGGGCCAGCAGGAGAAAGACTTTCACTTTTAGGTGCCATCATGAACGATGTGGACAGAGCTGCGGGCAGAGGTGGCGTTGGAGCTGTAATGGGTTCTAAAAACTTAAAAGCTATAGTAGTTAAAGGTTCAGGCAAAGTTCAAGTAGCCAATGAGGAAGAAGCTAAAAAGGTATCTGCAGAAAAGATTAAAATATTAAGAGATGACCCAGTGGCAGGGGGCGGACTACCTACTTATGGCTCGGCGGTTCTAGTGAATATAATTAATGAAAATGGAGTACATCCAGTTAGAAACTTCCAAAAATCATACACTGACGAGGCAGATAAAATAAGTGGAGAAACTCTTACTAAGGATTGTCTTGTGAGAAAGAATCCATGTTATAGATGCCCTATAGCTTGTGGTAGATGGGTAAAACTAGATGACGGAACGGAATGTGGAGGTCCTGAATATGAGACTTTATGGTCATTTGGTTCTGACTGTGACGTTTATGATTTAAATGCTATTAACGTGGCTAATATGCTTTGTAATGAGTATGGCCTTGACACAATTTCTGCAGGTGCAACTATTGCAGCAGCTATGGAATTATATGAAAAAGGATATATAAAAGATGAGGACATTGCGGCAGATGGATTATCTTTAAAATGGGGAGATGCAGAGGCTGTTGTGGGATGGACAAGAAAAATGGGATTAAGAGAAGGCTTTGGTGATAAGATGGCAGATGGTTCTTACAGACTATGTGAATCTTACGGTGTTCCAGAATTCTCTATGACAGTTAAAAAACAAGAATTGCCAGCATATGACCCGAGAGGAATTCAAGGTCACGGAATAACTTATGCAGTTAACAATAGAGGCGGCTGCCATATAAAAGGCTACATGATAAGTCCAGAAATACTTGGATATCCAGAAAAACTTGATAGATTTTCACTAGAAGGAAAAGCAGCTTATGCTAAGATATTCCATGACTTAACAGCTGTAATAGATTCTTTAGGTTTATGTATATTTACAACTTTTGGACTTGGAGTACAGGATTATGTAGATATGTACAATGTTGTTGTAGGCGGAGAGTTGCATGATGCAGAGTCTATGATGCTTGCAGGAGATAGAGTTTGGACATTAGAAAAATTATTTAACTTACAGGCAGGCATAGATAGTTCACATGATACACTTCCAAAGAGATTGCTTAAGGACCCTATTCCAGATGGACCTTCTAAGGGATATGTTCATAAATTAAGTGAATTGCTTCCTGAATATTACTCAGTAAGAGGCTGGGATGAGAAAGGTATACCAACAGCAGAAACCCTAAACAAATTAGGACTTGAAGAATATGAGGAATATATAAAATGATTAACCCACAATAAGGTACAATAATGATTAACCCGGTACAATGTAGTGGAATTATGAAATTTTTCCTCCATGACTTGCATAAGAGCTGGGAACAATAAATTTAAACAGTTCCTTTGCTTCTTATGAAAGTCATTCCAAAGAAATTTCATAATTCAAGTAATGTAATGATTTTTGTGGGATAATCATAAAATAGCTTTAAGAAAATAGAAAGGCTTTCAATATTAAGAAATGGAGGCCTTTCTGTTGTTACTGGATAACTGTATAAAATTGAAGCATTATGGTAGGCAGGCGTAGGATGAAAAGTTGAAAGAAGGTGAGAAAGTGAAGATTGAAGTTCGGTTATTTGCATATTTTAGAGAGGGTAGAGAGAAAAAATATTTTATGGAAATAAGCGAGGAGAAAATAGTACCTAGAGATATACTACAAAAACTCCAGATTCCTGTGGAAGAGGTGGCTATATTACTTATAAATGGAAGAGATGGCACCGCAGATACCCTTTTAAAAGATGGAGACGTATTATCATTATTTCCACCAGTGGGAGGTGGTTAAAATCAGTAGATATGAAAGAAACATGAAGGCTCTTTCCCCAGAGGAAAATGAAAAACTCAAGAATTTTTCAGTGTGTGTAGTTGGATGTGGCGGATTAGGCGGATACATCATTGAAATGTTAGGCAGGCTTGGAATAGGACACATAACAGCAGTGGACGGAGATAGCTTTAGTGAGTCTAATTTAAATAGACAGATCATCAGCAGTAATTTAAATTTGGGCAGAAATAAAGCTATAGAAGCTAAAAAAAGAATGGAAATAGTTAATGATTTAATAGAGGTAGAAGCTATTACGTATTTCATTAATGTGGATAATGTGTGGGATATTTTAAAAGGTCATCATGTGGTTATTGATGCAGTGGATAATATAGAAACTAGATTTTTGCTTCAAGAGGCCTGTGAAAAACTTAAAATACCTTTCGTACATGGAGCCATCGCAGGATGGTATGGTCAAGTCACAACCATATTTCCAGGAGACAGAACCTTAAATAATATTTACAAGGATAAAAATAAAAAGGGTATAGAAACTACTCTTGGAAATCCTTCCTTTACCCCAGCAGTGGTTGCCTCCATACAGGTAAGTGAAGCAGTAAAGTTACTACTAAACAGGGGAGAAATCTTAAGAAACAAAATACTGATGATAGATCTTTTGTGGCAAGATTTTCAAACAATAGAATGGTAAATCAGTAAAACGGTAAAACGGTAGGTGCCTGGCACCTACCGTTTTTTGTCTATTATCGTCCATTTCCATCTATTTTTGTTTATTACTGCTTGTTTTTGCATACTTTTATTTATTTCTCATTGTTCTAAAAGGAATAAGTAACTAGCCATTTTACTCGTAGATTCTTACTGTAGCTTCTAAAAAAAATGTATATTACAAAAAAACATATATAAATAAAATATATACCTTGACAGGCGAGGTATATACAATTATACTGTAATCATAACAATTAGATTGTATTGAAATATATGCTAAGGATAAAGAATATATAGTATACATGAATTGAAAGGAGTGGGTATATGTCTATAACTTCCGATATAATAAGGGGTCATACAGAAACTATAATTTTAGCTAATTTAGTAGATAAAGATAGTTATGGATACGAGATTAACAAGTCTATAAAGGAGAAAACAAATAACCAGTATGAATTAAAAGAAGCTACACTATATTCAGCCTTTAGAAGGCTTGAAAAAGCCTCTATGATAACATCCTACTGGGGAAATGAAACTACAGGAGCAAGAAGAAGATATTATTCTATAACGGAAATTGGTAGGGCGGCACTAAAGCAAAATAAACAAGAATGGGAGCAATCAAAAAAAATAATAGATACTTTGATTGATGGGGGTGTTTAATTATGCATGAAAATTTACGCAATAGATTTAATGAAATTTTTCAGTATGTACCGAAAACAAAAGCTGCAATGGAACTTAAGGATGAGCTCTGGGGAAATCTTATAGAAAAATATAATGATTTGATAAACGAAGGAAAGAGTGAAGAAGATGCTATAGAAATAGCTATTGATGGAATAGGAGACGTAAATGAACTTTTTAGAGGGTTGGAAGAAAAAGATGTCAATGGCTATTTAAATATAGAAAAGGAGAGAAGAAAACATGCAATAATTTTAACAGCAGCTATAGGTATATATATAATGAGTGTGGTTGTGCTTATTTTATTTACAGAAGTTTTTGATATTAATGAAAACTTGGCAGTTTGTATAATGATTTTAATGTGCGGTGTGGCTACATGTATGTTAATATACGATAATAGTTCTAGGCCAAAGTATTTAAGAGAAGAAGACACTGTAGTAGAAGAATTCAAGGAATGGAAGTACTGCAATGAAAAGGACAAGCAAATATTGAGTTCAATTAAGTCCATATTGTGGATGATTATTATAGTTGCCTATATTTTTATAAGTTTCCTCTTTGGCAGTTGGGCATACTCTTGGATTATATTTATAATAGGTGCTGCCATAGAAAAAATTATAGTATTAAGTTTTCAATTAAAAAAACAGTGAGGAATTAATTATGGATAAAATTTTAATAAAAATAAGAATAGTAATATTGGCAATTGTTGCAGTGTTTTTTACAACGATTTTAATAAATGGCATTTATTATAGAAAAAGTTCTGGAGATATTTTTTCTTTATTAAATATAGAGAATAATAACTATGAAATTAAGCATGAGGAAAATACATCAATAGATAACTGTGAGAATATAATGTTAGATTTTCATAGCTCTAATGTAATTATAAAATCAACAGATGAGAAGAAGCTTAAAGTAGTTCAAAAAGCTACAGGCAAAATTAATGAAAAAGAAAAAATTATAATAACTAAAGAAGGTAATAATATATCTATTAAAAAAGATCAAAGTAAAAGGGTGTTTTTTATATTTGGTTTTAATTTAAATGAAAAAATAGAAGTATATATACCTAAAGATTATAATAAGAACTTGCAGATAAATTTAAGCTCAGGTAATGTTAAAATTGAGTCTGATTTAACATTAAATAATTTAAAATCTACTCAGAGTTCTGGAAATTTTAAAGGACAATATCACATTAAGGCCAATGAAGTCATTTTGAAAACTACTTCTGGAAATATAAATGTAGAAAAAATAGATTCAAAAAACTATGGGTTTAATGCTTCATCAGGAAATATATCTATAGATTCTCTTGAAGGTTCTGGAAATGCACATGCAACATCGGGAAACATAAAAATAAGATATAAAGACATTAGTGATTATTCAAATATAGAATCTACTTCAGGAAATATTAAAATAGAGATTCCGGAAAAAATAAGCTTTAAGTTCACTGGAAAATGTACTTCAGGAGATATCCACTCTGATTTCCATATGGATTATGAAAGTGAGAAAAAAAATGAAGCTTATGGTAAGATAGGCTCTGCACCATATAAAAAAATCAATACTAATACAACCTCTGGAAATATTGATGTTGTAAAGGTGCCGTAATGAATATGTGTAGGGAAGATTAAAAGGTAAAGGCATATTAAAATGGGACTGTTGCACTAAGAATAAATTCTACGAGATATTATTTTAAAATTGCAAAACAATATATTGCATGTGAATTTCTTAATGCCACAGCCCTGGAAAATAGACTTAATTATGTTGGAATATTATGAAATTACAACAGGACAGTAATGTCCTGTTTTTTTAGCGTTATGAAAAATATAATAAACAGATATAAAGTATGTATCAATGCTATAATAATAGATAGGCTATATGTATCGATACATTTGAAAAATTCATTTGTAAATAATATACTGTATTTCAAAAGAAACTATTATTTATAGGGGGATTAGTAATGGAGAGATATGAATTGAATAAAAATCTTGCTCAAATGTTAAAGGGCGGAGTAATTATGGATGTGGTTAATGCAAAGGAGGCTGAAATAGCTCAAAAGGCAGGGGCCTCTGCAGTTATGGCATTGGAGAGAGTTCCATCAGATATTAGAAAACAGGGTGGAGTAGCTAGGATGTCTGATCCAAAGATGATAAAAGAAATAAAAGAGGCGGTTTCTATTCCTGTTATGGCTAAAGTTAGAATAGGTCACTTTGTAGAAGCTCAAATTTTGGAGGCTATTGGAGTAGATTATATAGATGAAAGTGAAGTTTTAACTCCAGCAGACCAGGTTTATCATATAAATAAAAAAGATTTTAAGGTGCCGTTTGTTTGTGGAGCTAGAAATTTAGGAGAAGCTTTAAGAAGAATTGGAGAAGGGGCCTCTATGATAAGAACGAAAGGTGAAGCAGGAACGGGGAACGTAGTGGAAGCTGTAACTCATATGAGAACTATAATAAATGATATGAAAACGGTAAAAAATGCAGGAAAAGAAGAACTCATGAGTATAGCTAAAGAAATGAGAGCTCCTTATGATTTGATACAATACGTTTGGGAAAATGATAAGCTTCCAGTAATTAATTTCTCAGCAGGGGGAATAGCAACGCCAGCAGATGCAGCTCTCATGATGCAACTAGGGGCAGAGGGAGTATTTGTAGGCTCAGGAATATTTAAATCTTCAAATCCAGAAAAAAGAGCCAAAGCTATAGTGATGGCTACCACTTATTATAATGATCCTAAGATTATTGCAGAAGTATCTGAGGATTTAGGTGAGCCTATGAGCGGTTTAGAGCTAAAGGATTTATCAACTAGATATGCTGAGAGAGGATGGTAATTTTCAGCTGCGATTTGGATATGAAAAAGCATGTTAATGCTAATGAACAGCTAGATATGGATAAGAAATTCGAATCTAAAGGCCACTTAGTTATAGGAGTTTTGGCTATTCAAGGTGGGGTAGTAGAACATATAAATCACATAAGAAAGCTAGGATATGATGCTATAGAAGTTAAGAAAATAGAAGATTTAGATCAAATAGATGGCATTATATTGCCAGGTGGAGAGAGTACTGCTATAAGTAAAATATTGAGAGAAAGAAATATTTTACATCCGTTAGCAGAAGCTATAAGTAAAGGGCTTCCAGCTTGGGGAACTTGCGCGGGTATGATACTTTTAGCTAAGGAAATAGAAGGAGAAGATATATGCCATCTTGGAGTAATGGATATAAAGGTTAAGAGAAATGCCTATGGCTCTCAATTAGATAGCTTTGTTACATTGGATAATATATATGAAGTTTGTAATGAACCATTAGAGCTTATATTTATAAGAGCACCTTATATAGTAGAAGTTTCTAAAGAAACAAAAGTTGTTCATAAAGTAGGTGAAAATATAGTAGCAGCCAAGGAGAAAAATATATTAGTTACTTCTTTTCACCCAGAACTTTCCAGTAGTTTGGAATTTCATAAGTATTTTATTGAGAAATTTGTTTTAGGTAAAAATAATAGGTATAGTTAGAATAAAAAGTATTAGGTACTTTTAATAGGGGGCAGTTAACTGCTCTCTTTGTTTTCTATTTTGGACATTTAATTGTTATTTTTATTTTATGATTAATCCACAATAGGGTACAATGTGGTGGAACTATGAATTTTCTCCTCAAAAGAGCTCGGAACAATAAATTTAATTTAAGAAATTCTAATCTTTTAGCCATATAAAATTATCTAACGCTCACATTCAGCGCCCTGCCTCAGATTCGCTAGCCTGGCGTCCTTGCTAGGCTTACGATAATTTTGTTTGTCTAAAAGAAGAATTTCTAAAATTAAATTTAAACAGTTCCTTTGCTTCTTATGGAAGTCATTGCAGAAAAATTTCATAATTCAGGTAATGTAATGCTTTTTGTGGGATAATCATTTTATAGGTCTCCACAAAAGTTATTAACTGTCCCCAGGAACCTGCAAAAGTTTTAGTGTATTTAGAGCTAAAAGTTGTTAACTATACCCAATTATTTCTTATTTCTAGCTATAGCAGTATTAAGTATAGTATTATAGCTTTTTATTTTTATAATATACAGCTTTCACGGTTCTTACAATAGGTAATGAAACTAAAATAGCCATAGAAGCTGAAACAAATCCATTTAAAACTAAGAGTAGAAAAGTCTTATTAGCAGCAGAACTACTAACTCCTAAGGCCGTTATATATTCATTTAGATATAAAACGTATATCATGCCTAATACACCTATGGTATTGGTGAATGAGCCAACGGTTATGGACAATATTAATTGAATATAATCTACCAGATATCTAGTGAATTTTCCCCATTTAGTAGTACCGTCATTGGAGTAAACTTTTTCTTTTAGTTTATTAAATTTAATCTTTTTTAATAGCTTGTACATATAGTAAGGTGTAATTCCTATTAATATTCTAGGAAGTACCGCTACTAAGGGATTTATAAATATAAAGGAAACTGGTCCTGGGGTTTTTATAGCTTGAAATATACTGGTTAATCCAAATATTAAACCAAGTATTCCGCCAACTACAGGGCCTTCTAGAAGTGAACCTATAATCACAGGTATGTGCATTATAGTTGTGTGAAATGGTGGTATAGGTATATAACCTAAACCAGTAATACCAAGTACTACAGATATAGCAGAAAGCATACCTGTAACAGTGATTTGTTTTGTGGAAAATTTTCTTTTTTCCACTGTCTTTTCTGACATTTTTACATTCCTCCATTCTTATTCCAATGGGATATAATTTGGAATTTAAGTGTTTGTTTAAGAAAAGCACGTAAATAGTATGGCTTTGCAATAAATACCATCTTTTACATACGATATTAGTATAGCACCGGATTTTTATAAATCAATAGGAAATAATAAATTTTAAAAAATATTGTGTGCTTATATGATGTTACTTTTACTATTTGTAGCAATTATTGAAGGTAGTTTACATATAAAAAACGTAATTATAGATATATGAAGCATTTACTGTAATATTTCTCATATATTTATAAAACATATAAAAAAGTCGTTTGTAATACTTTGGGACTAGCATTTGTAATGCTCTTTTGAATAGCATATAAGTATAGAGCAATTTAAGGGAGGGACGTTATGTTTGGTTGCAATTACTATTCCTATTTAAATAACATTTATTTTATTTGGGCTTTAGTTATAAGCTATGTGATTCAAGCTATTTCATATTATAGGTTAGCTGAAAAGGCAGACCTTAATAATAGGTGGATAGCTTTTATTCCTTTTTTCCAATTTATAATTTTTTTCCACATAATTGATAAGAGTGCGTGGAATATATTATTTGCCTTTATTATAATAATACCATTTATAGGTCCATTAATTTTGGCCATTTTATATATAGTATGGTATGTGGAATTTTATCAGAGATTTAAGACGCCTACAATATGGATGGTATTGAGTATAATATTTATACTTGTGGCATGGATATATTTACTTTATATGGCTTTCTGTTACAAGGTTAGATATATAGGAGTAAATAAATTCTCAAAAAGAAAATTTTAAAACCTATAAAGGAGAGTAAGAATTAATCTTTATTCTAACTTTTAGATTTTTATTGGTTTTAGCTCTATTTATTTGGAGGATTAAGAATTAATTCATGCTAAGTAAGTAGAAAAGGAAAAGAGTCCACATAGTGTAAATTAAAGATTCATGCAAGGTTATACAACTTTACATGAATCTTTTAGTTTTTAGGTGAGTTTAATATAATTTTTTTAATGTATAAATTATAAAAAACATATGATACACTATAAATAAAATGTACAAAAAACAACACACTAATGAAATAAAAATAAAAAATAATAGAAAAGTGTATTTTATTATAATACACTTTAGCTCTAAAATGAAATATTATATATGAAACCATTGAAAAATCTGATATTTTAGTGTTGAATAGCAATTGGCATAACAATTGCTATTTAAATTATATGTGTAAGGAACAATAATGTAGCTAGTATAGATAATGATAAGGTATACATATTTAAATTAATGCTATTTAAAAAATAGGAGAGTATAATGGTTAAAAGCAAAGAGAAATTATTAAATGAAGAGAATAAAAAAATAAGGAGTATAAAGATGTAAGTGTATGGAGAAGAGCAGTTGCTATGATGGTTGACTGGTATTTAGCGTCCGTATTAGCAGGAGTACCTGTAATGCTTATTTACAGCATGGATACCGGACAAGCTACCATTGCGAGTTCTTTATCAGCAATGTCATTTAAAAGTGGCATGCTGGCTGGAATTTTAGCAATACTAGCATCCTCTGCATATTATCTCCTAATACCAACATTTTTGTATAAGGGACAAACTTTAGGTAAGAAACTACTAGGTATAAAGGTAATTAGAATGGATAATAAGGATGTTAGTTTAAAAACTATGTTTAGACGTGAAATTATTGGAATAATGCTTGTGGAGGGTAGAATTGTTTCTAGTAGTGAATACTTACGTCAAATGATTCGATTAGGATTAAATTCTAATAGATACTATGTGGTACTTGAGTACATAGGTACTATAATTACCATAGTATCAGTTATATTAATGTATGCAACAGTTGAAAAAAGGATGATTCATGATTACATCGGTAAAACTAAGGTAGTTAGGATGTAACTATAAGGTGCAAATAATTCAGACAAATGTAATTAAAATGCAAAGAGTGAAAGTTAATTAATTAGATTATTTATTTTTTTATTATATATAAATAAAATAACATTTAAGAAGGTAGGTGGAAACTATGAAAAAAATATATCTATTCTGTAGTCAAGGTATGTCTACGAGTTTATTAGCACAAAAAATGCAAAATGTAGCAGATGCTCATAAACTTCCAATTGAGGTTAAGGCTTTTCCACATGGCAAGCTGCAGGAAATTGTTGATACTCTTAACCCAGATTGTATATTGTTAGGACCACAGGTTAAATATTTATATGAAGAAACTGTGGAAAGATTTAAAGATATCGATGCTCCAATATCAGTAATCGATTCAGCAGATTATGGAATGATGGATGGAGAAAAGGTTTTAAAAAAGGCAATTATACTTATTAAAAAAAATAAAAAATAGGGGGGCTTAAAATGTTTGCAACATTAGAAAGAGTATTAGTTCCAATTGCAGATAAGCTTGGAAAAAATAAAATTTTAGTTGCAGTTCGTGATGGATTTTTAATAACAACACCATTACTTATAGTAGGATCCATTTTCTTATTAATAGCTAATTTCCCAATACCAGGCTGGTCAGAGTTTTGGACAAGATTTCTTGGAGAAGGTTGGGAAGCATGGTTTACAAATGTATCTAGAGCAACATTCAATATAATTGCTTTATTAACTTGTGTAGGTACAGGATATGCTTATGCTAGAGAACTAAAGGGGGACAAAATTCAAGGTGCTGCCGTAGCAATGGTTGCCTTTATTATTCTTATGCCAACAAGAATTCCATTTGAAGGTGTTAAAGGTAAAGAAACTATGAGTGCACTAGGTTTTGAATACGTAGGTTCTAACGGTATATTTTTGGCACTTATTGTATCTATATTATCAGTATATGTATTTACTTGGGCTTATAAAAAAGGTTGGACAATTAAAATGCCAGATGGAGTCCCACCAGCAGTATGTGACTCATTTGCAGCTTTAATTCCTAGTGCAATAGTTATTGGTATATTTTTCCTTGTACGTGTAGGATTTGAGCTTACACCATTTGAATCAGCACATAATTTCATATATACAGTATTACAAACACCACTGCAAGGAGCAGGAAACACATTAATAGCACAAATTATTTATAGCTTGGTATGTACAGTTTTCTGGTTCTTTGGAATCAATGGTCCAGCAGTTGCAAATTCAGTATTCTCACCAATTTTCAAAATATTAACAATCGAAAATTTGGAAGCATTTGAAGCAGGAAAGGCATTACCAAATATATTTACAGACCCATTCTCAAACTTTTTTACAGGTTTTGGAGGGGGCGGAAGTACTCTTTCACTAGTTATAGTAATGTTATTATTCTGTAAATCAAAGAGAATTACACAATTAGGTAAGTTGTCAATTGTCCCAGGAATATTTGGAATAAATGAACCAATTATTTTTGGATTACCTATTGTATTAAATCCAATATTAATTGTTCCTTTTGTTGGAGTTCCAATAATCAATTTGATGCTTTCTACATTTGCAACTAAGGCGGGAATTATTCCTTATACTACAGGGGTATCATTGCCATGGACTACTCCAATAGGATTTTCAGGATACCTATCCACAGGAAGCTTATTTGCAGGAGTATGGCAAATAGGATTGCTAGTACTTGGATGTTTAATTTACTATCCATTTATAAAAATGTTAGATAAACAATACTTAAAAGATGAAGAAGAAGCAAAGAATAACGCATCAGACGAAGAAGATATTTCATTTGATGATTTATCTTTTGATGACCTTTAGGAGGTAAAGCAATGAAGGTTTTAATGATATTTGACCAAACCCAAGCAGGGCAAGGTGGTAAGGAAAACCCTAATTTGCCTTTAGGTGGTAAAGCTATGGCTATAGGTTCAGCAAGTATGTTAGAACCGGCATTAAAACAAGTAGATGGAAAGGTTGTAGCTTGTTTATATTGTGGAGATGGATTTTTTAAAAAAAATGAAGATGAGGTAAAATTAAAAATGACTGCCATGGTAAAAAAAATCAATCCAGATGTAGTTATATGTGGACCAGCTTTTAATTATGCTGGATATGCAAAAATGTGTGCAGTTTTAGCTCATGAAATAAATGAAAAAACTGATATTCCAGCTATAGCTGCAATGTCAAAGGAAAATGAAGAAACTATCTCAGAATATAAGGATTTAGTAAATATTGTAGTTATGCCTAAAAAGGGTGGAACAGGGTTAAGTGAATCACTTAGAAATATTTGTGCTTTAGCTAAGAAGAAAGTTGACGGCGGAGATATAAGTGATTATATAAAGAAAATATGTTATTAAAAAATAGGTAGTCTAATTTAGTTAGACTACCTTTTCACATAAGAATATGAAATATGGAGGTAGTGCTTTTATAAAATATACAAATTATGTGAATATAAAATATTAGATTTAAAGCACAAGCATAGTATGGAAAAAATTTTAAATAATAAAATAGATGAATTAAAAGATAGTCTAATAGAACATATTATAGAAGTGGTAAAAATACCAAGTATAAAGGGTGAAGCAAAGCCACAGGCACCCTTTGGAGAAAATGTTAATAATGCACTAATGAAGGCACTAGAAATTTCTAAAGAATTAGGTTTTAAAACAAAAAATATTGATGGATATATGGGATATGCACAATTAGGTGAAGGAGAAGATTATATAGGAGTTTTAGGACATTTAGATGTGGTTCCTATAGAAGAGGGATGGAATAACCCACCATTTAGTGGACACGTTGAAGATGGCAAAATTTATAGTAGAGGGGTACTAGACAACAAAGGACCAATTATTAGTGCTTTATATGCATTATATGTCATAAAGGAATGTAATTTAAAATTGAACAAACCAGTACGCATTATATTTGGTACTGATGAAGAAAGTGGATTTAAAGATTTAAATTATTATTTGACAAAGGAAAAACCTCCAATTATGGGGTTTACGCCTGATTGCAAGTATCCAGTGGTTTATGGTGAGAGGGGCAGGGCTAAAATTAAGATAGGAACAAAGGTGTATAAAGAAAATTATGAAGAATTAACGCAAGAATTTTTTAATATGGTTAACGATTACTTTTTATCTAGTAAATCAGATGGCGATAGATTAGGAATTAATTATAATGATAAAGAGTTTGGATCTATGGAGATGCGAAAGTACTATTTAGATATGAAGGAAGGTTGTTTAAATTTTCAATTTGACTTAAGTTATCCAGCTGTATGCACTATAGAAGAAATAATTGAACAAATAGAATCTAAAATTTCAACTAATTTTCAAATAGAATTATTACAAAATTATAATCCAGTTAGGTTTGAAAAAGATTGTTTTTTAGTTAAGTCTTTGCAGGAAGCATATGAGGAAGTTACCTGTTTAGACGGTACTCCAGTTACAACTACAGGTGGAACTTATGCGAAACTTATGCCTAACATTGTACCCTTTGGACCATCTTTTCCGGGACAAAAGGGTATTGCACATAATCCTAATGAATATATGGACATTAACGATATTATTTTAAATGCAAAAATATACACTCAGGCAATTTATAAATTAGCAAAATAAAATATTATAAACAAAATTATTTTTATTAAGGTTATGATTAAACCACAAAAAGGTACAATGCGGTGGAATTATGAAATTTCTCCTCTATGACTTGCATAAAAGCTCGGAACAATAAATTTAATTTAAGAAATTCTAATCTTTTAGCCATATAAAATTAAATTTAAATAGTTCCTTTGCTTCTTATGCAAGTCATTACAGAGAAATTTCATAATTCAGGTAGTGTAATGCTTTTGTGGGATAATAATGTTATTAGTTCATATTAATAAGACGCACACATATTAATAAGACATACATGAAAGAAAAGGGGTAAAGAAATATGAAATTAAGTGATAGCACACTAAAATTAATGAGAGAAATTACTCAAACAATCGGAATTTCAGGTAATGAAAAATACATTTCAAAGGCATTGCAAAAGCATTATAGAAAATACACAGATAAAATAATTTTCGATAATTTAGGTTCAGTTTTTGCAGTAAAATCTTGTGGAAAAGAAAATGCTAAGAGAGTTATGATCTGTGGGCATATGGATGAAGCGGGATTTATAGTTAATGGAATTACAGATATGGGATTAATTAAAATATTACCTTTAGGCAATATTGAAAATCAAGCTTTATTAGCTCAAAGAGTTAGATTAATAAACAGAGAGGGCGAGGAATTTAAGGGAAGTATAATAGATAATGGCTCTGAAAGAGACAAGTCTAAGGCAATAGAAGTGAGTAAACTATTAGTAGATATTGGGGCAACTAGCAAAGAGGAAATTGATAAATTAGGAATAAAGTTAGGAGACTCAATTGTAGCTGATGGGCAATTTGAAGTGTTGGCAGGAGATAAAAGAATTATTTCTAAAGCTTGGAACAATCGTTATGGTTGTGTTATGGGTATTGAAATATTAGAAGCGTTAAAAGATGTGGATTTAGATGTGGATTTATATATTGGATGTACAGTGCAAGAAGAAGTTGGATTAAGAGGCGCTCAAACTTCTACTAATCTAATTAAGCCTGATTTAGGCATTGTAATGGATTGTTTAGGAGCAAATGATGTGAATGGTAATAAAGAATCAATGGGTAAGTTAGGAGAAGGTGTATTAATTAATTATTATGATAAATCTATGATGCCTAATAGAGCGCTTTTAAATCATTTAGTTAATATTTGTAAATCGAAAGATATAAAGCATCAATATTTTTACTCCATGGGAGATGGAGATGCTGGATGGATTCATAAATTACTTATAGGTTGCCCAACTTTAACTATTAATATATGTGCTAGAAATATAAATACAAATAGTTCAATTATTCATGTGGATGATTACATAGCTGCAAAAGAAGCGATCATAGAAGTAATTAAATCATTAGATGAAGAAACTATTGAAAAATTCAAGTCAGAAAATAGATAAAATTCATATATTTAGTGTATAAAATATATGAATAAATGTGTTGGAGGAAAGCTCATGAGTGAAAATAGGATAGAACCATATGGCAATGTAGATTTACAAATGCTAAAGGAGTTAAGTGAAGCTGATGGAATATCAGGTTGTGAGAAAGAAGTTAGTAGAGTTGTTAAAAAGTATTTAGATAATTATGCTGATGAAATTTTATATGACAACCTAGGATCGATTATTGGACTAAAAAAAGGTAAGAATAATGGACCAAGGGTTATGATTGCTGGACATATGGATGAAGTAGGATTTATGGTAAGAGATATTGATGACAAAGGTTATATAAAAATATTACCTGTAGGGGGATGGTGGGGACATGTATTGCCTTCACAGGAAATGATTTTAACCACATCAAAAGGTAAAAAAATTACTGGTATCATTGGAAGTCGTGCACCACATGGAATGTCAGTTTCAGAGAAGGCAAAAGTAATTAAGCCTGTTGATTTGTTTATGGATTTAGGGATAGATACAAAAGAACAGGCAGAAGAATTGGGAATACAAATTGGAGATATGATAACGCCTAATTCTAAATTTAAGATTATGAATAATCCAAATTATTTAGCAGGTAAGGCGTGGGATGACAGAATAGGTGTGGCAGTGGCGATAGATGTATTGAAGGAGCTTCAAAACGTTGAGCATTGTGCAAATATTTATGCAGTTGGCACAGTTCAAGAAGAAGTGGGATTAAGAGGAGCTAGAACTTCCACACAGGTTGTAAAACCAGATATTGCTTTTGCATTAGATGTGACAACAGCTAAGGATACTCCAATGGATAAAGGGGAAGTAAAACTAGGTGGAGGAGTAATACTTAGTATACTAGATTCTTCAACACTAGCGAATAGAGGATTAATTAAAAAGTTAGAAGAAATTTCTGAGAAATTAGGATTAGATATAAACTATGATTGTATGACTGCAGGCGGCACGGATGCAGGAAATATACACAAAACATTTCAGGGTATTGTAACAATGACATTATCTATACCAACAAGATATATGCATTCACCTAGATTAATAATTCATCGAAAAGATTATGTACAAACAGTAAAGGTTATTGCAGAGTTTTGTAAAATATTAAATTGGAAATTGATAGAAGAAATAAAAGATAATAATAGATAGCTTTACGAAAAATTTAGGAGAGTGAGTATTATGGAATTTATTAAAGATATTAAAATAAATAATAGTTTTTTAGAGGATTTAAAAATTGTATTAAAGGAAAAAACAATTAAAGATGTGCCTGATGAATTTAATCCTTTTGGTAAGGGAGTAGCAAAAGGATTAAACTGTGTATTGGACATAGCTAAATCCTATGGATTTAATACAGTTAATTTAGATAACTATGTAGGCTATGCGGAGTTTGGACAGGGTGATGAATACGTAGGAGTATTAGGACATATAGATGTGGTGCCGGAAGGCAATGGTTGGAATACAAATCCCTTTGAACCTATAATAAAAGATGAAAAATTATACGCTAGAGGAGCCATAGATGATAAAGGGCCAATAATGGCAGCTCTTTATGCAGCAAAACTATTAAAGGATTCTAATGTTAAATTATCCAAAAAAGTTAGAATTATTTTTGGAACTAATGAAGAATCTGGTACAGAGGATATAGACTATTATTTAAAGAAAGAAAAAGCACCTAAATATTGTTTCACTCCAGATGCATACTTTCCAATAGTAACCTCTGAAAAGGGTATTTTTACCTTTGAATTAGTTCAAAAGTTAGAAAATAATCTTTGTGGCTATAAAATAGACTATATAAAAGGTGGCAAAAAATCTAATATAGTTCCTGATTATTGTGAGTGTAAAATAATACATGATGGCAATTCTAAATTACTTCAGGTATTTAAAGATGAAGGTTTAAAGGAAAAGTATAGAATAGATTTAGAATCTCATGAAAATCACATTATTATAATAAGCAGAGGAAAAGCTTCTCATGGAAGTACACCAGAAGCAGGAGAAAATGCTATAGCTAATATGATATTATACTTAAATGAAATATTAGATTTTCAAGATAGCTTTACAATGTTTTTAAAGGATTTTTCACAGTTAATTGGAAAGGATTATAGTGGAAGTAAATTAGGAATAAATTTTTGGGATGAGGAGTCTGGAAATTTAACTTTAAACTTGGGAATTATTAATGGTAATAGTTCAGAAATACGCATGAGATTTAACATTAGGTATCCAGTTACAGTTTCTAGTGATAGTATAGTAAACAATATTAATGAGAAAATAAAAGATACTAATTTAACTTTTCATATGGGAAATCATAATCCACCATTGCATTTCCCAAAGGAGCATAAAATGATAAAAGCTTTAAAAAAATCATATGAAGATATAGTAGGGGAGGAAGCGGAACTTTTATCTACAGGTGGAGGAACTTATGCTAAATTAATGCCTAATACAGTAGCTTTTGGAGCCTTATTTAAAGGTAGTGAGGATTTAGCTCATAAAGCTAATGAATTTATAGAAATATCCTTACTTGAAAAATGTATTAAAATTTATGCTAAAGCAATTTATGAATTAGCTAAATAATTTAGTAATATTAATATCTCAACTTTGCGCATGATTTTTAGAATTTATATTAGATAATAATTGAAATTATAAATAGCAAATATCCAATATCAATAATGTGGACTTTTTTCATTTCATTTAGAAAATTTCTGATTTATTTTTCAATCAATATATAACCCAGCACTCAGTGAAAGATTAATGAATGAACTATTACTGAGTGCTGGGTTGGATTATATACTTTTATAGACTAGGTCTTTCATATAAGTATATAGTAAAAATAGTTAAGAAAAGTATTTCTGTATTAGATAAATTAATATTGTAAACTCTTTCTATAACAGATTTTAAGCTTAACGATATAGTATAGTAGTTTGGAAAAACAGATTTAATTTTATTTAAAGTAGGTAGAGAATCAAAGTCCATTAGATTAATTCTGTCATATACCATATCAAGGTGAATACGAAAGAAATTTTTTACTATATCATCAGTGAAATAGTTTGTAAGTTCATTATCTAAATTGGATAAACTTGATAAGAACTCCTCGTATGCAGAATTATTAAGGCTGTATTGATAACTTGAAGCAACATCTTTAATTATATTTAGATAATCTATAAAAAAGTCAATGATAGCTTCACTGCTTATTTCTTTATTAATCATATTACTAGCAGTATCCTTTATTAGCTTTTTAAAACTATTGAGAATAATATGCTTCTGCTTTAAAAATGAATGACTAGTTATTACGGAATTTTTATCATATATAAAATAGCCATCTACCATATCTAAGGAATCTAATAAAACCCTTTCTTGAGATAATTGAGTATTTAGCATGTTTTTTAATTCATCAGGTAAATCGGGACTATTTATTTTAATTTGTTTCTTATTATGAATAAAATAGTCTGAATAAGCGTTAGCAATGGCTAGTTTAATATCATTTTTCAACTGACCTACATTATAAGGGCAATGATAGGATAATAAACAAAGCATTGTGTTATAGGATACCCAAATAGGCTTATTTAGTTTTATACTTTCATTTTTTATAAAATATTCTACAAGGGTAAGTCTTTCCTCTAAAAGCCTTTCCTCTAATCCCGGTATGTAAATTTTTATTGGAATTCTCCTTATAAATGTATCTAAAAGAGAAGAGCTTATATCCTTATTTGTTGCACAGATTATACGAGCGGAAGAATGAATTTTTTTTGTTACCTCTCCAAATCTCTTAAAGTAGCCTGTATCCATAAACACAAAAAGCATTTCTTGACCTTCACTAGGAAGATTGTGTATTTCATCTAAGAATAAAATACCTCCGTCAGCCTGCTCTATTAGTCCAGCTCTGTTTTCAGTTGCACCAGTAAAGGTGCCTTTTTTTACGCCAAAAAGATGGGAACTTAATAGCTGGGTGTTATTTGAATAATCTGAGCAGTTAAAATGTAGAAAAGGCATGTTTTTCTTAATATCTAGTGATTTAGCATATTCATGCATTAATTTTGCTAACATGGATTTACCAACACCAGTGTCTCCGATAATCAGGCAATTCATTCCGTTATCTGGATACAAAATAGCTGTTTTAGCTAGTTTTATAGATGGTATCAATGATGGATAGAGATAAGCTAGATTATCCATAGATGATTTTGCCGTAAAATCTACATTAGTAGAATTGTTTAAAAAGTATTTTACAGGTCTCGAACTATTTTTATATAATAAGCCTTCATTAACTAGTAAATTTAAGTCTTTACTTATATTAGACCTCTCTAAATTTAACAATTCACTAACTTCAATAGTGGTTACTCCACTACCTTTATCTAATGTTTTTATAGAATTGTATACTAAATCTATTCTTTTCATAATATCCTATCCCCTTATAAATAATGAAGTGTGTAATTAATTTTAAATTATTGTGTCAATAATTGTGTAAATAAAACACACTATGCAGAAAAATAACCTATGTAAACGTGTATATGTATTATTCTACAATACACTTGATACAAAAATCAATTATTAGTTAGGAAAAGTGTTTAAAAGCATAAGTAAATTGAAAAATCATTGTGTATTTTATAGTTGGCATAGTTATTGCATAGATAATAAGTATCAATAACTAACAATTAAGAATGGAGGAAAAAGTTTATGAAGTGGGCAATAATAGCAACGTGGAGAATGGCAGTTGAAGGAATAACTAAGGCATGCAAATCATTAGAAGATAAAGCCCCAGCAGGAGATGCTATAGAAGAGGCAATTAGTATGGTTGAGGATTATCCTTTTTATAAATCAGTTGGATATGGTGGATTGCCAAATGAAAACGGTGAAGTTGAGTTAGATGCAGCTTATATGGATGGGGATACTTTATCTATAGGAGCAGTAGCTGGTATAAGAGATTTTAAAAATCCTATAAGTATAGCTAAAAAATTAAGTGACGAAAGATTCAATTGCTTTTTAGTAGGAACTGGAGCAGATGAATATGCTCATAAAAATGGCTTTGAAAGAGTTAATATGTTAACAGATAGAGCTAAAATGCATTACAAGAAAAGAGTTAAAGAAACTGTAGAAAAAGGTTTAAGTCCTTATGATGGACATGATACCGTTGGTATGATAGCATTAGATGCTAATGGCTCTATGGCTTCTGGTACATCAACTAGTGGGTTATTTATGAAAAGAAAAGGAAGAGTTGGTGATTCACCAGTTTGTGGTTCAGGTTTCTACGTAGATAGTGAAGTGGGAGGAGCAACAGCTACTGGACTTGGAGAAGACTTAATGAAGGGCTGCATTTCCTATGAAATAGTTAGACTTATGAAAGATGGATGTACTCCACAGGAAGCTGCAGATAAAGCTGTTGAAGATTTGAATGAAAAATTAATTAAAAAGAGAAAGAAAGCAGGAGATTTATCTGTAGTATGTTTAAATAATAAGGGTGAATTTGGAGTAGCAACTAATATTGATGGATTTTCTTTTTCAGTGGCTACAGATAGTAAGGAACCTACAGTTTATGTATGTAAAAATGTAGATGGAAAAACAACCTATGAAGTAGCAAGTCAGGAATGGTTAGATGCATACACTAAAAGAATAACATCTCCTATAACATTTGATTAGTTTATTATAATAGCTTAAAATTCAAATTAGTTTTACTAGCATTTTGCATCATTACAGTACTTTTCAAATACACATTTTTTAGTTTCTTGAATTAACTAGCACTATAGATTAAGAAGTGTTATAGATAAAGCAATGTTATAGGTAAAGTAGTATTATATATAGATAAAGCAATGTTATAGAATAATTAGTTTTGTAGATTAAAATACAGTTATGATATTATAAGTATGCATAGGTATATGAAATAAACTTATAATTATTAGTCAACAAAACTGCACTTTAGCATAAGAAGTGGCGGGAGAGTTTCATAAGCATATAAAACAAGGGGGAAAAGCAGTGAGTATTTATGAGGCTTGTGTAGGAAAATTCAAAGATGCTATCTCTATGGAAAAGTTAGGAGCCAACAGAATAGAATTATGTGATAATTTATTAGAGGATGGCACTACTCCAAGCTATGGTACTATAAAGACAACTATAGCTAATGTAAAAATACCTGTAATGGTTATAATTAGGCCAAGAGGGGGTTCCTTTGAATATTCAAGGGAAGAAGTAGAAATAATGAAAGAGGACATCAAAATAGCTAAAGAATTAGGTGCTCATGGAGTAGTTATTGGTGCCTTAGTCCATAGCAATATAGATATAAAAACAGTGAGAGAACTAGTAGAAATATCAAAGCCAATGAGTGTAACTTTCCATATGGCTTTTGATGAAATAGAGGACAAGTTCTCTGCTATAGATCAGCTGGTAAGTTTGCAAGTAGATAGAATATTAACTAAAGGCGGAAAAGTTAATGCCTTAGAGGGAAAAGATGAATTGAAAGCTTTAGTCCAATATGCTAATGGAAGAATTACAATTATGCCTGGAAAAGGTGTTACCAAAGAAAATAGACAATATATTTTAGATTATACAGGTGCAACTGAAATTCATGGCAGTAAGGTAGTTTAAAAGTTAAATTTAATAATGGACAGTTAAAAAAGAAAAGAGGAGATAGGTATGGAGGATTTAGAATTAATATCATTCCAATTAATTAGTAATGTAGGAGATGCAAAGTCATCTTTATTTCAGGCTCTAAAAGCATCAAGAGAAGAGAATTTTGAGCTAGCAGAAAAATGTGTTGAAGATGCAGAGGCAAGTTTATTAAAGGCTCATGAATCACATAGTTCATTAATTCAGCAAGAAGCTTCGGGCGAACCAGTAAAAGTATCATTGCTTTTAATGCATGCAGAAGATCAATTGATGACCACAGAAACATTAAAAGCAATTACCGAGGAAATGATTTTAACACATAAAAAATACTCAAAATAATCATATGATTCAACCACAAAAGAGAGTGCCCACAAAAGGTACAATGTAGTGGAATTATGAAATTTCTCCTCCATGACTTGCATAAGAACTGGGAACAATAAATTTAAACAGCTCCTTTGCTTCTTATGCAAGTCATTCAAGAGAAATTTCATAATTTAAGTAATGTAATACTTTTGTGGGATAATCATGATATAGTTTAATTAAAACATTTAAGGAAATTTGTAATTGTACTATTGACAGTTTTTATTGAACATGTTAATATATTACACAATTAAGTGATATTTCACAGCTTTCAGTGCACTGGAGTATTAGTTTTTAGTTAACTTAAAGGTTGTAATTTTTCACTTAAAATTGTCAAGAAATATACCATGAAGTGAGTGTATCTAGGGTTATACTTAAATTAGAGTTACACCTGAGCATAAGCATTAGTTATTAGTGTGTTGCTGGGCTAATATTTATACTTCAATTAAA
>NZ_JQMW01000006.1 GCF_000744935.1 Clostridium sp. KNHs214 | reverse complement strand
AAAAGCAAAAATTATTTTGTTAGATTAAGTATATTATGCTAAAATTAAGTATAAATCAACAATTGTTTTAAAGTAATCTGTTATTTTTTTATTGTGCCTTAAATAGCCTAAATGGGGTAACATCGCAAACAAACCCATGAATATATTGTTATAGATGTAGATATTTTGTGAAAGAAAGTATCTTTAATCGTTAAAAAATAAGCTTAAGATGTATCCATTGTCATCATAGAGAAATTCCAATTAAAATATCATTTTTACAAAAACATCAAAGAAAAATTGATAGGTTTAAGGAGTAAATTATTAAAGTTGCTTTGAAAACAAGTGTTAATGAAGTTGCAGAAGAATTAGAAAATTGATATCACAAAGTAAAGAATATATTTCACAATTATATAGATGAGTTAATTAAAAATTTAAAGAAACTTTATACAAAAAAAGTGTAGAGTATTTTGAAATTGATGAATTTGCTGTAAAGAAAGGACATAAATATGTGATAGCAATTATAAATTCATATTCAAAAAGCAATAAAATAATTTATATTCTTGATAATAGGAAAAAGAAGAGTTAATAGTTTACCTTAGAAATTGGCTAATAGATGCTTAAAAAATGGTGTGTAAAAGTAAAAGAATATGGGATTAAAGAATATTATAAGGTTATAAAAATCATTTAAAATTGGTTTGGAGAAATTTTAAATGATTTTGAGAATAGATTAATCAATGATTCAATAGAAGGTATAAATAATAAAACGAAATTTATAAAAAGAACTGGAGTAGGAGTGATTATCTACAGTGCCTAAGGTTAAAAAGTTTTTGGAAGGGGGTGTTGAAAAAGATTAAAGTTACTACAAATTTTTATATTCACTTTGCATAACATTTATTAAATAGGCAATAAAATTGAAAATGACAATAAATTTAAGGAGTGAAATTATGGAAAAATCATTATTAAGAGTAAAAAAATTATAGAATTAGAAGAAAAGATTCAACAAGGAAATAATCAAGCTGTGGAAAAATTTTGGTGTGAGATAGAGGAGAATGGTACCCCTTTAATAGAGAAAATTGATGGAGATCATGAAAATGTATTAGTTTCTTTTATTTATAAAGCTGATAAACAAATTGAAAATGTAGTATTAATACCACCAATAGGAGCAGGGAATTTTAGTGAGAATAAAATGGAAAGACTTTTAGACACAGATATATGGCATATAAATTATAAAATAAGAAATGATGTACGCTTTAGTTATTTTTTCTCTCCAAATGATTTTTTTGATGATGATTGGGAAAAAAGATATAAAAATTCAACACATGATATATTTAATAAAAATCTAATAGTTTTTACAGATGATGACGGGGAAGATGAGTTAATAAAATCTTATGCGCTAATGCCCAATGAAAAAGAACATTTCTTTGTTAAAGAGAGAACTGATGTTCCAAAAGGTAGTATACATGAACATAAATTTCATAGTGAAAAATTAGAAAAGATCGCAGAATTAGAATTTATACACCTTATAATTATGATGAAAGTAATAAACCATATAGATTTTTGGTTTTAACTGATGGAGATGAATACATTAATATGCTTTCAGCTACCAAAGTGTTGGACAACTTAATATCTGATAAAAAAATACCATATGTAGTTGTAATATTTATTGATTCTACTGAAACAAGAGAAGAAGAATTAATGTGTAATGATACATTTGCAGATATCATAGTTAAAGAATTAATTCCATGGGTTAGAGATAATTATAATATTTCTAATAAAGCTGATGAAGGTATAATAGGGGGACTTAGTTTAGGAGGATTGACAGCAGCATATTTAGGATTAAAGTATTCAGAAGTTTTTGGAAATGTAATTTCTCAATCTGGATCATATTGGTATAAACCAGAAAGCTATGAGGGTGCTGAAAGTGATTGTTGGCTTAGTACTCAATTTGATGCAATAGATAGATTACCTCTTAAGTTCTACCTAAATGTAGGTGTTCTAGAAGATAAAGAAGATATGATTGATACAAATATAAAATTAAGAGATGTGTTAATAAAAAAAGGATATCCTGTTGAATTTGAAGAGTTTAAAAGTGGACATGATTATTTATACTGGGAGAAACATTGGCTAATGGGTTAATTTCACTCATTGGGGTGAATAATTAATTAGAAACCAGAAAAAGTCTTTCGTTTCACTTCAGCCTTTTTCTGGAACGACCCCAGGGGTCGTGACATAAACTGGAAGTTTATGTTTGCTAAGCCCAAGTTGTGGCTTTTGAGTTCTGGAGTAAGGCAAGGAATGACAGGGAAAAGGCCTGGAAGGATTATGTTAACTTATGTAAAGCAGGTGGAGCTTTCACATTTAATGAAGTTATTAAGACTGGAAATATGAAAAATCCATTTGAGATTGGAAGCATTGAAGGAATTGTCAAGGAAATTAAGGAATGGATATTTGAAGCAGAGAAAAGATTATAAGAAGATTTTGAGGTACAGGTAGTGGTATGTGCTCTGTTACTGTTGTAATATTTAGCAACAAAAACTAGAAGTAAACTTCCAGTTTTTGAAAGGGATCTGGCTCATTACAGAATTAAAAGGGCATAAATAAATGTAAAAAGAGGGATAAAAGTGAGGTATATAGAGGACAAAAAATTTCAATATAAGGATATACTGATAAAATATTTAAGAGATTACAACAAAAAATATACTGGTGAAAGAGAATCATCAACTGAATATTTTTATGCTGTTGATGGTGAGAAACTGGTTGGAGTTGTATATACAAATTATTTTTGGGATTGGGTAAGTATTGGTAGTGCGTTTTATGAGAATATTGATGTTCTAAAAAAGTTGATTTCAGAAGTCAGTGATTATTATAAGAATAAAGCGGTAGGATTAAAATTATATACTGAAGTTGAATCTAGAGTTGAAGATTTTAAGTCTATAGGTTTTGATATAGGAGGAATTACAGAAAAAACACCAAGAACAACAAAATATTTCTATTTGAAGAATACTGATTTTAATATAAAAAGCAATGCGCAAACAGAAGTTATTGTAGCTACTGATAAAATTGATAAATATAACTCTATTTTATTAAATCAAATAGAGAGATTTAATATAGATAACAATATTCATCCAATTAAAGAAAGAAATATAATGTTTGTGGCATTAGATGATAATAAATTTGTTGGCGGAGTTCAGGGGATCATTACTGAAGATTCAATGTATATAAGCAGGCTTGTAGTTGATGAAGAGTATAGAGGCAATAAAATTGGTAAAAACCTTATGTACAAGATTGAGGAAAAAGCAAAGGAGTTAAATGTCTATAGCATTAATCTAGGTACAGTAGAGTTTCAAGCAGAAAAATTCTATGATAAATTAGGATACAAGATAGTTTTTATAAAAGAAAATGATCCAAGAGGTTATAAATCATATAGTATGGTAAAAAAAATATGTGACCAAAATAAATAAGTTGAGTTCTCTGAGGAATGGAGGAGTGGCTTTTTTAAATGGTGGAGAATATTTGGAGCGAATGCTGAAACTATTAGCCACGAAATGCAGGTGTTGGAAAGGACAATAATATCCTGGGATTAGAAGTCAGAAAATATGTAGTCGTTATTGCAAGACTACATATTTTCATGTGATTCTAAGGTGTAGCATGGTACATACTTTTTTATGTCTTATGCAAAATGTACTGCATTAATTTTCATATATACTTCCAGTTTCATTTACAAATGTCTGGTTTGGCATCTGTTCCTTGAACATTTTTGTAGCCTTAGGACCTGTACAATGAGAAAGCCCTATTTTTTCAACTCCAAGTTCCTTGAAACGATCAATAGTGGACTGAATCTTTTCATCTGATGCATCAAGAAGATGGAATCCACCTATAACAGCATAAACCTTTTTGCCAGTTCTCTGCTGAACTGTATTTACAATATTAAGTATTCCTGTATGAGAACAACCTGATAGAATTACAAGTCCCTTATCTGTTTCAATAGAAACTGCTACTTCTTCGTCAAAGTCATCTACTATGTACTTGTCTCCATCTTTCACCAACATATTTGGTGCTAGCTTGTCTCCTTTGTTAATAGTGAAATGCCCATGCACTGTTATGCCTTTTTCCATGTCTTGACTGTCACCATTAACATAGCTGATTTTCACACCTTTGTCTGTAACATCCTTTTCCTTAAAATTAATTCCTACTGGAAAATAACCTGGTTTTCCATCTGTAAAGTCAAACTTCTGACCAATTTTATCATAATAATATTTGTTATCTGATAATTCAAAGAAGGAATCCTTTAAATATAACTTTGTGTCCTTTGCATCGTATTTGTTTAGATAAGGCATAAGTCCACCACAATGGTCGTAATGAGCATGACTTAACACCATATCATCTACCTTGCTAATATTCACATTCATCTTTTCTGCATTTTTTATAAATTCTCCGGCTTTTCCAGTGTCAAAAATAACTTTTTTGTCACCATATTCAATTAAAACAGAAAAACCGAATTCATTCTGTAATGTTTGATGTTCCTCATTTTTATTTTCAGCAAGAGTTGTTATCTTAAGCTTTGGACTAGCATTGTCAGTGTTTGCTTTTTTTGCCACTGCACTATTGTTTTTAGTTTTGTCCTTAGTGCTATTATCTGTTTTATTACTATTGCCACAACCTGTAATACCTAATAAACTGATTAATAATGTTGTAGCTATTAACTTCTTAATTCTTTTGTTCATTTGTATACCTCCTTGTATAATAATGATGTAGTCATTAAGACTACTCATCTCAATTTAATTGTTTCTATAATAGATAACAGAAGAAGGATTTCTTCCTTCATCAGATGTTATCTTAGTTAATTATCATGCTTGACGGTTCCTATATAGACTCCAGACTTTTCATAAAGTATAATCTTCAAGGATAGGACAAATAATGTTTTCCTCCTTGGGAAGTCAGTATCTGCTGACTCATACCCGTGATTTAGTCAATTAGTCCATTCAATGAGGTTTTATGATTCGGCTGGTTGGGAGCCTCAGGCCATACCTGTATAACTCGCAAGGTTGTGTACTCATTAGATGGAAATGGATTCCTATCGGAAAGGAGCTTTTGCTCATGTCAAACATTTTATTTAAAAATTTATTTATCTCGGTCGGTATTGATGTTGGTGCAGATTTCAGTTGGATGTCTATCGCACTTCCTAACCAGACCTTTGTTGGAAAGCCTTTTAAAATACTACATTCAAACATTGATTCCCTTGAACTCGCTGTTTCTAAAATAAAAGAAGCAGAAGAGTTGTATTCTTTGGAAAGTCGCATTTTCCTAGAATCCACGGGAATTTATCATTACCCACTCTTCTGCTATCTTCGTGATACTGGATTTAATGTTAACCTAATTAATCCTATCATCACTAAGAATAGCACAAACATTAACATTAGAAAAGTGCATAATGACAGATTTGATTCAAAAAAAGCTGCCTTAATAGGCTTAAAGCCAGATTTAAAAGTATCTCTTATGCCATCAGATCTTGCTCTTGATTTAAGAAATCTTTCAAGAGAGTATTATGATTTGATGGACAACCGTTCTGCTTATGTGAACAAACTTCAAAGTGAACTTCGGATGGTATTTCCAGAATACCTTAAAATTTTTTCAAAAATAACTACTAATACATCATTAACCTTATTAGAAACATACACATCTCCAGATGCATTTTTAAATGCTTCCAAAGAAGAGATTATTGATTCTATAAGATCTACAGCTCGTTTTGGGCTTACATATGCTAATAATAAGTATAATGCCATTATAAAGGCTGCCAATGATGCAAAGACCTTCGGTTATTCTGTAAGTAGTAATTTTAAGCGTATTAGATTATACATAAGCTTTATTCGAAAGTATGATGAAGAGATTTCTTCTATACTCTCTGAAATGCATAAGCTTGTTGATGAAAATGAAAATACTGATTTTGTAAAGCAAATTCACTTGATTGAAACATTTAAAGGTGCAGGTTTTCTTTCTGCTGTAAGCCTCATGGGAGAAATCGGAGATTTCTCTGCGTTCAACTCACCAAAACAGCTTTTTGCTTATTTTGGTTTAGATCCAGCAGTAAAGCAATCTGGCAACTTTAATGGCACAAAAATCAGTATGTCAAAGCGAGGCTCTCGAATTGCCAGAAGAGTAATTCACACTATGGCATTAATCAGCATAAGCAAAAACAAAGATGGCTCCGCCAAAAATCAAGTACTTCGAGAATACTATCTTTTAAAGTGCCAAAGTAAGCCTAAAATGATTGCTCTTGGGGCAGTTATGCATAAAGTTTGTAACATATTATTTGCCATTCTTCGTGATGGGAAAGAATTTGAAATAATTACACCAGAAGAACACCAAAAGAATTATCTCAAAGCGAAATGCGGCTTCGCTGCGTAGTATAATTCCATAAATATAATTTCCGTTTTTTGTTAGTCTAACAAAAGTTTATTAAGGTTACCCTTTTTTAAGATAATAAAAATATTAATTATTTTTTTAATTCTTATTGACATTTCTTAGCTGGACTAAAAAGCATATAATACCGTTGTACAACATGTGTCATTATATATTTGTAAGAATTATTTGTCAAATTGCTTTTTGAAATAGTTGTTTTGATATCTATGGATATTATATATGCCTTTTTTGACAACATTCCATGGGTCGTTACATAAACTGGAAACTTATGTTTGCTATGTTTGAATTAAATTGATTATATTAGGGTTTTTAGTCAAGATAAATGTACCTCAGATATGTTTTTTGCTTATACAACTTAAATATTTCAAGTTGTAGGATAAACAGGAGATTGTTGTAATTAAGAAGAAGCGTGATATAATTTATATGAAAGGAGGATAAATTGAAGATTAATTATTATGAAGATAAAATGATAGAAGGAAATGGCACATTATATAGTGAAAAAGACCACGAAATCATGAACTATTTAGAACTATATGAAATAATTTTAGTAAAGAATGAGGAATTGACGAAAAAGATACTCCCTAATTCATATAGGAATATATTTTTATCATTTGCAATTTCATATATTATAGGTGTTGCTATTTATTATTTAAATGTGTTATGAGAAGTAAAAAATGCTAATCAAATATTAAGGAATATAAAGAAGAAAGGAAATTGAATATGGAAAAGAAAATTACTGGGTGGGATTATTTCTCATTAGGAATGCTTGCATTTGCTGGATTAGGGCTAGAAGCATTATATGCTTATTTATTAGAACCGATGATATATGGAGTCGCAATGCAGGAATGGAATACAAGTCAGACAATCCTTCATTGGATTATAACCTGCATTTCTTGGGGGATAGTAGGTTATCTGCTTATCCTTACATCTAAGAAGAAGTATCAGTTTAATCTTTTTGAAACAGCAGATAGGATGACAAAATGGCAATGGGTAGCTATTATATTTTGTGTTGTTCTAGCATTAGTGGCAAGCTATATAGATTGGAAAGGATTTAAGGTTATCAGAGAGTTTCAGCATAAAGGGTTATTATTATTTGTTTTTCAGTATATATATTATGTATTTGAAACAGTGTTATTTATGCTTATTATAATTTTTACTCAGAAGGCATTTGAAGTATGGTATAAAAGAAAAAACATCCCATATGGGGGAATAATCTGTGGAATTACATGGGGATTGGCGCATGCATTTACAAAAGGTAGTATATGGATTGGATTAGAAGGAATTGTCATGGGATTTTTCCTAGGAGTAACTTATTTATTAGTGAATAGAGACATAAAGAAAACATATATAGCATTGTTTATTATGTTTGTACTATAGTTGATTGATATAGGCACTTTTTAGCTGGTGGTAAACATAGTAAGGTATAATACTAAAATACAGATGAGATATTAAGGCTAAAATAAAAATCATTATTTCCAATGTTAATACAGAATACATTAAGCTTGTCTTAATATATTCTAGAACCTTATTTTGACAAAATATCAAAAAATAATTGTAATAAGTATATAACGGAGATTCAAAAAATATGTATAAATAACATAATTTTTTAATTGATAAATAGTAGGGAGAATTTTTCTTAATATGTATGGTATATACTAATAAACTATAATTTAAGGAGATAAAATGATGGAATTAAAGCATATGACCATGTTTTTGACAACCCAATGTAATCTAACATGTACATATTGTTTTTGTGGTAAGAAATATAATTCTTCTATGAAGTGGAATGTTGCAGTTGGGGCAGTGAACTTTTTTGAAAAAAATAGAGATTATAAGGATAATACTATAACTTTTTTTGGCGGGGAACCTTTAATTGAAAAAGAATTATTATTTAGAATTGCAGATTATGTAATGGAAAATTGTCCAGATATAAAAATGCACGTTACTACTAATGGTACATTATTATCAGAGGGTGTATATGATGAATTAAAAAAAAGAAATATAAATATTTTATTGAGTTTAGATGGATATGAAGAAAATCATGATTTTTATCGTAAATACACTAGTGGAAAAGGGTCTTGGAATACAATAATAAGAAATTTGAATTCTCTTCATATAGATGTTTTTCCACCTATTAGAATGACTGTAACTGTTAAAAATGTAGAGAAATTGAGTAGCAATGTAATAAATTTATACAATATGGGTTTTAAGTCAATAGCCTTTTATATAGCCTATGAAGATAAGTGGGATGAGAATAAAATTTATATATATGAGTCTGAATACAGGAAAATTGCATTATTTTATGAGCAATGTTTTGAAAATGGACAACCTATATATATAGATTCAATAGATAAAGTAATTGATAGTAATATAAATAATATTATAAATCAGTGTGCTATTGGAAATCAGTGTATAAGTGTTTTGCCGGATGGTACTTTTTATCCTTGTCATCGGATAGATTTTACAAAAAAACCTTTAAATATGGGGGATGTTTATAATGGAGTAAAAAAAGAAGCCTGTGAATTTTATAGAAATATATTAGATTTATCTGATCCAGAATGTGATGAGTGTGTGCTACATACAAGGTGTTTACAATGTCCTATTCAAAATAAAAATATTACAGGGGGGTATCACTTGGTACCAGAAATTTCATGCGAAGTTAATCGTATTCATATAGTATATGGTGATAAGATTGCAGGAGATTTATATCAATCAAACAATAATATGTTTTTAAAAAAGTTTTATAATAGTTAATTTGTTCTACATTAAATATGTGTATGTGTATCCAAAAGGAGTATTATAAATAAAAAAAATGTAGTAAATTAATATAAAAATAAGGAGGAGGTGATAGGTGTGAAAAAAATAGTTAAGAAATATGAAGTGTTATATCCAGTTAAAAATAATTTAAAAGGATTAGAGAAAGTTGAAAAAAGTGATCTTTGTCAATATATAGATACTTATGCTAGTCCAAGTCGTTAGTATTAAATAAGAATCCCAAAAAACTCCTTTTGAATACATACTATATATGTAATTATGCTAGGAAGGAGAACAATTATGATTACATCTACATGGGGAAAAACAGTAAAAAATTATACAAAGAAACATGTTTTTAAAGTTTTTATACTTATAATTTCTATTAGCTTGGTTTCTGTAATTTCTAGTGCTGTATATGCTGACATTATCAAAAAAATAGTAAGTGCGGTAATAAATACTGATTCATCAAAACTAAAAAAAGTATTAATATGGCTTATTGGTGTTTATGACCACTTCAATTATTTTTAAAATAATTATTGCAGAGCTTACATTCTTTTTTAGGAAGAATATTAAAATTATTTTAGAAGATAAAGGACTTTTTCATGTGTATAACACCCCAAATTTAGATAAGGTTAAACCAAATGAAGTTATGCCAATAATGCAAAATACCATAGGAAAAGTTACAGATAAATTAGTGGATACTTCGAAAATTTTATTAGTACTACAGCTTGTATTATTACTGCGGTTATTTATGCAGTTAGTATTAGTTGGCAGGTAGTCCTTTTTTGTTTTTGTGTTTGTGGTATTATGATATTTTTTTCAATAAATAATAATAAACAAATTCCCTTAAAAGCTAAAAGAGTAGGTGAATCTTTTAATAATCTTTTTTCTATTATGTGGGACCATTTATATAATGGGGAGGTGACTCCCTTTTTAAATAGTTCTAAGGTGTTTTCGAATTATGATAAGCTGTTTTTAAAAATAGCCAATTTCAAATCCAGGCTAGTAGAGCACAGAATGTAGCACGTATCTTTTCAAGATTTGGTACTGTCATGATAGTTATTGCAGTTTCTTTATATGGTGGATTTATGGCTATAAAACTATAAAATGCAAGTTTCAAATGTCTTAGCTCTTATAGTTGTAATACCAATTTTGTCAGATTCACTTTTTGAAGTTTCCAAGTATCATAATAGATTTTAAGGCAGTTTGTGGAGAAGGTAGTGTGATTGACAAATTATATGAATTGAATATACAAAATTTGAAAGGTGAAGAAAATTTTAAAACTATTATAAAAGACCTAAAGAGGATAACAGTTAAGGGGGTTAAATATAGATATTCAAAAGATACACCGTACATATGTAATATAGATTCTTTAAAGATAGAAAAAGGTGAAATGCTTTGTATAGTAGGGGAATCAGGGGTAGGCAAATCAACTCTTATTAATATTTTTTCATCAATAATCAATGACTATGAGGGTTCTATTTGTTGGGATGATTTAGACATTAAAAAAATTAATCGTAAGTGTATGTGGAGTTATATGGATATTTTACAACAGACTCCTTGCTGTCTTGCAACTACTATAAGAAATAATATTATTTTAAATGATAAAGAATACGATAAAGAACGTTTTGAAAAAGCAATTAGAGATTCCGGAAGTTATGAATACATAAAAAAAACTACCATCTGGCATAGAAACCATTATAAATAGTAAAAAATTATCTAGTGGAGAGATGCAAAAGATATGCATGGCAAGGGCATTTTATCAGAACAAACCTGTACTGATATTAGATGAGGCCACTTCCGCTATGGATCCAAACTCTGAAAATAATATATTAGAGGAATTAAAGAAGCGTACAAGGGAATTAGGACTAATTTTAATAGCGGTCACCCATAGTGTCAATTTTATAAAGAGTAGTGATAGAGTTCTTTTTTTACAAAAAAAATGCACCAGCACTTTTGGATAGACACGATGTGTTAATTAAAAACTCTAGTGAATATAAAGAAATGATCTGTGGGGAAAGGTAGTGATTTGATGTTTAAAGATTTAATATATGCTTCTAAAGAGACTTGGAGAATTTTAGAGGGAAAAAGAAAAATGTTTATGCTTATTTTACTTCCTATTTCCTTAATTACTATTTTAGCACCACTTATCATACCATTTATGTTAAAGCAAATATTTGATGCAGTGGGAACTGGAGATGGAAATACAATACTTATGTCAGTGGGAAAATCATCAGGGTTATTTTTGGTACTTCTTGTTCTTGTTTTTTTTATAAATATATATGGAGATGCATGGGCCACAAGATTATCATTTTATGTTACTAAGGATATGTATTCACAATTCTATAAATTACCAGTGTCAGAACTTATTTTAAAATATAAAAAAGAAGAGGTTTTTAACCGAATACAGTCAGGTTGTAGCTGCATAATTGCCTTATGGATTCAATTGGTGAGTTTTTTAAGCAATATAGTTTCTATTATTATTTTACTTATGATGGCTTATTTTATATCACCATATTTTTTTATAATAGCATTTATTTTGGCTTTATCTGAAATCATTAGAGCAATATATGCATGGAAGAGGAATAGGGAAATAAGTAAAAGTGTTCAGGAAGGGGAAGAAGAGAGATTAGAAAATCTACATTCACTTATATACCAATATAGATTTTTAAATATTACGGATTCTAAAGATTTTGCATACAAATTATATAATGAGGCTAGAGAGAAGAAGTTTAATAGAGAATATAAAGAGGTACACCTTAATGCATGGCTTAGTGCAATTATGGATGTATTATCAATATTTTACCATATACTACTTGGTAACGTGTTAATTTCCCTAAGAAGGGATGAGAGGGTATCTTTAGGTGGAATCACTTCATCTACATCCATATTTACATACTTGCGAAATAAAAGTTCAGATTTTGGAAATGTGTCTATGAAATTACCCAGTGTTATTGTGCCTATTAAAAGGATGATAGAATTTATTAATGATGCTAAACCTTATAGTAACTCTAATGTAACCGCTCATAATAATGATATAGCAGTTACGATGAAAAACGTAAGTTTTTCAATAAAAGATAAAAAGATTCTTAAAGATATAAATATAACTATAAATAGAGAGAGAAAAAAGTTGTTATAATTGGTGAAAACGGAAGTGGAAAATCTACGTTAATAAAGCTTTTAGGCGGATTATATGAGAGTGAAACAGGGAGTATAAAAGATACTTGGAAGAGATATTTTCTTATTATTTAGATAAAAATAAAAGAAGTGATTTTATATCATATATCCCTTCAGATTCACAGTTATATTCTAAAGAAACAGTATTTAAAAATATAGATATGGGATCATTTAAAGATAAAGGTGAAGAAATTTATGAAGTAGTAAAAAA
>NZ_JQMW01000005.1 GCF_000744935.1 Clostridium sp. KNHs214 | reverse complement strand
TTTTTCTAAAATACATTTTCGCAATATTCACTCTGTTTTTAGCTTGATTTTTTCAACATTCTTTTGGAGCTGCTGAAGTTCCTTTTCATTCAATCTAAAATTTAACTGTTTATCTCTGGTTCTTTGCATTTACTTCAGCCCCTTTCTTAAATTAATATTTAACTTTCATCCCTTCTATTTCATCACCCTTTAAACCACTTTCAACAAAATACCAATTGCCTTGTCTATCCATCTCTATTCTGTCATTTTGCCACTTATCATTTACTAATATTTCTAAGCACTCTCCACAATGAATTCCATCATCCGCCCAAAGATCCATGGAGTCTATTATTCCGAAACGATCATTTCCATAATTGTAGCTTAATTTTCCTATTTTCTTATTCATTCTTTTTACCTCACTTTTAATTAATATTTTATTTTTTCTCGTTAATTTGCTTTGTTACCTTTCACCCTTAACTCGTTACCTTTTGATTGTTTTGGGGTGGTCTTGGAGGGTTTCCCCTCTAAGCGAGAGGTGTTTATATAGCTTTTGGCTATACAAACACGCATCTCGCTCTCTCTACTGCTTATTATAAGTTTACCGCTAAAGCTTTAATTTAGCAATCAGTAAAATTAAAATAAAAAAAGCTTGATGGATACCAAAAAAGTCCATCAAGCTTTTTTCCTAAACAATTTACTAATCCATGATTCTTTCTTTTGATTTTCCTCTACATCTACATATTCATCACCAGATTTTAAAGTCTTGTAAAACTTAATTGTGCTTTGTATCAATCCGTTTATCTGAAAATCTTTCTCCTGGATCTGATCATCTTTTATATTTAATTGCTTTTCTAAAAAGCTTATACGCTCTTTCAAATCTACATATTCTCTATCAGATAAGTTTCCGTTTATCATGCTCCTATCACGTTCTAAAACGTCTTTAATTCGTTTTGATGTATTTCCTTGCTGTTCATTTTCTGCTTCTATATGATCCTTTATTCGGTAAAAATCATCATCACTAATAAGATTGTTTTTTCCATTTTTAACTGATTGTATTTTTAATGTTTTTATTTCTTTATAAATTTTAGTCCTAGATACACCTAGCTCTCTTGAAGCCTTTGTAATATTTCTCATGTTACCCCTCCTGTATTAATTCGATTTGATATATATATATTATACATTTAATACATATATTTACAATTATAATTTACACTGTACTATATTTGGCTTATTCTAATGATGATAGCCTCTCTCTTAGCTCCATTTACGTTTATCCTTTAAAACACATATTATATTTTAATATTAAATTTTACAAAAACGGTTTACAATTTTATACTTTTCCTCTCTTTATTAGTAAAAATAGGAGAGGATTGCCATGGATAAATATTTATATTTATTAATAAACAAATGGAAATCTAAAGATAAAGATGCTTTATTAATTCTTATACAGAAATTTAATCCACTCATACAAAAATATTCAAAAAAACTTATGTATGATGGAGCAGAATCCGATCTAACTATAGCATTCATAGAAATTTTAAATAAAATCCCTTTAGAAAAAGCTACTATGAAAAATTCAAAATTTATATTATCATACATAAATACCTCAATAAAAAACAAATTTATAAAACTTAGTAAATATAATAATGCCTTTTTATATAACGAAATAAAATTAAATTTAGAAATAACTATGGATTGCAACAATAATTCCATAGAGGACAGTTTAATTTTAAATTCTGCTTTATCAAACCTTTCAAAATATCAAAGAAAAATAATAATAGATAAATTTTTTAAAGAAAAGTCTGAAATAGAAATATCAAAAGAACTTGGAATAAGTAGACAAGCTGTAAATAAAACAAAAAATATTGCATTAAAAAAGCTAAAAAAATATTTAACAAAAAAACAATATACAAGTTATTAGGAGGTTACTTAATGGAAAATCAATTAATAAAATTAGCATCATCCCAAAGTATTTGGGCCGCACTATCTGTTGCACTTATATTTTATATATTAAAAACACAAGAAAAAAGAGATCAAAGACAAGAAGAAAGAGAAAAAAATTATCAACAAATTATTTTTCAATTAACAGAAGAATTAAAAGTAGTAGAACATATTAATGAAAATATAGAAAATTCATATTTAAAATCTATGTAAAGTAAACCCTTAAACTCTAAAATATATAATTAATTATATATTTTAGAGTTTAAGGGTTTACAGATTTATATTTTTTTTCTTTATAATAATTGTAAAACTAAAAAAGTTGGCCAACAAAACAAAAAAAATTAAAGGAGATTGATACTTATGCGTAGTAGAGAATACTGGACTGAAGAAATATTTACACCTAAAAAATTAAATAATACTATTATTTCAATTTACGATTTAATGCATGCCCAAAATGAAAAAGTTGTTAATGATATATTTGTTGTAGCAGGCTTAAGTGCAACAACATCATGGATCATAGAAAAAATAAAACTAACTAAAAATTTAGGACCATATTTAGGCAGTTGTGTATTTGCTTTATATACTCTTGGGAAACTTTCAAATGCTGAATATAAAAGTCAAATACAAGATGTACTAAATAATGGATTAAAGAATTTAAAAAGTATAAAAAATTTAGTAGATAAATCTGGATACAGCCACGTTAAAATAAACTTAGCTGTATGTGATTGCGATAATGGAATAATTATAGAAGGTGCTGAGCTAACAGCTATAAAAAAACCTGGTGGTTCTGGTTGGATTACACCTAGGATTTAATAAAATAAGAGTTAGGTAATTACCTAACTCTTATTTTATTAAATATAAAACTAAAAATATATTGACAAAAAAGATATACAACATATTACTAATAAAATACTATAAGTAATGTATTTTATTTTATTTTTTGTTTTTCACTTAAATATATAAGTAATGCTATACTAATTACTGCAAAAATAATAATTATTTTAAAAAATGATCTCGGTTTAATGTTAGAATAAATTGAAGTTAATAAGAAAATCACACCATAAACAAAGTACGAAAATGCCTCTTTATCCCTTTTTTTCTTTTTTGAAAAATCATCTTTATTTACATATTCAATATATTCATTTTCATCTAATAAGATATGTGTTTTTTTATAAAAAACAGAACTTTTTAGTACAAATCCTCCTAAAATAAAATTTGATATTGAAAAAAAAACAAAACCTATTCTAGTTCCAAAAATTAATATTAATATTAAAAAGAACATAAAAATAAATAAAAATATTTTTATATAATATTTTTTTTAAAAACATCTATTTAATCTCCCTTCCTCATATTTTATTATATTAACATAAAATCTAAAAATATTACTCTTAAATTTACTTTATACTTTCCACGTTATATCTAAACATCTAAATTTATAGAACAATCAACCACCACTACCGTCTTCCATAATGGAACCTTCCCTACGGGCTACCTTTCCAATATTCCAGTTGGTCTACATTCTCTTAATAGTTTTCTTTATTTTTTACTTTATTTTAAAACCATTAACTATACATTCTTTAATTATTTTCAAGTTATAACTTGACTTTAAGTTCTTACTTTGATACCTTTGGAGGTTTGAACAGGAAACGGCTTATTCCCTCCCTCCTAAACAATGAATTCTTCAAAATTCACTGTTTAAGAGAGTGAAATACTTACCTTTTACCTTCGTATGGAATCACAGGTATCCGTATAACACCACCATATCTTACGATTATGGTTATCTATTCAAAGACTATTAATTATAATCTTAACTTGCTCATTTCGTGCCACCATCAAGATTTTAGATACTCCCTCTGCTCTTACGAGCAACACTACGTTATCCTTATTTAATGAGTTTTTTTGCCCTCTCCATTGTGCCATCCAACAATTTCACCGAGAGCATATTTCCTTCTAACGGAGAACAATTTGGAGTTTTAATCCAACAGTTTTTTTAGTGTTATTCCTTTAACCACTTGCCTTAACTACGGTCTTTTCTATCATTTATTTTTAATAATTTTAAACATTTTAAATTAAGAGCTTGTCCTCTTTTACAAAATAAAAAAGCCTTTTAGTAAGGATTACCACACTAAAAGGCTTGAAATTTTTCTTCTTTGTGATATTATAATCATATAAAATGAATATAATATTTTGAGAAGTTCTTTTTCATAACAGCTTTTTAAGTGGTTTGGCACTTACTAAGTTCGGCTTATATATTAGTCGGCAAACTAATATATAAGAGCTTGAAAAAAGGACTTTTTTTCATATTCAATTATCAATTACAAACATTTATCGTTTAATAATTTCCAATTTTTTAGCATCAAAATTGGAAATTACATTCTCAATTAAGTTTATTTTATTTCAATTCTTAATAAATAGCAATGTTAAAATTTTACAACATGTCCTTTAAACCTTTTTGTTCTTCTTAATATTCTTCCTTAGTAACTTTACCAATAATCCTCTTCTCTCTCCGTTATATTATTAGTGTCCAAAAATGAGACTTTTGATTTTAAAAACTAGTATTTATGCGGTTTAGAGGTGCTTTAAACCACGTCCAAAAATGAGACTTTTGATTTAAAAAAACCACGTCCAAAAATGAGACTTTTGATTTGAAACCACGTCCAAAAATGAGACTTTTGATTTGAAAATATTTTATTACATTATTTATTTTTTACTATTCTATATAAGCAATTAAAAAATCCCCTGGTTAACCAGGGGATAAATTTATCTTACAGATTAGTTAATATACCTATCTTTTATTAATTTCACTGCTTGCTCTGCAGTAATTTCACCTTTTAGAACTTTTCTTCCTAATTGTTCAGATACTAAAGGCATTTCTATTCCTTCAATATTCATTGTAGCTTTAACATTTTGAATTATTTTATTAATTTCTTTTTCTGATCTTATTAGCATACCTAACACCTCATATATCTACACAAAATTTTCTTTATCCCAAAAAGCAAGTTTTACCCTAACTGGGTCTAATTTAGGAGCAAAGAGTACTGGTTTCTCCAAATTCGCCCACTCCTCTGGCCTTATAAGTTGCGTACCTTGTTCATGTTTGCTCATGTTTGGTACAAAACCAGCTCCAATAGTTACACCTCTGGCCATAGCTGTCCTTTGTCCCGCTAAGTCTGAAAAATACTTCTGTGTTTCTGGATCTGTAGCAGACAAAACAAGTTTAAATCTACAATTGTCTGCAATTATTTTTCTTTGATTTTCATTGTATACTTCATCAAGTTGAGCCATTGATTGTATTATACTTAATATGTGTACGTTTCTGCTTCTAAGTGTAGCTAAAGCACTTGTAAGACCTTTAATCTCTCCAAGTCGTGGCAGCTCGTCTAAGGCTATTAGAATAGGCGGATTTTTTCTTTCTTCTCTTTCACTTAAATGTCTTAAAATCTGGTTTATTATAACTGTCCATAAGTCCCTATATTGCTCTAGCATATGTTCTGAAACTCGCAAATAAATAGAGGCTCCTTTTTCTAAAGACTCTGGTGTCCAATCTGATTTTCGTGTAGATCTTCTTATGTTTTTATCTGTTGCTATTGTTATAAGTTTGCTTTTTAATTCAGACATAACACCACCTAACGTTTTTTCAGGCATGTCATAAGCTATACTACATAACAAACGTACTTCCCTTGTCTCATGATTTCTACAATAGTTCACTAAATCATTTATTGGTGTAGTACAGATTTTCTCTGCAATATCTGAAAGTTTGTATCCTTTTAAAGCTCCTTCAAAAACAAACGCTGATAATATAGCTTGAGCTGATTGTACCCAAAATGTTTCACCCTTTTCTGGAATTGGAATCAATGTTCTTGCTAATTCTTGAGCTGCATCCACTGTACCACATAGTTTGATTGGGTCATAACAATCTCCATTTTCTGATTCTGGATTAAAAACATAAACCATATTACCTTTTCTTTTTCTCACTTCTTTTGTTATTTTTGAAATCTCACCTTTTATATCTATTACTACTGTAGATCCTTCCCATAACAAAAGGCTTGGGATTACCACTCCTCTACTTTTTCCTGTCCCAGTTCCACCAACTACAAGCGTATGTCCTTCAACTGATGGAGGTTTAGTTATTAATTTACTCTTAATTTTCCCTAACACTATTCCAGGGCCTTTTAATCCTTGCTTTAATACCTCATCAAGCTCTGAAAATCTTGCCTTACCAAATGTTTGATATTTGTTTCCTGCAGCTCTTTTATATATTTTCTTAGCTCTTATGGTTCCTATTAAAGTTAATAAAAATACTACTACATATACTGAAAAAATATTATTGCATATGTACGTAACTCTGGTATTTCAAAAATTTATGACCTTTATTCCTTACTAGGCTCTCTATTTCTTTTCTTCTAGCTATTGAAATATCTTTACCAAAAACAGTGATTAAAAAACAAATACCTTTTCCTATAGCTCCATAAATAACACTCATTATAAAAAAATGTACTATAGTTCCTTTTATTCCCCTCAATAGTTTACTTAAATACTTGGCTATCGTATCATTTATTGGCATTCGTATCCCCCCTAGTTGAACACTCTTATCTCTTTAAAAATATAATATAAAAAATAATTATAAATAATATAGGCGTTATGGATAAATTTATATATTATTAATAATCTACAACTTTTTTCTGTTATAATAGCTCATATGTCGATTCTCAGCGTCTTTTTTTAATTCTCCTAACTTTCCTATTGCTTCAACAGTTTTATCTGTTATATGGCTCGTATTGTCCATATACGTACTTTTAATGTTTTGTTCAAGTTTTGTGATTACACATTGACACTTATCTGTCAAGTTCCAATCTCTTGTATTGATTTTTGGTTTAACTGACTCAATGTCTTTTCCATGCTCGTTTTGAGTATCTGAAATTCTTGACTTACTACTTTTGTGAATATCTCGTTGCTTTCTGTAGACTCTCTATTTTCTGATTGCTATTTCCAATAATTCTTTCTGTTCTCTCTTTAATTCCTCGTACTTTTCGTTGTATTTTCCAGCGATGTCATCACTAAAGTGTTTTGATACTCTATTTCTGTCACTTTGGATATTATCCCTAACTGCTGACCAATCGACATTTGAGGTACTTCTTGATAATTCCCTTGAATTTCCTTGGATTGAATCTGTTTCTCTTTCTCCTTCTCTATTAATTGATTCCTTTTTTCGAGCAAACTCATTTACTAATTCCCCCTTATCGTAACTAGCACCAAGCTTACTCCCTCTAATAGGCTTGGCTTTATCTGGATGCTGATAACTTATATTTTTATTTGTCATTCTAGTATTTATATTAAAGTTTTCCTTTAGATACTTGGTAAATTCATCAAAAGAATTACTCTTATTTCTTGCGAAATCAATGCATTCTTTTAATTCCTTTTTCCAAGGCGTTCTTTCTCTAAGTTCAATTCTTAACTCGGCACTTGTCAGTCTTTCTCTTGCCTTATAGTTTAAATCAATGGTTTGAAGCTTCTCACGTTCACATATCCTATTGCTTTCTCTTTTAATATCCCATAACTTTTATTACTGGCTTTCATACTTCTTTCCATTTTCAAAACTCACACTATTGACTACTAAATGGTTATGAATATGTTCTTTATCTTTATGGGTTACAATAAAAACTTCATGACCTTTGAATTGACTCTCCGCAAGTTCCTTGCCTATCTCATGAGCTTTTTTCTGGTGTTATATTATCTTCAGGACTAAAACTTTGGATAACATGATGATACTTCACACCTTGAGTCTTTCCATAAAGCTCTTGTGTGACATTAAATTCATTAACCACATTACTTGGATCACAATCTTTTCCACTTATAAGCTTTTCTTCTGTCTTTTTGTTTTGAGTCAAGTACTTTTACCACTTTTGTGGGTTTTGCTTTCGAAGATATCCTTTTGATTATTGCCATTAATCATTCACCTTCTTTAAAGCTTGAAGTACCTCTTTCCACACATGATCAAATTTCTTTTTTAATTTCTGAAATCTCCTTAATATTTTTAATCTCACCACTATTAACAGCTCTTGTAATCTGATTAAGATTATTTCCTACCCTTTTTAATTCAATTACAAGCTGCTTAATATCCTCAATCACAATAATATCTTTTTCTAAAATACATTTTCGCAAATATTCACTCTGTTTTAGCTTTGATTTTTCAACATTCTTTTGGAGCTGCTGAAGTTCCTTTTCATTCATCTAAAATTTAACTGTTTATCTCTGGTTCTTTGCATTTACTTCAGCCCCTTTCTTAAATTAATATTTAACTTTCATCCCTTCTATTTCATCACCCTTTAAACCACTTTCAACAAAATACCAATTGCCTTGTCTATCCATCTCTATTCTGTCATTTTTGCCACTTATCATTTACTAATATTTCTAAGCACTCTCCACAATGAATTCCATCATCCGCCCAAAGATCCATGGAGTCTATTATTCCGAAACGATCATTTCCATAATTGTAGCTTAATTTTCCTATTTTCTTATTCATTCTTTTTACCTCACTTTTAATTAATATTTTATTTTTTCTCGTTAATTTGCTTTGTTACCTTTCACCCTTAACTCGTTACCTTTTGATTGTTTTGGGGTGGTCTTGGAGGGGTTTCCCCTCTAAGCGAGAGGTGTTTATATAGCTTTTGGCTATACAAACACGCATCTCGCTCTCTCTACTGCTTATTATAAGTTTACCGCTAAAGCTTTAATTTAGCAATCAGTAAAATTAAAATAAAAAAAGCTTGATGGATACCAAAAAAGTCCATCAAGCTTTTTTCCTAAACAATTTACTAATCCATGATTCTTTCTTTTGATTTTCCTCTACATCTACATATTCATCACCAGATTTTAAAGTCTTGTAAAACTTAATTGTGCTTTGTATCAATCCGTTTATCTGAAAATCTTTCTCCTGGATCTGATCATCTTTTATATTTAATTGCTTTTCTAAAAAGCTTATACGCTCTTTCAAATCTACATATTCTCTATCAGATAAGTTTCCGTTTATCATGCTCCTATCACGTTCTAAAACGTCTTTAATTCGTTTTGATGTATTTCCTTGCTGTTCATTTTCTGCTTCTATATGATCCTTTATTCGGTAAAAATCATCATCACTAATAAGATTGTTTTTTCCATTTTTAACTGATTGTATTTTTTAATGTTTTTATTTCTTTATAAATTTTAGTCCTAGATACACCTAGCTCTCTTGAAGCCTTTGTAATATTTCTCATGTTACCCCTCCTGTATTAATTCGATTTGATATATATATATTATACATTTAATACATATATTTACAATTATAATTTACACTGTACTATATTTGGCTTATTCTAATGATGATAGCCTCTCTCTTAGCTCCATTTACGTTTATCCTTTAAAACACATATTATATTTTAATATTAAATTTTACAAAAACGGTTTACAATTTTATACTTTTCCTCTCTTTATTAGTAAAAATAGGAGAGGATTGCCATGGATAAATATTTATATTTATTAATAAACAAATGGAAATCTAAAGATAAAGATGCTTTATTAATTCTTATACAGAAATTTAATCCACTCATACAAAAATATTCAAAAAAACTTATGTATGATGGAGCAGAATCCGATCTAACTATAGCATTCATAGAAATTTTAAATAAAATCCCTTTAGAAAAAGCTACTATGAAAAATTCAAAATTTATATTATCATACATAAATACCTCAATAAAAAACAAATTTATAAAACTTAGTAAATATAATAATGCCTTTTTATATAACGAAATAAAATTAAATTTAGAAATAACTATGGATTGCAACAATAATTCCATAGAGGACAGTTTAATTTTAAATTCTGCTTTATCAAACCTTTCAAAATATCAAAGAAAAATAATAATAGATAAATTTTTTAAAGAAAAGTCTGAAATAGAAATATCAAAAGAACTTGGAATAAGTAGACAAGCTGTAAATAAAACAAAAAATATTGCATTAAAAAAGCTAAAAAAATATTTAACAAAAAAACAATATACAAGTTATTAGGAGGTTACTTAATGGAAAATCAATTAATAAAATTAGCATCATCCCAAAGTATTTGGGCCGCACTATCTGTTGCACTTATATTTTATATATTAAAAACACAAGAAAAAAGAGATCAAAGACAAGAAGAAAGAGAAAAAAATTATCAACAAATTATTTTTCAATTAACAGAAGAATTAAAAGTAGTAGAACATATTAATGAAAATATAGAAAATTCATATTTAAAATCTATGTAAAGTAAACCCTTAAACTCTAAAATATATAATTAATTATATATTTTAGAGTTTAAGGGTTTACAGATTTATATTTTTTTTCTTTATAATAATTGTAAAACTAAAAAAGTTGGCCAACAAAACAAAAAAATTAAAGGAGATTGATACTTATGCGTAGTAGAGAATACTGGACTGAAGAAATATTTACACCTAAAAAATTAAATAATACTATTATTTCAATTTACGATTTAATGCATGCCCAAAATGAAAAAGTTGTTAATGATATATTTGTTGTAGCAGGCTTAAGTGCAACAACATCATGGATCATAGAAAAAATAAAACTAACTAAAAATTTAGGACCATATTTAGGCAGTTGTGTATTTGCTTTATATACTCTTGGGAAACTTTCAAATGCTGAATATAAAAGTCAAATACAAGATGTACTAAATAATGGATTAAAGAATTTAAAAAGTATAAAAAATTTAGTAGATAAATCTGGATACAGCCACGTTAAAATAAACTTAGCTGTATGTGATTGCGATAATGGAATAATTATAGAAGGTGCTGAGCTAACAGCTATAAAAAAACCTGGTGGTTCTGGTTGGATTACACCTAGGATTTAATAAAATAAGAGTTAGGTAATTACCTAACTCTTATTTTATTAAATATAAAACTAAAAAATATATTGACAAAAAAGATATACAACATATTACTAATAAAATACTATAAGTAATGTATTTTATTTTATTTTTTTGTTTTTCACTTAAATATATAAGTAATGCTATACTAATTACTGCAAAAATAATAATTATTTTAAAAAATGATCTCGGTTTAATGTTAGAATAAATTGAAGTTAATAAGAAAATCACACCATAAACAAAGTACGAAAATGCCTCTTTATCCCTTTTTTTCTTTTTTGAAAAATCATCTTTATTTACATATTCAATATATTCATTTTCATCTAATAAGATATGTGTTTTTTTATAAAAAACAGAACTTTTTAGTACAAATCCTCCTAAAATAAAATTTGATATTGAAAAAAAAACAAAACCTATTCTAGTTCCAAAAATTAATATTAATATTAAAAAGAACATAAAAATAAAATAAAAAATATTTTTATATAATATTTTTTTTAAAACATCTATTTAATCTCCCTTCCTCATATTTTATTATATTAACATAAAATCTAAAAATATTACTCTTAAATTTACTTTATACTTTCCACGTTATATCTAAACATCTAAATTTATAGAACAATCAACCACCACTACCGTCTTCCATAATGGAACCTTCCCTACGGGCTACCTTTCCAATATTCCAGTTGGTCTACATTCTCTTAATAGTTTTCTTTATTTTTTACTTTATTTTAAAACCATTAACTATACATTCTTTAATTATTTTCAAGTTATAACTTGACTTTAAGTTCTTACTTTGATACCTTTGGAGGTTTGAACAGGAAACGGCTTATTCCCTCCCTCCTAAACAATGAATTCTTCAAAATTCACTGTTTAAGAGAGTGAAATACTTACCTTTTACCTTCGTATGGAATCACAGGTATCCGTATAACACCACCATATCTTACGATTATGGTTATCTATTCAAAGACTATTAATTATAATCTTAACTTGCTCATTTCGTGCCACCATCAAGATTTTAGATACTCCCTCTGCTCTTACGAGCAACACTACGTTATCCTTATTTAATGAGTTTTTTTGCCCTCTCCATTGTGCCATCCAACAATTTCACCGAGAGCATATTTCCTTCTAACGGAGAACAATTTGGAGTTTTAATCCAACAGTTTTTTTAGTGTTATTCCTTTAACCACTTGCCTTAACTACGGTCTTTTCTATCATTTATTTTTAATAATTTTAAACATTTTAAATTAAGAGCTTGTCCTCTTTTACAAAATAAAAAAGCCTTTTAGTAAGGATTACCACACTAAAAGGCTTGAAATTTTTCTTCTTTGTGATATTATAATCATATAAAATGAATATAATATTTTGAGAAGTTCTTTTTCATAACAGCTTTTTAAGTGGTTTGGCACTTACTAAGTTCGGCTTATATATTAGTCGGCAAACTAATATATAAGAGCTTGAAAAAAGGACTTTTTTTCATATTCAATTATCAATTACAAACATTTATCGTTTAATAATTTCCAATTTTTTAGCATCAAAATTGGAAATTACATTCTCAATTAAGTTTATTTTATTTCAATTCTTAATAAATAGCAATGTTAAAATTTTACAACATGTCCTTTAAACCTTTTTGTTCTTCTTAATATTCTTCCTTAGTAACTTTACCAATAATCCTCTTCTCTCTCCGTTATATTATTAGTGTCCAAAAATGAGACTTTTGATTTTAAAAACTAGTATTTATGCGGTTTAGAGGTGCTTTAAACCACGTCCAAAAATGAGACTTTTGATTTAAAAAAACCACGTCCAAAAATGAGACTTTTGATTTGAAACCACGTCCAAAAATGAGACTTTTGATTTGAAAATATTTTATTACATTATTTATTTTTTACTATTCTATATAAGCAATTAAAAAATCCCCTGGTTAACCAGGGGATAAATTTATCTTACAGATTAGTTAATATACCTATCTTTTATTAATTTCACTGCTTGCTCTGCAGTAATTTCACCTTTTAGAACTTTTCTTCCTAATTGTTCAGATACTAAAGGCATTTCTATTCCTTCAATATTCATTGTAGCTTTAACATTTTGAATTATTTTATTAATTTCTTTTTCTGATCTTATTAGCATACCTAACACCTCATATATCTACACAAAATTTTCTTTATCCCAAAAAGCAAGTTTTACCCTAACTGGGTCTAATTTAGGAGCAAAGAGTACTGGTTTCTCCAAATTCGCCCACTCCTCTGGCCTTATAAGTTGCGTACCTTGTTCATGTTTGCTCATGTTTGGTACAAAACCAGCTCCAATAGTTACACCTCTGGCCATAGCTGTCCTTTGTCCCGCTAAGTCTGAAAAATACTTCTGTGTTTCTGGATCTGTAGCAGACAAAACAAGTTTAAATCTACAATTGTCTGCAATTATTTTTCTTTGATTTTCATTGTATACTTCATCAAGTTGAGCCATTGATTGTATTATACTTAATATGTGTACGTTTCTGCTTCTAAGTGTAGCTAAAGCACTTGTAAGACCTTTAATCTCTCCAAGTCGTGGCAGCTCGTCTAAGGCTATTAGAATAGGCGGATTTTTTCTTTCTTCTCTTTCACTTAAATGTCTTAAAATCTGGTTTATTATAACTGTCCATAAGTCCCTATATTGCTCTAGCATATGTTCTGAAACTCGCAAATAAATAGAGGCTCCTTTTTCTAAAGACTCTGGTGTCCAATCTGATTTTCGTGTAGATCTTCTTATGTTTTTATCTGTTGCTATTGTTATAAGTTTGCTTTTTAATTCAGACATAACACCACCTAACGTTTTTTCAGGCATGTCATAAGCTATACTACATAACAAACGTACTTCCCTTGTCTCATGATTTCTACAATAGTTCACTAAATCATTTATTGGTGTAGTACAGATTTTCTCTGCAATATCTGAAAGTTTGTATCCTTTTAAAGCTCCTTCAAAAACAAACGCTGATAATATAGCTTGAGCTGATTGTACCCAAAATGTTTCACCCTTTTCTGGAATTGGAATCAATGTTCTTGCTAATTCTTGAGCTGCATCCACTGTACCACATAGTTTGATTGGGTCATAACAATCTCCATTTTCTGATTCTGGATTAAAAACATAAACCATATTACCTTTTCTTTTTCTCACTTCTTTTGTTATTTTTGAAATCTCACCTTTTATATCTATTACTACTGTAGATCCTTCCCATAACAAAAGGCTTGGGATTACCACTCCTCTACTTTTTCCTGTCCCAGTTCCACCAACTACAAGCGTATGTCCTTCAACTGATGGAGGTTTAGTTATTAATTTACTCTTAATTTTCCCTAACACTATTCCAGGGCCTTTTAATCCTTGCTTTAATACCTCATCAAGCTCTGAAAATCTTGCCTTACCAAATGTTTGATATTTGTTTCCTGCAGCTCTTTTATATATTTTCTTAGCTCTTATGGTTCCTATTAAAGTTAATAAAAATACTACTACATATACTGAAAAAAATATTATTGCATATGTACGTAACTCTGGTATTTCAAAAATTTTATGACCTTTATTCCTTACTAGGCTCTCTATTTCTTTTCTTCTAGCTATTGAAATATCTTTACCAAAAACAGTGATTAAAAAACAAATACCTTTTCCTATAGCTCCATAAATAACACTCATTATAAAAAAATGTACTATAGTTCCTTTTATTCCCCTCAATAGTTTACTTAAATACTTGGCTATCGTATCATTTATTGGCATTCGTATCCCCCCTAGTTGAACACTCTTATCTCTTTAAAAATATAATATAAAAAATAATTATAATAATATAGGCGTTATGGATAAATTTATATATATTAAATAATCTACAACTTTTTTTCTGTTATAATAGCTCATATGTCGATTCTCAGCGTCTTTTTTTAATTCTCCTAACTTTCCTATTGCTTCAACAGTTTTATCTGTTATATGGCTCGTATTGTCCATATACGTACTTTTAATGTTTTGTTCAAGTTTTGTGATTACACATTGACACTTATCTGTCAAGTTCCCAATCTCTTGTATTGATTTTTGGTTTAACTGACTCAATGTCTTTTCCATGCTCGTTTTGAGTATCTGAAATTCTTGACTTACTACTTTTGTGAATATCTCGTTGCTTTTCTGTAGACTCTCTATTTTTCTGATTTGCTATTTCCAATAATTCTTTCTGTTCTCTCTTTAATTCCTCGTACTTTTCGTTGTATTTTTCCAGCGATGTCATCACTAAAGTGTTTTGATACTCTATTTCTGTCACTTTGGATATTATCCCTAACTGCTGACCAATCGACATTTGAGGTACTTCTTGATAATTCCCTTGAATTTCCTTGGATTGAATCTGTTTCTCTTTCTCCTTCTCTATTAATTGATTCCTTTTTTCGAGCAAACTCATTTACTAATTCCCCCTTATCGTAACTAGCACCAAGCTTACTCCCTCTAATAGGCTTGGCTTTATCTGGATGCTGATAACTTATATTTTTATTTGTCATTCTAGTATTTATATTAAAGTTTTCCTTTAGATACTTGGTAAATTCATCAAAAGAATTACTCTTATTTCTTGCGAAATCAATGCATTCTTTTAATTCCTTTTTCCAAGGCGTTCTTTCTCTAAGTTCAATTCTTAACTCGGCACTTGTCAGTCTTTCTCTTGCCTTATAGTTTAAATCAATGGTTTGAAGCTTCTCACGTTCACATATCCTATTGCTTTCTCTTTTAATATCCCATAAACTTTTATTACTGGCTTCATACTTCTTTCCATTTTCAAAACTCACACTATTGACTACTAAATGGTTATGAATATGTTCTTTATCTTTATGGGTTACAATAAAAACTTCATGACCTTTGAATTGACTCTCCGCAAGTTCCTTGCCTATCTCATGAGCTTTTTCTGGTGTTATATTATCTTCAGGACTAAAACTTTGGATAACATGATGATACTTCACACCTTGAGTCTTTCCATAAAGCTCTTGTGTGACATTAAATTCATTAACCACATTACTTGGATCACAATCTTTTCCACTTATAAGCTTTTCTTCTGTCTTTTTGTTTTGAGTCAAGTACTTTACCACTTTTGTGGGTTTTGCTTTCGAAGATATCCTTTTGATTATTGCCATTAATCATTCACCTTCTTTAAAGCTTGAAGTACCTCTTTCCACACATGATCAATTTCTTTTTTAATTTCTGAAATCTCCTTAATATTTTTAATCTCACCACTATTAACAGCTCTTGTAATCTGATTAAGATTATTTCCTACCCTTTTTAATTCAATTACAAGCTGCTTAATATCCTCAATCACAATAATATC
>NZ_JQMW01000004.1 GCF_000744935.1 Clostridium sp. KNHs214 | reverse complement strand
GGAGTTATAGTTATAATTTGACTTAGAAATGCAGTTTTCAAAAGCTATATTTTGACGCACTACACTTTATTTCCTGACTCAAAGGCTGTAATTATACAGAATACGTTAGGGTTAAGAAGTTCAGAACATAAAAAATTTTTATTTTTCTTATTAATGGCAAAAAATAAAGATATTGTAGCATTGGACAGAGGAATGGCACAACCAAGTATCCGCCAAGACGAAATACTTGACATAGATATTTTAATTCCTCAATATAAGGAACAACAAAAAATTGGAGAATATTTCTCAAGCCTCGACCACCTTATCACCCTTCATCAGCGTAAGTTAGAGCATTTACAACAACAAAAGAAGGGACTTTTACAACAGATGTTTATATAAGGCACAATCAAATTAATAAAAGAGAGGAAGTAAAAATAATGAGCAATAATATACAATCAATTACCAATAAATTATGGGCAATGGCAAATGAATTACGTGGAACCATGGATGCAGCAGAGTACAAAAATTATATATTGGCATTTATGTTTTATAGATATTTATCAGAACATCAAGAGGAGTATTTGTTAAAGAATAATGTTATTGATGTTATAGAGGGGGAGTCTATTAATGAATCCTATAATTCACAAGTAGATGATTCGGAGCTTGAAGATTATCTACAAGATATTTCAGCAAGCTTAGGATATGCAATTGCTCCAAAGGATACGTGGCAGTCATTGATTGATAAAATTAATGATTCACAAGTTATTCCTAGTGACTATCAAACTATTTTTGATAACTTTAATAAAAATGCAGAATTAAATAAAGAAGCAGTAAAAGAGATTCCGTGGAGTATTTAATGATATTAATTTAGGAGATTCTCGTCTTGGAAATTCTACAAATGAACGCGCTAAATCACTTAACAACATAGTAAAGTTAGTTGATAGTATTGAATACAAAGGTAATGATGGAAAAGACATTTTAGGTGAAATATATGAATACTTAATTGGTCAATTTGCAGCTAGTGCTGGTAAAAAGGGTGGAGAATTCTATACACCACATCAAGTAAGTAAAATTTTAGCTAAAGTAGTAACAGAAGGTGTAGAAAAATCAGATGAATTATTTAGTGTATATGACCCAACAATGGGATCGGGTTCTTTATTACTTACTGTAGGTCAAGAATTACCAAAAGGCATTCCCATGAAGTACTTTGGTCAAGAATTGAATACAACTACATATAACTTGGCACGTATGAATTTAATGATGCATGGTATATCTTATAACAATATGATATTAAGTAATGCCGATACTTTGGAAATTGATTGGCCAGATGGTCCAGATGAAAAAGGTATTGATCAGCCACGTAGCTTTGATGCAGTTGTTGCAAATCCACCATATTCGGCAAAATGGGATAATGATAAAACTAAATTAAAAGACCCACGTTTTAGTGAATATGGAAAGTTAGCACCAGCTTCAAAGGCAGATTATGCTTTTATATTGCATAGTATATATCATTTAAATAAGACTGGAACAATGGCTATTGTTTTACCTCATGGAGTGTTGTTTAGAGGTGCAGCAGAAGGAAAAATAAGAGAAACTTTAATTGTAAAAATTACCTTGATACAATAATTGGGATTGCCAGCAAATTTATTTTATGGAACAAGTATTCCAACTGTATTTTTAGTGTTAAAGAAGAATCGTGAAAATAAAGATATATTATTTATTGATGCAAGTAATGATTTTGAAGAATAAAAATCAAAATAATTTAAGAGATGAAGATATTGATAAAATCATAAAAACATATAAGGAACGTAAAGACGCTCCTAAGTATGCTCATTTGGCATCTATTGAAGAAATTAGAGAAAATGATTTTAATTTAAACATACCACGTTATGTTGATACTTTTGAGGAAGAAGAACCAATTGATTTAGAAGAAATAAATAAGCTGTTAGAACAAGATAATAAGGAAATTGCTGAGCTTGAAGCTGAGATTAATGAACAATTGAGGATTTTAGGCGTAAAAATTTAAATTTGTTGTTAAAGGGAAAGTGAGGTATTCACTTTCCCTCATTTGCTTGGGAACAGCGTAAGTTGGGAGAATACGCTAAATATAGGCGTGGTTCATTCCCTCAACCGTATGGAAATGAAGAGTGGTATGACGGAGATGGAGCAATGCCATTTGTGCAGGTAGTCGATATAACTGATGATTTAATGACTTGGGATTTATTTAATAAAAGAATAAAATTATACAGGTGAAGTACGGGGGCGTAGCCCACTAGCCCACTAGCCCACTAAACATGCTTCCCCTATCCACCAAAGGTCCTTTTCTAAGAAAAATAGGCTTAACATTATGCTTTTCTAAAAAAGACATAACTTCCTTTCCATATTTATAGCAATTTAAATCTCCATAAAAGGGCTAAAATCCCTTTTCCAAAAGGCCACAAGTTCCTCCAATGAAGCCATAGTTTAAACCTGGTAAAATTATATTGCCTGGTGGTAAGAATAATACATCTTTGCTTTCTTTTACTAATGCATTTTTAATAGAAGGATCAGAGGTTATAAAGGCATTAGAATTTATAATTGCAGTGGAACACTTGGTGTATCCTTGCTTAACATTTAAGATTTTTTTATCATATATATTATGGATTATGGCTGGATCTGTATATTTTGTATAATGGACAAATATATCACCTATGTTAACTGCATTTAAGCCAATGTTGTAGGGATAACTTTTCTCTAGAGAATTTTTTGAAAGTATAACTTTAATATTAATTTTTTTTAAGAAATTTATAAAATTTAAAGGAGCATCTTTATGTATTACTAAAGTGTCTTCCTTCAAAAAGTGTAAAAGCATATCTGGATGCCCACATACTGCAGTATATAGTGATTCGCTAGGAGGACAACTAAGGGTTTCATAACCTAGCTTTTTTAAATTTCCCTTTTCTTCTTTATTTATTCTAAAATCTACAATAATAAATTTTTTCATAAAAATCACCTTTTCATACATAAATGAATTTATTTTGTAAAATATAAATTTTAACTTATATTATCACAGGATTAAATTTGTAAAGAATAAATTCAAGTAAAAGTGTTCTCACTATAATGAAAGTGGGTGATTTTAATGTTGTTACTTACAATAGTTTTTAAGGGAGAAAGCGAGGAATTTATATATATATATAAGAACTTGAGGAAAGTTTAAAGCACAAAAACATAAATATAGGAATATATGAGGAGGTAGACAAGGGTTGTAATGTAATAAAAATATTTTCTTCAGATATTGAAGATATACCTAGGGAAAAAATTGATATTGTTTATTTCAACTTAATGGAAATTATATATGAAGTTATAATACTAGAATTTTATTACATGGAAGTGGATTGTATACTCAATGAAGAATATTTCTTTTTGGGAAAAGAGGAAATAGAAGATATAAAGATAAGCTTATTTAATATACTTACTAATTTACAAGGGATAAACGATGAAAAAGCAGTTTATTGCTCTAATAGGATGAATGAAATAAAAGAAAATATTTTAAATGTTATGAAAGAAAATGCTTTAATAAATATTGAAGGATATTTACAATTTAGAGCACATGAAATTAAAAAGAAAGTATGTTTATAATAGATAAAATAATTGAAAGCCTTATGGTAGAAAGGGAATATGATGAATTTATAAAGTTGCTTAAATATTTTGTTGGTATGCAGGAAAGCAAAATAAATAAAATTCATATATTTATAGAAAATGGAGAGAAATACGTTATAAAGGATGATATAGGAAATGATATGAGTAAACAATTTAAAAAAGGAGCATTTGTAGAGGGAGTTAATGAAAAAATAGGTATAGAGGAGATAATAATCAGTGGCCTTGTAACCAATTCACCTAAAAATATTGTAATACATGGAATGGATAATTGTATGAATAAGGAATTTATAAACACAATAGAAAGCGTATTTGAAGATAGAGTTATAATATGTAGTGGATGTGAACAGTGTAGAAATTTATTAAGTAAAAAAATATAAAAAAATTATTAGCTATTGACTTTTAAAATAAAAGTAATATACTTTAATAAATTTAGAATATATTACTTAAAATACTGTGAAAAGGAAGAGTAAACAGTATACTGTTCTAAGAGAGAAGGGTTCATAGGCTGCAAAATCCTTTGAATAAGAACTGTTGAAAACCACCTTTGAGTAGCGTGCTGAAATTAGTAGGCATTGCCGTTGCCAACGTTAAAGGCTTCAAGTGAATGATAAATATTTATTTTATTATTAATTTGGGTGGAACCGCGAGATACTCGTCCCATTTATGGGATGAGTTTAGTTATTTTTTGTTAAAATATTGTTTGGTTTTAAAATAATAATCAACATAAAAATTTATTAATATAAACTTATTAATTGTTATCCAACGGTGTAACTGTCTTTATTCTCCACATTTATAGAAGAAGTTAGCGTAGCCATGGAATAAATAAGGAAAAGGAGGAGTTAAAATGATTAAGGTAACATTAAAGGATGGAAAAGTTATAGAGGTAGAAAAGGGAACCAAAGTTAGTGATATTGCTATGAAAATAAGTCCAGCTCTTTATAAAAAAGCCCTAGCTGCTAAAGTAAATGGGAAGAAAGCTGAACTTATGACTGAGATAAATGAAGATTGCACTTTAGAAATAGCAACTTTTGAAGACGAAGATGGAAAATGGGCTTTAAGACATACTGGCTCACATATTTTAGCTCAAGCAGTAAAAAGACTATATCCAGAAGTAAAATTAGCTATAGGACAGCGATAGATACAGGGTTCTATTATGATTTTGAAGCAGATTTTTCTTTTACACCAGAAATAATGGAAAATATAGAAAAAGAAATGAAAAAGATAGTTAAAGAAGATTTGAAATTAGAAAGATTTGAACTTCCAAGAGAAGAAGCTATAAAATATGTAAAAGAAAAAGGAGAGGATTATAAAGTAGAACTTATAGAAGACTTGCCAGAGGATGCAGTAATTTCGTTCTATAGACAAGGTGAGTTTGTAGATTTATGTGCAGGTCCTCATGTACCATCTACAAAGAAAGTAAAAAGCTATAAAATTGTTATCTTTAGCTGGGGCTTATTGGAGAGGCGATGAAAATAAGCAAATGCTACAAAGAATTTATGGAACAGCTTTTACAAAACAAAGCGAATTGGATGAGTATATCCATATGCTAGAAGAAGCTAAAAAGAGAGATCACAGAAAACTTGGTAAAGAGCTTGGATTATTTGCAATACATGATGAAGGTCCAGGATTCCCATTCTTCTATCCAAAGGGAATGATTTTAAGAAATATACTTGAAGATTACTGGAGAGAAGTGCATAGAAAAGCAGGATATGATGAAATTAAAACTCCAATAATATTAAATGAAGCTTTATGGCATCAATCAGGACATTGGGATCACTACAAAGAAAATATGTACTTTACAAAAATTGACGAAGAAGATTATGCAGTAAAACCAATGAATTGTCCAGGTGCTATGTTAGTTTATAAGGATGGAATGCATTCTTATAGAGATTTACCTTTAAGATTAGGTGAACTTGGACTTGTTCACAGACATGAGCTTTCTGGTGCATTACACGGACTTATGAGAGTTAGATGCTTTACTCAAGATGATGCGCATATATTTATGACTAAAGATCAAATAACTGATGAAGTACTTGGAGTAGTTAATTAATAGATGAATTTTATAAAATGTTTGGATTTGAATATTTTGTAGAGCTTTCTACAAGACCAGAAAATTCTATGGGTAGTGATGAAGATTGGGAAGATGCAAACTAATGGATTGAGAGCTGCTCTTGAAAAAGCAGGACTTGAGTATAAGATAAATGAGGGCGATGGAGCTTTCTACGGTCCAAAGATTGATTTCCATTTAAGAGATTGCATAGGTAGAACTTGGCAGTGTGGAACAATTCAGCTAGATTTTCAGCTACCAGAAAGATTTGATCTTTCATATATAGGAGCGGATGGGGAAAAGCATAGACCAGTAACAGTACACAGAGTTGTGTTTGGTAGTATAGAAAGATTTATAGGTATATTAATAGAACATTTTGCAGGAGCATTCCCAACATGGTTGGCGCCAGTACAAGTTAAAATTATGAATATAACTGATAGAAGCTTAGAATACTGCAAAGAAATAGAAACTAAATTAAAAGAAAATGACATAAGGGTAGAAACTGACTTTAGAAATGAAAAAATAGGATATAAGATAAGGGAAGCACAACTTCAAAAAATTCCTTATATGCTTGTAATTGGAGATAAAGAAATGGCAGAAGGTAAAGTAGCAATCAGAAGCAGAAAAGAAGGAGATTTAGGAACTGATACTATAGAGGAATTTATAAGTAAGATAAAAGAAGAAATAAGTAATAAGGTAAACAGTTTATAATAAAGTGTTGACAGAGGAGTATTAATGTAGTAGAATAACATTGTTAACTTAATAGTGAGTTTTATTACAAGTAGAAACAGCCGTTTCTCACCTTACAGCACAGCTAGTAAGGTAAGTTATGATTACATTAATGTGATATATAAAGGACGGCATGTGCCGTCCTTTTATTATATGTTTAATAACACCAGGAGGTGAATATTATTAGTAAAGATAAAAGCACTTAGTAAATGAAGACATAAGAGCTAAAGAAATAAGAGTTATAGGCGATGATGGTTCACAATTAGGAATAATCTCATCTAGAGAAGCTTTGACTATAGCAGAAGAAAAAGAAATGGATTTAGTTATGATTTCGCCAAATGCTAATCCACCAGTATGCAGAATAATGGATTATGGCAAATTTATTTATGAACAAGCCAAGAAAGAAAAAGAAGCTAAGAAAAAACAAAATGTCATAAATATTAAAGAGGTAAGATTGAGTCCTAAAATTGAAGAGCATGATTTGGAAGTAAAAGCAAAGAATGCAAGGAAGTTCTTGGAGGCTGGAAATAAGGTTAAAGTAACAGTTAGATTCAGAGGAAGAGAAGCTGACTATTCACACATAGGACGTAAAATATTAGATAACTTCTACAAAATATTAGAAGATATTTGTGTAAAAGAAAAGGAAGCTAAATTAGAAGGAAGAAACATGATCATGGTTTTAGCTCCAAAAAGAGCATAATTGAGAGGAGGAGTTTAGTATGCCAAAAATGAAAACTCATAGAGGCGCAGCTAAAAGATTTAAAAAGACAGGAACAGGAAAATTAAAGAGAGCTAAGGCTTTTAAAAGCCACATACTAACTAAAAAAAGCTCTAAAACAAAGAGAAATTTAAGACAAACTTCATACGTATCTGAATCACAAGAAAAAGTAATGAAGAAAGTATTACCATATCTATAGTTTAGAGCTTAAAGCAGAAGGAGGTTTTTGAGATGGCAAGAGTTAAAAGAGCGGTAAATGCTCGTAAAAAACATAAAAAAGTATTAAAACTTGCAAAAGGATACTACGGTTCAAGAAGTAAATTATTTAAAGTTGCTAATCAATCAGTTATAAGAGCATTAAGAGATGCATATAGAGGAAGAAAATTAAAGAAGAGAGATTATAGAAAGTTATGGATAGCAAGAATAAATGCAGCTACTAGAATGAATGGTCTTTCTTACTCTAGATTTATGAATGGAATAAAGCTTGCAGGAATAGATATGAACAGAAAGATGCTTTCTGAAATAGCTATAAATGATCCAAAAGCTTTTACTGAATTAGTAGAAGTAGCAAAACAAAGCTTATAATATGAAAATGCGGCATGGGGTCGCATTTTTTTATTATATAAAGGAATAAAAGTATATATTAGGATTTTGACAAAAATATATTAAGTGATATAATGGTAAAATAATTATTAGCTCAAATTAATTTATGGACATAGAATTGGGGTGATACGATGTCAGAAATATTAAAACATAAACCTAAATTTACTCCTGTACAGATACTAGCTATTGGATTTGCAATAGTTATATTTACAGGAGCTATTCTTTTGAATTTACCCATTGCATCTAGAAGTGGGACTAGGACGCCTTTTATAGATTGTATATTTACATCTACTTCAGCAGTATGTGTTACAGGACTTGTAACATTAAATACAAGTACACATTGGACTTATTTTGGTAAAACTGTAATAATGCTGCTTATAGAAATTGGTGGACTTGGTTTTATGTCTTTTGCTACAATGATAGCATTGATATTAGGTAAAAGAATTACTTTAAAAGAAAGATTAGTAATGCAGGAAGCTATGAACTCTTTTTCATTGCAAGGTATAGTGAAGCTGGCTAGATATGTGCTTTTCTTCACCTTTTTTGTTCAATCTATGGGTGCACTGCTTTTATCTACACAATTTATACCAGATTACGGTTTGGGAAAGGGGATATATTTTAGTGTATTCCATTCCATATCTGCCTTTTGTAATGCTGGATTCGATTTAACTGGAAATAGCTTAGTGCCCTACTCTAATAATGTAGTGGTAATAATGACTATATCCTTCCTAATAATAACAGGTGGCTTAGGTTTTTTTGTGTGGGCAGAACTATATAATTATAAACGCAGAAGAAAAATGTCATTACATTCTAAAGTTGTAATTACTGCTACTGCAATTTTGTTAGTTGTTGGTACTATATTGATGTTTTTATTTGAAAGCAATAATCCAGGAACTTTGAAAGGCAAAGGTCTTTTGGAGAAGATGCTAGGAGCATTTTTTGCAGCAGTAACGCCTAGAACGGCGGGTTTCAACTCCATATCTACAGCAGATATGAGTACAGCAGGTATATTTTTAACTATATTATTAATGTTCGTAGGTGGTTCCCCAGGGTCTACAGCTGGAGGTATAAAGACATCTACAGCAGGATTACTTCTTATGACAGTCGTTTCTGTCATAAAGGGAAAAGAAGAAACAGAAATATTTAAAAAAAGAATAAACAAAGAAATAATTTATAGGGCTTTCGCTATTGTAGTAATAAGTTTAGGGCTGGTAATAACAGTAACCATGATATTGTCAATAACAGAAGTGGGATTCCCTTTTGAGTATTTATTATATGAAGCTACATCAGCTTTTGCTACAGTTGGTCTTACTTTGGGACTTACTCCTAAACTTACAATAATAGGAAAAATAGTTTTAGCTTTGACTATGTATGCAGGAAGGGTAGGTCCTTTGACCATAGCACTAGCATTAGCTAAAAATAAAAAGAAAAGTTCTATTAAATATCCTGAAGATAAAATACTAGTTGGATAGGGGTGTTATTCAGGGCAAACGCATATGATTTTTTGGCGCTAGCCCTTTTATTTTGTTGAAATAATGCTTATAATTTAAATTGTACAAAAGATAGAAAGGAAGATTATTATTAAACCAAACATGTTTGATATTGAAAGTATAATATTTGATGCATTTAATGAGGTCGAAGACCCACGAGGCGATAACAAGAGACATAAATTTATAGATATAATCGGTATAGCACTATGTGCTGTAACCAGTGGAATGGAATCTTATAATGAAATTGAAGAATTTGGAGAGTCAAGTGAAGAGTGGCTAAAGCAATATTTTGAGTTACCTAATGGAATTCCTTCACATGATACATTCAATAGGGTATTTTCCCAAATAAATCCTAAACAATTTCAAAAATGTTTTAATGAATTAATGAAGAATTTAGCTGAATTAGTAAATGGAGAAGTAGTATCTATAGATGGTAAAACAGTGAGAGGATCATCTTGTAATAGTTCAAATCAAAAATCAATTCATATGGTTAGTGCTTGGGCAAATCAGAATCAGGTAGTTTTAGGGCAAATCAAAACAGATGATAAATCAAATGAAATCACAGCAATTCCAAAATTAATTGAACTATTAGAATTAAAAGATACTATTGTTACAATTGATGCTATGGGAACTCAAAAGAAAATAGCAGAAGTTATTATAGAAAAAGAGGCTGACTATGTGTTGGCATTAAAAGAAAATCAGAAAACTCTTCATGACAATGTTGAATTATTTTTTGACTCTATATTGAGATATAAAAGTACAGATATAAAAGTACAAACCCATACTACTCATGATAAAGATCATGGGAGAATTGAAACACGAAAATACTTTTTAGTTAATGAAATTTCATGGCTAGATAATAAAGAAGACTGGAGAAACATTCAATCTATAGGTATGGTTGAAAGAAAACGAATTGTAGGAGATAAAGAAACTTTTGAGCGAAGCTACTATATAACAAGTTTAGAGTCTATAGAGTTATTCTCAAATGCAGTTAGGCAACATTGGGGTATAGAAAATAAGCTCCATTGGGTTTTAGACGTATCTTTTAATGAGGATAAATGTAGAGCTAGAAAAGATAATTCAGCTGAAAATTTGGCTGTCTTACGACATTTAGCCTTAAATCTACTTAGACAAGAAAAAACTTTAAAGAAAAGTTTAAATATAAAAAAAGTTAAATGTGCATTAGATAAAAAATATCTAGAAAAAGTTATTTTCGACCCTCTACGAGGTAAAGAATAAAGAATATTAAAATACCACTAGGGAAAGTCTATGAATAGTTTTTTCAATATTCACTTTATTTATAGTAGCTCATTTATTTTACATATTTTATAAAAACGCATCTTTATATTGAAAGAAATACAATATAAAGATGCGTTTGCCCTGGGGTGTTATTATGAGTGGTAAACAATATGTAGTTATTGGTCTTGGAAGGTTTGGAACTTCTGTTGCTGAAACTCTTTATAAATTAGGTAATGATGTGTTAGCGTTAGATTCTGATGAGGATGTGATACAAGGCATAGCTGATAAAGTAACTCATGCAGTTCAAGCAGATTGTACAGATGAAAATAGCCTTAATGCTTTAGGAATTAAAAATTTTGATGTGGCTGTAGTAAGTATTGGTTCTAATATGCAGTCTAGTGTAATGGCTACCTTGCTAGCAAAAGAATTAGGTGTGAAGCATATAATAGCTAAGGCTAATAATAAATTACATGCTAAAGTTCTTTATAAAATAGGAGCAGATAGAGTTATATTCCCTGAAAGAGATATGGGAGTTAGAGTTGCCCATAATTTAGTATCATCAAATATATTAGATTATATTGAACTTTCATCAGAATATAGCATAGCAGAAATAGCAAGTCCAAAGGAATGGCATGGCAAGAGCTTAGTAGAGTTAAATGTAAGATCTAGATATGGAATAAACATAATGGCTATTAAAAAAGGAAGTTATATAGATATATCTCCTTCAGCAGATGATGTGATAGAAGAAGGCGATATTATAGTGGCTATAGGAGGTATTGAGGATATAAATAAGCTAGAAAGCATAATAGATTAGACTGAGGTGCAAACTTTGGATATAATAAGAAGTAAGGATAATAATATAATAAAAGAAGTAAAAAAATTAAAAGAAAAAAAGTATAGAGAAGAAAAAGGAAGCTTTTTAGTAGAGGGATTTAGATTTGTAGAAGAGGCATTAAAATCTTCATTTATAGTAGAAAAGGTATTTATTGCTGATAAATGTATGAATAAATGGACAAAAATGTGTGAAAATTTAAAATTAGAACCTAAACCTGTTATAGTCATATCAGAGCAGGTTTTAAAATTTATAAGTAACACAGATAATCCTCAGGGAATAATAGCTATAGTTAAAAATGAACAGATTAAAATTAATTCTCAAGAAGGAATGTATTTATTGGCAGATAGAATACAAGATCCAGGTAATATGGGAACTATAATAAGAACAGCTCATGCAGTTGGAGCTCTAGGAGTTATAGTTACAAAAGGTACTGTGGACATATACAATGATAAAACACTTCGTTCAACCATGGGTTCTATATTTAATATACCTGTTATTCAAGATAAGGATTTAACTACAGTAAAAGAATTAGTGAATGAAGGATTTAAACTTGTAGCTAGTTATTTAGACAATGAAAGTGAAGATTTTTATAAGGTGGATTTACCATCAAAGGGGATTTTCATTGTAGGCAATGAAGGTAATGGTATAAGTGAAGAAATAGTAAATATGTCACATATAAAAGTTAAGATACCCATGCCCGGTGGAGCTGAGTCATTAAATGCTTCAGTAGCAGCTTCTATAATGATGTATGAATTTTTAAGACAAAAGCGTAAATAACTAGGCTTTCGCACTTGATAATGTATTTAAATTTATGGTATAGTAGTTTAAGAACTTAAAATAGTATATTTACAAACAGTGATGAAGAGAGTAGATATAGAAATGTTTACAGGGAGAAAAAATCATAGATTGAGAGTTTTTTTATTTACGTTCTATATTGAAGTTCACTTCGGAGTTCTAACTGCGAAATTGTAGTAGTGGTTAGCGGATTTAACCGTTATTAGTATTGAGAGGACTTTGCAAAAAGTCAATCAGGGTGGTACCGCGGATATATTCGTCCCTTTTTAGGGGCGTTTTTTTTATTGCAAAATATTATATGATTAACCCACAATAAGGTACAATGTAATGGAATGCTTTTTGTGGGATAATCATTATATACTAAACTGTCATTTGTAATATATAATTATAAATTTAACTTTTGCAGTTATAAAATAAAAATGTAAAATTTAAATTTAAGAAATTCCTTTGGAATTTTAACCTTCATTTTAAATTTTACATTTTAAATTTTAAATTAAAAAATACTGTAGAGCTTGAAACTTATGTGCGAAGGTTGAGTTATAAATTATATATAATTAATTATCAATGTATGAAACTTTAAATGTAAGATTGAAAAGTTTAAATTGTAAATAGGATATTATTGAAAGGAGCCAAAAAAATGAAAGAGAATCTTCAATTAATAAAAGAAAATGCTTTAGAAGAACTAAAGAAAGTTGTAAGTAAAGATGAACTTGAAGCTATAAGAATAAAATATTTAGGTAAAAAAGGAGAGTTAACTTCTATTTTAAGAGGTATGGGGAAACTTTCTTCAGAGGAAAGACCTATTGTAGGTAAATTGGCAAATGAGGTTAGAGAGTGCATAGATAATTTAATTACCAAGGCTACAGAAGATATGAAGAAAATAGAAAAAGAAAAAAGATTACAAAGCGAAGTAATTGATATATCTATGCCAGGAAAAAAACAAACTGTTGGTAAGAGACATCCTTTGGATTTAACATTGGAAAATATAAAAGATATATTTATATCCATGGGTTTTTCCATTGAAGAGGGTCCAGAGGTAGAAAAGGATTATTATAATTTTGAAGCTTTAAATATTCCAAAGGATCATCCAGCAAGAGGGGAACAGGATACTTTTTATATAAATGACAATGTAGTACTTAGAACACAAACATCTCCTATACAAATAAGAACTATGGAAAATGAAAAACCACCTATAAAGATGATAGCACCTGGTAAGGTTTATCGTTCAGATGAACTAGATGCAACACATTCACCAATATTTTATCAAATAGAAGGCTTAGTAGTAGATAAAGGAATAACTTTTGCGGATTTAAAAGGCACTCTAGAAACGTTTGTAAAGAAAATGTTTGGTGATAAGATGGAAACAAAATTTAGACCTCATCATTTCCCATTTACAGAGCCTTCAGCAGAGATGGATGCTACTTGCTTTGTATGTGGTGGTAAAGGTTGTAGAGTATGTAAAAACAGTGGATGGATAGAAATATTAGGTTGTGGAATGGTACATCCACAGGTTTTAAGAAATTGTGGAATAGATCCAGAGGTTTACAGTGGATTTGCCTTTGGATTTGGATTAGATAGAATGGTTATGCTTAAATATGGCATAGATGACATTAGACTTCTTTATGAAAGTGATATGCGATTCCTAAATCAGTTCTAATATAGTGTGCATTAAAATTAGAGGAAAGTCGTAAGTTAAAAGTTACAATTGATTAACTGAAGCAGCAACTTCTAGAACCTTATTAATTAAAAATTAAAAATCGTAAATGAAGAGTATAGCTTAATTGTAGTTTGAAAATTATGCATTAGGGAGTAGTGATAGGAGACTAAATATAGTGATTAAGGACTAGAAATTGGTGATTAGGGAACAAATAAAGGATTGAAAATTAATAATAGTAGGAGGTAGATTAATGTGTTAGTACCAGTAAAGTGGCTTAAAGATTATGTAGATATAAATGTTTCACCAAAAGAGTTAGCAGATAGATTGACTATGTCAGGATCAAAGGTTGAGGAGCTTATTGTAACTGGAGATGAAATACAAAAGGTTGTTACAGGAAAATTAGTAAAGATAGAAAAGCATCCAGATGCAGATAAGCTTTCTATATGTACAGTAGATATAGGCAAAGAAGAGCCTATACAGATAGTGACAGCTGCTACAAATATGAAAGAGCAGGATGTAGTTCCTACAGCTCTACATGGCTCTACATTACATGGAGGGCTTAAAATTAAAAAAGGTAAATTAAGAGGAGTAGTTTCAAATGGCATGTTTTGTTCAGAAGAGGAGCTAGGAATAGCAGGAGATAAGCCTGTCTACGGACTTATGATACTTCCACAGGATACTCCAGTAGGTAAAGATATTAAGGAAGTAGTAGAAATGACTAGTGCTTTAATAGATTTTGAAATTACTTCTAATAGAAGAGATTGTTTTAGCATACTCGGCATGGCTAGGGAAACAGCAGCTACATTAGGTGTACGTTATAAAATACCTTCATTGGATTACACTAGTAAATGTAATGAAAAAATAAACGATATTTTAGAAGTAGAGGTTAAGGATGAGCTTTGTAGAAGATATATGGCAAGAGGAGTTAAAAATATTAAAATACAGCCATCTCCTTCATGGATGCAGGAAAGACTTCTAGAGGCTGGAGTCAGACCTATAAACAATATAGTTGATATAACTAATTTTGTTATGATTGAATTAGGTCAACCAATGCATGCTTTTGATAGAAGGGATATAGAAGAAAATAGGATAGTTGTTGAAAAAGCTGCGGCTGATGAGAGTTTTATCACTTTAGATGAAGAAGAAAGAAAATTAGATAGCAGCATGCTTTGTATAAAGGATGGGAATAGAACGGTTGCATTAGCAGGCATAATGGGTGGATTGAATTCAGAAGTTAAAGAAGACACTTTAGAGATAATATTTGAGTGTGCTAACTTTAATGGAGTTAACATAAGAAATTCTTCTAAAAAATTAGCTTTAAGAACAGAATCTTCATCTAAATTTGAAAAAGACTTAGATCCTAACTTAGTGGAATTTGCCATGAATAGAGCTTGTCACCTTATAGAAGAATTGGGCGCAGGAGAAGTTATGGAGGGAACTATAGATATATATAATGAAAAAGCAGAACCTCATACTTTAGATGTGGATTATACATGGGTAAATAAATTTTTAGGTATAGATATATCAAAGGAAAATATGAAAGAATACTTGGATAGACTAGATTTGAATACAGAGATTAATGGAGATATACTTCATATAACAGTGCCTACTTTTAGATCTGATGTAAATATAAAAGAAGATGTAGCAGAGGAAATAGTGAGAATATACGGCTATAATAATGTAAAAAGCACTATGGCAACTAGCCAAACTACAAAAGGTGGCAAAAATATAAAACAAAAATTAGAGGATAAAGTTATAGAGGCTTTAATTTCTAGTGGATTAAATCAATCCATAAGCTATTCATTTGTAAGCCCTAAAATATTCAATAAAATATTGGTGCCAGAAAACAGTGAACTTAGAAAAGTTGTTACAATTAAAAATCCTTTAGGTGAAGACTACAGTATAATGAGAACTACTACTATAGCTTCTATGATGGAATCCTTACAAAGAAACTATACAAGAAGTAATGATAAGGTTAGATTATTTGAAATAGGAAAAGTGTATATAGCTAGTGAAGATGAAAATAATTTACCAGAAGAGAGAAATATACTTACTATAGGAATGTATGGTGAGGCAGATTACTTCCATTTAAAAGGCGTAGTTGAAAATGTATTAGAAGTTTTAGGAGTTGAAAAAGTTTCATTTAAGCGTGAAAGTCAAAATACTGCTTTCCATCCAGGAAAAACAGCCGCTTTATATGTGGGGAAAGAATGCACAGGTATTTTAGGTGAAATTCATCCGGATGTATGCGAAAACTATGAAGTAAGTGAAAGATGTTATATGGCAGAGTTGAATTTAGACATATTATTCCGAAATGCGGCATTAGAAAGAAAATACAAGCCACTTCCAAAATTCCCAGCAGTAACAAGGGATTTGGCTGTTATGGTAAATGAGGAAGTATTAGTTGAAGAAATAGAAGAGATAATTAAGAAACAAGGTGGAAACTTACTAGAGAGCTACAGATTATTTGATGTATACCAAGGTAAGCAAATACCAGAAGGCAAGAAGAGTGTAGCATATGCTTTAATCTATAGATTAGAGGATAGAACTCTTACGGATAAGGAAGTTAACAAAGTACATGATAAAATACTTAGATCTCTAGAGTATAAATTAGGAGCAGAATTAAGATAAAAATTCATTGTAAACCCTTATTAGTGTTTTATATAGCATAAATATATGATACAATATAATAAAATATGGATAATGTAATTTAAAAAAATAAGATTCACTTTATCTAAGAGGGTGTTTAAATGAATACTATTACTGTTAAAATAAATGGTTTAGAATACAATTTAAAAGGTGAAGAATGTCAGGAGTATTTGCAGCAGGTAGCTACTTATGTGGATAATAAAATGCAGGATTTGATGGATAATAATGAAAAGCTAAGTGTTTCTGCCGCTGCAGTATTGACTGCTTTAAATTCTGTGGATGAAAGGTTTAAGATAGAAGGCATATATAATGAACTTCTTCAAAAAAACAAGGATATTCAAAAGAATGAGGAGCTTTTAAAGGATCAAATACAGTATCTTAAAAAGCAAATAACACATTTAGAAGAGTATAATTCTGAACTTCAAAATAGGCTAAGCTCTAACAGTGACCAAAAGGAAATAGAAAAACATGAGCAAGTAGTAGAAAATCTAAATGACCAAATTTCTATACTAGAGGAAAGTGCTAAAAGCTATTTAGCTGATAGAAATAAGTATAAATCAGAAAACAAGGAGTTAAAATTCCAATTACATTCTGCTAAATACAAAATAATTGATTTAGAAAACAAGCTTTTAGAAAGTCAAATAGGTCTAGCTAAGGCTAAAAAGAAAATGAAAGTAAGTGTAGAAAAGAGTAGTTGATTAAAAATAGATGCTTCATAAAAATGAGTGAAGCATCTTAAATTTTATTTTAGGGTTATATATAAATATTTTAATTTAGGGGGGGAAAGTAATGAAAAAATTTAGAGCTGTTTTATTAACAATTTTTATTTTTAATATTTCTATGATATGTTTTAATGGAAAAGCAATTGCTGTGTCCAATAAAACTAAAGTGGATTCTTTTAATATAGTTTCTAAAGTGGAAAATTCAAAATATAAAGTAGGAGCTAATTATACAGTAACAGCAAAAGCTATTAGTACAAACAAACCTTTGTATAGATTTTGGATGGGGGATTTAAAGACAGGAAAATGGACAATCCTACAGGATTATAGTGAAAATGATACTATAACATGGAGGCCACCATATGCGGGAAGATTTGAAGTATCAGTACATGTGCGAGATAAATATAGTAAAGCTGCATATGAGGCAGTAAAATATAAGGATATAGATATTACACAAAGTAAAGCAGTGGCTAAAGAATTTAAAATTAGTAATATGGATGGAAGCGAGATAAAGAATTATAAGGTAGGAAATGAATACAGGGTAGCAGCAAAAGCAGAAAGTGATAACAAAGCACAGTATAGATTTTGGATGGGAGATTTAAAGACAGGAAAATGGACAATCCTACAGGATTATAGTGAAAATGATACTATAATATGGAGACCACCATATGCAGGAAGATTTGAAGTATCAGTACATGTGCGAGATAAATATAGTAAAGCTGCATATGAGGCAGTAAAATATAAGGATATAGATATTACACAAAGTAAAGCAGTGGCTAAAGAATTTAAAATTAGTAATATGAATGGAAGCGAGATAAAGAATTATAAGGTAGGAAATGAATACAGGGTAGCAGCAAAAGCAGAAAGTGATAACAAAGCACAGTATAGATTTTGGATGGGAGATTTAAAGACAGGAAAATGGACAATCCTACAGGATTATAGTGAAAATGATACTATAACATGGAGACCACCATATGCAGGAAGATTTGAAGTATCAGTACATGTGCGAGATAAATATAGTAAAGCTGCATATGAGGCAGTAAAATATAAGGATATAGATATTACACAAAGTAAAGCAGTGGCTAAAGAATTTAAAATTAGTAATATGGATGGAAGCGAGATAAAGAATTATAAGGTAGGAAATGAATACAGGGTAGCAGCAAAAGCAGAAAGTGATAACAAAGCACAGTATAGATTTTGGATGGGAGATTTAAAGACAGGAAAATGGACAATGCTACAAGATTATAGTGAAAAAAATACTATAAAGTGGATACCACCATATGCAGGAAAGTTTGAAGTATCAGTACATGTGAAAGATGAAAATAGTAATTCTGATTATCAAGCAGTAAAATATATTGACATTAATGTAAAAAAATCACGGGGGGTAAAAACTACAGGTACACTTTTCTCAATAAGGGATGAAAATAAAATAGGAGATAATAAATATTACCTAGGGAACCTATATAATATTACAGCGCTAGCAACTAGTTCTGATAAACCTTTATATAGATTTTGGGTAGGAAATTTAGATACTGGCAAGTGGAAGATGATTCAAGAATATAGTGAAAATAATACAATAACATGGATGCCCTCAACAACGGGAAGATTTGAAGTTTCGGTTCATGTACGAGATAAGAATAGCAAGGAATTATATGAATCAGTAAAATTTAATGATATAAATGTTGTTTCAAAGGCAAAAAGTTTAGGACGGCAGCAGTCGTTATTGCAGAAAGAATTAGTTAATTATCTGCTAGGAAATAAAGCTAATAGAGATTCTGTTATGGATAGAGCGATACAACTTCATAGTGGTGATGAAAGTAATACTTGTGTATATTTTACAAGTGAAGCTTTAAGAAGAGTGGGATTAACCCAATTACCTACATGGGTAGCTAATACTATTCAACTTTCCCAAAAATTAATTAATTATGGATGGGCAATATCCAATGATTTTACAAAGCTATTGCCAGGCGATATATGTTTTACTGAAAAATATACGCATGTATATACTTTTGTAGATTGGATTAAAGAAGGAGATTATGAGTGGGCAAATATAATAGATAACCAAAGAAGTAAATTTAATGGGGAACCTTATCATAGAAGAGTAATTAATCATAATACAGATTCCTTTGATAAATTTAAGTTTTTTATATATAAAACACGTTAGTAAAGGTAAAACGGATTGTTATTTTTATTATAATTGAAATTTTGATTTAAAAAATTAAAAATCCATTTGGGGATGTAGATTTTTGGAGTTTGAACTTTTGAACTAGCTAAGAAGAATACTTTATTAAAAAAAATTAAGTGGGTATCAGTTGTTGTCGCCTTTACAGGTGAACATTTTGAAATAGCAGCAATGTTTTTAGATTCTGGAAGTCTAGGTAATCAATATTAAGATTCAGTAATTTTTATTAATTCATCACTAATAATGAAGTTTTTAAATATTTATTAGTAAATAAAAATGAAAAAGGTACGAAAATATATTTAATTGGTGCTTTATTATAAAGCATTTGTTTTATGAAGTTTATATTATAATTGCTATATTTTTGATGAAATTATAAGTAAATTAATTATATTTTTACATTGCAGTTAAATATAGCATTTAAATTGGTTTTTAGAAATGCTTTTAAAGATTTATTTAGGAGGTGATATTATAGGTTTATTAAACAAAAATACAAATAAATATTGAAAAAATTAAAAAGGAATGAGGATGCAATGAACTATAACAACAAGTTATTTAAGGTAATTTTCTTAATAATATCAGTATTAATGTTTAACTTTCAGTTTAGTGTACAAGCATTAGCAGAAGGTAATACTCAAAATTTAACTCCAATAATGGGAAATTCTCAACTTACTAGTGAACAAATGAGGCAAACTTTGTTAAAGAATAATACAACAATAAGTTATGAAAAGGCTAATGAATTTGTGAAATTAGTTATTGAAGAAGCTAATACAGAAGGAGTAAAGGCTGATATAGCTTTTTGCCAGATGATGTATGAAACAGCATATTTAAAATTTGGTGGAGACGTAAAACCAGAACAAAATAACTTTGCTGGTATAGGAGCTGTAGGCGGTGGAGCAGAAGGGGCATCGTTTCCAGATGTAAGAACTGGAATAAGAGCAGTAATACAACATTTAAAAGCGTATGCTTCAGATCAATCTCTTAAAAATTCTTGTGTAGATCCTAGATTTTCTTATGTAAAACGAAAGTCTGCGGAGTATTTAGAGTGGTTAGGTATTAAAGAAAATCCTAATGGACTAGGATGGGCTACACAGGCAAATTATGGATATAATATACTTTCTATGTTTAATAATATTCAAGGGAAACTAGAAACTAGTATTAAAAGTCTAAATTTGAGCGCAAGTGATTATAAAGTAGGAAGTTCCATAACAGCTACAGCAAATGCAGTAAGTACAAATGGAGCCCAATATAGATTCTGGATAGGAGATTTAGAAACAGGAAAATGGACAATTATTCAGGATTATAGCAGTAAAAATACAGTAACATGGACCCCAACATATAAGGGAAGATTTGAAATAAACGTGCATGTGAGAGACTCCAAGAGTAGTAAGGCATATGAAGCAGTTAAATATACGGATATAGATGTAAAGAATAAAGAAATACCTACGCAAATCACAGGTTTAAATTTAAGTACAAATGATTATAAAGTAGGAAATGCTATAACAATTACATCTAAAGCAGTAAGTACAAATGGAGCCCAATATAGATTCTGGATAGGAGATTTAGAAACAGGAAAATGGACAATTATTCAGGATTATAGCAGTAAAAATACAGTAACATGGACTCCAACATATAAGGGAAGATTTGAAATAAACGTACATGTGAGAGACTCCAAGAGTAATAAAGCATATGAAGCAGTTAAACATATAGATATAGATGTAAAGAATAAAGAAATACCTACGCAAATCACAGGCTTAAATTTAAGTACAAATGATTATAAAGTAGGAAATGCTATAACAATTACATCTAAAGCAGTAAGTACAAATGGAGCCCAATATAGATTCTGGATAGGAGATTTAGAAACAGGAAAATGGACAATTATTCAGGATTATAGCAGTAAAAATACAGTAACATGGACCCCAACATATAAGGGAAGATTTGAAATAAACGTGCATGTGAGAGATTCCAAGAGTAGTAAGGCATATGAAGCAGTTAAATATACGGATATAGATGTAAAGAATAAAGAAATACCTACGCAAATCACAGGCTTAAATTTAAGTACAAATGATTATAAAGTAGGAAATGCTATAACAATTACATCTAAAGCAGTAAGTACAAATGGAGCCCAATATAGATTCTGGATAGGAGATTTAGAAACAGGAAAATGGACAATTATTCAGGATTATAGCAGTAAAAATACAGTAACATGGACTCCAACATATAAGGGAAGATTTGAAATAAACGTACATGTGAGAGACTCCAAGAGTAATAAAGCATATGAAGCAGTTAAATATACGGATATAGATGTAAAGAATAAAGAAATACCTACGCAAATCACAGGCTTAAATTTAAGTACAAATGATTATAAAGTAGGAAATGCTATAACAATTACATCTAAAGCAGTAAGTACAAATGGAGCCCAATATAGATTCTGGATAGGAGATTTAGAAACAGGAAAATGGACAATTATTCAGGATTATAGCAGTAAAAATACAGTAACATGGACTCCAACATATAAGGGAAGATTTGAAATAAACGTACATGTGAGAGACTCCAAGAGTAATAAAGCATATGAAGCAGTTAAACATATAGATATAGATGTAAAGAATAAAGAAATACCTACGCAAATCACAGGCTTAAATTTAAGTACAAATGATTATAAAGTAGGAAATGCTATAACAATTACATCTAAAGCAGTAAGTACAAATGGAGCCCAATATAGATTCTGGATAGGAGATTTAGAAACAGGAAAATGGACAATTATTCAGGATTATAGCAGTAAAAATACAGTAACATGGACCCCAACATATAAGGGAAGATTTGAAATAAACGTGCATGTGAGAGATTCCAAGAGTAGTAAGGCATATGAAGCAGTTAAATATACGGATATAGATGTAAAGAATAAAGAAATACCTACGCAAATCACAGGCTTAAATTTAAGTACAAATGATTATAAAGTAGGAAATGCTATAACAATTACATCTAAAGCAGTAAGTACAAATGGAGCCCAATATAGATTCTGGATAGGAGATTTAGAAACAGGAAAATGGACAATTATTCAGGATTATAGCAGTAAAAATACAGTAACATGGACTCCAACATATAAGGGAAGATTTGAAATAAACGTACATGTGAGAGACTCCAAGAGTAATAAAGCATATGAAGCAGTTAAATATACGGATATAGATGTAAAAAAAGATGGATTAGTAATAGTTTTAGATGCAGGTCATGGGGGAATTGATCCAGGAACTATATCAAGTGATAGAATATATAAAGAAGCAGAGTTAAATGAATCCTTAACAAGAAAAGTTGGAGAATTATTATCTAAGATAGGTATAAAAGTTATTTATACAAGAGACATTATTCCAGAACGAAATAGCCAAATAACTGTATCACAAGATCTACAGAATAGGATTAATGTAGCTAATGGTATATATGCTGATTTATTCTTAAGTATACACCATGATTCATCAGGAGCATCTGCACATGGAATAAGTGCACATTATAGTTCCTATAGACCTGAAATAGATAATTCGGGAACATATGAGAAAGATGGTATAACATATGATTCAACGCCGTGTCAACAAGCTAAAGACAGCCAAATACTGGCGAAAAAAATAGTAGATTCATTAAGTAATTTAGGGTTTTCTAATAGAGGGACATTAGATCACAATTTGTATGTAACTAAAGCGGCTAAGGTACCATCTGTGCTTTTGGAAGCAGGATTTATAAGTAATTATGATGAAGTTAGAAAAGTTGCTAATCCTGCTATGCAGTATAAAATGGCAGAAAAAATAAGAGATGCAATACGTAGTTTTTTTGGTATATAATTTGATAGTTTAGTAATTAGAATGCCTTCTTAGGGAAATACACTAAGAAGGTATTTTGTTATATTTACTTTATCTATTGCATAGTAATATTTAAAAGATAAACTTAATAGGGGGAGGGCATAATGAAGGTATTATTATGCACAAGAGAAGATTACATGAGAAATTTTGAAGGGGATTCTAAGCAGGTACTGAAAACTTACCAATATCTAAAAGAAAAAGGAATACAGGTGCATATAGACAATGGACATATAAGTGATTATTCACAGTATGATATTATTCATTTATTTAATTTAACTAGGGTAGGTGAAATATATAAATATTATAGAATTGCCCATATAGCTAAAAAGCCAGTGGTAATATCACCTATTTATTGGGATATAGAGAAATACTATTTATATAAAAAAGATGATGAAAAATTAAATTTGTGGAAAAAATCTAATTTATATAGGGAAGAGATATTAAAAAGCTGTGATAGGGTATTTGCAAATAGCTATATGGAAAAGGAAATGCTTATAAGGAAATTTGGAATATGTGGTGATGCGGTAGAGCTTGTGTACACTGGAGTAGAAGTTGAGCATGAAGATATACCACTATATAATTTTAGAGAAAGATATAAACTAAATAAGTATGTGCTTTGTGTTGGAAGAATATCACCTAAAAAAAATCAGTTAATGCTAGCAAAAATATGTGAAAAGCTAGGGATCCAATTAGTTATAATTGGGCAGGTTAAAAATAAGGAATATTTTAAAAAATGTATAGAATATAAAAATGTAATGTATCTAGGGTTTATGGATAGTTACAATATATATAATGCCTATAGATTTGCAAAAGTACATGCGTTAGTTAGTTTTGTAGAGAAACCAGGAATGTCATCACTAGAAGCAGCTGCTAGTGGATGTAATATAGTATCCACCAATGAAGGATGCGCTGCAGAGTATTTTAAGGATATGGCTTATTATTGTAATCCTTATGATGAGAAAAGTATACTAACGTCTTTAGAAAGTGCTATGTATAAAAAGAAAGATTATACTTTAAAAGAATATGTAAATAAACATTACAATTGGAATAATAGTATAAAAAAAGTGTATGAAGGCTATTTAGAGACATTAAATAGTGTGAAATAGAAATATTTAGAGCTTAATATTATGGGCTTACCCAAACTGCTCAGTATGCTAGTCTATTTTGCGTCATACTGCGTAAGCAGAACCCGGCTATAGTTCTACTAGCGGCGGAACCTATTTCCTTGTCTGACACAAAATATACTAGCAACTTTGACTTGTTATTACTTTTCATGTACTTAATTTGAAAAAGATGCTGATAAAATGAGCAAAAATAAAATTTTTCGTGGAAAGTTTTGTGATAGGAATAACAATATTGACATATTTTATTTTAAGTAGTATCATTTATATAGAAAAGGTTTTCGTATTCTTGAAGAGAACTTACTATTAACATATGTACTTAGACATCATTATTAGTAAAATACTTTGCAATAAGTCATATGTAGATACATTTTTTTTATGCCCTTTAGAAAAGGTTTTCAAGAATAGAATTAAATTTACTTGGGGGGATGTAAATTGAGAAGTAAAAAGCTAATATCTTTAGTATTAGGAACAACTTTAATTTTTTCTACAGCGTTATTAGGATGCGGCAGTAAAGATGATCAAGGTAAAACTGCTTCAAACGGGGAGAAAATAGATAAGGATCAGTATTTGAATTTAGTAGTGAGTGAAGAACCAAAGACATTAGATGCTTCTGTTGGTAATGATGATGTTTCTTATCAAATATTGAAAGAGGTTACTGAGCCGCTTACAAGACTTGAACAGGATAAAAATGGTAATGATATTATAAAACCAGCAGCAGCAGAAAAATGGGAAACTAATAATGATGGAACAGAATGGACATTTCATTTACGAGATAATAAGTGGTCTGATGGAAAAAAGGTTACTGCAAAGGATTTTGAATATGGTATAAAGAGAACCATTAATCCAAAGACAGGTTCGACTTATGCATTTTTACTATCACCAATAAAAGGTGCAGATGAATGTATGGCTGGTAAAGGAAGTGTAGATTCAATAGGAGTAAAAGCAGTAGATGATAAGACATTAAAATTTGAATTAAAAGGTCCATGCTCATATTTCTTAGGTATATCATATTTTAGAGTAATGTTGCCTCAAAGACAAGATTTAATTGAAAAGCATGGAGAAAAGTATGGTACTGAATTAGATAAACTTGCATTTTGTGGTCCCTTTGTTATGAAAAAATGGGAGCATAGTAGTGAAATAGTGCTAGAGAAAAATAAAGATTATTGGGATAAGGATTCAGTAAAACTAGACAAAGTAAACTTAAAAATGATAAAAGATGGAAATTCAGCAGCTAATTCTGTGTATAATGGATCTGTGGATGCTTTAGAAATAACTAAGCCAGAGTGGATAAAAAAATTAGATAATACTAATAAATTTGATATAGTAAAGGGATATAATCCAGACATAAGTTTTGAATTTTTTAATACTAAAGATAAATTATTCAAAAATGTAAATATCAGAAAGGCATTTTCTATAGCTATGGATAGGGAAGATATAGCTAAAGTTATATTCCATGGGCAATATGAAGCAGGTTATGGCTGGTGTCCTCCAAAAGTTCAAATGGGAGCTAATGGTGAATATAGGAAGATGGCTAATGAAGAACCAGCAAAAAAATTAAAACAGGATAATCCAGACCCTAAAGCTCTTTTGGTTAAAGGATTAAAAGAATTAGGTATGGATTCAGATCCATCGAAGATAACAATAACTGTATTATATTCAGGTACTAATCAAGGAACAAGGACTGGTGCAGAATACGATCAGCAAATGTTTAAAAAGAAATTGGGAATAAATGTTAAATCAGAATATGTTGAATGGCCAGTATTCCAAAAGAGAATAAATGAATACGATTATCAGATGGCAGGATTAATTTGGGGAGCAGATTACAATGATCCAAGTGCTTTATTTGATTTATTTATAACAGGCGCAGATATGATACCAACTGGATGGCAAAGTAAAAAGTATGATGAAATAGTTAAAGAAGCTAGAATAACTTTAGATGAAAAGAAAAGATTAGAATTATATAAGGAAGCAGAAAAAATGTTAGTTTATGATGAAGCAGTTGTAGCACCAAAACTATATACTAAGAGAAATATGTATGTTTATAAATATGTTAAGAATTTAATGAATCCTTTATTTGGAGTTAGAGAATTTAAATATGCATATACACAAGGTAGAGATAAATAATTTTATAAAAAGCCTATGAAATCTAAAATTTCATGGGCTTTTTATTTCTTCCTTTAGTAAGCTCTTGTTATTTAGTGTATAATAAATATAACATGATTCAACTTTAGCAGTTATAAAATATAAATTTAAAAATATATGTGCGAAAGTTGAGTAGGATTACATATTAGGAGAGATTTTAATGGATGCAGAAAGAAAAATAGAAATATTAGCACCAGCAGGAAGTTTAGAAAGTTTATATGCAGCAGTACAGGCAGGAGCAGATGCAGTATATTTAGGAGGAAATAAATTCTCCGCAAGAGCCTATGCCTCTAATTTTGATGAGGAAACTATGATAAATGCAGTAAATTATTGTCATGCTTATGGGGTAAAGGTATATATAACCGTTAATACTTTAATAAAAGAAAAAGAACTTAAAGAGCTTACAGAGTATATAGGGTTTTTATATAGTGTAGGGGTTGATGCCCTTATAGTTCAAGATATGGCAATTATAAAAATTATTAAGGAGAAGTTCCCAGGCTTTCCAGTGCACTCTTCTACCCAAACTACCGTGCACAATGGAGAAGGGGCAAAACTTATGTGCTCTTTAGGAGTAGAGAGGGTAGTTTTAGCTAGAGAAATGTCACTTAAGGAGATTGAATATATATCGAAAGATTTAAATATAGAGACTGAAGTTTTTGTCCATGGTGCTCTTTGCATATGCTATTCTGGTCAATGTCTTATGAGTAGTATGATTGGTGGAAGAAGTGGAAATAGAGGCAGGTGCGCTCAACCTTGCAGACTCCCTTATAATATTATAAATAAGATTACAGGAGAAGAAAAAAAGGGATATCTTTTAAGCCCTAAAGATATATGCAGCTTAGATTTTTTAAAGGAATTAGTTCATAGTGGAACGTCTTCACTAAAGATAGAGGGAAGAATGAAAAGACCAGAATACGTGGCTGGAGTAGTGAGCATTTATAGAAAAGCTTTGGATAGCATATATGAAAAAGGTTATATAGATGAGGAATATGTACATTCTGGTGTAAACAAACTTATGCAGCTTTTTAATAGAGAAGGTTTTTCTAAGGGATATATGTTTAAAAATGAAGGAAAGAACATGATGGCATATAATTTTCCTAAAAATACAGGCGTATTATTAGGTAAAAGTGATAATGATGGACTTATTACGCTTCAAAAGGATTTGAAAGTGGGAGATGGAGTTAGATTTAGGGATAAAGGCTTTGCAGTATCAAAAATAATCAAAAATGAAAAAAGTGTAGAAAAAGCCTATAAAGGGGATGTGGTTAAAATATTCCCTTACAATTATAAAAATGGAGATACTCTTTATAAAACTTCTGATGTAGAACTTTTAGAAAGTTTAAGTCTTTACTATAAGAGTCCCTACGGCAAGAGAGTGGATATGCCATTAAAGGTTAAGTTTAAAATAGGTGAGAAAATAGAAATTAGCACAGAGTTTAATGGTAATAAAATAGAAATTCAAGGAGATGTGGTGCAAAAGGCACTTAAGAGACCTTTAGATCAGCATAGGATTGTAGAAAATCTTTGTAAAACCAAAGATACGCCTTTTGAATTTTATCCAGTGGAATTTTCATGTTATGAAGAAGGGTTTATGCCTATGTCTTCTATAAATAATGTGAGACGTGAACTAGTGCAGGAGATATATGATAATATTAAAGAAGCAAATTCTAGGGAAAAGCTATTTGAAGTTGTAAATGAACATAAAAACATAGGTGGAAACATAGGCGGGAAAACAGATGAGAAAATAGATAAAAAAATAGGTAAAAATGAAGCAGAAGTGAAAAATATTGACCAGTGCCTGGTTTTAGTTTCTACAAAGGAACAGTTAAAAGCAGCTTTAGATATGAATATAAAAAGTATATGCGTAGATGCATTTATAAAAAATGAAAAATTTAATTTAGAAAGTTTAGGTCAAAAGGTTTATTTAAAAATACCTAATATATTAAAAGAGGGGGAATTTATCAAGACTTGCGATTATATAGAAAAGAATGTAGATAAAATACTAGGTATTATAACAGCCAATTTAGGTATAATTAATAAATTTAAAGGCAGAACTTCCATAATAGGCGATTATAAGCTCAATATATTTAATAGTAAAGCACTGAATTTTTATGATAATTTGTTGGATTTATGTGCTTTAAGCGTAGAATTAAACAGGGAAGAAATAAAAGATATATTAAAAAATGCAGATATATCAGCGCAATACGTTATTTATGGAAAGACAGAGCTTATGGTAAGTCAATATTGTCCTATAGGAAGTGTCATGGGGGGGATGAGTAGTGATAAAAATTGTAATGGAAAATGTAAGAGTGGAAGCTTTGTAATAAAGGATAGAACTGGAGCAGAATTTCCTATAATTACAGATGATTTCTGTAGAAGCCATATATATAATAGCGTAAGTAGTAATTTGATTCCTAATTTAGATAGTATTAAGAAAATAGGTATAAAATATTTTAGGATAGATTTTATTGATGAAAATTATGAAGAAGCCTGTAAAGTTCTAAAGAGCTTTAATGAAGGAATATGGCAAGGAGAGTTTAATAATTATACTAGGGGGCACTTTAGAAGAGGAGTGGAATAATAGTGGGCCAGTATTAGTTGGCTAGCGTGCCAGTGGGCTAGTGTTAGTTTGCTAGAGTGCTAGTTGGCTAGCTTGCCAGTTTGTTTACCTAGTAACTTTCCACTCACAATTCCCAACTCTCAACTAGAAATAGCTTGATAAAGATATAGAAGAAAAATAGTACAGTGTGTTAGTTACCGTTATGTTAGTTTTTGAAATAGGCAGGAGGTGGCTTTAGTTACTTAAAATATACTCATGAAAAGAAAGTGAGTACATTTGAAGAATAATAACTATAAACCAAATGAATTTGCAGAATTAATTAATGTATCAGTTAGAACATTGCAAAGATGGGATAACCAAGGAATATTAAAAGCATTTAGAACACCAACAAATAGGAGATATTATACTTATGAGCAATACAAGGAAAATATAAGAAAAAGATAAAGGAAGATGAAGAAGTTGAAAAAAGCATACAAAATAGAAATTAAACCAACAGAAGAACAGATAACTAAAATTCATCAAACTATTGGTGTAAGTAGGTTCATATACAATTTTTATATTGCTCATAATAAAGAAGTTTACGAAAAAGAGAAAAAATTTATTAGTGGTATGGATTTTTCTAAATGGCTTAATAACAAATATATTCCTAATCATCCTGATAAAGCTTGGATTAAAGAAGTGTCTTCCAAAGCTACTAAACAAGCCATTATGAATGGACAAAAAGCATTTAAGAAATTTTTTAAAGGGGAAAGCGGCTTTCCTAAATTTAAGAAAAAGAAAAATCAAGATGTTAAAGCGTACTTTCCAAAGAACAATAAAGCAGATTGGACTATTGAAAGACATAGGGTTAAAGTTCCAACCTTAGGTTGGATTAGATTAAAAGAATTTGGATACATTCCAGTTAACGCTATAGTTAAAAGTGGTACAGTAAGTCAAAAAGCAGATAGATATTTTGTTTCAATTTTAGTTGAAGAAGCTATTAAAGTAGATAATAAACCTTATTCAGAAGGAATAGGCGTAGACCTTGGACTAAAAGATTTTGCAATTTGTAATAATGGCGTAACTAAAAAGAATATTAACAAAACTAAAACAGTTAAAAAAGCAGAAAAGAAACTAAAACGTGAGCAAAGAAAGCTTTCAAGGAAATATGAAAGTTTAAAATTAAGAAATAAAAAAGAGAAAGGAGAAGCTACTCGTCAAAATATCCAAAAACAAATAGTCAAGGTACAAAAACTTCATCAAAGACTTACAAATATAAGAACTGATTACATAAATAAAACAGTGAATGAGTTAATAAAACAAAAACCAAGTTTTATAACTATTGAAGATTTAAATGTAAGTGGAATGATGAAGAATAGGCATTTAGCAAAGGCAATCTCTGGGCAAAAGTTTTATGAATTTAGAATTAAACTTATTTCAAAAGCTAAGCAAAATGGCATTGAGATAAGAATAGTTGATAGATTCTATCCAAGTAGTAAAATGTGTAGCTGTTGTGGAGCATATAAGAAAGATTTAAAACTATCTGATAGAGTTTATAAATGCAGTTGTGGGCTTTCTATTGATAGAGATTTAAATGCTTCAATAAATTTAGCCAATGCTAAAGAATATAAGATAGCTTAATTAAACAAGCACTTATATGTGTACCCAAGGCTATTTGGGGAATTAACGACTGTGGAGTGCTATACAAACTGTAGTAGCTTAGGCAAGACAGAGTACGTTGAAGCAGTAAGAATCTCAATATGGATACATTTGACCATATTTTGAGTAGCAGGATAGAAAGATGAATGAGAAATCACTTAGGGTTTTAGAATATCAGAAAATAAAGGATATGGTTAAAAAGTTTACAAGTACTGCAGCTGCTAAATCTATTATAGACCAGCTACAGCCTTATGATAATGTGTATGAAGTTAGAGAACATTTAGAAGAAACTAAAGAAGCTTTCCAACTCCTTGTAAGAAAAGGCGCTCCGCCTTTCGAAGGGGTTTATGATGTAAGGGAAGCTATAAGTAGAGCATCTAAAGGAGCGTCTTTAATGCCAGGGCAGCTTCTAAAAATAGCACAAATGCTTAGATGTGCTAGAAGGTTTAAAGAATATATATACCATAAGGAAGATGAGGAAGGGTACAGAGTTATAGAAGACATATGCATAGGAATTATACCTCTTAAAAATATAGAGGATGAAATATTTAATGCCATAATAGGAGAAGACGAAATAGCAGATAGAGCTAGTTCAGCATTACATTCCATTAGAAAAAATTTAAAAGATAAAGAGTCTTCTGTTAAGGATAAAGTTAATTCTATGATGAGAAACTATTCTCAATACTTGCAGGATAACTTATATACCATTAGAGGCGATAGATATGTACTTCCAGTAAGGGCAGAGCATAAAGGACAAGTGCAAGGACTTGTACATGATCAAAGTTCTTCAGGTGCTACATTATTTATAGAACCTATGGGTCTTGTACATTTAAATAACGAAATAAAAGAATTAAGACTAAAAGAAAAGGCTGAAATTGAAAGAATTTTAGCAATGTTGTCTTCTAGAATATATGATTCTATAGTGGCAGTAAGAAATAATGGTGATATTGTATGGGAATTGGATTTTATATTTGCAAAGGCTAAATTTGCTAGTGAATATGATTGCACAAGTCCTATAGTAAGTGAGGAGGGAGTAATAGATTTAATTCAAGCAAGGCACCCTCTTATAAGTAAGGATATAGTTGTGCCCAATGATGTATATTTAGGAAGGGAATACACTTCGCTAGTAATAACAGGACCTAACACTGGAGGAAAAACAGTTACATTAAAGACAGTAGGGTTACTAGAAGTTATGGCTTTAAGTGGAATTATGATTCCTGTAAAAGATAATTCAACTATAGGATTTTTTAAAGAGGTTTTTGCGGACATAGGGGATGAACAAAGTATAGAACAAAGCTTATCTACATTTTCATCTCATATGACTAATATAGTGAACATTATAGATAAGGCAGATGAAAATTCCATTGTACTATTTGATGAACTTGGAGCAGGTACGGATCCTACAGAAGGAGCGGCTCTTGCAGTGGCAATACTTGATGAGCTTAAGAATAGGGGAAGTAAAATAGTTGCAACTACACACTATAGTGAATTAAAAGGCTATGCTTTAAAAGCACCAGGAGTGGAAAATGCATCTGTGGAATTTAATGTAGAGACTTTAAGACCGACTTATAGACTTTTAATAGGTATACCTGGAAAATCTAACGCCTTTGAAATTTCAAGAAGATTGGGCTTACCTGATTATATAATAACTAGTTCAAAGGAGAAAATAGCTGAGGATTCCCTTCAATTTGAAGATTTAATTCAAAGTCTTCAGGATAAAAGCATAAAGGCAGAGCAGAATGCAAGAGAAACTGAAGTGCTTAAAATGCAGGCGGCTAAAATAAAAGAAAAGTATGAAGAAAAACTATATAAAGTAGATAAGACTAGGGAAAAAGCTCTTATAGAAGCTCAGAGAGAGGCTAAAAGATTAGTAAAGGAAGCTAAAGAAGAGGCAGATTCTATACTTAAAAATATAAGAGAATTAGAGAGAAGGGGATATTCTTCAGATGTAAGAAGAGAATTAGAAGAGGAGAGAAAGAAACTTAAGGATAAGCTAGAATCTGTTGATGATAAAATACAAAATACTATAGAAGATAAGGGTGAAAAATTAACTACTGTTGAAGAAGGACAGGAGGTATTTGTACCTTCTTTGAATCAAAAGGTTATAGTAGTATCAAAACCAGATAGCAAGGGCGAAGTCCTTGTGCAAGCAGGCATATTAAAAATCAATGTAAAGCTAGAGGATTTAAGATATGTAAAAGAAAGTAGAGAAGAAAAGAAGGTAAAGAAATCAAAGGAAAAAAGAGAAGCAAAATTAAGATTAGCTAATGTGGCTACTTCCATAGACTTAAGAGGAATGGATGCAATGGAAGCTGTGTTTACTACAGATAAATATTTAGATGATGCCTGCGTGGCAGGACTATCAGAGGTAAGCATAATACACGGTAAAGGTACTGGAGTGCTTAGAAATGCCATAAATGATATGTTAAAAAGACATCCTCATGTAAAAAAATATAGATTAGGAAACTATGGAGAAGGCGGCACAGGGGTTACGGTGGTAGAGCTTAAATAGTGTGCCTCAAATAGTGTGCTAGTGTGCTAGGGAAGGAGGATTTTCTTTAGCAGGCTAAAGAAAATCTGTGGAATTAGTATTTTGAATATTTTTTGGGATTGACTTAAGCTTTTATGGATAAAGTGAATTTTTAACCAAGAAGCCCACACTTCAGCGTAAGCAAGTGGTGGGAGAGTTTACTTAGTACTTGATATTTGATATTTTATAGTTGGAAGAAGGCGAAGTTATGATAATTGTTAGTGCGTGTCTTTGTGGAATAAACTGTAAGTACAGTGGTGGAAATAATTTAAACCAGAAGGTTTTAGAGCTTGTTAAAGAAGGTAAGGCTATACCAGTTTGTCCAGAGCAATTGGGTGGACTTTCAACACCTAGAATACCTCATGAAATAAAAGGCGGCACTGGAAAAGGGGTATTAGAAGGAAGCGCTAAACTTATAAATCCAGAGGGTGGGGATTCCACTAAAGAGTTTATAAAGGGTGCTTATGAAACCTTAAAAATAGCACAGACAGTGGGAGCTAAAAAGGCTATATTAAAAGCTAAAAGTCCTTCCTGTGGGTGCGGACTCATATATGATGGAACTTTCACAGGTAATAAAATAGAGGGCAATGGAGTTACAACAGAGTTGCTTTTGCAAAATGGAATAGAAGTTATTACAGAAGAAGTAATTGAAAATTGAAAATTATGTGCGAAAGTTAAGTTGTTTATTATTTGTAAGAAAGTGGGGAGTGAAAAATATGAACTATAAAGAAGTGCTTAAAAAGGCAAAGGAAAATTTAAACGGAAGCTGCAGAGTGTGTCCAGTATGTAATGGAAAGGCTTGTTCAGGAGAAGTGCCTGGTATGGGAGGCAAAGGTACAGGGGATGCTTTTAAGATTAATATTGAGGCATTGGATTCATATAAACTTAATATGAGAGTAATTCACAGTGCAAAGAATCCCAATACCTCTGCAGAATTATTTGGCAAAAAATTAGATATACCTGTATTTGCAGCACCAGTATCAGGTACTACCTTAAATATGGGAGGAAAATTCACTGAAGAGCAGTACATATCTTGGGTTATAAATGGATGTTTAGATGCAGGAATATATCCTATGGTGGGAGATACTGCTGTAGATTCATTTTTAATTACTAATCTTCAAGAATTAAAAAAAGCTAATGGGCAAGGTATTGCCATAATAAAACCTTGGGAAAATAAAAATGTTATAGAAAAAATAAAAATGGCAGAAGAAGCTGGAGCTTTTGCTGTAGGCATGGATATAGATGCCTGTGGACTTATAACTTTAGCGCTTCACGGTAAGCCAGTAATGCCAAAGACTGTAGATGAAATAAAAGAAATAGTAAAAAGTACTAAACTTCCTTTTATATTAAAGGGAATAATGACTCCGTATGAAGCGGAACTTGCAGTAGAAGCAGGGGTAGATGCTATAGTTGTATCTAATCATGGTGGAAGAGTATTAGATCAAACCCCAGGAGTTGCAGATGTACTTCCAGAAATTGCTGAGAGAGTTAAAGGTAAGATAACTATTCTTGCAGATGGTGGAGTGAGAAATGGAGTTGACATACTAAAGATGATAGCCTTAGGAGCAGACGCTGTTCTTATAGGTAGACCTTTTGTAACTGCTTCTTTTGGAGGAGAAAGGGAAGGGGTTAAGCTATATATTGATTCATTAAAGCAAGATTTGAAGTCTGCCATGGTACTTACAGGATGTAATTCTATAAAGGAAATAAGTGATAGGATAATATACTAAAAGAATATATTGAGACATAATACATTGAAGAAAATCTGATTTTAATTCCGTAATAAATGTGTAATTTGGGACTGTTCACAATACGCCAAGAACTTCTAAATGTCTCACAGTTAAAGCCCCTAAAGCTTTCAAACTCGCTTCTTGCATTGCTCAAACAATGAAAGCTTCTTAACGGGTCTTTAACTGTGAGACATAAGAAGTTCTAAGGCTAGTTCAATAGTCCCCAATTACACATTTATTACTACATTAAAATCAGATTTTTAGTTTAATATGTTTATGGTTGGAGAGAGAAGCCTACTAAAGGATGATTTTCCTCCACTATGTTACGGAAAATCTTTAATTAAATAAATGGGATAACAAAAAGCTATAACTGTTTCATTAAATGGAGTAGTTATAGCTTTTCTTTAAGGGCTTAAAAATTTTTTATTGGCGATAGCCAGCCTAAATAAACTCCCCCTAAAAATTAAGAATTGCCACTAAATCATTTTGGGACTAATATAAATCTTTAGTCATCAAATGTTTTTTATTTAGTACTAAGTATTAGGTTCTAGAGGTTAAAATTTGTTGTTATAATACATATTTATGTTTCTTAACCTATATGCCTATCATTCATTATAAATCAACAGGTTTCACGCAAAAAAAACTCTATAAAGCACTAAATAAGGCTTAATATATTTTGCCGTGAGGCATTGATTTATATAAATCTTAAATTTGTAGTGTAGACCAGGTAAGAGCTATTACTTCTTATCTACAAGTTCTTATTTATCCAAAAATTAAAGTTATATATTCTTATATATAAATCCTAATTATGCCTACGTATTTACGCTGGCTGCCGCCAATAAAAGATTTTTAAAGCGCTAAAGAGAAAAGCTAAAACTATTTTATTTAATGAAATAATTTTAGCTTTTTTCATTTTACGTTTTTTATCTAATTAAAGATTTTCCATAGCGAAGCGGAGGAAAATTATCCTTTAGTCAGCTATATTCCTCCTCTGATAGCTTATGCATGAACCGAAAAATCTGTCTTTAAGGTAACAATAAATATATTTTCTTAGACTATTGAGCTAGCCTTAGAAATTCTTTGTTTTCAAATTTCAATACCCGTTAAGAAGCTTTCATGTTTGAGCGCCGTAAGAAGCGAGTTTGAAAGCTTTAGGGTATTGAAATTTGAAAACATTAGAATTTCTTGGCGTATTGCGAACAGTCTAAAAAATATATTTATTGTGAACTTAAAGACAGATTTTTCTTATTGCACCTGCTTCACAATATTTTTATTCTTTGAATATACTAAGCTTTTTTGCAAATAATAAACTAAGTAGAATTTTATAGCAAAAGGAAGTGATTTTAGTGAAAAAGCTATTAGATAAAATCAAAAAGAATAAACAAAATAGAAATAATAAGAAATACAAAGAAATAAATAATAAAAATAGTAAAACATTAAAAAACGCACTTCAACAGTATAATTTGAGTAAATCACTTCAGAAAAATATAGATTTGTTCCAAAGTACTATATTAAAGGATGATGATACTGTAATTTATAGAAAGTTTAAAAATAGAGATTCTTCTATAGAATTTTGTCTAGTTTTTATAGATGGAATGGTAAAAAATCAAACTATAAATCAAAATATTATATATCCAATTACAACATATAATTTAAATCAATGTAATAAACAAGAGTTTAATAGGGTAGGAGAGAGGTTATTACAACATATAAGTGATCAAGTTATTATGGTAGATGAAGTAAAAAGCTCCAATAGTGTGGATGAATTAATTCATAAATTACTTTATGGGGATTCTATATTATTTGTAGATGGTTATGATAAAGCTTTAATTATCAATACTAAAGGATGGGATACTAGAGCCATAGAGGAGCCTTCTTCTGAAACTATTGTAAAGGGACCTAGGGAAGGATTTAATGAATCTATAATTAAAAATTTATCTCTAATTAGAAGAAAAATAAATTCACCGGATTTAAAGTTTAAGTTTAAGGAATTGGGAGTGAGAAGCAGCACTAAAATTTGTATAGCTTATGTAGAGGGTCTATAACTAAAATGCCAACTACTTCATGCTCTAATCACTAAAATTTGTATAGCTTATGTAGAGGGAGTAGTTAATGATAAAATTTTAATGGAACTGGAAAAAAGACTAGATGATATAAACATAGATGGGGTTTTTTCTACTGCAGTTATACAGGAATGTATAGAGGATGCACCATTATCACCTTTTAGGACTATTGGAAATACCGAAAGACCAGATGTGGTTGCTTCTAAACTTTTGCAAGGAAGGATAGCGGTATTATGTGATGGAACCCCTGTTGCATTGACTCTTCCATTTTTGTTTATCGAATATTTTCAGGTAAATGAAGATTACTATGATCAATTTATATTTGCATCTATAAATAGAATTATAAGGATAATTGCTTTTATTATTACTATAATTACACCAGGTATTTATATCGCAATTACTACATTTCATAAGGAATTAATTCCTACTGAATTGGCTTTAAGTATATATTTAGCTAGAGAAGGGGTGCCTCTTCCCACAGTGATAGAAAGTCTAGTTATGTTAGTTACTTTTGAAATAATAAGAGAAGCAGGTACTAGACTGCCTAAGCATGTAGGTGGGGCAGTTAGTATTGTAGGAGCTCTAGTTTTAGGTGATGCAGCTGTAAATGCTAAATTTGTAAGTGCACCTATGGTAATTGTTGTAGGTATTACAGGTATATCAGGGCTGATTATTTATGAAATGAAAGCAGCAATAATTTCTTTAAGATTTATATTTTTAATTGCAGCTTCATTTTTGGGTATGTATGGTGTAATATTTGTGGGTATGGGCTTATTTATTCATTTAATGTCTATAAAAAGCTTTGGTATACCATATATGTTAAAGATAGCAAATTTAGAGAAATATACTATAGTAGATTCAACCATAAGAGCGCCTTGGTGGCTATTAAAATATAGAACTAAATTTATATCTAAGGATTTCATAAGAATGAGAAATAATATTAAAGAGAAGGAATAGAAATATGAAAAATAGTATAAGTAAAATTATTATTTTATTTATGTTGGTAGCTTTTTCTATAGTCTTTTGTGGATGCTGGGATTATACAGAAATGGACGATGTAAAATATGTAGCAGGTTTTGCAGTAGATAAGGATAAGGATGAGTATATATTAACCTTAGAAATAATGGAAGCATCTATTGGTAGTAATGCTATAAAATCCGATATAGTTCAAAGTCGGGGTAAAACTATACATTCAGCACTTAGAGATGCTATTGAAAATACAGGAAAAGTGTTGCAACTATCTCATGCTAAAGTTGTTATAGTAAGTGAAGAAATTGCAGAAGAAGGAATAGTACCAGCTATAGATTTAATTAATAGAGATGTAGAGGTAAGAAATGATATGTGGATTTTAATATCTGGAATGGATACTGCGTCTGAAATTCTTACTAAGGGTAAAATAGAAGATGAAATAATATCGTATGAATTGGCGGAAACCATTAAAAATTCTAATAAAATAGGAAAATATAATTCTGTAGAGAGTTTTAAATTTATAAGTGATTTGTCAAACAAAGGGATTGATGCCACTGCTCCTATGGTAAAAACAGCTAAACAAGAAAATAAAATATATTTTCAGGTGTCTGAAATAGGTGTTTTTAAGCAGGATAAAATGATAGGTAAATTGAATGAAGAGGAGGCGGTTACTCTACAAATATTAAGAGAGAAAAATCCAATATTTATAATTCCTATAGAACTACATAATAAGGATAATGTAAGTTTAGAAATTATGAATACAAATAGAAAGTTAAAGGTAAAAACAGAAAATAATAAAATATACATAAGTACATATATAAATATAGATGTAGCAATATCTGAATTAGCGGAAGAAGATGTGAATTATATTTTTAATAAAAATAGAGAAAAAATTAAGAAACAAGCAGAGGAATGTATAGGTGAAAATGCAAATAAATTAGTACAAAAGCTTCAAAAAGAATACAAAAGTGATGTAGTTGGATTTGGAGATTTAATAAGAAAAGATGCACCTAAAGAATGGAGAAAAATTCAGAATAAATGGAATGAAAATTTTCAAAATGCAGATATAAAGGTGTATGTAAATATGGATATAAAATATAGCGGATTAACCAAACAAAATATAAAAGTGAGAGATTAATATGATTGCATTAGTAATATGTTTTTATGTATCAATTTCTATTTATCATTTAGCAAAATTATGGCATAAAGATTTAAAACGAGAAATTGCAGTATATGTTTTTATGATGTCTATAAGTGTTATAATTAGTTCTTTAGTAGCTCTTAAGATTTATATACCAAGTCCTATGATATATATTGGAAAGTTTTTTGAACTATTAAAGAATATTTTGGGAGGATAGATCCTATGAGAAAAGGAGTTATTTCCAATAAACAGTTACAATTGCTTGCATTTACTTATATTTTGGGTCCATTTTTAATATTTGGCATAGGAGGTGATTTGAAACAAGATGCTTGGATAGCTACAATTTTAGCATTAGTTTTAAGTATACCCATTGTAATAATATATGGAAAATTAATGAACTTATATCCTGAAAAAAATATTTTCAATATATTAGAAATATCTTTTGGTAAAGTTTTTGGTAAAATTTTAAGTATACTAGTTATTTTTCATGTTTTTCTTTTAGGAGCTTATATTTTAAATGATTTTGCAGATTTTACTAAATTAACTGCTCTTTTTTATACTCCAAAGTTTATTCCTATGTTAATTATTGGAACCTTGAGTATATGGATACTAAATGCAGGTATTGAGGTTTTAGCTAATTGGGTTGAATTTTTTATAAGAGGTATATTAATATTTATTTTTGTTATATGGATACTATTAATCCCTCAAATGAATGCTGCAAATTTACAGCCAGTTTTTGAAAGTAGCTTATGTAAAATAAGTACGGAATCTTTAAAAATAGTGGCACTGCCTTTTAGTGAATTAATGGTATTTTTAAATTTCTGTGATTGTGTGAAGTGCAATAAAAATACTTGCATATTTGTTAAGCCTTTAATTGCAGCAGGAGCTATAGTTATAATTGGTATTATTGTACAAATAATGCTCTTGGGTGGAGAAATATATTCAACTAAGTATTATCCAAGTTATGCAGCTATAAGAAGAATAGTATTTAAGGGGGATTTTCAAAGATTAGAAATAATAGCATCTGTAGCTTTTACAATAACTCAATTTATAGAATTTTCTCTTTGTGTTTTGGGGGTCTCAAAAGGAATACAAAGTGTGTTTAACTTGGAAAATTATAAATACATTTTAGTACCAACAATATTTCTAGTGATAAATTTTAGCTATCTAATGTTTAGAAGTGTTATGGAAGCCAATGAGTTTTTAAATTTATGGGCGGTGTATCAGATAGCAATGCAAGTATTATTTCCTAGTATAATATTGATAGTATCTTTAATAAAAAAAGGGCACTTTAGCAGATTGCATTGACAAAAATATTTGAAATATTATACTAGAACTAAAGACGATTTTTAAAAATTCGGAAAATATTCTATAATCAAAATAATGATTCTAAAAGATTAAGATAAAGTAAAAACTTTAACTGGAGCTAAAGATTTGCTCTATTATTAATTTAAAAATTAGTAATTATATAAAGTATGCTAGATGCTTAAAAATTGGATAGGGGGGAATAAGTATGATTACTAGATTAGAAGAACTAATTCAAAGAGCAAAAGATGGTAAAAAAAGAACGCTATCGGTGGCAGTGGCTCAAGATAAGCCGGTATTGGAGGCAGTGACTGAGGCGGTGAAATTAGGTATAGTTGATGCCATATTAGTTGGGGATGAGCCAAAAATAAAAGAGATTTGTAAAGATGAAAATTATAATTTGGATAATATAGAAATAGTAAATGAAAAGGATATCATAAAAGCTGCAGCAAGGGCTGTGGAATTTGTATCAAAGGGACAAGCAGATTTTATAATGAAGGGTATGCTTGGAACAGCGCCACTTTTAAAGGCAGTTCTAAATAAGGAAGCTAATCTTAGAGGGAATAGCTTATTATCTCATGTAATGATTTATGGAGTGAAAAACTATCCAAAACTTATATTCTTAACAGATGGTGGAATGGTACCATATCCAGAATTAAAGGATAAGATAGAAATTATAAATAATGCAGTAAAGGTGGCTCATGCTCTTGGAATAGATAATCCAAAGGTAGCTCCATTATGTGCAGTGGAAGTGGTAAATCCATCAATGCAAGCCACATTAGATGCAGCAGCATTAAGTCAAATGAGTAAGAGGGGACAAATTAAGAGCTGCATTATAGATGGACCTCTAGCCCTTGATAATGCTATATCTAAAGAGGCTGCAGAACATAAAGGCATTCATAGTCCTGTGGCAGGAGAGGCAGATATATTATTAGTTCCAAATATAGAGGCAGGTAATTTACTAGGAAAGTCATTGACATACTTTGGTGGGGCAGAAAATGCAGGAATAATAGTGGGAGCTAAATGTCCTGTAGTACTTGTATCCAGAGCGGATAGTGCAAAATCTAAATTATACTCTATAGCACTAGGAGCTTTGGCTGTAAAATAATTCTAAGGGGGTAAATATTATGAAAGTTATAATGTCAGGTAACGAGGCTATTGCAAGGGGAGCCTATGAAGCAGGAGTTACTATAGCTTCAGCTTATCCAGGAACACCAAGTACTGAAATACTAGAGAATCTTTCTAAATATGAAGGAGTATATGCTGAGTGGGCACCAAATGAAAAGGTGGCGTTAGAGGTATCTTCAGGAGCTGCTATAGGTGGCGCAAGAAGTTTAAGCACTATGAAGCACGTAGGATTAAATGTAGCTGCAGACCCTCTTTTCACCATGGCATATGAGGGAGTAAACGGTGGATTAGTAGTTGTAACAGCAGATGATCCAGGAATGCATTCATCTCAAAATGAGCAGGATAATAGATATTATGCTCCACATGCTAAGGTAGCATTAATAGAGCCATCAGATTCTCAAGAATGCTTAGATTATATGAAAGAAGCTTATAAGATAAGTGAAGAATATGATACATTGGTTTTATTTAGAAGTACTACTAGAGTTTCACATTCAAAATCCATAGTAGAACTGGGTGAGAGAGTGGAGGTAGGAGTAAAACCTTACGAAAAAAATGTTAAAAAATATGTAATGATACCAGCTCACTCTAAAGCAAAACACTATGAAGTTGAAGAAAGACTAGAAAAATTAAGACAGTATTCGAATAAAACTTTCTTAAATAGAATAGAAATGGGAGATACCAAAATTGGTATTATAACTAGTGGTATATCTTATCAATATGCAAAAGAAGTTTTTGAGGACAAGGCTTCTTATTTAAAAATAGGTTATAGTTATCCACTTCCAGATGAAATGATCAAGGATTTTGCATCAAAGGTAGAGAAGCTTTATATTATAGAAGAGAATGATCCATATATTGAAACAGCAGTTAAAGCTATGGGAATATCTTGTACAGGAAAAGAGATTATTCCAATTTGTGAAGAATTGAATCCAGATATAATAAGAAAAGCTATATTGAAAGAAGAAAACAAAGGAGTTTATGAAACAGATATTAAAGCTCCATCTAGACCACCAGTACTTTGTCCAGGATGTCCTCATAGAGGAATATTCTATGCAGTTTCTAAATATAAAGATGTAATAGCTACTGGTGATATAGGATGTTATACATTAGGATTAGTACCACCTTTAGGTGTAACTGATACAGTTATATGTATGGGTGCATCTATTTCTGGCGGACTTGGAATGGAAAAAGCTAATCAAATGGCAAAGAGAGAAGATAAAAAGGTATTTGCATTTATAGGAGACTCTACATTCTTCCATTCAGGGATTACAGGACTTATAAATTCAGTTTATAACAATATACCTATAGTTACTTGTATATTAGACAACAGAATAACTGCTATGACAGGCCATCAAGAAAACCCTGGAACAGGAAAAACTCTTCAAAATAAACCAGCTCCAATGGTAGACATAGAAAAGGTAGCTTTATCTGTTGGAATTAGAGAAGAAAATATAAGAGTGGTAGATCCTTATGATTTAAAATCTACAGAAGAAGCTGTTAAAGAAGCTCATGACAGCAATGAGCCATTTGTTATAATAACAAAACAACCATGTGCTCTTAAGAAGGATGTATTAAAAGCAAGAGTAGGCATGAAATGTGTTATAGATTCAGAAAAATGTAAAAAGTGTAAAGCATGCTTAAAGACAGGTTGCCCAGCTCTTCAGTTTAAAGATGGTATAGTAAGTATAGATCAAAACATGTGTAATGGCTGTGAAATATGTAAGCAAGTATGTAAATTTGATGCTATAACAAAGGTGGGTGAATAAAATGAAAGATATTAAAAGTGTTTTATTTGTTGGTGTTGGAGGACAAGGAACTATTTTGGCTTCAAAAACGCTAGCAGGAGGACTTATGAAAAATGGTTATGACGTTAAAATGTCAGAAGTGCATGGGATGGCTCAAAGAGGAGGCAGCGTTACAACTCAAGTAAGATTTGGAGAAAAGGTTTATTCACCACTTATTGAGAAGGGCACTGCAGATGCCATAGTAGCTTTTGAAAAAAGTGAAGCAGCAAGATGGCTTCCATATCTTAAAAAGGGCGGATATGTAGTAGTGAATGATTATGAAATATATCCCGTACCAGTATTAATTGGACAAGAACAGTATCCAGAAAAAGTTATAGAAAGATTAAGTGAAACAGTAGAAAATAAAGTTATAATGAATGCAGCTAAAATGGCAGAAGAATTGGGAACAATTAAGGCTCAAAATATAATTTTATTAGGAGCTTTAATAAAAGTAATGGGTCTAGATAATTTGGATTGGGAAAAAGTTTTAGAAGAAAGTCTTCCAGCTAAAATAGTAGATATAAATAAAAAGGCGTTGAGTATAGGATTAAGCCAGGCTAAATAGTAGTTACTAGGGTTGTCAGGAGTATGGATAAGTTTTTTAGACTTTAGCAACGCTGAGGTATTCTTATTATATAATATCAAGGTGAAACTAAGAATTAATTAATGATGTGATTATCCCACAATAAGGTACAATGTAGTGGAATTATGAAATTTCTCCTCCATGACTTGCATAAGAGCTAGGAACAATAAATTTAATTTAAGAAATTCTAATCTTTTAGCCATATAAAATTATCTAACGCTCACATTCAGCGTCCTGCCTCAGGTTCGCTAGCCTGGCGTCCTTGCCAGGCTTACGATAATTTTATCTGTCTAAAAGAAGAATTTCTAAAATTAAATTTAAACAGTTCCTTTGCTTCTTATGCAAGTCATTCCAGAGAAATTTCATAATTCAGGTAATATAATGCTTTTTGTGGGATAATCATGATGTAAATTATTAAAAAATAAAAAACTAAAGCTTCTATTGAGAATTATATTGAATAATTTTCAAATAGAAGCTTTAGTTTTTAGTTATTTAAAGTTTTATAGAAGAATTAAGTTTTATTACTATTAAGGAACAGGCACTTCATTAGGTTTAATAGAAGTTATTCCACACAAAGAAGTGTAGGTAACTTTAGTATTTTGCTTTAAATGAGCAAATTTCATAACAAATTATGGAATAAAAATAGACATTCATAATATCCTAGTGTATTATATTTCTGTCAGAAAACATAAACAAAGGATGAATATAAATGTCTACAGAAAATAATATACCATATAATAAAGAGATTAACAATTTCATAATTAAACTTGGATTATCATTATATTTAACACTGCCTCAATTAAAACATATTTGTGAATTTATCTTTGCAGCCGTAGGTCGTGGGTATGATGGCAAAGTTATTCATATAGCTGAAAGTTGCTATCAGAGTACTTATAGAACATCCATAGGTCAATTTTTATCCAAAAGCCCATGGAATGAAGATTATATTTTGAGAGCATTACAAAAGTTCGCAGTTAATAAAATTTGGCAGTTATCTCGTGATACAGGAAAGCCTATTTATGTGATTATTGATGATACTATCTGTAAGAAGACAAAGCCTTCGTCACGGGCTAAAAATCCTATAGAAAAGTGTCAATTCCATCAATCACATTTAGAAAATAAAAAAGTCTATGGACACCAAGTTGTAGGTGCTTTACTACAATGTGGCGATGTTACAATTCCTTATCAGCTAACGCTTTATGATAAGACTAAAGTCGATAAAGACAATAAAAAATTTACTAAGATTAATATTGCTGTAAATATAATATCTTCATTACCCGAACCACCTATCCAAGGTTTCGTCTTAGGGGATAGTTGGTATAGTGCTGAAATAATTATAAAAACAGCAAAGGCAAAAGGCTTTGAATATATAGGAGCGTTAAAAACTAATAGAATTATATACCCAAAATGCTCGCGCATGAATCATAAAATTAATGGTTTTGCCAAAACTATAAACAAGGAAGACTTTCACCTCGTAACAGTGAATAAGCACTCTTACTATGTTTATAGATATGAGGGCAAAATCAATGGTTTTAAAAATGTTGTAATTCTTATTAGTTATCCTAAAGAAGCTCTCTATAATGAAAAAGCATTAAAATCTTTTATATCAACAGATATAAATCTCACAACAGAAGAAATACTTTTTCAATACCGTGAACGTTGGACAATTGAAGTATTTTTCCGTCAAAATAAGATGGAATTAGGTTTTGATAATTATCAAGTTCGTGGTGAAAAAGCCATAAAGAGATTTTGGATTTTAACTCAATTGACTTATCTTTATTGTACTTGTGGCATAAGCACAGATTGTTCTAAATTTGGAGAAGGTTTAAAAATAGCTCGTAAACAATCCCAACAAGAAGTAATTGCTTGGGTGTATTCTCAATATAAAAAAGGAGTTAGTTTAAATACTATTTTTGATGCTCTTAAATTATCACACAATAAGTGTGCTTAAGTAATGTAAAATAATGTAAGCGTTTTTGCTCATTTAAAGCAATATATTAACTGTTACACCGGAGCTAGGCAGTGGATATGTTGAAAAGATTTCAGTTTGTAAAATTGAATCTATAGGTTTACCACCAGAAGGGCAAACTATAGAAGATATAGAATTCTTAGATAATAAATGTAAGTCAGATAAAGGCTACTGTGGTTGTTGTGAAGCACCTGTTAGAAAACAGTTAGAGAGCTATAGAGGATTGTATGTAGATATTTATACTGATAATTATTATTATGATGGATATGTATATGCAGTTTCCGATGGAATAGTTGTTTTGGAACTCAATGGATATTATGTAGCTATTTCAACATGCAAGATAATTTCTGTAGGGTTAGAACAACTTGTTGTAGATGGAGCAGCAGGTGGCTCAAGTAAAAAGAGTACAAAACTTTCAGGCAAGACAATGAACCCAATACAAAAGGGAAAAGCAAAAAAATAAATATAGTATGATTATATGCAAATGAATAATTCTATTAACTTTCATATAAAAATAATGCCGCACCTTTTAGAGCGGCATTATCTATTTAATTTTAAAAATTTTATCAAAAAAACTCATATTCTTAAAACGTTCAAGTTCTTCTTTTAATGTATCATTTTCATTTTCTTTTTCTTTAATCTTAAATTCTAAATCTTTTAGATACGTGCAATTGCATTGGCAATTTTTATTTTCAAATTCTTTTGTTTTAATTGAGTTTCCTTTTAATTTATTATTTTCTTGAGAAAGCTCTAATATTGTGTTTTTAAGGGAGTCTGTTTTGTCTTTTTCTAAATTTAATTTAGTTTTTATATTTTTTAGCTCATTTATAAAATTATTCTGAGATTGGAGCAATGAATTGTAATCTTTTTCTACGGCTTTTTTTTGTGAAATAGTTTGATTTAAATAGTTATTGAAGTTATTTATAGATACATCTTTTTCATATAACTTATTTTTTAATAAAGAAATTCTCTTACCTAATTTTTCGTTTAGCATTTTAGCGTAGGAAATTTCTTTAAGTAGTTTTTGTATAGTTTTTTCTGCATCACAATTTTGTAGTAAATCAAAATTTCTTTCTTCTATATGATCATAGACTAAAGTTTCTTCAGCTAAAAAAAATTTTATGAAGGAAGAGTTTAAAATAAATATTTCTTTAGCATATAAATTATTATGAGAATTTTCTTCAGATATATATCTACATTTCTCTATTTCATTTATATTTTCAATAAAAAGATTATTGTTCTTATGCCAATTATCATGGAAGGAGGAATACATTAAAGAATTATCTTCTATCCACATAGTATATAAAGAGTTATTTTCAATAAGCAATATAGGAGCGCATATAGTAGTATTGCTTTCATGAACCTTAAAGGCTTTCATATTTCCTTTTTCATCTATAGATACATGTTCTAATATATAAATATTATTTTCTTTTGTTAAATTTAAAATATGAAATGTATTATCTTTTTTAATAGTAGAAAATTGAATATCACTTCCATAAAGTCTATATAGTTTTTGAGCATTACCCCATAGATTCTTTTCATATTTGCGCATACTTAAGGAAGTTTGATTTTTTTCACTTTGTAGAAAAAATATATAAAGTTCATCATTAAGTATTTCTATATCATAATGTTTAAACAATGAATAATCAAAGTTTAAAGAAGCTACGATATTGGTATTGAATTTATTTCCAGACCACTTGTAATGTAATAAATCAGCACTATATTTTTCACTTCCCTTAAGAAAAATAAAGAATATATGAAGTTCATTATTTAATGAGTATATTTTTAATTCTTGTATTTTATCACCTTTATTGCAAAGGGTGTATAGAGTTTGTGTAGTCCATTTTTTATTAAATTCGCAATACTTCACGTGGCCATCATAGGTTATGTATATGAGCTGTATAGTTCCGATATAGTTTACATTTACATGAAATTCCGAAACATTTTCATCTATTTGTACTTTTTCGTAATAATTATCGCAAATAAGAAATTTATCTTCATCAATATAAAATTTCCAAAGAGTATCTGAAATATCTTTTAAAATATATAGACTCATATGCCTTCCCCCCTCATATAAAATATATTAATGGATTTAATTATATATTCTTTAAATAAGCTTATACAAATAAATTTATTGTTCCGAGCTCTTATGCAAGTCATGGAGGAGAAATTTCATAATTCAGGTAATGTAATGCTTTTTGTGGGATAATCATAAAGTATTTAAAAAAATTAATCTAGCATTAAGTGAATGACTGTTATATAGAAGCACACTTAACATTTGTCTGCATAATATATATTGAGAAAACAATATTATTTTAATATAGAGAAGGAGGCTATTTTATGGCAATTAATCCTAAGGATTTTATTCCACGCCCTGGTTTTGTAAATAAACAGGGATGTTTACCAGACCCTGATGAATTATGTTGTATCCAAGTACCTAAAATTTTTGACCAATGCTTAATAAAAAGATGTCTTAAACCGGTTGATGAAATGGGAAATTTAAACTTAGAATTGTGTAAGGAATTAACTGGAGTGACTGACCCAAGCCAAGTTAAAAAGATAGGCTGTTGTCGTAATTTTGATGTAGATATTACTTCTGTATCAAAATCCTGTGTAAAAGGCGAAGAAGGATACAAAAGAGTAACTGTTAATTTTACAGTAACTTTTAAAGTAGATGTATTAGTTGATACTGGAACTACATGTGAGCCTAGAACATTAGAATATACAGTAAATCAAACAATAACAGTTCCAAAATTCTATTGTCCAGACCCAATAGCAGAGGTTTCAATTAGCAAAGGTAATTTATGTAATCCGGAAATAGAAGATGCAGATGAAAGGATGATAAAACTTGAAGTGATTGCTGATTGCTTGAGATCAGAATTAATTAAGGTAGATTATCCAGAGCCAGATCCAGATAAAGTATTTTTATGCATAACTTTAGGATTATTTATAATAGTTAAATGTGAACTTTTAGTACAACTATTAATTCCATGCTTTGGATATTGCCCAATACCTGATGAATGCCCTGGAGAGCAAGATCCATGTATAGAATTTATGAATAGAGATGTACCAGACTTCTATCCACCACAAAAAATGGATAGTTTATTCCCAGATTATATAGAGGAATAATTAGCTAAAATTGACAATCACATAGATATGTTAATACTTAGGTGATTATTATATACCAAGGCACATTCAAATAAATAATAAGTCAGTATGCTAGTCTATCTTGCGTCATACTGCGTTAGCAGAACCCGCCGATAGTTATTACCAAAGGCGGAGCCTGCTTCCTTGTCTGACACAAAATATACTAGAATCTTTGAATTGTTATTTCTTTTCATGTACCTAAAGGAATTTAATTTAAGCCTCATGTGAAAGCATGAGGTTATATTTATGTAAAATTCAGATGTTTTAGATTGTTTCATAAAATATCATTGTAAAAATCCTATATTGTATAGGTTGAACTTCATTTTTTTGTTATAATAGTAAATATAACGAGGAGGGGTAGTTAATGTACAATGAAGCATCAGCAGAAATATTAGAAAAACTAAATTCTTATGTTAAAAAGGGAGAAAATGTAAAGATATCTGAGCCAGTTGAGTGTTTTGGTAGTTTATATAGAAAAGTGATTTTTAGTAAGGGATTTATGCATCATGTAAAGGGTAGAGAAAGTGAATTTATATTTATAAATGAAAGAGAGCAAGTTTTGGATAAAAAACAGGTACAAAGAGAGCTTGTTAAACTATTTTATTATTACGAAATATTCTTTGATAAAGAAAATAGAATAAGTATATATAAAACAGTTCAAAATGAAATGGATATAGTTAAGGATAATAATGATTATTTAGAGGCCGAATTTGGACTTGAAATTTTACAAGATAGATATAAAAAAAAGGAAGAGAAAGAAGCTGTAGAAGAAGTACTGCCTATAGTTAAAAAAGTACCAGAACTTAGAAGAAAAAATAATGAAAAGCTGAAAGAAGTAATAAATATTGTAGAGCAAATGAAAAAAGAAGAAAAAGTATTCAATGATGAATGTTTAGAAAAGATTTACACTGTATATAAGGAAGCTTTAATGCTAAATTTTAAGAAAGTTAAGGCTATATATCCAGGAGGACAGTATTATGGTAAATTGAAGAAAAAGGCTGAAAAGACAAGAAGATTATATGCTGCAACCTTTAGAACTAAAAATATAGGTGCACTTATTAAAGCTAATTATGTTATGGGATATTTTGAAAAAGTATTACGTACATATAGCAGAATATTAGATATGAATGAAAAGGACTATACTAGATTTTTAAAAGAGGCCGAAAATAATAATATAAATAATCTTATAACTTTCATAAGAAATATATAAAGGGGCTGTCGCACTAAGAATAAATCCTACAACATATTGTGTTAACTTTAAACTTGCAAAACAATATATTGTATATAAATTTCTTAATGCGACGTACCCTTCTAAATAAATTGATTATTCTACATTTATAAATACAGCGTCTTCTTTTTCAACTACTTTAATGTACTCAACGTTAGGATCTTCTGTTCCCTGTACGTAAAGGCCAGCTTCTTTTAACTGGGATACATAGTCAACCACTTCTTTAGTGATTCTTTCACCAGGACATAAAACTGGTATTCCAGGAGGATAAGCAAGAAGAAATTCTCCGCTTATTTTTCCAATGCTTTCATTAATAGGTACACAAGTTTTTTCACTGTTAAAGGCTTCCCTAGGAATTAATACTTGTTCAGGAATAGCAGGTATATCTAGAAAATCAATTTTTCTATCACTTTTTCCGTAGTACTCTTTACTTATTTCATTAAGAGCACTTAGAAGTCTATCCATGCCTTCCTTTGTATCTCCAAAAGAACCAACAGCTAAGGTATTATAGAAATCTGATAATTCCATTTGAATATGATATTTATCAGCAAGTATTGTATCTAATTGGTATCCCGTAATGCCTAAATCCTTACATGTTATAGTTATTTTAGTTGGATCAAAGGCATAAGCTCCAGGAGTTCCTAGAATTTCTTCTCCAAAGCATTTAAAACCGGGAATTTTATTTATTTCATTTCTTACATAGTTTGACAAATTAATTGTCTTGTCTAAAAGCTCTTTTCCGTTTAAAGCTATTTGCCTTCTAGCACAATCAAGAGATGCCATAAGAATATAAGAAGGTGATGTAGTATGAAGTAAATTCAATACTTGTTGAACTCTTCTAGTATCTATTCTATTTGAATTAACATGTAGTAAGGAGCATTGTGTTAATGCACCTATTATTTTATGAGTGCTTTGGGCACACATGTCAGCTCCTGCATCTATTGCAGAAATTGGTAATTTATCGTTAAATCCTAAATGTGGACCATGAGCTTCATCTACTATAAGAGGAATATCATAATTGTGAACTATGTCACTTATTTTCTTTATATTTGTAGCTACTCCATAATAAGTAGGGTTAATTATCAAAACTGCCTTTGCATCAGGATTTTCTTTAAGAGCCTTTTGCACTGTTTCTGGTGATACACCATGAGCTATGCCTAAGTTTTTATCGATTTCAGGTTGCATGTAAACAGGGTGAGCGCCGCTTAATATTATTCCAGCAGTAACTGATTTATGAACATTTCTAGGAATAATAATCTTATCTCTAGCTCCCACTACTGAAAGTATCATAGCTTGTATGGCACCTGATGTGCCATGAATTGAAAAAAATGCAGCATTAGATCCATATGCATCTGCAGCTAGTTCCTGAGCTCTTTTTATAGGTCCGTTAGGATGATGTAGGCTATCAACTAACTTAAAAACTGTAACATCAATTTTAAAAGGATTTTCACCTATGAAGTTTTTAAAAGTTTCATCCATTCCCACTCCCTTTTTATGACCAGGTACGTGAAAGGGTAAAGTGTCTCTATCCACATATTCCATTAATGCATCAAATAAAGGAGTTTCCTTTTGATTTAATTTATACACCTTAATTAACACCTTCTTTCTTAAAAATCCGCGAACTTCCTTAGAAATATTATCTAGTTCGTTTAAAACAATATCATTATAAGTTAAATGGAAATAGAATGCAATAAAAAATTAAATTTATTTTAAATAATTTTTATGTTTTTCTAAAAGCGAGAAGAGTGTTTATTATCAACGGGAAAAGTGGAGTAAATAAATTGAATTCTAAATGGGTATATACATTAACATTAGTATTACATATGAAGGGAATATTATTCATGAATTCTGTTAATAATACATAAATGGGAGGGATAAAAATGGAAAGTTTAGTATTAAGTAAAAGACAAAATAAAACTTCTAATTCAGCTAAAAAGAAAAGAAGAATGGGATTAGTTCCAGGAGTTCTTTATGGAAAAACATTAGGAAATTATATGTTTGAAGTGGGGGAACTAGAACTAAAAAGAGAAATAAATGGAGTAGGGGAGCATGGAATTATAGACTTGGATGTAGAAGGAAGTAAAGTAAAAGCTCTTATTAAGGAAGTTCAAAGGGATGCTGTAAATCATGAAATAATACACGTGGATTTACAGGAGGTTAAGAAAAATTCTATCGTACAGTCAGATGTGCCTATAGTTTTCCATAATGAAAAATTAGTATTCAAAAATGGCGGTATATTGCAAAAGGAGAAAAATAGTATTAAAGTTCAGTGTAATGCTGAAGAATTGCCTAAGAGTATCCATATTGATTTAAAAGGATTAAAAGTTGGAAATGTAGTAAGAATGGGCGATGTGGAAATGGCAAAGGAAATATCTATGATAGAAGATCCGGACACTGTTATATTGAGCGTTACCTATGCTAAAAACGAAGAAATAAATATGGAAAATGAAGAAAATTATGAACTAGAAGTAAAAGAGGAATAATCAAATTGATTATTCCTCTTTTTTGTAATATTATATACTAGTAAGATTATTTTAAAGCAAAAAATAATAATATTACAAGGGGGATAAAAATGACATACAATGAAAAATATCAGTTGTGGATAAACTCCAATTTTATAGATAAAGAAACTAAAAAAGAACTAAAAAATATAAAGGATGACAAAGAAATAGAGGATAGATTTTATAAAGATCTTCAATTTGGTACAGGAGGTCTTAGAGGAATAATAGGTGCTGGCAGCAATAGAATGAATATCTATACTGTAGGCAAAGCTACAGAAGGTTTAGGTAGATATTTAATAAACAAAATTGGAACTGATGCGTCAGTAAGTATAGCCTATGATTCTAGAAATAAATCAAGAGAGTTTGCAGAAGCTGCAGCTATGGTATTGTGTGCCAAAGGAATAAAGGTGAATTTATTTGAAAGTCTAAGACCTACTCCAATGCTATCTTTTACCGTAAGACATTTAAAAAGTAGTGCAGGCATAGTAATAACAGCTTCTCATAATCCTAAAGAATATAATGGATATAAGGTCTATGGAGAAGATGGTGGACAAATAACAGATAGTACAGCAGATGTAATAATATCAGAAATAAGTAGAATTAAAGATTTTAATGAAATTAAATTTATGGAAATAGAAAAAGCTAAAGAAGAAGGACTTCTTTCTGTAATAGGGGAAGAAGTAGACAATGTGTATATGGAAAAAGTTAAGGATTTATCCATAAGAAAAGATTTAATAAAAGAAAAGGCTGATGAATTAAAGATAATATACACACCTATTCATGGTTCTGGTAATAAACCAGTAAGAAGAGTTTTAAAGGAATTGGGTTATGAAAAGGTCTACACTGTTAAAGAGCAAGAAAAGCCAGATGGCAATTTCCCTACAGTGGATTATCCTAACCCAGAGGACCCAAGAGTTTTTGACATAGCTCTTAAAATGGCAGAGGAAATAGAGCCAGATCTTATTTTTGGAACTGATCCAGATTGTGACAGAATTGGCGTAGTAGTTAAAAATAAAGAAGGACAGTATAAGGTACTAACAGGAAATCAAACTGGTGCATTATTAATGGAATATATATTATCCTCTTTAAAAGAAGAACAAAAATTACCTAAAAATGGTGTGGTGATTAAGACCATAGTAACTACAGAAATAGCTAGGAAAATAGCTAGAGAGTACAATGTGGAAATTATAGACGTACTCACAGGTTTTAAGTATATAGGGGAAAAAATGAAGGAGTTTGAAGAAAAAGGAGATAAAAAGTATATTTTTGGATTTGAGGAAAGCTATGGATACCTAACTGGAGATTTTGTAAGGGATAAAGATGCGGTTATAACATCTATGCTTATATGTGAAATGGCCCTTTACTATAAATCAAAAGGTATGACATTGTATGATGCACTTCAGAAATTATACAATAAATATGGATTCTATAAAGAAGAATTGGTCTCTATCACACTTAAAGGAAAAGAAGGTCAGGAAAAGATAGAGAAGCTTATGGAGCATTTGAGACACTCCATGAAAGCTCATTTGAATGAGATTAAAATAATCAAGAAGTTTGACTACAAATTAGGAATACAAAAAGATTTAGTAAAAATAAATGAAGAAGAAATACATCTTCCTAAGTCTAATGTATTAAAATTTATACTAGAGGATAATTCTTGTTTTGTAGTCAGACCTTCAGGTACAGAGCCAAAAATAAAAATATATCTATCAGTAGTAGGAGATAGCAGTGAAAACTGTAAAGGTAAAATGATTAAATTTAAAGAGCAGGTAATGAGTTTGATAGACTAAAATAATATTATTTATTTTAATAAATTGAATAAATTGGGAGTTTAAATATTTATTTTAAATTCTACATTTTAAATTAAAACAATAATATAGAGTTTAAAACTTATGTGGCAAATTGATTTATAAAATTAATAAGCTAAAATTAATAGATTTATGTAAGGGGTGAGTTTTCACCCTTTATCTTTATATAATTGTAGTTATTTACAATTACGGTATAATAAAAATGAATACTTTACAATACAAGCACTTTAAATTAATATTAGATGTGTAAAAAATCTTGGAGGTGAATTTTAGTGGATTTAAAAGCTCATTATGCAGAGAAATTATCTAAATTACTATTTTTAAATATAAAAAGAGAAAGGCTTAAGGAACTTTTTAATGTGGATTTAAAAGAGGACATATACATGCCTGTGGGAACAGAAAACTTAGCTAAAGAGATAAAAGAAACTAAGGCTTTAGATGTTATGCCCATGAGTTTCTTTATAGAGGGAATGTTTTATGTTTTAGGAGCAGATTCTACTTTTAAGTTTAATAAGTATTATGAAAAGATGCTTTTGAACACTAAAGATGGAGAAAAATATATAAAATCTAAAATTGCAAAAGAAATTAAAAAGAATAATTATGAAGAAGGATATATAATGTTAAAGGGACTTTGCATTATAGAAAAAAGCAAGGGCAACTTTTCAAAACTCTTATTACTTTGTGATAAGCTAAGGGAAAGCAGTAAACTTTATGTGGAAGAGGAATTAAATTTAATAGTACAGTGTAAAGAACTGTATGAAGATTTTCCAGAACCATATTTATACGAAGCTCTTATATTAAAAGAACAGGAAGATTTCCAAAAGGCATATTACTGTATAAACACATATTTAGCTAAAGGTGGAGATGAGAGCAAGGAAATTAGTACATTTAAAGAATCTTTAAGCATAATAAATCAATATGACAAAGGTAAAGATTTAGTAAGTGAAGAACCTGAGGAAGCATTAAAATTGTTAATTCCACTTATGCAGCCTCTAGGAGATAAAGCTGAAATATATTATTATGTTGCAGTAGCTTATAGAAATATGAAAAATCATGACAAGGCTATATATTATTTAAATGATGCATTAGCAATAGATAATAAGGCTGTAGAAATAATAAATGAAATGGGTCTTAATTATGCTTCTATAGGGCAATATGAGAAGGCTATAGCATATTTTAGAGATGCTTTTAGTTTTACGGGTTCTGTAGAAATATGTACAAATTTAATTATGTGCTATTTAAATATTAATGATTTGGAACAGGCAAAAGTCCATTTGAAGCTTGCTAAGGAAATAGATCCAGAAGATGAAATAGTTAAAGAAATAGAAAAAAGCATAATTTATAATACCTAACCCCAAGTCTTTAATCACCAAATTTTGATTTTAAAATACAAATTATTAATCCCCAGAGAATAATCTCAAATTTCCAAATAAGTATGGAGATGAGAAATTAATCACTGGGGATTAATCATATTATTTTTTTAATTATATATAGATTTAAAAAAATAATTGTAAATGTATTTACAATGAAACAATGTTATGTTACAATGAAATTGTCATAAGGAATAATTTGAAAAATAAACAATAAAGTATAGAGAAAAGATAGCAAATGGTAAGAGACTTTAGTTTTGATTAAAAGCCAATAGTATATGACATTGGAAATGCTATTCAAGCAAAGGCGTTTAGAAAATAGAGATTAGAGATTGAATATAAGGAAATTATTTATTCTATTTTGGTTAAAGTGATATTTTTTTATTCCTGTAGCGTAACAATGTTACGTTGGACGAATAAAATATTATTAAACAATATAAACTAACAAATTTTAAGAGATTATATAGGAGGTTTTAGCGTGGAAAATAAATTAGGAGATGTAAAAATACTTGGTTCAGGAGAGAGTTCAGGTGGAGAATATAATCAAGTTAAGATACTTGGTTCTGGAGACATAAATGGTGATTTGAAGTGTAAAGAACTAAAGGTAATGGGGTCAGGAGATATAAATGGAAATGTAGATGGGGAAAATATAAAGGTTGCTGGTGCTGCAGATATAGATGGAAATGTTAAAGGTGATTATATAAGTGTCAGTGGTGCTGCAGATATAAAGGGAGATATAAATTGTAAAGAGTTAAAGATAGCTGGTGCCATAGATGTAGATGGCAATGTGTATTCAGAAGAAATAAAAGTTTCAGGAGCGGTAGAAATAGGTGGTAATTGCGAGGCTGAAATATTTAATTCTAATGGGGTTTTTGAAATAGATGGCATGCTTAATGCCGGAGAAATAAATATAAAATTAAAGGGAAAAAATGAAGTGGGAGAAGTAGGTGGAGAAAAGATAGATGTGAGGAAAAATGATGAAATAGGATTTGGAAGATTTTTTAAAATGTCCTTTAATAATTCTATAACTAAATTACAATGTGAACTAATAGAGGGTGATGAAATATACCTTGAATACACTCATGCTGAAACTGTAAGAGGCAAAAATATAGTACTAGGACCAGGATGCAATATAGAAAATGTTGAATACAGTGGGAGCTTCAATATGTCAAATGAATCAAAAGTGGGTGTAACAAAGCAAATATAATTTAAATATCAAATAACATAATTAAACCACAAAAAGGTATAATGTGATAGAATTATGCAATTTCTCCTCCATGACTTGCATAAGAGCTAGGAACAATAAATTTAATTTAAGAAATTCTAATCTTTTAGCCATATAAAATTATCTAACGCTCACATTCAGCGTCCTGCCTCAGGTTCGCTAGCCTGGCGTCCTTGCCAGGCTTACGATAATTTTATCTGTCTAAAAGAAGAATTTCTAAAATTAAATTTAAATAGTTCCTTTGCTTCTTATGCAAGTCATTCCAGAGAAATTTCATAATTCAGGTAATGTAATGCTTTTTGTGGGATAATCATAACATATAATTTAAATATTCAACTTTTGCAGTTATAAAATAAAAATGTAAAGTTAAAAAATTTTAATATAAATTTAAGGGATTCCCTAGGAATTTCAATATTAAATTTAAATTTTACATTCTAAATTTTAAATTAAAAAAGGGGGGCTTTTAAAATGAATAAAGAAGTAGCAGTAGAGGTTAAAAACTTAAAAAAGTATTTTATCAGTGAAAAAAAGAAATTATTTAAAAAAACTGATAAAAAAGAATTTAAAGCAGTGGATGATGTAAGTTTTCATATAAATAAGGGGGAAGTTTTTGGACTTTTAGGACCTAATGGAGCGGGAAAAACTACAACTATAAAAATGATAACAGGCCTTTTAAGGCCAACAAGTGGCAGCGTTACAGTTATGGGAAAAGACGTAGACAAAAATCCCATGGAAGCTTTAAGCAATATAGGAACAGTACTGGCAGGGGATAGAAGTATATACTGGAAATTAAGTGCTAGGGAGAATTTAGAATATTTTGCAGCTTTGTATGGATGCAATAAAAAAGAAGCTAAAGAAAGAACCCAAAAGGTATTAGATAGATTGGGGCTTACAGATAAAGCAGATGAATTGGTGGAGAAATATTCTACAGGTATGAAACAAAAAGTGGCATTAGGTAAAGCCTTGATACCTAATGCACCAGTGGTTTTACTAGATGAACCAACCTTAGGGTTAGATCCTCAAGCAGCTATTAATTTAAGAGAAATAATTTTAGAGATAAAAAATGAAGGAAGAACTGTGCTTTTGACTACTCATTACATGGAAGAAGCAGATTTTTTAAGTGATAGAATAGCAATAATAGATGGAGGGAAAATAATAGCACTGGATACCCCCGAAAATCTAAAAAGAAAGCTAAATGAAGTAAAGACTTTAAATGTAGAAGTGGATGGTTCTGATAAAAAACTTTTAGATGAAATAAAAGGAATAAAAGATATTCAAAATGTAGTGAGTAAATATGACGAAGCTGGAAGAAGGTACATTTTGAACATTCATCATATGGATGGAGATGTGGTTATTCAAAAGATAATAGATTGTGTTTCAAACAATAATAAAAAAATACTCAGCATGAATGTGAAGGAACCTTCACTGGAGGATGTATTCATACACTTAACAGGAAAGAGCTTGAGGGATTAGGGGGCGAATTAAATGAATAGGTTTAGAACTATTGGTACGGTTTTTAGAAAAGAATTTACTTTAATAATGAGATATCCTACTTGGATTATACAAATAATAATATGGCCATTAATTTTTCCTTCTATGTATATTTTAAGTGCTATTGGGTTTTCAGGACCGGATAGATCAGGACTAAAAGCCTTTAGCGCTGTAACTGGAACACCGAATTATGTTGGATATATTGTGGTTGGAACTATGCTGTGGATGTGGGTAAATTCAACTATGTGGGGGTTTGGAACTTTTCTAAGAGAGGAACAGATGAGAGGTACCTTGGAGTCTAACTGGCTTTGTCCTATAAATAAATTTGATTATTTAGTAGGAGCAGGTCTCGTATCTATGCTTGAGGCTCTTACAGTAAATGTAATTTCTGTTTTAGAGTATAGATTTATATACAGAGTTCACTTCACAGGAAATGTTTCATATTGGCTTTTAATATTTTTAATAATGATTCCAGGCATATATGGGCTAGGTTGCCTATTTGCTAGTTTAGTTCTATGGGCAAAGGAAACTAATACTGCAGTACAGTTTGTAAGAGGGCTTATAATGATGCTTTGCGGAATAACCTTTCCAATAGCAATAACTCCTTTATGGATGCAGAGTATATCTAAATGCATACCATTTACTTATGGAATAATAGCAGCAAGACAACTGATGGTAAACGGAGAGACTTTAAAGGCAGCTTCTTTTAATATAATAATGTGTTTAATTTTAGGAGTAGCCATTTTTGTAGTAGGAAGACTTGCTTTTTTATATACAGAAAAGAGAGTAAAAAATCAAGGGGCTTTAGGAAGATTCTAGGGGGTGAATTAGTTGAAGGAAAAATTATTGAGAAAACTATATGTTTACAGAGCAAGATTTATAATAAGTATGAAAATATATTTTAGATATCCTATTAATGTTATATTTAGTTTTTTTGACCCAATAATATGGCTTACACCATTTTATTTCATGGGGAAAAGTTTTTCCATAAATGGAGAGATGAGTGGATTTACTAAGTACACTGGTAATTCGGATTTTATGGGATTTTTAGTGGTAGGTTATATGGTAATGAGTTATGTGCAAACGGTATTTTGGTCCATTGGATTTTCTCTTAAAGAAGAGATGCAGCAGGGGGTTTTGGAGTCAAATTGGTCATCTCCTGCCAGCAGAATAAGCCTTTTAATAAGCAAAAACTTGTCTAGATTACTTATAACAACTATAGAGATTATTATTACAGGAGTTATATGTCATTTTGCTTTTGGATTTAGAGTAACGGGAGATGTTTTAAAAGCTATAGCATTTATAATACCAGGAGTCATTGGTCTTATGGGCATAGGCGTTGCCATAGCGGGATTAGTTTTAATAGCTAAAAATGCAAATCCAATAATAGATTTAAGCAGTAGTATAATCAATGCTATGTCAGGAAGCTTTTTTCCTATAAAAGTACTTCCAAAGGCATTTATGGCTATATCACTAGCTATACCACTTACTTATATGTATGACAGTAACAGAGTTATACTAATAAATCAAAAACCATTGTTTTCTTTAAAAATAGAATTTATAATACTTATTGTGTCTATGTTAGTGTGTTGTATTGTAGGAAATTGGATATTCTTAAGAATAGATAGAAAATGTAGAGATAAGGGAATTTTAGGAACACACTAAATTAGTGTGTTAGTTGGCCAGGGGCTAGAGGGCTAGAGAATTGTGAATAGGTCTCAGTGATTGAAGACTAAAGCCTGATGATTAGAGCTTAGTAACTGGAGCCTGGTGGCTAATGATTAGGTATTGTAATATGTGTGTACTGTAGGAGGAAGGAGGTAATTATAATATGGAAGAGGATTTGATTTCTAAAAAGGAACTTTTAGATTTAACGGGTATATCCTATGGACAATTATATAGATGGAAGCGAAAGAAACTAATTCCAGAAGAATGGTTTATTAAAAAATCATCTTTTACAGGGCAGGAAACATTCTTTCCTAAAGATAAAATACTAGATAGAATTGATGTAATAAAGAATATGAAGGACGATTTATCTCTAGATGAAATTGCTAACATATTTACGCCTAATCTACAGGACATTTCTTTTAGTAAAGATGAAGTTTTGAGAAGAAATTTAGTTACAGAAATGACCATGAATATATATAGTCAGCTATATCCTTTGGGTCTTACTCTTTCTTTTGAAAAAATTTTACACATGTATATATTAGAGAAGTTTATTAAATCTGGCGAGGTGAGCATAGAAGAAGGTAAGGGTGTTTTGCAAACATTAAAAGATAATTATAATAATATCGAAAAGGAAGATTATGATATTATACTTTTAAGAAAATTTGGAGCAGCAGTCAGCATATTGATTCCTCATGGTACTGAAATATATATAGATAATGAAACTAAAATGGTTTTGAAAATTAATATATTGAAGTGTATTGAGGAGATGAAGATAAGGGTAAATTAGATAATAACTAGTGGATATAGTAATATAATGTTGGGAAGTGACTACTAAATCTTTAAATATCTACTTCATAAGTGTCCAGTTAGATGCTTAAGGAGTAGGTATCTTTTTATGTATTATTATAATTTAAATTATAACTATTTAAATTATAGATAACAATTAATAATTTTAAGTACATAGATAAACATGAATTAATTGTAAAATTTTTAGCTATTTAATAATAAAGTTTGTATATATGACATTTAGACACTATAATTAAAGTTGAATTATTTCTAAAATGGTGTAAAATTTAAGCGTAAGACCATAAAGATTTATATAAGATAAATGAAGAGGATGTGAATTCATGAGAAAATATAGAAGTTTCATAATGTACGATATAATACTCATTGTGGCGTCATTATATTTAGCATTATTACTTAGGCTTGATTTTAAGATTTCACCAGAATATATGACTTTCTTTTGGTACTCAGTAATACCAGTAACAGCAATAACCATTATACTTAATAGTATTTTTAAACTTTATAATAAGCTTTGGAGATATGCTTCTATTGAAGAACTTATTTCTATAATATATTCAGTTTCTTTATCTAACGTAGTTTTTATAATATACAGCTATTTTATAACATATAAATTATTTGAAAATGCTTACTTTAGGTTTCCATTTACCGTGCACATAATATTTTGGATTTTATCTGTAGTGTCTTTAGGAGGAATAAGATTTATATACAGAATGGTTGAGAACAATAGTGAGTATAAAGGTAATTGTGAAGGTAAAAAGAGAGTTTTAATAATAGGTGCTGGAGATGCTGGAGTTATGCTTTTAAAAGAAATAAGAAAGCATAAAGAATTTAATTATAATGTGGTGGGCTTTGTAGATGACGATAAAACTAAACATGGAAAGGTAATTCACAGGGTTAGGGTTTTAGGCGGAAGAAGAGATATTCCAAGAATATGCAAAGAAAATGAAGTTGAAGAGATAATAATGGCAATGCCATCAGCGGATTTAGAAACTAAAACAGACATACTATCTATATGTAAAGTAACTAAGTGTAAATTAAGAACTATACCTGGTATATATGAAATAATAGATGAAACTGTAAGTATAAGTAAACTTAGGGATGTAAATATAGAGGACTTGCTTGGAAGAGAGCCTGTTAAGTTAGACAATACTGATATAGATAAGTATATAAAAGATAAAGTAGTAATGGTAACTGGTGGAGGAGGATCTATAGGTTCAGAATTATGCAGGCAAATAGTTAAATTTAAACCTAAAAAGCTAATTATATTAGATATATACGAAAATAATGCATATGAGATTCAAAGAGAATTAGGAGATGTAAATCCTCAGTTAGATTTAGATGTTATTATAGCATCCATCAGAGATGAAAAAAGAATTAGAGAAATATTTAAGAAGTATCGACCGAATGTAGTATTTCATGCAGCTGCTCACAAACATGTACCACTTATGGAGAAAAACCCCAAGGAAGCTATAAAAAATAATATAATAGGTACTTATAATGTAGTAAAGTGCAGTAGTGATTTTGGAGTTAATAAGTTTGTTCAGATAAGTACCGATAAGGCTGTTAATCCTACCAATATAATGGGAGCTACTAAAAGATTTTGTGAAATGATGATTCAGGCTTTTGATAAGACTAGCAGTACAGAATATGTGGCAGTTAGATTTGGAAATGTATTAGGAAGTAATGGTTCTGTAATACCAATATTTAAAAAGCAAATAGCTCGTGGAGGGCCTGTTACTGTAACTCATCCTGAAATAAATAGATTCTTTATGACCATACCGGAAGCAGCTCAGCTTGTTATACAGGCAGGTGGAATGGCTAAGGGTGGCGAAATATTTGTATTGGATATGGGAAAACCAGTAAAAATGGTGGATTTAGCTAGAGACTTAATAACTTTATCAGGATTTGAACCAGACAAAGATATTAAAATAGAATATACTGGATTAAGACCAGGGGAAAAGTTGTATGAAGAGCTTTTAATGGATGAAGTTGCTTTAACTTCTACTAAACATAATAAAATATTTGTAGAAAAGCCTATGGAATTAGATTTGAATTCTTTAGAAAAGGATATTGATGAGTTTAGAGAGGTAGTTAAAGAAAATGTAGAAAATGATGATGTATTTAGACTTATGGGTAAAAAGGTTTGTACTTATAGTAGAAAAATAGATTGATAATTTACTTTATACAAAGATATATTATAAAAGACGCTATCTTTAATGATTTTATTTATGAATAAATTATTAAAAGATAGCATTTTTTATGTATAAAATTTTAATTTTACTTTAAGTTCTATATCAAATTTGCGATAATATATATGTATCATATTTTTATAGAAAGGAAGGGTTAGATGTGTACTAAAAAAAGAAGATTTCACGTACTTGGCACTATTGTTATGGTTATGTTCCTACTTTTGGGATTTAATTTCAATGTAAAAGCCGTGGAAGCGAATAATTTAACTTCAATAATGGGACAGGCTAAGTTAACGAAATATCAGGCCTTAGAGTATTTTAAATCGTATAATAGTAATAAAGATTTGAAATACGCCGAGGACTTTATTTCTACTGTTTGGGAAGAGGGAATAGTAGAAGGAGTTCGTCCGGACATAGCCTTTGTACAGATGATGAAGGAAACTAATTTTTTAAAGTTTACCGGCGATGTGAAGGAACAACAAAATAATTTCGCTGGAATAGGAGCAACAGGAAATGGTGAGCCAGGCAGTAGTTTCCCAGATATGAGGACAGGCATTAGATGTGTTATTCAGCATTTAAAGGCTTATGCAAGTAAGGAGCCATTAAAGCAAGCATGTGTAGATCCACGTTTTCAGTATGTACAAAAGGGTGTAGCACCATATGTAGAATGGCTTGCCATAGGAAGCAACCCAAATTATCCAGGAGGATGGGCTTCAGATCCGCAGTATGGTAGTAGCATAGTGGATATGTTGAGTTGTGCTGCTAAATTGCCGGAAGGAGATTGTAAGGCTACAATACAGGGATTAGAAGTAAGTCTAAATGGAGTAAAGGTAAGTAATGGAACATTACAAGCAGGAAAGAACTATACAATAAAGTCACAAGGCAAAAGTGGAAATGGAGTACTATATCAATTTTGGATAAAAGACTTATCGATAAATAGTTGGAGTAGAATAAAAGATTATAGTACGACAGACACAGTTACATGGACACCAAAAAAAGATGGGAAATATTTAGTGGGTGTGCATGTAAGAGATAAGTACAGCAAAAACTCCGGAGCAGATGACTTTAGATACGATAATTATAGTGTAATAGGAACTGAAGGAGTAGTAGAAAATTTAGAAGTAAGTTTAAATGGAGTGAAAGTAAGTAATAGAACATTACAAGCAGGAAAGAACTATACAATAAAGTCACAAGGCAAAAGTGGAAATGGAGTACTATATCAATTTTGGATAAAAGACTTATCGATAAATAGTTGGAGTAGAATAAAAGATTATAGTACGACAGACACAGTAACATGGACACCAAAAAAAGATGGGAAATATTTAGTGGGTGTGCATGTAAGAGATAAGTACAGCAAAAACTCCGGAGCAGATGACTTTAGATACGATAATTATAGTGTAATAGGAACTGAAGGAGTAGTAGAAAATTTAGAAGTAAGTTTAAATGGAGTGAAAGTAAGTAATAGAACATTACAAGCAGGAAAGAACTATACAATAAAGTCACAAGGCAAAAGTGGAAATGGAGTACTATATCAATTTTGGATAAAAGACTTATCGATAAATAGTTGGAGTAGAATAAAAGATTATAGTACGACAGACACAGTAACATGGACACCAAAAAAAGATGGAAAATATTTAGTGGGTGTGCATGTAAGAGATAAGTACAGTAAAAACTCCGGAGCAGATGACTTTAGATATGATGAGTATAGTGTAATTGGTTCTAAAGGAGTAGTAGAAAATTTAGAAGTAAGTTTAAATGGAGTGAAAGTAAGTAATAGAACATTACAAGCAGGAAAGAACTATACAATAAAGTCACAAGGCAAAAGTGGAAATGGAGTACTATATCAATTTTGGATAAAAGACTTATCGATAAATAGTTGGAGTAGAATAAAAGATTATAGTACGACAGACACAGTAACATGGACACCAAAAAAAGATGGAAAATATTTAGTGGGTGTGCATGTAAGAGATAAGTACAGTAAAAACTCCGGAGCAGATGACTTTAGATATGATGAGTATAGTGTAATTGGTTCTAAAGGAGTAGTAGAAAATTTAGAAGTAAGTTTAAATGGAGTGAAAGTAAGTAATAGAACATTACAAGCAGGAAAGAACTATACAATAAAGTCACAAGGCAAAAGTGGAAATGGAGTACTATATCAATTTTGGATAAAAGACTTATCGATAAATAGTTGGAGTAGAATAAAAGATTATAGTACAACAGACACAGTAACATGGACACCAAAAAAAGATGGGAAATATTTAGTGGGTGTGCATGTAAGAGATAAGTACAGCAAAAACTCCGGAGCAGATGACTTTAGATACGATAATTATAGTGTAATAGGAACTGAAGGAGTAGTAGAAAATTTAGAAGTAAGTTTAAATGGAGTAAAAGTAAATAATGGAAAATTGAATGAAGGAAAAAACTATACAATAAAGTCAGAAGGTACAAGTGCTAATGGAGTCTTATATCAATTTTGGATAAAAGACTTATCGATAAATAGTTGGAGTAGAATAAAAGATTATAGTACAACAGACACAGTAACATGGACACCAAAAAAAGATGGAAAATATTTAGTGGGTGTGCATGTAAGAGATAAGTACAGTAAAAACTCCGGAGCAGATGACTTTAGATATGATGAGTATAGTGTAATTGGTTTTAAAGGAGTAGTGGATAATTTAGAAGTAAGTTTAAATGGAGTAAAAGTAAATAATGGAAAATTGAATGAAGGAAAAAAATATACAATAAAGTCAGAAGGTACAAGTGCTAATGGAGTCTTATATCAATTTTGGATAAAAGACTTATCAACAAATAGCTGGAGTAGAATAAAAGATTATAGTACAACAGACACAGTAACATGGACACCAAATAAAGGTGGGAAATATTTAGTGGGTGTGCATGTAAGAGATAAGTACAGTAAAAACTCCGGAGCAGATGACTTTAGATATGACCAGTATACCGTAATAGGTTCTAACGGAATAGTAGAAAATTTAGAAGTAAGTTTAAATGGAGTGAAAGTAAGTAACGGGAAATTGAATGAAGGAAAAAAATATACAATAAAGTCACAAGGCATAAGTACCAATGGAGTCTTATATCAATTTTGGATAAAAGACTTATCAACAAATAGTTGGAGTAGAATAAAAGATTATAGTACAACAGACACAGTAACATGGACACCAAATAAAGGTGGGAAATATTTAGTGGGTGTGCATGTAAGAGATAAGTACAGTAAAAACTCCGGAGCAGACGACTTTAGATATGACCAGTATACCGTAATAGGTTCTAACGGAATAGTAGAAAATTTAGTAGTAAGTCTAAATGGAGTGAAAGTAAGTAATAGAATATTACAAGCGGGAAAGAACTATACAATAAAGTCAGAAGGTATAAGCGTCAATGGAGTTTTATATCAATTTTGGATAAAAGACTTATCAACAAATAGCTGGAGCAGAATAAAAGATTATAGTACAACAGACACAGTAACATGGACACCAAGTAAAGGTGGAAAATATCTAGTAGGTGTGCATGTAAGAGATAAGCAAAGTAAAAACTCTGGAGCAGATGACTTTAGATATGATGAGTATAGTGTAGAGGGAGGAATTACAATAGTCCTAGATGCTGGACATGGGGGAAAGGATCCAGGAGCGATTTCATCTGCAAACACTGGACGCATTACAGAAGCTGATTTAAATCAAAGACTTACTCTTAAATTAGGCAAAATATTAGAAGCATATGGCTACAATGTAATTTATACCAGAGCTCATATTCCTAGTACATATAATACTGTTGCACAAGATTTAGAAAATAGAGTTGCAGTGGCTAATAATGCAAAAGCAAACCTATTTATAAGTATACATCATGATTCATCTGATGCAACATCAGCCAATGGAGTAAGTACTCATTATAGTAGTTATAGACCTAGGCTAGATAATTCAGGAATCTATGATGTAGGTGATATAAAGTATGATAGGACGCCTTGTGATGCAGCTGTTAAAAGCAAACAGTTATCTCAAGAAATATTGAATAATTTAGTTTCACTTGGCTTTAATAGCAGAGGGAGCCAAGATCATAATTTATATGTTACTAAGAATACTACAATGCCATCAGTTTTAGTAGAAGCAGGATTTATGAGCAATGACAGTGAAGTTAGAAAAGTATCTGATTCTTCTATGGAAACTAAAATTGCTCAAAAGATAGCAGATGCTATAAGACTTATTTTTAAATAAAAAATCATAAAAAAGAGGCAGCACAAATGTGTAGCCTCTTTTTTTATAAGTATAATTTAGATTTAACAAAGTTTATGTGAAGTTTTTGTAAATTAAAATTTTATTACTATAAAATACTAGTATGTTGTATAATAAAAGTTGAATTATTTTTAAAATCATGTAAAATTAAAAAGGAGAGAAATAAAGATTATAGAAATTTAAGGCGTTTATTTATAATATATAAAATAAATAACAGATAATCATAGTTTTAATATAAAAGGAGTGTAATAAATATGAAAAAATATAAATTTGCGATAATAGGTTGTGGAAGAATATCTTACAAGCATGTGGAAGCTATAATGAATAATAATGAAGAAGCGGTACTTGTAGCTACTTGTGATGTGGTAAGAGAAAAAGCAGAAGAAAAGAAAAATGAATACATATCTAAAATGGGAAAAGAATTTAATGTAAATATCTATACTGATTATAAAGAAATGTTAGAAAAAGAAGATATAGATGTAGTTACCATAGCCACAGAAAGTGGATATCATCCAGAAATAGCTTTATATTGCATGAATAAAAAGAAACACGTTATAGTTGAAAAACCAATGGCTCTTTCAACTGCAGATGCAGATGCAATGATTAAATGTGCTAAAGAAAATGGTGTTAAATTATGTGTAAGTCATCAAAATAGATTTAATAAGCCAATTCAACAGTTGAGAAAAGCTATGGATGAAGGAAGATTTGGAAGACTTGTGAACGGAACTGCAAGAATTCTTTGGAATAGAAATATGGGATACTATGAGCAGGCACCATGGAGAGGTACATGGAAGCAAGATGGTGGAACCCTTATGAATCAATGTATACATAATATAGATTTACTACAATGGATGATGGGTGGAGAAATAGATACTGTATATGCGCAGTGTGATACATTCTTAAGAGACATTGAGGCAGAAGACTTTGGAGCTATAATGATAAGGTTCAAAAATGGAGCCATAGGAATGATTGAAGGAAGTGCCTGTGTATATCCAAAGAACCTAGAAGAAACATTAAGTGTTTTTGGAGAAAAGGGAACAGTTTGCATAGGTGGACTAGCAGTAAATAAGATTGAGACTTGGAGATTTGCTGATGGAAAAGATAATGAGGGTGATATATTAAAAGCTCAAGAAGGAGATCCAGATACAGTTTATGGTTTTGGTCATACTCCGTTATTTAAAGATGTAATAGATGCTATAAATGAAGGAAGGGAACCATTAGTTAATGGAGAAGAAGGTAAAAAGGGAATGTCTATTATACTTGCAGCTTATAAATCAAGACTTACTGGAATTCCTGTAAAATTCCCTATGGGAGACTTTAATACTATGGAAATGGTTAATGTAGATAAAATTAATAAATAATTTGTAAAACAAATACTAATTTTTTTAAATTACCATCAAAATATGATAATATATTATGGTGGTAATTTTAAAAATTAAGGGATAAATAGGAGTTGAATTATGCAAATGAATTATATATCTCAAACTGCTAAGTTAGGTACTAATGTACAAATAGGTAGATTTTCTGTTATAGAGGATTGTGTGACTATAGGAGAAAATTGTATTATAGGAAATAATGTAGTTATACATAAAGGGACTACTATAGGAAACAATGTTAGAATAGATGATAATACAGTAATAGGAAAAGAACCAATGAGAGCCGTAAATAGTATATTTAAAAATGATAAAAAGTTTTCTTCTTGCAAAATTAATGATGAATGCTTAATTGGAGCGGGAACAATAATATATGTAGGATGTGAAATTGGGAGTAAAACATTGGTAGCTGATTTAGCTGTTATAAGAGAAGATGTGACTATAGGAGAAAGAACTATAATAGGAAAAGGAGCAACCATAGAGAATTTCTGTAATGTAGGATCAAACTGTAAAATACAAACTAATGTATATCTAACAGCTTATTCTGAAGTGGAAGATTATGTGTTTATAGCACCATGTGTGATTACTTCTAATGATAATTATGCTGCTAGATCTAAAGAGAGATTTAATCACTTTAAGGGAGTTACAATAAAAAAAGGTGGAAGAGTAGGTGCGGGTGCGGTTATATTGCCAGGGAAAACTATAAATGAGGATGGTTTTGCAGCAGCAGGAAGTGTAGTTACTAGAGATGTAGAAAAGGCTAAAATAGTTGTAGGAAATCCAGCAAAAGTACTTAGGGATGTGCCAGAAGAACAATTATTAGGGAATCAATAATGACTTGCTGTTTAGGAATAATTTGTTGAAAGTATTAAAGGAGGCTTTTTATGAGTTATAGGGATAATATAAAAAGTAATTTTCTAACGCAAGCTGTTAAAATAGTATTATTATTTTTCTCTAGTATTGTGGTATCAAGAGCATTAGGGCCAGAAGGAAAAGGATATGTTGCTTTTTTATTTTTATTTTTTAATTTAATATTTAACTATGGAAGTTTTGGTATAGTGAATGCGACACAATATTTTCAAAAAAGAACAAAATTTAAAGAGGATGAAGTATATTCTGTAAATAATACATACTTACTAATAGTATGGATAATTACATCAATTATACTATTCGCTGTATGGAAATTTGGTATTGGTTTTAAGGGATATGGAGCATATTTTATATTAAGCGGAAGTGTGTATATATTAGCAAACTTTAGTATTGTTTCATTGAGTTGCTTTTACATAGGAAATGAACGAATTATTGAATTAAATAAATATGCATTAGCATATTCATTTATAAGGTCTACAAGTATAGTTATATTTTGGTTAATTAATCAATTAAACATATACTCTTATTTTACTATAGAAGTTGTAACTTCTATTATATATGCAGTGTTTCTTTTGAAAAATATAAATATTCAATTTAAGTTTAAGTTAAATAGTATATTATTAAAGAGAGAATTTATATACGGTATAAATGGATGGATGGCTAATATATTTATATACTTAAATTATAGAGTTGACCAATATCTTATAAAAAATATTGTAGGGGCAAGGGAATTAGGAATATATGCGGTGGCAGTATCTTTGGTGGAATTAGTATTTTTAATACCAGATAGTGTGACTTCAGCTATTTCTGCGCGACTTTATAATATACCTGTAAATTCAGAGGAGAGAAGGAGTGTTACAACTAAAACTATAAAATATACTTTTTATCTATGTTTGGCACTTTCAATAGTTGGCATGATAATGATACCTTTAATTCCATTAGTTTATGGCAAAGAGTACAGTGGTTCTAAAACTATATGCTTAATATTATTTTTTAGTATATCGTTTGTAGCATTAGGAAAAGTAGCTACTCCATATTTTTATTCAAATGGACAAGTAAAAGTAATAACTTCAATATCATTTTTTTCTTTTTTAATAAATTTAGTATTAAATTTATTACTTATTCCAAAATTTAAAGGAAATGGTGCTGCTTTAGCATCTAGTATTTCTTATGTATTTTATGGGATTATGTATTTGGTTTATTTTGTTAAAAATGAAAAGTATAAGTTAAGTGAGTTGATTTCTATAAACAAAGATGAGATATTTAGTATTTTAGACTTAATTAAAAGTAAATTTAAGAAGGTGACAAAATGAGATATTATGTTCATTCAAATCATGTTAATGCATGGACTTTAAAAAAAGGATTAGATAAGCTAGGAATTCAATTAGAATGTTTAAGTGACAAAAAGGAATTACTACCTATAGTAGATAGAAAGATAGAAGATAATGATGTATTGTTTTTTACAGAAGAAGGTAGTTTGTTTAAGTATTACGAGCATCAAAAATTAGAATTTTTACCTAAGGAAATAGATAAGAATTTAATAGATGATAAAGTTTATTTTGCTGAATATATTAATCGAATTGGAGAAAAACCAATCCCGTTTACAAAAATAGAAGGAAAACCTCAAGAATATCCTATATATTTAAAAGCTAAATCTTCATGGATTAATGGAAGAAAAATACCAAGAGGATATATACTAAATTCAGAAGAAGATTATATGTTAGCATTAGAGGAAATCAAAAAAAATGATTTTGATATAGAAAATTTTTTCTATCAAAAATTATTAAAATCTCCAATGGAAAATAATTACTCTACTTGTGGTTTTTTTGATTATAAAAACACTAAAAGAAATATGATTATAATAACAAGAAAGGTAATGGGTGATGCAGAAAAAATTGCTACAGGCTCTATAATTGAGACAGTTAAAGACCCAGAAAATTTATTAAAGAGAACCCATGTAATTTTATCCGATATGAAATATCAAGGACCGTTCGAGTTGGAATTTTTCTATGAAGAAGATGATAATGAATACTATGTTTTAGAATTAAATCCAAGGTTTTGGATGCAACATGGGATATTTATAGAACATTATAACAATGGATTAATAAAAAGATATTTAAATATGGATAAAGAAGAGGAATGGTATGAGACAGAAACACCATATAAACATATAGTTTGGATGGATGGCTTAAGGTATGTTAAAGGATATATTAAAAGAAAAGAATATAATTTCGATATATATAAACAAATATTGCTACATGAAAAAAAAGGAGAATTAAAAGTAGTTTTTTATCCTAATAAAGTTGAAGCAGCAAAATTTTTGATTAAAAATGCTTTTAAAAAAATTTTGAAAAGATTTGTATAGCTAGATTAAAGATTATTTTATTTATATTTATAGTAAATTGATATGAGAGGTATAACGATGATATATATTTACATTGAAAATCAAAAATTTAGCAATAAAATAAAATATGTTTTTAATAATATATTTTTCAACTTGGGATTAAAGCATAAATTTGTAAATAAATTAGAAAAAATAGAATCACAGGATGTAGACATAGCAATAATTTATAGTCAGTCAGAAGAATATGAAAAACACATAAAAAATCATAGAAATTTTTTAAACTATATAATAGTAAAAGATAGTATGCAATTGTTTAATGAGGATTACTATATGCATAAATGTTCATTGAGTAATCTAGATGTGCAAACATATAGTTTTAATAATGATATAGAATTAGTTTCATTATTTTCTTTGGATAGTAAGATTTTTTCAAATAAAATAGTAGAGAATAAGACAAGTATATTTACAACTAATTTGGACATTATTTCAAATGCATTTTTTATGCTTACTAGATATGAAGAAGTAGTGAGTACTAATTTGCAAAAGGATATACATGACAGAGTTATAGGTAGGGAGTCTATTGCATATAAAAATAATTTTTTACATAGACCTATTGTAAATGAATATATAATGTTTTTATGGAGTATTATAGATAGCTTTCATTTAGGATATAAAAAGAAGAATTGGTGGAAAAATAAAAAATTTGCTACATGTCTAACACATGATGTTGACAAGGTATTTAAGTATTCTAAATTAAAAAGCGAGATTAAAAATTGTGGTAGACTTTTACTAATAGATAAATCTATTAGTAAAGCCATTAAAAATTTGATTTTGTTTGTAAACAGCAAAAGGGATTATAAAAAGGATTTGTTTTGGAATTTAGATGAAGTAATGAATAAGGAGTTAAAACGGGGATTTAAGTCAAGCTTCTATTTTATGAGCGGAGGAAATTCTCAGGTAGATAATAACTATAGTGTACAAGATGAAAGAATTATAAATTTGATACAATTTGTAGAAGATAAAGGATTTGAGGCGGGATATCATGGAAGTTATAATAGTTACAATAATTTAGAAATGATGAGATGTGAAAAAATGAGTTTGGATAAATTGATAAAAAATATGTCATATGGTTGCAGACAGCATTATTTAAGATTTAATGTTCCTAAAACATGGATGATACAAGAAAAAATAGGAATTAAATATGATGCTTCTTTAGGGTATGCTGATTGTGAGGGATTTAGGTGTGGATATTGTTTCCCATATAAACCCTATGATTTAATTAATGATAGAGTCATTAATATTTGGGAAATACCTTTAATAGTTATGGAGGGGACTATTGTAGGTAGACAGTATAGTAATTTAGATAAAAAAGAGGGATTAAAAAGAATAAAACAATTAATAGAAACTACAGAAAAATATAATGGGGTATTTAATCTTTTGTGGCATAATTCATCCTTTGATATCATGGATAAAACATGGGCAGAATGGATTGACGCATATGATGAAGTGTTGGATTTCTTATTATCTAAAGATACATTTGGAACTAGTGGACGGAAAATTATTGATTTAGTTAATAAATTTTAGTATACTATAAAATTACTATAAATATGTTAGTAATTTTATACCACTGTCTTTTGTTTTAAAAAGTAAATTAGCATAGAAAATTTATTATATTAATGAAACATTATAAGAGTGGTATTTATAGTAAGTATAATGCCTTTTATGTTTAAGGAGGAAAATATGAGAAAGAGCTATTTAAAAATTAAAGGATTTTTTTCAGATAAAAAAGTTATATTTATGCTATGTATAGTGGTTATCCTTGTATTAAGTTTTAGCATAAACAGAGTAATTATAAAAAGACAAAATAAGGATAATGATATAATCTATAATAATAAAAAAATAAGTTTTAAGGATAAAAATCTTGAAAAAGTCGTAAGAATAAAAATTAAGAAACCTTTTGGAGCATTATATACTAAAGATATTAAGGGTATAGGTATTTTAGATGCATCTGGAAAGGATATAAAATCCATAGAAGGAATAGAAAATTTGTATAATTTATCTATTTTAAATTTAAGTGATAATAATATAGAAGATATAAATTCAGTAGCAAAGTTATCAAATTTAAATTATTTAAATTTAGGGTTAAATAAGATATCAGATATTTCAACTATAAGTAAGTGCAAAAACTTAAAAGAACTATACTTAAACAATAATAACATAAATAATGTAGATGCTTTGAAAGGTATGAAATTGTTGGTTAATTTAGATTTAAGCAAGAATCATATAGAAGATATAAATCCATTAAAAACGTTAAAAAATTTGAAATTGTTATCTTTAGATTATAATTATTTAGGAAATATTTCAGAATTATATGGTATGAAAAATCTTATGATTTTTAAAGTTAGTGGTAATGGTATAAGTTCAATAAAGGGAATAGAAAACATGGAATCAGTGAAGGAACTTTATCTTACCGATAATGTTATTAGTGATATTTCGCCTTTGAGAAATATGACTAATATTGGCAAAATAAATTTAAATGGAAATAGAATAAAAGATATATCAACTTTATCTAAGTTGTCTAATATTGAGGAATTATATATAAATAGAAATTTTATTTATGATATACATAGCCTTAAAAGTATGAAAGATTTAAAAATTTTAGATTTAAGATTTAATAATATTAATGATATTTCTGTATTAAAAGATAATCATACTATTGAAGAAATTTTCTTAGATAAAAAAGTAGATAGGAAACCTATAGAACATTTGAAGAATAAACTAAAAAATGCTGATGTTTATACAAAATCAGAATTTTTAAAAAAACAAATTTTTGAATGATAAGGTGTGATTTGGATTGTTTTGGAAACTTATTGTAGTTTTTAGTGTATTAGTTTTATCATGCTATTTATTTTATAAAGCAAGTGGCACTTTAAACCCTATAAAAGTAAATGTTATTACTTATTTTTTTTATTTATTTATTCTTCATAATTTTTTAGGAAGCAGTTTGGTATTTTTAGGGCTTAAGAAACACTATTTGATTTCTAAAATAGTTAACGAGAATACAATTAACAAAACATATTTTATAATTTGTTTTACTGCACTGGTATTTCCAATTGCTATGATTGTTGTATCAAGATTATTTAAAGTTAACGTTAGAAAGCAGTATGAAGAATTTCTAAAAAAATCTATTATTATTGAGAATGACGATTATATATTTATAGTAACATCCATAATAAGCATTTTTTGCTTAATTTTAACAATTGTTATGTTTAAAAGAATGAATACTATACCTTTAATTAATTTGATATTTAATAGAGGTTTATCTTCTATGGGCGTAGATAGAATTAATATATCTAAAGGTACATATATTAATCAATATCTTAGAAACTTTTTAGTTTTGGGTATAACACCGTTATTATCATACCTAGCTTATATATATTATAAATGTACTAAAAAAAGAAATTGGGGAATATTGTTTTTATTGTTATTTATAGCATCAATATTTATTAAAACATATAATTACGCTAAATCACCTGTAATTACATATATATTTATGTTTGTATTTATAAATATAATTATAAAAGGAAAGATAAAATTAAAATCACTTATTAAATTCGCTGTATTAGGAATAGGTGTATTAGGAATTATGTATATAAAAATGGGTTATAATTTCTCTAACGGAATTGATATATACAGTGGACCATTTGGAAGATTTATATTTACACAAATTGCTACATTGTTCTTACATGTGGATTTATTTCCTAATTTTATACCATATTTAAATTGGAGAAGTCTTTCACCAAGCATTTTAGGACTAATTTTTAATGGAAGTAAGCATATAAGATCGGGGAGAGCAGTGATGCAATTTTATAGTCCTGATAAAGTTGTTAATGGTACAGCGGGTGTAATGAATACTTTATTTGTAGGGGAAGCTTATGCAAACTTTGGTATTATAGGAGTTATATTAGGCGTTATATATGTAGGTATAATATTTGAATCAGTATATTTGATGTTTATAAAAAATAAAAAAACACCTACTAATGTGATTATGTATATTTTTGCAACACAGACTTTAGTGGAGGTTTCTCAAAGTGGTTTTACCGATTATATATATAACTCTAACGCAATAGTAAATATTGGATTAATTCTATTTATTGTTTTAATTGCTAAGTTACTTGAAAAAAAGAAAATGCTTAATGATATAATTATAAAGATAAGACAATTTAATAGTAAAGGGAGGAAAATAAATGGGTAATAAAAGATGTATTATTCACTTACCTTTTCATATAGATTTTGAACATCCATCAGGTTCTCAAATTAGACCAGTTAGAATTATAGATGCATTTAAGAATATAGGATATAAAGCAGAAGTTATAACTGGTTATGGTGATGAAAGAAAAAAAAGAATAAGGGAAATAGAGAAAAGTATTGATGATGGAATAAAGTATGATTTTTTATACTCTGAAAGTTCTACTCAACCAACACTATTAACGGAAAAAAATCATTTTCCTAAGTACCCCTTTTTAGATTTTGGTTTTTTGAAATTTTGTAAACAACGGAATATTAAAATAGGATTATTTTATAGAGATATATATTGGAGATTTCCTATATATGATCAAAGTGTAAAAACTCCAAAACGCCAAATAGCTAAGAGTTTTTATAATTATGATTTATATAAGTACAATCAATTATTAGATGTAATTTATCTTCCTACTAAATTAATGTACGAATATATACCTTTTAATTTTAAAGGAATTGTAGATGAACTACCACCTGGAATAAATAGTTGTGAAATAGAAAAAAAGAATATTGAAAAAAACACCAATGAAGTAAATACCAATAATTTAAAGATTTTTTATGTGGGGGGAATTAGCTCCATATACAATATTAAATTATTATTTGAAGTGGTTAATGAATTATCTAATGTAGAATTAACTGTATGTTGCAGAAAAGAGGAATGGGAAAAGGAAAAAGAGGTGTATGAGAGCTTTATCAATAGTAGAATAAAAATAATACATAAATTTGGTAAAGATTTAGAACCTTATTTTAGAGAATGTGATATTTGTAGCTTATTATTTGAACCAATAGAATACAGGAATTTTGCAATGCCTGTAAAACTTTTTGAATATATGACATATTTAAAACCAATTATATCTACTAAAGGAACTGCAGCAGGCGAGTTTGTGGAAAAAAATGATATAGGGTGGAATGTTGAATACGATAAAGAAAAATTAAAAGATATTATGAATTTAATATTAAACAACAGAAGCACACTACTGGGTAAAATATACAATATAGAAAAAACATTGAACTATAATACGTGGGAGGCTAGAGCCTTAAAAGTAAAAAGTGATTTAACTAGTTTATAATTATCGTGGAGGTATAATATGAGAATATGCTATCTTTCAGATGCTAATAGTGCTCATACAAAAAAATGGTGTCAATACTTTGTTGAAAAAGGATATGAGGTAAATGTAATATCTTTAAATTCAGGCAATATTAATGGTACCAAGGTATATTCTTTAGGCTTTGACGGAGAGAAAGTTGGAAAATCTAGTTTATTATATAAAATTAGTTATATTTCAAAAGTAAGATACGTAAAGAAGTTAATAAAAGAAATAAAACCAGATATAGTACATGCTCATTATGCTTCTAGTTATGGACTAATTGGTTCTATAGTTAATTTTCATCCATATATTTTATCTGTTTGGGGAAGTGATGTTTATGAGTTCCCTAAGAAGGGGAGAATATTTGAAAGAATAATAAAATATAACTTATCAAAAGCAGATTTATTACTATCGACAAGTAAAGCTATGGCAGAAGAAACAAAAAAATATACTAACAAAAGCATAGAAATAACTCCTTTTGGAGTAGATACTAATTTTTTTAAACCAAAAGAAAATAGGTATAGAGAAAAGAAATATTTAACCATTGGTATAGTGAAAACTTTAGAAAAAAATTACGGTATAGAATATTTAATTAAAGCTTTTGCAGAAATTATTAGTAAATATCCTAATGAAAAGTTAGTATTAGAAATAGGTGGTCCAGGTAGTCAATTAAATTATCTAAAACAACTAACTATAAATTTAGGAATAGATGAAAGTGTGAAGTTTTTGGGATTATTAAATAAAGAAGAAGTAGTAAATGCATTTAATAGATTTGATATTGCAGTATTTCCATCTTTAAGTGAAAGTTTTGGGGTTGCTGCTGTAGAGGCACAGGCCTGTGGTACACCTGTAATAGTTTCAGATGTCGGGGGATTACCAGAAGCTACTAAGCCAAATTATAGCAGTATTGTAGTACCAAAAGAAGAACATAAAAGATTAGTAGAAGCTATAGAAGAATTATTATTTAATATGGAAATAAGAATCCAAATGGGAAAAAATGGACGCAAATTTATTGAAGATAATTATCGGATAGAAGATAATTTTGCAAAAGTTGAACGAATATATTATAAAATTTTAAATGGATAAATGAAATATTTAAATGGAGGTATATAACTGTGAAGATAATAACTATTGTAGGAGCACGTCCACAATTTATAAAAGCAGCGGCAGTTTCTAATATAATAAGAAAAGAGCACGAGGAAGTTTTAATACACACAGGACAGCATTATGATGAGAATATGTCTAAAGTGTTTTTTGAAGAATTAAACATACCTAAACCAGACTATAACTTAGGGGTAGGCTCAGGATCCCATGGAAAGCAAACAGGTGAAATGTTAAGTAAATTAGAAGAAATATATCTAAAAGAAAAGCCAGATTTGGTTTTAGTATATGGAGATACCAATTCCACATTAGCAGGGGCATTAGCAGCAAGTAAACTTTTAATACCAGTTGCTCATGTGGAAGCGGGACTTAGAAGTTTTAATAAAGCTATGCCAGAAGAACAAAATAGAATACTTACAGATCATATATCAGAACTTTTATTTGTACCTACTACTACAGCAGAGAATAACCTTAAAAATGAAGGAGTAATTAAAGGAGTACATAATGTAGGAGACGTTATGTTTGATGCGGTGCTTCATTTTAAGAAATTATCTCAGGAAAAGAGTAAGATTCTTAAGAAAATTGGTTTAGAAGATGAAGAATTTATATTAACTACAATACACAGGGCTGAAAACACTAATGATATAAATAGATTGAAAAATATAATAGAGGCTCTAAATGAAAGCGATGAAAAAATAGTATTGCCACTTCATCCAAGAACTAAAAAGTATATAGAGGATTATGGGTTAAAATTTGGAGAAAATATAAAGGTAATAGAACCTATTGGTTATTTAGATATGATAAGTCTTGAGATGCATGCTAAAAAAATAGTTACAGATAGCGGTGGAGTTCAAAAAGAAGCATTCTTTATGGGAAAACCTTGTGTAACTATGAGAGATGAAACTGAGTGGGTAGAGACAGTACAAAATGGATGGAATGTTATAGTAGGAACAAATAAAGAGGCTATACTTCAAAATATAAAGAATTTTATTCCAAAAGAAGAGCAAAAGAATATATTTGGAGATGGTCATGCAGGAGATAGAATTTTAAAAATAATAAACAATTTTTATAAATTTTAGATTAGCGTTGAATTTAATGCAATAAATCATAATTTGTAAGGTGGTTACGAATATGAACTTAGAATTTAAAACAGTATCAATAGTTATTCCATGCAAGAATGAGAAGAATTATATTGAGCAGTGTATAGAATCTTTTTTAAATCAAACATATCCGAAAGAGTTATATGAAATATTGATTTGTGATGGAATGTCTGATGATGGTACTAGAGAAATTGTGAATAAATATAAAAATGAAAATGTACGTTTATTAGATAATGTAGAATTAACAACTCCTAAAGGAATGAATTTGGGAATAAAAAACAGTACAGCTGATATAATAATTATATTTGGAGCTCATGCCTATGCAGATAAGGAGTTTATAAAAAATAATGTTCAGCTACTCAATAAAGAAAAGGACGTAGCGTGTGTGGGGGGAACCATAGAAACCATTAATTCATCAATCAAGGGAAAAGCTATAGCTTTATCTATGAGTTCACCATTTGGCGTTGGAAACGCGTTATTTAGATATGCAAAGGAAGAAATGTATGTAGATACAGTAGCTTTTGGTGCTTATAAGAGAAGCGTTTTGGATAAAATAGGTTATTTTGACGATGAGTTAGTTAGAAATCAAGATGATGAAATTAATTTTAGGGTTATAAAAAATGGATATAAAATATTACTTTCACCTAAAGTAAAATCATACTACTATAGTAGAGATTCTCTAAAAAAACTATGGAGACAATATTTCCAGTATGGATTTTGGAAAGTAAAAGTAATGCAAAAACATGGGAAAATTGCATCTATAAGACATTTGGTTCCTATGGCTTTTGTAGTTACTAATATTTTAGGAATTTTACTAGGAATTTTTATAAAACCTATAGGTGTTCTTTGGATTATTGAAGTGGTTACATATGTATTATGTGATATAATCTCTTCTATAAAAATAACTAAAGGGCAAAATGGAACCTTAAGATATGTTCCTATAATATTTCCAATACTTCACATAAGTTATGGATTAGGATTTTTAGAAGGGGTGGGTGCTTTTTATATTTTCAAATCTAAAAATTCAGTAGAAAAGAATAAAAAAATATCCAGATAATTGTAAGTAGTATTATATTTAAGAAAAAGTGATTTTTTAATGGAATGTAATTTCAGTACTATGTTATTCTAGCGAATAGAATTTGAAAAGAAAAGCATATTATATATAGCTGCAGTCATTTCTTCTATAGAGACTGTAGCTATTTTAAATGATATGTATTTATTTTAATCAATTTATGATAAAATAGCTATGATAAGTGAAGTTTAATTGAGATGATGTTTTATGTAATATTATATAAAAATTAAGTTACATAAGATATTTTAGGAAGGATGTATTTAGGTGAATAGTGGGAACAACAAAGATAAAAAATACCATAAAATAATTATAGATATAGATAAATTAAAATCTAAAAGACTAAGTTTTGCTATTAAGAGAATACTGGATTTTATATTATCTTTAATAGGAATAACTATATTGCTTCCAGTTTATTTAATTATATATTTAGCTATAAAGTTAGATTCAAAAGGGCCAGCCTTATTTAAGCAAGTTAGAGTAGGTAAAGATAATAAAGAGTTTGTAATTTATAAATTTAGGACTATGATAGTAAATGCAGAAAAGAAAAGGGAGTTAGAAATAGATCCATCTAATATTGAAAATTTTGTTTTCCAAAGTAAAAGTGATAATAGAATAACAAAAGTAGGTGCTTTTTTAAGAAAGACAAGTTTAGATGAGCTTCCACAGCTTTTTAATGTACTTATTGGAAATATGAGCTTAGTTGGGCCTAGACCGGAAATACCAGATGTAGTTAAGTATTATCCAAAGGAATATGCTCAAAGGCTTCTAGTTACTCCAGGCATAACTGGACTTGCACAGATTAGTGGAAGAGGAGAAATAGAGCTTGGAAAAACTATTTATTATGATTTGAAATATATACAAAATTTCTCTGTAATATATGACATAGAAATCTTTTTTAAAACAATAGCTTCTGTTTTAAAAAAAGAAGGAGCTTATTAGAAATGACTTTATTTTAAAAGAAGGAGATTTTGTTATTATGAAAAGGGCATATGTTTATTTAACAAACATGCTATTTATTATATACGTTATTATTTATCCTTTAATTCCTATTGAAAATAAAATAGGCAAAATAACTTTTAAATCAGATTATATTATTTACGTTTTAATATTTATTACTCTATTAGGGATAATTTTAAATAAATCTATAAGAAAAAAAATATTTTCTAATGTTGAAGAATTTTTTAAATCACCATTGGCTTGGTCACTTATAGGACTAAATATAGTTATGTATTTTTCAAGTATGTATGCTTTAGATAAGAGAGTTGCAATTACTCATAGTATAAGATTTACAATTTATATTTTTATATTTTTTATAGTTTCCTATATAAATGACAATAAGAAAATAATGAATTTTTATACTATACTTATTTTAAGTGTTGCTGCATTTATAGGTTGTGGAGCCGTTTATGAATATATAAATATGCGATATTTTCTGCATACTAAAGGGGAAATAAGAATAGCATCATTTCTTCAAAATTCTAATAATTTAGGAGCGTATATTATATTTTTTATATTCTTAAGCGTAACTTTAATTTTTGTAGCTAAAGGAAAAAAAGAAAAGTTCATTTATGGAATCATGTCTTTAATTATGTTGTTTTCAATAATATTTTGTGGTTCTAGAAATGCATTATTAGCTCTTATATTGGGAATAGGTATATTTGTTATATTTTATAATAAAAAATTTACTATAGTTGCTTTAATATTAATGTTAATACTATGTGTGACTCCTATTAGTAGAAATAGAATAATGCAAGTTTTTAATAGAGATCAAAACGAGTCTAGAATAAAGATATGGAGAACAGCTAGATACATTATAAAAGATAATTGCATTTTAGGAGTTGGATACAGTAATTATATGATAGCTTATCCTGAATATATTAATAAATATCGTAAACAATTAGAAATAACTTCTCGATATGTTCCTAAACACCCACATAATATATTTTTAAAAATTCAATGTGAATTAGGAATACCAGGAACTATAATGTTCATAATGTTTTTGTTATTTTCTTTAAAAACAGTTAGACAATCTTTAAAAAGGACCAAAGGTAAAAGAGAATATTATATTGTAAAAGCCTTAGGTATTTCATTTTTTATATTTCAAGTTATGAATTCAATAGATTGTTTTTATGATATACCTAAAATAATGACTACTATGTTTATTATATTAGGAATAATAAATTTTTATCAAAGGAAGATGTTAAATGAGTGATAAATTTATTAATTTATTAGGTTATAATATTTTTAAAAATGATATTAATGATTTAATGAAGTATATTAATAATTTTAGCAAGATTAATATAATTTCAGGGAACCCAGATATCCTATATAGCGGATTAAAAAAACCTGAGTTATATAATAGCTTTACTTCGGAAAATAGTTTAATAATACCTGATGGCATTGGTACAGTATTAGCCTCTAAGATGATAAAAAATCCTGTTAAAGGAAAGATAGCAGGTATAGATTTAATGAAAAATATTTTAAAAGAATGTGAAAAACAAAATAAAAGAGTTTATTTTTTAGGAGCATCTCAAGAAAATTTAGATGCATGTGTTCAAAACATAAGAAAAGAACTTCCTAAATTAAACATAGTTGGATGCAGAAATGGATATTTCAATTCAGAAGCTGAAGCAGAGATAGTAAATGATATTATTAGTAAGGAGCCTTATGCAATATTTATTGCATTGGGTTGTCCTAAACAGGAAAATTTTATTATTAAATACATGAATAAGATTCCAGCTACAATTTTTATGGGAGTTGGTGGAAGTTTTGATGTCATAGGGGAAAAAACTAAGAGAGCTCCTAAATGGATGATAGATTTAGGATTAGAATGGCTTTATAGAACAATAAAAGAACCATATAGAATTAAGCGATTAGGCAGTATTCCTAAATTTTTATTAGAAGTCGTAAAGAATAAATAATTATACAACTAAGGAGGGACGTATGAATATATTATTTATAGCTTGTTATGCACCATTTATAAATAATTCAGCAGCTATAAGGACATTGCAGTATTTAAATAAAATATCTAATACAAGTGGATATACAGTACATTTGCTGACTGTGAATTTTCCTAAGGATTCCATATATTATGATGAAAATTTAGCTGGTATGATAGCTCCTGAGGTTAAAGTACATTTAATAGATGGTGGAATAATATTTAATAAATTTATGCCCAGAAAGTCCGCTAATAATGTATCAAGAAATGTTAAAAAGAGTAGTAAAAATAAATTTTTAAGAAAGATTAAAAATTATTTAGCTACACCAGATATGTATATAAGATGGGCTAATAAAGCTGCTAAATTTGGGATAAACCTTATGGAGAAGGAAAAGTTTGATGTGATTTTTTCAATGCATGAACCTCCCTCATCACATATATGCGCTTATAACATAAAGAAAAAGTTTAAAAATGTAAAATGGATAACTTATTGGAGTGATCCGTGGTTAAAAGATTCTACGAGAGAAAATAGTTTTTGGTTAAAAAAATTGATAGAGAAAAATTTAGAAAAGAAAGTAGTTAAGCTAAGCGATAAATTTTTATTTGTAACAGAGCCTAATAGGATTGATTATATAAAAACGTATAACATTCCAGATGAAAAGACAAATATAGTTTCTAGAGGATTTGATTTAGGATTTTATACAAAAATTGAGGAAAAAGCTCCTCCTAAACTCATACAGAAGGATAAAATTAATTTTTTATATGCAGGAGAGATTTTTTCTAAGTTGAGGGATTTAAAGCCTTTTATCAATGCGTTAAATAAATTAAAATCCAATGATATAGATTTATATAAAAAGCTAAACATATTGTTTTTTGGAAATATAGATGATGAGGCTATAAAAAACGATTTAGATAATATAGATGTGGTAACGGTTAATGGACGTATTTCCTATAATAAGGTTGTAGAGTATATGGTTAATTCAGAAGTATTATTGTTATTTGGAAATAAGAACTCTAAACAAATTCCAGCTAAAATATATGATTATTTTGGCACTAAAGCTAAAATAATAGTTATATATGGAGATGAATCCGATCCAATAAAAGAGTTGGTTGAAAATAATGATAAATGTATATGCATTAATAACAGTGAGATTGATATACATAATACTTTAAAAAGTATAGCAAAAGAAAATAAGGAAGAAATAGTTGTAAATAGAGATTTAAATTATGAGTGGAAGAATATAGTTGAAAAGTTAATAGAAATTATTGAAGAAAATTAATTTTAGGATTATTATATATTAGTGATATATGTTGTAATAATAATAGAAATGAGGTAATACGATGGGAGTATTAAATATTATAGGATTAGGATATATTGGATTGCCTACATTACTAATGTTTGCATCTCATGGAATAGAGGCTGTAGGAACAGATCTGAATATAGAACTAGTAGATAAATTAAATAAAGGGGAGCTTACTTTTAAAGAGGAAGGGTTAGATTTAATTTTTGAACAAGCTATAAATAAAGGGGTAAAATTTTCTAATGAATATTGTTCCACTGATAAGTATATTATAACAGTACCTACTCCTTATATGGAGGATAGTAAAAAAATAGATGTAAGTTATTTAGTAACGGCAACTAAAAGTGTATTAGAGGTATGTAAGAAAGGTACTATATTAGTTATTGAATCTACCATATCCCCAGGGACTATTGATAAGTATGTAAAACCTTTAGTTATTGAAAAAGGATTTGAGATAGGAAAGGATATACATATTGTTCATGCTCCAGAGAGAATAATACCTGGTAAAATGGTTTATGAATTACTTAATAATTCAAGAACTATAGGGGCAGATGAAAAAAGTATAGGAGAAGAAGTTAAGTCTTGGTATAAATCCTTTTGTAAAGGAGACATAGTTGTTACTAGTATTAAAGTGGCGGAAATGTCTAAAGTAGTAGAAAATACTTATAGAGACATTAATATAGCTTTTGCAAATGAATTAGTTAAAATATGTTACAAGGAAAATATAGATGTTTATGAACTTATAAAAATTGCTAATATGCATCCGAGAGTTAATATATTAACTCCTGGTCCAGGAGTTGGGGGACATTGTATTTCTGTAGATCCATGGTTTTTGGTAGGAGATTACCCTGATATAACTAAAATAATTTTATCTGCCAGGGAACAAAATGATTCTATGCCTGAATATGTGCTAAACAAAACAATGGAAATTATGAAGGAAAATGACATAGATGATTTCGAGAAAGTTGGTTTCTACGGTATTACATATAAAGAAAATGTAGACGACACAAGACAGAGTCCAACACTACAACTTATTAAACAACTTAAGAAACGTAATATTAGAGGATATAAAGTGTATGATCCTATGGTTAAGAAGGCAAAAGTTGATTTTCAAGTTATGGATTTAGAAAAATTTTTAGAAGGATTAGAAATAGTAGTGGTGTTAGTTGGACACGATGAAATAAAGTATAATCAAGAGTTATTGAAAGATAAAATTGTGTATGACACTAGAAATGTTATACAAAAATCAAAGAAGTTATATAAACTTTAAAAAGGAATGAAGTTAAATGCATGTTATGTTTGTACCTTCATGGTATTCTACACCTAGAAATAAGGTTCATGGTAGTTTTTTTAAAGAACAAGCACAAGCTTTAGCTGAACAGGGGGTTAAAGTAACTGTAGCTTTTAATGAAATATGGCCTTTAACGTTACTTGGAAAAATAAACGATAAAAAAGGTATTAGTATACAAAATGAAGAGGGATTAAAAACCTATAGATACAAAAACTATAATTATTTACCTAAAAATCCTCTTATGTTTATGTTTTTTAATAAAAGATTAGAGAAATTGTATAAATTGATTTCAGAAAGAGAAGGCAAAATAGATTTAATTCATGCTCATTCATCACTATGGGGAGGCATAAGTGCAGAATATATAAGTGGTAAATATAATATTCCGTTAGTTATAACGGAACACTCTTCTATAACCTATAGTAAATATTTGAAGCCAAGCTACAAAAAGTATGTTGTGAATTCTTACAAAAATGCTTCTAAATTGATTGCAGTTGGTGAAGGGTTAAGAGAAGAGTTGCGTGATTTAACAAAAAGAAATGAAGTAGAGGTCATTCCTAATTTAGTGAACCTAGAATTATTTAAACCCATGAAATTAGAAAAAAACAATGAATTTACTTTTTTTTCATTAGCTTTTCTAGAAGGGGAAAAGGGAATGGATACACTTATAAAATCCTTTGCTAAAAAATTTAAAAATATTAATGCTAAATTGGTAATAGGTGGAGATGGTAGTCAAAAGAAGCAATTAAAGGAATTGAGTAATAATTTAAATGTAAGTGATAAAGTAGAGTTCTTAGGGGCGCTAACAAGAAAAGAAGTAGTAGTACAGATGAATAAATGTGATTGCTTTGTATTAGCATCTAAACATGAAACTTTTGGTGTGGTTTATGTTGAAGCATTAGCTTGTGGGAAACCTATAATAGGTACCTATAATGGTGGCGCTGATGGAATAATAAACAGCGAAAATGGATTGATTGTTCCAATTGATGATGAAGAAAAGCTATCAAATGCCATGTTAGAAGTTATGAAAAATTATTCTAGTTATGATTCAAAAATTATTAGAAACAATTGTGAAAATAAGTATTCTAAACAAAACATAGTTAAAAATATAATTAAAGCATATAGTGAAGTATTATAGGTTTTTCAATAAAAACATTAGATATGAAAAAGATGAAGTAAAAGTTCGAATAAATTATTAAAATGATTATCCCACAAAAAGTATTACATTACTTGAATTATTAGAATAATAAAATACTAACCACGCATACTAAAGTTAATACAAAGAAATAGGAGTGTGGTTATATGGATTTTTATTCAGTTATAGAAAATAGAACTAGTATAAAGGAATTTAATAGTACACCTATAGATAGGAGTAAGCTGGATAGAATGATAAATGCAGCTATGATGGCACCTTCTTGGAAAAATAATACGTCATATAAAATTATAATAGTGGATAATGATACTACAAAATCACAATTAGCATCCACGGTTAAAAATAATACGGATGATGCAGCTGAGTCAATGCAAAGGGCACCAGTAGTTTGTGTTATTGTAGCAGATCCTAATATGTCTGGTGTAGTAAACAATCAACAATACTATTTAGTAGATAGTGCTATAGCAATGGAACACTTTATATTAGCAGCAGCTAACGAGGGCTATGGAACTTGCTGGATAGGTGCTTTTGATGAAAATAGCGTAAAAAGTATTTTAAATGTGCCAAGTAATTATAGAGTAGTTGCTATGACTCCTGTTGGTGAAATACAACAAGATAAAAAGCATTATCAAAAGAAAGATGTAAGAGAATATGTATTTACTAATTCATGGCAGCAACCATATACAGAAAATAAATAGTAGATTTTAAAAATGAACACGACAACACTTTATTTTAAAGTGTATGTTGTGTTTTTCTATTTAATATTTAAAAATTATTTGTAAAGATTTATATAGTTAATAGATTGTAAAAAACATATAAATATTGGACTTTAGGACTAAATAGATATATAATTTGTATGGTATAATCAATGGATAAGCATTTTATAATTATAATTTAGATTTGGAGGAACCTTATGGAGGCAGGTAGTGAAAAAGAAGGAATTAATAATTTTCTAAAAAAATTTGCGGGGTTTTCTGTTGGTCCTATAGTTTCTGCTATATTAAGTTTTTTAATAGTACCGATTACTAGTTATTTGGTGTCACCGGATGATTTTGGTAAATCTGCAATGTATACTATGGGGTATACTATAAGTTCTCTTTTTATATTTTTAGGATTAGACCAATCATTTGTAAGAGAATATAATGAGCAGGAGAATAAGAGTAATTTGTTTTGGAATTCTTTAATAGTTCCATTAATTTTTTCTTTTATACTTGGAATCATATACATAGTTTTCTATAAACCCATATCTATTTTGATGTTTGATTCAGTAGAAAAGTATACAATAAATATTCTTGCATTTTCCCTTCCTTTTGCTGTAATAGATAGATTTAATCTTTTAACTTTAAGAATGGAAGAAAAAGCCAAGATATATTCTTTATTTAATATATTAAGTAAACTTTTAGTACTTTTTATAATGATTCCATATTTATTATTTATTGATAAAAGTTTTAAGGGAATTATAAATTCAAATTTTATAAGTTTAGTAGTTTTGTGTGTACTTGAAACTTATTTTTTAAGAAAGGTTTGGAAAACAAGATTTAATATCAATAAAAAACTTATAAATAAATTATTCAAATTTGGTTTACCACTAGTTCCAGCTACTATAATAAGTTGGTTTTTTAGTTCTATGGATAGAATAGCATTAAGACAATGGGGTACATTTAATGAAATAGGATTGTATTCCGCAGCTTTTAAGATTGTTATGGTTCTTGGAATAATACAACAAGCATTTTGTACATTTTGGACACCTACTGCATTTAGATGGTATAAAGATAATGTGCCTAATGAAAAATATATGAAGGTAAGTGATATGGTTATGAGTATAATGGTTGTATTATTTTCCTTTATAGTATTATTTAAAGACATAATTATAAAAATACTTTCTCCTAAATATGCTGATGCAAATGTAATAGTTCCATTTTTATTATTTTTGCCTATAATGTATACTGTGTCTGAGACTACCACTTTAGGTATCTCTTTTTCTAGAAAAACTTCATATAATATTATAATATCTTTGGTGTCAGCAGTTACAAATTATATTGGTAATTTTTTACTAGTGCCTAAATTTGGAGCTATGGGAGCTTCTATATCAACAGGAATAGCATATTTGGTGTTTTTTTGGATGAGAACATTAATTTCTAGAAGACTATGGTTTAAGTTTGATTTAAGGTTTTATGCTATTAATTCAATTATGATGGTAATATTAGCTACTGCAAGTATTAGATTAAATAATATAATTATAAATATTGCAGTTGTTATATTAATATTATTTGTAAATAGAAAGTATATACGAGATATTTTAAAATATGCCAAGTCTATTTTAGTTAATGCTAAATTTAGAAGGATTAAAAATTAATTTACAAAAAGATAAACTGTCAATGAAACTTACTAATTGTAGTGTTTCTTGAGAGTTTATTTTTATGTATAAGAAAAAACTGAAAATTATGTACATTTCTAAGACATGATCCCCAAAACATGATACAATTGTGGAGGAAAAGAATAATTTTAGGGAATGGGTGGAATTATGTTTAAAAATGAAAAATTTAAGGGGATTTTTTATCTTGTAATATCATCCTCGGCTTTTGGAGTAATGCCTATAATTACAAAATTTGTTTATGCTCAAGGGGTAAGTACTTATAGTCTTCTTTTTTATAGATTTTTGTTTGCTGGCATTATTTTAGCTATTTATACTATTTTAAATAGGGTAAATCTAAAGGTTAGTTTAAAGGGATTTTTAATTATAAGCATTGTATCTATACTGGGATATGCGCTTACAGCAGTAACATTATTTACATCTTATAAATATATATCTGTTGGACTAGCTACCATGATATTGTATACTTATCCTGCTATAGTGACAGTACTGGATTCTATTTTATATAAAAATAAGATGGATAGAAAAAAAGTAATATCCTTGGTCATGTGTTTTGTAGGATTGTATTTTTTGGTGTTTAACAAGTCTGTGGATTTAAATGCAAAGGGAATACTTTTAGCATTTTTATCAGCTATATTTTTCTCTATATATGTGATGGGAGTATCACATAAGTATGTTAAAGATATAAATAATTATGTAATGACAGAGTATATTTCTTTTATTGCTGGCTTGTTTATTTTTTTAATCGGAGTATTTAATGGTGATATGAACCTTAGTATAAATTTTATTAGCTTTATGTACATAGTGGCTCTTTCGCTTATATCCACAGTAATAGCTCTCATAACCTTTATAAATGGGGTGAAAATAGTAGGGCCATCTAAGGCAGCCATATTAAGCACATTAGAGCCTATAGTTAGTTTAATACTGGGAGTACTTATATTAAAAGAAAGCTTTACATTTAATACTGCTTTAGGAAGTTTATTTGTAATAATAGGTGTTATTATTTTATCAAAGTAAAGCGATAGTACATTGAATAAATTCAGAATATTAAGACGAACAGAAATAAAGGTTTAAGAGAAAAAATATAGAATAGTATTAATAATTTGAAAAATAATATAATACTGGGGGTAAGGGAAACATGGAAAAGATAAAAATAAACGGCAACATATTGACTTTACAAGAAGTTATAAAAGTATCTAGGGAGAATTATGAAATAGAATTAGAGGAAGAAGCAAAAGGAAAAATATTAGACTCAAGAAAAATAATTGATGATATTGTGGAAAAAGAAAAAGTTGTATATGGTGTTACTACAGGATTTGGAAAGTTTTCAGAAGTTAGTATAACTCAAGATGACTGCAAAACACTTCAAAGAAATTTGATTATATCTCATGCTTGTGGCTTTGGAGAAAGCTTTTCTACAGAAGTAGTAAGAGCTATAATGCTTTTAAGAATAAATGCTCTAGCAAAGGGATATTCAGGCATAAGATTAGAGACATTAAATACACTTATAGATATGCTTAATAAGGGAGTGCACCCTGTAATCCCTGAAAAAGGTTCATTAGGAGCTTCTGGAGATTTAGCACCACTTGCACATATGGTTTTACCAATGCTAGGAGAAGGTGAAGCTGAATATAAGGGACAAATACTTCCAGGAAAAGCTGCAATGGAAAAAGCAGGTATAAAAACTATTGATTTAGTGGCAAAAGAAGGACTTGCTCTTATTAATGGTACTCCAGTAATGACTGGTGTTGGTGCTATATCTTTATATGATGCAATAGATCTTATAAAAACAGCAGATATAGCATGTGCATTATCTGCAGAGGCTTTAAGAGGAATAACAGATGCTTATGATTTAAGACTACATGTAGTAAGACCACATGAAGGACAAATCAACACTGCAAAAAATTTATTAAACTTAACAGAAGGAAGTACTTTTGTGACAAGACAGGGAGAAGTTCGAGTTCAAGATGCTTATACTTTAAGATGTGCACCTCAAGTCCATGGAGCTAGTAAAGATGCTGTAAATTATGTAAGAGAAAAGGTTGAGATAGAAATAAATTCTGTTACAGATAATCCTATAGTTACAAGAGAAGGAGATGTAATCTCAGGAGGAAACTTCCATGGACAACCTATGGCATTAAGTTTTGATTTCTTAGGTATAGCTGTATCTGAAATAGCTAATATATCAGAAAGAAGACTTGAAAGACTTATAAATTATCAATTAAATGATTTACCACCATTCCTTGTAAAACATGGCGGATTAAATTCAGGATTTATGATAACTCAATATGCAGCAGCAGCTCTTGTTTCAGAAAACAAAGTGTTGGCTCATCCAGCATCTGTAGATTCAATTCCATCTTCTGCAAATCAAGAAGATCATGTTAGTATGGGAACTATAGCTGCAAGAAAGAGCAGAGAAATATTAAAACATGCTCAAAGAGTACTAGCTACTGAAATTTTAGCAGCTTGTCAAGCTATAGATTTTAGAGAAGGATTTACTTTAGGAAAAGGAACTAAACAAGCTTATGACTGTGTAAGAAAGCATATAGACTTTATAGAAAACGATATTGTTATGTATAAAGAATTAGATAAATGTACTGAACTAGTGAGTAGAGGAGAAATTTTAAAAGCTGTAGAGGAAAAAGTTGAAGTTTTGTATTAGATTTAAATTAGCCTTTGGCTAAAATATATAAATTATAAGGAGGATTCATATATGGCTAGATTAGTTGAATGTATACCAAATTTTAGTGAGGGTAGAAATAAGGAAGTAGTAGAAAAGATAGTGGATGCTGTAAGAAAGACAGAGGGAGCTAAACTATTAGACTACTCATCAGATGCAAGCCATAACAGAAGTGTTGTAACATTTATTGGAACTCCAGAAGCAGTAGAAAATGCCATGGTAAATATGGCTGAAAAAGTTTATGAAAACATAGATATGAGAAATCATAAGGGAGAACATCCAAGAATGGGAGCTTTAGATGTGGTGCCTTTTGTACCTATAACTGGAGTGACTATGGAGGAATGTATAGAAATAGCAAATAGGGTTGGAAAAACTATAGGAGAGAAATTTAACATACCTGTATACCTATATGAAAAGGCAGCTTCAAGTAAAGGAAGAGAAAATTTAGCAACAGTAAGAAAAGGACAGTATGAAGGATTCTTTGAAAAAATAAAAGATGCTGATTGGAAACCAGATTATGGTCCATGTGAAGTAAATGAAAAAGGCGGCTGCGTGGCAATAGGAGCTAGAGTTCCACTTATAGCTTATAATATAAACTTAGATACAGATAATGTAGAAATAGCTGATAAAATAGCTAAGGTTATAAGACACTTAGGTGGCGGACTTAGATATGTTAAGGCACTAGGTGTTAAAATAGAAGATAGAAACATGGCTCAAGTATCAATAAATGTAGTAGACTATCAGAAAACAGCACTATACAGAGTCTTTGAAATGGTGAAAATGGAAGCTAGAAGATATGGTGTTAATGTAATTGGTAGTGAAGTAATTGGATTAATACCAATGGGAGCTATATTCCAAACTGCAGAATATTATCTACAATTTGAGAATTTCTCAACAGAACAAGTGCTAGAAACTAGAATTTGGGAATAAACTGCAAGCTAAATGATATGTAGAATTATACTAAGTTAAAACACTAGATTAATTAATCCCCAGTGGATCAGTCGTCAGTAACCTTGTGTTAGGAGATGGGGGACTAGAGACTGGGGGTTTTTTAGTGTGCTAGTGGGCTAGTGTGCCAGAGGGCTAGGAAATAGTGGGCTAGTTTGCTAGAGTGCCAGTGTGCTAGTGGTTGTTTGTCAGTGAGCTAGAGTGATAGGAAGGGGAAAGGGTAAATAGTAGGGAATAAAGAAAAAGAACAAATAAAAAATAAAGAGTATTTTAGTGGTGATTGAAGAGTGACGACTAGTATTTGGGAAGTGCTGATTAGTGATTGGATACTAAATAAAAGGAGGTAGTAAGAATTGTATATTATTATAAAAAACATAGATTCTTTGGTTACTTGTGCGGGAAGTTATAGAAAAATTAAGGCTGAAATGAAGGATGCTAAGATTATAGAAAATGGATATGTGGTTATTGAAGGAGAAAAAATATTAGAAGTAGGGCAGGGAGAAGGCTATAGCAAATATTTAAAGGAAGAATGTAATGTTATAGATGGAAAAGGTAAAACTGTTACTCCAGGACTTGTGGATCCACATACTCATGTAGTTTATGCAGGATCTAGAGAAAAAGAACTTCCATTAAAGCTTCAAAAGGTAAGTTATATAGAGATATTAAAAAATGGTGGAGGTATACTAAGTACTGTTAGAGCTACTAGAGAAGCAAAGTTAGAAGAGATTTATGAAGAAGCTAAAAAAAGAATGGATTTAATGCTATTACACGGTACTACCACTGTAGAAAGTAAATCAGGATATGCTCTAGATTTTAATGGGGAAATAAAAATGCTTGAAGTAAATAAAAAATTAAATCAAAATCATCCCATGGATGTGGTATCTACTTATTTGGGTGCTCATGCCATTCCTCAGGAATATAAAGAAGATAGAGAAGGATATATTAAGCTAATGAAGGAAAAAATAATTCCTTATGTAGTGGATAATAATTTGGCTGAATTTATAGATTGCTTCTGTGAAGAGGGCGTCTATACTGTAGAAGAAGCAGAGGATATTTTAACTTATGGATATTCAAAGGGATTAAAAATAAAAATACACGCTGATGAAGTAGAATCTATAGGTGGAGCAGAGCTGGCAGGAAAAATAAAAGCTACTTCTGCAGAGCATTTGGTGGCAGCTTCTGATGAAGGAATAAAGGCTTTGGCAGATAATGGAGTAGTGGCAGTATTGCTACCATGTACCTCTTTTTATCTAATGCTTAAAAATTTTGCAAGGGGAAGAGAAATGATAGAAAAGGGAGTTCCAGTGGCTTTAGCTACAGATTGCAATCCAGGTACTTCTCCTACAGAATCTATGCAGCAGGTTATGACTTTTGCATGTTTTGGCATGGGAATGCTTCCAGCAGAGATAATAAATGCTATGACTATAAATGCGGCTTGTGCTATAAATAAAGAAAAGACCATAGGTAGTATAGAAAAAGATAAAAAAGCTGATATATGTATATTCAACTCTAAAAATTTAGAGTATTTAATTTATCATTTTGGTGTAAATTCTATAGACAAGGTTATAAAAGATGGTAAAATAGTAGTTGAGGATGGAAAAATTTCATATATGTAAAATTAATTTAGGGGGAAGATAAGGTATGGAGCTAAAAGATTTTATTGAAGAATTAAGCTCAAACTCACCAGCACCAGGTGGTGGAAGCATTTCGGCACTATGTGGTAGCTTGGCTAATGGGCTGGGTAGTATGGTGTTTAATTTAACAATAGGTAAAAAAAAGTTTAATAATTATGAAAAAGAGATTCAGGACACTATAAAAGAATCATTAGAAAAAGTTAGTGTTCAAAAAGAAGAGTTTTTAAAACTTATGGACAAGGATACAGAGGCATTTATGAAAGTAATGAAAGGGTTTAAAATGCCTAAGGACACAGAGGAGAACAAAAAAATTAGAAATGAAAAAATACAAGAAGCATATAGGGAAGCTGTTTTGGTTCCTTTAGAAGTGGCAGAAAAATCATTGGGAACCTATGAACATATACTAATTGCTTGCAAATATGGTAATAAAAATGCCATTACAGATGCAGGAGTAGCATGTCTCTTAGCTGGCACTTCAGTACAAGGGGCTATACTAAATGTAAAGATTAATTTATCTAGCATTGAAAATAACGATTACAGAAATAAAGTAAAAAGTAGATGTGATGAAATACTTAAAGAAAGTGAAGTTAAAAAGCAAGAAATAATGAAAATAGTAAATGGCATAGTTGAATCTTAATTAGTTGGAGGAATAAAATGGAGAATAATAAAAAATACAAAAAGGCCATAAGTTTAGAGGGAGCAATATTTTCAGCTTTATTTATTTTATTTTTTTATTTTTTAGGAAGTAAAATGGGAGTAGTTAATATGTTTAATACTCTTATGAAAACAGCGCATGATTTACTTTTAAATACAGTGTTTTTTATAATGGGTATAGCAGTATTAGCAGGAGCTATTGCAGCTCTTTTTTCAGAATTTGGGGTGGTATCTGTAGTTAACAAGGTATTATCACCTTTAATGAAACCACTATATGATTTACCAGGAGCAGCTACTTTAGGAATCTTAACAACTTATTTATCGGACAACCCTGCTATAATAACTTTGGCACAGGATAAAGGATTTAAAAGATATTTTAAAAAATATCAAATTCCTGCATTAACTAATTTGGGTACAGCTTTTGGAATGGGTCTTATAGTTACTACATTTATGATAGCTCAAAAATCGCCTATAGGAGAAAGTTTTATAGGGCCAGCTTTGATAGGAAATTTAGGAGCAGTAGTAGGAAGTATGGTAAGTGTAAGAATAATGCTTCATTTTACTAAAAAAGAATATGGTACGGAAGCCATGGCATTAGAAACAAAATCTGATGATGGAGTAGATTTAATAAATTACAGAGAGATAAGAGAAGGCAGTGTAGGTGGAAGATTTTTAGAAGCTATGCTTGAAGGTGGAAAATCAGGAGTGGAGATGGGGGTAGCAATAATACCTGGAGTTGTTATTATATGTACTCTTGTACTTATGCTTACTAAAGGGCCAGGTGCTGCTGGATATACTGGTGCAGCATATGAAGGAGTTCCTGTACTTCCTTGGATTGGGGACAAACTAGGATTTATACTTAATCCATTATTAGGATTTAAAAATTCACAAGCTATAGCATTCCCAGTTACAGCTCTTGGAGCAGTAGGAGCAGCTATAGGGTTGGTGCCAGAGTTCTTAAAGAATAATTTAATAGGCGGAAATGAAATAGCAGTATTTACAGCAATGGGTATGTGTTGGAGCGGATATTTAAGTACTCATGTAGCTATGATGGACAGCTTAGATTGTAGACAACTTACTGGAAAGGCTATATTAAGTCACACCGTAGGAGGACTTTGTGCTGGGATATTTGCACACTTCCTTTATGTTCTAATATTTTAAGTTAAGAGATAAGAAGAAAGAGGTAAGAAGTAAGAGGTAAGAAGTAAGAGGTAAGAGGTAAGAAGTAAGAGGTAAGAAGTAAGAGGTAAGAAGTAAGAAGTAAGAGGTAAGAAGTAAGAGGTAAGAAGTAAGAAGTAAGAGGTAAGAAGTAAGAGGTAAGAAGTAAGAGGTAAGAAGTAAGAGGTAAAAGTTAAAAAGAAGGTTTGCTGTGCAAACCTTCTTTTTAACTTTATTATTTACACTTTATTATTTACACTAAATATTAGTTAGTTACTAATATTTAGTGCTGAATATAAGGTTATAAGTACTGTGTATTGATAATTAATGTTAAGGATTGGAAATTTGTGACTGCGCTGGTAATTCATCTAAAGATTTAAAGGTATAGCCTTTAGCCTTTAAGTCATCTATAACATCACCAAGTACTTCTGTATTGGTTTTTGAAACCGCATGAAGAAGATACACAGCCCCTGGGTGAACTCTTTCCATTATAGTTTTTTTAGCTAATTCATGTGAAGGTTGAGAAGCTGGTTCCCAGTCTCTATAGGCAAAGCTCCAAAATATAGTTTTATACCCTAAATCTTTTGTGCGTTTTAGAGAAATTTCACTAAATTTCCCCATAGGTGGCCTAAAATATTTAGGCATATCCTTTCCAGTTAAGTCCTTAAATGCTTTTTCACATCCCAAAAACTCTTTCTTAAATTTTCCCTCATCACTTATAGAAGCCATTGATGGATGAGTAGTAGAGTGATTACAAACTAAGTGACCTTCTTTTACCATCCTTTTAACCAATTCTTTATTAGAATTTATATAAGGTGTGGTTACAAAGAAAGCAGCTTTAACATTACATTTCTTAAGTACATCTAGTATTTTTGCAGAATAACCATTTTCATATCCTTCATCAAATGTAAGATATATAATTTTTTTCGAAGTATCTCCTAAATAATAAGCATCATATTTTCTTAGCATAGGTGCGCCTTCATCTATACATCTTGGTGGAATTTCATCTTTTCTAGGCATGAAATACCAGTTAAGCTCCTTTGAAGTGAGATTGTTAGATAAACCTTGTTTAGGGTTATTTTTTTCTGGTTCTTTATTTTTTTCAGCAGGAGTAGTGGTTTCTACTGTATTAGAGTCACTATCTTTATTATTTTTATCAGCTTTATTTTCAGTAGAAGATTTATCATCTTCATTTTTTTTATTAGCATTGGATTCAGGTATTTTATCTTCCATGATATTATTAGATTGCTTGTTAGGAGAATCCTTTGAAGCTACATTTCCTTTGCAGCCGCAGAGAGATAAAATTAATATGGTTATGATACAAACAGAAATAAATCTCTTTTTCATATTTTAAATCACCCCTAATATATGATATACTTTTATAAGTTCATTTAAACTAAGTATACACTAAACAGTAAATTTATTGAACTTAAAATGTACTTATAGTATTTGATATTATGTAGAAAATTATTAATAAAGCTTTTACAAGGAGAAGGAATAGGCATGGAAAATTTGGTGAAGAGTATAGACGAAATATATAAAATAGTACTACAGCCTATAGATATATTATATAAAATGCAGGCGATGGATTACTATAGAAAAAAGTTGAAATTAAGTGAAGAAGACAGCTTTGGAGATGTTTATAGCAAAGCTTTGAATAAAAAAAAAGTTAATGGAGTTGTTTATACGCCTAAAGAAATAGCTCAGTTTATAATACGGAAAACTATAACTGAAAGTGACATAGTAAACAATCCATTTTTAAAAATATTAGATCCTGCCTGTGGCTCTGGTAACATACTTATACCATGCTTTTTTTACTTGAAGGAAATATATAATAAAAATTTATTGAATATAAATAAGAAACATAATTTAAATTTAAAAATTGATAATGTAAATGAGCATATTTTAAAATATAATTTATTTGGCTACGATATAGATAAGGAAGCCTTGAAAATACTTATTATAGATATATTTCATTTAACTAATATGATCTTAGAGAATATAGAAAATAAGGATTTTTTAATGGGTAATGTAGATTCCAAATTTGGAGTTATTTTAGGAAATCCTCCTTATATAGGTCAAAAGAGTATAGAGAAGGGTTACTCTAAAAGATTAAAAGAAGAATATCGAGACATATATAAGGATAAGGGTGATATATCCTATTGTTTTTTTAAAAAAGCATTAGATATACTGGAAGTAGAAGGTAAAGTAAGTTTCATAACCTCTAGATATTTTTTAGAATCTCTTAGTGGAGAAGAGCTTAGAAAAGTTTTAAGGGAAATGTGTTATATAAAAGAAATAGTAGACTTTTATGGAATAAGGCCTTTTAAGAATGCAGGAGTAGATCCACTTATAATATTTTTACAAAATAAGAGGCTTCTGGACTATGATATAAAAGTAATTAAACCAGTTCAAAGTGTTGGAAAAAATAAAAAAAGATTTTATCAGTCTCTTTTTTATGGTGAAGATGATTTTTATAAGGAATTTTATTTAAATAAAAATTTACTTAACAATAAGGGATGGATTTTAAGAGATAGTAAGGAAAGAGGAATAATAAGCAAAATTGAAGAAAAAAGTTTTACAAATTTAAACAATATATGTAACAGCTATCAAGGGATTATAACTGGTTGCGATAAAGCCTTTGTAGTTACTAAAGAAGACATAGAAAAAGATAATATAGAAATTAGTTTAGTAAGACCCTGGATAAAAAGTAGCCATATTAACAAATTTAAAGTAGAGCCAAGTGAAAAATACTTGATATATTCAGATCTCATACGTAAAGAAGAAGAAGCCCCTAATGCTATAAAACATATAGGTGAATTTAAACAAAAGCTTATGAATAGAAGAGAATGCAAGAATGGGATTAGAAATTGGTATCAATTGCAGTGGGGAAGGGTGCCAGATGTTTTTGAAGGTAAAAAGATAGTATTCCCATATAAGTCTAATAAAAATAGATTTTCTTTAGATACTGGCAGCTTTTTTAGTGCTGACATATATTGTTTAACCTTAAAAGAAAATGTACCATTTACATATGAGTATCTACTATTCTTATTAAATAGTAAGGTATATGAGTTTTATTTTAAGACTTTTGCTAAAAAGCTTGGAGAAGATATATATGAATACTATCCTAATAATTTAATGAAATTATGCATACCCACTATGACAAAATTTAAAAATGAAGAGGAATTGTATGATTTTTTTGAGTTCACTGAAGAAGAGAGAAGGTGCCTGGCACCTACCGAATTAGGTCGAAAAATGGAATAAATAAAGTTAGGCAAATAGGAAAATAGTGTGCTCACTTGCACACTATTTTTTATGGAATAGGAAGAAGAAGTTTTAGACATTGAATAAATTTAAATTAAAATAGTATTTAGAAAGTTTTTTTATAGAAAAAGAAGGAAAATAATCAATAATATAGAATGTAAACTATATACTTTTGTGTAATATTTGTAAAATTGCATTTAAATATACAAGTATGGAGGGGTATAAATGTATTTAAAATTCGATAAGGTGGGAGATACGGTTATAGCTTATATGATGGGTGAACTTGATCATCATAGTGCTGAAGAAGTTAGAAATAAAGTGGATAATAGGCTTGATGTGGAAAGGGTAAATAACCTGATAATGGATTTTTCCGGGGTGACGTTTATGGATAGTTCTGGCATAGGAGTAGTAATTGGTAGATATAAAAAACTCAATAGGAATGGCGGAAAGGTATTTGTAACAAATGTGACAGGAGCTATTAAGAGGGTATTTCAATTATCTGGCATGTTCAAAATAATAAATTTATACAATAGCATAGAAGAAGCAATAAATAATATTTAATTATGGAGGGATTGTAATGCAGGATAATATGATGAAAATAGAATTTTTAAGTAGATCGGAAAATGAAAGCTTTGCTAGAGTTGCAGTATCAGCATTTGTATCACAGCTAGATCCTACCATTGAGGAGTTAACTGATATAAAGACAGCTGTTTCCGAGGCTGTTACTAATTCTATAATTCATGGATATGAGAATAGTAAGGAAGGTATAGTTAAAATAGAAGGGTATATAGAAAAGAATTCATTTACAGTAGTAGTAATGGATGAAGGAAAAGGCATTGAAAATCTAGAGTTAGCTATGCAGCCGTTATATACCTCAAGACCAGATTTAGAAAGATCAGGCATGGGATTTACTGTGATGGAAACCTTTATGGATTCATTAGAAGTGCATTCTGAAAAGGAAAAAGGTACCAAGGTAATAATGAAAAAAGTTTTTAGATCTTTAAGTTAGGTGAAGCTTATGGAGAATAATAATATAAATAAAAAAGATAATATTTATGAGGATAATGACGAGCTTATAAGATTAGCTCAACAGGGTGATAAAAAAGCTTTAGATGAAGCTGTAGAAAATAATCTGCCATTGGTATCGGCTGTAACAAAAAGATTTATGAATAGAGGATATGACTACGAGGATATATTTCAAATAGGTTGCATTGGACTTATTAAATCCATTAATAATTTCAATCTGGAATTTAATGTTAAATTTTCTACCTACGCAGTTCCTATGATAATGGGGGAAATAAAAAGATTTATAAGGGATGACGGAATAATAAAAGTAAGCAGGAATGTAAAAGTACTAGCTCAAAAAATTCATTATGATAGAGAAAAGTTAACTAAAAAGTTAGGAAGAGAACCCACTATACAAGAACTTTCAAATTACTCAAAGGTGGATAAGGAAGAAATTTTATTTGCAATGGAATCTGCTAGTAAGCCACAATATTTATATGATGTAATTCACCAAGATGATGGTTCACCAGTTATGCTTATAGACAAAATCGGAGAAAAAGGTGAAGAAGATAAGGATATTTTAGATAAGCTATTGTTAAAAGAAGTTTTAGGTGAGCTTAGTAAACGTTCTAGACAAATAATAATTCTTAGATATTTTAAAGATAAAACCCAGGTAGAAGTTGCTAAAATGCTAGGAATAAGCCAAGTACAAGTTTCTAGAATAGAAAAAAAAGTATTAAAAATATTAAAAGAAAAATTATCTCAATAAGGTATGGTGTTACTACCTTATTTTTTTTGAGCTTTTAAGTAAGTTTAAAAAAAATAATATTGCAAATAATAATATTAAGACAATAATATAGGAAAGGCTAGTATCATAAGGGTATTTTGCAAAGAAAGGAAGGATAATTATGGGCAAGGTTGCAGAAAATAAAAAGGAAGAAAGTGTTAAGAAAAAATTTCAGGAGTTATCAAAAATAGAAAACCCAAAATCGGATATGTTAATGCATTGTATAAGAGCTTTTATAATTGGAGGACTGATTTGTGATATAGGACAATTTTTTTATAATTATTTAGAGAAATTTGGACTTCCTAAAGAAGAAATAGGCACCTGGGTATCTATAATAATGATATTTATAGGGGCTTTATTAACAGGCATAGGTATTTATGATAAATTAGGTGAATATGCTGGAGCAGGTACTGTAGTCCCTATAACGGGCTTTTCTAATTCTATAGTTTCTCCTGCTATGGAGTTTAAAAAAGAAGGCTTTGTATTTGGGGTAGCTGCTAAAATGTTCACTATAGCAGGTCCAGTATTGGTGTATGGTATAGGTTCATCTGTAATTGTGGGAATTATATATTATTTTATAAATTATTTTAAATAGGTGGGTGTTTTATATGAATAAAAGAGTAGGTATTCAAACAGTAAGGTTAGAGAATAAACCCAGAATCATATCCACAGCAAGTATAGTAGGACCTAAGGAAGGAGAAGGTCCTTTGAGGGAATACTTTGATACAATTCTTCAAGATGATCTAAATGGAGAGGACAGTTATGAAAAAGCAGAAAAAAGTTTGCTATACAGTGCTATAACTGCAGCTATAAAAAAAGCTAATTTAAAAGAACAAGATATAAATTATTTATTTTCTGGGGATTTATTGAACCAAACAATTTCATCTAATTATGCAGCTAGAGATGTGGATATACCCTTTATAGGTTTATATGGAGCCTGTTCCACCATGGCTGAATCTTTGGGACTGTCATCGATGATTATAGATGGCGGTTTTGCTAACTATGCTGTGGCATCCACATCATCTCACTTTTCATCAGCAGAAAGGCAATTTAGGGCTCCACTAGAGATGGGATCTCAAAGGCCACCTTGCGCTCAGTGGACTGTAACTGGCTCAGGGGCCATGGTACTGGGAACAGAAGGCAATTTCCCGTATGTAACCTATGTAACTAGTGGAAAGGTTAAGGATTATGGTATAAAGGATGCTAATAATATGGGAGCAGCTATGGCACCTGCAGCAGTGAATACTATAAAGCAACATTTTCAGGATACTGGCAGGACTCCAGATGATTACGATTTAATTGCTACTGGGGATTTGGGAAAAGTTGGCAAGAAAATAACTGCAGAGTTAATTAAAGATTATGGTTATGATATAGATAAAATTTATATAGATTGTGGAGATGAAATATATAATGCTGAGGAGCAGGGAGTTAATGCGGGAGGTAGTGGGTGTGGATGTTCTGCAGTAGTAGCTTGTGGATACATATATAAAAATTTATTAAGTGGTAAGCTTAAAAAAGCATTGTTAATTTCCACAGGAGCACTTATGAGCCCTACAGCATCTTTTCAAGGTGAAAGCATACCAGGTATAGCTCATGCAGTAGCTATAGAATTTGGAGGGATAAAAAATGAATGATTATATAAGTGCTTTTTTAGTGGGAGGGACTATTTGTTTAATAGCTCAGATTTTAATGGATAAAACTAAACTTACACCTGCTAGAATATTAGTTAGTTTTGTAACTGTAGGTGTTATATTAGGAGCTTTAAATATATATGATTATGTAATGGAGATAGGAAAAGAAGGCGCGGCAATACCCTTGCCTGGTTTTGGATATAATTTAGCTAAGAGTGCCATAAAAGAAGTAAATAAAGTAGGACTTTTAGGTGCATTTACTGGTGGTATAAAGGGAAGTGCGGGGGGCATAAGCGCTGCAATAGTTTTTGGATATATAATGTCTATAATATTTAATCCTAAGACTAAAAAGTAACGGAGATGGTAAATGAGCAGCAATATAATATTATAAATAAATATCAGATCGGCACATTCAAATAAATAACAAGTTAGTATGCTAGCCTATTTTGCGTTATACTTCGTCAGTAGATCCCGCCGATAGTCCTACTAAAGGCAGAATCTAATTCCTTGTGTGACACAAAATATACTAGCAACTTTGACTTGTTGTTTGTTTTCATGTACATAATGTAAATTTTGCGTTAGAAAATAAGGCTTACATGAAAAAGAAGCTAAAAGTAGTAAATAAAAAGCCAAGGAAAAATTTTGAGATTCTTCCTTGGCTTAGATTTTAATCATCTTATTAATTTTAAAGCATTTTATTAATTATTACCAAACACCATTACAAGATTTGTTGTCACTATGGGTTATTATTAGGGCTAGGGGGAACAACAGGCTTCTCTTCTACAGGGGGAGGAGTACCTTTTTCATTTTCTTTTTTATCTTTATCTTTATCTTTATCTTTATCTTTGTCATTGCCTTTGTTTTTATCTTTATCTTTATCCTTATCTTTATCTTTATCTTTCTCTTTATCTTCCTCAGGTTGTTTAATTTCTGCTTTGTGAACATCACAGAATTCTGTAGGAGCTGTTCCAGCTAAGAATAATTCAGTGAAGGTTTTTCCTTCCTTCAAACAATAAGGTCCAACTATCTTTCCAGATGCGGCACAAACTGTAACTTCTTGAACACCAGAAGGTTTTTGTATATTTTTAAAAGGTAAATCATTATGAGCGTATTTCATAATTCTTCCCCATAATAGTGCTGCATCGTTACTTCCTAGTCTTCTACCTAAGCCTAAGTCGTTAATTACAGTATTTTTATCATCACCTATCCACACAGCTGCAGAATAGTAAGGAGTAAGACCAGCAAACCAAAGGTCTTTAGCAGCAGTGGTAGTACCAGTTTTACCACGAGCCATAGCACTGAAATTTGCATTAGTACCCCAGGTTGTCAATGGTTCTTTTAATAAATCATACATTATATAAGCTGTAGCAGGTGAAATTACTTTTTTAGTTTGAACTTTGTTTTCCAAAAGAACTTTTCCATTTCTGTCCACTACTTTTCTATAGGCTTTAGGTTCAGTGTATAAACCTTCATTTCCAAAAACACCATAAGCAGCAGACATAATCATAGGAGTAGTTCCTTCTATTTCACCTAGAGATAGGGCTGCAATACTACTTTTATCAGTTGTTGTTAAATTTAAACCGAATTTTTCTGCGTAGCTAGCTCCAGTTTTTAAGCCTATAACATCTTCTACTTGAGCAGCTATAGTGTTTTTAGAATATTTTAATCCAGTTCTAAGAGAAATAGGACCAGAATATGAATTGGGTGAGTTTTTTGGATCCCAGTTTTGATATTTATTTTTAAAATCTTCTGGTAAGTGATTATCATTTAAAACTGATGCACTTGTAAGTAATTTTGTATCTATAGCAGGAGCATAAACAGAAATAGGTTTTATACTAGAACCACAAGGATTTAGCTGAGCAGTAGCTCTGTTTGTAGACATAGCTGGTTGGTCACCTTTTCCGCCTACTATAGTTTTTATTTCTCCTTTATGATAATCCATTAATACAGCAGCAGCTTGAGGCTGTGAAATATTATTTTTATTAATAGATCTTATATTAAGTAGTTTATTCATATCATTTATTACATTTTGGGTGTTATCCTGTAAATTCTTATCCATAGTGGTATATATTTTAAGACCACCTTGCATAAGTAATTTATTTACTTCGTTATCATTGTATCCATAAGTTGATTTTAAATCGTTCTTAACTTGTTTTATAACTTCTCTAGAAAACCATTCATATTGCATTTTATGAGAATTATTAGAAGGATTAAACTTCAATTTCCCTTTATCAATATCATTTATTGCTGTGGTATATTGTTCATTAGTTAATTTACCATTTTCATGCATTTTATTTAAAACAGTTTTTGTTCTATTTAAATAAATTGAAGGGTTCTTTTTTGATGTAGGTGAAAAAGCATCATAAACAGAAGGACTTTGAGTAACGCCAGCTATATAAGCTGATTCTAGTAAATTTAGGTCTTTTACATTTTTACTAAAGTACTGTTCAGCCGCAGCACCTACGCCCCTAGCACCTCTTCCTAGATAAATAGTATTTAGGTAAGCTTCTAATATCCTATCTTTTGATATAGAGTTTTCTAGTTGCATAGCCAAGTATATTTCTTGAACTTTTCTTTTTAGTTTTACTTCTGGTGTTAACATAGAGTTTTTTATAAGCTGTTGAGTTATGGTAGAAGCACCTTGTAAGTTTTTATTGCCTGTAAGTTTGCTTTTAATATCAAATAATACAGCACCCATTATTCTTTTAGGGTCGATACCCTTGTGTTCATAAAATCTCTCGTCCTCTATACTTATGAAAGCATTTCTTAAGTTTAGAGGGATTTCATTAAATTTAACGGGAGAGCTTTTTTCTTCAGTAAGTATATTATCCATAAATTTATCTTTGTCATCATATAATTTAGATGTTTCACTTAAAGCAAATATTTGTTTTACATCTAATGAAGGTGTTGTTTTAACCATAGCTAATAGTATTCCACCAAAGGCTACTGAAGCCAATAAAATTAACAACAAAATAGATAATAACACCAATTTAAATACTCTTCTGCCCCTTTTTTTAGCAGATTTCTTCTTCTTGGTCATAAAATATCCTCCTTGAGAATCAAAATTTAAGTATTATTTATTAGTTTATTATATCACAACATTTTATTTTATAAAATCTAAAAAATCATATATAATTTTTAATTAATTTTAAAATAGCATATTGAAGTTTTCTATTAAAATTTAAAAAATATATATAATTCTTAATTATATATATTAATCATATAGATTAAATATAGCTTATGTAAGGAGGAAAAATAAAATAAAAGCAAAGACGAAATTCAAGATTTTGTTTGTGATATTTATAATAATTACTTTTTTCATTATTTTTATATATGCATTTGATAAGATTGTAATGCCTACTGTTTTAGTGGTTGCAGATTCTGAGATGAAAGCTAAAGCTACTGAAATTATAAATAGTTCTATAATACAAGAGTATTCCAAGGATTTTAACTATGATGAAGTTATTAAAGTTCATAAAGATAATGATGGAAATATTGTTATGATGAAAGCTGATACGTTAAAAATGAATAAAATAGCATGTAGTGTGGCGTTGGATTCACAAAAAAAATTAAAAGATTTAGGGTATGTGGGAATTAAAATTCCTGTTGGTTACATAAGTAAAAATAATATAATCTCTTATTTTGGTCCCAGTATAACTGTTAAGATGCAACCCATAGGGCATATAGAAACTAAGTATCTGTCAAAATTTGAAGGTGCTGGGATAAACCAAACTAGCCATAAAATATATGTGCAGGTAAATACAAAGGTTAGGGTAATAATACCACTTAAAAGTAGTGAAATAGAGGTGAAACATGAGGTGCCTATAGCAGAAACTATAATAGTGGGTAAAGTACCAGGCACTGCCATACAGATGGATTTAGGGGATGCCGGATTTAATATGGAAAACTAAAATAACTTCTAGTGTCTAATGCTTAATCCGTAATTTTTATTTATTATTTAAGTTACTACTATCTTTAAGTGCTAAGTAGTAATTAGGTACTCGTAATAAGGCCCACGGGCCTTATTTTTTAACCTAGTACCGATATCTAAAAAGTTATTAAATATAGTTTTTATTAGTGAATATGGATTAGAAATTATTTTTCCCAGTTAAATACGTAAGGTATATTTCTGTAATAGTCTCCATAATTAAGACCGTAGCCAACTACAAACACATCTGGTATTTGGAAGCAACAATAGTCAGGTTTTATATCTATTTTTCTTCTTTCTGGTTTATCTAAAAGCACACAACACTTAACATCCTTAGCGCCTAATTCTTTTACATGCTTCATTACAAAATCCATAGTTATTCCAGAGTCAACTATATCATCTACTACAAGTACATTATAGTTTTTTATGTTATCAGGAATATCATTTACTACCTTAACACTTCCACTAGACTCTTCTCCATGACCATAACTAGAAGTAGTCATGAAACCTATCATAGTAGGTAAATCCATATTACGAACTAAGTCAGCTGTAAATATAAAACTACCTCTTAATAAAGATAATACATAAACTTTTTCACCAGAATAGTCTTTAGAGATCTGTTTACCCACTTCCTTAATCCTTTCTTTTATTTGTTCTTCGGATATTATTATATTTCTTTTTTTATTATCCATATTTTCCACGAGGATACCTCCCAACTTCATAATACACAGTATTTACAATTTATAAAATTTATAATGATTAAAATTTTAAAAGTATATTATTCATATTAACAATATTTTTTGATTTTTTCAATTCATTTAATTTTATTGATGAATAATCACATGGAAAATAAACATATCCTTAAGTTACATTATAAACATTATTTACAAAATATATACATAGTTGTATAATATCACTGTAAAATATATTGGTACATATTACATTGAAGAAAAATCTGATTTTAATTCCGTAATAAATGTGTAATTTGGGACTGTTCACAATACGCCAAGAACTTCTAAATGTCTCACAGTTAAAGCGCCTAAAGCTTTCAAACTCGCTTCTTGCATTGCTCAAATAATGAAAGCTTTTTAACGGGTCTTTAACTGTGAGACATAAGAAGTTCTAAGGCTAGTTCAATAGTTCCCAATTCCACATTTATTACTACATTAAAATCAGATTTTTAGTTTAATATGTTTATGGTTGAAGAGGGAAGCCTACTAAAGGAGGATTTTCCTCCACTATGTTACGTAAAATCTTTAATTAAATAAATGTGATAGCAAAAGGCTATAACTGCTTCATTAAATGGAGTAGTTATAGCTTTTCTTTAAGGGCTTAAAAATCTTTTATTGGAGATAGTTAGCCTAAATAAACTCCTCCTAAAAATTAAGAACTGCCACTAAATCATTTTGGGACTAATATAAATCCTTAGTCATCAAATGTTTTTTAGTACTAGGTTCTAGATGTTAGAATTTGTTGTTATAATACATATATATGTTTCTTAACATATATGCCGATCATTCATTATAAATCAACAGGCTCATGCCAAAAAAACTTTATAAAGCACTAAATAAGGTCTAATATATTTTGCCGTGAGGCATTGAATTATATAAATCTTAAATTTGTAGTGTAGACCAGGTAAGAGCTATTACTTCTTATCTACAAGTTCTTATTTATCCAACAATTAAAGTTATATATTCTTATATATAACTCCTAATTATGCCTATGTATTTAGGCTGGCTGCCGCCAATTAAAGATTTTCCATAACGTAGTGGAGGAAAATCATCCTTTAGTTAGCTGTGTTCCTCCTCTGATAGTCTATGCAAGAACCCAAAAATCTGTCTTTAAGGTAACAATAAATATATTTTCTTAGACTATTGAGCTAGCCTTAGAAATTCTTTGTTTTCAAATTTCAATACCCGTTAAGAAGCTTTCATGTTTGAGCGCCGCTAGAAGCGAGTTTGAAAGCTTTAGGGTATTGAAATTTGAAAACATTAGAATTTCTTGGCGTATTGCGAGTAGTCTAAAAAAATATATTTATTGTGGACTTAAAGACAGATTTTTCTTATTGTACTTGCTTCACAATATTCTTATAATGTCATTTACAATGAGTTTTTAATGTTATAAAATTATATAAAAGTTGCAATTGAAAAGCTCATATATAATAGTAATTTACGTTTTCAATAAAAAATTAAATAATAATACTAAAAATGAGAAAAGCTTATAATATGATTATCCCACAAAAAGCATTACATTACCTGAATTATGAAATTTCTCTGGAATGACTTGCATAAGAAGCAAAGGAACTGTTTAAATTTAATTTTAGAAATTCTTCTTTTAGACAGATAAAATTATCGTAAGTCTGGCAAGGACGCCAGGCTAGCGAACCTGAGGCAGGACGCTGAATGTGAGCGTTAGATAATTTTATATGGCTAAAAGATTAGAATTTCTTAAATTAAATTTATTGTTCCGAGCTCTTATGCAAGTCATGGAGGAGAAATTTCATAATTCTATCACATTATACCTTTTTGTGGTTTAATCATAATATAACTTTAATAAATATATATTTGGGTAATAAAAAAATCATTAAGTCCAATTAGTAATTGTTGGTTAGATAGTTATGATTTACTTAGATACTAAACTGTATTATACTAATAGACTGAGATAAAATATTTTAAAATAGTACTTATTAATTAGTGGATACTTGAGATTAGAAATTCATAAAAATAGAATTAAGGATGGAGTTGAGAAGATGATAACTGGGAATATCGAAGGGATAAGAAATACAGTACTAGATAAATTAGAAGAAATATATGAAATAAACACTGATAAAAATTATACTTTAAATCTTCAAATGATTGATATATTATGTGCTGTAACTGCAATGATTAACAGAGAAATTAGTGTAGCTATAGACAGAAGGGGGAATGTTATAAATGTAGCTATAGGAGATAATTCTACGGTGGAGATAGCATTTGTGGATGTAAAAGATAAAAAATTAAGTGGAGTGGCTGTAATACATACTCATCCTAAGGGAAATTCAAGATTGTCTATGTTGGATATATCGGCTTTAGAGAGACAAAAACTTGACTATATAGCAGCACTAGGGGTGGAAGATGGAAAATGTAGAGAAATAACTTTTGGATTCTGTATTGTAGAGGATCAGCAATTGAAAGCTAAAGTAATAGGACCACTTACGGTGGAAAAAGCTTTCAATCTGGATATAAAGGCAGAAATTTTACAAAGTGAAGAAGCTATAAGTAGATATGAAAATGTAAAGGACGATTCGGAAAGAGCATTGTTAGTGGGAATTGATAGCGAGGAGAGTATAGAAGAACTAAAGGAGCTGGCAGATGCTTGCAATGTTAAAACAATGGATAGAATTCTTCAAAATAAAGAGAGGGTAGATACAGCTTTTTATGTGGGAAGAGGAAAAATAGATGAAATATCTTATTTGGTTCAATTACATAAAGCTAATGTAGTTATATTTGATGATGAACTTTCTGCATCGCAGATAAGAAATATAGAAGATGCATTAGGAGTTAAAGTAATAGATAGAACCACTTTGATATTGGAGATATTTGCTAGAAGAGCTAGAACAAAAGAAGCTAAAATACAAGTAGAATTAGCTCAGCTTAAATATAGACTTCCAAGACTTATAGGCATGGGTGGAGTTTTATCTAGAACTGGCGGTGGAATAGGAACTAGAGGCCCTGGAGAAAAAAAATTAGAGACAGATAAGAGACATATAAGAGAAAGAATATACGATTTAAAAAGGGAACTTGTAAAAATAAAGGATACTAGAAAGATTCAAAGAGAAAAGAGAGAAAAGGAAAGTATACCTAAAGTGGCTTTAGTAGGGTACACCAACGCAGGGAAATCTACACTTAGAAATAAAATATGTGAACTTTATGCACCAAATGAGGTTATGGATAAAGAAAATGTATTTGAAGCTAATATGCTTTTTGCTACTTTAGATACTACTATAAGAGCTATAGAACTAAAAGATTCTAGAATCGTTACTTTTACAGATACGGTAGGTTTCATAAGTAAACTTCCCCATGATTTAGTAGAGGCGTTTAAATCTACATTAGAAGAGGTTATTTATTCAGATTTACTTCTTCATGTGGTGGATAGTTCATCTTCTAGTGCAGTAGATCAAATAAATGTAGTAAACCAAGTGCTTAGTGAATTAAATGCTCAAGATAAATCTAGTATATTGGTGCTTAATAAAATTGATAGAGCAGATAGGGAAAAAATAGAGAACATAAAAGATAAATTTATAGGAGAAAATTTTATAGAAATAAGTGCTAAAGAAGGAAGAAACATAGATGAGCTTATGAATAAAATACAGCAGTATCTTCCTAATAATATGATGCAAGGAATTTTTTTAATTCCTTATGATAAACAAAATATAGTGTCCTATATTCATCAAAATGGAAAGATAAATGTGGAAGAGTACAAAGAAGAGGGAACTTATATAGAGGCCATAGTAGATAAAAAAGTCTATAATAAATATAAAGAATTTTTAATATAAAACTATAGATAAATTGTTTTACAATATAAGAGTAAAGGGAGACCTTTGCTCTTATTCGCTACAGTTTGTAATTTTACAATGTATAAAAGAATAGGGTGAAAATTTTAAAATACATGGAGGGGATAAAGAAAATGAATATATTAATAAAAAACGCTTTTATAGTTACCATGGATGAGAAAAAAGAAATAATAGAAAGGGGTTATGTGCTTATAGAAGGAGAAAACATTAAATCTGTTGGGGAAGGAGAATATAAGGGTGAATTTGAAAATATCCAGAACACTAAAGTAATAAATGGAGAAAATTACTGTGTGATGCCAGGTCTTATAAATGCTCATACTCATGCAGCCATGACATTATTAAGAGGTTATGGAGAAGGACTTCCTCTTATGCAGTGGCTAAATCACAAGATATGGCCAATGGAAGCTAAATTTAAAGAAGAACATATAAAAGTTGGTACTGAACTAGCTTGTATTGAAATGTTAAGAAGTGGCACTACTACTTTCAATGACATGTATTTTATGCAGGAACAAGTATTAGAAGTGGTAAAAGATATGAATATGAGAGCAGTATTAGGACTTCCTATGATTGGAGAAGCATGGGAAAATCAATTAAAGCAATCATTAGATATAATGCAAAAAGTAGACAAAGAAGGAAACAGCACTTTAAAAATGATGTTTGCACCTCATTCTCCATATACTCTTTCCTATGATGCTTTAAAGGGGATAGCACAAGCGGCAAAAGAAAAAAATAAAAGAATACACATTCATGTATCAGAGACTGAGGATGAAGTGAATATAATGAAAGAAAAGTATAATAAAACTACTTGTGAGCTATTGGAGGAAGTGGGGATTTTTCAAAGTCCAGTAGTAGCAGCTCATTGCGTACATTTAACAAAAAAGGATATGAATATTTTACAAAAGGCAGGTGTAAGTCCAGTATATAATCCTCAAAGCAATATGAAGTTAGCTAGTGGAACATCACCAGTGGGAGAAATGTTAGATATGAGAATAAACGTGTGTTTGGGCACGGATGGAACTTCTAGTAATAATAATTTAAATATGTTTGAAGAAATGGAGACTGCTGCATTTCTTCAAAAGCTTAAATACAGTGATGCAACTAAAATAAGTCCTAATACTGTTTTAAAAATGGCTACATATAATGGAGCTAAAGCCTTAGGATTTGAAAATTTGGGAATGATAAAAGAAGGGTTTAAATGTGATATTATAATGCTGGATTTAAATAGACCTAACATGGTTCCAGTTTATGACATGCATTCTAATTTAGCATTTTCAGCTAATGGAAGTGAAGTGCAATATGTAATAGTAAATGGAAATATAATTATGGAAAAAGGTAAATTGTTAAATATAGATGAAGAAAAAATAATATATGAAGGTAATAAATTGTGCAAAAAACTTATATATTAGTAGTATAAATTATCTAATATAAATTATAATAGGAATAAACTGTTTTATAAATTCCCAATCCACAGTCTTCAATCTTCAACAAATATTTTATTTAAGTACTAATACAAATGAATAGCAGCTTTATTACTAGTATCTAGACTATAAGTGAGGATTATCAATTTTTAATATTTAGGCTAATAACAACAAAACAATAGTATAAGGTGTGAAATTTATTATGGAGGAACAAAATATAATTGTATTAAGGGATAAACTTGTGGCGTTAAATCAAATAAGAGAAGAATTAGTAAAATTGGAGTTGGATCCAAAATATAGAATATTTTATGACCAAAATATAAGCCCTTTACTATTGTCCTTATTAAGTTTATCCTACACAAGCATAAATTTTAGTACTTCAGCTTCTTTTTTAAATACTATAAATACTAGTAAGAACTCAGAGATAAAGGATTTACTACATTTAGTATATGATATAGAGAACCTTTCTGAACATGTATTTTGTGAGTTGGAGAAACAGTTGGATATACTGATAAAATTGTATTGTAAATAGTTGATTTTAGAGGCTGTAAAAGCCTCTTTTATATTGCATATATTTTTCATATTTAGATTAAATTTAACATTATTGGCAAGAATATAATAATGATATACAAAATAAGAGAGGTGTCTTTAGTGGAAAAAATATGCCCCATATGTAATAAGATAGAAGTAAAAAATATATGTTGTTCTAGATGTAATGGAATCATGGTTGATGAAGGCAGAGTGCAAGAATACATGGGCCCTTATGGAGCTGAAATGCCTATAAAAGATTCGGAGGAGTATTGCTTACATTTATATTGTTGTGAAAAATGTAATTTTATGAAAAGAATATATATAAAAAAGATAGTTATATAAAAGAAATATATGCAAAACATGAAAGAATTAATTCATAAATTCGTATTTATAAAAAGAAGTCTATTGTTTTTATACTGTATTATATTATATAATATTCTTTATATAATGAATTTAAAATAAATTTAAAGGGGGGAAAGACTATGACTAATACGATACTGCAATATCAAAAAGCATTTAACAGTATTGTAGATAGATTAAAAAGTGATAAGTCTGTTTTAGCTGTTATGGTTTTTGGAAGCATGGTAACAGGAGATCTTTGGGATGAGTCAGACATAGATTTATTTGTAGTAAAGAATGATGAGGATAACACTATTAAAAATATGTATACTAGGGAAAAAAATGTTCCAATCCATATAAAGCTTATGAGTAAAGAGAAATTTATAAATTTACAAAGTGAGGATTTAAAGGGAGGATTTTTACACAGAATCTTTTCTGCATCTAGATTGGTTTTTTCCAAGGATATGGACATTACAAATAGGTATGACAGAGGAAGGTTTTATCCAGATTTAGACAGAGAAATATGGAATATGATTTACCTTGCAAAGGCTTTAAAAAATATTGGGGTTTGTAAGAAATACTTAGCAAATAATAGAATATATACTGCTTATACTTCAGCTATAAAATGCTCAGAAGATTTTGCAAAACTTAAAATAAATTCATCAGGATATATGGTAAGTAAAGATGTTATGAGTACAAGTATGAATATAGATGAAAATTTTAGGGCTCATGTAGACGAATTATTTTTTAATAATTTAAAGGCTGATGAGGGAATTAAGGGTATTATATCTTATATAGAAACAGAAATTGATAAGGATTTAAGAAATGTAACTGGATTTTTATTAGAGTATATAAGAGAAAAAGATTCTCTATTAAGTGCAGAGGACATTAAAAGAGATAAATTATTTAAGGATTTTGATATAGATATGGAAGAAATATTAAATAAGCTATGTGAGAAGAATCTTTTAAAGAAGGAAACAAGAGATTATAAATCTATAGAAGGAAATGTGTTATTTAAGGAAAATGTTTACTTTGTTTAAATAGCATAATATAAATGTAAAACTGTATGTGCGGTGATTAAATGGAAAAATATAAAGTTAATTTTCAAGAGGAAGAAAATAAATATATTCAAATATATAAAAATATTAAAAAGCTTATAGAAACATCTAAAATAGAAGAAGGAGATAAATTGCCTTCTATCAGAAAACTAGCTGATTATTTAGGAGTTAACAATGTGACTATAGTAAATGCCTATAGGAAGCTAGAAGAAGAAGGATATGCAGTACAAAAAATTGGCAGTGGAACTTATGCTAAAAGGAAAAATAGTGGAAGAGGTTTTAGAAAAGAATATGCCAAGGTCTTTAAAAACGCTATGGATCATCCTAAGGAAAAATATATAGACTTTACGGGGGAGGCTACTTGTGTAGATTTCTTCCCTGTAGATGTTTTAAAGAAGGTAATAGATGAGGTTTTGGATAGGGATGGGGCTGAGGCCCTAGTTTATCAAGAAACCCTTGGTTACCATGGACTTAGAAAGAGTATAAATCATTTTTTTTGGCAAGGAGAACTGAATGATGAGGATATACTTGTTGTATCTGGAGCGCAGCAAGGTATAGATATAGTTACAAAGTCTATAGTTAATGTAAATGACAATGTTATTGTAGAAAAACCAACGTATAGTGGTGCATTATCCGTTTTCAAATGGAAAAAAGCTAATATAATAGAAGCAGACATGCTTCATGACGGAATTGACATAGAACAGTTAAAGAAAGTTTTAAAAAGACATAAAATCAAATGTTTCTATACTATGAGTTATTTCCAAAATCCAACGGGTATTAGTTATAGCTTAGACAAAAAGAAAAAGATACTAGAGCTAGCGGATATATATGATTTCTATATAATAGAAGATGATTATTTATCAGAACTTATATATAATGAAAATTTACAGTACAAAAGTTTTAAGAGTCTAGATAAAAATGATAGGGTAATATATATAAAAAGTTTTTCTAAGATATTCTTGCCAGGTATAAGGTTAGGTTACTTAGTTTCACCAGTAAGATTTATAGAGACTATGAAAAATTCAAAGATAAATACAGATATATCTACCTCTAGTTTAATGCAAAGAACTCTTGATTTATATATAAAAAAAGGATATTGGAAAGAGTATATAAATAAACTTAATGATATATATGTAGAAAAATATAAATTTACTAGGGAAAAGATAAAAAACATATTAAAGGATAAAGTTGCCTTTAATGAACCACAGGGCGGACTAAGTTTCTATTTGAAAATATCTGATAAGATAAAAATAGACAGCATTAGTCTTTTTTATAAGTGTAAAGAAAAAAACATATTAATTACACCAGGGGTTCTTTTTTATAAATTTCCTCATGAGGGTAAACGATATTTTAAAGTGAGCTTTTCGCAGATATCTAATGAGGACTTAGAAAAGGGACTTAAAATTATTTATGATGTTTTAAAATAGAAATAAAAGAGAGATGAATAAGTAGTGAAAAAGAGTTTACTGAATGTTCAATGGAAGAATATACAAGATTATGATGACAAGGATATTTCTTATTTTCTTTTTTTGGAAGGTAAGGATTTAGAGGCTATTTCAAAAATAAGAAATTTAGATAAAATAAAGGTGCAAAACCACATAATAGAAGGTAAAATAAGGTATAGATTTTTAGCTAAAAATTCAAGTGTAGAAGAACTTTTTACGTCCATATATCAAGCAGGTAAAGAGGATAGAAAATTGTTTTTAAAATTTGTAACTGGAGAAGCAAAAGAAAAGTTAATAAATTATATAAAGTCTAATTATGCAGATATGCCACCTAAAAGTAAAGAGAGGGCAGTATGGATATTAGGAGAATTAAAAGATGGGACGGATATATTAAAAAAAGCTTCAGTACACAAATTCACTAGCATTAGAAGGCTTGCGGTATCTGCCATGGGTAAAATAGAGGATAAAGATTGCGAAATTGCTTTAGTTAGGGCATTAGATGATGAAAATCCTCAAGTGGTTTTATATGCTATAAAAGCACTAAATAAATTGAATAGTCAGTTAAATTTACAAAAGCTCGAGGCGATAAAAAGTAAATGGAATAAAGAGTATATAATCAGGGCGGTGGATGAGTACATTAATCATATGGAAGCTTCACAACTTTAAGAGGAGATGGTTTAGTGGGATATTTAACCATAAAGGACAGGGCTGAGGCTAGATTTTATGAAAAAAAATCAGAGTTTATAGGATATATAAAAAGAGTAGAAACGGAAGAAGAGGCTAAAGAATTTATAACAGAAATAAGAAATATGCATAAGCAAGCTACTCACAATGTTTATGCATATGTCATAGGAGAAAACAAAGGAATACAAAGATACAGTGATGATGGGGAACCTCAAGGTACAGCAGGTATACCTGTTTTAGAAGTTATAAAGAAAAACAATGTATCTGATTGTGTTGTGGTGACAACTAGATATTTTGGAGGGATATTATTAGGAGCAGGAGGACTTATAAGAGCCTACTCAAAATCAGCAGCTATGGCTATAGAACAAGCAGCAATAGTAGAAAAAGTAAAGGGAATGCCTATAGAAATAATAATAGATTATGATATGTTAGGAAAACTTCAATACACTTGTGAACAGAATGGATGGTATATTGAAGATACAATATATACAGACAGAGTAACTCTTTTATTTTATTTTGAAATAGATAAAAAAGAACAATTTGAAAAAAGAATTATAGATATAACTGGTGGTAAGGCAATAATAGAAGAAAAAGATGAAGATATTTTCTTTAAAAAGGATAGTAGATTGTATTTAGCATGCTAGTGAGCCAGAGTACTAGTGGATAGTGTAATGGTTTGGTGGTGGATTTATAAGCATAATAAAATTTATAATAAAAGTAAAAATAAAAGGAATACTAGTAAAAGTAAGTAAATCAATCTTTGCACATAAATTTTGAGAGCTGCAGTAGATAAATAAAGGAAATATAAATATGGGTTAAATTTAAAATGTAAAATTTAAGGTTGAAGCTCCTATGGAATTAAGATATTCATTTTAAATTTAAAGTATTATAATTTAAAGTGAATAATAGTGACTGTGATAAGAAATGTGAATGGTATGTTTAAATAATAACTATGTAATAATTATTATTAGTTGAAAGTAAAAGTATATTATGGTAATATAATTATATATATGTAATAACAATAGATATTGGAGGTATAGTTATGGCTGTAGAAAAATTAAAAGAAAATATATATTGGATTGGAGTCAAAAATCCTGAACTTAGAGTTTTTGACATAATAATGGAAACTAAGAAAGGAACCACATATAACTCCTATTTAATTAACGATGAAAAAGTTGCTATAATAGATACAGTTAAAGATGGGTATTATGATGAGTTTTTAAGCAATATAAAGAGCGTTATAGGAGATAAGAAAGTAGATTACATAATAGTTCAGCATACAGAGTTAGATCACAGTGGTTCATTAGTTAAACTTATAAAGGATTTTCCAGAGGCAAAGGTAATTGGATCAAAAGCAGCATTAATTTACAGCAAAGGTATAACTAATATAGATTTCAATGCTATGGATAAGCCAGATGAACTAAGTTTAGGAAAAACTACGCTTCAATTTATATATGCACCAAATTTACATTGGCCAGATACTATGTTTACTTATGCTAAAGAGGATAAGACACTTTTTACTTGTGATTTTTTAGGATGTCATTATTGTCCACAGGGGTGTATGACAGATGCTTGTACTGGAGAGTATTTTGACGAAATGAAATACTATTTTGAAGTTATAATGGGACCATTTAAAAAATTTGTACTTGCAGGGTTAAACAAGATTAAAGATTTAGATTTTAAAGTAGTAGCTCCAAGCCATGGACCTATACATGTAGATGATTTAGAAAAATATTTAAATTTATATAAGAAGTGGGCTACAGTAGAAACTCCACAAGAAAAAATAATTCCTATTTTTTATATTTCAGCTTATGGTAATACAGAAAAGATGGCTAGATACTTCCAAAATAAATTAGAGGAAAGCGGAAATAGATCTGAAGTATACGAAATAACCACTACAGACATGAATAAGATGGTGGATATGATTGAAAAGGCTCCTGGATTTATGATAGGATCACCAACAATAAATCAAGATGCCGTTAAACCAGCTTGGGATTTATTATCCTTTGTTTCACCTATAGTAAATAGAGGAAAGGTAGCAGCAGCCTTTGGATCTTATGGATGGAGTGGCGAAGGTGTACCAATGCTAACTGATAGAATGAAAAGTTTAAAATTAAAGGTAGTAGAATCAGGATATAAGGTAAATTTTGTGCCATCACAAGAGGAGTATAAAAAGGCAGATGAATTTATAAATAAGTTTATTGAACTTTTATAATTTTTAGATACATGAAAAGAAATAACAAGTCAAGGATGTTAGTATATTTTGTGTGAGACAAGGAAGCAAGTTCCACCTTTGGTAGAACTATCGGCGGGTTCTGCTGACGCAGTAGCACACTGAATTATTATTTATTTAAATGTGCCCTAATGGAAGGGTTAAGAAATATGTCTTATTATATCAATAGCAATGCTTGATAGTGATAAAATTATAATACTAAAATATAAAAAGAGCCCTAGAATTCCTATGTATAAGTAATATACTTAGAGATTTTAGGGCTTAATCCATAACTGTTTTTTTATGAGTGATAATGATAAGGCTCCTGATTTAGCAATACTAGGGGACTTAATCAATAAATGTTTAGTCTTTAATTGGATAAAAAATAACCGAGTTAGAGATGCTCTGATATCCAGTCGATTAAGTCTAAGCAAAGATTTAAAGTTTGTGGTGAAAAATCCAATTTGGTGTTTAATTCTACGAAATCTAAAGAACAAATTAAATTAGTTTCTAATAGAGCTTTTAAAGCATATTTACCGTGAGACACTTCTATACCTTCGCATACAGGAGTTCCTGTTCCAGGCACTAAATTTGAATCTAGGCAGTCTATATCAAAACTTAGGTGTACTGCATCTATATCTTTAGATTTTAGCTTACAAATAACATCTTCCATTACTTTTTCAATGCCTATTTCTTTTATAGTATTCGTAGAATATAAATTTATGTTTTTATCTTTAATAAGCTGAGTCTCACCTTTGTCTAAGTCTCTAGCAGCTATTAAAAATACATTTTCAGGGTCTACATTTACTCCATGATAGTATGTATTAGTTAAATCATCATGACCTATTCCCATAGCTGCAGCCAATGGCATACCGTGAACATTTCCAGAAGGAGTGGTTTCATGGGTATTAATATCGCCATGAGCATCTATCCAAACTACTGCTAATTTAGAATATTTTCTATTAGCACCCCTTAAGCTTCCAAGACCAAGAGCGTGATCTCCACCAATGACTAATGGAAAATTACCTGAGTTTATAGAGGTATATACTTGATGCGCTAAGTTTGTATTTACGTCTACAATTTCTTTTAAATATTTCATTTTATTGTTGTGCGTATACTTATTTTCTTCTGCAACCTCTGGAACGTATATGTTTCCAAGATCGTAAACTTTATGATTGTACTTCTTAATAATGTTTATAATGCCATTTTCTCTTAGTGTATTAGGTGATAAATCAACACCCTTTCTATCACAACCATAGAATAATGGTACTCCTATTATATTTATGTCCATAATGCAACCTCCAAAATAAATTTTTTATACAGAAAATCATTATACATTAAATGAAATAAAAATTTAACTACTTTGAAAAAATACAAATAATTAAAAAAACAATAAAGATTTATGCAATTATGAATTTGGGGGAGCATATACTATTGTATATAAATTTTAAAATGATATAATAAATATAAAGTTATCCTGAAGTGTTCGCAAGGCTTATTGGTTCAACCGACACAATAGAATAGGGATTTTCAAAATTCTTAAGGATATGAAGAATTTGATATTTTATTAAATTTTGATAGAATTAAGATGCGAAGAACCCACCTGGTGTATAGCCGGGTGTGTACTATAAGCTAAACGGCATGTCGGGAAACTTATTAAATGTAATTAAGAGCCTCATAGGAGGCTCTTAAAATTTTATTTTAAAGAGTTTAATTCATCTAAAGCATCTTTACAGTTGCAGCACCAATTATTCAATTCTATATGGTCTATGAAATATTCTAGAGCGCTTTTTAATGTTGCCATCATTTTATTCATATTTTCACTTACTTCTCTGTGAGTTAATGGGTTATTAGATATTCCAGCAGCGTAGTTAGTTACAAGAGCTATTGTAGCGTAACATAAGGAAGCTTCTCTTGCTAATATAACTTCAGGTACATTGGTCATACCTACCACATCTCCGCCGAGCATTTTATACATCTTTATTTCGGCAGGAGTTTCAAACCTAGGCCCCTCAGTGCAAATATAAGTACCCCTATGAACCAATGGAGCTTTTAGTGCATTAAAAGCTTTTATAAGATTTTTTCTTATTTCTCTACAATAAGGCTCTGTCATATCCACATGCATTACTCCTGAACCTTTCTCATCAAAAAAAGAATAGCTTCTATTTTTAGTAAAATCCATAAAGTCATCTAATAGTACAAAATCTCCCACACTGCAATTATTGATACCACCTACAGCAGCAGTAGATATGATTAAATCTACATTTAATTCTTTTAGAGCTGTTATGTTTCCCTTATAATTTACATTTGAAGGTATTAGTTTATGACCAGCGGAATGTCTTTCTAGAAAGAAAATTTCAGTTGCTCCTCTAGTACCTTTTATGTATGGTATTTCACCATATTTAGTAGTAATATGGCATTTCATTGAATTTTTAATGAATGAACTATCGTAAACGCCTGTACCGCCTATTATACCTATTTTCATATATACGTGGTTGTCCCACTTCCCCCTTTCAATTAGTAAACAAAATATATTCATGATTATCCCACAAAAAGCATTACATTACCTGAATTATGAAATTTCTCTGGAATGACTTGCATAAGAAGCGAAGGAACTGTTTAAATTTAATTTTAGAAATTCTTCTTTTAGACAGATAAAATTATCGTAAGCCTGGCAAGGACGCCAGGCTAGCGAACCTGAGGCAGGACGCTGAATGTGAGCGTTAGATAATTTTATATGGCTAAAAGATTAGAATTTCTTAAATTAAATTTATTGTTCCGAGCTCTTATGCAAGTCATGGAGGAGAAATTTCATAATTTCATCACATTATACCTTATTGTGGTTTAATCATATTCATAATTTAATATTCTACATTACAGTTTTTTTACCTTTAATAAAAAAATTTTGGCAAAAACTTTTCAATATAATTTAAATTTTGATATAATGTATTATGTAGGAATATAAATATATCAAAAAAAATATATAGTAGTATAAAGAATTATTAATGTAGTTTTACAAATATATAATTTGCAAATTAGAGCTCCCTAGTTTAAAATCTATAATTTAGTATCTAGAAAAGAAGTGGTGTAGATAAAATCTTTGTTGAGGATTGACCGCCGGGGATTAGATATTCATAAAATATATTAGGAGAGGATATAATATGGGTATGGAAGAGTTAATAGGAAGAATAAACTTTTTATATAAAAAGAGTACTGATGAAGGACTTACCCCTGAGGAGAAATTAGAGCAAAAAGAATTAAGGGATCAGTATATAGGAATAATAAAGGGTAATTTTAGAGTCCAACTTAATACCTTGAAAAAGGTTTCCTGCAGATAGTAATTTTAAATAAAATAAGAAAGGAAAATATATATGGGGGTAACAGTAGAAGAAATAATAGATGAATTAGGATTAGAAGTTTTGGTTAAAGGAAAAGATGATGTAAGTATAAATGTAAGTGATATAAATAGACCAGGTCTTCAATTTGCAGGGTTTTATAATTATTTTGCCAATGAAAGAGTTCAGGTAGTTGGCATGGCGGAATGGAGTTTTTTGGATGCTATGTCTATTGAGCTCAGGAAGAAGAGGCTAAAGAAATTTTTTCAATTTCAAACACCCTGTGTTATAATAACAAGAAACCAAGAATGTCATGAGGAACTTATAGAGAATGCTATAAAAAGTAATACATGGATTTTAAGAACAGGTAATATATCTACAAGATTCATAAGTAAACTTATGAGTTATTTAGATGATAAATTAGCACCAGAGACAAGGGTACATGGAGTTCTAGTAGATGTATATGGCATAGGTATACTTATAACTGGGGAAAGTGGCATAGGTAAAAGTGAAACTGCATTAGAGCTTATTAAAAGAGGCCATAGATTAGTGGCAGATGATGCGGTGGATATAAAAGCTATCGATGGTATATTAAAGGCATCATCACCATTTATAACTCAAGGTATGCTTGAGGTTAGAGGCATGGGAATAATTGACGTGCCTGCACTTTATGGATTAAGCTCAGTGCTGGAGAGCAAGACAATTCATTTAATAATCAATTTTGAACAATGGGAAGAGGGAAAACATTACGACAGACTTGGACTAGATAAGGATTACACAAATATACTAGGAGTTGATGTGAGAAAGCTTACAATCCCTATAAGACCAGGAAGAAATATAGCAGTTATTATAGAAGCAGCAGCAGTTAATTTTAGATACAGTTTAAACTCAAGAGAAACTCCTGTGGACACCATAGAAAAAAGAATGGATATGAAAAAATAAATACCATAAAATTATGTTGAATGGCATAAAATTATGTTAAACGGCATAAATTTATTTAAAGTGCCATAAATCTATTAATAAGTACAAATATTATCAGTAAAACACAAAAAAACATATTTGTATTTTGTTATATAATTTAGTACAATGTAAATAATGATTTAAACATTCAATAGGGGGGAGAAAAAAATGACAGAAAAAAAACAAAATCTAGAAAAAAAATATGAATTTGCTTGGGACAAATACACTAAAGAAGATATGGAGAATTTAAATGCTCTATGTGATAGATACATAGACTTCATGTCAAAGTGTAAAACTGAAAGAGAATGTGTAAACGAATGCATAGCTATGGCTGAAAAAGCAGGCTATAAGAATTTAGCAGAGCTAGTAAAGGAAGGTAAAACTTTAAAAACTGGTGATAAAGTTTATGCAAATAACATGGGAAAAACATTAGCTTTATTTGTAGTAGGTAAAGAACCAATGGAAAAAGGTATGAGAATATTAGGAGCACATGTAGACTCTCCTAGATTAGACCTTAAACAAAATCCATTGTATGAAGATGCAGATTTTGCAATGTTAGAAACTCACTACTATGGTGGAGTTAAAAAATATCAATGGGTAACAATTCCACTAGCTATACATGGAGTATTTGTTAAAAAAGATGGTTCTCTTGTAAACATGGTAATAGGAGAAGATGAAAATGATCCAGTAGTTGGAGTATCTGACCTATTAATTCACTTATCAGCTGATCAAATGAAAAAAACTCTTGCTGAAGGTGTTGAAGGAGAAAACTTAAACATAACATTCGGAAGTATGCCAGTAGAAGATAAAGAAGCTAAAAACAGAGTTAAAGCTAATATATTAAGAATGTTAAATGAAAAATATGGTATAGAAGAAGAAGACTTTGTTTCAGCTGAATTAGAAGTAGTTCCAGCAGGAAGAGCAAGACATTATGGATTAGATAAGAGTATGGTACTTGCTTATGGACATGATGATAGAGTATGTGCATACACTTCTTTTGAAGCAATGATGAAAATAGAAAATCCAGAAAAAACTTGTGTAACTTTACTTGTAGATAAAGAAGAAATAGGAAGTGTTGGAGCAACTGGAATGCATTCAAGATTCTTTGAAAATGCAGTAGCAGAAGTTATGAATTTAACTGGGGATTACAGTGAATTAAAAGTAAGAAGAGCTCTTAAAAATTCAAAAATGTTATCTTCAGACGTTAGTGCTGCATTTGATCCAAATTATCCATCAGTTATGGAAAAGAACAACTGTGCTTACTTTGGTAAAGGTATAGTATTTAACAAATATACAGGAGCTAGAGGAAAAGGCGGATGCAACGATGCTAATCCAGAATTTATAGCTCAGTTGAGAAGCATAATGGAAAAACACAATGTTTCTTGGCAAACAGCTGAACTAGGAAAAGTTGACCAAGGCGGCGGCGGAACTATAGCTTACATTCTTGCTCAATATGAAATGGAAGTTATAGACTCAGGTGTTGCTCTTCACAACATGCATGCTCCATGGGAAGTAGCAAGCAAAGCTGATATATATGAAGCTGAAAGAGCTTACTACGCATTCTTATTAGAAGCATAATTATAAATTACAAGTATAATTAGAAATGTAATTCAAAAGTATAATTATATAAAAATATTAGATTATAATTCTATAGGAAATACTAGATAATAGTAATCCCCAATCATTAATCCACAATCCATATTAAGTATCATTACTTTTTAAGGATCTGGGACTGGTGATTGGGGATTTGATTTTAATTAAAGAGTTTAGGTACATGAAAAGGAATAACAAGTCAAATAGACTAGTACACTGACTTGTTATTTATTTAAATGTGCCTTAGTTAAAAAGTTGTTTAAATACTCGCCTTCAAGGTATACATCACCTAATGTTCCATGATTATTGTCTTTGTCATTTATGCCATGAAAGTCGGAACCGGCAGTTATTAGCTTACCTGTTTTTTTCCCTAATTTTATAAATTTCCTTTCTTCATCAGGACTATTAAGAGGATATATGGCTTCTATTCCATCAAAGGGAAGCTCTAAAATATCCTCTATAGATGTTTTTTTTATTAAAACTGGATGTGCGAGAACAACTACAGCATCGAGATTTTTTAATATGTGAATACCTTCCTTTGTAGATATTTTTTTATTTGGAACATAGGCTGGGCTATCACTGCTTATAATATTTGAGAATATGTACTCCCAGCTGTAGTTATAACCTCTTTCTATTATAGCTTTAGCAATATGTGGCCTTGCAATAATACCCTTTGCATCATGCATAACCTTTTGGTAATCTATATCTATATTAAAAAACTTCTTTAGATTAGTTATTATTTTTTTACTTCTCTCCACTCTAAAATCCTTTATATCTTGAAGAAATTTATTAAAATCTTTATTTTTATATTCCTCATTCTTAAAATAACCTAGTATATGAACAGTTTCCTCATTATGAATAGTAGAAAGTTCTACACCAGGAATAACCTTTACTCCTAAAGCTTCACCTATTTTAATTCCACTTTCTAAGGAATCTAATGTATCGTGATCCGTTATGGATATCACATCAAAGCCTTCTTTACGGGCAATATCTATTAACTGCAAAGGTGATAAACCACCATCTGATGCAGTAGTGTGCATATGAAAATCTCCTTTAGTATACATTATTTATGTCACCTGCCTTGTTTATTTAATTCATATTTTCTTGATATTTTGCGCTGCAACTTGCGTAATCTTTTTCTAATTTATCAATATTTCACGTGTTTTACCTATGTTATACAACATTTAAATTTTACCTTATGATTAACCCAAAAAAAGGTACAATGCGATGGAATTATGAAATTTCTCCTCATTCATGTAATGTAATGCTTATTGTGGGATAATCACCTTATATATTATTCATTATATTTTTAGAAAACTTGTAGGCTTCATGCTTTATATCTTTTATTTTAAAAATTGAACCAGGATCGTTGGCAGTAGCAATAAGAGAAAAGTATGGTGGCAATCTAAAACCTTTGTTTATATTTAGAGAACCTATAAGCTGTTTCGCAACTGAATCACTGCCAGAATTTCCAGACACTACAAGAGAAAAAAAGCATTTGTCATAAAAACTTATTTTTCTGTATAATACGGTAAGTCTATTTATAACAGCAGTTAAGTTTGCAGCTATAGAATCATTATAGTTAGGACAAAGCCAAATAATAATATCAGAAGCTTCTATGGAGGGAAGCACTTCTTTTATCATTATTCCTCCGTAAAAACATTTATTTTGTTTACCGTAGTGTATACAAAGGTTATAGTTACATCCTTTGCAATCTTGTACTTCTCCATTTTCAATTTGAAGCTCTTTAATGGAATAGTTTTTTAAGTTTTCAGAAACCATATGCCATAAATCTAATGTATTAGATCTTTTATGTGGGCTAGAATATAGAACCAAAATTTTAGGGCTTTCTATTTTAATAAGATTGTAATCCATGAGTCTGTTGGCAGTTCTAGAGCACATCTTTAAGCACAAATCTTCAAGGGGTATGTTAATGGTCTTTTGCCAGGTTAAAAAGTTTTTTAAAGAGTTAGTAGCTTCCACTAACGGGTGTCCTATAAATGAGCAACCTAAATTGTTAGCTAAAAATATTAAATCCTGGGCAGCTCTTTTGGTTCCTAAATCTGAAGGACTATGCACTAGAACCATAGCTGTAGATCCACTTAAGCTATCCATGCCTTTTTTGTAAAGTTGTGAAAGAAAATAAATAGTACTTATGTCATATCCTATATCTTCTAGTTCCAGTGCAAAAAGTAATTTTTTATTTTTTAAATTTAAGTTATCACTTATGCTGTCTATTAAAATATAATTTATTCCATCTACTGCAGAGTTTATCATCTTATTCAGCATAGGAGAGGAATTTTTATTTGGTTTTATAACATAAAGCTCTATCAACAGAACGCACCTTCTTTATACACGGAGTAGGGAATTCTTATTAAAAAAAGTTTTTATAGGAACTCTCTACTTCAGTGGTATTAGAATTATTTTAAATAATACTTCTATACATTGTAAGTGATAATTTAGCATATATAGTTAGTGGTGGAGCTAGTTCAATTAATGTTTTGTAATTGATGAATAGGTATTTTGTAATAAATCATAGGTTTCTTGGAGTTTTATAAATATTTCATCAGAAAGTTGGAGAGCTTCAACTTCTACTCCAGCCTCTGTAAGTCTATTTTTACAGCCAAAGAAATTTCCGCCTATAAATGTAGCGCTGTAATTCCAGTTTCCATTTAGAGTGTCTAATATTGAAATTGTACCAGAGGATAGGGCAGGGGCTATGTATGGTTTAAATCCCACAGCTCTAACTTCTAAATTAGCTTTTTTTGTTCTTTCAGTGAGTAGAAGAGATAATTGCTCATTGTAATTGTAGATACTGTTGACAATAAATAGGCCTTCACCATGGGGACCAAAGGCTCTGCCTTCAGTTTCATACTCTGGAGCTATATCTTTTGAGTAGTATAAGGCCCTTCCATTCATTACTCCTAATCCATAGCCTCTTATTTGCTCAGGAGCTAATCCCTTAAAGTCCCAGTGTCCCTCTGAATCTGTATTACTACATTGAAAAACAGATTTACAAAGTAAGTCTACAGGATCCGAAACCACTGCAAAAATACCCTTAAAGTCATTTTTTCTAGCGAGCTTAGCGTAAAATTTTATAATATTGTGATTTCCCTTAAATTGAGTTATTCTAACATCTTCTTTTTCATCACCAACTTTAGGAACTCCCACGGAAACGCAGAATACAAATACATCACAGTTAAATAAGTCTTTTTCTTCTAAGGGAATTATAGAAGGAAAGTTCAAGCTAGTATCAGCAGAAGCTATGGCATTACATTCAAAATTCCATCTCTTTAGTTTATTTATATCCTTATCATAAATGCCAATTTTATTGATAAACTCTCCGCCTAAAAGTCTAAGACCAGTTATTAAAGTGCCCCCAACATCTCCAAGTCCAACTACATTTATATTTAAACAGGATTTATTATTATACATGCATGGAAAATTATGGTTCAATGAGTCTTTCCAGTTTGGATATTCTGTATTAATACCAGTAACTTTACTTTTTCTTATTTTAGAAATCAACCAGTTAGGTGTTTTGTAAGCTTTATTAAGTTCTCTTAATATATCTAAAGTTTCTTTTTCTAAGTACAATAGTTTTTCATTGTTTATACAAAAACTCCTTCTTGAATTAAGAGGATTAAGTTTAAATAATACAAATATATTTCCATTAAAATTGCAGCAGTAATCTTCTGAAACTTTTTTAAAATCTGTTGCTTTAACATTATTATAGTTATTTATATCTTGGTGACAAACTATTAAATTATTTTTAAAACTATAGTAATACATAGGTACACCTCTTTCTATTCCTTAATCATAGTACTAAATCTTTCTAAAGTGTCTAATTGATTTTTCAAGTAATGAGAAGGACTTAAATTTAAGTCATAAACTATATCATTGCCAATTTCAGGACACCTTGGAATAGTGAATACTTCACCTAAAGACCATAGGGTTAAACTTCTTTTTTCTAACCTGTGAAATTCTTCTTCTAGTATAGAAAAAATATATATAGAATTTTCTAAGCAAGTTTTAGATAAATTATATATGGCATTAAAGGATGAATTTTCTATGAAAGATGGATGGGTATAAGGCATTATAGAATTTACTGAAGGAATTAAATTTCTCCTAGGTTTAACTCCTCTCCATATAGCATCTCCACCAATAAATGGGTATAAAGCAGTTTCATTAAACCATATTTTAAGCCTTGGTATAAAATAAACACTATCCACTTTATAACCTTGTATATCCATTAAATCTTTGCCCTTTCCAGACATAATTCCAACTATTATTTTCTGTATATATATATTCTCATCCTTAAAAAGAGGATATAGTGCTTTTATTCTATGCCCCTTGTGAAGAAGGTTATCCACTAGTATAACAGGTCTATTAAAGGATTTTATTGTTTTAACTTGATTTTGGAGATTTAAATAGTAAGGGAATTCTCCTATAAAAAAGCTTTTCATATCCGGTTGAAAGTACTTTTCAGTGTGTAAAGATTTAGTTATTGTATTAGGTATTATGTACCTATCTAATAAGTCTCCATAGGGAACACACATACAGTCTCCTAGTTTTTTTAGTTTTAATTCTTCTAGCGGCACATTATTTTCATTGCATATTTTTTTAACCATACTACTGTAGGTCATATGACAATGAAAAGATAATATAAGTTCTCCAGGATATAACTTTGTTAAAGCATTTTGAAGATTTTTTCTGCTGCTTATTAAGGCATTTTTAATTTTTAAGTTATTCCTAAAGGGTTCCTTTAGTAAGTTTTCCATATCTAAATTTATTATATATGGATTATTCATATTAACCACTAAAGTTGGAATTTTACCTGAAGATATTTCTATAAAACCTTGAAGTTTTAAAATATCGTATATACTTTGGGAAATGGTTTTATTTGTACCACATCTATATACAGCGTACTGATAATCCTTTGATATACAAAAGCCCAGGGTTTCCGTAATTAGAATTTGTTCTAAGTAGGGTATTTTGTATTTATTTTCCACATATATATTGTCTATTAAAATTATTCTGCCTAAACTGTGTTCTCTTAAGTATTCGGAAAGTTCCATATCATTTAGTTCTCCATAGAGCATACTGGAACGAAGCCAGTAGAAACTAGAAAAACCCAAGATTTTTTTAGTTTTTCTGTCTCTTAAAATAAGTATTCTTGAAGAGGGTTTTTGGAATAAATGGTGAAAATATTTATCCGTTTCTTCTGATGAAAGTTTAAGAAAATCTTTTAATTCTTCTAATATACTTACAATTAGGTTTTCAATTATTTCTACATCTATGGAGTAGTATTCCATAAAACCTTTGTCATCAGGCTCCTTTTGATAGAATCCATACTTATATATATATTGTTCTGTTAGAGGGTCAACTAATGTGGATATATCTCTACTTTCATCAATACAATTTCTTATCTGAGTAGAACTTATATTAGAAAATTGTTTAGGCAATTTTAGTATAGTAAATTCATCCAAAATATTTTTAGCATAACTTTCTAACTTTTTAGTGTTTCCTCTTAAAAATATAATATGAGGAAATTTACAAAGGGTATTTTTCTTTTTATAGCTAGAGGCGTTTAAGAGCACATCACTTCCTATGGCTATATGAACTTTTGAATTTTTAAAGCTTTCTTTTAAAGTTTGAAGATTTTCTCCATTGGCTATATTTATCTGAAAATTATCAGGATAAACATATATATCTAATTCATCGGCTATGGACATTTCGATTATTTTTTTTCTAAGTAAATTAGGTAAGGTTCTTTTGGACCAGGAAAATTCATCTACATTCAGATAAACTTCAAATCCCATATCCCTTATGCTTTTTGCTATTTCTTTGTGACTTAATGAAAAAGGGTCAAAGGTTCCAGGAAAAAATGCTATATTATTTTTAATAGGTAACTCTAAAGAACCGTTTTGGAAAATACATTCACTAATAAATCTATATAAATTATTTAGTACAATGGAATTAGTGAAAAATGATAAATCATCTTGGTCACTGAAGTCCATAAGAGTTAATAATTTTTTGCTAGTAGACTTAAATATAAAGATTTTTTCTTCTAGAGATAATATCTTCGAGTAGAGTATATCTGAGCCGTATGAAGTTAAGGAAGCATGTTTTACAAGAGGCTCATAATCTCCAACACCATTTAATATAATGCAAAGCATTTTTATAAGTCTACCTGTAAATACCCCTTCTTTTTCATTAAATATATCTTTATATAAAGGATAGTTAGAAATTGAAGTGCTTACAGTTTTAATGAGTAATGTCTTTATATTGGGTTTTGCACTTTTTATTTTAAGACTTAAATCATCAATTACCTCGTCTAGTTCTTTGGGCTTAAGGTATAATATTGCTCTGCCTAAATATTTAGGGATGTACTCTGTAAAACGGTGTCCTTCTATTTCTAATGCACGTAATAGTTCAACACAAACTTCATTTTTTTCTGACATAGATAGGTGAGGGAGAATTTTTAAAATAGACTCTCCAGCCTTAGTTCTAACTATTTCACTATCACTTACTTTAAGCAAATTACAAAAATGAAGGCAAGTATGAAGCCCTTCGGCTTTTATATGAGCTAAAGCTTCTGTAAGCAATATATCTATTTGAATTTTTTTATTTATCCAACTGGTGGCTGTTTTTAAATTGCTTAGAAATATATTTTGTATATGTTCATTGGTATAGTGTAAGCTTTTTTTAGGAGAATTTTTCCATGAATTTAAATTTAAAAGTTTTTTTAATTTAAATACTAATAAAGTTTCAGAAGAAGATTTAAAAAAAACTTTACTACCTTCTAGTTCATTTCTCAAAATGTCCTTAAAATTATTTTCAAAAGGCATTTTAGTTAGTAGGTTGCAGCAAGCTTTGAGACTGCACAGTCTGCAATTTATATCATTATTATTTAAGGAGTTTAAAATAAAATCAAAAAGTATTTCTAAATCCTTATCATGGGGTGTTACTGGTATATGCTTACTCATTTCTAAAAGTATTATTTGGAGACTTAAATTCTTATTATTAAAATTTTTATAGAAAGATAGAATAACTTCTCTATATTTTAGAAGTATATTTTCTTTTGAATTTATAAAAAGAGAGTTTACCATGGTTATAGAACTTTCCATAATCCAATTTTTATGTTTAGGAATAAATTTATATCCTGGATATAAAAGAGAATCCATGCATTCTTTTAATATTCCTATGCTCCAGGTGTAATTTAACTTAACATCTTCTGGTAAATCTTTTCTGTATTCTTCATCTAAATTTGAAATTAAAGAGCCTATAAGCTCAGCACAGTGTTTCCTTATATCATCCTCTGTATGTATTAAATTTTCATAGAGAAACTTTATTGTTTGAAGCTTTTGACTTCCAGTTAAATAAGTTGAATACTCCTGTAAAATCCTTATATATTGTCTTAGCTTTTTCCAATCCTTTTCGCTTCTCGCCATATCCAATATAGTATCTAAGGAATATTCATCTCTTAATTTATACATGAGATTTATATTGTGCTCTATAGATAGAAATTTTAATTTTTTACATATATCATTTCCTTGAAGTAGTGAATAATTTTCAAGGGTTTCTTCCATATAGGGGTTAATGGGGCTAAGCTTATGATCTACATTTATATTAACGCCCAAATATATCAAATAATCTTCAAAATCTTTTAATTTACCATAGACTTTTTTATACCTTTTTTCTTTAATTTCATCCAAATTTTCTAGTTTATTCAGTATTACATTAAAGGAATCTTTAAGGGAAAGAATGCTCATCTTTAGCTGGTTATTTTCGACAATATTTTTTACCCTAAAATCGCAGTAGATTAAAATTAAAGATTCTAAAGATAGGTTTTCAAGTTCTAAATCCCAAGTGGAATGATTTATGGCAATGTTTCTTATATAGTCTATACCATGACTTTTAAACCATATGTCTGTATAGTAATAGTGAAGTCTGGGGACTTTTTTTAACTCCTGTTGCCTGCAGCCATACTTACCTATATCGTGACCAGCAGCAGCTCCAGAAACTCTACCTAAATCTATTGGTATATCTAAATCTTTAATTTGACGGGCTATATGTAAGGAGAGATAATGTACTCCACATATATGATCTAATGTATTAAACCCCACTACCTCTTTGTTTAATTTCATCATTTCATATAAGTAATCCTTTTTAAAAGCTTTTAAAAATGCATTGTATTCTTCAGGTCTTTCTAGGGATTTTTTTTCATGGGAGGATAAAAATATCAAGGGATAAAGGCTTTCAAAGGAATTGTTTTTGCAGTATTTTTCATATTCGTTAATAACTCTAAAAATTCTAAGAAAGATTCCACAAAATAGCGAAAAGCCTTCAGAAAAATCTTCATTTACTGTACTTGGAAAAGACTTTCTCAAGGTGAATTTATATATTTTTTCTAATATAGAATTTTCATTTGTCAGGTCAATATAATCTTTGATTATATTTTCACATAAAATAACGGCGGTTTTTGCAGAAAAGTCCATGTTGTCTACCATATATTTTAAAGTTTTTAAATACTTTTCATCATTTGTGTATTTATAAATAATATCTTCTTTTAATCCTATTCTGTTTAACCATTTGGCACTTGTTAGTTTTTTATTTATATCTGCATATAAAGTGTTAAAAGAAAGTATTTTCATTATATATCCTCCTGTAAAAAACATGTATTATAAATAATTATATACCTATATAATGTTTTTTTATAGGGGATTTTATAAATGGTTTATTCCATATCATTGGGAATTAAATATTTACAAAAGTTATACAAATTATATCCCTTATACATTTTAGTCATATCAATATAATCCATTGGATATTCACCATCCCAAGGAAATACTGAAATATATTGTTCATTATACACATTTATAACAAACTTATCCTCATCCAAATTAAAAAATATTTTATACTGTGGCTTTTCTGGAAGCCTTAAAGGTTTTTTTATGAAAGACTTTTTATCTAGGGAATTCATAAAATTTAGTATAGTGCTTACATCCTCTTCTTTTAATTCTTTAACTTTATAAAAATTAGTGTCTAAAAGAGTTATTTTGTATTTATTACTTAAAGCTATGCTATTTGCAAGTTTAGAAAAATAGTAATTATCTTTAGTTTTTTCATTATTGAGTTTTATATAATTACAAGCAGCTAATGTAAATGAAAGTACTACTAATAAACAAAAGAGAAAAGATTTAATAGTATTCTTCATAACAAATTCCTCCTACTATTTCTATGTTAAAATATGATTTAAAAAAATTTTTTATTACAGTATATAGATAGATGTATATTTTTTTATATAAATGTTCATTAATTAAACATAGGAATCATAAGAAAGAGGGGATAATATTGAGAATAGGCATTCCTAAGGGATTATTGTATTATAAATACGAAATATTTATGAAGACTTTTTTTGAAGAATTAGGTTGTGAAGTTATAGTGTCTCCAAACACTAATAAAGAAATATTAAATTTAGGAGTAAAGTATGCAGTGGATGAGGCTTGTGTGCCCATTAAGGTATTCCACGGACATGTGGCATATATAAAGGATTCCTGTGATTTTATGGTTATACCTAGAGTTATGAGACTTTATCCTAGGGAGTATATATGTCCTAAATTTTGTGGACTTCCGGAGATGATAAAAAATAGCATACCAGATATGCCGCCTATAACTGATGGGGAAATTTATGCTTACGATGAAAAAAAGTTTTTTAAGTATTTATGTAATGTTGGAAAGAATATTACTAGGAACAAAAGAAAAATTTATAGAGCCTATGAAAAAGCTTTACTTGATCAAAAGGAGCATAGGATATTTATAAACAATACTAAGCATAATATGAAGATAGCACTATTAGGTCATCCATATAATGTACAGGATAGTTTTATGAATATGAATATTGTAAAAAAACTTAATAAACTAGGTGTAGGGGTTATTACAGAGGAAAATCTTCACGATGAAGACATTAATAAATACTCAAGAGAGCTTCTAAAAAGACCATTTTGGACATTTGCTAGAAAGTCTTATGGTGCTGCGGTTAAGCTATGGGAAAGTAAAGAAATCAACGGAATAATTTATTTATCATCTTTTGCCTGTGGAATAGATTCTGTAGTTATAGAACTTATAAAAGATAAAATAGGAGAATTTCCTTTTTTGATATTAAAAATAGATGAACAAACAGGCGAAGGAGGATTTAATACTAGAGTAGAGGCTTTTGTGGACATGATTGAAAGGAGAAAAAAATATGAAGATAACATTTCCCCATCTAGGGAATGCTTACATTGCAGCTAAAATGTTTTTTGATGAAATAGGCGTAGAATATGTAGTACCACCTCTTAGCAATAGAGAGGCTTTGAAAATAGGGGCATTATATTCACCAGAGGAGATGTGTTTGCCCTTTAAAATAATGATAGGAAATTACATTCAAGCCATAGAAAAGGGAGCAGATACAATTATAATAGTTGGAAGCTGTGGCCCTTGTAGATTTGGAGAGTATTGTGAGCTTCAGTTAAAATTATTAAAAAGATTAGGATATGAGGTGAATTTTATAGTGCTAGATCATCCAGGAGACATAGGAATGAAGGAGCTTTTAGCTCGGGGAGGGCAAATAATCCAAGATAGCTCCCAGGGTAATTGGGAAAAAATAAGAGCGGGTCTTAGAGCTCTTAGAGGAATAAATTTAATGGATGAAATAGAAGCTAAGGCGCATTATTATGCAGGATATGAAGTGAATAAAGGCGAGTGTAAAAGGTTACTTCAAAATTGTAGGACACATGTGGTAGAGGCTGAAAATCTAAATACAGCTTTAAATACACTTAAAGAATATAGAAATAAAATAGGCCATATAAAAATGGATAAAAATAAAAAACCTTTAAAGATTTCAATTATCGGAGAGATTTATACAGTAATAGAGCCCTTTTCCAACTTATATATAGAAGATAAGCTTATGGATTATGGTGTTAGCAGTATCAGAACGTTAACTCCTAGCTGGTGGGTTAAAGATGCAGCTTTAAAAAATTTTAAATTGAATTCTATTAGTATAAGAAAAGCATCCAGAGAGTATTTGCCTTTATATATAGGAGGTCATGCAAGAGAATGTATAGGAGAGGCGGTTTTATCCAGTGAAAATGGATGTGATGGGGCAATTCAACTATTTCCCATGGGTTGCATGCCTGAAATAGTGAGTAAGGCAATACTACCTAATATATCAAAGGATAAAGATTTCCCTATAATGACTTTGGTATTGGATGAGATGACTGGACAAAATGGTTATGTAACTAGAATAGAAGCTTTTTTAGATCTTTTAGAGAGGAGAAGAGAAAGATGTATCATTTAGGTATAGATGTAGGGTCTGTAAGTACTGACATAGTTATGTTAGATGAAAGTATGGAAATTATTGAGAAGATATATTTAAGAACAAAAGGAAGGCCTATAAGGGCTATTCAGCAAGGGTTTAATATGCTTAAGGACAAATATGAAAATGAAGAAATTAAATCAGTGGGGACCACAGGGAGTGGGAGAACTATAGCAGGTTTTTTAGTGGGAGCGGATTCAGTTAAAAACGAGATAACAGCTCATGCAGTAGCAGCACTGGAGCTAGACAAAGGAGTAAGGACAATCTTAGAAATAGGTGGCCAGGACTCTAAAATAATAATTTTAAAAGATGGTATAGTTACTGATTTTGCAATGAATACTGTATGTGCGGCAGGCACTGGTTCTTTTTTAGATAGACAGGCAGAGAGACTAGAGATACCTATAGAAAGATTTGGTGAGTATGCCTTAAAGTCTAGAACTCCAGTAAGAATAGCTGGAAGATGCGCTGTTTTTGCAGAATCTGATATGATACACAAGCAACAGCTAGGTTATGAGCCTTCAGATATAATAATGGGATTATGTGAGGCTTTGGTCAGAAATTATCTTAATAACGTAGGCAAAGGAAAGGAAATAGAATCCAAGATATTTTTTCAAGGAGGAGTGGCAGCCAATATAGGTATGAAGGAAGCTTTTGAAAGAGCTTTACAAAAAGAAGTTGTTATACCTCCATATTATGATGTAATGGGTTCTATAGGAGCGGCAATTATAGGAAAAGAAACTTTAAAGAAAAAAAGAGCTAAAACAAATTTTAAAGGATTTAATATAGCAGATAGTAAGGTAGGATCTGAAAGTTTTCAATGCAAAGGATGCGCAAATAGGTGTGAAGTGGTTAAAATTTTAGAAAATGACAAAGAAATAGGATGTTTTGGAGATATGTGTGGAAAATGGACTGAAAGATTAGTGGTGTAGATTTAGTTGTGCTATAATTATTGCATAATATTACTAGAAGGTGATTATATGCTAAAGGTTTCATTATTAGGCACAGGAGGGACTATGCCTCTTCCAGGAAGAAATTTAACGGCTCTTTTGTGTAAGTGTAAAGGTAGTATGATTTTAATAGACTGTGGAGAAGGAACACAAGTGGCTCTTAAAGAATTGGGATGGGGAATTAAGAATATAGATATTATTTGTTTAACTCATTATCATCCAGATCATATAGTTGGACTTCCAGGTCTTTTATCTACCTTGGGTAATAGCGAGAGAAGAGAAAAGGTTACCATAATTGGTCCTAAGGGATTACATGAAATAATGGAAGCAGTAATGGTTATAGTACCATATCTGCCTTATGATATAGAGCTTTTAGAAATACCCTCACAAGGATTATATGATTTTTCAATGGGCAATTACTCTATAAACTCCGTGTATTTAGAACATAGTGTTCTTTGTGTTGGGTATTCTATAGAAGTAAAAAGAGGAAGAAAATTTGATCCAGATAAAGCTAAGGAATTAAATATACCAGTAGAACATTGGAATACACTACAAAAGGGTGGTAGCATAGTTTTAAACGGTAAAAATGTAGAAGGAAATGAAGTTTTGGGAATTGAGAGAAAGGGAATAAAAATAAGTTATTGCACAGATACAAGACCAGTAAATAAAATTAAAGAACTTTGCTATAAGTCTGACTTATTCATATGTGAAGGTATGTATGGCAGTGACGATTATTTAGAAAAAGCACTTGGAAATAAGCATATGCTTTTTAGCGAAGCAGCAGAAATAGCTAAGAGTGCAGAAGTAAATGAAATGTGGCTTACACACTTTAGTCCTTCATTAAATGAACCTGAGGGATATTTAAATAATGCAAGAGATATCTTTAAAAATATCGAAATTGGAAAAGATTTAATGATTAAAGAGTTAAAATTTATGTAAAAAATTATAATATTATAAAAAACAGCAATCCAAAACTTAATATATAAGAGCAGAGAAAGTTTTATTAAAGAAATGCTTCAATATAGCGATGCAGTGTATGAGGTTACAGGAACTAAAAGTAAAATAATTAGATTCCCAGGAGGAAGTAATAAACATCTAGATGAAGAATTTTTAGCTAAACTTCATGGCTATGGATTTAAAATATATGATTGGAACATGCAGCTAAGTGATGGCATTGATTATAGAACTCCACCGCAGAAGCTTTATCGAGAGGGGACTAAAGGTAGTGATAGGTTTACAAATATATTTTTATTAATGCATTGCCATGGTGTTAATAAAAATACTTATAAAGCATTACCGGATATAATAAAATATTACAAAGATGAAGGAGATGAATTCAAAGTTATAACAGAAGATACACCAGAAAAACATTTTAGAACGCGCAATATAAATAAATAATAGTATGGTAGTCTATTTTGTATCATACTGTGTCTGTGTCAGCAGGTTCCGCCGATGGTCTACCAAAGATGGAACCTGCTTTTTTATCTAACACAAAACATACTAGCATTTTGACTTGTTATTTCTTTTCATGTACCTAAGACGACTTTGGACTAGGGTTTTATGTTATGCTTAGAAGTTAGTCTAAAAATCCTTTTGCCTTAAGAAGTTCGGCAGTAAGCACAGATCCTCCAGCAGCACCTCTCAAGGTGTTGTGAGAAAGACAAACAAATTTATATTGGAATAAGTTATCTTCTCTTAATCTTCCAATGCTAATGCCCATACCTTTTTCTAAATCTCTATCTAGTTTAGTTTGAGGCCTATTATCTTCCTCAAAATAAGTTAGAAATTGTTTTGGAGCATTTGGCAAATTTAAAAGTTGAGGCTCTCCTTTATATTCTTTCCAAAGTTCTATAATTTGTTCTTTTGAAGGTTTATGCTCAAAAGATACAGAAACGGTAGCTAAATGCCCATCAGAAACTGGAACTCTTATACATTGAGCAGAAATTATAGGTTCAGCAGAATTAACTATTTTATTACCTTCAATATGTCCCCATAATTTTAATGGTTCCAACTCACTTTTTTCCTCCTCACCACCTATAAAAGGAATAACATTATCTATTATTTCTGGCCAATCTGAAAAAATTTTTCCGCTACCTGATATAGCTTGATAAGTGGATACTAATATTTTAGTTGGATTAAATTTCATAAGAGCATTTATGGCAGGTACATAGCTTTGTATAGAGCAATTTGGTTTAGCTACAATAAAACCTCTTTTAGTACCTAGACGTTTCTTTTGTTCTTTTAGTATTTCTAAATGTTCTGGATTTATTTCTGGAATTATAACAGGTACATCAGATGTCCCCCTGTGAGCAGAATTGTTTGAAATTACAGGTATTTCTGCCTTTGCATAAGCCTCTTCTAATTCTCTAATTTCATCCTTAGGCATATTTACAGCACAAAATACTAAATCCACTTCATGTTTAATTTCATCAATATCATGTAAATCTTTTACCAGTATACTTTTAACTCTTTCAGGTATTTCATTTTCTAGTTTCCATCTATTTTTTATAGCATTATAATAACTTTTTCCCTTTGAACTTTTACTTGCGGCCAAAATTGATATTTGAAAGAAAGGATGATCATGTAAAAGTGTTACAAGTCTTTGGCCCACGAATCCTGTGGCACCAAGTATTCCCACTCTTAATTTTTTATTCATTTCAATACCTCCATCATTTTATATAGTCTAAATTTTCATATTTACATAATTTTATTTTAGATATTTATAAAATTTATTTATGAATTTTGATCATAATAAACTTTAAGGTACATGAAAAGAAATAACAAGTTAAAGATGCTGGTATATTTTGTATCAGACAAGGAAGCAGGTTCCGCCGCTAGTAGGACTATCGTCAGGTTTTGGTGACGCAGTATGACGCAAAATAACTAGCATACTGACTTGTTATTTTTTTGAATGTGCCTAATATTAAAATATATTATTCTTATTATCACATCATTACTATTGTAATTCAATAGTATTTTTTTACTAAAATAATTCTAATCTAGTTATAAATACTAAAATTTATATTATCAATTTATAATTTTGTCCTTGTACTTTTAAAGTAATACAAACAAAATGTTTTTTAGAAACTTGGTATTAGGGACTAGAAATTAGGAATTTACAAAACTATAGTATTATTATATAAGTAATTTTTGCTATATTTATTGCTAATAGTGCTTGAAATATTGCAAAAAGTGTCATAGCATAAAAATATGTAAATTAGATAGTAGTTGAGAGAAAGGAGTGAATTTAGCTGGAAAACCTGTCGGCTAAAGATAGTATATGAATGAAAATAATAAGAGAGGATATTTAAACCAAGATTTTAAATTTTTTCATTTAAAAGACAAGAAGAATTTAGACATGGAATTTCATTATCATGATTTTAATAAAATAATAATTTTTCTTTCAGGAAATGTGACTTATTTAATAGAAGGAAAAGCCTATAAATTAAAGCCTTGGGACATACTTTTTGTAAGTAGTGGTGAAATACATAAACCACTTATTGACTCCGAAAAAGTATATGACCGTATAGTTATATGGATAAACCATGAATTTATCGAAAATCACACTAAAAGTGGATGTAACCTTCTTAATTGTTTTGGTTTAACTAAAAAGCGAAAATTAAATATTTTAAGATTAGATAGTAATGGGTTAGAAGATATAAAGTATACTTTGGATAAATTAGATGAGACCTTTGTTTCACAGGGATTTGGTAATGAAATACTTAAAAATGCACTTTTTTTGGAGCTTATGGTTTATTTAAACAGACTTTTTATGAATATATATATATATAAGAACCAGCAAACGAAGGATATTCAATATGATAAAACAGTAAATTGTCTATTAGATTATATAAATAAAAATTTAAACAAAGATTTAAGCATAGACAAGCTTTCTTCTCTTTTTTATGTTAGTAAATACTACTTGATGCATAAATTTAAGGCTCAAACAGGATATACCATACACAATTATATACAGAAAAAAAGGTTAATTAAAGCTAGTGAATTGATAAAAGATGGGAAGCCTGTGACAGAGGTATATTTAGAATGTGGTTTTGGGGATTATTCTAATTTTGTTAGAACATTTAAGAAGAATTTTGGATACTCTCCAAGAGAATATTATAAAAAACGAAAGAACTCTTATAATACTACAAATATAGAGGGATAGAAAGAAAGTAAGAAGTAAGAAAGTAAGAATATAAGGCAATGAATAGGAAGAAATTTGACGATAAAGTGAAGGAGAAGATAAATATAGTTGGCATAAAGAGCTTAGGATAGAGGATTAGGATATGAAAGTAAAAGTAGGCATTTAAAAATTAATTTTGGCATATTATTAAAGGTAATATTTTTTAGGGGAAGGCTATATGGATTTAGGAATTTATGAAAATTTCATAAACAAAATGGAATGCAATATATGCAATCTCCAAAGTATAAGCTATAGGAGCATTAATATGTGTGAAAAGATGTTTTATAATAGCTTAATTCAGCAGGAGATGTATAAGGTAAGTGTGCTAAAAAATTTTATATACAACATGAGGAGTATGGAAAATGTAATGAGAAACTGCAGAAATATGAGACAACAAAGTTTTACATTGGAAGAGCTTTTAAAATATGATGGTAAGAATGGCAATAAAGCCTATGTAGCTGTAGACGGTGTAGTTTATGATGTAACTTATAACGCAGCTTGGGCTGCAGGCACACATTTTGGACTTAAAGCTGGAAGAGATTTAACTAAAGAAATTAGTACTTGCCATAATAAAGAGCAGATTTTAAGAGGTCTAGAACAAGTAGGTATAATAACTGGTACTTAATTCACATAAAATAATGTAGTGGAATTATGAAATTTCTCCTCCATGATTTGCATAAGAGCTCGGAACAATAAATTTTCTTTATTATATTTATCAATTAATAGGAGGAATTGTAAATGACATATGATATGTGCCCAGTAGCTAAATCTAAAAATGTTACTTCTAGGACTTTGGTAGAATCAGCAGTATCTCAAATAAAAATGGGAAATAAAAGAAGGATGAATTTAGTATGGATTGAGGCGTCAGGGTGTTCTGGAAATATAATTTCTTTGCTAGATGGATGTGCTCCTAATGTAGGGTATTTTTTAACAGACTTAGTGAATTTTAAATATAACAATAGTATTATGAAAGCTCAGGGTGAACAAGCACAAGAACAATTATTAGATACTCTTAATACAGAGTTTATTCTTATAGTTGATGGAGCTATATCTACTAAGGATAATGGAATTTATAATGTGGTAGCTAATTATAATGGAAAAGTTATAACGGGAATGGAAGAGGTAAAGAGAGCCGCAATTAAAGCAAAATATATATTAGCTGTTGGTACTTGTGCATCTTATGGGGGAATTTCGGCGGCTCGACCAAATCCTACTGGATGTATAAGTGTTTTTGATTATTTAAAAAAAGAAATTAATAGGGAAGCTATAAGAGTACCAGGTTGCCCAGCGCATCCTGATTGGATTATGGGGACTTTAGCTCATTTAATATTGTTTGGAGATATGGAACTTGATGAAGACAGAAGGCCTGTGATTTTTTATGGAGTAACCATACATGATATGTGCCCTAGAAGGGCATATTTTGAAAAAAGAATATTTGCAAATTCAGTAGGAGAAAAGGGATGCATGTTCAAAATAGGCTGCAGAGGACCTGTTACAAGAACGGATTGTCCTACTAGAAAATGGAATGATTATGTAAACTGGCCTATTGGAGATAATACTCCATGTATAGGCTGTGCTCAAAAAGGGTTTCCAGATGCTATGGAACCATTTATAAATTTTTAACCTAGGAGGGTGATTATGTGACAGAAAAAGTAGTTATTAACCCTGTAACTAGAATAAGTGGCTATTTGCAGATAACAGCTTATATAGAAAAAAATAAGATTGTAGATGCAAAAAGCCAAGGTATGCTCTTTAGAGGTTTTGAAAAAATGCTAAAGGGAAGACCACCTCTTGATGCTATTTACTTTACTGAAAGAATATGTGGCATATGTTCTACAGCGCATTCCATGGCTTCTGCAAGAGCTTTAGAAAATGCCTTTAATATACAAACTGATAAAAATGAAGAAATGATTAGAGACGTACTTCATGGCAGTGAATTTTTGCAGAATCATCTAAGGCATTTTTATCAATATGTTGTTCCAGATTATGTTAAGGGATTTAATATAAACCCAATATATTCAATTAACCATGAAGATTTTAGAATACCTAAAAAAGAAAGTGAAAAAATTGTTAAAGATTATTTTCAGTCATTAATCTATAGTAGAAAAGCCCACGAAATATTAGCTGTTTTGGGAGGAAAAGCTCCTCATAATCATGGAGTCTTCGCTGGAGGAGTTACAGTTAACATAACGGCTCAAAAGATTGTTCAAATAAAAGCATTGGTTACAGAAATTAAAAATTTTATTGAAAATAATATGTTAGAGGATTTAGGTATAATAGCAAAATACTATAGGGATTATTTTAACATAGGTGCGGGATGTAAAAATCTAATGACTTATGGAGTATTTGATAGCTATGGAAAAGATATTTATTATGTATCTCCTGAAATTATTATAGATGGAATGGAGGAAAAGCTAAATATAGAGAATATAAATGAAAATATATATAGAGCATGGTATAAGGCACAAGATAATACATTAAATATACCAGATAATAATTGGGAAGTAGATCCTTTTAAACAACAAGGGTATAGCTTTATAAAAGCTCCAAGATATAAAGGCCATGCAGCACAAGTTGGACCACTTGCTAGAATGTATATAAGTGGAGAATATAGAAGGGGTATTTCAACCATGGATAGAATTGTGGCAAGAGCATTAGAAGCTAAAAAAATATCGAATATTATGTTGCAGCTTTTAGATGCAGTAGTTCCTAAAAATAGCACTAATAAGGCATTTACGCTACCTAAAAATGCTGTAGGATACGGATTTATAGATACAACTAGAGGAGCGTTAGCTCATTATGTGAATATTAAAGATGGAGAAATAGAAAATTATACAATAATAACACCAAGCACTTGGAACTTATCTCCTAAGGATTCTAATGGAATATCAGGGGCACTAGAACAAGCGTTGATTGGCACATATGTGGATAATCCTAAAAATCCTACAGAAATAGGAAGGATAGTCAGATCTTTTGATCCCTGTGTTTCTTGTGCAACTCATGTTTTAAGCAAGGACTTTTCTACCATGGATATAAGAGTAGTTTAATATAAATATAAGAGAAAAGATATAGATATGATTAACCCACAATAAGGTATAATGTGATGGAATTATGAAATTTCTAAAATTAAATTTAAACAGTTCCTTTGCTTCTTATGCAAGTCATTTCGGAGAAATTTCATAATTCAGGTAATGTAATGCTTTTCGTGGGATAATCATAGATATAAGATGTGAATAGGATCAGCGATAATAAATTCATAGTAATAAAAAGGATGATGCAATAGTAGAGCAAAAAAGTATAAGAGTAATTTGCAATGAATTTATGACTATATAAAAGTTGAGGTGGTTATGGTAAAAAAGGTTATAGCCATAGGAAATAGGATAATGAAAGACGACGCCATTGGTATATTAATTGGGGAAGAGTTAAAGGACGATTTAGAGAAACTAGACTTTGAGGTAATATTAGGGGAAACAGATGTAGACTATTGTTTAAGCTTTATAGATAAAGAGGATTTTATACTTATTTTAGATTGTACTCTTTATGGAATTCAGCCGGGTAAGATTTCAATTTTAGACATTAAAGGTAACAATAATTTTTTCGAAAAGGGGTATTCTCAGCATCAACTAAGTTTAGTAAAGCTTTTAAATAGTTATAGCATGAAGAATGTAACTGGGTACATTATAGGAATAGAAGGGTTAGATGTTAGTTATGGAACAGAATTAAGTAAAGAGCTTTTGGAGAATTTTCATAATATAAAAAAACAAGTGTTCAATAAAATAGTTACTTTGGGTGAAGTAAAGTTCTAAATTAGAAATAATTTAAAATGTGAAAATAAAAAAATATTAGTTTTGAAATTTAAATATGGGATGGAGGTAAATAAATGCATGATTCATTTTTGATGCAAAATATTTCTAGTGCAGTTAAAGAAATTTGTAGTAAGAATAATTTGAAAAGGGTAAGTAATATAGAAATTTCGTTACATCATAACAGTCACATAACAGAGGAAAACCTTCTAGAACATCTTATAGATTTGAACAGCCAGGTAATAGATAGGAATACTAAGATAAAAGTAAATTATGAAGATATGGAGGAACTTATGGCTATTATTAGAAAGGTGGAAGGAGATGAAATATAGAAAATTTGTCTAAGATTTAGAGACTTTTACATCAATAGTATGTAGATGGATAGTAAATTGGGTTAAGAAAATTCAGTTTAAATGTATATTTTTTTATATCAATAGTATATAGATGGGTAGGAACTAGTCAATAGATAAAAGAGAAAGTAAGGGATAGAATAAATTGGGAGACGATGTGAAAAATAATAAAGAAAATAAGTTGAGGAATAATAAAGAAAACAATTTAGAAAATAGTGTGAAAAATTATATAGGTTATATAGTAAAAATATATGGAATTGTTCAAGGGGTGGGGTTTAGACCTTATATTTATAAGAAGGCAAAAGAATTTGAAATAAAAGGATGGGTTAACAATTGTGATGCATCTGTAATTATTAATTTAGAGGGAGAAACGAAAAAAGTGGAAGAATTTATTAGGGAGGTGGTGGAAAAACCTCCTAAGCTTTCACAAATTCAAAAGGTTGAAGTAAATAAAAAAAAATTAGAAGGATACGAAAGATTTACTATAAAAAAAAGTACTGTTTCTAATACAAAATTAAAATTTGTACTTCCAGATATTGCAACCTGTGATAGATGTATCGCAGATATATTTAATGAAAAATCTAAGAGATATAGATATGCTTTTACTAATTGTACTTTGTGCGGGCCAAGGTATTCAATAATAAAGTCCCTTCCTTATGATAGATGTAATACCACCATGAAAGATTTTGAAATGTGTCCTATATGTGAGGGGGAGTATGAAAATCCTGAAACGAGAAGATTTCATGCTCAACCTACCTGCTGCATAGACTGTGGTCCCAAACTTATTTTAACAGATAATAGGGGAGAAAAGATGCAGTGTAAAGATGCAATAAAGGAATGTGCTTTGCTTTTAAAGCAGGGGAAAATTTTAGGCATTAAAGGTATAGGTGGATTTCACATAGTATGCAGCGCTTTTAATGAAGAGGCGGTATTGAAAATTAGAAAGAGAAAGAAAAGAACACATAAACCTTTGGCTATGATGATGAGTGGAATAGAGGAAGTAAAAAAGTACTGTGAAGTTAGTAAAAATGAAGAAGAAATTCTTTTTAATAATAAGAGACCTATAGTACTTTTAACAAAAAAACATAATAATAGTATATGTTCATATGTAGCACCAAATATGAAAAGCTATGGGATAATGCTTCCATATACTCCCATACATCATTTGTTATTTGCAGAAGATCTGCCACCACTTATAATGACTAGTGGAAATGTAAGTGGTAGCCCCATAGAATATACCAATGAGGGCGCACTAAAAAGTCTATCTACCATAGTAGAATTTTTTTTACTTAACAACAGGGAAATAAATACTCCTGTGGATGATTCTGTAACTAAGGTTGTGGAAAATAAAATTATAGTAAGCAGGCCTGGAAGAGGATTTTCACCTTATTATTTACATGGAAAAATAAAAAATAGAATATTAGCCCTTGGAGGAGAAGAAAAAAACACCTTTTCTTTTTCATTAGATGGTATGGCATATATGAGTCAATACCTTGGAGATTTAAAGGAGCTAAAGGCTTATAAAGAATATGTAAAGTGTATAAAAAATATAAAAAGTATATTTGAATTTCAAGAGGACATTGTGGCTTTTGATAAGCATCCAAATTATATGTCTACTGTATATGCAAATAGTTTAAAAGGTATTAAGGTGCCTGTTCAGCACCATCATGCGCACATGGCAAGCTGCATGTTAGAACACAACATATGGGAGAAGGTTATAGGCATAATATATGACGGTACAGGCTATGGGTTGGACGGAAATATATGGGGTGGAGAGTTTTTAGTTGGCAATAGAAAAGTCTTTAAAAGAGTAGGACACTTTAAATATACAAAAATTCAAGGAGGGGATTCTGCTCAAAAAAATATATGGAAAATAGGAGTAAGTTATCTAATAAATATTAAGGATAGAGAAATAATGAATTTTGGATTGCATGAAATAAAGTCTGCATTGAAAAAAACAAAAATTCAATTTTCTATAGAAAATCTATCCTCCGCCTTAAAAAATGATTTAAATTGTTATACAACCTCTAGTTTGGGTAGATTATTTGATGCTGTCAGTTCCATTTTAGGATTGAGAGAAAAAATAAGCTATGATGCGCAAGGAGCCATAGAACTGGAAAATATTTTGGATGAAAAGATAAAGGGCAGTTATCCTTATACAATAGATTGTGTGCTAGATAAAAAAGATGATGATCATATGTATGTAGTAGATTACTTACCCATGCTTATAGATTTATTGAAAGATATTAAAAGAAAGATAACTAGTTCAGAAATAAGTGCAAAATTTCACAATACAATTATTAATATTACAGTAGAAATGGCTAATGCATTAAGGGAAGAGTTGAAAATAAATATAGTTATTTTAAGTGGAGGAGTTTTTGAAAATAGGTATATTTTAACTAATACCTATAGACGTTTAAAAGAACAAGGTTTTCAAGTGTTTTTTAATGAAAAAATACCCACTAATGATAGTGGAATTTCTTTGGGACAGGTTGCTATAGCAGATGAAATAATAAATTGGCAGAAAAATGAATAGTAAAGTATATCAGGAGGTAGGAGGAGATATTATGTGTCTTGCAGTATGTGGAAAAATAAAAAAATTAGATTTGCCATTTTCTCTAGTAGATATTAAAGGAATAGAAACCTGTGTCAATGTGGAGCTTTTAGAGAATCCACAAAATGGAGACTATGTGTTGATTCACACTGGTTTTGCCATTGAAAGAATAGAGGAAGAATATTTTAATTATTTAGATTGTACATTGGAAGAAATGTTACAAGAAGATGAGGGATAGCATGGATATTAAACAAGTAAATAATTTACAAAAGGCAATAAACTGTATAAATAAATATGCAGAACTCATAGATGAAGAAAATATAAATATTATGGAAGTGTGTGGTACCCACACTAATTCCATAGCTAAGTATGGAATTAACAGCGTTATTTCTAACAAAATAAACTTATTATCTGGCCCTGGATGCCCTGTATGTGTTACTAATGAAGATTATATAGATGAGGCAGTATATCTAGCTTTTAAGGATATAACTATAGTAACCTTTGGAGATTTAGTTAAGGTATGGGGAAATAACTGTAGTTTAGCTATAGCAAAATATCAAGGAAGAGACATAAGAATAATTTATTCAATAAGTGAAGTAGTTAATATAGCTAAAGAAATATATCCTAAAGAAGTTGTGTTTTTAGCAGTGGGCTTTGAGACTACAGCGCCATCTATTGCAGCTATTATAAAAAAAGTCTACGAGGAAAAAATCCAGAATCTATCTTTTTTAACCTCAATAAAGATAATGCCTCCAATACTGCATAAAATTCTTAACAGTAAACATAAAAAAATACATGGTATAATTTGTCCAGGAAATGTAGCTGTAATACGAGGCGGGGATGACTTTAAATTTATTTATCAAAAATACAAAATACCTGCAGTTATATGTGGCTTTGAGGGAGAGGAAATATTAGCTTCAATATACTTTTTAGTTAGAGATATTTATAAAAAAGGTAAAGATAAAAGTCAAATTGGATTTGAAAATTTATATAGAAAATGGGCAAGCCCTCATGGAAATAAGTTGGCTCAAAAGTTAATAAAAGATGTGTTTAACATAGAAGATGTAGTTTGGAGAGGTATTGGTAATGTTGAAAATTCAGCCTTAATCATAAATGATAAATATTCAACTATAGATGCAACAAAAAAGTTTGATTTACAAGAGTGTTTTAATGATAAGTTTTATAGAAAACAATATTTGGTAAAAGATCAATTTAGTAATGAACATAAGGCTTGTACTAATGATTATAAAGCATGCAAATGTAAGGATGTGTTGCTTGGCAATATATATCCATTTCAATGCGGTCTTTTTAGAAGAGTATGCAAACCTGAAAAGCCTTTTGGTCCCTGTATGGTATCAGGGGAGGGAGCTTGTGCTGTTTATTATAAATACCATAGGGAAGTTTAGTAAGGTTTATTTATTGCTGAATTTTTTAATTAAGAAATCTATAAGTAATATATGTTAAAGATGAGGGAGGATAAAAATGGAGGCAAATGCTATACAGCTCATTCACGGAGAAGGGGGAAAGCATACACAAGAGTTAATACGGGATGTTTTTTATAAAAATCTTAACAACGATATTTTATTAGAAAATGATGACTCTGCACTTATAAATCTGCCTTCTGAAAAAATTGCTTTTACAACGGATTCATTTGTGGTGAATCCTATATTTTTTAGGGGAGGAGATATAGGTAAATTAGCTGTATCTGGCACCATAAATGATTTGATAGCCTGTGGTGCAGAACCTTTATATTTAAGTTCAGCTTTTATTATAGAAGAGGGGTTTAATAAAGAGGATTTAATTAAAATTGTAGATTCTATGAGGAAAACTTGTAGTGTGGCTAAAGTATCTGTAGTCACAGGAGATACAAAGGTTGTGCCTAGAGGTAAAGGGGATAAAATATTTATAAATACTACAGGAATTGGAATTTTAGATGATTATGCCCCTAAAGATATAGTACATGGAGATAAAATTATAATAACTGGAACTGTTGGAGAACATGGTACTGCCATTGCGGTAGATAGATACAATTTAAATGTTATAGGAGATATAAAAAGTGATTGCCAGCCTCTTAATCATATTTTAAAGTGTTTGAAAAATTATTACACTCATATAAAGTTCATGAGGGATCCTACTAGAGGCGGCGTAGGAGAAGTGTTAAATGAAATATCCCAAAAATCTGGTTTAGGTATACATCTTTTTGAAAAAGATATTCCAATACGAAAAGAAGTAGAAGCTATAAATAGTATGCTGGGAATAAATCCTCTTTATTTGGCCTGCGAAGGAAGGATGATAATTGTTGTAGATGAAGAAGCTTCTTTGGATTTATTAGAGGATTTAAGAGATAAATGTAATTGCCAACCTAGTATTATAGGTGAATTCACAGGAAAGAATTCATTTGTATATATTGAAAATTATTTTGGTGGTCAGAGAGTATTGGGGGAGCTGGATGGTCAGATATTACCTAGGATATGTTAAATTAAAAAAAGACTTTGGATTAATTCTCCAAAGTCTTTTAAGCCTCGTAAAATAGGTGGTGCCGGTGGCCGGATTCGAACCGGCACGGTGTTGCCACCGGTGGATTTTGAGTCCACTACGTCTGCCAATTCCATCACACCGGCATATCTCACGAAAATTATAATACCATAGATTTCATTTATATGCAAGTTATTTTTGCAAAAAGCTTAATTTGTTTATTAGTTTTATGTAAATTCCTTAATGCAACGGCTTTTCTTTTAGTTTCACAGCTATTTCTCTAATATACAATTAAGTAAATCAATTAAATCAAATATATTCTCTATCAGTCATGATAATTTGCTTTCAACATTCTAAAAAAGGATATATAATATATATAATGATTATCCCACAATAAGTATTACATTGCTTGAATTATGAAATTTCTCTGGAATGAGTTGCATAAGAAGCGAAGGAACTATTTAAATTTATTGTTCCTAGCTCTTATGCAAATCATGGAGGAGAAATTTCATAATTCCATTACATTCTACCTTATTGTGGGTTAATCATATAATATATATGAAAATATGCAGAAGTAATACTTTTAGGGGGAACTAAAATGAATAGATTACTGAATTCTATAATTGAAAACAATAGGAAATGGACTAAAGAGGGAAAGGTAGCATCTTATATACCTGAACTTTCAAAGGTTGATTCAAATTTGTTGGGTCTTTGTATATCCACATTAGGAGGAGAGGAATACTGTGCAGGTGATGGGGATGTTAAGTTTACAATTCAAAGTATATCAAAAATAGTTACATTGATGTTAGCTATATTGGATAATGGAAAGGATTATGTATTTTCCAAGGTTGGTATGGAACCAACAGATACATCCTTTAACTCTATAGTAAATTTAGAAATAAAGGATGCACATAAGCCTATAAACCCTATGATAAATGCTGGTGCAATTGCTACAGTATCTATGATAGCTGGAAAAGATTCAGAGGAAATCTTTGAAAGAATACTTAAGTTTACCAGAAAAATAAGTAATAATCCTAATATAGGCGTGAATGACAGCGTTTACAAATCTGAAAAAGAGACTGGGAATAGAAATAGAGCACTTGCATACTTTATGAAAGGTACTGGTGTACTAGAAGGAAATGTAGAAGAAATATTAAATGTTTACTTTAAGCAGTGTTCTATAGAAGTTACCTGTAGGGATTTAGCTAGAATAGGAGCTATGCTTGCTAATGATGGTGTAATGCCTTGGAGCGGTGAGAGGGTTGTGCCGAGAGATGTAGCTAGAATAGTAAAAACCATAATGGTTACTTGTGGTATGTATGATGCTTCAGGAAAATTTGCAGTGCAAATAGGTGTGCCGGCTAAGAGCGGTGTAGGCGGTGGAATATTAGCTTGTGTACCAAGAAGAATGGGCATAGCGGTTTTAGGACCTGCATTAGATGAAAAGGGAAATAGCTTGGCTGGAATAAAAGTTATGGAAGAACTATCTAAACAATTGGATTTAAGTATATTTTAGCTAAGAAGCCACCATTTTAGCGTAAGCAGGTGGAGGCGGATTTTACTGTAATTATAACAAGAATGAGCATGTCATTAAAAACTTTATGAAGAATATATTATAAAGTGAATCTTTTTATATATAAGTGTAGAATATTAATATATAGTCATTGTTTTAAAATTAGTAAATTAACTCAACTTTCGCAGTTTAAAATAGTAATTTAAAATTTAAAATTCAAAATTAGAAATTTAAGGATGAAGCTCCATTAGAGTTTTTGATAAAATATAAATTCAATAAGTACTTTAAGAATTTCAAACTTAATTTTAAATTTTACATTCTAAATTTTAAATTAAAAACATTTATTCATCTAATGTAGAGCTTGAAGCTTATGTGCGAAAGTTGAGTAAATTAAGAGATGAACAATTTTTATGATATAATGAGATTATATGTACCATAGAGAGGAGCAACAATATGGATAAAGAAAAATTACTGATTTTAGATGGCAATAGTTTAATGTTCAGATCTTTTTATGCCTTGCCAGAACTCACAAATGCAGAAGGAGTACACACTAACGCCATTTATGGTTTTTTGAGCATGCTTTTTAAGATGAAAGAGGAAATAAAACCTGATTATATAGTTTGTGCCTTTGATAAAAAGGCTCCTACCTTTAGACATAAGGAATATAGTGAATACAAAGCTGGAAGGAAAAAAATGCCGCCAGAGCTTGTAGAACAAATGCCTATAATTAAGGAAATATTAAATAAATTGGCTATAGATATTTTTGAAATAGAGGGTTTTGAGGCAGATGATTTAATAGGAACTCTTTCAGTATTTGCAGAGGAAAAAGGAATAGAAGTTTATATAGTTACAGGAGATAGAGATGCACTTCAGCTAGCTACACATAATGTTAAAGTAGTTATAAACAAAAAAGGTATGACTCAAACAGAGGTGTATGATGAAAATAGAATGATAGAGGAGCTGGGAGTTACTCCTAAACAGTTTATAGATGTAAAGGGACTTATGGGAGATACCTCTGACAACATACCAGGTGTGCCAGGGGTAGGAGAAAAAACAGCTTATAAACTTATAAAAGAATATGGAAGCATGGAAAATGTGCTTATGAATATAGACAATATCAGTGGAAAGAAACTTAAGGAAAACTTAACCAACTTCAGCGAACAGGCAATTTTCAGTAAAAAACTAGCAACTATAATCACTGAAGTGCCTATAGAAATGGATTTGGATTCCATAAGATCTAAGGAAAATTTTGATATAGAAGGTCTTAGAAATTTATTTATAAAACTTCAGTTTAAGAGTTTTTTAGATAGATTGCCTAAAGGTAAAGAAGAAGAAATTCAGTGTACTTATACGGAAATAAATAGTATAGAAGAATTAAAGAAAAATTCTAAGCTTTTTAAAGAAACTATATTTGTGCTATTTAAGATAGAAAATGAAAATATATATTCTAAATGTAAATTAAAAGATGTATATATTCATTGTAATAATGAAAATTTCTTTATACCTGTGCATAAACTTATGGAAGAAAATAAGGAAAAAACTGTAGAAATTTTAAAGAATATAATGGAAGACTCTAACATCAAAAAGGTTTCTCATAGAGTAAAGAGTGCCTACATGGCTCTTGGTAAATTAGGTATAGAGTTAAAAGGATTATTATCAGATACGGAAATACAAGCTTATCTAATTGATTCTTCTAAAGGAGAATATAAATTAGAAGATACTCTAGAACAATATTTATTCAAAAGTCTTAATGGAGAAGAAATAGAAGATAATGTTAAAAAGGTAATTCTTTTAGAAGAGTTAAATAATGTGCTTCATGAGAAGATAAAGGAATTGAATATGGATAATCTTTTATATGAAGTGGAGCAGCCACTTATAGAAGTATTATCTTCCATGGAGACCCTTGGATTTAGAGTAAATAAAGAGATGTTAAATGAATTAGGCGAAAAGTTTAGCTTGGAGATTGATGAACTTAAAAAGGATATTTATGCATTATCTGAAGAGGAGTTTAATATAAATTCTCCTAAACAATTAGGAAAAATATTGTTTGAAAAGCTAGATTTACCTGTGGTAAAGAAGACTAAAACAGGTTATTCTACTAATGCAGAGGTTTTAGAAAAATTAGAGGATAAACACCCCATTATAGAAAAAATAATGAATTATAGACAAATAACAAAGCTTTACTCTACCTATGTGGAAGGACTTAAAAATGTAATAGATGAGGATGGAAAAATACATTCTAGCTTTAATCAAACAGTTACTACTACAGGAAGACTTTCCAGCACAGAGCCTAATCTTCAAAATATACCTATAAAATATGAAATGGGAAGAGAAATAAGAAAGGTTTTTGTGCCTGAAAATGAAGATAGTGTTATTTTGTCTGCGGACTATTCACAAATAGAACTTAGAGTTCTTGCACATATAGCTGGAGATGAGAATATGATAAATGCATTTAAGCATCACAGTGATATACATACTAAGACTGCATCTGAGGTGTTTGGAGTGCCATTAGATCAGGTTACATCACTCATGAGAAGTAGAGCTAAGGCCGTTAATTTTGGAATAGTATATGGGATAAGTGACTTCAGTCTTTCAAAAGATATAAAGGTATCAAAAAAAGAAGCTAAGGAATATATAGATACTTATTTTGAAAGATATCCTAAGGTTAAGGAATATTTAGATAGTATTGTAGAAAAGGGAAAAGAAAATTCTTATGTGGAAACTATATTAAATAGAAGAAGATTTATACCAGAAATTAATTCCTCTAATAAAATAGTTAAAGCCTTTGGAGAGAGACTTGCCATGAATACACCTATCCAAGGAAGTGCAGCGGATATAATTAAAATGGCCATGGTAAATGTGTATAGAAAATTGAAAGAAAAATCTTTAAAAAGTAGCTTAATACTTCAAGTTCACGATGAACTTATTTTGAATGTGTATAAAGATGAATTAGAGCAGGTTAAGTCTATGATAAAGGAAGAAATGGAAAGTGTTGTAGAACTTTCAGTGCCTTTAGAAGTGGATATTAACATAGGAGAAAACTGGTACGGAGCCAAATAGACGGAATTTATGATTATAAATGAAGAATTTAAAATTTAACTCTGAATTTTCAATTCTCCACTCTTAACAAAAATAATGGGGTGATTTTGTGCTTAAGATAGGATTAACTGGTGGTGTAGGTAGTGGAAAGAGTACTGTCTCTAATATCTTAAGAGAACAGGGCATTAAAATTATCGATGCGGATTTAATCTCTAGGGAAGTTCTGAATATATATCCAGAAATAAAAGAAAAAATAAAAGCAGCTTTTGGAGAAGATTTTTTGGATGAAGAAGGTAATTTGGAAAGAAGACAACTAGGAAATTATATTTTCAAGCAGGATGAAAGAAGAAAAAAGTTAGAGCGTATAATAATGCCATATATAAAAAAAGAAATAGATTTAAGATTTGAAGCTTATGAAAAATCAGGAGAATATATATGCGTATTAGATGCACCTACATTAATTGAACAAGATATATATAAGCATATGCATAAGAATATATTGGTATGGGTGGATAGAAACACTCAAATTAAAAGGGTTATGACTAGAGATGACTTTACAGAAAAACAGGTTTTAGATAGGATAAAATCACAAATGCATTTAGATGAAAAAAAGAAGCATGTAGATTTTATAATAGATAATAGCAAAGATTTACTCAATACAAGAAAACAAATAAATAATATAATAGCAATGATTAAAAAGGATGAGGGGCATTGATGAAAAAAAGAAAATTGATTTTAATTATTATAATATTTGCAGTAATTTTAGCAATTTTAAACGTAGAAAATATAGCTAAAAATATATATCCATATAAACATAAAGAATATATAGAAAGATATGCAACTGAAAATGGGTTAGATCCTATGTTGATAGCTGCTATAATAAAGACTGAAAGTAATTTTAATGATAGAGCTAAATCCAATAAAGACGCTTATGGACTTATGCAGTTAACGCCTGAAACTGCAAAGTGGATATCTGAAAAAATGCAAATAGGAAATTTTAATGAGCAGATGCTGTATGAGCCAGAAACTAATATTAAAATGGGATGTTGGTATGTAAAAAATCTTCAAAAGGAATTTAAGGATATGGATTTAGTATTAGCAGCCTATAATGCAGGTAGAGGACGAGTTTCAAAGTGGCTTAAGGATCCTGAACACTCTAAGGATGGAAAAAATCTTCACTATATACCTTTTAAAGAAACAGATAAATATGTAAAAAAGGTAGAGGTTAGCTACAATATATACAAAGCCTTGTACAATAATCAAAAGAAGAATAAAACTCAGTTAATTAAAGATATATTTAAAAATTTCCACATAGGCTCTAATTTTTAGTACGTGGCTATTTTGCAGTGGCCGCTTTAAAAATATTCTTTTTAAATTTTTAAGGTACATGAAAATAAATAACAAGTTAAAGATGCTAGTATATTTTGTGTCAGACAAGGAAGCAGGTTCCGCCGCTAGTAGAACTATCGGTGGGTTCTGCTGACGCAGTATGACGCAAAATAGACTAGCAGACTGACTTGTTATTTATTTCAATGTGCCTAAAGTGGCTATTAATTTTATAAATATAGTATTTGGTAAGTAAATAATCTAACTTTAGCAGTTATAAAATAAAAATGTAAAATTGAAAATTTACAATGAAGGATAAAATTCTTTTAAGAAAGTTTTTGAAAATATAAGCTGAAGAAATTCCTTAGAAATTTCAAACTTCATTTTAAATTTTACATTCTAAATTTTAAATTAAGAACGTTCATTCATCTAGTGTAGAACTTATAATTTATGTGCGAAAGTTGAGTGAATAATCTATGAACGTTATGCAAAATAAACTATACAGCTGGGTTGAACACTTTTCTTGACCTTTTTATAGGTGGCTGATATAATAATCATGTAAATTTAATATTATGCAGGTGTGGCGGAATCGGCAGACGCGCTATCTTGAGGGGGTAGTGTCCGTACGGGCGTATGGGTTCAAGTCCCATCATCTGCACCAAAAATTATTTTAAATATAATAAATATAATCTTGCTAAAATTTAAAGCAAAATCCTAGGTTTATGTAGAAACCTAGGATTTTTAAATATTAAAATTTTATTTTTTCTTCTGGTGTACAATACAAATATCCAACCTTTGCTTTTCTTCCTTTGGCTCTATTCATAAATTTATTATCCCAAATATTAAAAATAAAATCCACCAACTTTACGGTTACAAAGGCTAGTACAATTCCAGCTATTACATCGATTACCCAATGTATTTCCATATACATAGTAGAATAAACTACACTTAAACAGAAAAATGACCAAGCATATTTAAATATCTTATCTTTTTCATGTAAAACCACTAAGAACATGGCAAAAGCTATGGAAGTATGCATAGATGGAAAACAATTTAGGGTCCATCCAGCTGCTTGATGTGGTGTAAAATTTCTTTGAAGTCTGTCGGGATTGCCAAGTACATACCAAACTTCTTGAAGACGTATGGCAGCATAAAAAGGACTTATTAAAAAAATTTGTAGTACATGAGCTGAAAGAATGTATCTTATCATTTTTCTTTTGTCTTTACATAAAGCAGCTCTATATATAGGTACTAGCACAGGAACTACAAAACCATTATTATAAACAAATGTAAAAAAATCATTTAACCATTTAGTTTGAATGACTCTAGTAAAACTAGCATCATTAAAAGGTATATTTTTAAAGGTTTCATTCCAATTCCAACCTAAACCTTTAGTCATTTGCCACTGTAATACTTTTCCCCATATGGTATAACCATGTTTTTGTATAAATATTAGAAATGCAATTATAGGTATACACCATATTAAGAATGTTATAGCTTGTACATCTTTTTTTAAGTCTTTTTTTGCTGTAAATCCAGCAAAAGCAAGCATTAATATATATATAATGCTAGTAGCGGATTGTCCATTAAATAGGGCTATGCAAGCACTTACTGCAAAAAAAACTCCAAATATCAAATGCCCATATTTGTTCCAAATATTATCAACCATATTTCAACCTCCTGCAAAATATATGTGAACTTTAAGTTAAATTATAACACAAAGTTAATTAATTTGTGTATAAAGATAATTACAATATTTTTTATCAATGGTTAACACACAGTAACTAGCACCTTAAAAAGCTTTTATTTATAATGTTATTGATACTAATTTTATTTACATACTATATTTTTAGGTGATTGTTTGTAGGTGCTAAGCTAAGTACTAGAATGCATGTGATACTTTGAGATTTTTTTCTGAAACCTATAATACAAAGAAAATGCAAGAAATATAAAAAAATATTTCAAAAATATATTTACATGTATATAACTACATGTTATAATCTAATAAAAATTTACGAAATAAAAGCTATGAAGAGAAGAGTAAATACAAAGTGAAGTTAAAGCGAGCTAATGGCGGTGAGAGATTAGTATGAAACTTGTATGGAAGAACATCTTGGAGTTTCTGACTGAAATTGCATTTTAAAAATGCAAAATTAGGCTCAGACGGAACCAAACCGTTATAGGATGGGCAGTATCGAAGTTTTAATTCCGTACTGTAATTTTGAGTGAACTTGCTTGCAAGTTAATTAGGGTGGTACCGCGAAAATATAGCTTTTCGTCCCTTTGGGGATGAAGGGCTTTTTTTATTTGTAGGAAATTAATTTTTAATGCTTAGAAAATTAGATTTTAGTAATTAAGGCACATTCAAATAAATAATAAGTCAGTATGCTAGTCTATTTTGCGTCATACTGCGTCAGCAGAACCCACCGATAGTTTTACTAGCGGCGGAACCTGTTTCCTTGTCTGACACAAAATATGCCAGTATCTTTGACTTGTTATTTCTTTTCATGTACCTAAAATGGATAGAAAAATTAAGATTAGGAGGAATTTGTTATGAACAAATATAAAAAATTTAAAGTAATGGAAGGTTATAAGTCAAGTTTAAGCTTAAAAGAAACAGAAAAAGCTATAAAAAAAGTAAAGGATTATTTTGAAAAGGAACTTTCAGAAAAGTTAAACTTAATTAGGGTATCGGCACCTTTATTTGTAAAAAAGAATACTGGACTTAATGATAATTTAAATGGATATGAAAGACCAGTAGCCTTTGATGCTTTAGAGCTAGGCAAAGAGGAAAGCATAGAAATAGTTCAATCGCTAGCTAAGTGGAAGAGAACTGCTTTGTATAGATATGATTTTATAATAGGAGAAGGTCTTTATACAGATATGAATGCTATAAGAAGGGATGAAGAATTAGATAACATACATTCCATATATGTAGACCAATGGGATTGGGAGAAGGTAATAAGTAAAGAAAGTAGAAATGAAAAACATCTAAAGGAAGTAGTGAAGGATATTTATGGTGTATTTAAAAACACAGAGGAGCTTGTTCAAAGAGAATACCCTCATATAGAAAAAATACTGCCAGATGAAATAAGTTTTATAACCACTCAAGAATTAGAAGATATGTATCCGGAGCTTACATCGAAAGAGAGAGAAAATGCTATAGCTAAAGAGAAAAAAGCTGTATTTATAATGAAAATAGGGGACACTTTGAAATCAGGTAAAAAGCATGATGGACGTTCTCCAGATTATGACGATTGGGGTTTAAATGGAGATATAATATTTTGGTATCCAGTTTTAAACTGTGCATTGGAACTATCATCAATGGGTATAAGGGTAGATAAAGAAGCTTTAATTTATCAATTAGAAAAGGAAAACTGTCAACATAGAAAAGAATTAGAATATCATAAAATGTTATTAGAAGGGATACTTCCTTATACTATAGGCGGAGGGATTGGACAATCTAGAATATGCATGTTTTTCCTTAGAAAAGCCCACATAGGAGAAGTACAGGCATCTTTGTGGAAAGAGGATATAATAAAAGATTGCAGGGAGAAAGGAATAGAGTTATTATAGAAATAATATTTTGTATCAATTTATAATATCCAGTCACTAATGAAGAAGTTGTTTAGGTATTTTATTTAATTATTTACTGTAATAATATTTAGTTATTATCCCACAAAAAGTATTAAATTACTTGAATTATGAAATTCTTCTGGAATGACTTGCGTAAGAAGCAAAGAAACTATTTAAATTAAATTTATTGTTCCCAGCTCTTATGCAAGTCATGGAGGAGAAATTTCATAATTCCACCACATTGTACCTTTTTGTGGGTTAGTGATTTAGTTAATAAATTTATAAATTATGTATCAAAGAAAGATAACATGCATATGTTGTTAGTGTAGTATTATTTTGTGGAGGTAAGTATATTGGATAAGGATATTATAAATGAAATGGATATTGAGGATGAATATGAAATGGTGCCTATTTCACCTGAAAGAATGAATTTCAATATGAAACCAGAGATGAATAATTATCCTATGGAAAATAATATTGACTATGATGGAATGTACAATGTTCCTAATATAAACCTAGAAGGTTCAATGAATCCATCAGCTAGAGCTAATTCGATGAATATGAAAAATATGAATACAAATCCTATGTCTATGCCAATGTCAATGCCAATGATGCATTGTATGATGCACTGTATACATTGCATGAAATGTATGAATATGGCACAAAAATATATGAATCCTATGAGTGGAATGATGCCTAATATGATGCCAGGTATGATGGAAGGTGGGATGATGCCTAATATGATGCCGGGTATGATGGAAGGTGGGATGATGCCTAATATGATGCCAGGTATGATGGAAGGTGGAATGATGTCTGATATGATGCCAGGCATGATGGAAGGTGGAATGATGCCTAATATGATGCCGGGTATGATGGAAGGTGGGATGATGCCTAATATGATGCCAGGTATGATGGAAGGTGGAATGATGTCTGATATGATGCCAGGCATGATGGAAGGTACAATGATGCCTGACATGATGAATAAAGAGGAGACTGAAATACCATCATCAATGGAGAATAGAGCAGAGGAAAATAATGAAAATATAATAAATAATAATAGAGAAAATGGTGAAAATAAAGAAGAATTTAGATATGGACCAAGGGATGTAGAAGAAATTTTAAGAAAAATAGAGCGTTATAATCCTGGTGTATTTAGAATGCTAAGAAGCTATGGTGTCCCATATGAAGAGGCTAGAAGAATTTGCAGGAGGATTATAAGACTTACATTAACATACTACGGAAAGTAAGAATATTGTGAAGCAAGTGCCGTAAGAAAAATCACACTTTAAGTCCGTGAAATAATTGTAATTTGGGACTAATCACAATACGCTAAGAACTTCTACATGTTTGCAGATTTCAATTCCCTAAAACCTTAACTCGCTCCTTGCGTCCCTCAAACAAGAAGGTTTCTTAACGGGAATTGAAATCTGCAAACATAAGAAGTTCTAAAGCTAGTTCCATAGTCCCCAATTCCAATTTTTTCACTCCCTTAAAGTGTGATTTTTCGGTTCATACATAAGCTATCTATGGGGGAATACAGCTAACTAAAGGATAATTTTCCTCCACTACGTTATGGAAAATCTTTTATTGGCGCTAGCCACCTTAAATACGTAGGCATGATTAGGATTTATATAACTTATATTTCGCATGTATAAAATACCAATAAATTATTTTATTTGATTTTATAACTAACGCATAATTTTCATTACCGTTAAAATCTAATGTGTACTTTAGGTAACAAAATTGAGAATATTTTCCCTCATATGCAAAAAAATTCGCATCTATCTAGGCCCTTAAATGGGTCATTTTTCTATAAATTGATTATTATAAATTAATGTTAAATATAATCCTGAGTATATATATTTTCACAAAACCCTGATAACTTAAGAAGTCTTTGAATATTACCATTGAGTTTATTGCCAATAATACGTTGTATAGAACCATCTTCAAATGTAATTATAGAAACTATTATATTTTCTAAAAGCTCTAAAATGTTTTTCCCCGTAAGGGCATGGGTTTTCACTTTACCTGGAATAATTAATGGTTCTTTGTTTTCTTTTAAAGATTTTCTAACTTCTCTTTCTATTAATGTATATACCATAAGTGCAAATAGAAAAACATATCCTAAAGCCTCTATACGACTAGATGTTTTTAAATATATTTCATCAATAAAATAGGAATCTTTTAAAATTTGTTTCAACATCTTTTTCAGCATAAAATTCATCAATTTTATAAAGAGCCTTCCGATTTGTAAGTATATTTGCAATTAAAGCTTCTACAGCTGTACCTGGTGAGACAATTCGTTTATTATCATCATAAGCAACCTGTCGGTTTATATATTCACCGATTTTTAATTTTCTACAGTATTTCAAAATTAAAGGAATAGATCCATCGATTGAATTCATTATATTTTTAATATTCATCTTGATTCCTCCAAACTAAGTTTTGTAAATTTAATAATATCAAATAATCTTAGTTTAAAGACATATTTTTACAAATTATTTAATAGGTAATTTTAACCTGTGAAATGTGAGATATAAATTAATGTCTCACGGCAAAATATATTAGGCTTTATTTAGTGCTTTATTTTGACAAGCAATTATTTATTAGTCAGAAGTTTAACACTTAAAAGTTTTTTTGGCGTGAGCCTGTTGATTTATAATGAATGATCGTCATATAGGTTAAAAAACATAAATATGTATTATAATAACAAATTCTAACATCTAGAAACTATAACCTAGTACTAAAAAACATTTGATGACTAGGGAGTAAACGAAAGGCTACGCCTAAAAAAATATTATGAGCGCTTTCTCATTTATTTACAAATTAAAGATTTTCCATAGCGTAGCGGAGGAAAATCATCCTTTAGTAGGCCATCTCCCCTAGAAGCAATGTACGCATGAACTGAAAAATCTGTCTTTAAGGTAACAATAAATATATTTTCTTAGACTATTGAGCTAGCCTTAGAAATTCTTTGTTTTCAAATTTCAATACCCGTTAAGAAGCTTTCATTGTTTGAGCGCCGTAAGAAGCGAGTTTGAAAGCTTTAGGGGCTTTAACTGTGAGACATTTAGAAGTTCTTGGCGTATTGTGAACAGTCCCCAATTACACATTTATTACGGAATTAAAATCAGATTTTCTTCAATGTATTATTTCATAATATATTATTTAAGTAAATAGTTTATAAGTGTTCTTGCGGGTTTTCCGTTGGCTCCTTTTTCATATACATCTGAATGTTCTCTAGAAGAAGAGCAGCCAGCTATATCTAAATGTGCAAAATTCACATCTTCTGCAAAACTGTGTAAAAACATACTGGCAACTATAGCTCCGCAGTTGTCTCCTGAGTTTTTAAGATCTGCACTAGAAGTTTTTAATTGCTCTAAGTATTCAGTGTTGTTTGGCAATCTCCATAAATATTCTCCGGTTTCTTTTCCAGATTCCATTAGTTTTTCTGATAGCTTATTTGAATTAGAAAATAGGCCAATATTAATTCCACCTAGGAAGTTAGCGCAGGAACCTGTTAGAGTTGCTACATCTATAATAGTAGTGGCACCTAGCTCTTTGGCATAGGTTATAGCATCACATAAAATAAGTCTTCCTTCTGCATCAGTGGATATTATTTGTATAGTTTTTCCGCTGTAACTCTTAATTACATCTCCAGGTTTATATGCTTTTGATGAAGGCATATTTTCAGCAGCAGGGATTAAAGCTATTACATTTTTCTTAGGTTTTAATCTTCCAATAGCTTTCATAACTCCTAAGACAGAAGCAGCACCAGCCATATCACCCACCATACCGTACATTCCCTTGGAAGGTTTTAGTGAAATTCCACCACTGTCAAAAGTAATGCCCTTTCCAACCAAAGCAGTAATTTCTTTGCTATCTGAATCACCTAGATATTGAAGTATTATTAAATATGGTTCATGAGAACTGCCATTTCCTACGCTTATTATTGAATTCATACCAAGCTTTTCTAACATATATTTATCATATATAGTTATATCTAGTGAGTTTTCAGAAGCTATAGCTTGAGATTTTTGAGTTAAGTATTTAGGTGTAACTATGTTAGAAGGAAGATTTGTTATCTCCCTAGAAAAGTTTATGCTTTCCCCAGAAATTAATCCATTTTGAATAGAGTCTTTACAAGAAGATATAACGTTTATGTTTTCTAATTTGATTGGACAATAGTCATCTTTAAAACCCTTAAATTTATAAAGGGATAAGGCTATACTTTCACCAATAGTGAATCCAAAATCATCATTAAAATTGTCTAAAATATCTAGAGATTCTATAGAATCTCTAATATTTTTAATTGCAGAACCTAGAGTCTTAAACAATACGGAAGAATTAAATTCCTCTGTTAAACCTAATCCAATTATGTAAATTCTATCATAGTTGGATTTTCCAAGGGTAGTTAATGCTTCAAATTCTTTAAATTTACCCTTGTTTAGTGAGAATTTTAAAAATTCTTCTATTTTTTCTGGATAAGAAAGATTATAGTTTTCAAATTTAAAGATTAATAAATTTGAGTAAATAGATTTGTTTTCTGTAGATATCATAAAAACACCCCCTATTAAGTATAACTAACTATAATATTACCACATTTGCATGAATTATTTAATAAGTATAGGTGCTTATTATAAAAATATAAGCTAAAAAAAGGAATTTATTAAGTGAATGTAGAAACACTAAATACTTGGGGGTGTTCATATGTTTCAAGTGGATTTGAATTTTAAAGATATATATGTTGATAGTATAGATAAGAAGGATTTAGTAGAGGTATATAATTGGATAAAAAGAAATAATGTGTACAATGATAGAAAAAAGAATTTGAGCTTTAAAGAATTTTGTGATAGATTTCTGGAGTATTATTTAGGTGAGGGTGAGGTTTTTTTAAAAATAACTAAAGATTCAGAAGTCATAGGAATACTGAAAGGAAGGATAGAATTTAAAAACCCTAATGAATTTTGGATAAGATATTTTGGAATGAATGCAAATTTTATGGATGCGCATATTCAGAAAATGATATTAAGAAAAATAATCAAAGTATTTAATAGTTATGGTATAGAAAAGTTTTATGTAATAATTTCTAGTGAGGAAAAAGAGGATTTGAATTTTTGGAATAAAAATGGATTTTTGCTGGTGAGAGTATGCAGCGATATAGTAAATATAAAAGGTAAAGATAAAACATTTATACTTTTAAAGGAGAAAAATAGAATTTAGAATTAAATTGGGTAAGATAGCATATATATAAATAACAAAGAAAAAGTCTGCAAAGTAGATAAAATGCCAAGCTTAACTAGAATGCTTGACATATTTTATACATATAACTTATAATTATATAGTGATTAAAAGAGGAAAAGGTTAAAAAAAAGTTACATTTCAGGGGGTTTTTTTATGAATTTTAGTAGGAAAAAGGTGATTTTAGTATTAGCATTAGGGGTACTTTTTTCAATGTGTAAATTTGATGTAGCAAAAGCAGATACTATACTAAAAAACAATGTAAATTCAAAAATTCGTTCTACTAATATAAAAGTAAATAAATCTATAAATGCTAAAAATAATGTAAATAGTAATAGGGCTTCAAGAGGTGGAGATTACAGCAGTTCTTATAACAAGGGAAGTGTTCTGATAGACTATGCCAAGAGTTTTTTAGGAAAACCGTATGTTTGGGGAGCAGAAGGACCACATGCCTTTGATTGTTCAGGGCTCACATTATATGTTTATAGAAAAATGGGGGTAAACCTTCCACATTATACAGGCTCTCAAGCGGAATATGGGAAACTAGTAAAAAGAAATGAATTGGTGCAAGGAGATCTTATATTTTTTAATACTACAGGTTACTTAGCACATGTAGGAATGTATGTAGGTAATGGTAAATTCATTCATGCATCCTCAGGAGGTCACAGGGTAATAATAAGTGATTTGTCAGGAAGTTATTACAGTTCAAGATATGCAAAAGCTAAAAGAATTTTAAATTAGAAATTTTAAATCTCGATGTATTCGAGATTTTTTTTTAGTAAGTCCTCTTATGTGCATTTAGAGAAATAACAAGTCAGTACGCTAGTCTATTTTGTGTCATACTGTGTTAGCAGCTCCCATAGTCTTACTAGCACTGGAAGCTGATTCCTTATCTGACATAAAATATACCAGCATCTTCGGCTTGTTATTTCTTTTCATGTACCTTAATTATATTGTTCTATTTATGGTTTACATAAAGTAATAATAAATATAGTTTAAAAACAGGAGGGGATTTTGTGAAGTACACTAGATATAATATTAAGAAAAAGCCTAATAAAAGTTTTATTGTAATAATTTTATTGGCAGTCTCTTTAATACTGATAGTTATAGGAAACGGTAAGGAAAATAAAATATTTGATAGAAATAAAAAAAATCCATCTAATGAAGTTAGTCTTAAAAATAAAGTTGATAAAAATGAAAAAAATCAAAAGAATTTCTATGCAATTCAATGTGGAGTTTTTTTAAGTAAGGAAAATGCAGATACTTTGGTAAAGACATTGAAACCTTATGGAAATCCTTTTATAGTAAAAATAGATGATAAATTTAAAGTAATGTTGGGCGTATACAGAGAAAAAGATTTGGATAAAACAATAACCGCTTTAAATAAGAAGGAAATTCAAAATACTAAAGTAACTTTTAAAATAAAAGAAGAAGATCTTTGTAATTTAGAAATTATTGAACTTATAAATGCTAATCTGGATGTTTTAAGTCAATTCTCAGATAAAGATGTAAAGGCATATAATACCCAGAAATTAAAAAAATGGAGTAATTCTCTTAAGTCTGTAGATGATAAAAGTAAAAATATACAAGTTTTAAAATCTCTTAAGGATTATGTGAACAAGCTCCCAGAGAAAATAGTTAGGGAACAAGTCCCTTCAGGATACAATTTAGTATATAATTGTCTTAATTCCATAAAATAAATTTTAAAAGTTTTTAAATAAATTTATTGAATACTTGTTTATGATAATATTAAATGGTAAACTATATAAGATGAATTTTGTATGGGGATAATTGATATGGATTAAATGTGTTTTTAATGGAAAAAATGGTAATAATATTAATATGTATAATGTTTAGGAAGTGATAAGTTGGATTTAATTTTAGCATCAGCATCCCCAAGAAGAAGAGAAATATTAGAGAAAATAACCAAGAATTTTACTGTTATTGTTAGTAATTTTGAAGAAAGTACAGTAAAATATCAAGGTGATATTGAATGGTATGTAAAGGAATTATCTAAGGGCAAGGCGAAAACTGTATGTGCAAACTTAAAGAATAAAGCTTTAGTAATTGGATGTGATACAGTGGTATCTTTTCAAGGAAGTATTTTAGGAAAACCTAAGAATGAGCAAGAGGCTTTTTTTATGCTTAAATCTTTGAGTGGAAAATGGCATGAAGTTTATTCAGGAATTACCCTTATAAATACAGAAACTAATAAAGTTTTAAGTAAGTGCGTGTGCACAAGGGTTAAATTTAGTGATATATCGGATGAGGATATTCAGAAGTATATAAAAACTAAAGAACCAATGGATAAAGCAGGTGCATATGGAATACAGGGATTCGCGGGGATTTTCGTGGAGAAAATAGAAGGATGCTACTACAATGTAGTAGGGTTGCCTTTAAATAAATTGAATTCTATGATGAGGGATATTGGGGTAAATTTATTATAGGAGGAATAGTTTTGGGTGTTTCTTTGAAAATAATGGATTTGCCTGAAAATGAAAGACCAAGGGAGAGGTTATTGAGGTATGGACCGGAGTCCTTGTCAAATGCAGAACTATTGGCAATAATACTTAGAACAGGCTGTAAGTCAGAGAATATTATAACCTTGAGCAATAGAATATTAAAAGACAGCAGTGGATTAAATGGTTTATTAAGTATGGATGCTGAAGAATGTATGAAAATGAAGGGGATTGGTAAAGCTAAGGCTTCTCAAATTTTAGCTTTAGCAGAAATTTCTCGAAGATTTAAATCCTACAAATCAGGTGAGGAGTATAAAATATCATCACCTAGAGATGTGGCAAATTTGCTCATGGAAGATATGAGAGGACTTAAGAAGGAATACTTGAAAATTATAATGTTAAACATAAAGAATGTAATTTTAAGTATTAAGGACATATCTATAGGAAGTCTTAACTCTTCTATTGTTCATCCAAGAGAAGTTTTTACAGAGGCTATAAAAAAACATAGTGCGTCTATAATATTATGTCACAATCATCCATCGGGAGATCCGTCTCCTAGTGAAGAAGATATTCATGTTACAGGGCGTATAAAAGAGTGTAGCAAAATACTGGGAATTGATTTCTTAGACCATATAATAATAGGAAATGGAATTTACGTCAGTTTAAAAGAAAAAGGAATTATGTAACGAAAGGAGAAAACTTATGGGTTTTTTTGGAATTTCAAAAGATATGGGAATAGATTTAGGAACAGCAAATACTCTAGTTTACATTAAAGGAAAGGGAATTGTTTTGAGCGAACCTTCAGTGGTGGCCATAAACAATATAAATAAAAGGGTTTTAGCAGTAGGTGAAGAGGCTAAACAGATGATTGGTAGAACACCAGGAAATATAGTTGCTATAAGGCCACTTAAAGATGGGGTTATTGCAGATTTTGATGTTACAGAAGAAATGCTTAGAAGCTTTATAAATAAAGTTAGTGCTAAAAGTGCATTTTCTACACCAAGAATAGTTGTATGTTTCCCATCAGGAGTTACTGAGGTGGAGAGAAGAGCTATACATGAAGCTACAAACCGTGCAGGTGCTAGAGAAGTTCACTTAATGGAGGAGCCAATGGCAGCAGCAATTGGTGCAGGACTCCCAGTTAATGAACCAACAGGAAGTATGGTAGTAGATATAGGTGGAGGAACTACAGAGGTAGCTATTATTTCTCTAGGCGGAATAGTTACAAGTAAATCATTGAGAATAGCAGGGGATGAATTAGATCATTCTATAATTAATTACATAAAGAAACAGTATAACTTAATGATAGGTGAAAGAACTGCTGAGAATATAAAAATAGAAGTTGGTTCTGCTTTTAAAACTTCAGATGAAGTAAGAATTATGGAAATAAGAGGAAGAGATCTTATAACAGGACTTCCAAAGGTAGTTGAGATAAACGAAGAAGAAGTGAGAGATGCTTTATCAGAGCCAATTGCAGCTATAATAGACTCTATTAAAACTACTCTTGAAAAGACACCACCAGAATTAGCTGCAGATATTATGGATAAAGGTATCATGCTTACCGGTGGAGGAGCACTATTAAGAGGAATCGATGATTTAATAAATCATGAAACACATATGCCAGTAAAAATTGCAGAATCGCCACTAGAATGTGTTGCCATTGGTGCAGGGATGGCTCTTGCCAATATAGACAAAATGAATAAAAGAGGATAAGCATGAAGCTCTTTAAGAAGAAACTGACAGTCGCAATTATTGTGCTGTCAGTTGCATTTTTAGGACTAATAGGCTATTCTGCAAAGAGACAAAAGATTTCTGCAATAGAAAATGGCGTGGGTGTAACTTTAAATTCTGTACAAAAATTTATATATGATATTTGCTATGAAGTGAAAAATTCTATTAGCTTTTTGAAAAACTTTTCTGAGGTTAAAGAACAAAATGGGAAACTGGAAAAGGAAAATGCAGAGCTAAAAGATAAACTTACTAAACAATCTATGATGAAGGACGAAAATGAAAGATTAAAACAAATGCTAAATTATAAAGACCAAAATTTAGAGTATGATCATTTAGGATGTAGTATAACAGGTAAAAGTGGAAGTGACTATTTAAATGGCTTCACCATTAATAGAGGGAAAAAGGATGGAATAGAGATAAGAATGGCAGTAGTAAATTCCTTTGGTTTGGTAGGTCAAGTTACGTCTGTATCGGATAGCTGGGCTGTGGTACAAACTATTGAGAATGAAAATATAGCAGTGGGTGGATATGTAGTAGGGACTAAAGAAAACACTGGAATAGTAAAGGGGTATAAGGATAAAAATAACAAGCTTTTTGCAAGATTACATTACTTACCTATGGATTCCAAGGTTAAAGTAGGAGATGAAGTATTGACAGGGCTTGTTGATGTGTCCTCAAAGGATGTAGAACCAGGTGTATACCCAAAAGGAATAAGAATAGGAAAAATAGTAAGTATTGAAACTGATAAGGGTAAAATGATGAAAAATGCTGTAATTAAACCTTATGTAGATTTCGATAGATTAGAAGAGTTGTTTATTTTGGTTCCTAAAGTGTCTAGAAAGGTAAAATAATAAGGTGTGGTTTAACATGAAAAGAGTAATAAAAGTGTTTGCTTTATCCATAATATTTTTAATATTAGATAATACTTTAATACCTTTTATTAATATTGAAGGTTTTTTTCCTAGTTTGCTTTTTGTATTTGCAGTAAGCTACTCCATGGCATTGGATGAACATTCTGCTTTGAAAATAGGTATATTATCAGGGGCTCTGCAGGATATATATTTTCAAGGCGTTTTTGGAATAAATTGTTTTATAAATATGATCATTTGTTTATTAGCAGCACAAATTGGTAAAATTATATTTAAGGAAAAAAAGTTTATACCTGTTTTATCTATATTTGTATCTAGTATACTAAAGGGAGGTTTAATATACTGTTTTTCCTATATATTTAAGTTTTATATGGAACCTGAAAAGATTATATTTACAAGCCTTTATAATATGGTAGTAGGTATATTTTTATATGCCTATGTATATAAGCTTTCTACTAAGGAATATATGAAAAAAGATTGGAAGTTTTAGAAGAGGAGAGATTATATGCAAAATAAGAAAAAAAGTAAATTTACAAGGTATACTGCATTAATAGTTTGCAATGTTATGATTATAACCTCAATTGCGTCTAGACTAGTGTATTTGCAAATAGTTAAAGCAGATGAATATAAAGTTAGAGCTGATAGTAATTATATAAGAGATATATCTACTCCAGCACCTAGAGGGGATATTACTGATAGAAATGGGATCGTTTTAGCTACTAGTAAACAAAGCTTTAACTTAACTTATATGGAAACTAAAGAAACTAAAAAAGTTTTTTTTGATACAATGAAAATTGTATTTAAAATATTAGATGAAAATAATGAAATTCAAGAAAATGATTTTCCCATAAAAATAAATCCTTTTAGATTTGAATTTAATGCAGTAAAAGCTAAAGATAGAGAGTGGCTGGAACTTAGATTTAAAAAGGACATAGGACTTGACGAAAGGGAAGCTAAAACATTATATAATAAGAAATACAGTGAATTAGATAAAGAAAAAGATGCGGATAAAATAAAAAAAATAAATGAGAGACTTATGAAAATCAGTGCAAAAGAAACCTTTGAATATTTAGCAAAGGAATATGAAATAGATAAGCAAAAGCTTTCTTTAGAAGAAAGCTTTAGATACATGATAGTTAAGAATGCTGTTAAAATGCAGAGCTTTTCTGGATACAAGCCTGTAATAATAGCTAAGAATATAAAGAGAGAAACTGCTTTTAAATTTTATGAAAGATTAAATGAATTGCCAGGAATGGATGTAGGAAATGAGCCTATAAGATATTATCCTCATGAGGAATTAGCTTCTTCTGTAATAGGGTATATGTCTAAAATAAGTGCTATGGATGAGGATAGATATAAAGAAAAGGGTTATGATCCTAGCGTTGATTATATAGGTACTGCGGGAATAGAAAGTGTATTTGAAAATAGACTTAGAGGTTCCAAAGGACAGAGAACCGTAAAGGTTAATAAGTATGGTAGGATAGTTGAGGAATTATTTAAAAAGAGTCCTTATCAAGGGGAAAATGTGAAACTTACTATAGATGCCAAAATACAGAATGTTGCTGAGAAGGCGATGGATGACACTTTGAAGGAGTTAAGAAAAAATCCAAGGCCAGACCCAACAGATCCAGATATATATACAGCCAATGCCACTAGAGGAGCAGCAGTAGCGGTAGATATTAAAACTGGTGAAATATTGGCGTTAGTTAGTAGGCCAGGTTTTGATCCTAATATATTTACTATTCCAGGAAAATTAAATGATGAAACTATGAAGAAATATTTTAATCCAGACTTAAGTGAATTTGGTAAAGATTATATAAAGAAAATGGGATTAGCTTCTGGAGAAAGTAATATAGAGAAAAAGTTAAATGAATTGTTTCCTTTAGATAATACTATTAAGGATAATAAAACTATAAGGCAAGATAAGTATGATATAGTTCCTAAATCTTTTTATAACTATGCTACCTATGGCTTAACTCCTCCAGGATCTACTTTTAAACCACTTACTGCTATAGCAGGATTAGAAGATGGTGTTATTGATGTAAATACTACTGTCAATGATACAGGTGTATTTGAAAAATATAATGGAAAATGGCATTGCTGGAAACTTAGTGGACACGGTGTTATAGGTGTAGTAGGAGCTTTAAAAGAATCCTGTAACTATTTCTTTTATAATATAGGTTCTTTACTATATGAAAAGTATAGGGGTACATCATTAGAAAAAGCATTTAATACGTTGCAAAAATATGCTCAAAAATACGGGCTAGGAAATTATACAGGAATCGAAATACCTGAGAAAAAGGGCCAGGTATATAATTACAAAGATTCTATAGAAAACAAAACAATCATGCACTATTATAATGCTAGAGATAGATTAAAAGCTGGATATGAGTCTAATAGAAGGGTAAAATTCGCTCCGGTGGATATAAATGTAAGAGAAGAGACGGAAGATGCCAATGTAACCCAAATTAAAAAGGATATAATGAAGACCATAAAAGATGCTATAAGTTCTGATTACGATTTGAAAGCTAAGGCTCAAAATTCAATAAAATATACAAAAGAATTGAATAATAACTTAAAGAGACTAGTGGATACTTATGACAAAGATACTAAGAGTAAGTATACAAAGGAAGAAATAGAGAAGGCTGCAAGTTCCATTATAGATTATTGTATATGGGATGCAAATACTGAGATTTATACTCCAGGTAATATAATAAATGCTTCCATAGGTCAAGGTGACCATAACTTTACTCCAGTGCAACTAGCAAGTTATGCAGCAACTATAGCTAATGGTGGTCATAGATATGAGTTGCATTTGTTTAAAAATGCTTACGATGAAGAAGAAAATGTGATAGAAGAGAAGAAACCAAAAATAGTGGATGAAATAAATATAAAGCCATCTACTGACCAAGCAATAAAAGAAGGTATGAAGGCAGTTACGGGCGAAGGTGGAACAGCTACAAAGGCATTTGATGGATTTCCTATTAAGACCGCAGGTAAAACAGGAACAGCAACTTTTTCTGCTAAAGAAAAAGAATTTGGTAGGTCAGCCTTTGCAGTATATGTAGGATATGCACCAGCAGATAATCCAGAGATAGCTGTTGCGGTAGTTGGATTTGATTCAGGCCACGGTGGTTATGTAGCACCTGTAGCTAGAGCTATATATGAACAGTACTTTTCTGAAAGATTAAAGAAGGAGTATCCATCATATGCTCCAAAACATAATTATCCTTTAAAGATTGATAAAAATGATAAATCCAATAGCGAAAATAAGGATAGTAAAAAAGATGCAAATGTAAAAAAAGAAGAAAATTAGTATTAAAACGGGGCTGTCGCACTAAGAATAAATTCTACAACACATTGTGTTTGCTATTAAATTTCAAACCAATATATTGTATATGAATTTCTTAATGCCATAGTCCCGTTTTTTAGTAAGGTACATGAAAAGAAATAACAAGTCAAAGATTGCTGGTATATTTTGTGTCAGACAAGGAAGCAGGTTAGAACTATCGGGGGGTTCTGATGATGCAGTATGACCCAAAATAGATTAGCATACTGACTTGTTATTTATTTCAATGTGCCTAAATATTATTTTGTTTTGAGCCAAACAACAAATTTTATATTATAGTATTATTAAAAAAATCATTAAAAAGAAGGATTTTATTTGAATATGTTGAAATAATAAAATATGTTGGCTTATGGAGGTCTAATTTAATTATGGTGCGCAATAGTATATTGGTTAAGGGAAATAAGGATGGATTGAATGTAATTATCAATATGGAAGCATTTAAAGATTTTGAAGATATGATTGAATCCTTAATAAAAAAATTATCTAGAGGAAAAAAGTTTTATAAGGGTACTACACTTAGAATAACTACACAACTAAAATACATAAATGAAAGAGAACTTAGAAAACTTAAAAACATATTATTTGATGAATTCTTAATAAAGGATTGTATATTTGAAGATTTAAATGAAAAGAGTGATAAAGTATTTTCAGGTATATATGAAGGACGTACCAAATTTATTAGGAGGTCTATAAGAAGTGGTCAAATAGTTAATTACCCAGGAAATTTGGTTATAATAGGAGATGTAAGTCCTGGAGCAGAAGTATCTGCAGGGGGCAATATAATTGTTCTTGGAGTTTTAAAAGGCTGTGTGAATGCAGGAAGCAATGGAAACACAAATGCTGTAATAGCTGCATTTAAACTTCAACCCCAAATAATACAAATAGCAAATTTGATAACAAGAGCTCCAGAGGATGAGGTTAAGCCTCAATATCCAGAGGTAGCTAGAATAAAGGGCGAAAGTATAGTAGTAGAACCTTATTTGCCAAATAAATTTATTTAATGGAGGTATAGTATATGGGAGAAGCAATAGTAATAACATCAGGTAAAGGTGGAGTAGGAAAGACAACAACTACTGCAAATATAGGCACTGCATTAGCTGCCATGGGTAAAAAAGTTGTTTTGGTAGATGGAGATACTGGTCTTAGAAATTTAGATGTGCTTATGGGACTTGAAAATAGAATAGTTTTTACAATAGTTGATATAATAGAAGAACGTTGCAGACTTAAACAAGCTTTAATAAGGGATAAGAGATTTGAAAGTTTATTTTTATTACCTACGGCTCAAACAAGAGATAAAAGCGATATAAAGGCTAAAGATGTATTAGACTTGGTTACTAAATTAAAAGAGGAATTTGATTATGTTATAATAGATTGTCCAGCAGGTATTGAACAGGGTTTTGAAAATGCTATAGTAGGAGCAGATAGAGCTATAGTTGTTGTAAATCCAGAAGTTACATCTGTAAGAGATGCAGACAGAGTTATAGGAAAGTTAGATGCAAAAGGTGTTGAAGATCATCAGCTTATTATAAATAGAATAAATTATGAAATGACAAAAAATGGAGATATGTTAGATATAGACGATATACTTGATAGCCTTGCAATAAAATTAATAGGTGTTGTACCTGATGATAGAAATATAACCATATCTACTAATAGGGGAGAACCTATTGTTTTAGACGAGAAGGCTACAGCTGGTAAGGCATTTAAAAATATAGCAAAAAGAATAACAGGAGAGGAAGTACCTTTTGAAACTTTAAATGTTGAAAAGTCAGGTTTTTTAGCATCACTTATGAAGCTTTTTGGTAGAAAATAGGGGGGTATTAGGATGGATTTTTTTAAGTTGTTTTCTAATAAGCAGACATCCAAGGATATGGCTAAAGAAAGATTGAAATTAATTTTAATACATGATAGAACTGACTTTTCTCAAGAATTTTTAGAGGACATTAAAGAAGCTTTACTTAATGTTATATCTAACTATGCAGAAATTGATAAAGAAGGTTTGAATGTAAAATTAGCTAAAACAGATGAATGCGATGGGTGTAAACCTGCTTTAATTGCAAGTATTCCTATTAAAAAAATGAAAAATGGATATTAAGATTAACCCACAATAAGGTGCGATGTGGTGGAATTATGAAATTTCTCCTCCATGACTTGCATAAAAGCTCGGAACAATAAATTTAATTTAAGAAATTCTAATCTTTTAGCCATATAAAATTATCTAACGCTCACATTCAGCGTCCTGCCTCAGGTTCGCTAGCCTGGCGTCCTTGCCAGGCTTACGATAATTTTATCTGTCTAAAAGAAGAATTTCTAAAATTAAATTTAAACAGTTCCTTCGCTTCTTATGCAAGTCATTCCAGAGAAATTTCATAATTCAAGTAATATAATGCTTTTTGTGGGTTAATCATATTAAATAATTATTAAAAATGAAAGTTATGTGTAAATTTATACTAGTTACACGTAGCTTTTTTTTGATTATATTGCTATAATATCATTTGTAGTGATGAACTTTTTGGAGGTCTATTATATGTTAGATAAACTCAAGATAAACAAGAGACTTTTACGAGAAATTGATTTTTCTATACTAATAATTTCTATAATTATAGTGGTGTTTGGAGCTATAAATATTTTTAGTGCTACTGGTGGTATTAAATCATTTAAACTTCAGCTCATATGGCTTGTATTAGGTTTAATTGTAGTGTATATAATATTAATCATGGACTACAATGTAATTAGAAATTATTCCACTTTAATTTATTGGGCATGTGTATTTTTACTTGTTTTGAACGACTTCGTCATAGGTAAAGTTAGTAAAGGAGCTAAATCCTGGATATCTATAGGTAGCAGAGGCCTACAGGCTTCGGAATTTGCTAAATTAGGATTGATACTTATGTTAGCAAAAAAGATAGATGATATGGATGGTAAAATTAATGAGCCCAAGAATTTCTTTACTTTAGTTTTTTATGCGTTAGTACCTATGGTACTTATAGTTATCCAGCCGGATATGGGAATGACCATGGTATGTTTCTTTATAGTTCTTGGTATATTCTTCATATCAGGTTTAAACCTTAAAGTTATATTTGGTGGCCTAGCTGGTTTAGTAGTATTTATATCCCTAGTATGGAATTCAGGGCTTATCCATCCTTATCAACAGCAAAGATTGACCTCTTTTTTAAATCCTGAAAAAGATACACTGGGTGCTAACCTTCAGCTGACCCAATCCTTAATAGGTATAGGTTCTGGGGGAGTACTTGGAAAGGGATTTAGAAAAGGAACTCAAACTGCTTTGAGTTTTATTCCAGAAGCTCATACGGATTTTGTTTTTGCAGTAGTAGGGGAAGAATGGGGACTTGTAGGTGCAGTAATTTTGCTTATATTATATGGTGTTTTAATATATAGATTTATAAAAATAGCTAAAACTTCTAAGGACTGGTTTGGATCTATAGTATGCGTAGGAGTTATATCTACATTCTTGTTTTCATTGATTCAAAATATAGGTATGACTATAGGTATGATGCCTGTAACGGGTATAACACTGCCTTTAATGAGTTATGGGGGAAGTTCCATACTGTCTAGCTTTATGGCTATAGGCTTGGTACTTAATGTTTGTATGAGAAGGAAAAAAATAAATTTCTAAGGGGGAATTTATATGAAAATAGCTTTTATCGCCCACGATAATAAGAAAGATGATATCATCGATTTTGTGAAAAGGTACAAAAATATTTTTATGGAGCATGAACTTTACGCTACAGGAACTACTGGAAGACTTTTAAATGAAATAGTAGGATTAAAGGTACATAGGTTTCTTTCAGGACCTTTAGGTGGAGACCAACAAATTGGAGCTAAGGTGGCTTTAGGTGAATTAGATTTAATTATATTTTTAAGAGATCCACTTACAGTTCAACCTCATGAACCAGATGTTTCTGCGCTTTTAAGATTATGTGATGTACACCATGTGCCTTTAGCTACAAATGTGGGAACGGCAGAAATCTTTGCAAAAGCATTAAAAAGTCACTGCAATAATAATTAAAATTTTACTAACTAATATTTTAAAACTGTTTTTAAAGTGTATAACTTTAAAGACAGTTTTTTTTCTTTTTCAAATTAATGATGTACTTCAATAAAGTTTAAAATCAATAATATTATAAATAAGATATTGTGTGAATTGTGGACTAAAAATTTTTTTAGAACTGGAGATTAGTGAATGTTTTGGTGATTGGGATTGGTGATTAGAAATTGATAATAATAGCTATAAAATAGATGAAATGCTTTGCTTATTTACAGGTGAGCATATTAAATCTATACCAAAATCTGCATATAAGTTTAATAATATTAATATATATAAACAGTAAATAAAAGATAAGGAGGAATAAAATGGGTAACTACAATCCCCAGTATAGGGACTATTATAATTCTGTATTGAATAAAAGAGGAGTCTATTCTAGGGCAACTAAAACTGGAACAAACAAAAAAGAAAATTTCATCACTAAAAGAATAATAAGAGACTTAGCAGGAGTACTTATATTATTTATCATAGTTATTTTTTGTAAAATAGTTGTTACACCAGCTACTCAGAATGTTTATGATTATTCTAAAAAAATTGTTAATGAAAATTTTGATTATAAAAAAGCTTGGACTAGTATTAAAAGCTTTGATTTTAATAAATTTAAAACTAAGTCTCAGGATTATATAGAGAAGGTTATAAATAAAATAAATAATAAAGAGTCAGTGAAGGACTTAGTAAAAAAGGATTATGAATTGCCATGCGTGGGTAAAATATCTTCTGAATTTGGAGAAAGAGTAGACCCATTTACAGGAAAAAAGCAGATGCATAATGGAGTAGATATAGCATTAAAGGAAAACACTCCTATAAAAGCCTGTGCCGATGGAAAAGTAAAAGAATGTGGTGAGCATAAGGAACTTGGTAAATACATAGTAATAGATCATGGTGAAGGAGTAGAAACTAAATATGCTCACTTGAATGAAGTATTAGTAAAAAAAGAACAGAAAATAAAGAAAGGTGAAAGTATAGCTAAAAGTGGTAATACAGGAAAAAGTACAGGACCACATTTACACTTTGAAATAATGTATATGGGTGAAAATAAAAACCCTAAGGAGTTTTTTGGTGGGCAGTGGAAAAGTGAGATTTAGCAATAAGAATGGAGAATGGGGAATGAATGGTTAAGTTTAATAAATATTTTCTTTTTATATTTGTATGCTTATTAGTCATAGGATTTCGGGGTAAAATTTTAGTGGCCTTTATAATGGCTTTTTTTCATGAATTAGTACATTATATTACAGCTAGAATTTTAGGGTTTTCAGGATTTGATATAGAGATACTACCTATAGGTACGGTGCTTAAACTAAAAGATTTAGATGAAGCAACGCCTTTGGAAGATATAATTATTTCTGTGTCAGGTCCTTTATTTAATATAATACTTGCTTTAATTTTACACATAGCTTTTATTAAATTCAAACTATATCAGCTTAAATTTTTAGAAGTAACTAATTTGGCTTTAGGTATATTTAATTTAATACCTGCTTTGCCTTTAGATGGAGGTAGAATACTTAGAGATTTTTTAAGTATAAAAAAACATTATAAAAAATCAAATATAATAACAGTGAATATAAGTCTAGCTATAGGCTTATGCTTTATTATGTATTACTTTATATTATTTTATAAGAAAAGTGCTTTTTTATATAATTTAAATATAGGTCTTATAGGATTATTTATAATTGTTTGTTCAATTCGAGAAAGAGAAAGGATAGTTTATTTAATTATGGGAGATGTTATTAAGAAAAAGATTAAATTTTTAAAGAGAAAGTACATGGAGAATAGAACTATTTCGGTTTATAGTAAAGAAAGTCTATTATTTATAATGAATTTAATAGATACAAATAGGTATAATATTTTTTATGTTTTAGATGATGAGATGAATGTTATAGATATAATTTATGAAAAAGAAATAATAGATGCATTAAAAGTGTATGGAAATATAACTATTGAAGAATATATAAAGTTAAGGTAGAATTAAAAAAACTATAAATACAAACGTTTCGACTTTTTCCGGGTGGTGCCTGGCACCTATATGTGATAAAATAGTTAGATGTAAAAAACATGAGGAGGAAATATAATGAAGAAAATTTCTGATGATATTTTATATAAAGTTGAGAAACCTGCAAGATACATAGGAGGAGAAATTAATTCTTTTAACAAAGATAAAAATAAAGTAGATATAAGATTTGCATTTTGTTTTCCAGATGTTTATGAAGTGGGAATGTCGCATTTGGGGATGAAAATACTTTACTATGTTCTTAATAAAAGAGAAGATACCTTTTGTGAAAGGGCTTTTGCACCTTGGCCAGATATGGAAAAGTTAATGAGGGAAAATGGAGTTTCTATGTATGCTCTAGAGACAAAGGATCCGCTTAAAGAATTTGATTTTATCGCTTTTACATTACAATATGAAATGAGTTATACAAATATACTAAATATGTTAGATATGAGTGGCATAGCTATAAGAGCCTCAGAAAGAAGTGAAGAAGATCCTATAGTGTTGTGCGGAGGTCCTTGTGCTTATAATCCAGAACCACTTTATGATATAGCTGATTTATTTTCTTTAGGTGAGGGAGAAGAACATTTAAATGATGTTCTAGATTTATACAAGAGTATGAAAAAACAGGGCAAGTCAAAGGATGAATTTTTAAGAGAAGCAGCTAAAATACCAGGAACTTATGTACCTAAGTTTTATAATACAGATTATAATGAAGATGGAACTATAAAGGAATTTAAACCAGTTAGTGATGAGTTTCCGAAAAAAGTTACTAAGAGAATAATAAAGAATTTTAATGAAGTGGATTATCCAACAGAGTTAATAGTTCCGTATACAGAAATAGTACATGATAGAATAATGCTAGAAACTTTTAGAGGATGCACAAGAGGGTGCAGATTCTGTCAAGCAGGAATGATATATAGACCTGTAAGAGAAAAGAAAACTGATAAATTAGTAGAATTAGCAGATGAATTAATAAAGAAAACAGGATATGAAGAAATATCTCTTACATCACTAAGTATATGTGATTATTCTGATATTAAAAATTTGATTTTTTCATTAATAGAAAAATATAAGGATAAAAAGGTAGGAGTATCACTACCTTCTATAAGAATAGATTCCTTTGCAGTAGATTTAGTAAAAGAGATTCAAAAGGTAAGAAAAACAGGTATTACTTTTGCACCAGAAGCAGGAACGCAAAGAATGAGAGATGTGATTAATAAGGGTGTTACGGAAGAAGACTTAATAGACTCAGTAAGTAGTATTTTTAAATCTGGTTGGAGTACTGTTAAACTTTATTTCATGATAGGCCTTCCTTACGAAAACATGGAGGATGTTCAAGGCATAGCTGAGCTTGGTGAAAAGGTAGTGGATGAATATTATAAAGTACCAAAAGAGGAAAGACAAAAGGGACTTAAGGTTACCATAAGTACTTCTATATTTGTACCAAAACCATTTACACCTTTTCAATGGACTCCTCAAGATAATATGGAAAGTGTTAAGGGAAAAATACAAACCCTTAGAAAAAATATTAAGAGAAGGCAAATTACATACAATTGGCATGAGTCACCAGTGAGCTACATGGAAGCTATATTTGCTAGAGGTGACAGGAAAATGTGTGATGTGCTTATAAAGGCATTTGAAAAAGGAGCTAAATTTGACGGATGGAATGAATATTTTAGTTTCCCAATATGGAAGCAAGCTTTAGAGGAATGTGGAGTAGATGGAGATTTTTATGCTTATAGAGATAGAAATTATGATGAAATACTTCCATGGGACTTTATAGATGTTGGGGTTTCTAAGGAGTTTTTAATAAAAGAAAATGAAAGGGCTAAAAAAGCTGAAGTCACACCAGATTGCAGACAGGGATGTAAACTATGTGGCATAAATACTAATGATGGTTTTAAGGAAGGGAAGTGTTTTGAAGGTGCGTTATTTAGTTAAATGTACTAAAGAAGATGAAATAAAATTCATAGCACACTTAGATTTTTTAAGAACGGTACAAAGGATAATAAGAAGAGCAGAATTACCAGCAGAGTATTCAAAAGGATTTAATCCTCATTTAACTTTATCTATAGCACAACCTCTAGGAGTGGGAGTTTTTTCATCAGCTGAATATTTTGATTTCAGCTTAACAGAAGAGTTAGATGAAAAATATATAAAAGATAAGTTGATAAAGTCTTGTCCTTTAGGAATTAAAATACTAGATGTAATAAAGGTTAAAGCAATAGAGGGAAAGAAAATTCCACCTTCAATGGCTTTAGTAGAGGCTTCAGATTATTGCATACACATACCTTATGAAAAGGATGCGGAAGCTTGGAGGCAGTTAAAAGAATTATTAAATGATAAACAATGGAATGTAATTAAGAAAACAAAAAAAGGTGAAAAAGAATTAAATATAAGATCTATGATTAAAAAAATAAATTATGAATTTAATGAGGGATATTTAAAACTTAAGGTTTTAGTTTCATCTGGAAGTAAGGACAATTTATCTCCTCAAATTCTTGCAGAGTATATACAAAATCACACCAAAGGGGCTTGTAAGGATAGATTTGTAAGAATAGAAAGAGAAGAATTGTATACTTATATGGGTAAAAAAATGGTGAGTTTACAAGAGTATTTTAGAAAGTTATAAGAGCTTTATGTGTAGAATAAAAATTAATTATTTTATATTGAATACATAGGGATAGTTTACCAGTGGTGATGAGTGGGTATTAGGGAATAGGGATTGTCAATAGGGTGGTGAAAAAATGAAGAAAATGTACATAGAAAAACAGGGGTCGTGTACGAGAGTAGCGATAAAAAGAGAAGAAGAGTTGGAGGAAATATTAATCCAAGAAGCGGAAAGTGGACCTCATGTAGGTGAAATATATAAAGGCATTGTAAAAAATATTATAAATGCTAATAATAGTGCATTTATAGATATAGGGATAGAAAAGAACTGCTACATGCAATTAGGGGATTCAAATCCAAAAAACTTAAAGAATGGTGATCACGTAATTGTAGAAATTGTAAAGGAAGCTTTTGGAGACAAGGGTCCGAAAGTTACTGCTGACATAAGCATTCAGGGCAATTATTGTGTTTTAGTTACATTTAACAACAGAATTAATTTTTCTAAAAATATAGATGATGTGGAATTAAAAAAATATATAATAAAGCATATAAAGAAGCCTAAAGATCTGGGAGTAATAATAAGAAGTAAAGCATTAGAAGCTACTGTAGAAGAGATGAATGTGGAAATAGAATATTTATATAATAAGTATGTTCAAGTAATAAAAACTGGCACCTATACTTTAAAACCTAAATTATTATATAGTAATAGAGGGATTATAAATAGGATTTTAAGAGAGTATATAGATGAAAGTTTTACAGAAATAATCACAAATAGTTCAGAATACTACCATAAGATAGTAGAATATATGAAGACTAGAGAAGGATTAAATATAGATGTAAATCTTTATGATAATGAAGAAAATTTATTTAGTTATTATGGAATAGAAAAAAAATTAATTCATTTAAGAAGTAAAAAAATTTCTCTTCCATCAGGAGGAAATATAGTAATAGATAAAACGGAAGCTATGTATGTGGTTGATGTAAATACGGCCCAAAATACAAAACATGAATCCATGAGAAATACTTTTTTAAGTACAAATTTAGAGGCAGCAGAAGAAATTGTAAAGCAGATAAAACTAAGAAATTTAGCAGGTATTATAATTATTGACTTTATAGATATGTATTCAGAAGAAGATAAAGAAGCTGTTAAGAATATAGTAGAAAAGGGCTTTAGTGATGATAAGAATAAAACTAAAATTTATCCATTTACACCTCTTGGACTTTTACAAATAACAAGAAAAAGAGTGGGTAAGGATATATACAGCTATTTGGAAGAAAATTGTCAAGAATGCAGCGGTGAAGGAAAGAGATTAAGATTATCTTATATAGAATTTCTTATTAAAAATATTATATATAAAATTGAAGAACAATGTCATGGAGATGCCGTATATATTGAAATTAATGAACAATACAAAAAGAGTATTTCAGAAGATATAATATCTTTTATAAAAGAAATAGATGCCTTAGACAAAAATGTTTATTTAAAATATACTAACAATAGTGAAGTGTTTAAAGTTGAACCTATTTTATTTATGAGTCAAATAAAAAAATTGCAAAGCTGCAAAATTTATGAGAATAATTTAGGATAAATTTTTCCTTTACAAATAAGACTTGGTGTGATAAAATGTCATTTGTAGACCGCTCAGACAAGGTTTTAAACACAGAATGTGTGCCTTTGATGGCGAGACTGGATAGAGGAGGTGTATTTTAATGTACGCAGTTGTAGCAACAGGAGGAAAGCAATATAAAGTTTCTCAAGGAGACGTTATATTCGTTGAAAAATTAAATGCAGAAGTTGATTCAACAGTTGAATTAACTGACGTTCTTGTAGTAAGCAAGGATGGTAATTTAGTAGTAGGAAAGCCTGTAGTAGAAGGTGCTAAAGTTGTAGCTAAAGTACTTGAACAAGGAAAAGCTAAAAAGGTTATTGTAATGAAATACAAACGTAAGAAGCATTTCAGAAAAAAACAAGGCCACAGACAACCATACACTAGATTACAAATTGAAGCAATAGAAGCATAATTATGATTAGTGTAAAAGCTAAAAGGAAAAATGAGAAACTAGTTTGCATCAGCTTAGAAGGGCATTCAGATTACTCTGAAGAGGGCAGTGACATAGTTTGTAGTGCAGCTACTGCAATTTCATGCTCCATAGGAGATGGAATTCTTACAGTACTTAATATACAAGCAGATTGTTCAGCAGAAGATGGATATATAAATATAAACATAGAAGATAATTCTCCAGAGGAAATAGATAGATGTCAGATTTTGATGGAAACATTGCTTTTAGGGTTAAAAAATATCCAAAGCAATTACGGTGGTTATATAAAAGTGCACGAAGAGGAGGTGTAACCCATGTTATTAGTTAACTTACAATTGCTAGCTCATAAAAAAGGAGTTGGTAGTTCTAAGAACGGTAGAGATAGTGAATCTAAAAGACTTGGAACTAAATGTGCAGACGGACAATTTGTTCTAGCTGGAAATATATTAGTAAGACAAAGAGGAACAAAGATTCACCCAGGTCTTAACGTAGGAAGAGGCGGTGATGACACTCTTTTTGCTAAGATAGATGGTGTTGTTAAATATGAAAGAGTGGGAAGAGACAAGAAAAAAGCAAGTGTCTACCCAGTTGAAGTAGAAGTTGAAATAGCTGAATAGTAAAGGCACCCTTCAGGGGTGCTTTTTTAAAACTTATATATGTAAGACTCTTCAAATAAATTCTATTTTGCGTCATACTGCATCAGCAGAACCTGCCGATAGTCTTACTAGCCACGGAACCTGCTTTCTTATCTGACACAAAATATATCAGTATCTTTGACTTGCTATTTCTTTTCATGTACCTAATAAGTTATTATGAAATTATAAAAAAAGCTTATAATATTAGATATAGAGGTAAATAGCCGAGAAGAATTGTTTTTAAGTTTAATTATTATAAAAAGTTCAATTTAGTAAATAATATATTTAATGAAATGGAAAACAACAAATTTGAATTTGTTTACATATAAATATTAATTAAGGTAAGGTGAGTAGTATGTTTATAGATAAAGCTAAGATTTTTGTTAAGTCTGGAAAAGGTGGAGATGGAGCTGTATCTTTTAGAAGAGAAAAGTATGTTTCATTAGGAGGACCAGATGGTGGTGATGGTGGCGATGGTGGTGATGTTGTTTTAGTGGCAGAATCACAGTTAACCACTTTGCTTGATTTTACATATCACAGAAAATATGTAGCGGAACCTGGAGAAAATGGATCTAAAAGTAAGTGCTATGGAAAAGATGGAAAAGACTTATATATAAAAGTTCCTACAGGTACAGTTATAAGAGATTTTGAGACAAATAAAATAATGGTAGATTTATCTCATGAGGGAGACAAATTTATAATTGCCAAAGGTGGAAAAGGTGGAAAAGGTAATGCTAGATATGCAACATCTACAAGACAGGCACCTTCTTTTGCAGAACCAGGTATGCCAGGAGAAGAAAGATTTATTGTTCTTGAATTAAAGTTATTAGCGGATGTAGGACTAATTGGATTTCCTAACGTGGGTAAATCTACATTACTTTCTACTGTTTCAAAGGCTAGGCCTAAGATAGCTAATTATCATTTTACAACTTTAAAGCCTAATTTAGGAGTAGTATCTGTACCAGAAGCACCTGCTTTTGTAATGGCTGATATTCCTGGAATAATTGAAGGAGCATCAGAAGGGGTAGGGCTAGGATTACAGTTTTTAAGACATGTAGAAAGAACTAGACTTCTTATACATGTAGTTGATATTTCTGGAGTAGAAGGCAGAGATCCTATTGAAGATTTTATTAAAATAAACGATGAATTGAAAAAGTATAGTGTTAAACTATGGGATAGACCTCAAATTGTTGCAGCAAATAAGAGTGATATGCTTTATGATGATGAGATATTTGAAAACTTTAAAAAGAAACTAGAAGATATGGGATACAAAAAGATATTTAAAATATCAGCAGCTACTCAAGAAGGTGTATCTGAGCTTATGAAAGAATGTGCTAGAATACTTAGTACAATACCAGTTTTAGAACTACAAATACCAGAAGATGAATTATATATACCAGAAGAGAAGAAATTTACTTATACTATAAGAAGAGATGATGACGGTGCTTATGTAATAGAAGGAACCTTCGTAGATAGATTACTAAGTGCAGTAAATGTAAATAATCCAGATTCACTAAAATATTTCCATAAGGTTCTTAAAAACAAAGGGGTATTTGATGAGCTTAGAGAAATGGGAATAGAAGATGGAGAGATAGTTAGATTAAACGATTTTGAATTTGAATATTTATTTTAGTAGGAGGAAATAATTATTATGATAACAAGTAAGCAAAGAAGTTACTTAAGGAGCTTAGCCAATACAATTGTTCCAATATTTCAAGTAGGTAAAGGTGGAATAAATGAGGCTTTTTTAAAACAAATAGAGGATGCACTAGAAGCTAGGGAGCTTATAAAAATTAGTGTTTTAAATAATAGTGAATTCACTGCAAGAGAAGCTTCTGATATAATATGTAAGGAGATTCAATGTGAAGGAGTTCAGTGCATAGGAAATAAATTTGTTTTGTACAGAAAATCCGAAAAGAAACCTAAAATAGAATTACCATAATAGTTTAATTATTTAATGAAAGAAGAATGCATCATGATTAAGAAAGCTATTTTTGGAGGAACCTTTGATCCTATACATATAGGGCACTTGTATATAGCATATCAGGCCCTATATAAACTTAATTTAGATAAGGTAATTTTTGTTCCTAGTGGTAATCCACCTCATAAGAGGGAGAGGATTATAACTGATAGCGAGTTAAGGTACCAAATGATACGTGAAGCAATTAAGGATGAAGAAAAATTTGACTTAAGCCATTATGAAATAGAAAAAAGAGGGCTTAGTTATACCCACGAGACTATAGCACACTTTAAAAATTCTGAAAAAAATACTGAATGGTATTTTATAACAGGAGTAGATTGCTTAATGGAAATTGAAACTTGGAAAAACGTAAAAAATATTTTATCAAATTGTAAATTTATCGTTTTTAATAGGCCAGGTTATGAAATATGTGATATATTAAAATGGAAAGATTTTGTTCAAAATAAGTATGAAGAGAATATTGAATTTTTAAATATACCCCTATTAGATATTTCATCAACTAGAATAAAGAACATGATAAAAAAGGGACAAGAAGTTTATTATTTACTTCCTAAGGGAGTAGATGCGTACATAAGACATAAGGGTTTATATGTTTAGGAGGATAGCATATGTGGGATGATGAGACTATATTAAACTACTTAAAAAGTAATTTGAAGGAGTCCAGATTTAATCATAGTTTAGGTGTGCGAGATATGGCAGAAAAGTTAGCTATAAAATATGATAAAACCTTAGTGCAAAAAGCTAAAATAGCAGGAATTGTACATGATTGTGCAAAAAATTTAAACGATGATAGGCTTATGGAAATGGTTAGGCAAGAAGGATATGTAATAGATGAAGTGTGTAAGAAACAACCTCAGCTTTTACATGGATTAGCAGGAGCTATAATAGCAGATAAAGTTATGAACATTAAAGACAGAGAGATATTGAATTCAATAAAATTTCATACCACTGGAAAGAAAAATATGACCACTTTAGAGAAAATTATATATATAAGTGATTATGTAGAACCTTCTAGAATTTTTAGTGGAGTAGATAAATTGAGAGAAACAGCTTTTGAAGATTTAGATAAAGCACTTATAATGGCTTTTGATAATGCTATTAATTATGTAATTTCTAAGGGTGAACTTTTACATCAAGATACCATTGCAGCAAGAAATTACACTATTATAAATGGAAAGTTGAAGGTGGAAGAATAAATGGACAAGAGAAGTAAAAATAAAAAGAAGGTTGTAAAAAAGAAAAAGAAAAGTGGAGTTAAAAAATTCTTTGCGGGACTTTTATTTATAGCCTTATTAGGGGTAGTTTCATTTGGAGCATACTCGTATTATTCTCTATATAAAATGGGTAAAAATATGGATAATAAAAATCCAAAGGATAAAGTAGAGATACCAAAGGTAGAAAAAGATGACCCAGTAAATATATTCATAGTTGGGGTAGATATTGGAGACCCTAAGCTCAAGGGGACAAATGTGCCAAAAAGAACAGATACAATGATGGTTATGCATTATGAACCTAAGGAGAAAAAAGCTCACATAGTATCTGTGCCAAGAGACACTAAGGTAGAGATTAATGGCAAAACACAGAAAATTAATAATGCTCATGCCATAGGTGGAATGAAGGGCGCTATAGATTCTGTACAGGATTTATTGGGTATTGATATAAATTATTATGTAAAATTGGATTATGAAGGTTTTAGAAAGGTAATAGATGCTATAGGTGGTGTAGATATGCCTATAAATTATAATATGAATTACGATGACCCTAAACAAAATTTAAGCATACATTTTCAAAAGGGCACTGTTGCACATCTAGATGGTAAAAAGGCTGAAGAATTCTTTAGATGGAGGAAAAACAATGATAAAACAGGATTAGCTGAGGGAGATATAGGTAGAATAAAGAATCAACATATATTTATAGAAAAAGTAATAGAAAAAGTAAAAAGTCCAAGTATTGTTTTTAAGCTTAAAGATATATTGGATATAGCTTCTAAATATATAACTACTAATATGTCACCTACAGAAATAATATCCTATGGTATGTCTGTAACTAAAGTAGATTCTTCAAATATTAAGATGTCAACTATAGCAGGAGAAGGAAAGTATATAGGTGACACTTCTTATTTCATATATGATGAGGAAAAGAGTGCAGATTTGCTAAGTGAACTTAGAGGAAGTAAACCTATGTCCATAGATAGAAGTGCTTTAAAAATTAAGGTACTTAACACAACTAAAAAAAATGGATTGGCATCAAACTATGCTGAATATTTGAAAAAAAGAGGATATTCTAATATAGAAACAGGTAATGCTAAAAGAGCTGTTGATAGCAAAATAATTTTTAATAAATCTTTTGAAGATAATGTGGTGAGAAATATTAAAAGTGATTTTAAAATAAATAAAGTAGAACAAGGGTCAAGTTCTGAAGGAAATTATGATATAACGGTTATATTAGGCGAAGACCATGATTACATTAAATAAAATTATTATATTAGGTACATTCAAATAAATAACAAGTTAAAGATGCAGGTGTATTTTGTGTCAGACAAGGAAACAGGTTCCGCCGCTAGTAGAACTATCGGTGGGTTCTGCTGACGCAGTATGACGCAAAATAGAATAGCATACTGACTTGTTATTTATTTGAATGTGCCTTAAAAGGCTGTGTTTAAATACATAGCCTTTTAAGGGAAGAAGGGAACTAGATGGATAATATAATAAAATATATAATTAAACCAGGTGAAGAAGAAGTTAAACTAAAGGAGTATTTAAAATTTACAGTAAAATTATCCAGCAGATTTATAAGGTATGCAATAAAGGATGGCAGAATAAAGGTCAATGGAAAAAACGCTAGATTAAATAACAAAATATCAATAGGAGACATTATTGAAATAAAAATAAATAAGGAAGAAGAGCAAAATATTATTCCAGAAAAAATGAATTTGAACATTGTATATGAAGATTTGGATGTGGTAGTTTTAAATAAAGTTCCAGGTATGGTGGTTCATCCAACTAGAAGTTATCCTACAGGTACTTTGTCCAATGGTCTTTTATACTATTTTAGAGAAAAAGGCGAAAATTGTATAGTAAGATTAGTAAGTAGGCTTGATATGGATACATCTGGTCTTATATTGATTGCTAAGAATCAATTTTCCCATATGGCACTGGCAAGGGATATGAAAAAAGAGTCTTTTCAAAAGGGTTATATGGCAGTGGTACATGGAAATTTAGAACAAAAATCTGGAACTATTAATAAACCCATATATAGAACAGAAGATGATAGCATAAAGAGAGTAATAGACGTTAGGGGTCAGGAGAGTATAACACACTATAATGTAATTGAAAGTTATGCTGGTGGTGATTTAGTAAAATTAAATTTAGAAACGGGAAGAACCCATCAAATAAGGGTACATTTAAGTAGTTTAGGACACCCTTTATATGGAGATATACTGTATGGAAAGGAAGAGAAAGATTATATAGAAAGACAGGCTTTGCACGCATTTAAACTATCTTTTCCACATCCTAGGGATGGACGCATAGTAGAATTAGAATGCGAACTGCCAGAAGATATGAAGAATTTGGTTTTAAAAATAAAAAATACACATTAGGTACATGAAAATAAATAACAAGTCAAATATACTAGCATAATGACTTGTTATTTATTTTATCTGCAACAATATGTACAAATATTTTAACCTTAAAACTTTTTGTAAGTATGCTTATATCTATTTCTTTTTTTTCTTTTTCTAATTATTCTAAGTATGATGTAAACCACTAGCAGTATAACAAATATATAAAATAAATATTTTAAAACAGCTTTTCCTTTGCTGGTAGTGCTTGATAAAATAGAAGATGCGGTTTTCTTAGGTTTAAAATCTTTACCACTTAATAGATTTACCTCACCTATAGTTTTGCCGTTTAACTTTACTAATCCCTTTCCTATAGTTTCTCCTTTTTTTAATGGAGTTTTTCCTATAGTCTTGTTAAGCTTAGGTTCTATTTTGAATGATGCCTTTGAAGCTAAAGATTTTTCTATAGTATAGTAAAAGTTTTTACCCAAGGTTAAAGGAATACTGGAATCTTTATCTACTTTATAATTTTGAAGAGTTTGTCCTTTTAAATAAGGTTCCACTAAACCAAAATTATCATATGCGTAATTGAAAAGGGCAACGGAATCATTAAAATATGTTTTATTATTATCATGGGTTAAAGCAACTATTAATCTGTGATTGTCTTTTGAGGCGCTGGCTACATATGAGTGAAGAGATTGTATGGTATATCCCGTTTTACCGCCTTCACAAGTGTTGTAATAAAATTTTGAATAAGGTTGTACAAGTCTATTTTCATTCCATAAAGGACGTTCTTCTTTAGATAAATTAGTAGGTGGTATTTTGTAAGAACTAGTTTTTGCTATCTTTGAATATTCAGGTTGATTTACAAGTTCTTTCATTATTAAAGCTAAGTCTCTAGCAGATGTTCTATGTTTATCATTGTAGAGACCGCTGGGATTTACAAAATTAGTGTTTTTGCAGCCTAGTTCCTTTGCTCTTTTATTCATCATATTAGCGAAACCATCTATTGAACCACCTATATGTTCAGCTAATGCTTCAGCACAATCATTTGCAGAGGCTAGTAGAAGTCCATACAGTAATTGTTCTACAGTGAATTTCTCTCCTTCAAATATGTATATTTTACTTCCATCAGCTAAAGGAGGGTTTTTTCCTACAACAACCACGTCACTTAATTTACAGTTTTCTAAGGTCAGTAAGGCAGTCATTATTTTTGTAGTTGATGCAGGTGCATACTGAGTGTCCATGTTTTTTGAGTATAGTATTCTGCCTGAATTTGCATCCAAAACAATAGCTCCATCTGCGGATACGGATGGGGGAGGTGGAGTAGCAGCTTGAGCGTAACTGCAAAATATTATACAAAACGAAATTAGTGAAATTATAAACTTTTTCATTTTTGCCTCCTTAAAATGTTTTATATTTTTTAGTATATCAAAAAAAGCAGTATTAATCGATACTAAAATATAAAATAATGGTAATAATTTAAAATAGACAGTTGTAAATTCTCAAAAATATAACATAATTAAATCGGAAAAATGTATAATATGGTATGATTATGAAATTTATTCTTCATGATTTGCATAAGAGTTGGAAATAATAAATTTAAATAGTTCCGTTGCTTCTTATGCAAGTCATTCCAGAGAAATTTCATAATTCAGGTAATGTAATGCTTTTGTGGGATAATCATATAAATAGTTTCATTGCTTCTTATGCAAGTTATTCTAGAAAAATTTCATAATTCAAGTAATGTAATACTCTTGTTGGATAATCATATCATAATTTTTTTATTTATAATAAACATTGTAAAAGGGGAGAATAATTTGAGAAATAGGGAAAAGTATATAGGTTCTTTAGTAATATTAGCTATATCAATAATATTTTTAATTGTAGGGTATAATATATCAAAGCCACAACAAAAGAAAGTTAATTCTGAGGATATGTTTGTAGAAAGTAATACCCTTAAGAAAAGCAGCTTTAAAACAGAATCATCTAGTTCAAATATAGTAGTAGACATAAAAGGTGCTGTGAAAAAGCCTGGAGTTTACACTTTAAATAAGGATAGTAGAATAAATGAACTTATTAAAATGGCAGGAGGCTTTAATAAAAATGCTGATTTAAACAGGATACACATGTCCAAAAAGTTAAAGGATGAAGATTTAATTTATGTATATAGTATAGGGGAAGATGAAAAACAGTTTACTAATACTAATGTAAGCAATAGCAGAGTAAATAATAGTGTAAGTGGAGAAAAGTCAGAAGACAAAAACGGAAAAGTAAATTTAAATACTGCATCTGAAGAGGAATTAAAAACCCTTCCAGGTGTCGGTGATGCTACTGCCAAAAAAATAATAGATTTTAGAGAAAAAAATGGAGGGTTTTCTTCCATTGAAGATTTAATGAAAATAGATAGAATAGGGGAAAAAACCTTCAATAAATTAAGGGATAAGGTGGACATATAGGAGTTAATATTATAAAATTACTGTATATAATAGGAGGTGTTTATTATGAACAACAAAAGATTAACTCAATTAGCTAAAACCTCTGGATGAGCTGCTAAAATAGGGCCGGAGACCCTTTCAAAAATTTTAGATAAGTTACCTAAAATGAGTGATAATAATTTAATAGTAGGTATAGAAACTTCTGATGATGCGGCTGTATATAAATTAAGTGATGATACCGCTATAATACAAACATTAGATTTCTTTACACCAGTGGTAGATGATCCGTATACTTTTGGACAAATAGCCGCAACAAATTCCTTAAGTGATGTTTATGCTATGGGAGGCAAACCTAAAGTAGCTCTTAACATAGTATGTTTTCCTAATTGCTTACCTATTGATATTTTAGGAGAAATATTAAAAGGTGGTGCTGATAAAGTAATAGAGGCAGGAGCCGTAGTAGTAGGAGGACATTCTGTAGAGGATGAGGAGCCTAAATATGGATTGTCAGTTACAGGAGTGGTGCATCCAGACAAAGTATTAAAAAACTGTGGATGTAAAGAAGGAGAAGTGCTTATATTAACAAAGCCACTTGGAGTTGGTATAATAAATACTGCCATTAAAGCTGAATTAGCATCTAAGGAAGCCTATGATAAGGCAGTTAGAAATATGACAACTTTAAATAAGTATGCAGGAGAAATAGTAGTTAAATATCCTATAAGTGCTTGTACAGATATAACAGGCTTTGGGATCATGGGACATGCTTATGAAATGGCTAGTGGTTCAGAAAATGTAACAATTAGATTATATAAAGACAGTGTGCCTTATATTGAAGAAGCTAAGGAGTATGCCCAAATGGGATTGGTTCCAGCGGGAGCCTATAATAATAGAGGGTATTTAGATGGTAAGTACCAGCTAGTAGATTTAGAGGAATGGCTTGAAGATATGCTGTTTGACCCTCAAACTTCAGGGGGACTTTTAGTTTCCATTTCAAAGAATAAGGCTAGCGAAATGTTAAAGGAACTAAATAAATTGGAAATTAAATCTTCCATAATAGGAGAAGTTATTCCTTTTACAGGAAGGTATATTTTAGTGGATTAGTTTGCTAATGGCTATAATTTAAGAGAAAGGTATGGGAATATGAACAGAGAATTGCTAAGAAATTTACCCAAGGTTGATGAACTTTTAAAAGAAGATGTTGTAGAAAAGGAATTGGGAAACACTATTAGGATTTTGGTTATAGATGCACTTAGAGAGACTATTGAGTATTATAGAAATTTAATACTTAAAGATAAAATTAATAATTTTTCAAAAGAAGAGATTTTGAAAACCTTTAGACAATTAATAGATAAGAAAAAATCATCAAGATTAAAAAAGGTTATTAATGCTACAGGCACAGTTATACATACGAATCTTGGAAGGTCCCTATTAAGCGAGAGTGCAGTAGAAGCTGTTATTAATATATCTCAAAATTATAACAACTTAGAGTACGACGTAGATAAGGGAAAAAGAGGTTTAAGGTACAGTCATATAGAGGATTTAATAACTAAAATAACTGGGGCAGAGGCTGCAATGGTAGTTAATAACAATGCATCAGCTGTGATGCTTGTTTTAAATACGCTATGTAATGGGAAAGAAGCTATAGTATCTCGTGGACAGTTAGTGGAGATAGGAGGTTCTTTTAGGGTACCAGAAGTTATGAAGTTTAGTGGGGCAACTTTAGTGGAGGTCGGAACCACCAATAGAACCCACCTTTATGACTATGAAAATAATATAAATGAAAACACAGGAGTTTTGTTAAAAGTACATACTTCTAATTTTAAAATAATGGGATTTACAGAAGAAGTATCTTTAGAGGAACTAGTTAAGTTAGGTGAAAAATTCAATGTGCCTACCTATGAGGATATAGGAAGTGGAGTTTTAATTGATTATACTAAATATGGTTTAAGCTATGAACCAACAGTGCAAGAAAGCATAAAAAGAGGAATTGATGTAATTTCCTTTAGTGGAGACAAAATGTTAGGGGGACCTCAAGCGGGAATAATTGTAGGTAAAAAAGAGTATATAGACAAAATGAAGAAAAATCAGCTTACTAGAGCCTTAAGAATAGATAAGATGACTTTAGCTGCGCTAGAAGCAACTTTAAGACTTTATTTAGACGAAAATGAAGCTATAGATAAAATACCTACTTTAAATATGCTTTTATCACCTAAAGAAATAGTAAAAAAGAAAGCGGAAAGTTTAAAAAGAAGATTAAGAAATAAGGTCAATAACTTTAAATTTACATTAGATAGTGACTATTCTATGGTAGGTGGAGGTTCTATGCCTGTAGAGAGAATAGAAACCTACGTAATAAAAGTTTCTAGTGAAGTATTTACTCCAGAAGAAATTGAGCATAAACTTAGAATGAATAAGATTCCAATAGTAGTGAGAGTTTATAACAATGAAGTGATAATGGATTTAAGAACTATATTCCCAAGAGATTTTGACAGTATAATAGAAGCGTTTTTGAATATAAAATAGATTAAATTAAGTTAATAGTTTAACTTTCGCAGTTATAAAATAATGTATAGCTTGAAATGTATATGCTAAAGTTGAGCTAATTACTATTCAACAATTCAAAAATAGGAGTGATGGAATGAAGCACTTAATAATAGGAACTGCAGGGCACATAGATCACGGTAAAACAACTCTTATAAGAGCTTTGACAGGAAGAGAAACGGATACATTAAAAGAGGAGCAGGATAGAGGAATATCCATAAACATTGCATTTACCTTCTTTGATTTGCCTTCTGGGAGAAGAGCAGGAATTATAGATGTGCCAGGACATGAAAGATTTATAAAGAACATGCTAGCAGGTATAAGCAGTATAGATATAGTAGTTTTGGTAATTGCAGCAGATGAAGGAATTATGCCTCAAACTAGAGAGCACCTTGAAATACTTCAACTTTTAAATGTAAAAAAGGGAATAGTGGCTCTTACTAAAAGTGACTTGGTAGATGAGGAATGGATAGAACTTGTTACAGAAGATATTAAAAAAGAATTTAAAGGTACATTTTTAGAAAAGGCACCTATTTATTCTGTGTCTTCAAAAACTAAGGATGGTTTTAATAATCTTATAGAAGCCATAGATAATGCTACAGAAGAAGTAGAATCAAAGGATACAGAGGGCCACTTTAGACTTCCTGTGGACAGAGTATTCTCTGTAAGCGGATTTGGGACAGTAGTTACTGGAACAATTATAAGTGGGAAAGTTAAAGTTGGAGAAGAAGTGGAGATATATCCATCTAAGATAAAAACTAGAATAAGAGGACTTCAAGTGCATGAAAAGTCTGTAGATGAAGCAGATGCAGGTCAAAGATGTGCTATAAATCTAGCTAATGTAAAGGTCAATGAAATAGAAAGGGGAAATGTAATTTCTAAAGAAAACGTCATGGAACCTTCTTATATGGTAGATACTAAATTTTATTATTTAAAGAGTGCAGATAGGCCACTGGAAAATAGGCAAAGAGTTAGATTATACCATGGAACGGAAGAAATTTTATGTAGAGTTGTAATTTTGGATAAGGAAGAAGTTAATCCAGGAGAAGAAGCTTATGTACAGCTTAGATTAGAAAAGCCCTTAAGTGCTCAAAGAAATGATAGATTTGTAATAAGGAGCTACTCTCCTATGCATACCATAGGTGGAGGAAGTATAATAGAGCCAGTAGCTATTAAAGCTAAGAGGTTTGATGAAAAATATATAGAAGAGTTAAAATTAAAGGAAAGTGGTGAGGTAGGAGGAATATTAGAAACAACTATTAAAAAGTTAAGTTCTAATTTCCCAGATTTTAAAGCTATTATAAAGGCATTAGGGAAAAATGAAAAAAGCCTACTGGCAGAAATAGATGCCTTAGTGGAACAAGATAAGGTGATAAAATTAACTGCACTAGGTGAACCTTTATATGTGCATAAAGAATTCCTACAAAGGAGTATAGATAGACTTGAAGAAATTTTAGAGGAATATCATTCAAAATATCCTTTAAGGCCAGGATTATCAAAAGAGGAAATAAAAGAAAAGATTTTTGGTAAAGGATTAAAGCAAAAAATATATGATGAGCTACTAGATATGGTAGTAAAAAATGAAATTATAGATGTGCATGGTAAGTTTATATGTGCCCATGGTTTCCAAATAAAATTTAATGAAGTGCAAGAAAAGTTAAAGAATAAAATATTAAAGGAATACCAAAATGGAAAATATACTCCACCTAAGTTTAAGGAATTACTGCAAAAAGAAAAGGAAAAGGAAGAATTTAAAACTGTATTTGAAGCACTTATATTAAGTAGAGAATTAGTTAAAGCTGATGAGGAATGCATTTTCTCTAAAGATAATTATGAAGAAGCTAAAAATAAAGTAATAGTTTATATGAAGGAAAAAGGTAGCATAACTCCAGGAGAAGCTAGAGAAATTTTAAATACTAGTAGAAAATATGTAGTTGCCCTTCTTGAGTGTTTTGATGGTGAAAAGATTACGAGAAGAGTAGAGAATAAAAGAGTCCTATATAAGGCACAGTAAGAATATATTGTGAAGCAAGTGCCATAAGAAAAATCTGTCTTTAAGTCCACAATAAATATATTTTTTTGACTGCTCGCAATACGCCAAGAAATTCTAATGTTTTCAAATTTCAATACCCTAAAGCTTTCAAACTCGCTTCTGACGGCGCTCAAACATGAAAGCTTCTTAACGGGTATTAAAATTTGAAAACAAAGAATTTCTAAGGCTAGCTCAATAGTCTAAGAAAATATATTTATTGTTACCTTAAAGACAGATTTTTCAGTTCGTGCATAAGCTATCAGAGGGAAAGGACAGTCGACTAAAGGATGATTTTCCTCCACTATGTTACGGAAAATCCTTTATTGGGCGGAAGCCAGCGTAAATACATAGGCATGATTAGGATTTATATATAAGAATATATAACTTTTCGAAAGGCTCCGCCTAAAAAAGATTATGAGAGCTTTTCTATTTATAAATTAAAGATTTTTAATTCTCAAACCTGAATTATAAGAACTTTGTTAAACAATTATAAAAAAATAGTTGAAAAAACGTTTACCCTGTGATATAATAAAACTCGTGATTTGACGAAAAAAGTATATATATGGGGGTAGATAGGTGCTGGTGTGCCTGCCGGTCTTCAAAACCGTGTTGCCGGGGTAGGACCTCGACGGGTGAGTTCGATTCTCACATACTCCCGCCAATAAAGATAAATAGCCTGCAAGCAAGTAATAAAAATGGTTACAATGTTTGTAGGTTTTAGTATTTTTTGAAAAATTATTTGAAATTAATGCGGTGGTTGTGCAGTAAAATTTTATTTAGGGGGTGAAAAAAATTTTATTCCATACATTAGTTGAGTTATCTAAGGCATTAAATAAGGAAGGCATCTTATGGGCAGTAGGAGCGTCCGTAGTTTTAAATCATTATGGATTAATAGATAAACCAAATGACATAGATATATTAGTTCATATAAAAGATATAGAAAAAGTCGATATGATTTTAAAAAGATTAGGTAGAAAAAAATTAAGAAAAAAAACAGATACTTACGCAACAAAATATTTTTACGAGTATGTGATGGAAGATGTAGATATAGATGTTATGGCGGGGTTTATTATTAAGCATAATAATGGTGAATACCAGTATTGTTTTGATGATAAATCTATAACTGCAATAAAGAATATTCAAGGAGAGTGTATTCCTTTAACGTCATTGGAAGATTGGTATGTTATATATCAATTAATTCCGGGAAGAGAATATAAGGTTGGTATTATAGAGAATTATTTATTGAAAAATGGACTTAATAATATTAATTTAGTAAATAGGGCTCTAGAGGGAAATTTGCCAGAAGAGGTTAGAAGTAGAACAGAAAAATTATTATATAATATTGATAAATAATGAGGCTGTTGTTGCATTAAAGAATTTATATACGATATATTGTCCTAAAAATTTAAATTTAGAATAATATATGGTAGTATTTATTTTTAGTGCAACAGCCCATTATTATTGAAAATGCCCGAAAACCTCCAGTGTTTGTCTCGGTGGTGGTTCACATGTGTACCCTGTGTGGGGCAGGGTTTAAGCTTTTTTAAAATAATAAAGTCTAAAGTTTTCCACAGAAAAATCTATTAAGCCTTTATTATACAGATAAGCTAAAAAAGCAGATACTGTAGAATAAGTTATATGGTAAGCTTTAAAGTCTATTTGCAAGTCTTTTAGTATGCATAAGTTTTCTACTAAATCCTCTTTGGTTAGAGGCTGATCTAATAATTCTAGAAATAAATTTATATAATCCTGTAGGTTTTTTATATTTCTATCTATTAAATTTAATAGTTCTTCTCTCGTTAAAACTTTTTCACTGTGACTAGGTAAGAAAAAGTCCGCTTCTACAGTTTTTAAAAGATTCAAGCTATTTAAACTTTCTTCTATATTATTCAAATATGGAAGAGAGTATTTATCTAAAATTTCATCACTAAATATACTATCTCCAAGAAAACATACCTTCTCAGGAGTTATAATTCCTATTTGGTCTACAGTGTGTCCCTTTAAGGAAACTACTTCAAATTTGTCATCATTTAGTTTATTTACTCCTTCATCTAAAACAAAATCTACAACGCAAGGTTTGGCCGAATTAGCTAGGGGTTTTATGGGACTTGCAGTATACAGCATTGATGAATATATATATGGATTTTCTATGTATAGCTTTTCTTTAGATGAAGAGAATACTTGGCAGCCTGGATAATTATCTTTAAAAAATGTATTTCCCCCGCAGTGGTCACCATGGCTATGAGTATTTATTATATATTTAGGATGAAGGTTACTATTTAACAGTACTTCATTCACTTTTTTTGCTGAAGAGTTGTTTATGCCCGTATCTATAAGTATGCAATTTTTGTTTTTAAAAGTGTACACACCTATATTAGTGGGAGAATCTATGTAATAAGTATTTCCTTTTATTTTGTTTAAATTCATTTTATCACGTCCTTTAGTATGGTTAGAAAATCTATGAGGTACACCAAAAGAAATAACAGGTCAAAGATGTTAGTATATTTTGTGTGAGACAAGGAAGCAGGTTCCGCCGCTAGCAGGACTATCGGTGGGTTCTGTTGACGCAGTATGACGCAAAACAGACTAGCGTACTGACTTGTTATTTATTTGAATGTGCCTAAACAATAATATCATAAGATTTAGAGAAATTCCACTTAAGAATAATTAGACTGTAATTCGTAATTTGAAATTCAAGCGAAAAATTTTTAATGAAATAATGCAGTTTCAGGGTACTATTACACTAAATATTTATCCAAAAACCTATGTATATTTAGTGTATAGATTGTATATTACGAATTGAAGTAATTAGATAGAATGATTAACCCACAAAAAGCATTATATTACTTGAATTATGAAATTTCTCTGGAATGACTTGCATAAGAAGCGAAGGAACTGTTTAAATTTATTGTTCCGAGCTTTTATGCAAGTCATGGAGGAGAAATTTCATAATTCCACCACATTGTACCTTATTGTGGGTTAATCATAGAATGTTTGATTTATATATTCAATGGGTATAAATTATTATATTGTGTAAAAAATAAGTATATAATTTGGAGGTGGTTTTATGAAAAAAATATTATATATTTCTGTAAATTCAAAGCCAGAAAATATGTCTACCAGTAAGACTGCAGGAAGATATTTTGTAAATCGTTTTATGACTGAAAATACTGATTATACAGTTGAGGAACTGGACCTTTATAATGAGTATATACCAGAGCCGATTTATAAGTACTTTAAGGGAAGGGCAGAATTAGTTACAGGTGCTGAATATGATTCATTATCTGAGTATGATAAAAAAGCAGTAGATAGAATGAATCAATTAAGTGATCAATTTGTGAGTGCAGATACTTATGTAATTGCTGCACCAATGTGGAGTGTAAGTTTCCCATCAATACTTAAAAGATATTTGGATTGTATTATACTAAACAATAAAATTATTAAAGTTTCGTCAGATAATGTGGATGGACTTTTGGAAGATAAAAAAAGAAATATGGTATACATTCAATCTTCAGGAGGAATATATCCAAAGATACTAGGGGCAAATGTAAATCATGGTACAGATTACTTTGGCGATATTTTTAAGTTTTTGGGCATAACAAAGTTTCAAAAGGTTTTAATAGAAGGGGTAGATATGCCAGAAGTGGGAAAGGATAAAGCCCTTCAAATGGCTTATGAAGAAATGGAGGTAGTTATTAAAAAGTTCTCTAGAGAGCCTATATTGAAGAAGTAAATAGATATCCTGTATTAAAATTTGTATTTGACATTGGTTCATAAAAAGGCTGCAGATAGGAAAGTAATTAGTTTGCAGTCTTTTTCTATGATATAATATAATTATTCATCAATGGGTTTCGGGTGAAAAATATAATTTATATGAGTAAGAATTGTCAATTGCCACTGAGATAAACAACGGAGGGTTTTACAAGTCCTCTATAAGTTGGAAGGGTGAGACTAAAGGATTCATGTGTTATGTTTATATTTTAAAGTGTTCTGATGACACTTTATATACAGGATGGACAAATGATTTAAAAAATAGGATAAAAACTCATTTACAGGGTAAAGGAGCTAAATATACTAGATGTAGATTGCCAGTGCAGCTGGTATATTTTGAGGAATGTATGGACAAGTCCTCTGCTTTAAAAAGAGAATATAAAATAAAACAAATGAAGAGAAAAGAAAAACTAGAATTAATCAAAAGAAAAAATATTGAAATTTAAAAATTGTTAAATAAGGCATAGATACATGCTGCTTTGATAAAATAGGTAGTATTGCGGTAGATGCCATTGAATAAAGTCTTTATAGGGGGAAGTAGTATGAGAATTAGCTCTATTTATGATAGATTTATAAAGTGGAAGCACAACAAAATAACTCTTTTAAGTGCAAAAGAATCTAATGAAAAAACCTCATCATTAATAATGAGATTATTATATATAAAAAATAATTATTGTTTTTCTAAAAATGATGAAATACTTTGCACATCTGTTACGGATAAAAATTTAGAAGAAATAAATTCATGCTATGAAAATATGGAAAATGTAAATAAGCATAGCTATGACACCTTGTTTACCTCTTTATCTAAAGAACCCGTTGTAGTTAAAATTGATCACTTAGCAGAAGAATATTTTATGAAATATAAAGCTAAAAACAATTTAAAACTTCAAATACTAAGGGATGAAAATATAGAAACAAAGATAGTGGAGCAATGTGTGGAAAAGGTTAAGAATGATTATAAGAGAATTAATATATTTAAGGAAAATAAAATACAACACATATTTGAAGAAATAAAGTGGATTAAAAATTTAAATTATACAGATTTAGAAAATTATCAAAATGCTCCAAAACACAATGGTCTTAGAAAAAATAGCAAGGCTAGAGAAGGAGTTTTCAAGGTTAAAGAATTATATTGTGAAGAGCTAAATAAACTAGCATATGTAAGCTATGAAGATATGTTTATTTATGCTGCAAAGGAAGCTGAATTAAATCCAAGATTTGTGCATATTTTAGTAGATGGATGTGAAAGACTTACATATTTGCAGTGGAATTTTCTAAAATCATTGAGAAAAAATGAAGTTTATTCTGGATTTACTTTAGCATTTAATACAGATAAAGGAGAGTCCATATATTGTTCATTTATGAGAAATGGAAAGATATATACATCAAAATTTCAGGAAAAAGTAAAAAGATTTAATGTTAAAAATAAGAAAGATATTTCTAAAGAGAAAAGTAATAATATTAAAAGCAAAAATATTAAAGGTATGGATGCTTTTGAAAGGTTCCAATACTTTGATTTAAGACATAAAACTGATTTTACTATGATGAAAGATTATTCTAATTCTGATGAAATTGTAGTTAATCATCAAGATCAAATCCTGGAATATAATAAAGAAGAGGTAGCTAAGATTCCGGTGTTTACTAATATTGCAGCAGGAGAGCCAATATTTATAGACCCTTCTCTAGAGGACAATTTCTCTATGCCTAAGCAATGGATAAAAGGTCTTAAAGATTGTTTTATACTTAAGGTTAAGGGTGATAGTATGATAAATGCTAACATTAATGATGGGGATTTTGTGGTTATACATAAGCAAATGGATGTAAATAATAATGACATAGTTGCGGCTAATATATCTGGAAGTGCTACATTGAAAAGACTTAACATAAGTAAAAAAGGAGTATTTTTGAATCCTGAAAATGAAAAATATAGTCCAATTCCTGTAACTGAGGAAGGTATATTTATTCTAGGCAAAGCAGTAGGAATTATAAGGAGGCTTTGAAAATAATATATTTAAATGTGCCTTAGCCATTATTAAAATCCAAACTCTTTTTTTAATAGTTTTTTTATATCTGCAAATAATAATAAAAAAGGAGGGATTAATATGGCTAAGAATAGATATAAAGAAAAGTTTATGGCTGTACCTATAGAGAAACATGATACCGCTGCTTGGACTAATATTGAAAGTATGAAACCAGTATCTAAGGTAATTATACCTAGTGAAACTGGGGTTATAAATGCTAAGGAATGGGTAGATGTGAATCAAAAATAAATAAAATGATAAAACCACTGGTATTTATAATTTAGCATAAATATCAGTGGTTTATTATTTTAATTCTTCAATTTATATTTTATTCAAAATTCCAAAGGAGTTTTGGCTTTGAATGTGTCTTAATACTTTTGTTCAGATAATCTCTTGTAGTTTGCATATTTTTCAGTAGCATCCTGTTCTGCTACATCATACATGGCATCTGCAATATCAGGGAAAGTAGTTTTTAAAGAGGTATAACGCACTTCTCCTTGAATAAATTCCTTAAAGGATTTAGTAGGTTCCTTAGAATCTAGTGTAAATGGATTTTTGCCTTCTGCCTTTGTAGTTGGATTATATCTGTATAGATGCCAATAACCAGATTCTACAGCTTTTTTCTCTTCTGCAATACTGGTGCCCATACCGGATTTTATTCCATGATTTATGCATGGCGCATAAGCTATAATAAGAGAAGGGCCCTTATAAGTCTCTGCTTCAAGTATAGTTTTAATGGTATGATTTAAATTAGCTCCCATGGCAATTTGAGCTACATATACATAGCCATAACTCATAGCCATCATACCCAAATCTTTTTTCTTTATTTTTTTGCCTGCAGCAGCGAACTTAGCTACAGCACCCGTTGGTGTGGATTTTGAAGACTGACCTCCAGTATTGGAATACACTTCTGTATCCATGACAAATAAATTTACATCTTCGCCAGAAGCTAATACGTGGTCTAAACCTGAAAAACCTATATCATAAGCCCAGCCATCTCCACCAATTATCCACTGAGATTTTTTCACAAGAAAATCTTTAAGTTCCATTATTTCTTTTAAAACTTTATTGCTGGATAAATCTCCTTTATCAATATATTTCAATACTTTTTCTGTAGCTTCTTTAGATTTATTACCATCATTCATTTCATTTAGCCAGTTTTCAAAGGCTTCTTTTAAGTTTTCACTAATTTCAGTATCTAAGACCTTTTTAACTAATTCAGTTAACCTTTCCCTCATTTGCTTTACTGCTAAATACATACCATATCCATATTCAGCATTATCTTCAAATAATGAATTACCCCAAGAAGGACCTTTACCTAAAGCATTTGTGGTATATGGTATAGAAGGTGCACTACCACCCCAGATGGATGAGCAACCTGTGGCATTTGCAATCATCATTCTATCTCCGAAAAGTTGGGTTAAAAGTTTTATATAAGGAGTCTCTCCGCAACCAGGACATGCACCATTAAATTCCAAAAGTGGTCTTTCAAATTGACTACCTTTTAATGTAGTTGGACTCATTAAACTCTTCTTTTCAGGTATAGTCATAGCAAATTCCCAGTTCTTAGATTCAAGTTTTATTTGCTCTTCAGCAGGCTTCATGATTAAAGCCTTACCTGGAGCTGGACAAATATCTGCGCAGTTACTGCAACCAGTACAATCAAGAGGACTTAGCTGAATTTTATAATGTAATCCTTCAAAAGCTTTGCCTCCAGAGGCTTCTTTTGTTTTAAAGGTTTCTGGAGCTTTTTTCAATTCCTCATGAGTTAGAAGTACTGGTCTTATTACAGCATGAGGACAAACATAAGAACATTGATTACACTGTATGCATTTATCCCTTTGCCATTCTGGAATTACAACAGCAATGCCACGTTTTTCATAAGCAGTAGTGCCTAGTGGGAAAGTCCCATCCTCCATGCCATTAAAGGCACTTACAGGTAGTTCATCTCCTTCATGTCTTGCCATAGGTCTTTGAATGTCCTTAACAAAATCAGGCTCATCTTTTATTGTTGTTGGATTATCTTTAGCATTTGCCCAAGAAGCTGGAATATTTATCTTATTTAAAGCATCTATACCTTTGTCTATGGCAGCTTTGTTCATAGATACTATTTTTTCACCTTTTTTACCATAAGCTTTTTCTACAGAAGATTTTAAATATTCTACAGCTTGTTCTATAGGAATAATATTAGCTAATTTAAAGAAGGCTGATTGCATAATCATATTAATCCTTCCGCCTAAGCCAATGCTTTGTGCTATAGAAATAGCATCTATAGTGTAGAAACTAATATTGTTTTTAGAAATATACCTTTTCACATAAGCAGGAATGTTATCTTCTAGTTCTTGTTCATTCCAAGGACAGTTTAGCACAAAAATGCCATTTTTCTTTAAACCTTTTAATATATCAAAATTATATAAGAAAGATTTGTTATGGCAGGCTATATAGTCAGCATTTCTCACTAAATAAGGAGATTTTATAGGTTTTTTACCAAATCTTAAGTGTGAAATAGTACTTCCTCCGGATTTTTTACTGTCATAAGAAAAGTATGCTTGAGCATATAAATCTGTATTATCTCCAATGATTTTTACAGCGGTTTTGTTTGCACCTACTGTTCCATCAGAACCTAGTCCCCAAAATTTACAGCTGATAGTTCCTTCAGGTGTTGTTTGGATATCTTCTCCTTCAGGTAGTGATGTATTGGTCATGTCGTCGTTAATTCCTATGGTGAATCCATTTTTAGGTTGAGTTTCTTTTAAATTATTAAATACAGAAAGTATATGTGATGGTCTAGTATCTTTAGAGCCTAAACCATATCTTCCACCTATAATCATAGGCTTTTCTTGTGAATTAAGAAACAAGTTGCATATATCTAGGTATAATGGCTCGCCTAAGGAGCCAGGTTCTTTTGTACGATCTAATACGGCAATTTTTTTTGCTGTTTTAGGAAATATATTAAAGAAATAAGTAGGTGAAAATGGACGATAAAGATGCACTTTAATAGCTCCTACTTTTTCTCCCTTGTTCATTAAGTAATCCACGGTTTCTTCTATAGTATCGCAAATGGAACCCATGGCTACAATTACATATTCTGCCTTGGAATCTCCATAGTAGTCGAAAGGATGATATGCTCTACCAGTTATTTTTTCAATTTCTCTCATATAATTTTCTACAATATCAGCAGTAGTGTTATAAAATTTATTTGATGCTTCTCTTCCTTGAAAATATATATCTGGATTTTGAGCTGTTCCTTTAAGAGTAGGATGTTCAGGATTTAATGCTCTATTTCTAAAGGCTTTTATTGCATTATAATCCACTAAATTTACTATATCTTCCTGCCTAATTATTTCTATCTTTTGATATTCGTGTGAGGTTCTAAAGCCATCAAAAAAGTGTAAAAAAGGTATTCTGGATTTGATGGATGATAAATGAGCTATAGTTCCTAAATCCATAACCTCCTGAACATTTGATGAAGCTAAAAGTGCAAAACCTGTTTGTCTTGTGGCCATTACATCTTGATGGTCACCAAATATTGATAGGGCATGAGTTGCAAGAGCACGAGCACTTACATGAAATACCCCTGGCAAAAGTTCTCCAGCTATTTTATACATATTAGGAATCATTAAGAGTAGTCCTTGAGATGCAGTATAAGTAGTAGTAAGGGCACCAGCCACTAGTGATCCGTGAACAGCACCAGATGCACCAGCTTCTGATTGCATCTCTACAACCTTTACTGGTTGATTAAATATATTTTTTCTTCCATGGGCAGACCATTCATCAACTTTTTCTGCCATAGGTGTGGATGGAGTAATTGGGTAAATTGCCGCCACTTCTGTAAAGGCATAAGACGCTTCTGCAGCAGCTTCATTTCCATCCAAAGTTTTCATAATTTTTGTCATGGAAAAGTCCTCCTTTATAATAATTTCAAACATAATCATCCAGTTTATTATTTACTAACACTATCCACTTAATACGTATTAAGTGGAATTTGTTTTGAAATTAACTACTAAATAATTAGGTAGCAGATGTAATATAAGTTTTATATAAAATTTGACTTTTCAGCGTAAAAAATATAAGTTTAATATGTAATAGATGATATATAAATAAAATTAATCCATTTAGGGACATGGAAACAAATAACAATTCAAAGATGCTAGTATATTTTGTGTCAGACAAGGAAGCAAGTTTCGCCTTTGGTAGGATTACCAGCGGGTTCTGATGACGTAGTATGACGCAAAATAGACTAACATACTGACTTATTATTTATTTGAATGTGCCTTAGCGCATGCTATATGAGATATAAGGAGGGATAAATTATGAAAATTGCAATGCCAAAATTGAACGAAGAATTAAATCAACACTTTGGCAAAAGTGAAAAATTTGCTATAGTAACTACAGAAGGAAATGAAGTTGTGGATATTAAGGAAATTTCTGCAGAAGCTTTACAGCATGATCATGAGGGGCTTGCAGAATTTTTAGAAAGTGAAAAAGTAGAAGTGGTTATTGCTGGAGGAATAGGACAAGGCGCTTATGATCCTTTAATGCAAAAGGGGTTTAAAGTTATAAGAGGGGCTTCAGGAAAAATAGAACAGCTAGCAAAATCATATCTAGAAGGAAATTTAAAGGATAAAAAAGTTATGTGCAATCATCACCATTCGCATGAACATCATGCTTCAATTAAAAAATTTAAGTAGAACTTCTTTAGGTGATATTTGGAGTTGAGAATTTAAAATAGAAATTTGTGGAGAAGGTAAGAAGGTAAGAAGTAAGAGTTAAGGAGGATTTTCTTTCACTGCGTTACGGAAAAGCTTTAATTAAATATGAATAATGGTATAGTAAGAAATGCTATAACTGTTTCATCAAACAAAATAGTTATAGCTTTTCATTTAGGGCTTTAAAAATCTTTTATTGGCCCATAGCACTTAAAAAGTTTTTTGAGCGTAGGCCCGCTGATTTATAATGAAAGATTTATTATAGAAAGATGGTTGGGATAACCTACTTTTTGTGAAAACTTAAAATAAAAATAAAATTGGAAATTACTTATTTACATGTATGCTTTTTTCTTGTGCTTATTTTTCTATTCTTCTTTTGCACAGAAAAACCAAAGTTCCCTATGGATTTTGAAGGCATAGGATAATATTCCCCGTGACAATAATTTATAAGATTAGCATCTTCGTAGTGAATTTTACCTTTAGAATCTATCAGATTGTCTTCTACATGAACTGCTAATACTTCGGCTAAGAAGAGATCATGAGTTCCTAAAGGAGTTATAGACTTTACTTTACACTCTAGGGAAACAGGACAATCCTCTAGTATAGGCACATCTACATTTTCAGAATTAGAAAGTTTAAGATTGAATTTTTCTATTTTGTCTATATCTCTACCTGAGCGCACGCCGCAGAAGTCTACTATTTTAACCATATCTTTTGAAGGCAAGTTCACAACAAATTCTCTTGTTTCTTTTATGTAATCATAAGAAAGTCTTTCAGGGCGTATGGCAACAGTAATCATAGGAGGTTTGGTGCAAGCTGTTCCTATCCATCCTACAGTGAAAACATTAATTTTATCTTCTTTATTTTTACAGGTTATTAATACTACGGGTACAGGATTCAGCATAGCACTTCCCTTAAAAATTTCTTTAGTCATTTATATGTATACCTCGCTTAGTTTAAAATTTTGTACGTATAATATTATAATTCACATATGAATAAATTTCTATAAGATAGAAGCACATAATAATAAATTTAGCCGTAAATCAATTAAAGAAAACACCTTCAAAATACGATTATAATTATTGATTGCTGTGAAATTTTTTTGAAAAGATTTATTTTATAATGTAAAATAAAGTTATGTGTAGATTAGTATAAGCTAAAGTATAGTAAGTAGTGTGTAAAAAAATATAAATAAGTATTATGATTAAACCACAAAAAGGTACAATGCTATGGAATTATGAAATTTCTCCTCCATGCCTTGCATAAGAGCTGGGAACAATAAATTTAAACAGTTTCTTCGCTTCTTATGCAAGTCATTCCAGAGAAATCTCATAATTCAGGTAATGTAATGCTTATTATGGGATAATAGTATTATATATAAGTAAAATTATTAAGAGAGTGTGGTATGGATGGATTGGTATAATTATACGTGGAATTATGTGGTAAAGGCATTGAATAGTGATATTTATTATGGATTAAAAGAAGAACAAGTTCTAAAGTCTAGAGAAGAATATGGGGATAATAAGATAGAAAAGCCTGTAAATAAGAATATTGGGTCATTGATTGTAGAAGAGTTGAAAAATATTTTTCTGATAATTTTTATAATAAACATTATAATTTTAATATATAGTAAAAGTTATATTTGGGCAGCATTTATAACAGTATCTTTTGTAGTAAATATAGGAATAATAGTAAAATTAGAAAAGGATAGATTTAAGGGCTTAAATCAAATAGATAGATTAAATACATATAATGTACAGATTATTAGAAATGGTAAGGACATAATAATTCCAGTAGAAGATTTAGTAGTTGGTGATATTGTTTGTATAAATAAAGGCAATATAGTACCAGCCGATATAAGGCTTATTAAAAGCAATAATTTAAAGGTTAAAGAGAACTCTGTAACTGGTGAAAATTATATAGTGGACAAGTATGAGACCAAGATTGAGGATAGGGATATATCTTTGTCTCAAATGAATAATATATTGTTCAGGTCTTCCTATGTAACACATGGGGAAGGTATTGGTATAGTAATTGCCACTGGAATGAAAACACAAATTGGTAATATAGTACACATGTCATTTAAAGATGAGAATAGGGAAGAGCATTTTAAAAAAGAGCTGTTTAATAAACTAAACTTAATGACATATATTTGGATTTCTTTTATGGTATTACAACTATTCTTAGGGTTTAAAAAGTATATGAATTTAGAAGGGGCAGCTAGAAACTTAGGAAAAAATTTATCTATATATACAGCTAGTCCTATGCTTATAGTCTTAGTTACAGCTTATGCATATACTATATTAAAATTGAAAAAACAAGGTATGGTTTTAAAAAATATATCTTCTCTTTATGGAATAGGTAATGTAAATATAGTAGCTTTTGAAAAAATGGGAACATTATCTCAAGAAGCCATGGAGTTTAAGAATATATATATAAATGGAGAACTAAAGGAAGTACCTAGCGTTCAGTTTAAATTTGATGAAGATATAGAAAGGCTCATTTCCATAGCTGTTTTATGCAGTAGTGGAAAACATTCTGCTGTAAAGGAAATTGAAAGAGAGACATTAGAAGAGGCAGAGCTTATGGAGTTTTGTAAAGTTCATAATATATATAAAATTTCTTTGGAAGCTAAATATCCTAAGATTGCAGAAATACCTATGGACCCTATTAGAAAAACTGTAGTTACAATAAATAAAGTGGACGAAAACTTTAGAGCAAATGTAAAGGGATTTCTAGATTATATACTAGAAAGGTGCACACATATAAGGTTAAATGGTGTAGAAAGAGAAATAACTAAGGATGATATTGCTAAAATAAAAAACATAAATTTAAAGTTATGTGGAGAATGTTTAAATGTAGTAGCTTTGGCGTCAAGAGCTTTTAGCTATGAGCCTAGCTTGAATGAAAATATTGAGAGTAATCTAGTTTTTGAAGGACTTTTAGCTTTTCATAATCCTCTAAAGGATGATTATGAAGATGACCTAAATTATTATGGAACAAACTGCATAAAACCTGTTTTTTTAACAAAAGATAATAAGCTTACAGCTTATTCCATAGGGAAAAAGATTAAATTAGTAACAAAAGTAGATCAAGTTTTATCGGGCATAGAGATAAGTTATATGAATGAGGAACAGCTAGAATATAGCATAGGTAAAGTAAGCATACTTTCAAACATAGATGATAAATCTAAAGTAAGGATAGCAGAAATGCTTAAGAAAAAAGGATATAATCTAGCTATGATTGGAAAAAACCTTAAGGATTTGTCATATTTAACTCACTGTTATATATCTATGGCTTTAGGTGAGGGATGCAGTAATACTTTAAAAAAACTATGTCATGTATTTGCGGAAAAATTTAATTTGGAAAATTGTAAGATTTTAATAAATAGCAGCAAAAGCTTTAAAAATTTTTTTAATGATATCATATTATATTTTATTTATGTTTTTATTTGTGAGGGGGTTAATATTTCTCTTTTTAATGTCTTAAATAAAAATCATGAAGTGCCTATGTATTTTTACTTATATATAAACTTGGTAACTTTACCTATTATGAGTATAGTTATCTTTAATGAAATTAATTTAGAAGAAAATAAGTGGAGAGAAGAAGAAAAATTAAATGTTTTAAATAAAAATATTTTAAAAGCTGCAATTTTTGGAGCCTTACCAGTTTTAACTTTTAATGTACTACAATACGTATCCGCTGGTTTTATTGATAATGTTTATTTGATACTTTTAAATTTTTTAATAGTATTAATGGGGTTACATTTTAAGAGGAAAGAAAGAGAAGTATTTAAAAGCAAAATATCTATTATTTTATTTATAATAAGCATTTTAATTCCTTTTTTATTATTCTTAGTATGATACTATATAGTCAACTTTCTATATGTTTTTAATGTATTATATATTAGGCACATTCAAATAAATAACAAGTCAATATGCTAGTATATTTTGCGTCAATTTAAAATTTTATATTCTTATTAACCCGCAAAAAGCATTACATTATCTGATTATGAAATTTCTCTGAAATGACTTTCATAAGAAACAAAGGAACTGTTTAAATTTAATTTTAGGAATTCTTCTTTTAGACAGATAAAATTATCGTAAGCCTGGCGAACCTGGGGCAGGACGCTGAATGTGAGCGTTAGATAATTTTGTATGCCTAAAAGATTAGAATTTCTTAAATTAAATTTATTGTTCCGAGCTCTTATGTAAGGCATGGAGGAGAAATTTCATAATTCCATTTTGTGGTTTAATAATATTTTAAATTAAAAAAGATTACACCTTACTATATATGTCAACAATATATAGGGAGGTGTATTTTAATTGTATAATAGGCCGCTTATTTATTACTTGTTTTTTATGATAGTAGGTTCTGTTACGTTTTTAATATCATTAAAAAGCAGTACTTTAAGTGTTGTTTTTATTTTTTTAATAATTGTGCCCTTTTTCTTTACTTTAGACTATAAAAAGTTCTTTTTTATAAATATATGTTTTTTGCTTTTGGGAATGATCTGCTTTAATTTATATTTTAATGTGCAATTATCTAAAGAAGAATGGTTTAGGGTCTCGGAGAAAAAAATGGGAGTTTTTACTGCTAATTTTAAAGGAAGAAAGATTTATTTATGTGGTAATACTGGTGGATTAAAAGAAGGAATGAAGATTTATGTACAAGGAGAGTACGTAAAGAATGTAGATTATGAAAAGGGCATAATAGGCAAGTTTTTTGTAAAAAATTATTATGTTAAAAAAGTAGATATGATATATAAAATGCATGTTTTTAAAGAAAATTTATATAAAAAGTATACAGAAATATTAGAAAAAGATAAAAGCTCTATTATAATGGCACTGTGCTGTGGTGATAGTAAATATTTGTCCTACGATAAAAAGAAGGATTATGCTAAATTAGGTATAGTTCATGTGCTTTGTGTTTCGGGATTTCACATATCCATAGTGTATAAGATGCTTGAAAAAATATTTAAAGAGAAGATAGGGGCTGTAGCTACTTTTATATATGTAGTGTTTACTGGAATGAAAGCTTCAGCGCTAAGAGCGTATACAATGATAGTTATATGTAAATTTTCTAAGAAATTATATAAAAAATACGATGCATTATCAGCTATCTCCTTAGCGGCCATTATATTGCTTTCTATAAGGCCTTACTATATATTAGATATAGGTTTTAATCTTTCTTTTTTAGCCACCTTTGGAATACTTTTATATAGCAGAAAAGTAAGTAGGTATTTATATAAGCTTCCTAGTTTTTTAAATGAAAGTATAAGTATATCTCTTAGTGCTCAGGTATTTACTTTACCATATATAGCTTTTACTATAAATGATGTAAGCATTAGCTTTCTAATGGGAAATATATTTTTGATGCCCATGTATTCTATATCTATAGTATTAGGTAATTTATCTATAATTTTTGTTTATTTTAGAAGGATATTCAATGGTATATGTTATATTTTGTATACAGTACTCACTGCAATACAGGGTGGAAATGAAATACTATTAGTCTTGTCACCACCACTTCTAAAATTGAATGAATACTATGCTGTAGCTCTATTAATGTTTTATCTGCATTATGTATTGATAAAAAAATCTATGAAAGAAGAACTTACAATTTAAGAATTAATAGTGCTTAATAAATTGGAACACTTAAATCATAAGCGGGGATTTGGAAGTAGGTATCAGGAAATTGTTGAATGGTAATAGTTTAAAAAATGGTGTACATGTTTTAGAAATTATAAATAACTGATATAATAATTATGTAAATAGTTAAGTTTGGGAGAGATAGGTATGATTTTAAAATTATTTGAACTAGAGAAAAAGATAAAAGATAATAATATAGCAAGTGCATATTTGTTTTGTAGTAGTGATACTAAATTAATAAGAGATACAATAGATAATATAAAAGATAAGGTTTTAGAAAAAAAATTTATGGAGTTTAATTACATAAAAATAGATGGAAGTAAACTAGAATCAATGGATTCTATAATCAACGCCTGTGAAACATTGCCATTTATGAGTGATAAGAAATTAATTGAGATTTACAATTTTAAACTTTTGAGCAAAGATAAAGATGAGGGGATTATAAAAGAGCTTAAGGAATACTTAAAGGATATTCCGTCTGAATCTATACTTATAATGTACTATTCATTAGAAACTGAAAGAGAAAAACCATCGAAAAATTTTAATAAACTTTCTGGTATAAGTGGAGTGTGCGGATGTAAATTAGATAAATTGAAGGGGATGGAGCTTCAAAAAAGAACAAAAGAAATGTTTGAAAAGAGAGGAAAAAAGATTGAAAAAAGTCATTTGAGTTTCTTTTGCTCTGTGGTGGACAATAATATTAATATAGTTGAAAATGAAGTGGAAAAATTATGTGCCTATACAGAAGGAAGAGAAATTACTAAAAGAGATATAGAAGAAATACTTCCTCAAAGGGGAGAAAATGATATATTTAATTTAGTAGATTTCCTTTCTAGAAGAAATATTAATAAAGCCATAGATATATTAAATGAACTCGTATATAGAGGGGAGTCCATTACTGTAATTTTAAGTATGATAGAAAGACAATTTAGGCTTCTTTTAAATTTAAAATTAGGTATAAAGGCAGGTAAAACAAAGGAAGAATTAACTAAGGAATTAAAACTCCATCCTTATGTCTGTGAAAATATGATGAAGCAAAGTACTGAATTTAAAGAGCAACAATTAAAAAATATTTTAAATTCATGTATAGAATCAGAAAAAAAAATAAAAAGCTCATCTGTAGATAACAAAGTAGAGCTGGAACTTTTAATCATGAATACTTTAATAGCATAAAACAAAATTAAAAATAACAAACCGGTGTGTTAACACCGGTTTAATTATTAAGCAGATAATTGAGCTAATTTTGCTGCTAATCTAGATTTCTTTCTTGAAGCTTTGTTCTTATGTAATATACCTTTAGATGTAGCCATATCTAAAGCTCTAGCAGTAGCTGTATATTGAACCTTAGCTTCTTCAAGATTATTTTCTGCTATTGTAGCCTCAAACTTTTTAATTTGAGATTTTAAAGCAGATTTTATCATCTTATTTCTAAGAGTTTTAGTTTCTAATACTTTTATTCTTTTCTTAGCTGATTTAATGTTTGCCATTCCTTTTCACCCCCTTGTATTTTTGTAGGGTTTGCAGCTCTGGGGAAATCTGCATAAGCGATATATATAAATTTATATATATTTAACAAATGATATTATAGCATTAATTATATAGGACTTCAAGAGTAATTTATTTAACTTGCAATTTGTAATATACAATTAGGAACATTTAAATAACAAGTTAGTATGCTAGTCTATTTTGCGTCATACTGCGTCAGCAGAACCCGCCGATACTTTTTACCAAAGGCGGAGTCTGCTTCCTTGTCTGACACAAAATATACTAACATTTTTGACTTGTTATTTCTTTTCATGTACCTTATGTTATTAGAAAAACTAGTTGTGGGATAAAATAAAAACACTTGTAGAATACTATAAAATAAACAACATTTTTAAAAAATTCATGATAAAGGAGGGTGTTTTGTTATGTTTAGTATAAGAACAGATTTAGCGGTGGAAGCTAGAGAAATATATAAACAGCAAAATAATAAGGATATGCCAGGAGTAGAGGTAAAGGAATATGAAGAAAATAACGTAAAGGTAACAAGAGTCACAGTAGTTGATGAAACTGGTGAGAAAGCCATGGGAAAGCCTAAAGGAGACTACATAACTATAGATATGCCAGAATTTGCACACTATGATGCGGATACAAAAGATCATATAAGTGAAGTGCTTGCAAAGGAGCTATCAACTTTAGTTAAATTAGATGACAGTATGACAGCCATGGTAGTAGGACTGGGAAATGAAAAGGTAACTCCTGATGCTTTAGGACCCAAGGTAGTTTCACAATTAATGATAACAAGACATTTAAAACAGCTTGTTCCCAATGAAATAGATGAAGGTATAAGGCCTGTTTGTGCAGTGGCACCAGGAGTTTTAGGCACTACGGGTATAGAAAGTAGTGAAATAGTAAGGTCTGTAGTGGATAAGGTAAAGCCTAATTTAGTTATATGTATAGATGCATTGGCGTCTAGAAAGCTTCAGAGGGTTAATAGTACTATCCAAATAGGAAGTACAGGTATATCCCCTGGTTCTGGAGTAGGAAATAGGAGAATGGAGTTAAGTGAAAAAACATTAAATGTCCCAGTAATAGCTATAGGTGTTCCTACAGTGGTTGATGCGGCTACCATGGCTAATGACACCATAGATTTAGTAGTAGATGCACTAATAAGTCAATCGGAAACTGGAGGTAAATTTTATAATATGTTAAAAGATTTAAATAAAAATGAAAAACAGAAACTTATACAGGAAGTATTAGATCCATACGTAGGGAATTTAATGGTAACACCAAAAGAAGTAGATATGGTAGTAGAATCTATAACAAAAATAGTAGCTAATGGGATAAATATAGCATTGCAACCAGCATTGGAATTGGAGGATATAAATAAGTATTTAAGTTAAAAAGCTCTGAAAATTAGATTTAAATAGTTCCTTTGCTTCTTATGAAAGTCATTCCAGAGAAATTTCATAATTCAAGTAATGTAATGCTTTTGTGGGATAATAATTTGACATTTTATATAAATTTAGTAATTTTAGTAATATATTTTACTTCTCATTAATATTCTATAAATTAAGAACGCTATAAACAAAGGGGGAGTAAAATTGGATTACAGGAAAATAAATAGAAAGGTAGACTTGAACTTTAATAAAAGGTTTAAACTTATAATGAGTATATGGTGTATTGTGACAATAATGATAATTACTTTATTAAGTCCTCAATTAGTAAATGGATATGAAGTAGGAGGAGAAAACAAAAAGTCTTCCTTTTATGTAAAGGTGTTAAATTATGCCATCCCAACAGCAAAGGTAATAAATAATGACCTTTTAAATAATTACTCTTTAAAGGAGAGTTTTTTGCAGACTTTAGGTATTAAAAGTCCTAAGTCTATATTAAAAAAAGAGATGGCAATTATAGATAAAGACGAATCAGAAAAGGCAGATGAAAATAACAATAGTAAAAAAGGCGAAGATAAAATATATGATAAAGATGGTAAACTAGTGATAGATCCATTTAAATTAGATGATAAAGAAGTATATAAAGACGTACAAGACAATGATGCTACTGCAAAAAATATTGTAAGTCCGGCTTATGATAGTAGCCTTAAAAAAACTTTAAATATGAATAAACCAGAAATACTTATATATCATACTCATACTCATGAAAGTTATAGACCAGGAAACCCCAGCAGTGAAGATCAAAAGGTAAATATATGTTCAGTGGGAGATGTTCTGGCAAATGAATTAATGCAAAATTACGGTATATGTGTAATACATGATAAAACTATCCATGATACCATTTACCCAAAGTGTTACCAAAAATCTGGTGAAACTGTAGATAGGTATTTAAAGAAATATGGTGACTTTAAGTTAATAATAGATATGCATAGAGATTCTGCATCAGATAAAAGGCTCGTTAGTACAAAGTTAAATGGAGAAGAAGTAGCAAGATTTATGTTTGTAATAGAAAAGAGCAATCCTTTAGTGAAAAGTAACCTAGCTTTGACAAATAAATTAGTATCCATAAGTGATAAGTTGTATCCAAATCTTTTAAGAAAACAGAAGATATATTATTATAATAGAGGTATGAGACATTTTAACCAAAATAAGAGTAAGAATAGTATTTTGATTGAAATGGGATCTTATGTGAATACAACAGATGAAGCCAAGAAAACAGCAAAATATATAGCAAGAATATTAGCAGAACACCTAAATAGGAAACAATAAGAATATATTGTGAAGCAAGTGCCATAAGAAAAATCTGTCTTTAAGTCCACAATAAATATATTTTATTAGACTGTTCGCAATACGCCAAGGAATTCTAATGTTTTCAAATTCCAATACCCTAAAGCTTTCAAACTCGCTTCTAACGGCGCTCAAACATGAAAGCTTCTTAACGGGTATTGAAATTTGAAAACAAAGAATTTCTAAAGCTAGCTCAATAGTCTAAGAAAATATATTTATTGTTACCTTAAAGACAGATTTTTCAGTTCATGCGTACATTACTTATGGGAGGAGAAAGCCTACTAAAGGAGGATTTTCCTCCACTATGTTACGGAAAATCTTTAATTAAATAAATGGAATAGCAAAAAAAGCTATAACAATTTCATTAAATAGAATAGTTATAGCTTTTCTTTAAGGGCTTAACAATCTTTTATTGGCGATAGCCAGCCTAAATAAACTCCGCCTGAAAATTAAGAACTGCCACTAAATCATTTTGGGACTAATATAAATCCTTAGTCATCAAATGTTTTTTAGTACTAGGTTCTAGTTTTTAGCTGTTAGAATTTGTTGTTATAATACATATTTATGTTTCTTAACATATATGCCGATCATTCATTATAAATGAACAGGCTCACGCCAAAAAAACTTTATAAAGCACTAAATAAGGCCTAATATATTTTGCCGTGAAGCATTGATTTATATAAATCTTAAATTTGTAGTGTAGACCAGGTAAGAGCTCTTATCTATTACCTATTACTTATCTACAAGTTCTTATTTATCCAACAATTAAAGTTATATATTCTTATATATAAATCCTAATTATGCCTACGTATTTAGGCTGGCTGCCGCCAATAAAAGATTTTCCATAACGTAGTGGAGGAAAATCATCCTTTAGTTAGCTGTATTCTTCCATAGATAGCTTATGCATGAACCGAAAAATCACACTTTAAGGGAGTGAAAAAATTGGAATTGGGGACTATGGAACTAGCTTTAGAACTTCTTATGTTTGCAGATTTCAATTCCCGTTAAGAAACCTTCTTGTTTGAGGGACGCAAGGAGCGAGTTAAGGTTTTAGGGAATTGAAATCTGCAAACATGTAGAAGTTCTTAGCGTATTGTGATTAGTTCCAAATTACAATTATTTCACGGACTTAAAGTGTGATTTTTCTTATGGCACTTACTTCACAATTTTCTTATGTCTTGACATGGGCTCAGGTGATTGTGGTATAATTTACTGTGATTTAGTTTACCTTAAAAAATGGATTATTATATATGCATAAATAATATTGATTTATAAAAAATAGGTTAATGGATACTAATTATGGAAAAATAGTTTTCGTATAGGTTAAGTTAAGAAAGGCGGTAGTAGAGATGAAAGGTGGAAGACAAAAGTACATAAGAAACTTTTCTATAGTAGCACATATAGACCATGGTAAGTCTACCCTTGCGGATAGATTGATAGAAGAAACTGGCACATTGACTCGTAGAGAAATGGAAGAACAGGTTCTTGATAGCATGGAGCTAGAGAGAGAAAGAGGAATAACTATAAAGTCTAAGGCAGTAAGACTTGTATATAAAAGTGAAGATGGAGAAGAATATATATTAAATTTAATAGATACTCCGGGACATGTAGACTTTAACTACGAAGTTTCAAGAAGTTTAGCAGCTTGTGAAGGGGCTATTTTAGTGGTAGATGCTACTCAAGGTATTCAGGCTCAGACATTGGCTAATTGCTATTTAGCAGTGGATCACAACTTAGAAGTGGTTCCAGTAATAAATAAGGCGGATTTACCTAGTGCAAGACCAGATGAAGTGAAAAATGAAATAGAAGACGTAATAGGCATAGAAGCTCATGCTGCACCAGTTGTATCAGCTAAAACAGGATTAAATATAAAAGATGTTTTAGAAGCTATAGTAGAAAAAGTACCTGCACCTAAGGGAGATGAAGAAGCACCTCTAAAGGCGTTGGTGTTTGATTCTTACTATGATAGTTATAAAGGTGTTGTTTCATTTATAAGAGTTATAGATGGAACTATAAAGCAAGGAACTAAGATGAAGTTTATATCCACAGGAAAAGAATATGAAGTAACAGAAGTAGGTATTTTTGCACCTAATTTTTATCCTGTAGAAGAGTTAAAGGCAGGGGAAGTTGGTTACTTTACGGCATCTATTAAAAATGTAAGAGATGCTCGTGTAGGTGATACAGTTACAGAAGCTAAGAGACCTACTGCAGAGGCGCTTCCGGGATATAGACCAGCTATACCAATGGTGTATAGTGGAATTTATCCTGTGGATGGAGCTAAATATGATGAATTAAAAGAGGCTTTAGAAAAGCTACAAATAAATGACGCAGCTCTTTTATTTGAACCAGAAACATCTGTAGCACTTGGTTTTGGATTTAGATGTGGATTTTTAGGACTTTTACATATGGAGATTATGCAGGAGAGAATTGAGAGAGAATTTGATTTAGACATAATAACTACAGCACCTTCTGTTATATATAAAGTTTATAAAACTGATGGAACTCATATGGATATAACTAATCCAACTAATTTGCCAGATCCATCAGAGATTAGAGCTATGGAAGAACCTATAGTAAAAGTTTCTATAATAACACCTTCTGATTTCGTAGGTTCCATAATGGAATTATGTCAAGAAAGAAGAGGAAATTTTATAAACATGGAATACATAGAAACTACAAGAGTGGTTCTGCATTACCAATTACCTCTTAATGAAATAATTTATGATTTCTTTGATGTATTAAAATCAAGGACTAAGGGATATGCTTCTTTAGATTATGAATTGGATGGGTATAAGGAGACAGAACTAGTAAAACTTGATATACTTCTAAATGGAGATGTGGTGGACGCACTTTCTATGATAGTGCCAAAGGAAAGGGCATACAGTAGAGGAAGAAACACTGCTGAAAAATTAAAAGAAATTATCCCAAGACAAATGTTTGAAATTCCAATACAGGCAGCGGTAGGGTCTAAAATAATTGCAAGAGAGACTGTAAAAGCTTTAAGAAAAGACGTACTTGCTAAATGTTACGGAGGAGATATATCTAGAAAGAGAAAACTTTTAGAAAAGCAGAAAAAAGGTAAGAAGAGAATGAGACAGGTAGGTTCTGTGGAAGTCCCACAGGAGGCATTTATGTCCATACTTAAGGTTGACTAGAGATTGATGAATAGGGACTGGTAACTGGGCACTAGAGAACAGTAGAACAGTTGCTAAAAACAGGGAGGAATTTAAAATGAGTAAAGCAGTAGGATTATATATTCATATTCCATTTTGTAAACAGAAGTGTCTTTACTGCGATTTTCCTTCTTTTAGTGGAAAAGAATCTTTTATGATGAATTATGCTAAAGCCTTAAGTAAAGAGATAAGTGGAGTTAAAAATAAAATAAATACCATATTCATAGGTGGGGGTACTCCCACCTATTTGTCTTTAGATGCATGGAAAGTTATAAAGAAGGCTTTAGATGGTTTAAAAAAGGAAAAAGATTTGGAGTTTACTATAGAGGGGAATCCAGGAACTTTTACAGAGGAAAAACTTAAGTTTTTCAAGAAAATGGGGGTAAATAGAATTAGTATTGGACTTCAAGCTTGGCAAGATGATATTTTAAAAACTTTAGGAAGAATTCATAATCTAGAAGATTTTAAAAAAAGTTATGAAATGGCTAGAAGGTGTGGATTTAAAAACATAAATATAGATTTGATGTTTGGACTTCCTAATCAAACTTTAGAGCAGTGGAGAGAAACTTTGAAAAATACTATAAGTATGGAGCCAGAGCATCTTTCTTGTTACAGCCTTATAGTAGAAGAGGGAACAGCCTTTTATAGAAATTTAGAAAATTTATCTCTGCCTTCAGAAGAAGAGGAGAGAAGTATGTATATTGAAACAATAAAGTTTTTAAAAGAAAATGGATATGAGCAGTATGAAATATCTAATTTTTCTAAGGAAGGTAAGCGTTGTAGACATAATCTGATTTATTGGAATTTAGAAGAATACATAGGTTGTGGCTCAGGAGCTCATTCCTATTTAAATAGCGAAAGATACTGTAATACAGAAGATATATGTGAATATATTAAACTTATGGAAAAAAATAATAGTGCTCAGATAGAAAGGCATAAAAATACTCCGAAGGAAGATAAAGAAGAATATATTTTTATGGGTCTTAGGAAAATAGAGGGCATCTCTAAAAAAGAATTTAAGAAAAAATTTAATATAGATATTTATACTTTATATGGAGATATTATAAATAAATATAAAGCCATTGATTTAATTATTGAAAGTGAAGATAGAATTTTTTTATCTACAGATGGCATACAGGTATCAAATAGTATAATGAGTGATTTTATACTAGATTAGATTTCTTATGTTAAATTGGACTATTTATATTGCTTATGCCACATAAATAGTAATGTTTAAAATGAGAAACATATTAAGGAAGAGTAATAAGTAGATATATTGAGAAAAATATGGATAAGTAATATTAAATAGTACTAACTGAAATTTATATTATATAGGCTATATTGACAAAAAAAATTTAGAGTGATATGTTTAAAACATAGTCGTTAGCACTCAATGCTAATGAGTGCTAATAAAAGAGGTGATATTTATGAATATAGATGAAAGAAAAATAAAAATACTTCAAGCTATAATTCACGACTATATAAACACAGGAGAACCTATTGGCTCAAGAACCATAGCGAAAAAATATGATTTAGGAATAAGCTCAGCAACTATAAGAAATGAAATGTCTGATTTAGAAGAGATGGGTTATTTAGAACAACTTCACAGCTCTTCTGGAAGAAAACCTTCGGATAAAGGATACAGATTATATGTGGATGAGTTTATGCAACTACCTACAATATCACCTGAAGATGAATTTACAATACAAAAAAGTATTATGGATTTAGCTATTTTTCAAATGGATAAGACCATTCAAGAAGTTACAGAATTATTATCGCAGCTTACAAAGTTAACATGCATTATAAAGGCGCCTTCTTTAAGACAGAGCTATATAAAGCATATTCAGTTAACACCAATAGATAATTCAAATTTACTTTTAACTATTGTTACTGATACAGCTTTAGTTAAAAATGCAATAGTAAGGTTAGATATAGAAATAGATGATGAATGGATTCTAAAACTTAATAATTATATTAACCAAAAGCTAAGATATAAAACTGTGGAGGAATTTTTTCATAAGATAATTTATGAAATAGAGGATGAACTTCAAAATAGTTATGAAATCCTAGAAGTTATTATAAGCACATTAGCAGATGCTTTGAGAGAAATCGATGATGCTCAGTTTTATTTAGGAGGAGCTACGAACATATTTAATTATCAAGAATACAATGACATAGATAGTGCTAGAAGATTTTTAAATCTTTTAGATGACAAGGAAAAGATAAGATTGTTATTAAATGAAGGACTTAGCCCTAATGAAGTATCTATAAAGATAGGAACTGAGAATTTCATAGAGGGTGCAGAAAATTGTAGTGTCATATCTGCTATTTATAGTATAAACAATAGGCCTTTAGGAGCTGTTGGAATTATAGGACCTACAAGAATGCACTATCCTAAGGTGATATCTATATTAAGTGAAGTCATAAAGACTCTAAATAAGAATTCTTCAGATAACCTTCATAAATAAAGGTTATAAAAATATTAAGGCGGTGGTACATTTGACAAGTGAGGAAAAAAAAATAAAAGAAGATCTGAGTGATGAGACAATACTTGAGGATAAGACAGCAGAGGAAATAGAAAATCATGAGGAAGAGAACAACTCTCCAAAAGGAGAAAAAAAGGATGAAAAAGAAGATTTAATAAAAAAATTAGAAGAGGATAAAAAAAATCTTCAAAAGGAAAATAAAAGTCTTAAAGATGAAGAGACTAAATTAAATAATGAAAACAATGCATTGAAAGATAGATTGGAAAGAGTAGTTTCTGAGTATGATAATTATAGAAATAGAACATCCAAAGAAAAAGAAGCTATTTATGATGATGCCTGTGAAGATGTACTTAAGCATATGTTCCCTGTACTAGATAACTTGGAGAGAGCTATAGAAGTGGAGGGCTGTGTAGAGGACATCAAAAAAGGCATAGAAATGACTATAAAGCAATTTAAAGATAGTTTTGAGAAAATAGGTGTAGAAGAAATATCTACAGAAGAAGGTTTTGATCCTAACTTCCATAATGCAGTAATGCATGTGGAGGATGATAATTATAAAGAAAAAGAAGTAGTTGAAGTATTTCAAAAAGGATACAAAAAAGGAAATAAAGTTTTAAGATACAGTATGGTTAAAGTTGCAAACTAACCAGTATATATAGGAGGTAATAAAAATGGGAAAAATAATAGGAATTGACTTAGGAACAACAAACTCTTGTGTTGCAGTTATGGAAGGTGGAGAACCAGTTGTAATACCAAATGCAGAAGGTGCTAGAACAACACCATCAGTTGTATCATTTCAAAAGGATGACAGCAGACTTGTAGGTCAAGTTGCTAAAAGACAGGCAATAACTAACCCAGATAAAACAATAATATCTATAAAGAGACACATGGGTACTGATTATAGAGTACCAATTGACGATAAAAAGTATTCACCAGAAGAAATATCAGCAATAGTACTACAAAAAATGAAGGCTGATGCTGAAGCATATTTAGGAGAAAAGATAACTCAAGCAGTTATAACTGTTCCAGCTTACTTTAATGATAGCCAAAGACAGGCTACTAAAAATGCTGGTAAGATAGCTGGCCTTGAAGTTTTAAGAATAATAAATGAGCCAACAGCAGCTTCACTTGCTTATGGTCTTGATAAAATGGACACAAATCAAAAGATATTTGTATATGACTTAGGTGGAGGTACATTTGACGTATCTATACTAGAATTAGGAGATGGAGTATTTGAAGTTAAAGCAACTAATGGTAATACAAAATTAGGTGGAGATGACTTCGATAATAGAATAATAGATTTCATTGCAGAAAACTTTAAAAATGAAAATGGTATAGATTTAAGAGGAGATAAAATGGCGCTTCAAAGATTAAAAGAAGCTGCTGAAAAAGCTAAAATAGAATTATCCTCAGCTATGCAAACAAATATTAACTTACCATTTATAACTGCAGACGCTACAGGCCCAAAACATATAGATATGGACTTAACAAGAGCTAAATTTAATGAATTAACTGCTGATCTAGTAGAAGCTAGTATAGAGCCTATGAGAAAAGCACTTAGCGATTCAGGTCTTTCAATAAATGACATAGATAAAATAGTACTTGTAGGTGGTTCTACTAGGATTCCTGCAGTTCAAGAAGCAGTTAAGAATTTTACAGGAAAAGAGCCAACTAAAGGAGTTAACCCAGATGAATGTGTTGCACTAGGAGCTGCTATACAAGCAGGTGTACTTTCAGGAGACGTTAAGGATGTACTTCTTCTAGATGTTACTCCATTAACTTTAGGAATAGAAACATTAGGCGGAGTTGCAACTCCATTAATAGAAAGAAATACAACTATTCCAACTAAAAAGAGTCAAATATTCTCAACAGCAGCAGATGGTCAAACATCCGTTGAAATTCACATAGTTCAAGGTGAAAGAAAAATGTCTTCAGACAATAAGACTTTAGGAAGATTCCAACTTTCAGGAATACCAGCGGCTCCAAGAGGAATACCTCAAATAGAAGTTACATTTGATATAGATGCTAATGGTATATTAAATGTTTCAGCTAAGGATAAGGGAACAGGAAAGGAAGCAAAAATAACAATAACAGCTTCAACTAACCTTTCTCAAGACGAAGTTGAAAAAGCTATGAAAGAAGCAGAACAAAATGCTGAAGCAGATAAGAATAAAAAGGATTTAATAGAAGCAAAAAATAATGCTGAACAAGTAGCTTACCAAACAGAAAAAACATTAGAAGAACTTGGAGATAAAGTAACAGATGCTGAAAAATCAGACATAAAAGCTAAAGTAGAGAATTTAAAGAAAGTTAAAGATACAGATGATTTAGAGGGAATTAAAAAAGCACAAGAAGAATTAACAACAGCTTTCTATGCAATATCTTCTAAAATGTATGAGCAACAAGCTGGTGCTCAGGGCGCAGGTCCAGACATGGGTGGTGCTTCAGCAGAAAATGCAAATACTAAAGGATCAGATGACAATGTAGTAGATGCAGATTATAAAGTAGAAGACGATAAATAATAGATTAAAGTAAATAAGGGGAGGATTTATTGCCTTCCCTTAATTTGGGTTATTAGGTGGTGAAATAAATTTGGCTAGTAAAGATTATTATGAAATCCTGGGACTACAAAAGGGAGCCAGTGATGAGGAAATAAAAAAGGCTTTTAGGAAGATGGCATTAAAATACCATCCAGATAGAAATCCAGACAATAAAGAAGCTGAAGAAAAGTTTAAAGAAGTAAACGAAGCATATCAAGTGCTTTCTGACCCTAATAAGAGAAGTCAATATGATCAATTTGGTACTACAGATTTTAATGGTGGTGCTGGAGGCTTTGGTGGATTTGATTTCTCAGACTTTGGCGGTGGAGGCTTTGGTGGATTTTCAGATATATTTGAAAACATCTTTGGAGGTGGAGGTGGCTTTTCTGGAAGAAGAAGGCCAAATGGACCTCAAAGAGGTGCTGATTTAGAATACACATTAAGGTTAAAATTCGACGAAGCTATTTTTGGAGTAGAAAAAGAAATTTCTATAGATAAAAATGAAAAATGTGAAAAGTGTAATGGTACAGGTGCAAAATCAGGTACTTCTCCAGTAACCTGTGATAAATGTGGCGGCTCTGGACAGGTGAAGGTTCAAAGAAATACTCCACTAGGAAGCTTTGTAAGCGTTGGAACTTGTGATAAGTGCGGAGGAAAAGGTACCATAATAAAAGAAAAGTGTGTTCATTGTGGCGGAAAAGGAACTATAAGAAAGAGAAAAAAAATAAAGATCAATATACCTGCAGGAGTAGATAATGGAAATGTACTTCCTATAAGAGGTCAAGGGGAACCAGGAAAGAACGGAGGCCCTTCTGGAGATCTTTATGTAAATATAATGGTGGAACCACACCCAAACTTTAAAAGAGATGGAATCAATATATATATAGATACACATATAAGCTTTGGAAAAGCTACTTTAGGGGCAGAAATAAAAGTTCCTACAGTGGATGGATCAGTTAAATATAAAGTGCCAGCTGGAACTCAACCAGGCACAGTATTTAGACTTAAAGGAAAAGGTGTTCCTAGAATAAATAGTAAATCTAGAGGAGACCAGTATGTGAAGGTTATAGTAGATGTACCTAAGGATTTAAATGAGGCACAAAAGAAGGCTATTCTAGACTTTATGGAAGCTAGTGGTGAAAAATACGAAGGTGACAAAAAAGAGTCTTTTGTAGATAAATTAAAAAACTCATTTAAATGATTAAACTATAAAAAGGTACAATGCGATGGAACTATGAAATTTCATAATTCAGGTAATGTAATGCTTATTCTGGGATAATCATTTAAATAAATTTGGCCGCTTAACTTAAATAAGAGTTAGGCGGTTAGTTTTTTGCCAATGAATTATAGGTGCATACAATTAAAGAAATTCCCTATGAATTTCAACCTTAATTTTAAATTAAAGTATACATAGTGAAATATTATGTGATAATATATTATAAGAAAATAATTAGTATGGGGGAAACGATATGGTAGATAAAGAATGGATTGAAGTTACAGTTATAACTAGTAGTGAGGCTGTAGAAGCAGTTTCAGGCATTTTATATAATACAGGAGTTAAAGGTGTAGCTATACAGGATTCCCAAGATGTAGAGTTTAAAAAGAAACACCCAGGAGATTGGGATTATTTTGATGAAAAACTTTTAGATATAGAGGACGGAGCAGTAATAAAAGGATACTATAAAGAAGATGAAAAATTCCAATCCTACATTAAGTACATAGAAGAAGGAGTAAATTCCTTAGAAGAATTTGGTATAGATAAAGGTAAAGGAATTGTTGTATATAATAAAGTAAATGAACAGGATTGGGAAAATAACTGGAAAAAGTATTATAAACCTACAAAAGTGGGAAACAAAATAGTAGTAAAGCCTATTTGGGAAGAGTATAGCAAAAAAGATGATGAAATAATTTTAGACTTGGATCCAGGCATGGCTTTTGGAACAGGAACACATGAAACCACTAGAATGTGTATAAAGGCTTTAGAGAAATATGTAAAAGAAGATTCTACAGTATTTGATATAGGAACAGGTTCAGGAATATTATCTATAGCAGCAGCAAAACTAAATGCTAAAAAAGTAATAGGTGTAGATTTAGATCCTGTAGCTGTAGATTCTGCTAATCAAAATGTAGGCTTTAATAAATTAAATAATATTGAAATATTACATGGTAACTTAATGGAAGTAGTTAAAGGAAAAGCTGATATAGTAATTGCTAATATAATAGCAGATATTATAATGTTTTTGACTAAGGATGTTAAAAACTTTATAAAAGAAGATGGTTATTTTATATCATCAGGAATAATATTAGATAGAAAAGATGATGTAGTTAAATGTTTAGAAGAAAATGGCTTCACTATTGAAGAATTAAATATAGATGGTGAATGGTGCTGTATAGTGGCTAAAGAAGGGAAGAATTAGGTTGCATAAGTTTTTTGTATCTAATGAAAATATTGTAGATGAATGGGTTAATATAATTGGTGATGATGTAAAACATATATATAAAGTTTTAAGATTAAATATTGGTGACAAAATTTGTATAAATAATTGCTCCGGACAGGAATACTTAGCTGAGATAAAAGAAATAGATAAAAAAGAAGTAAAAGCTCAAATATTGGAAAAAATGGACACTGACAATGAGAGTTCTATAAATGTTACTATATATCAAGGACTTCCTAAGGCATCAAAAATGGATTTGATAGTTCAAAAGAATACGGAACTGGGAGTTAAAGAAATAACGACTGTTATCACAGATAGAGTAGTGGTTAAAGGTGAATTAAAAGAATATAAAAAAGTTGACAGGTGGAATAGAATTGCATTAGAAGCTTGTAAACAAAGTAAAAGAAGTTATATTCCAAAGATAAATAGTCCTTTAGAATTTGACCAAATGCTAGAGGAATTATCTAATTTTCAATTAATAGTGGTTCCATATGAAAATAAAAAAGCATATGGAATTAAGAAACTAGTAGAGGATATAAAAGAACTGCAAATTAAAAATGTTGCTATTGTTATAGGACCAGAAGGTGGATTTGAATATAAAGAAATAGCTAAGCTTCAGGAAATGGGGGCTTATATAGTTACGTTGGGTCCTAGGATTTTAAGGACAGAGACTGCGGGATTTACTTGTTTGAGCATAATAATGTATGAATTAGGAGATTTAGGAGGAAATATGTAATGAAGGTTGCTTTTGCTACTTTAGGCTGTAGAGTAAATCTATATGAGACAGAAGCTATGATGGAAAAATTTATAAAAGAAGGATACCAAGTGGTGGAATTTGATGACTTTGCAGATGTGTATGTAATAAACACCTGCACTGTTACTAACACTGGAGATAAAAAGTCAAGACAAATGATAAGAAGAGCTAAGAAGAAAAATCAAGATTCCATAGTGGCGGTAGTGGGATGTTATGCTCAAATTGCACCAGATGAGATTTCTAGTATAGAAGGGGTAGATGTGATTCTGGGGACTAGAAATAAGGGAGATATAATCTACTGGATAAATAGAGTTAAAGAAGAAAAAGAACAAATGGTAGTGGTGAAGGATGTATTAAAAAATAATAGTTTTGAAGATTTAAATATACAAGAATATCAAGATAAAACTAGAGCTTTTCTTAAAATACAGGATGGCTGTAATAGGTTTTGTTCATATTGTCTAATACCTTTTGCTAGAGGGGCTGTGTGCAGCAAATATCCAGAGAGAGTTTTAGAAGAAGTTAAAAAACTTTCAGAACACGGTTTTAAAGAAATAATATTATCAGGAATTCATATAGCATCCTATGGGAATGATTTAGAGGGTAATTGGGATTTAGTAAGGATATTAGAGGAAATAAACAATGTAGATGGAATAGAAAGAATAAGAATAGGTTCCATAGACCCTACTTTCTTCACAGAAGAAGTTATAAAAAAAGTAGCATCCCTAGAAAAATTATGTCCACATTTTCATTTATCACTTCAAAGCGGATGTGATGAGACTTTAAAAAGAATGAACAGGAGATATACTGCAAAAGAGTATGAAGAAGCTGTTGATAATTTAAGAAAATATATAAAAGATGTATCTATAACTACGGATGTTATAGTGGGATTTCCAGGAGAAACTGAAGAGGAATTTCATGCTACATATAATTTCTTAAAACATATAGAACTATCAAAGATGCATATATTTAAGTATAGTCCAAGAAAGGGAACTAAAGCTGCTCAAATGGCAGAACAAGTAGATGGAAATATAAAAGAAGAAAGAAGTAGTAAATTAATTTCTCTAGACAAGGAATTAGAAAATAAATTTATAAGTAAATTTGTGGGAAAAGAAATGAATGTTTTATTTGAGCAAAATGTACATGGAAATGCAAATTTATATGAGGGATATACGGAAAATTATATAAAAGTATTTATGGAATCTAAAGAAGATTTAAAGGGCAAAATTGTAAAAGTAACAATAACTTTAGCAGAAGGGGAACATGCTCTAGCTAATTAAATTTCCATAGATATTTTTATTCAACTAAGAAGGAATTAACAAAGATCTGTTGAAATATAATAATAAATGGTGAGGAGGTGATATTAAGTGGACGATTGTATATTTTGTAAAATTGCAAAGGGAGATATACCATGTAGCAAAGTATATGAAGATGAAAGAATACTGGCATTTAAGGATATAGAACCTCAAGCACCGTTTCATATATTAATAATACCTAAGAAGCATATAGAGAGTTTAAATTCATTAAGTGAAGAAGATTCTAATATAGTCACTTACATCTTTATGAAAGCTAAGGAGCTAGCTAAAGAGCTAGGGGTGTCTGAGAATGGATATAGAATAGTTAACAATTGTGGTAAGGACGGTGGACAGACTGTTCAGCATTTACATTTTCATATGCTTGCTGGAAGAAATCTTCAATGGCCACCAGGTTAATGTAAAAAAGGTTATTGACACAAGCAGAAGGGCTATTGTATAATTAACAATGTGCTATTTATGCCCAACATCAGCTGTTTAAAATTAAAATAAATCAGCTAGCGGAGGGAGGGAAATACATGTCAGAAATAAAAGTAAGAGAAAATGAATCACTTGAAAGTGCTTTAAGAAGATTTAAAAAAGAATGCGCTAAGTCTGGTGTTCTTTCTGAAGTAAGAAAAAGAGAGCACTACGAAAAACCAAGCGTAAAGAAAAAAAAGAAATCTGAAGCAGCAAGAAAAAGAAAACATAGATAGATTTTTTAAATTTGAAAGAAGGTACGGGTATGTCCCTTAAAGAGAGATTACAACAAGATTGGAAAGATGCATTAAAAGGAAAAGAAAAATTTAAGGCTAACGTTATTAGCATGGCTAAGGCAGCAGTTTTACAAGTCGAAAAGACAGATGGTTCTTCTCTTGATGATCAGCAGATTGTTGAAATCTTAGCTAAGGAAGTAAAACAAAGAAGAGATGCTATAGAAGAGTTTAAAAAGGGAAATAGACAAGATCTTGTAGATGAATCTGAAGAAGAGATAAAGATCTTGATGAATTACCTTCCTCAGCAGTTAACTCAGGAAGAAATCTTTAAAATTATCAAAGCATCGGCTGATGAGGTAGGGGCTAATAGCATAAAAGACATGGGAAAGCTTATGTCAGCAGTGATGCCTAAGTTTAAAGGCAGAGCTGATGGTAAACTTGTTAATAAAATTGTAAAAGAATATCTTAGTAGATAAAGGTTCAGCATTGCTGAACCTTTTTTATTTTTCTCCATTTTTATCATTTATTAAATTTTTTATTCATAAATTTAATATGAAAGGGATGAAAGAGAAGGTGATGTTATGGAGAAAAAAATATATTCAGCAAAAGAGAGGTTTGCAGATAGATTAGAACTTCCTAGAGATGTAGTTTTAAATTTACCTAGGATAACTATATTAGGTAATACTGAAATAACAATAGAGAATCACAAGGGTATTGTACTTTTTGAAGATGAAGTTATTAAAATAAACACTACCATTGGAGTAATAACTATAAATGGGGGGAGTTTTGAAATCTTATTTATAGGTGGGAATACTATAAGCTTAAGTGGAAAGTTTAAGAATATAGTGTATGGAGGAAATGAGTAGTATGGATTTTACTAAGTATAAAAAAAGTACAATACTTTTAGAGATTCAGTGTTTAAGTCCAGAAAGATTTATTAACTTATTGTGGAAGAATAATATATATGTAAAGGATATAAAAAGAATAAATATAACTACAGTTAGAATGATTGTAAACTTAAAAGATTATTCTAAAATAACAGAAGTATCTAAAAGAACTAATACAAGAATAAAAATATTGAAGAGAAATGGGATAGATTTTTTACTAATAAGAAAAAATAAAGTGGTTGCCGTTTCTATTGGAATTATATTATTTATGTGTATAACATATTACTTGTCAGGCTTTGTATGGAAGGTAAATATAGAAACAGAAAAATATCTCTCACCTTACGAAATAAGAAGACAACTTCTAGGATACGGTATAAAAGCAGGTGGAAAAAAATCTAGTATAGATGTGCATAAATTAGAAAAGCAAATATTAAAAGATAATAGCAATGTAATGTGGGTTAAGGTTAGGATAGAAGGGGTAAACTTAAATGTTAGTATTTTTGAAAATCAATCCCCACCTATAATAGTAAAGAATGATGAACCTTGCGATTTGGTAGCTAAAAGAGAAGGAGAAATAATTAGAATATATACTAAGGCAGGTACAGCGGTGGTAAAGGAAGGTGCTGTGGTAAAAAAAGGAGAGTTGTTGGTAAAAGGAGAGCAAGGTACAGAAGAGTCAAGCTATCAAGTTCATGCCACAGGTCAAGTCATAGCAAAAACTTTCTATGAAAAAAGTAAAGAAGTACCTATTACAGTTAAAACGAGAGAAAGAACTGGCAATAAGGTAGAAAAAATTTATATTACGTTGAAAGGAAAGAGAATTTACTTAAAAAATGATTTAAATAAATTTTATAAGTATGATAGAATAGTAGATAATAAAGGTCCCATAATTAAAGAAACGTACTATGAGATTAAAGAAAAACAAGTGATAAATAAAAAGGAGAAGGTAGTAAAAAAAACAGTAGAAGAACTGACTAAAGATATAATAAAAGATATAGATAAATCCGTTAAGATAGTAGACAAAATAATTGATACGAAAAATGTGGGGGACAAATACCAAATAAGACTCCTTTTAATAGGAGAAGAGAATATAGCTATACCACAAGGAGTAGAACGCCATGTGGATAAAGAAAAATAGTTATTAGTTTAGGGTGTGAATAAGAAAACAAAATGCAGATGAAACAGTATGTAGGTTTGAGTTTATTTAACATAAGAGGGTGGGGAGATACATGAATAGAAAGAAGTTTACAGGAATTTTTAGTAAAGGAAAATATAGAAGAAAAATAATATTTCTTTTGGCTTTTATATTTATTTACTCTGTTATGGCTACTTCACTGGTTACCAAAAAGTATAATATTAAAGAAGGTGAAATAGCCAAGGTAGATATAAAAGCAAATAGAGATGTTAAGGATGAAGTAAGCACCAAGGCATTAATAGATCAAGCAATTAAAATTTCAGGACCTCAATATTCGGTAGATAAATCCGTAAAGGAAAAAGTAATTAAGAATATAAATGAGCTTTTAGGTAAAGTAATTGAAATTCAAGAAAGTGCAAAAGCATTGCCAGAAAACGAAAAAATAAATTTATATAAACAAAAAATAGAGGGCTTAAAAAATGCAACGTCCATAAAATTGTCTACAGAAAATATGGAAAGGCTCTTAAGACTAAATGAAGCAGAAACTAGAAGTTTAAATGTAATCCTTAGGGATACTATGACAGAGGTTTATGATAATAAAATAATGGAAGACAAAAAGGAAGATGTAAAAGAAGCAAGAGAAACAATAATATTTAAAATGAATAGTTCCGATTTATCTAAGGCAGGCAAAGAATTAGGAACAATTATAGGGTATACGGAAGTTTTCCCTAACTATGTATTTGATGAAAAGAAAACAGAAGAATATAAGGAAAAGGCTATAAAAGAAGTTCAACCTATTATAATTAAGAAAGATCAAATAATAGTAAAAGAGGGAGAACCAGTAGAAAAAAACCAAATGGACATATTAAAGAGTCTTGGTCTTTTAGATAATAAAAGTTATTTTGAATGGTATCTTTATATAAGTTTGGCTGGCTTAGTTTTGATAGTTATGGCACTTCAATTATACTATCTTAAAAAGTATCATCAAAAAGTATATAAAGATGATAGTAAATTAATACTTATATATATATTAATATTCATATCCTTATCTTTGGCAAGAGTTTTAAGTATAATATCGCCATTTTTAGTGCCATTATCCTGTGTTCCTATGCTTATGACACTTTTGATAGGGCAGAGGGTTGCTTTAACTATAAACGTTATAAATAGCGCTTTAATTGGTGCTGTGGTTGGTTTTAAACCAGAGATTATAATACTAGCAGTTATAAATGCAGTAATAGGAACTATAATATTGAAGAAAATGCAACAAAGAAATGATATATTGTATTCCAGTATATACATGGCTGTAATAAATATTATGTTTACATTTTCATCAGGATTTTTGCTTAGTAATAATGTATTAGATGTTGCTAAAAATGCAGCTTTTGCATTTATATCTAGCTGTATATCAGGAGTACTTACTATAGGATTTTTACCGTTTTTTGAAAGTACTTTTGACATAGTAACTACTATAAAACTTTTGGAATTATCAAATCCAAATAATCCGCTGCTTAGAAAGATTTTATTAGAAGCTCCAGGAACATATCATCACAGTGTACTAGTTGGAAACTTGGCAGAGGTTGCAGCAGAGGCTGTTGGTGGTAATCCGGTTTTAGCTAGAGTTGGAGCATATTATCATGATGCAGGAAAAATAAAAAGACCATACTTTTTTAAGGAAAATCAATTGGGAGGAGAAAATCCTCATAATAAAATAACACCAAACCTAAGCACTCTAATCATAACATCTCATGTAAAGGATGGTTTGGAACTGGCTAAAGAGTATAAAATACCTAAAGAAATACAGGATATAATAACTCAACATCATGGTACCTCACTAGTAAAATATTTTTATTTGACAGTTAAAAATGCTAGCGAAGATCCAGATAGCATTAAGGAAGAAGATTTCAGATATCCAGGTCCTATACCTAATAGTAAGGAATCAGCTATAATAATGCTTGCAGATGGAGTAGAGGCGGCAGTAAGATCCATTAGTAATCCTACTAAAGGTAAGATAGAAGAGATGGTAAATAATATAATAAAGGGAAGATTAGCAGAGGGTCAGTTGGATGATTGCGATTTAACGCTTAAGGATTTAAATAAAATTAGAAAATCATTTTTGAAGGTATTGAGTGGAATTTACCATCAAAGAATAGAATATCCTACAGATAAATGGTCGGAAAAAGCTATCTTAAAAGAGTAAAAGGAGTTAATTATATGTTATATATAGACAACAGACAAGAAAAAATAAATGTAGATGAGCATTTTGAAAGCACTTTAGAGAATATAATAGAATGGGCATTAAAAGAGGAAAAAGTAGATTTAGATTGTGAGATAAGCATTTTATTTGTGGATAATGAAGCCATAAGAGAGATAAATAAAGAACAAAGAGGAATAGATAGAGATACAGATGTGCTGTCATTCCCTATGTTAGATTATCCAGAAGGAAAAGTTTACAAAGATGTTTATTTAAAAAAATCCTTTGATGACAGTTATTTTGATGAAGGAAAACTAGTACTTGGAGATATAGTTTTGTCATTAGAAAAAGGTAAGGCTCAAAGTGAAGAATATGGTCATTCATTTTTAAGAGAGTGCTGTTATTTGACAGTACATTCAGTATTACATTTACTTGGATATGATCATATGGAAGAAGAAGATAAGAAAAAAATGAGGGAAAGAGAAGAAGAAATATTAAATAAATTTAACATAGTAAGATAAAAATAGTCCTCCTTCGAGAGGACTATTTTTAAAATAAAATACTCAGCTTTGACACGTAAATTTCAATAAATTGCTTATAATAATATGATTAACCCACGATAAGGTACAATGTGGTGGAATTATGAAATTTCTAAAATCAAATTTAAACAGTTACTTTGCTTCTTATGAAAGTCATTCCAGAAAAATTTCATAATTCAGGTAATGTAATGCTTTTGTGGGATAATCATAATATGATTATATTAGGTGGTGATAGAATGAAGGAAAAGAGAAAGCTTTTAGATAGTTTTAACGATGCAATTGAAGGTGTAATTTATGCTATAAGAACTCAAAAGAATATGAGAATACATATGATAGCAGCAATACTGGTTTTGATATCATGTTTTTTCTTTGATCTTACCAAAAATGAATTGCTTATAGTCACAATAACTATAACCTTAGTAATATTTGCGGAAATGATAAATACTGCAGTAGAATTTGCAATTGATGCTACCACGAACTACTATCACCCATTGGCAAAAATAGCCAAAAATATAGCTGCAGGAGCAGTTTTTATAACAGCTTTAAATGCAGTACTAGTGGGATTTATATTGTTTTGGGATAAACTTCAATATATTAATTTTTTAACTTTAAAAAAAATAAGAAATGCAGATACCTATATGATGTTTATTATATTGGTAATAGTTTGTATAGCTACAGTGATTGTAAAAGCTATATATGGAGAGGGAACACCACTTAAAGGAGGCATGCCTAGTGGACATAGTGCCTTGGCTTTTTCTATAGCAACAATAATAGCTCTTTTAACAGTGGAGCCATCAGCTATAATATTAAGCTATTTGTTGGCTATAATAGTTGCTCAAAGTAGAGTAGACTCAGAGGTTCACTCTGTAATAGAAGTGGTTCTAGGGGCTTTATTTGGCATTATATTGACCATAATAATATTTAAGTTTTTAAATTAGCCATGTATGTATTACTTGAAAGAGATAAAAATAATGATATAATTTATATACAATGCATAAGAATATACATTAGGAACAATAAAGTTTGGAGGTATGATTATGGAAATAAAAGAATTAATATATAAAGCAAAGACAGCTAGAGAAAAAGCATATTCACCATATTCAAATTTTAAAGTTGGAGCAGCTGTGCTTATGGAAAATGGAGAGGTGTACACAGGATGCAATATAGAAAATGCATCTTTTGGAGCTACAAATTGTGCAGAAAGAACAGCTATATTCAAGGCGGTATCAGAAGGAGCTAAAAGCATAAAGGCAATAGCTTTAATAGGAAGTGAAGAAGAGTTTACTTACCCATGTGGTATATGTAGGCAGGTAATATCAGAATTCGCAGATGAAGATATGAAGATAATAATTGCAAAAAACCAGGAGGAATATATGGTTAAAAATTTAAATGATATATTACCAGGTGCATTTACTAAAAAGGACTTAGGCACATTCAAATAAATAGTTACAAGAGGAGGAAAAATGTTTAAATCTGGATTTATTACAATAATAGGAAGACCTAATGTGGGGAAATCCACATTGACAAATTACTTATTAGGAGAAAAATTATCTATAGTTTCTAATAAACCTCAAACTACTAGAAATAATATACAAACGGTTCTAACAGGAGAGGAATATCAATTAGTATTTGTGGATACACCAGGCATACATAAACCCAAGCATAAATTGGGCGAATACATGGTTGATATAGCCACAGAATCTATAAATAATGTAGATTTAGTATTATTTTTAACCACTGCAGATGTAGAAGTAGGTAAGGGAGATATATATATATTAGAGCAGTTGAAAAATATCAATAAACCTGTATTTTTAGTGGTTAATAAAATGGATGAAAGTAATCCGGAAAGGATAGCAAAAACTTTAGAAAATTATGCAGAAGCCTATGGATTTAAAGAAATAATTCCCATATCAGCTAAAAACGGGAAAAATGTAGATACGCTTTTAAATTTAATGATAGAGAATATGCCAGAAGGACCTATGTATTATCCTAAAGATATGATAACTGATGTACAGGAAAGATTCGTAGTTACAGAAATTATCAGAGAAAAAGCACTGAGACTTTTGAAAGAAGAAGTACCGCATGGAATAGCTGTAGAAGTTATATCTATGAAGCAAACAGAAAGTGGAAAATATAAAATAGATGTAAATATAATATGCGAAAAGAAGTCCCACAAGGGCATAATAATAGGTAAACAAGGCACTATGCTGGGTAAAATCACAAGATATGCTGAGGAAGATATGAAAACTTTCTTAGGACAAAAGGTTGACTTGACCATATGGGTTAAAGTAAGAAAAGAGTGGAGAGATGATAATAATCTCTTAAAGGAACTTGGATATAAAAAGTAAAGTTTCCATAAAGTTAATAAAGTGTTATAGAAAAATATGCAGAAATTAGGGTATAATATATGTAGGAGATGATTTTCTGTCAACTTATAAAACTAAAGCCGTAATTTTAAAAACTCAAGATTATAAAGAAAACGACAAAATTATATGGTTATTTACAGAAAAAATAGGTAAGATTACTGCTATAGCTAAAGGAGCTAAAAAGAATAAAAGTAAGTTTTTATCGTCTACGCTACCCTTTTGCTTTGGAGAATTTGTGATATATAGGGGAAAAAGTATGTACCTAATAAATGAGGTGCAAATAATTCACTCTTTTGGGGAATTTTTAGAGGATTTAGAAATGTTAACATATGCATCTTATTTAAATGAACTCATAGATATAGCGCTTTTAGAGGAAGAAAGCAATAGAGAACTCTTTAGGCAAGTAGTGACAGCTTATTATCTTATGAAAAGCAAAGTTGGAGATGTAGAAACACTAGTAAGGACCTTTGAAATTAAATTATTGAATCTTACAGGATATGGATTGAATCTTGAAAATTGTTGTGTTTGTGGTAAAAAAATAAATTCCTCCAATTATATTAATTTTGCTTACGGTGGAGGGGTATGTAATGAATGTAACAAACAAAATGGTATGGCATTAACAAATACTGCATACAATGTATTAAAAATTCTATCTAATTTTCCTTTGGAAAAGGTCCATAGGATTAGCGTTAAGGAAGAGACAAAAAAACAATTATATAAAGTATTGTCAGGATTCATAATGGAAAATTTTCAAAAAACGCCTAAAAGTTTGGATATGTTAAATGTTTTTAAGGAGGTAAATAAAAATGAGTGATGTAACTTTAGAAAAGATCGACATGATAATAGAGAGGACAGGAGTAAGCTATACAGAAGCAAAAGAAGCCCTAGAGGCATGTGAGGGTGATGTGGTAGAAGCATTGGTGTATATAGAAAGTAATAAAAAAGACAGTTCACTTTATACCACAAAAGAAGAATTCATAACATGGATTAAGGATTTAATAAAAAAGGGTCAGGCCACAAGAATCAAAATAAAAAAGGATGATAAGGTGCTTGTAGATATGCCTGTAAATGCAGGTGTTGCTGCAGGAGTTATTTCTTTAATTTGGTGGCCTATAGCTGCAACTTTATTAGTTACTGCGGTTTTTGCTAAGATAACTGTAGAAATAACTAAAAAAGATGGCACTGTAGAGGTAGTAAATAAAATAATAAAAACTAAAGCTTCGGAAGTTAAGGATATAGTTAAAGATGCAGGAAGCGATATTAAAGAAAAAATAAATTCTAAAATGAATAAAGACAAATGTGAAGAAGAAAGTGACAATGTATATCAATATACAGTTAATTTTGACGAAGATGAAAAAGAAGATAACAATAAATATTAATAATAAATATTAATAAATTAGCTGGCAGATAATACTGCCAGCTTTACATATAAATGAGGTTATTTTGAGGCAGAAAAAAGAATTATAATAAAAAAAGTATATACTATTGAAATTTTTTGTTAAAAAATATATCATTATTATGTTTAAATGGTATAATAGAAGTTAGTACATGTTAGAAAGAGGGTGGCTACTATTAAACTTACAGATAGGCAAAAAGAAATAATAAGATTAGTTAAAGAAAATCAACCCATGACCAGTGAAAAGATAGCTGCTAATTTGAATTTAACAAGAGCTGCACTTAGACCAGATTTGGCTATACTTACAATGACTGGAATATTAGATGCTAGGCCTAAAGTAGGCTATATATATTCTAATAAACCCTCTTATAGTCTTGTTTATGATTATATTAGGAAAATTACCGTGGGTGAAATAATGTCAAAACCAGTAGTTGTAAAAGAAGATACGTCTATATATGATGCAATCTTGCATTTGTTTTTAAATGATGTAGGAACTCTTTTTGTAGAAAACAACGATGCATTAGTGGGTGCTATATCAAGAAAAGATTTTTTAAAAATTGCCATGGGTGGAACAGATATGCACAAAGTTCCAGTGGGAATTATAATGACTAGAATGCCAAATATAGTTTGTGTATATACTAAGGATACAGCTTATGATGCAGCAAAAAAAATAATAGACCATGAAGTTGACAGCCTTCCAGTGGTAGAAAAATTTATTAATGAAGGAAAAGAATTTTTCAAAATAGTTGGGAAGGTTTCTAAAACAAATATAACTAAAATATTTGTAAAGTTAGGAGAGAATAGCTAAATGCATTTAGGATTGTCTCTTAATTATATAAAACGCATACATCGTAAAGGGGGAACTAAAAATGTCGGATAATAAATATGTGTACTTATTTAGTGAAGGCAATGCCAAAATGAGAAACCTTTTAGGGGGAAAGGGTGCCAATTTAGCAGAAATGACTAATTTGGGAATACCTGTGCCAGAAGGGTTTACAGTAACAACAGAGGCTTGTGTTAAGTATTATGATGATGGTAAAAAAGTAGATTCTTGCGTTATTTCACAAATAGAAGAGGCAATGCAAAAGATAGAAGAGTCTACAGGTAAAAAATTTGGTTCTAAAGAAAATCCTCTTCTTGTATCCGTTAGATCAGGGGCTAGAGTTTCTATGCCAGGTATGATGGATACTATATTAAATTTAGGATTAAATGATGAAACTGTAGAAGCTATGGCAGCATTAACCAATAATCAAAGATTTGCATATGATTCATATAGAAGATTTATTCAGATGTTCTCAGATGTAGTTATGGGGATAGAAAAGAGAAAATTTGAAGAAGTATTAGATGAATTTAAATGCAAAAAAGGCGTAAAATATGATACAGATTTAGATACACAAGATTTAAAAAATGTAGTTGAAAGTTATAAAAGCATATATGTAAAAGAAATGGGAGAGTCATTCCCACAAGAACCTAAAAAACAGTTAATAGAAGCAGTTACAGCTGTATTTAGATCTTGGGATAATCCAAGAGCAAATGTTTATAGAAGACTTAATGATATACCAGGAAACTGGGGTACTGCTGTAAACGTTCAAAGAATGGCTTTTGGTAATATGGGAAACACTTCAGGAACTGGTGTAGCATTTACAAGAAATCCAGCCAATGGGGAAAACAAGATATTTGGAGAATATTTAATAAATGCTCAGGGTGAAGATGTAGTTGCTGGAGTAAGAACTCCACAACCACTACAAAAATTAAAAGAAGATTTACCTGAATGTTATGAACAATTTATGAATATTGCAAAGAAATTAGAAAATCACTATAGAGATATGCAAGATATGGAGTTTACTATAGAGCAAGGCAAATTATATTTCTTACAAACAAGAAATGGAAAAAGAACTGCTCAAGCTGCTTTGAAAATAGCCGTAGACTTGGTAAATGAAGGACTTCTTACTAAAGAAGAAGCTATTTTAAAAGTAGAGCCAAAGCAACTAGACACATTACTTCATCCTAATTTTGATGAAAAGGAATTAGAAGAAGCAAAAGCTATAGCAAAGGGATTACCAGCTTCTCCAGGAGCTGCCTCAGGAAGAGTTTATTTTACCGCTGAAGATGCTAAGACACATCATGAAAGTGGCGAAAAAGTGGTTCTTGTAAGATTAGAAACTTCTCCAGAAGATATAGAAGGAATGGTTGCTGCAGAGGGAATATTAACTGTAAGAGGTGGTATGACATCCCACGCTGCAGTTGTAGCAAGAGGTATGGGAACTTGTTGCGTAGCAGGTTGTGGAGAAATAGTTATAGATGAAAAGGCAAAAACTTTTGAAGCTGCTGGACAAATGTTCCATGAAGGAGATTATATTTCATTGGATGGAGCTACAGGAAATGTATATGGTAAGTCAATAAAGACTGTATCACCAGAAATGTCAGGACATTTTGGAATATTTATGAAATGGGCAGATGAAATTAGAAAATTAAAAGTTAGAACAAATGCAGATACTCCAAAGGATGCTAAACAAGCAGCTGAATTTGGGGCGCAAGGTATAGGACTTTGCAGAACAGAGCATATGTTCTTTGATGAAAAGAGAATACCTTCTGTTAGAGAAATGATAGTTGCTAAGACAGTAGAGCAAAGAGAAAAGGCTTTAGAAAAGCTTTTACCAATGCAAAGAGAAGACTTTATAGGAATATATGAAGCTATGGAGGGAAGGCCTGTAACTATAAGACTTTTGGATCCACCACTACATGAATTCCTTCCAAATGAAGAAGAAGATATGAGAGAACTATCAAAGGATATGGGAATAACCTTTGAAGAATTAAAAGCTACAGTGGCATCATTACATGAATTTAATCCAATGATGGGACATAGAGGATGTAGACTTGCAGTTTCATATCCAGAAATAGCAAGAATGCAAACAAGAGCTATAATAGAGGCGGCAATAAAGGTTAACAAGGAAAGAGCTTATAATATAGTTCCAGAAATAATGATACCTTTAGTAGGAGAATTGAAAGAGCTAAAGTTTGTTAAAGATGTAATAACAAAAGAAGCAAATGAAATAATTAAATCTGAAGGTGTAGAATTAAAATATACAGTAGGTACTATGATAGAGATACCAAGAGCAGCTATTACAGCAGATGAAATAGCTAAAGAAGCAGAATTCTTCTCTTTTGGAACTAATGATTTGACTCAAATGACTTTTGGATTCTCAAGAGATGATGCAGGTAAATTCTTAAAATATTATTATGATAATAAGATTTACGAATTTGATCCATTCCAAAAATTAGATCAAGTTGGAGTGGGAAGACTAGTAGAAATTGCAACAGATCTAGGAAGAAAAACTAGACCAAACATTAAATTAGGAATTTGCGGAGAGCATGGAGGGGATCCTTCATCTGTAGAGTTTTGTCACAATGTTGGATTAGATTATGTATCCTGTTCACCATACAGAGTTCCAATAGCTAGATTAGCAGCAGCTCAAGCTGAAGTAAAAAATCCTAGAAAATAATTTACAATTAAATAGAAGCCCTAATGGCCAATCCATAGTATCTAAGTGACAAACACTAAAACCGCGTTTAATAAACTTAGGGATTGGAGACTAGGGATTCTTTTAATTATAAGTTGCAATAAACTTTAAATGAATTTTAATATAACTCATATTTCTAGTATCTTAATATTAAATACTAAAGCACATTCAAATAAATAACAAGTCAGTATGCTATTCTATTTTACGTCATACTGTGTCAGCAGGTTCCCCTGATAGTCCCTACTAGCGGCGGAACCTGTTTCCTTGTCTGACACAAAATATACTAGCATCTTTGACTTGTTATTTCTTTTCATGTACCTAAGATGGAACTAAAAATTAAAGATTTTGAATTTTGAATTTTCAAATTAAATATTAAATCTTAGTATCAAATCTATCTTGTATATAATCTATAAAATTTAAGGCGAAATTCAATTGAACTTGTTCATTTTTAACAGATTTTAAAAGTATTTTAACAAAACTGTTTTTATTGCACTTATTTATATTATTAAAGTAATCCCTAGATATTCTCCAATATTTTTGAGGAAAAGCTAAATAACATAGAATATATAGATATTCATCTAAATTTAAAGATAAAGTTTTTTCATATTCTTTAAGATACTTAAGTGTAATATCCAAATTCCATTTTGTATTATCCCTTCTTAAAAATCTTCTAAAAAAATATGAAATATCGTGAACACAATAATCCATTTCACATTTATCGAAATCAATTACCCATATATCAGTATTATCATCAAATAATAAGTTCTTATTTACATAATCTAAATGACATAATGATTTACATAAATTATTTGTATTTATTATATATGAACTATTTAATGAAACTTTCCCTAGAGTCTCATTTACATCAAAATGCTCATTGAAAATATTGGAAAAGTTATCATTGTGTTTAACAGCTAAATTGAAATTCTTTAATAATCTTTGGTATCTCCTATTTGTTGAAGCAGATATGTCACTATAATTTTCTCTTGAACTACTACCGGTGATGGGAGAAAAGTTTCTACTTACGTAATGCATTTTGGAGAGATTTCTAATTGATTTAACCATATGTTCATCATTATCATAATCACATTTAATTCCATCAACCCAAGGAGTCAATATAAATAACATATTTTCATACTGGACAAAGCGGCTTCCAGAGTCTGTGGCAAGGAAGCGAGGGATTTTTAAACCACATCTATACAGCCATTCTACTGATGAATATACAAATAGAAGATCTTCAATGTCAAAATAAACTTTTTTAAGGCAATAGGATTTATCCTTATAAGTTATTTTATATACTGCTCTTTGTTTTTCTGTGTTTTTAATTTTTATTTGTTCTATTTGAGCATTTTGTAAATTGTAATGACATAAAACATATTTTTTTAAATTATCTTCAGATAATAGTTTTATATTACTATATAAATTAGCCTTTGAAGGCATTGAAAACACATCCTTTATAAACATTTCACTATAAAGATATTAAAATATTCTTAATATTATACATTTTTATTTAAAAAAAGGATTTTTAATAATAGTATAGAATAAGTTTATGAATAAATATTTGGATAATATGAGAAAATAATATTTACTGGAAACAATATTTACTAAATTATATATATGTTTTATATAATTTCAGGAAAATTACTTATGTGGGAATTTAATAAAATAAAAAATATGAAGGAATTTAATATTTTATAAAGAATATAATAAGTACAATGTAAAAAAAAATCAAAAACAAAAGAAGGAGTTTATATTTTTTTGTCGAATAATATTAAATTCGTACTAAAATATTTATAGTTAGGTGGGAGAGTTTTATTGATATCAGAAGATCTCATCTTAAAAATTAAAGAGGAAAATGATATAGTAGATGTAATTTCTGAGGTTGTTAATTTAAAAAAAGCTGGAAGAAATTATGTTGGGTTATGTCCTTTCCATGGGGAAAAGACACCATCTTTTACAGTATCACCGGACAAACAAATATTTAAATGTTTTGGATGTGGAGAAGCGGGAAATGTATATACTTTTGTTATGAAAAATAGAAATGTTACTTTTCCTGAAGCTGTTAAAATACTTGGAGATAGAGTTAATATAAGCATTGAGGAAGATAAAAATAATAGTCCTGAAAAAGCTAAAAGAGAAAAACTCTACAAGATTAATGTAGAGGCGGCTAGATATTTTTACAAAAACTTAAATAATAACTCTGCAGCTAAAAAATACTTTTTAAAAAGGGGCATCACACCTAAAACATTAGTTAAATTTGGTCTAGGATATGCTATGAATGGATGGAGTAATCTCTTAAATTACTTAAAAGGGAAGGGATATTCAGAACTAGATATGATTGAAGCTGGATTAATAATTAAGAGTAAAAATGGAACTTATTATGATAGGTTTAGAAATAGAGTTATATTTCCAGTTTTCGACTATAAGGGTAAGGTTATAGGATTTGGAGGTAGAGTATTAGATGATTCAAAACCTAAATACTTAAATTCTCCTGAAACATATGTATTTAAAAAGGGAACAAATTTATATGGGCTGAATTTTGCTTTGAATAATTTTAGTGGAGATACCCTCATGATTGTTGAAGGATACATGGATTGTATTTCTTTACATCAAAGGGGTATAACTTATGTAGTTGCATCCTTAGGAACTGCTTTTACTCCATACCAAGCAAAGCTTCTTAAAAGATATGTTAAAAAAATAATAATTTCTTACGATGCGGATGCTGCAGGTCAAGCAGCTACTTTGAGGGGATTAGAAATATTAAAAAATCAGGGTTTTGATGTGAGGGTTCTTACAATTCCAGATGGTAAGGATCCAGATGAATTCGTAAAAAATCATGGTAAGGAGGCTTTTGAAAAATTAATAGAAGAAGCATTGCCACTTACGGAATACAGAATAAATGTGGAAAGTAATGGAATAAATTTCAGAGATAAGGAAATGATAATAAAATATACTAAAAAAGTTATTCCAATACTAGCTGATTTACAGCCTATAGAGCAGGATTTATATATAAAAAGGGTTGCTGAAAAGGCGGATGTAAGTCAACAAGCTTTATACGATATGATAAATAGATATGTAAATAGAAAAGTAAAAAATCATGAGGATATGAATTTTGCCCAAGAAAGTGCTGAAAAGTTGTATTTAGAACCAGCATATATAAAGGCAGAGAGAGTACTTATCAATACCATGCTTAAAGATATATCTAAAATACAAAGTATTAGTAGCATCATGAAACCAGAGGAAATGGTATTAAATATACACAGAGAAATATATGATTACATATTAAAAAATTCGCAATTGCCATCTGAGCAGTTAACTAAAAATGTAGAAATGAAGTGTAGAGATATTGAGAGTTCTAAAGAATTTGTAAAAATACTAGAAACAGAAATAGTAGATGAGGAAAATTACACAGAAGCAATCAAGGATTGTATAGCTCAGATAAAAAAATCTAAGTTGGAGGAGTCGAAAAAAGTTATTATGGATAAAATTAGAAAGTATGAGTCGGAAGGAAACTTAGAGGAATCTATTAAATTAGCAAAGGAACTTGTTAATATTCAAAGAGAGATTTCGCGCATTTAATATATGAAAGGAGGTAGTTTACAGGCATGGATAAAAATGAAAAGATGAAATTAGTTAAGAACCTTATAGAAAAGGGAAAAAGTAAAGGAACTTTAACATATAAGGAAATAATGGATGAGCTGGAGAAGGTTGAACTTAATCCAGAACAGATAGAAAAAATATATGAAGTTTTAGAATCTACTGGTATAAAGGTAGAAGGAGAAGACTTAGGTAAAGAAGAAATTGACGTAAATATACCAGAAGGTATTGCTATAGATGACCCTGTAAGAATGTATTTAAAAGAAATAGGAAAAGTACCTCTATTAGAGCCCGAAGAGGAAACTCAGTTAGCTATGAGAATAGAAGCTGGAGATTATGTAGCTAAAAAGAAACTTGCTGAAGCTAACTTAAGGTTGGTAGTAAGTATAGCAAAAAGATATGTTGGAAGAGGAATGTTGTTCTTAGATTTAATACAGGAAGGTAATCTAGGACTTATAAAAGCAGTAGAAAAATTTGATTATAGAAAAGGTTATAAGTTCAGTACATATGCTACATGGTGGATACGTCAAGCTATAACTAGAGCTATAGCGGATCAAGCTAGAACCATAAGAATACCAGTGCATATGGTTGAAACTATAAATAAACTTATAAGAGTTTCTAGGCAACTTCTTCAAGAATTAGGAAGGGAACCACAACCTGAAGAAATAGCTAAAGAGATGGATATGCCTGTAGATAAGGTTAGAGAAATAATGAAAATTGCCCAAGAGCCAGTTTCATTAGAAACACCTATAGGAGAGGAAGAAGATAGTCATTTAGGAGATTTTATACCAGATGATGAAGCACCAGCACCAGCAGAGGCTGCAGCATTTACAATGCTAAAAGAACAACTTATAAATGTATTAGACACATTAACTCCTAGAGAAGAAAAAGTTTTAAGATTGAGATTTGGTCTTGACGATGGAAGAGCTAGAACTCTTGAAGAAGTAGGAAAAGAGTTTAATGTAACTAGAGAAAGAATAAGACAAATAGAGGCAAAGGCTTTAAGAAAGCTAAGACATCCTAGCAGAAGTAAAAAATTAAAAGATTATTTGGATTAAGGCACATTCAAATAAATAACAAGTCAGTATGCTAGTCTACTTTGCGTCATACTGTGTTAGCAGAACCCGTCGATAGTTATACCAAAGGCGGAACCTGTTTCCTTGTCTGATACAAAATATACTATCATCTTTGACTTGTTATTTCTTTTCATGTACCTAAAAGAATAAAAGCACTATTTATTATTAACAATTTAAATAGTGCTTTTACTACATTTGTAAGGTATAATAGTAGTGATATATAAGATTTTCTTTAATTTGGAAATTTAAAATAAAAAGAAGGTGACTATACCATGAATATATATAATTCTCGAAGAGGAATGGGATTATTATATGAAGTATTTATAATAATTATAGTTAACATAATAATTGGTACTTTGGTATTTGTAAGTAATAGTTATGTTATAAATGTATTTTCTAAAATATTATGTGCTGTTTTTAATATATATATGTTATATTATGTAGCTTTGTTTTCTACGGTAAAGGTTGTTGTAGATGAAGAGTATATATATATACTTGGCATATTCAATTTTAAAAAGGTTAAAATCCCTATAAAAGATGTAGAAGCCTACAGTGTAGCTACTGGTAAAATAAGAGGGGTTAGGTTGTCAGGAATATGTAACAATAATTTTGCCCTTGGAAGAAGTATAGTTGACAAAATAGGAGTAACTAGGATGTTTGTAACTAGTAATGAATTTATAATATACCTTAAAACTCCTGAAATAAATTATGCAATATCCCCTAAAGAATATGTAATGCTAGAAAACTTACTCAAGGAAAATAAAATACCTAGTGGATTTTATGAAATAAATTATAAGAAAAAGAACGCTTTATATAAAGATAAAAAATTTATTGCATTGTTTATAGCAGTTAGTATAGTGATAATAATAATGACATTAAATCCTTTTGTATTATATATAATGGGGAAATTACCTCGTACTATGCCTTTAAGTTACGATGCTGCGTTTAAACCTCTTATATATGGTACAAGTAAGCAGTTTGCATTTAGGCAAATGGTTTATGGAGCTTTAAATATGATAGTTTTATTTTGTATGTATTATGCTTCATATTTTCATGCTAAATATGATAAGAAGTCTTCACTTATATATATTTATATGGCATTAATAGTATCTATTGGATTTTTAGGAATGCAGCTTAGAATACTAAGCACTAATTTATAATTTGGCCCGTAAAACCTAGTACCCTTGTGGTTGAGATGATTTCACAGAAAATGTAATCGAGGTATTAGTTACACTAATAATTAATAGGTATGAAGCAAAGGACATAGTAGTAATTATGGAAAGTGCAGCAGTTATACTAAATAATTAGTAGAGTAGGATACTAAATTTTTAGAGTAGGATGATGAAATTGGATATAAGTATAAGATTAAAAACTATAGCTTCCATGGTGGATAAATGTGAAGTTTTAGTAGATGTAGGTACGGATCACGCCTATATCCCAATATATTTAGTAAAAAAACAAATTTGTGATAAAGCTATAGCATCTGATATAAACAAAGGTCCTGTAGAAAAGGCCAGGCTTAATGTAGCAATGGAGGGATTAAAAGAAAAAATTCAATGCAGATTAGGTGGCGGTTTCTCAACGGTAAGAACTTCAGAGGTAGATGTAGTAGTTATAGCTGGTATGGGTGGAAATCTCATAAGGGATATTATTTTAGAACATGAAAATGTTTTTAAAAATCTTCAATATGCAGTGCTTCAACCTGTGCAAAATCCAGAGGTTCTAAGAGAATTTATTTATAAAAAAGGATATGAAATTTTAGATGAGGAATTGTGTTTTGAAGATGAAAAATATTATCAAATAATTAAGGTTAAATTTAATAATAAACCTGTAAACATAAAAGAGATATATTATGAGGTTGGACAAAAGCTTATAGAAAAGAAGCATCCTCTGTTAAAGGATTTTTTAATTCATTTAGTTAATAAGTACAAAAAAATATTAAATTTAATAAAAGATGATACGGAGTTGGCTAAAAAGAGAAAAATTCAGATAAGTCATAAACTAAAAGAATTAGAGGAGCTGATTTCATGTCTTTAAGAGTTAAAGATATAGAAGAAATAATGGAAAATTACGCCCCATCAAAATTTAAGGAGAGTTATGATAATGTAGGCCTTATGGTGGGAGATGGTGAAGAAGAGGTTAAAGGTATATTAATAGCTTTGGATTGCACTTTAAATGTAATACAAGAAGCTGTAGATAAAAAATGTAATTTAATCTTAACTCATCATCCTTTGTTTTTTAACAGACCCTCATCCATAACTAAGGACACTTTACAAGGAAAGAAAACAATAGAATTAATTAAAAATAATATAAATTTGCTTTCCAGTCATACAAATTTAGATTCTGTATACGGTGGGTTAAATAGTTTGATTATGAAAAAGCTAGGCTTTGAAAATTATTCAACTATGGAATTGTCTATAGCAAGAGAACCAGGGGATAATGTAACAGGCGTTGGAAGATTAGCTATTTTAGATGAAGCTATATCCATTAAGGAACTATGTAAAATGGTGAAAAGTAAGCTTCACATACCATTTATAAGATATACTGGAGATGAAAGCTGGAAAGTAAATAAAATTGCAGTTATCAATGGCAGTGGGGAAGATTTTTTTAGTATATCGAAAAAATTAGGTGCTCAGTGCATAATAACAGGGGATACTACCTATCATTATGCCAGTGATTATACGGAAGAGGGCATAAGTATAATTGACGTTGGACATTTTGAAACAGAATGGCCAGCTTTTAAAATGTTTGGTGAATTACTTCAGGAACAACTAAAAGAAAAAGAATATGATGTGGAAATAATTATATCTGAAAAAACTAGCAGGGTATATAAGTTTAAATAATTCCTTCGCTTCTTATGCAACTCATTCCAGAGAAATTTCATAATTCAAGTAATGTAATACTTTTTGTGGGATAATCGCATTATAGATATAGTGTTATATATGTTTTTAGACTACGAACTTTGCATTATGAAAATACAGGAATATAATACATTATATACATTTACAAATAACTTGATTTAAATTTATGGCTGTGATATTATAATATTTGCGAGTAAGCTAGACAGTCGCTGCCAGATAGTATCTGGGAGAGGAAAGTCCGGGCTCCGTAGGGCAGGGTGCTGGGTAACCCCCAGTCAGGGTGACCTGAAGGAAAGTGCAACAGAGATATACCGCCAGAATGAAGTTTACTTCATGAGTGCAGCTTAGCTGCTTGGCAAGGGTGGAAAGGCGAGGTAAGAGCTCACCAGCGCAATGGCGACTTTGCGGCTATGTAAACCCCACTTGGAGCAAGATCGAATAGAGGGACATATGGAGTTGCCCGCTCTGTCTCCGGGTAAGATCGCTTGAGCCTATTGGTAACAATAGGCCTAGATAGATGACTGTTCACGACAGAACTCGGCTTATCGGTTTGGTCGCACACTTGAAACACTAGGTTTTGAACTTGGTGTTTTTTATTTTGCGTCAGCTTAAATTCTTAAAAATAAAAAACAGGTAAAATAGCCACACAAAGGTGATTTTGAGATATAATATACTTACTGAGGAGGTGCTTTATGCAAAACTATAATAAAGGAAAAGTGGAAAATATATTTAGCTTATTTTCAGCAATTTCAATAATTTTAGGAATTGTAATGGGATATATTTCCATAATGAATATAGAAATTAATAAAGTATATGCTTTTGGAATAATTCCGGCTGTTGTATTAATATGTTTGGGTATTTATTTTTATTTAAAAATGAAAAGCTATAGAAGAATAAGCCAATTAAGAAATCAATGGGGAAATGAAGTTAGTAAGAAGAGAAATTTTGAACATATTAGAAAGTTATTTGACATATTAAAAAATGAAGAAGAATTTTACATAGATGAACAAACCTGGCTAGATTTGGACATGGATAAGGTATTTTTAAAATTGGACAGGACTTTGTCTACTGTAGGGGAACAATATCTTTATTATATGCTTAGAAATCCGTGTTTTAGTCAAGGTAAACTTAAAAGAACAGGAGAAAAAATAGAGCATTTTAGAAATAATGAGGAATTAAGAGATAAAATTAGATTTTTCTTAGATAAGTTAGGTAAGGACAGAAAAGCTACTTTTATTGAATTTTTAAATGGAAAATTTCAATATTCAAAAGTTTTAAAAGTAATATTGGATGTACTTGCATTAACAGCACTAGTAGCAGTTATATATGCTGTAGAGAAAAATCCTTCCATAGGTGTTTTGGCAGTATTTGGTATATATTTTATAAATTTATCTATTCACTCAAAGGTTAAGAAGAGAATAGGGGCAGATACTTCTTGTATAAAGTATATGTACAGGGTTTTAGCTGCTGCAAAAAATATATCTTCATTAAATAATTCTAGTAAAAACATAGAAGAGATAAATATTTTAAAAGAAGAAATAAGAAAATGCAGTAAACTTATGAAAAGCTCTGCATCTATAGCCATGGCAGGAACTGAAGGGGTGGATGTACTTTTAGATTACATAAATATATTCTTTTTGATGGAGACTAGATCATATTTTTCTGTAGTTAAGGAAGTAGAAAAGCAAAGGGAAAGCATAAAAACAATATATGAAAATTTAGGTAAAATAGATTCTTTTATTTCTATAGGGTCTTATAGGGAGGAGTTAAAAGAGTATACAGAACCTATATTTGTAAATGAAAGCAATGAGCTTATTTTAAAAGAAGTGAGCCATCCATTAATAGAGAATGCTGTATGTAATTCTTTGAATATGGATAATAATATAATAATAACCGGTTCTAACATGTCTGGTAAATCCACATTTTTGAGAACTGTAGGAATAAATGCATTATTTGCACAAACTATATATACATGTATATGTAAGGAATATAGGGGAAGTTTCTTTAGAGTTATAACTTCCATAAGTGTAAATGACAATATAACTGAAGGAAAAAGCTACTACTTAGGTGAAGCAGAAGCTCTCCAAAGAATAATAAAATCCTCTGGATTTAATAACTATCCTATACTTACATTAATAGATGAGATATTTAGGGGTACAAATCCTGTGGAAAGAGTAAATGCTGCTGCAGAGATTTTAGATTACTTAGCTAAAAATAATTGTTTAGTAATAGTGGCTACTCATGATTTAGAGATAACCAATATGGTAAGGGAAACTTATTATAACTATTACTTTACTGAAAATGTAACTAAAGAAGGATTGAATTTTGAGTACAAAATAAAAGAAGGTATATCACCTACTAGAAATGCAGTTAAGATACTTGAGTATTTGGGGTATCCAGAGGAAATAATAAATAATATTAATAGGAGAATAGAACATAAGTAAGACAATATAAACTTAGGACTTTAATTAGATTGTGAGGATTTTTAATGGGTAAATCGTTATTTGTAGCAGAAAAGCCTTCTGTAGCCATGGAATTTGTAAAACTTTTAAATGTAAAAGGAAATAAGCGAGATGGATACTGGGAAGGTGACAAGGCAGTTTTCACCTGGTGCGTAGGTCACATGGTAACCATGAGTTATCCAGAGGTCTATAATCCAGAGCTTAAAAAATGGTCCTTAAACACATTGCCATTTTTACCTGAGGAATACAAATACGAAATAATTCCTGCAGTGGCAAAGCAATTTAATATAGTTAAGGAACTTATTTTAAGAGAAGATATAGATAAAATATATGTTTGTACAGACTCAGGAAGAGAAGGGGAATATATATATAGACTAGTAGACATGATGGTTGGAAATCCTAAAAAGGAAAAGAGAAGGGTTTGGATAGACTCTCAAACAGAAGAAGAAATAAAAAGGGGAATAAAAGAAGCAAAGCCCTTAGAGGAATATGATGCATTGGCAGATTCAGCGTATTTAAGAGCTAAAGAAGATTATTTACTTGGAATCAATTTTTCAAGGCTTTTGACCATTATATATGGTAAAACTCTTTCTAATTCTATAAATACAGATAATTCAGTAGTGGCAGTTGGCAGGGTAATGTCTTGTGTTTTAGGCATGGTAGTAGATAGAGAGAGAGAAATTAGAGAATTTAAGGAAACGCCTTTTTACAGAATAATAGCTTTCCTAAATATTAATAAAGATGAAAACTCCAACTACGAAGGAGAATGGAAAGCAGTAGAGGGCTCTAAGTATTACAGCTCTCCTAAACTATACAGTGAAGTAGGTTTTAAAGAGAAGGAAGAAGCAGAAAAATTCATAAAGGAAATTTTAAATGGTTTAGATGAAGGTGAAGATGAAAATAAAGTGGCGCTTATAGAAAATGTTGAAAAGAAGATTGAAAATAAGAATCCACCTCTTTTATTTAACTTAGCAGAACTTCAAAATGAATGTTCCAAAAGGTTCAAAATAGATCCTGATAAGACACTTAGTACAGTTCAAAGTTTGTATGAAAAGAAACTATTAACTTATCCAAGAACCGATGCTAGGGTTTTATCTACTGCAGTAGCAAAGGAAATTCATAAAAACTTAAAGAAACTTACATTCTTTAAAGCAGATGAAGAGGCAGTAGGATTTTCAAAGAAGATTTTAGAAGAAAAGTGGAATAATAAGATTATAAAAAGTAAATATGTAAATGATAAAAAGATAACAGATCACTATGCCATTATTCCTACAGGAGAAGGCTTTGAAAACTATGGTAGATTAAAGCCCCTAGAGAGGGATGTTTACAAATTAGTACTTAGAAGATTTTTAGCCATATTTTATCCCAATGCTAAATATACAAAGTTTTCGCTTATAACCAAGGTAGGAGATGAGAGATTCTTTACCAATGCAAAAACTTGTACTTCCAAGGGATATTTAGAGGTTTTAGGAGATGAAAAAGAAAATAAAAATGCTCTTTCACCAGAATTTTTTAAAAGCTTAAAAAAGGGACAATGCGTAAATGTAGAGAACATGGATATTAAAGAGGGAAAAACTTCTCCTCCTAAGAGATATACATCAGGAACTATGATAATAGCCATGGAGAATGCAGGTAAGCTTATAGAGGATGAAGAGCTTAGAGAACAGATAAGGGGAAGCGGTATAGGTACTAGTGCCACTAGAGCTGAAATATTAAAAAAATTAAATAGAATAGAATATATAAGAACTAATAATAAAACTCAGGTTGTAACTCCAACAGTTAAGGGTGAAATGATATACGAGGTCATAAGAAAATCCATTCCATCTCTATTAAACCCTAAACTTACAGCTAGTTGGGAAAAAGGATTAGGTATGGTGGCAGAAAAGGAAATTCAGCCAAATGAATTTATGGATAAATTAGAGAAATACATACAAGGCAATGTGCAAAAGGTATTAAAGGGAAGTAGAGTAATTGAAGGGGAAAGACTCTTTAATAGAGTTTTACAAGAAAATGACTTAAAACTGGATAAAGAAAAAGTTCAACAGGTACTAGGCATATGCCCTTTTTGCCACAATGGACACATAGTTAAAAATAAAAAAGGCTATGGGTGCAACAAATGGACAGAAGGATGTAAGTTCTTTATAGGAGAAATTTGCGGAGTTAAAATACCTAGACAACAGGTTCAAAAGCTAATACAAACTGGAAGCACAGATGTAATTTCTGGCTTTAAATCTAAAAAGGGCAATGTATTTAGTGCTAAATTAATATTGAAAGATAATAAAATAAATCTTAGTTTTGAAAATTAATAAAGATAAAAGGAGGAATTGCTTTATGATGGAAGAAACCACTGTAATTTTAATGGAGAGAAATAAAGAAACAGGATATTTAGAAAAGGAAATAAATAGCTATACACTTCAGGAAAATGGAAACTTAGTGGATGGAATTTATTTAGTAAAGGAAAATGATACAGAAATTATTCACTTGAAGTTGACTACAGATAGGGATGTAGAAGATAGTGAATTTGATGCAATATATGATAATTACAATGGAGAAGAATTTGGCGAAATGATAACATCCATAGAAGAAGTAGATGATACGTATAATCCTACTTGGGAAGTAGTATTTCCCTTTATAGAAAATAGGGATATATTCCAAAATAAGCTTCAGGAAGTTTTAAATAAGCACAAAGAAATTTTGGATGAATCTGAGAAAATTACAGCTGAAGCATAATGAATAATCCACAATAACCAGTGGCAATCATTAAATATAATGAATAATTTCCAATAGTCGCGGCAATTGTTAAGTATAATGAAATCCCCAATAACCAGTGCAATCATCAAGTACTATCCACTAAATAGTGGTTTAGCGACGTTGGTGATTAGGTACTAGTATTGGGGATTAATAATTATTTTTTTTCTTTTATAAGTCCTTTTCTATATGCAATTAAAAGCATTTCTAAATCCTTAATTTGTTTTTTTATCTCGCTACCTATATCCGTATCTGCCACTCTTTTTCTACTAGTCACATGTTCTAGTATTATAGTGGAAGAAAGAATATCCTTATTTTCTTTTATAGCCTTTTGCATAGATTCAAAAGGTTCATGAGAGGTAAGCAGCAGTCCATAGGAATTATATATTAGTGTATAACCAGCAATACCTGTTTGTGGCTGATATGCTCTACAAAAGCCTCCGTCAATTACAAAAAGTTTGCCATTAGCTTTTATAGGACTTTCTCCTTCTTTAGACTTAACAGGAATATGACCGTTTATTATATGAGAGGAATCTGGAGCTAGATTAAATTCTCTTAGTATATTATTGCATATCTCATCATTATCCCTGTATTTATAGTAGCTATCTTTTTTTTCCTTATGAGTTGCTTTATCATCTATAAAATATCTTTCAAAGGTAGTCATTCTCTCTTTACCAAACACTGGAGAATCAGGACCGCACCATAAATACCACAATATATCCATTCCATAGGCTTTAGATTTTTTATCATATTTAAAGAAATATGCTTCTCTTGCATATCTATCTAAAGCATCCAACAGTTCTTTCCCTTTATGTTTGTCATGGGCAATTTTTACTTCCTTAAAAGATCCATCTTCATTAAGAGGTATACAGCCATGATATAATAAATTAGAATTATAAACCGTATACATGCCTCCTTTGCTGTACATAAACCGTATATGTCTTTGCAGTTTTTCACTGTTTACAAAGGAATTAGTTAATTTATTTATTAGGCATTGTTCTTCTTTGGTTAACTTGTAAGGATCTTTCCAATCAATGGTAGGGAAGTTGGTATCATTCATTTTATATGTTTTTCCATATAAGTTTATGATGCCTTTTTCAGGGTCTATTTTATCTAGAAGTAATCTATCATCCATTAAAAATTCCGGATGGGATTTTATTAATTCGCCTTCTAGCTTAAATTGCATAATAGATATGGCTTTATGCATTCTTGAAAATAAAATAGTATCTGTTTCACTAATCTGCTTGTCTAAAGTTTTAGGTTTAAAACCCCTACAAGGGTCACTTTCATAATGGTTCATAGCGAAAGTAGCTAGTGGAAGAAGGTTTATTCCATATCCATCCTCTATAGTAGATAAGTTAGCATATCTTAAAGATATTCTAAGTACATTAGCTATACAGCATTTTGAACCTGCTGCAGCTCCCATCCAAAGTATGTCATGATTTCCCCATTGAATATCTAAGGAGTGATGTTTTATTAATCTCTCCATAATTATATCAGCACCAGGACCTCTATCATAAATATCTCCTACAATATGAAGTCTATCCACTACTAGTCTTTGAATTACTTTTGAAATAGCTGTAATAAATTCATCGGCTCTATCTATATCAATTATGGTTTCTATAATTCCATTATAATATTCTAGTTTATTTACTTTTTTGTTTCCTTCATGAAGCAGTTCTTCTATTATATACGCAAAGTCTTGTGGTAATGCCTTTCTTACCTTTGAACGAGTATATTTTGAACAAACTTCTCTGCATAATTCTATAAGTCTATAAAGAGTTATTTTGTACCAGTCTTTTAAATTGGTTTCATCCTTTTTTATAAGTTCTAATTTTTGTTCTGGATAATAAACTAAGGTTGCTAAGCTTTCCTTTTCTCTTTCCCTTAGGGAATTGCCAAACACATCATTTATTTTTCGCTTAATAACTCCAGAAGCATTTTTTAATACATGGGTAAAAGATTCATATTCGCCATGTATGTCACTGATAAAATGTTCTGTTCCTTTAGGTAGATTAAGTATAGCTTGCAAATTTATAATTTCTGTACTAGCAGAACATATAGAAGGATACTGTTTTGCCAATAATTCTAAATACCTTAAATCTTCTTTAATCAAATCTATGTTATTTTCGTCACAGAAGGTCATGCCTTTTCCCCCTCAAAATATTATTAAAATAGCACATATTAATTATATCATTTTATTATATTTTGTACACTATTTGTGATAAAAAAATTAATAAGTAATCACATATAATATATAGTATACAATTTATAACCTATAATTTTAATATATAATATGAGAGTACATAAAAAAAGTTCTGAAAAAAGGAGCTGTAGCATTAAGAAATTTACATGCAATATATTGTTTTGCAAGTTTAAAGTTAACACAATATATCATAGGATTTATTCTTAGTGCCACAGCTCCTTATGAAAAAGAAGAATTTACTGTGGTTAATTACTTATGTGGAAATTAAGTGTAAATTAATTACGCAAGCTAATTTACATGCTAATTTTATATATTAAAGATTTAATTTCATGTCGTTGTCTTTTATTAATCCTTTTTTTCTCATAAGTGTAGAAAATATAATAGTAAGTATTGCTGGAGCTATAAATTCAAGAATTGCTATGTATATTATTAATGTAATGGATGATTTATAGGAATTCATAGTAGCAAAAGTACCAATAGGACCTACTAATCCGCTAGTACCCATACCAGCCCCTAAAGGGTTATTTTCTAATTTAAATATAGTTGTGGATATAGGACCCAATATAGCACCAGCTAAGGTTGGTGGTATTAGAATTAGGGGGTTTTTTATTATATTAGATATTTGGAGCATGGATGTACCAACACCTTGAGATATTAAACCTCCAACTTTATTTTCCTTGTAACTGGCTACGGCAAATCCGATCATTTGGGCACAGCAACCTACCGTAGCTGCACCAGCAGCTAATCCAGACATTTTAAGTGATATGGCAATGGCGGCACTGCTAATAGGAGCTGTAAGTGCAAGACCCATTAAAGTTGATACAGCTATGCCCATAGGAATGGGATGAAGTGTAGTTGCTAAATTTATTATATGCCCTAAATCCTCCATAAAAGTAGAGACAAAGGGGCCAACAAATTTACCAGCAATACATCCACATATAATAGTAATTGCAGGTGAAATAATAATATCGATTTTTGTTTTCCCAGAAACTAAACTTCCAATTTCGCTGCCAACTACACCAGCTACGTATGCTCCTACAGGACCACCTAAGGTGTATCCAAAAGCTCCAGTGGTGGCGGAGGAGAATACTACTAGTGGGCTGCATTTAAATCCCCAAGCTATTGCAACAGCTATGGCAGAACCAACCACCGGAGATTTAGCTGAAATAACTGTAGAAAACTCTTCTAGAAAGTTCAAACCAGGAATTTTAGAAATTTGAGATAGTATGAGACCTATTATTAATGAAGAAAATAATCCTAAAGCCATGTAACTTAATCCGTCAACAAGATATCTTTTAAGAAGTTTTTTTAATGATTCCTTTAAATTTTTCATACTTATTCCTCCATACATTAACATTTAAAATAATTATAAAGTTAATTACTCAACTTTTGCATATAAATTTAAAGTTCTACATTAGATAAATAAATGGTTTTAATTTAAAATTTTTATTTTATGACTGCAAAAGTTAAGTTATTAAAAAATATATACTCTATTAAAAGTGTAGGCTAAATTATAAAGTGTATAACGTATTTGAGCTTATTCTTATAGGTTTCACTGCAATTTTGTAATGAGTAGGAAAAAGACACATAGTAATAGTCAAATTCATTTATATATGCTATATAGTTTAGCATAAGTAAGTTATTTCGTAAATCTTAACCACGCATTATGTTTTGAAACTTTGTAGTTTTGAAATACATTATATGATATAATAAAAGCATATTAGTTAAAATTAAATCAAGTGTTACTTCAGTTAAATATGACACAAAACTATTAAAAGAGGAGAAATAAAATAATGAATGAAAAATATTCAAAAGCAAAAGAAATGCTAAAAGACACTATTAATAAAATAGAACACATAATAGATGAGGAAAGTCCAACAGGTTTAGAACAAGGAATAACTTGTGGTGAAATTGATGAACTTATAGCTGCTTTAGATAAAATCTCTGAAATAATAGATAAGTATGAGTAGTTAAATATTAAGAAATCACTTGATGAGTATGGGTGTAGATATTGGTAAACCACTGATATTATATTATTGATATTACATTAGTGGTATTTAATTTAAACAGCATATAAATAGAATAAAAAAGTACCAGTTTTATATTTTGTAGGATTGGTATTTTTTTATATATCTTTTACATATTCAGTGTTTAATTAAAAGTGTGAAAAATGTATTTACAATTTATTCATAAAATATACATGGATGTAATAAAAGTAACTGTTTGACAAGAATGCCTTATATTGATACAATTACGTAAAGACACTATGTACATATTAAACAATTATGAGGAGGTATGAGGTATGAACAGTATAACTGCTTTAGAAAGAAATGAAAAAGGTATCAAGGCAAGAAAGGCTGGATACATACCAGGAGTATTGTATGGCACAGAAATTAGAGAATCTCGTCCAGTGAAGTTTGAAAGAGCTGAAATGATGAAAATATTAAAAAACAGTGGAGATAGTGCAAAGCTAATTATAAAATTAGAAGATGACAAAAAATATGGGGTTATAAAGAACATCCAAAGAAATCCAATCAATGTAGAGGAAATATATAATATTGATGTGCTAGTAGCATCAAAGGATGAAGAAATAAGACAAGCTGTACCTATTATGTTTGAAGGAAGAGCAAGTATAGAAAATAGAGGGCTTACAATACAAACTCAACTAACAGAAGTAGAAGTAATAGCTAAGGCTGTAAACATTCCAGAAAGCTTTATAATAAACATAGAAGATAAAGTTAATGGGGATGTAATTACTGTAAAACAAATAGAAGAAAATGAAGATTTCAAAATAATAAGTGATCCAGAAGGAGTCATAGGTGCAGTATTTTATGCTAAAAAAGAAGAACAAAGCGTGGAAGAGGAAAGTGTATAAAAAAGAGGCTGAAAATATCAGCCTCTTTAATTTTCCTCAGCTTCCATTAATAAAGCTTTTATAAGTGTTTTAACTGGTACTATTTCTTTTAATTTGTAAGCATTTTCACCACAAAATATAAGTCCTTCATCCACATTTCCTTCAACGGAATTAATTAGAGCTTTAGATATACAGTAAGGTGTAGTTTTAGGATTGCAGTGGCTTAAGCATCTATAACATTTATCTATAACTTTTTTTCCCGCTTCCAAGGAATTTATAAAAGAATTTCTTATAGCTCTTCCAGGCATGCCCACAGGGCTAATTACTATGTCTATATCTTCTTTTTTTGAATTTATATAAGCATTTTTAAAATTTATATGTGCATCACATTCATCTGTAGCTACAAATCTAGTGCCCATTTGTACACCAGAGGCACCTAGCTTTATAAATTCAGCAATGTCTTTTCCACTATATATTCCTCCAGCAGCTATTATTGGAATATTCTTTTTAGCATCTTCTTCAAAGGGTTTTATAATTTTAATAACTTCTTTTACTATGTCTTGTAAATTTTTATTTCTATTAAATAATTCTTCTTTAGAAAAGCCTAAATGTCCACCAGCTTTAGGGCCTTCAACGATTAAAGCATCAGGAGTATAGTTGTATTTTCTCTTCCAAAGTTTGGTTATTATTGAAGCTGCTTTTGCAGAAGAGACTATGGGAATTAATTTAGTTAGTTTATTTTTTACCAATGCAGGCAATTTTGTGGGTAGTCCAGCACCACAAATTATTAAATCTGCCCCGGAGTCAGAGGCTGTGGTAACTAGTTCCTCAAATTCATTAGAAGCGGTTAATATATTAACTCCAATAATTCCATTGGAACTTAATTCTTTAGCTTTTAAAATTTCTTTTCTTAAAGCCCTTATATTTGCTTCTTTAGAATTATTTAAAAAATCACTTTCTCTAAAACCAATGCCAACACCAGAAATTACGCCAATAGCACCCTCAGTAGCTACTGCGGAAGCAAGACGAGATAGAGATACTCCTACGCCCATTCCTCCTTGAATTATTGGCAATTTAGCCTTTAAATGACCTATAGTTAAACAAGGTAAACTCATGTTAAAATCTCCTTTTTATTTGGATTATCAAATATTTTGATTTTCAAAGTATTTTATAAACAAAGTATAAATAAATATTATTTTTATGTCAAGGGAAATATATATTTGTACTCAATAATGTTAATTTTCAGATTAATTATATTTTTAATAAATTAAGTGATATTATATAAAGTGGTTTTATTATAATAAATAGGAGGAAAAAATGTTAAAGGGATATAAAGCAGAGAGTAGATTAAGTTACTTGATAGCGATAATTTTTATAATAATAATCTTTGCCACTGTAATTACGAATTTTACATCTATAATAGAGAGAAATAGGGAAAGAAAATATGTATCTACATCTTCAGAAGATTTATTAAGTAAAAAAGAAAAGAATATTTCAGAAGAACAAGTAAAAGATAATATGATAAAATTTTATGAAACAAATAAGGGCAAATATGTAAAATGGACTTTAAAAGCTTATGAAGTAAATGAATTTTTTGATACAATAAAATGTCCAGTAAATATGGAAACGTCTAATGACATTAATCTTTTTATAAAATGCAAGTTTGAAAAGTCAATTAAAGGTAAAGTAAAAAAGGGAGATATTATAACAGTATCTGGACAGATAACAGGATATTCTGAGTTTGCTAAATCTATAGAATTAAAATATTGTAGAATAGAAAACAGGGATTAAGCTATTAAATATATTGATAAAACAAAAAAATCGTCATTAATTAATGGCGATTTTTTTGTTTTATTGATGTCAATATTCCACTAGATTTTATTACTATAACTATAATTAAATAAAACTAAGTAAGGAAAATAAAGCAAAAAATATTAAAAAGTACTTTTTAGACGTAATAAATAAATGACAAAATTAATCCCCATGCTATGCATGGGAGAATAGGGTAAGCAGTAGCGTTACATGGAATAATACAAAACCTCCTATGTTATAATGATATTGGTTTCGCAGGCCATATCAAAAACAGAGGAGGCGGTCCAAATGGACAATAGTAGTTTATCACATTGTAGATGGAATTGCACGTATCACATAGTTTTCATACCAAAGTATAGGAGAAAGATATTATATGGCAATATAAAAAGAGATTTGGGAGAGATATTGAGAAAGTTATGTGAAATGAAAAGAGTAACATTGGTAGAAGGGAAGATATGCAAGGATCATATACATATGTATGTAAGTATTCCACCCAAATTAAGTATATCAGAATTTATGGGTTATCTTAAAGGTAAAAGTGCACTTATGATATTTGATAAGTACCCAAATAAAACATCAAAGTGGGATAGACATTTTTGGGCAAAAGGGTACTATGTTTCAAGTGTAGGTAACGTAGACGAGGAAACAATATTAGAATATATAAAAAATCAAGAGGAGAAAGATAAGCAGGAAGATGGTTTAAGATAATACCTCTTTAGAGGTTGTAAGTACCATGGCCTGTGAAAGACACCTTTAGGTGTGGCTGGTAAAAAGCCCTTATAGGGCTGAAAATAAACCACCACTTGGAGTGGTGGTTGTTAACTTGTCAAAAAGTTTAAAAAAAATTAAAAAAGTATCAAAAAATATGCGAAAGTAGAAGGGAAAAAAAGACCAGGTATAGAATATATAAATACAGGTAGGATATATTATTATTATTATAAATAATAAGGAGGTAGTTTTGTATGCTAGAAATTGTACAAAATATCAACAAAGTACTTTGGAATTATATTTTAATATTCCTGTTATGTGGCACAGGAGTGGCATTTACCTTTGGATTAAGGTTTGTTCAAGTAAGAAAATTTGGAGTAGCATTTAAAAAGGCATTTGGTGGCATATCTTTAAAGGGTAAAAAAGCCGGTGAAGATGGCATGTCTTCATTTCAAGCATTAGCTACTGCCATAGCAGCTCAAGTTGGAACTGGTAATTTAGCTGGTGCAGCAACAGCTATAGCAGCGGGAGGACCTGGAGCTATATTTTGGATGTGGTTAAGTGCTTTCTTTGGAATGGGTACAATATTCGGAGAAGCAGTTTTAGCTCAAGTTTTTAAAGAAAAAGTTGATGGCCAAATAACGGGAGGACCAGCTTACTATATAAGAAAAGGTTTAAATAGTAAATTCTTAGCAGGCTTCTTCTCTATTAGTATAATAATAGCATTGGGTTTTATAGGAAACATGGTGCAAGCAAATTCTATAGGAACAGCTTTTTCAAAGGCATTTAATGTTCCTACATTAATAGTGGGTATAGTTACTGCAGCATTAGCAGGTCTCATATTTATAGGTGGTATAGGAAGAATAGCATCTGTTACTGAGAAACTAGTTCCTATAATGGCTCTTTTATATATAGTAGGAAGTTTATTTATAGTAATAGCTAATTGGGCAAATATTCTTCCAGCTTTCAAAATGATATTTGTAGGTGCATTTAATCCTAAAGCTGCTACTGGTGGACTTATAGGTGTTGGAGTAAAAGAAGCTGTTAGATACGGTGTGGCTAGAGGGTTATTTTCAAATGAAGCAGGTATGGGTTCTACTCCTCATGCTCATGCAGTAGCAAAGGTTAAGCATCCAGAAGAGCAAGGTTTAATGGCTATAGTTGGAGTATTTATAGATACTTTTATAATATTAACATTAACAGCTCTTGTAATACTTACTACAGGTGCATTAGATGGTCACACTACAGGAATAGAGTTAACTCAAAAAGCATTTGAATTGGGACTTGGTAATTTTGGAAATATATTTATTGCTGTATCTTTATTCTTCTTTGCATTCTCTACTATAGTTGGATGGTATTTCTTTGGAGAAGCTAACATTAGATATTTGTTTGGTAAGAAAGGATTGCCTTTATATAGATTACTTGTTTTAATATTCATAGTTGTAGGTACGACTATGGAAGTTAAGTTGGTTTGGGAACTAGCAGATACATTCAATGGTCTTATGGTCATACCAAACGTAATTGCATTATTAGGATTAATGGGAGTTGTTAGAAAATCCCTTAAAAAGTACGAAGAACTAGAATCTTAAAGCATAAAGTATGAAGTAAGTACAATAAGAAAAATCTGTCTTTAAGTGCACAATAAGTATATTTTTTAGATTGCTCGCAATACGCCAAGAAATTCTAATGTTTTCAAATTTCAATACCCTAAAGCTTTGAAACTCGCTTCTGACGACGCTCAAACATGAGAGCTTCTTAACGGGTATTGGAATTTGAAAACAAAGAATTTCTAAGGCTAGCTCGATAGTCTAAAAAATATATTTATTGTTACCTTAAAGACAGATTTTTCAGTTCATACGTACATTATTTTTGGGGGGAGATGGCTTGCTAAATGATGATTTTCCTTCACTACGTTACGGAAAATCTTTAATTGGTGGCAGTCAGAGTAAATACGTAGGTATGATTAGGATTTATATATAAGAATATATAACTTTAATTGTTAGATAAATCAGAACTTGTAGATAAGTGATAGGTAATAGATAAGAAGTAATAGTTGTGGTGAAAATTCAGCTTTGCTGAATTTTTTCAAGAGCTCTTACTTATTACTTTTTACATTACCTGGTCTACCCTACAAATTTAAGATTTATACAAGCCTATGCCTTACGACAAATATGTTAAATTTTATCTAATATTTTATTTTCATAATTGGTTATTCACTAATTACTAATCAAAGTGACTAATTGTGAGATCTAATTAGTCACTTTGATTAGTAACTAGAATTCTAGATTAAATGAATGGCTACGCCTAAAAAAATTATGAGCGCTTTTTTATTTATTTTATAAATTAAAGATTTTCCATAGCGAAGCGGAGGAAAGTAATCCTTTAGTAGGCTATTCTCTCCCAGTGGCGTATTGTGAACAGCCCAAAATTTCACATTTATCATGGAATTAAAAGCACATTTTTCCTATGTCATTTGCGACACGATTTTTTCCGAATAAAAAACTTTCAAAATTGTTAAAAGTGTATTATAATTATAAATATAACGTATAATTTTGTTTTAAAGTATAAAAATATTCGTTAGTTAGTTTATGTCATAAAAATTATCATAAAAGTTAGTTAGTTTTTCAGTTAGTTGTGTTAGTTTCATAATTTGAAAAGGGGATGAAGGCATGATTAATGAAGTTTTTAGAATTTATGTTGAAAAGAAAAAAGGTTTTGATGATGAGGCCAAGAAGTTATTAAAAAATATCAATAATGACTTAAATTTAAAAGGAGTAACAGGTATAAGAATTTTAAATAGATATGATATATGTGGAATAGATAGGGAGCAGCTTAAAAAATCTATAAGTACTGTATTTTCTGAGCCACCAGTTGACAATGTGTATGAGGAAGAAATAAACATTGAAAATAAAAGTAAGATTTTTGGAATACAGTATTTAGATGGACAATATGATCAAAGGGCAGATTCAGCAGCTCAATGTGTTCAGCTTATTGCTGAGGGAGAAAGACCTATAGTAAAAACAGCTAAAATTATAGTTATAGAAGGAAATATAAGTGAAGAAAACTTTAAGAGAATAAAAAGTTACTGTATAAATCCTGTAGATTCCTGTGAAGCTAAATTAGAAAAAACTTCATCTTTAGAAATGCAAATAACTGAGCCTAAGAATATAGCAACATTAGAAAGATTTATAGATATGGATGAAAAGGAATTAGAGGGCTTAATAGAAAAATTAGGTTTAGCTATGAATTTAGAGGATATGCTTTGTTGTCAAAAATATTTTTCAAGTGAAAAGAGAAACCCAACACTTACAGAAATAAAAGTTTTAGATACTTATTGGTCAGATCATTGCAGACATACTACTTTCAACACTATTATAAAAAATGTAGAAATTAAAGATGGAAAATACAAAGATGTATTGGAAGAAGCTTTTGAAGAATATAAAAAATCAAGAGAGCTTTTATATAAAGAAAAAAATAAAGAAATGTGCTTAATGGATATGGCTTGCATAATAGCTAAGGAACTTAGAAAAAAGGGAATGCTTGATGATCTTGAAGTTTCAGAAGAGATAAATGCTTGTAGCGTAGAAATAGATGTGGATGTAGATGGAAAAGATGAAAAGTGGCTTTTAATGTTTAAAAATGAAACTCACAATCATCCTACAGAAATTGAACCTTTTGGAGGAGCAGCTACTTGTCTTGGGGGAGCTATTAGGGATCCACTATCAGGAAGAGCTTATGTATACCAAGCTATGAGAGTTACAGGTTCAGGTGACCCAACAGTACCTATAAGCAGTACACTTTCATCAAAACTTCCTCAAAGAAAGATAACCACAGAAGCAGCTAATGGCTACAGTTCTTATGGAAATCAAATAGGACTTTCCACAGGGCAAGTAACAGAAGTATACCATGAGGATTTTAGAGCTAAGAGAATGGAAGTAGGGGCAGTAATAGCAGCAGCACCTAAGAAAAATGTAAAAAGGTTAGAGCCTGAAGAGGGAGACGTAATAATACTTTTAGGCGGAAGAACAGGAAGAGATGGATGTGGAGGAGCCACAGGATCCTCTAAAGAACATGATGAAAATTCCATATATACTTGTGGAGCAGAAGTTCAAAAGGGAAACCCTGTAGAAGAAAGAAAAATTCAAAGATTATTTAGAAAAGAAGAAGTGGCATCTCTTATTAAAAGATGTAATGACTTTGGTGCTGGCGGTGTCTCAGTGGCTATAGGAGAACTGGCAGATGGCTTATATATAGATTTAGACAAGGTGCCTAAAAAATATGAAGGATTAGATGGAACAGAGCTTTCCATATCAGAATCTCAAGAAAGAATGGCAGTTGTAGTTTCAAAAGAATACCAGGATAAATTTATACAATATGCAAATAAGGAAAATATAGAAGCTGTTGTGGTGGCTAAGGTAACTTCTAACAATAGGTTGACTATGAATTGGAAAGGTGAAAACATAGTAGATATAGATAGGGATTTCTTAAATTCTAACGGGGCTTCTAGATATACAGATATAGTGGTGAATGAGCCAGAAGAAGGTGGATTCTTAGATAATTTCAACTGGGATTCTTATAAAGATTTATCTTTAAAGGATGCATGGATTAAAAACCTTGAAAACTTAAATGTGTGCAGTCAAAGGGGACTTACAGAGAAGTTTGACTCAACTATAGGGGCAAGTACAGTGCTTATGCCTTTAGGTGGTAAATATCAATCCACACCAGTAGAAGCTATGGTAGCAAAAATACCTGTGCTTAAGGGTGAAACAGAAACTGCCAGCATAATGAGTTTTGGATATAATCCATACATTGCTAAATGGAGTCCTTTCCATGGAGCTGTTTATGCACATTTAGAAGCTATAACTAAAGTAGTTGTAACCGGAGGAGAATACAATAAAATAAGATTAACTCTTCAAGAATATTTTGAAAAACTAGGAGAAGATAAGGAAAAATGGGGCAAGCCATTTTCAGCTTTACTAGGAGCTTTATATATTCAAAAGAAACTAAATATACCAGCTATAGGTGGTAAGGACAGTATGTCAGGAAGCTTTAAGGATTTAAATGTACCACCTACACTTGTGGCTTTTGCTGTGGGAACTTCTAAAATTAATAATATAGTTTCTCCAGAATTTAAAAAGGCAGGAAGTAAGGTTATTATTTTAGATTTACCTATAGATGATAAGGGCATGCCAAACTTAGAAATATTAAAGGAAAATTATAATATAGTTACAAGACTTATAAGTAAGGGGAGCGTATCGGCATCATCTTCTGTAAAATTTGGCGGCATAAGTGAAGTTATATCTAAGATGTGTTTTGGAAATAAAATAGGATTTAAATTTAACGATAAAATAGAAAAAGAAGAATTATTTAAATTTAAATATGGCTCTATAATATTAGAATTAAAAGATGAAAGTCTTTTAGAAGGAGTAAATTCAGAAAGATACAGAGTTTTAGGTAGCACAATAGAAGAAGAAAAAATAGAAATAAAAGAAACGCATATAGATTTAACAGAAATACTAAAGGCTTGGGGAAAAACTTTAGAAAAAGTATTTCCAACTAAAACAGATAAAACTGAGGATATAAGTGGAGAAATAATAAAAACATTGTACAAAGACGAAAGAAAAAATACATTAGGTAAAACAATATATTTAGGTAAAAATATAAAACCTACAGTGCTTGTACCTACTTTCCCAGGAACTAACTGTGAATATGACAGCCAAAGGGCATTTGAAAAGGTTGGCGCTAATGTAGAAACCTTTGTATTTAGAAACTTAACTCCTGCATATATTAAAGAATCTGTGCAGGAGCTATCAAAAGCCATAGATAATAGCCAAATAATAATGCTTCCAGGAGGATTTAGTGCGGGGGATGAGCCAGATGGTTCAGGAAAATTCATAGCCAATATATTTAGAAATCCTTTAGTTAAGGAATCTGTAATGAATCTTATAAAAAATAGAGATGGACTTATGATTGGAATATGCAATGGCTTCCAAGTGCTTATTAAGCTAGGATTAGTGCCTTTTGGAGAAATAAAGGATATAGATGAAGAGTGTCCGACACTTACTTACAATAAAATAGGAAGACATATGTCCAGAATAGTAAGCACTAAGGTAGTATCCAATCTATCTCCATGGTTTAGCAATGTAAATGTGGGAGACATTCACAGTATACCTGTTTCTCATGGAGAAGGAAGAATTGTAATTAAAGAAGATTTGGCTAAAAAGCTTTTTGAAAATGGTCAAGTAGCTACTCAATACGTAGACTTTAATGGAAAGCCTACTTATGACATAGAATTTAATCCTAATGGTTCAGCTTATGCTATAGAAGGTATTACAAGCCCTGATGGAAGAATTCTTGGTAAAATGGCCCATAGCGAAAGAAGAGGCAATGGCGTTATTAAGAATATTTTTGGAGAAAAGGATCAAAAAATATTTAAAGCTGGAGTAGAGTACTTTAAATAAATTTTTTTAGTCTTGAAGCTATTTCTTGTTGTTTCATCATTCTTTGTTGTATTGTCCAAGTGTTTCTTGGCATTTTAGAGGGAGTTTTTAGGATTTCATTATCAAAAAATAAATAAAGATCTTTTTCTAGGGAAGATATGAAGAGCTTTTTCTGTTGGTCGCTTAGCTTTTCATATCTTTCTTTTAGTAATTCATTAAAGACGTTAAAATTATCAGAAAGATAGTTTGTTCTATTTATATAATTTTTTCTAGAAACTACAAACACCAATATTAAAATAAAAGCAATTATAATTATAGACCACATTTGTAACACTCCTTTTGCAAAAATAGTTAGTTTAATATCTAATGTAGCCAGCAGTCTGATGACACACTAGCTCTTTGCGCCTCTAGCGTCTTATTTTAAGCCATATCAAAAATTCAGAACTTAGAACTTAGTATAAATATACTTAATTATACAACAAAAGTAAACGTATGATAAGTTAATAATTCAACTCGCCCAGTTATGAAATAAAAATGTAAAATTTAGAATTGAGGTAAACACGAATAATGCGCTAAAAAAATCTTTGTAATATATAGTGTTAATACGAATGTTTAAAAATAATTTCACTAAAATGTATTGATTTTTACAAAACATAGTGTTATTATTTAAATATGATAAAAACTAAAACTAACACTAACTAACTCATATATGCTTGATGATATGGATCAAGTGTTTCTACCGGAAAACCGTAAATTTTCTGACTATGGGTAAGTTTTATAGGGATAACTATCTTTAAATAGAGTATATTTCATCCGTTATAGAGCTTACTTATGGCTGTATAACGGATTTTTGTATTTAAAAGCAAAGATTGAAAGAACCAAAGATTAAAAGAAGCATAGATTAATTTTTAGAAATAATTCTTGGCAGAAACTTTTAGCTAGAATTTTAAAATTCACTAGTAATTAATTTTTAAAGGATGGTCTAGGATTTATATTAATTAGACAATTAAAAAAAGAGAGGAGAATAAATGTGAAAGTAGCTATAATATTTGGAAGTAAGTCAGATATGGAAGTTATGAAAAAAGCTTCTGAACTTCTAAAGGAATTTGGAATAGAACATAAAGGATATATATTATCAGCTCATAGAGTACCAGAAAAGCTTTCAGAAACCTTAAAGGAATTAGAAAAACAAGGAGTGGAGTGTATAATAGCAGGAGCAGGTCTTGCAGCACACCTTCCAGGGGTTATTGCCTCTCAAACAATTCTACCAGTAATAGGGGTGCCTATAAATGCCGCAATAGGTGGCATGGATGCACTTTTATCTATAGTACAAATGCCAAAGTCAATTCCAGTAGCAACCGTAGGAGTGAACAACAGCTTTAATGCAGGAATGCTTGCTGTAGAAATATTATCTTTAAAATATCCAGAACTTAAAGAAAAACTTTTAAAATATAGAAAAGACATGAAGGAAAAATTTATAAAAGAAAATGAGCAGGGGGTAGAATTCTAATGGAAAATTTAAAATTTGAAAAAAAGGAACTTATGTATGAAGGAAAGGCTAAAAAAGTATATAGTACAGAAAATGATGATTACGTAATAGTACACTATAAGGATGATGCCACAGCTTTTAATGGAGAGAAAAAAGGAACTATAGAAGATAAGGGAATTTTAAATAACAGCATTAGTATTGCACTTTTTAATATGTTAGAGAAAAATGGAGTTGAAACTCACTTAGTTGAAAAACTAAATGAAAGAGATCAGCTATGTAAGAAAGTAAGTATAGTCCCTTTAGAGGTAATAGTTAGAAATGTAGCAGCAGGAAGTATGGCAAAGAGACTAGGTGTTGAAGAAGGAACTGAATTAAAAACTACAATTTATGAAATATGCTATAAAAATGATGATTTAGGAGATCCACTTATAAATGATTATCATGCAGTAGCATTAGGCTTAACTACTTTTGAAGAATTAGATAAAATATATAAAGCTACAGAAAAAATAAATAACTTGTTAAAAGAATTCTTTATAGAAAGAGGAATAAAGCTAATAGACTTTAAATTAGAGTTCGGTAGATTCCATGATGAAGTATTATTAGCAGATGAGATTTCTCCAGATACTTGCAGATTCTGGGATGCTAAAACAAATGAAAAATTAGACAAAGACAGATTTAGAAGAGATCTTGGCAATGTAAAAGGTGCTTATGAAGAAATAATGAGCAGAATAAAGTAGGTAGCTGTTACTTGGGGATTATCACCAGGTAGCTGGTACCCATTAAGGAGGGGAACAACTTGTGCATGGAAGGTTTTAACCTAGAGGGAGATAAATTAAAAGAAGAGTGCGGTGTGTTTGGTATATATTCAAATGAAATAGATGAGGGAATAAGCCATTTAACTTATTATGGACTATACGCTCTGCAACATAGAGGACAAGAGAGCTGTGGTATATCAGTAAAAAACGGAGAAGAAATTAAATGTTATAAAGATACGGGACTTGTAAGCGATGTTTTTAATAAGGAAAGTTTACAAAATTTAAAGGGAAATATATCTATAGGTCATGTAAGATATTCTACAGCAGGGGGCGGTGGCAGTATAAATGCTCAGCCACTAGTTAGTAAATTCAAACTAGGATCTATTTCCATAGCTCATAACGGAAATCTTGTAAATGCAGATGTTATAAGAGAGCTTTTAGAGGAAACGGGATGCACATTTCAAACTTCTATAGATACAGAGGTTATAATAAATCTTATTGCTAGAAGCTATAAAAAAGGTGTAGAAAGATCTATTGTTGATGCATTGAAATTTGTAAAAGGTTCTTATGCTATGCTTTTAATGGCAGAAAATAAGCTTATTGGAGCTAGGGATCCAAATGGAATAAGACCACTTTGTCTTGGTAAAATTGATGAAAAATATGTATTAAGCTCTGAAAGCTGTGCTTTAGATTCCATTGGAGCTGAATTTATAAGAGATATAGAGCCGGGAGAAATAGTTATAATAGATGAAGAAGGAGTAAGGTCTGTAAAGTTTGCAGAAAAAACAGGATGTGCTACTTGCTCTTTTGAATATATTTATTTTGCAAGACCTGACAGTGTAATTGACGGAGTTAATGTGTATGAATCAAGAATAAAGGCTGGAGAGATACTTTATAAAGAAAGTCCAGTGGAGGCAGATGTAGTAATTGGTGTGCCAGATTCAGGAATTCCAGCAGCTATAGGATATTCAAAGGCTTCAGGAATACCTTATGCAATGGGAATTATTAAAAATAAATATATAGGAAGAACATTTATATCACCTACTCAGGAAATGAGAGAAAGAGATGTTTCCGTTAAATTAAATGTACTTAAGGTGAATGTAGAAGGAAAGAGAGTTATTATAATAGATGATTCAATAGTTAGAGGAACTACTAGTAAAAGACTAGTGAGTATACTTAGGAAAGCAGGAGCAAAGGAAGTTCACTTTAGAGTTTCATCTCCTCCAGTAAAGTTCCCATGCTATTTTGGAATTGATACTCCTTACAGAGAGGATTTAATAGGTTCATGCAGCAGCTTAGATGATATAAGAGTAAGAATAGGTGCAGACAGCCTAGAATATTTAAGTATAAATGGACTTTTAAAATCCCTTGGAAAAGATAAAGGGTACTGCCTTGGATGTTTTTCAGGAGAATATCCACTGTCAACACCAAGTGAAGACTTTAGGTAAATCCATAATCTGTAGGTTCTAGTTAGCAATTCCCAGTGAAAAAGCACTAAGTACTAGTTAATAGTTGCATTCAGGGATTGAAGATTTGAAATTGAAGAGTGGAGAGCGAATACTGGGGATTGAATACTAGAGCCTAAGTGAATACTGGAGCTTAAGGGTTAGAAGAAAGGGTCTAATATATAAGGAAATGTAGGAGGGAATAATAATGATAGATTATAAATCATCAGGAGTAAACATAAAAGAGGGATATAAAACTGTAAGCTTAATTAAGGAATACACTAAAAGAACTCAAAGTTCAAATGTTTTAAATGGTATAGGCAGCTTTGCAGGAATGTTTCAATTAAATGGAGAATATAAAAATCCAGTTTTAGTTTCTGGTACTGACGGTGTAGGTACAAAACTTGATATAGCTTTTAAAATGAATAAGTATGACACAGTTGGCATTGACTGTGTAGCTATGAGTGTAAATGATATATTGTGCCATGGAGCAAAGCCATTATTTTTTCTAGACTATATAGCTTGCGGAAGATTGGAAGCAGATGTGGCAGCAGGTCTTGTTAAAGGCGTTGCAGAAGGCTGTATGCAATCAGAGTGTGCTTTAATTGGTGGAGAAACTGCTGAAATGCCTGGATTTTATGATGATGGAAAGTATGATATAGCAGGTTTTGCTGTAGGAATAGTAGACAGGGATAAAATAATAGATGGCAGCAGCATAAATGAAGGGGATATACTGATTGGTATAGAATCTTCAGGGGTTCACAGCAATGGATATTCTCTAGTTAGAAAAGCTATAAAGGATTTAAATGAAGATTTTCAAGGTAAGAAAATAGGAGAGTCTTTATTAACACCTACTAATATATACGTAAAAACTGTTTTGGGACTTTTAAAGGAATTTAATATAAAGGGAATGAGCCACATAACTGGTGGTGGTTTCTATGAAAATATTCCTAGAATGTTTAAAGATGATTTTACAGCAGTAGTAGATAAAAACAGTTTTAATGTACCTGATATATTCAAGCATTTAATGAGTCTTGGAGTAGATGAAAGGGAAATGTTCAACACATTTAACATGGGAATAGGTTTTGTTTTATGTATAGGTAAGGAAGATGAACATAAAATCATAAACAAAATAAATGATTTTGGATTCAAGGCTTATAAAATAGGTCATGTAGAGCGTGGAGGCAAAGAGGTATGTTTAAAATAGCAGTACTTATATCCGGAGGAGGTACAAACCTTCAAGAAATAATAGACAATATAGAAAATGGATATATAGAAAACTGTGCTATAGAAATGATCATAAGTGATAGAGAGAGTGCTTATGGTTTAGAAAGAGGCAAAAAAAGCGGAATTAAAACTTATTATGTGGACAGAAAAAAACATAAGGAGAATTTATCCGATGAAATATTAAAAATAGTGGAAGGAAAAGTGGATTTAATAGTTTTGGCAGGATATCTTTCTATATTAAAAGGAGATATAATTAAAAAGTTTAAAAACAAAATAATAAATATACATCCATCGCTAATACCAGCCTTTTGCGGAAATGATATGTACGGAATTAAAGTGCATGAAAGGGCTTTAGAGTATGGGGTTAAGGTTTCAGGCTGCACTGTTCATTTTGTAGATGAAGGCACAGATACAGGTCCAATAATACTTCAAAAGACAGTACCAGTGTACGGAGAAGATACACCGGAGGAACTTCAAAAAAGAGTGCTAGTTCAGGAACATAAAGCATTACCAGAGGCAATCAAATTGATTTCAGAAGGTAAGCTATCCATTAATGGTAAAAAAGTAATTATTAATAAATAGAAATCAGTTAATCATTTGAAATTGATGATTAGTGAATAGGGGCTAAATTAAAGGAGGAATAAGTTATGTTAAAAAGAGCCTTAATAAGTGTATTTGATAAAAATGGAGCATTAGATTTGGCTAAATTCTTGGTTAATAGAGGGGTGGAAATAGTATCTACCGGTGGAACATATAAATACCTTAAAGAAAATGGAATAGATGTAATAGAAGTAAATCAAGTTACGGGCTTTGATGAGATATTAGATGGAAGAGTTAAAACTTTAAACCCATATATTCATGGAGGAATACTTGCTATAAGAGATAAAGAAAGCCATATGGAAACTATAAAGGAAAAAGGCATAACTCCAATAGATATGATAGTAGTGAACCTATATCCTTTCTTCAATAAAGTTCAAGAAGATTTAGCTTTCGAAGAAAAAGTGGAATTCATAGACATTGGTGGACCTACTATGTTAAGATCAGCAGCTAAAAATTTTAAAGACGTTATAGTTTTAACTAAGGTAGAGGACTACGGAAAAATAATAAATGAAATAGAAGAAAATGGAGATGTTTCTTTCAAAACTAGAAAAGAATTAGCTGGAAAAGTATTTAATTTAACTTCCGCTTATGATGCAGCTATAAGCAATTTCTTATTAGAGGAAGAATATCCAGAGTATTTATCTCTATCTTACAAAAAAATGATGGATTTAAGATATGGAGAAAATCCACATCAAACCTCAGCTTACTATGTATCTACTTACGAAAAAGGAGCTATGAAAAACTTCCAACAGTTAAACGGAAAAGAATTGTCTTACAACAATATAAAAGATATGGATATAGCTTGGAAAACAGTATGGGAATTTGATGAAATTGCTTGTTGTGGACTTAAACACAATTCTCCATGCGGATTTGCTATAGGTGAAACTGTTTGTGATGCATATAAGAAAGCTTATTCTTGTGATCCAGTTTCAATATTTGGCGGTATAATAGCAGTGAATAGAACTTTAGATAAGGAAACTGCTGAAGAGATAATTAAAATATTCTCAGAAGTTATAATTGCACCAGACTTCACTGAAGAAGCTTTAGAAATCCTTAAAAGTAAGAAGAATTTAAGAATTATAAAAGGTGAACAAATACCTAGAGATAAAGTTGAATTAGTTAAAGTTGATGGTGGAATTTTAGTTCAAAGTTCTGATGATAAATTATTGAACGAAACTAAAGTAGTTACAGAAAATGCTCCTACAGAAGAGCAGATGAAAGATTTAATATTCGGAATGAAAGTTGTTAAATATGTTAAATCTAATGCAATAGTGGTGGTTAAAGATGGAAAAGCTGTAGGAATAGCTGGTGGTCAAGTAAACAGAATATGGGCAGCTACCCAAGCTTTAGAAAGAGGAGAAGAGGGAGTAGTTTTAGCATCAGATGCATTCTTCCCATTTGGTGATGTAGTGGAAGAAGCAGCCAAACACAATATAAAAGCTATAATTCAACCAGGCGGCTCTATAAAAGACCAAGCTTCCATAGATGAATGTAATAAAAATGGAATATCTATGGTATTTACAGGAATGAGACACTTTAAACACTAAACGATAATATTTGTATACTAGATATTAGTTGGCTAGAGTGCTAGAGGGCCGGAGAATAGGGTGCTAGTGGGCCAGAGGGCCAGAGAATAGGGTCAGAGGGCCGGAGAATAGGGTGCTAGTGGGCTAGAGGGCCAGATAATAGAGGGCTAGGGAAGGAGGATTTTCCTTCGCGGTACTACGGAAAATCTTTAAATTGAAAGTTTTTGAGAGTGAAGCGAGCAAAAACAACTTTACCTAGCCCCCTAGCCCTCTGACACCCTAGCCCACTAAATAAAATCGGGGGGATATAAATGAAACTATTAGTTATTGGTAGTGGTGGAAGAGAACATGCTATAGCGTGGAAACTTTCAAAAAGTAATAAGGTAGATAAGATTTATTGTGCTCCAGGTAATGGTGGAACAGCTTTAGAAGAAAAATGTATAAATGTAAATTTAAACAGTGTAGATGAATACCTTTCCTTTGCAAAGGAAAATAAAATAGACGTTACAGTAGTTGGACCAGAGGCGCCATTGGTTGAAGGGATAGTTGATACATTTAAAAAAGAAGGCCTAAAAATATTTGGACCAGATAAAAATGGGGCGCTTTTAGAAGGAAGTAAGGCCTTTGCCAAGGAATTTATGAAAAAATATGGAGTTAAGACTGCTGAATACCAGGCATTTACTGACTTTGAAAAGGCAAGTGAATATATAAAAAATTGTGCCTATCCAGTAGTTATAAAGGCAGATGGGCTTGCAGCTGGAAAAGGCGTAGTTATTTGTGAAGAAGAAAAAGAGGCTCAGAAGGCTTTAGAAGATTTTATGGTTAAGGATGTATTTAATGGCTCTGGAAAAAAGATAATAGTAGAGGAATTTTTACAAGGGGTTGAAGCTTCTATACTTTCTATAACAGATGGAGAAACTATAATACCATTTATATCTTCTAAGGATCATAAGCAGATTTATGATGGAAATAAGGGACCAAACACCGGAGGTATGGGAGTTATAGCACCTAACCCATATTGCAGTGATGAAGTAATAAAAGAGTTTACAAAGAATATATTAGAGCCGACGCTTCAGGGAATAAAACAGGAGCATATGGACTATATTGGTATTATATTCTTTGGAATAATGATAACAGAAAAAGGGGTTTACCTTTTAGAATACAACGTTAGAATGGGAGATCCAGAAACCCAGGCAGTACTTTACCTAATGGAATCGGATTTGATGGATGTATTAATGGGGGCTTTAAATAAGAATTTGTTAAATATGAACATAAAATGGGAAAATAAACACAGTTGTTGTGTAGTAGCCGCTTCAGAAGGTTATCCTTCCTCATATAAAAAAGGACTTACTATAGAATTAGAAGACAATTTGGAAAGTAAAGTAATTGTAGCAGGGGCAAAGCTGGAGAAAAATAAACTAGTGACTACTGGAGGAAGAGTGCTTTGTGTGATTGCTAAGGGAGATAGCCTAGATAAAGCTAGAGAAAAGGCTTATAGAGACGTAGAAAAGGTTAAATTTCAGGGAATTTATTATAGAAGAGACATTGGGGAGTTAATGAAGAAGTAAGAGGTAAGAAGTAGGAAGTAAGCGGTAAGAAGTAAGAGTGAAGAAATAATTGAACTTTTGTAGTTATGGAATAAAAAGGTGTGCTTTGCATTATCAGGACTTTGTAAAATTTAAGTGTTGATAGTGTAAAGCACTTTTGTTATGTATAAAATTAGTTATGAAAACAAGAGTGGTATTGTTTACTTTTTATTAGATAATGTGTTTTAATATAAATGAAAAAGCAGTTTAATAACTCTAGAAGTAATTAAACATAAATTTAAAATTAAATTACTGTAGAGAGGAGAGGTTTTTTTGGAGCAGATAAAAAAGGCAAAAAATAAAGATATGTTTAAAAAAATGATATTTGTAGTTTTAATAGTTTCTCTTTCTTCACAAATTTATTTAGATTTAATTATAGCAAATTTTAGAATCTCTTTTGCCATAATATTATTTGGGGTATTTATGTATTCCTTTGAAGAGTTGAATTCTATAATAACGGGAGCATACACTTCTATAGGAGTATATATTTTAAGAGTAGTTATGCATACTACTCGTGGGGGTAGAGTTGTAGATGGGATGCAGTTTTACTTTCCAGAAATATTCTTTTATTTTTCTTATGCAGTATTCTTTTATTTTATATTGAAAAAGGTATCTAGAAGAAATATAAATAAAATGTTCTTTTATATAGTGTTCAGTGATTTTTTTGCAAATTTTATAGAACTACTTATAAGGGATATAAATAATATTAGACCATTTTATAACTATGATGTTAAATGGACTTTGCTTATAGTAGCTGTAGTTAGAACGGTGATTTTGTGGCTCTGCTTAAATTTTATTAAATATTATAAAATGTTATTATTAAAAGAAGAGCATGAAAATAGATATAGAAAACTGCTGCTAATGACGGCTAGACTAAAAACTGAGACTTATTGGATGAAGAAAACCATGGATAACCTTGAAAAGGTAATGGCTCAAGCCTATGATTTATTTGAAAAGATAACCTTAGATCAGGAAAAGGAATTTTGGGCTTCAAGGGCAGTGGATATAGCCAAAAATGTTCATGAAATAAAAAAAGAGTATGGCATAGTAGTAAGAGGGGTTGAGGAGGTAACTAGCTCTCCAGATGAAGGAAAGGGCATGTACTTTAAAGACCTTATAAATATACTAGAAATAAGCATGAAAAATGAAATAAAATATAAAGATAAGGATATAGATGTGAAATTTAAAATCAGAAATAATTTTTATACAGAAAAGCATTATTTTCTAATGTCTATATTTAGAAATATACTTATGAATGCAATAGAGGCTTTAGAGGGAAAAGAAAAAGGATATATACTTTTTGGACAGAGCAAAGAAGAAAATAATTATATATTTGTTATAGAGGACAATGGAGCCGGCATAAAGAAAAAGGACATTAATTATATATTTTCACCAGGATATTCTACTAAAATAAATTATGGCACCGGAGTAATAAATAGAGGACTTGGTCTTAGTATTGTAAAGCACATCATAGAAGGTGAATTAAAGGGTGAAGTTACTATTACTTCTAAGGAAAATGAAGGAACTGCTTTTCATATATCTATACCAAAAAAAGTATTGGAGGAAGAAGAAAAATGGGAATAATTATAGTTGAAGATGATATAAGCATAATTAAAATATTGGAAAAAATAATATATGACAGAGGTCTAGGTGAGGTAGTGGATTACGCTATAGATGGAAATGAGGGAGTAGAAAAGATAAATAAGTATAATCCAGACATAGTTTTAGTGGATCTTTTGATGCCTGAAAAGGATGGCTTGTCTTTAGTAAGAGAAGTTACAAAGTATAACAATAAAGTTCATTTTATAATGATATCTCAAGTCATGTCTAAGGATATGATTGGTAAGGCCTATGAATATGGAGTAGAATATTACATAAACAAGCCTATAAATGCAGTGGAAGTGGAAAATGTGATTAAGAAAGTACAAGAAAAGATTAAATTAAATAAAACATTAGAAAAGATAAAATACATATTTGCAGAAAATATTTCTGTTGATTCTCCAAAAGTAGAAAATGTCCTAGAAGCGGAAAATGAATCTATGGAAAATTATGAAGAAAAGATAAGAAATGTAATGAGTAAAATAGGAATAATGGGTGAAGTAGGTAGTGAAGATATAGTAAAAATAGTTTCATTTTTAATTAAATCTAAAAAAACTATGAATGAGTACAGTATTAAAGATTTGTGTAGCAAGTTTACAGACAATCCAAAATCTATGGAGCAAAGGATTAGAAGAACTGCTACAGTGGGAATGGTGAATTTGGCCAATATAGGTATAGAAGACTATATGAATGATGTATTTGTAGACTATTCTAATGGTATATATAATTTCGAACAGATAAAAAAGGAAATGGACTTTATAAGAGGTAAAAGTAGTGAAAGAGGAAAAGTAAGTTTAAAGAAGTTTATACAGGGAATGGCGTTTTATTGCGAGAAATAATAAAATAGTTAAAAAATTATAAAAATAAAAAATATATTTTGATACTTTCCTAAGTTTTTCGAAACTTAGGATTTATTATTATATACAAGAAGAAAATAGTGATATTCTCCATTTTTAATGTAAACGAATTGAATGTTAAAGTTTTATCTTACACAAATGTAGGTATTAACTTCAAAAGTCACATTAAGGTAATTGTTTTATTAGTGGGTTCAATATGATATTAAAATTTATCAATTTGGTGGGACTGTTGATGAATTTTATTATATAAATTTAAAATTTTCTATTGGCTAATGTGGGAAAAGGCTAATGGAAGCTTTCAATAGTTTATCAGTAAAGATATTTTAAACTGTGGGAGTTTAAAATAGTGTTTTATTGATAGATTTATAAAATTGAAAAATGGAGGGATAAATTTGTTTGTTATTGTTAAAGGTTTAGGTTTATTGATTTTGGCATTGGTATTATTTTCAATTTTTAGCCTTAAGGCTCCAAAAGGAGATAAAGCCATGTCAGGACTGGCTAATGCAGCAGTGGCAAGTTTTCTTGTAGAAGCTATTCATAAGTATATTGGTGGAAATTTCCTTGGATTAAAATTCATAGGTGAAGTTGGAGCAACAGCAGGAAGCTTAAGTGGTCCTGCAGCAGCTATACTTGTGGCATTAAATATGGGAGTAAATCCAGTATATGCAGTAGTTATGGGTGTAGCAGTAGGAGGTCTTGGAATATTACCAGGATTTATAGCTGGATACCTAGTAAGTTTAATAGCACCAAAGGTAGAAGAAAAATTACCAGAAGGCTTGAATATAATATTTGGAGCACTACTTTTAGCACCGCTAGCTAGATTTATAGCTGTAGGAGTTAATCCAATAGTAAATTCAACTTTACTTACAGTTGGAGATGTAATTTCTGTGGCAGCTAATCAATCTCCAATAGTTATGGGATTCCTTTTAGGTGGAATAATGAAGATCATATGTACATCACCATTAAGTTCTATGGCAATAACCGCCATGTTAGGTCTTAAAGGACTTGCAATGGGTATAGCAGGTATTGCCTGCGTAGGTGGAGCTTTTGCTAATGGGGTGACATTTAAGAGATTAAAATTAGGTGAAAATAGTAAAGTAATAGCAGTTATGTTAGAACCTCTTACTCAAGCAGATATTGTAACAGCAAATCCGCTTCCTATATATGGTGGGAGTTTCTTAGGAGGAGCACTAGCAGGTTTATCAGCTGCATATTTTAAAATAGTAAACAATGCACCAGGAACTGCATCTCCAATACCAGGATTTTTAGCATCTTTTGGATTTAATAAGCCATTAACAGTTCTTATGTCAGCTGCACTTGCAATAGTTGGAGGAATAATAGGAGGCCTTATAGTATCACAGATATTTAAGATGATGGGATACCAAAAGAGAACTCATGATAATGTAAATGTAGAGTCAAAGAAAGAAATTAAAGAAGGAAAAATTCAGCAGGAAGCTATTTAATAAATGGTTTAGTTTTAGGCACATTCAAATAAATAACAAGTACCTTATGAAAAGATGGTAATTAACTTTACCGTCTTTTTTATTTTTATCAATAATAGAGGAATTATCCTTTTTATATTGAATTTATATAGAATGACTTTTTAAGCAATTCGGTCTTAACATGTAATATAATGTAATTTAACGTAGTATAGGGGGCTTTAAAATGACAAAACAAGTAAGGAAAATTTTTTTAGTAGTTACGTTATTGTTAGCAGTGGCTATTCTGGGAACACAATATAAATTAAATTATGACATAAATAAGGAACCTCCTTCCCAAAAGTGGGCAAAGAGCAAGAGCTTAGGGGAATCAAAGGTTAATTCTTATCTTAAAATACAAAAAGAAGGGGATAAATATGTTTTAGCCGTAAGTGACAAAAAGAAAATTAAAGTAATAGAAATAGATGCAATGGGTAACAAAAAAAAAGAAAAATATGTACCTGTTAAAGATGAAATTATAAATAATGTTACTCTTATGAAAGCTAGGGGAGATAAATACTTTCTAAGCTGGGATTCTAGAAAGTTAGAAAATAATGAAGAACATTATGTTATTTTGGATAAAGAATTAAACAAAGTAAAAAGTGGAAAAGTCATTGGCGTAAATGAAACGGTTCAAATAGATGATAGTGTATTAATAAGAGCTTATAATGAATATATAGAGTTAGAAGATTTAATCACTGGAAATATCCAAAAGGCATCTATTGGTAAAGCAGATTTTATACGAGGAGCAAAAATAGCTAAAGATAATTATTTAATTATGAGTGTAACTGGAGATGGTGTGATTAAATATTGCAGCTACAAAAACAGTAAATTAACAGAACCAAAAATAGCAGCAGCGTTAAATTTACCTACAGGTCAAACGATAATGAATTCAACTCTTGGAACAGACAATAAATACGCATATTTGTTATTACATAGAAAAACTAAGAATGGTTTTGAAGCTGAAAAGTATAATTTTAAATTAGATAATATGGAGAAATATTCTAGAAAAAAAATGCAGTTACCTGGAGTAGATGAAGTAAGGGATATGACATATATTTCTACAGAAGATGGCAGCGCTAAATTTTTAGCAGGAGTGTCAAGATATTTTGGTATAAAGAAACAGTATGAAGATATAGCAGAGTTTTATATTAAAGACAACCAAATAACCATGGGAGATTTCATATGTAAATCTAAGAATGTATCTTCTTATGGTGCCATCAAAGGAGACATAGCAGCATATTGCGATTATATTCCTGAAACGGAAAGTTATAATGTGTATATGACATCTTCAAAGGAAGAATTCAAAAAAGAAAATAATGGATTAAAAAAGGAAGAGAAAAGCATATCTTTTCAAGATACATTACAGGGCTTTGTTTATAGCTTGGTATATATAATTGTTTTGGGTATAAAGTGGATTTTACCGGCATTGATGCTAATAGGTTTTATAAGCTTCATAGAATATAAATTAAGCAAAAAGACTAAAAAAATACTTTATATAGCAACAGCAATTATGACATTTTTAGTTAAATATCAAACTATATATACAACTAATTATAAGTTATACGCGTATTATTTACCTAAACAGCTTTCTTCTACCATAGTAGGATTTTTCATATGCTTCCTGATAAGTGCTGTATTCTACTTATTTGGATATTTAAGCTATAAGGAAGATTTAGATGCTATGCCAGTAGCTAAATTTATACCATATTTAATGCTGGATTCAATATTTACATTAATGGTTTTTGCACCATTCATGCTTTAACTGTTCAGGGGGATGTTAAGGTATTAAATAAAAGGATATAAATAGGGGGTAATACAAATGGGGATAAGGTTAAAAAAAAAATGGTTTATAAGCATAATCATATGTGTAGCTGTACTTATAATTGCATTACAATATAAATTAAATATAAAAATAAACAATCAGCCGCCTTCACCACAGTGGGCAAAGGGTAAGTACCTAACTAATGTTTCATCTATAACTGACCCTAAAATACTAAAGAGTGGAAAAGATTATATAGTTGCTATAGATAATGAAAAAGAAATTAAAGTTTTAAAAATAGATTATTTAGGAAAAGTGTTGAAAAAATCAAATTTCAAATTAGATGCAGAAAAAATTAGAAATATAAATTTAGGTAGATTAAAGAATGGACATTATTACATAGAGGCTTTAGCTATGTATGGGCTAAATTTTACCTATGAATTGGATGAAAACTTTAAAGTTATACAAAGTAAAAAAATGTCTGGAGTAACAGAAGCAAGCCAAGCCGATGAAAGTATTTTTGTAAGGGCAGGGGAAGATTATTTAGAAATTTTAAATCTTTCTACTGGAAGGATAGATAAAATTAAAGCAGAAAGTCCTATAAATATAGGAGCAGCAAAATATAAAGATAAATATATAATAACATATATGAATAATAAAGAAGCTGTAAAAGAACAAAGCTACTTTTATTATAAAGATGGAAAGTTATCTGAGTCCAAAAAATTATTTCAAATGCCAACATTTATGTTTTACTCAAATCCAAAGGTATCAATGGCTCATGATGGTCGGTACATGCATTTTATGACTATTTCCTATAATAAAAAAGGCGAAGTATACAAAAAATATACTTTTGATTTAGAAAAACCTAAAATTGAAGAAGATCTCCATGGAAAAATTGTTGAATTTCCAGAGTTCAAAAGTATAAATAGATTTAAGCCTGAAGGGTATTATGATGGCAAAGCGAGATTTTTTATTGAAGGGCTAAGAGATTTTGGAACTAAAAAGGAATATGAGGATATGGGAGAATTTACAGTAAAAGGTGATGAAATTAGTCCTACTACAATGATAACAAAATCATATGATACAGACACATATAATTGTGCAATAGATGATATTATAATTTATTCGGAATTTTCCTCAAAAGGAAATGGATTGTATGATGTATACATGACTTCCCAAAATAATGAATTTAAGGCTTTAAACAATAATTTAACTAAAACAGAAAAATCAATAGCCATACAGGATACTTTCCAGGGAGTAGCATATATTGTTATATATATACTTCTTTTGGGCACTAGGTGGATAATACCGGCATTGGTGTTTATGGGTATTTTTACATTGGTTCAATATAGAATAAATCCTAAACTTTATGGAGTTATATTTGCCGTAGGTTTGACTTTAACAGCAGCAATAAAAACTTTTGTAATATATAGAGTATCTTACGGTAGATTTAAATATTATTTGCCAAGTGGAATAAGTTTTCCTTGGGTAGGTATACTATTTAATTTAATCATAAGTTTTATGTGTTATTTCTACGCTTTGAAAGTTTATAAAGAAGATATTGATGCCCTACCTTCGTTGCATTCACTACCTGCAGTGGTATTGGATTCTGTACTGACATTACTTATATTTACTCCATATTTACCAGGCTAAAAATATTAGCCTGGATTCCTATAGTTTAAATATTCTAAATTTTTTGTAAATAAGAAGGAAATATCAATATACTATAGAAATATAAATGTAAATAAGTATTGAGAATTAGAAGGGGGGAAATAAATTGAGTAAATTGTATTATTGTAGTGATTGTAAAAGGGTATTCAATAATGCAGATAAATGTGCGTTCTGTGGTAGTTTTTATGTAAAGGAATTAAAGGTAGGTAGATCTGTAAATGTAATGGGTTCAAAACAAAAGGGTAAAGTTTTGAAGGTTAAAGGGGAAAATATTACACTAATATTAATAGATGAAATGAATAATAAGTACACCAAGGATTATAAAGCAGAAGAACTTAGAAAAATATTATAATTATAAGAAATCTATCTGTAGTCAGTAAATTTCCGTGCAACTAAAGGGGTAAGTAAATTTTACTTACAAATATGTTACTAAGGAAGGGAGAAAATAATGAAAGTAATCAAGAGAGATGGAAGAACACAAGAATTTGATATAAGCAAGATAATGGTTTCCATAGAGAGATCCTCTGATGATGCGGGAAATCCTATGACATCTTCAGATATACTCAATGTGTCGGAAGATATTAAAAATAAGATATGGAAGGATTTTAAGAACAAAGTAGGCTATAATGACATAAGAAATATTGTTATAGAAGAATTAACTAATGCTGGATTTGAAAGTGTTTCTAAGGCTTACGAATCACAATAATTTCTACCTTATATTTCTTAAGAAGAAATTAGCATTTGTCTAAAGTATTATTGTAAGATTAGAATAAATTGATATTTTTATGATATTGTTAAAAATAAAAATCTGTTTTTAAGCCTCTGATAAAGTTATTGATATCTTTAGGCTGTAAAGACAGATTTTATTTATGTATTTATTCATGTGCCTAACTAAATAATTTAAAAACCATTTTTCCTGCAACAGCTAAGGACATGGTGATAAAAATAGGTTTTATAAGTTTAGAACCTTTTTTTAATGCTACTTTAGTCCCAAATTCAGCTCCTAATATCATAAATATTGCCACAGGTATTGCATAGGCATAAAAAATTCTTCTATGTATTGCAAATAGAACTAATGAGGATACATTGCTTACAAAGTTTAGTATTCTGGCATTTCCACTGGCATTTACAAAATCATATCCAAATATATTTATAAATCCAAATATCAAAAAGGAACCAGTACCAGGGCCAAAGAATCCATCATAAAAGCCTAGAGAAAAAGCTAGCAGTATTCCAAGAAAAATATTCTTCTTATTTAACCCCTTAAAGTTGTTAGTAAGGCCTAATGACTTAGAAAACAAGCTGTATATGCCTATAAATAATATGAGTACTAAAACTAAAACATTTAATATTGCTTCATCAATAGCAAGTACTGTATTCACACCTAAATAAGCACCTACTAAAGTGAAGGGAATGAGAAACTTCAATATTTTAAAGTTTACTTTTTTAGAAGTAATAAATTTAATGGAACTAGTAAGAGATGCAGTGGTGGCAGAAAATTTATTTGTTCCAAGTACATAAGTAGGTGAAAGGCCGGCTAGCATAAATGCAGGTACGCTAATAAGTCCCCCTCCTCCAGCAATGGAATCCACAAAGGCAGCTAAGAAGCCAGCTACACACAAAAATACAATGTTAAACATAAAATACTCCCCCTTGTATAAGTCTTCCGTTTTCATTATACATCATAAACCCATTTAAAACATAGTGCATTTAATACTTATGGAAAATTTAAATATTTCATAAGAAAAAACCACTACAAATGAAACATATCATTGTAGTGGTTTTTTTATTTGTTCAGTTCTTTATTTTCCGTAAATTTTTTAATTAAATTGTGATCTAATAGAGTATCACTATAATCTAAGTGTTTTAAAGCTTCTTCTTTTTTCTTTTTTAAAGTTTCAGTTTCTTTTACTTCCTGGCCAGTTTTTAAATCATAATATTTTTTAGATGAAGAAGAATAGAATACATTATTGTCTATAAAGGAACCGGTCCTAAATACTACTAGCCTATCTTTAACATTAAATAGGTCTCGTCCAAATTTATAAGGATTCTTAAGATCAAACATATTACATAAAGTAGGGAATATATCCATTTGTCCAGAAACTACACTGTTAACACCCTTATGTGCATCCTTAGGGAAGTGCATTATTAGTGGAACCTTTTGATATTTAGTCCAAGCAAATTCATCATTGCCAGTTTCACCTACAAAGGAATAAAGTTCTTTGGCATGATCTTTTGGTATTGCAAAGTGGTCACCATATAAAACTACTATAGAGTCGTCCATTATGCCTTCACTTTCCAATTGATCCAAAAACATTCCTAATTGTTTATCAGCATAATGTATAGATTTTAGGTAATTTCCAGTAAAGGTTCCTTCTAGATCTCCTACATTGAAATCACCATATTTATCCGTAGCTTCAAAAGGAAAATGGCTAGTTAAGGTTACTAGGAATGAATAATATGGCTCCTTAAAGGATTTAATCTCTTCTAAAGATTGCTTAAAGAAGGATTCATCACTTAGTCCAAGTCCTATTTTTTCATCTACATTAAAGCTCTTTTCTCCATAGAATTTATCAAAGCCTTCTTTTACATACATAGCATTTCTATTCCAAAAACCTTCTTTATATCCGTGGAAAGCAGCAGAATAATAGCCCTTTTTATCTAAAAGTTTTGGAAGAGAGTTAAACTCATCTCCGCTATATATGTAGTATGCAGCCCCTGAAGAAGCAGGGTAAAGTGAGTTATTAGACATAAACTCTGCATCAGAAGTATTTCCGCCAGCTACCTGATAATAATAGTTATCAAAGTACAAGCTTTTCTTTAACCATTTATTTAGGTTAGGGGTAATTTCCTCCCCTTCAACTTTTTTATTTATTACAAACTCTTGAAGAGCTTCAACTTGTATCATTATTAGGTTTTTATCTTTACCTACATTTTTAAATTTACTTCCAGAACTCTTTGAATTTGCATTCAAATAAGTTTTTATTTCATTTGCTTTTTCATCATCTAAAGATTTTTTATCAAAAAAACTTTTTTTAGCAAAGTTATATACATCCAAAGCGTGACAATTTATATTTCCAAGGGAGTTTATTATATAAATTTTATTATACATACCTTCAATAAGTCTTGGTTGTTCAGTTCTTAGTTTATTTATGAAGTACCCATCATAAGAAAAGGATACAGCAAAAATTAATACAAAACTCAAAGCTCTTAACTTAAATGGTATAGAAACATTTTTAATTTCCATATAATTAGAATATATGCCGTTAAATTTAAGTTTTAATATTTTCTTAAATATAGGAATTAGAATTATATCTATAAGCAATAATAAATCTCGAGGCTGTAATATATTTTTTACAGCTTCATTTACAGCTCCAAGTAAAATACCATTTTTAATAACTGGTATAGAAATAATGTCCTTATAATACCTAAAATAATTTATATCAGCTATAAGTACGCAAGTAATTATTATATTACATATATATAGGTATCTGCTTCTTCCCTTAGGTTTAAACAAAAGAGATATAGATGCAATTACCACTATAGATGCCAAGGTAGGACCTATAATATATTTAATCTTAAAATATGGATTCACCATGTCACCATAAAATGCTACTTTAATAGTGACCAAAATTAAAAATAGCACTAGGTCTAAATAACCTAATATTTTTTTCATTGTTTTCAATCCTTTCAAAAAGCATTTTTTATTAGACAAAAGAAAATTTATTTGATAACATTATAGTCGATAATTTAGATTATTATGCCTATAAAAGTATAACACACTGAGACATTTTTTCAATAAATATAGGGCAAAATTAATTGGAAATTTACAAAAAGTACAGAAATAAATTACAATGTTAAGATATATTTTATAAAGTGATTAAACTACAAAAGGGTACAATGTGGTGGAATTATAAAATTTCTCCTCCATGACTTGCATAAGAGCTCAGAACAATAAATTTAAACAGTTCCTTCACTTCTTATGCAAGTCATTACAGATAAATTTCATAATTCAAGTAATTTCATAAATTTTGTAGGATAATTATAGTAATACATTAAAATAAAACATATATAGAGGAGTTTTGTTTATGCGAAAAGGAAAAGAATACATATTAGATATAGTGAATACAGAATTTCCAGGCATGGGTGTTGGGGAATACGAAGGAGAAAAGGTATATGTAAAAGGCACTCTTCCAGGACAAAAAATACTTGCCCAAATAACTAAGAAAAAAGGCGGCAAAATAGAAGGAAGATTAAAAGAAATAATAGAGGACGTGGATTACAAAATAGATGTAAAATGCCCACACTTTAATTACTGTGGCGGCTGCTCTCACCAATTCATATCCTACGAAAAGCAGCTAGAATTTAAAAAGGAGCAAGTTTTAAAGCTTTTTAAAGATGCAGGCATAGAAAATTTTGAATTTCTAGGCATAGAGGGAAGCCCAGAAGCTTGGGAATACAGAAACAAAATGGAGTTTACCTTTGGAGACCTAGAAAAAGGTGGAGAGTTAAACCTAGGCATGCACAAAAAAGCCTCAGCCTTTGGCATAATCAATACAAATAGCTGCCAAATAGTAGATGGAGACTTTAGAATAGCTCTAGACACTGTAGTAAATTACTTCAGAGAAAAGGCTCTTCCTCACTACAGAATAATGAGTCACCAAGGTTATTTAAGAAATCTAGTTATAAGAAAAGCAAAAAATACAGGGGAAATACTTATAAATTTAGTAACCACCTCTCAAATAGATTTTAACTTAGAAGAAATAACTGAAATACTAAAGGCACTGCCATATGAAGGTAACCTTAAGGGAATAGTTCACACTATAAATGACTCTCTTTCTGATGTGGTTCAAGCAGACTCCATGGAAATACTATATGGTCAGGACTACATAATAGAAGAGCTTCTAGGACTTAAATTTAAAATAAGCCCATTTTCCTTCTTCCAAACTAATTCTAAGGGCGCAGAAAAACTATATTCAATTGTAAAAGATTTCCTAGGAAATGCTGAAAACAAAACTGTTTTTGATTTATATTGTGGCACCGGCACCATAGGCCAAATAGTAGCCCCTAGCGCCAATAAGGTAATAGGAGTAGAACTCATAGAAGAAGCCGTAGAAGCTGCCAAAGAAAACGCCAAACTAAACGGTCTAGACAACTGCCAGTTTATTGCAGGCGACGTGGCTAAGGTCATCCAAGACATAAAGCATAAGCCAGACATAATAATCCTAGACCCACCAAGACCGGGGGTACACCCAAAAGCCATGGAATACGTAATCAAATTCAATGCCCCAGAGATCGTCTACGTATCCTGCAACCCTAAGACATTGGTTAATGACTTGAAGGTTTTAGAGGAGAATGGGTATGTGGTTGAGAGGGTGAGGGTGAAGGATATGTTTGCGCACACGCCACACGTGGAGACGGTAGTATTGATAGAGAAGAAATAGGTTGATATCAAAGGATTTGAAGGTTTTTAAGTAAATAATGAAGTGTGTTTTATGTTCCCTCAGACTTAGGTTTGGGGGGACTTTTGTTTTGGGGGTAGTACATTTACGCACAACTAAGGAATATTGCGTATTTGTTTAGTTTCTGCGTAAAGTTTTACATATCAAAAGTGTATTTCACTACTGTTTGATACATGTTCATGTTATTTTGTTCAAGTTGACTAAGTTAATATAATTGATATAAAATAGCAATAATTGATATTAAATATCTGATTATGTTATTTTGTATCAATTTATTGACATTTTGTTTTGGCTATGATATAAATTTTATTGTGGTCAATTGCAAGGAGGAAGAATCCATGATAAGAGTAAAGGTATCCGAGCTACTAGGAAAGCACAAAATGTCAAGAAAAGATTTATCAATCGCTATAGGTGTTAGACCTAACACAATAGGTGATCTCTATAACGAAAAAATAAGAAAAATTGATATTTGTGTCTTGAATAATCTTTGTAAATTTTTCAGTTGCAATGTAGAAGATATTTTAGAATATGTAGAGGATGGAGATAAAGAATGAATTACAGATTAATAGACTTATTTTCTGGATGTGGAGGAATTAGTGAGGGATTTAGACAGACTGGTAAAATATGTGTTGTAGGAGCCATAGATTCTGATGATAAAGCTTGTGAAACCTTTGCTAAAAATTTTCCTGATGCCAATGTGATAAATGGGGATATAACAGAAATTGATGTTGAAAAAACCGGGTTCAGTGATATAGATATTATTGTTGGAGGACCACCTTGTCAAGGTTTCTCAGGATTAAACAGGTGGGATAAGAACGCCCAAGATGATCCTAGAAATAAACTATTTTTTGAGTTTATTAGATTTGTCGATTACATAAAACCTAAGGCATTATTAATAGAAAATGTTCGTCAAATATTAACAGCTAAAAATGGATTTGCAAAAAATAAAATAACTGAGCTACTAACTGAAAGTGGATACAATGTGTGTCATGCAGTTTTAGATGCATCAGATTTCGGTGTTCCTCAAAATAGAAAAAGAGCTTTCTTTGTGGGCATAAGAAAAGATATCGGAGAGTTTAATTTTGATAGTATTTATAACTATAAAAAAGAAAAAGTTACTGTCTGGGATGCACTGTCAGATATTAGTGAAATTGAAGAAATAGCAACTGAAGATAACTCAGGATACAATTATACTCTTGGCAAACCCAAATCTAAATATCAAGAACAAATGCGTAGTGGTAATATTTTAAATAGCCACTTTATTTACTATCCTGTAGAGAGTGTTCTAAAGAAAATTAGACATGTCCCAGAAGGTGGGAATTGGAAGTGTGTACCAGAAGAATTATTTAAGTCTAAAAGAAATAATAGACATTCAAATTATTTAAAACGTTTAGATTCTAAATCTCAATCGGTAACTATAGACACGGGGCATAATGTTTATTTTCACCCCAAATTTGATAGAGTTCCAACTGTTAGGGAATGTGCAAGAATTCAAAGCTTTTCAGATGATTTTGAGTTCATAGGTGGTAAAATGCAACAATTTAGACAGGTAGGTAATGCTGTCCCACCATTACTAGCAAATGCATTAGCAAAAGCAATTTTGGAGGTATTAGATAATGAAAGTATATAAACTATTAGATTTATTTTGTGGGGCGGGTGGTTTAAGCTTAGGTTTTGAAAGAAATGGTTTTGAAGTAGTACAAGCGATTGATTTTTCAAAACATGCTATTGAAACATACAACCATAATAGAAAAGAAAAGGTCGGTATTGTTAAGGATATTAAAGAGATAGATGAAGATTATGTTAAAAAATATGGTGAAATTGATGGTATCATTGGTGGCCCACCATGTCAAGGTTTTAGCACTGCGGGGCAAAGAATTATTGATGATGAAAGAAATGAACTTTATCGCGAATACTTTAAAATTTTAGAATGGGTACACCCTAAATTTTTCTTGATTGAAAACGTAACAGGAATTTTAAACTTCGCTAAAGGATTGGTAAAAGATGATATAATTAAGAGAGCAAATAATCTTGGGTACGAAGTATTCTATGATACGTTAAATGCTGTAGATTATGGGATTCCACAAAATAGAAAGAGAGTTTTCTTTTTGGGCATAAGAAAAGAATACTGTAATAAAGACTTCGAGTTTCCAGTTGGCAATTTACCTATTGTTAGTATTGAGGATGCTATTTCTGATTTGCCTTCATTAGATAAAGGAGAGGACAATACTGTTTACTCAAAAGAGCCTCTTACAGAATATCAGAAATATATTCGTAATGGAGCAACTACATTGAACAATCATTTACAATCTGCTCACACAGAGGATACAAAAAAAACTATAGCACTTGTTCCCGAAGGTGGTAGCTTAAGGGATATACCAGAAGAGCTTAGAGGGGGTAGGAAATATTTAGCATTATTAAGACGTATGGATAGAAGTAAACCTTCTTATACAATTGACACAGGCCATAGAACTTATTTTCATTATGAAGAGCTTAGAGTGCCTTCTGTAAGAGAAGCAGCAAGATTACAAAGCTTCAAAGACGATTATGTTTTTACAGGACCAAAGCAAGAGCAATATAAGCAAGTGGGTAATGCTGTTCCGCCAATATTGGCAGAGGTTTTAGCAAACCGTATTAAAGATTATTTAAATAATATTACAGGGGGCAATAACGATGAATAGTTTACAAGTAGTTTTTTGCAACATTGAAAAACTTTATACTGATTTTAAAAGTGAACTAATTGATTCTGATGGACTACGTCCATCAAAAAGTATTCCTAGAGATATTTTTGAAGCTGTTAATAAGTTTAAAGACCATTATATGAACAATGGTATGTTGTTAATAACTAAAGCAACAATTTCATCTGATATATTAGGGGTAGCTATAACTACCGATACATTTGCTACAAATTTAAGAATAATGAGAGAATTTAAGTTTTTGGATATAGTTGATACAGATACGTGTAAATTAACAGATGATTTTGTCTATTTTATAAACAGTAATATATCAATAGAGGACTATTTTATAAATAGATTAGAAAATATTAAATCAATTAGAGATTTTGAAATGATATACAATGCTACTTTATGTGTTCTAAGAGAAGGTTACTTACACGGAGAAATATTTGGATTCCCAGATAGTAGAACAGAGTTTGAACGCATATTTCCAAACCAAGCAGATAGAGTTATGTTGTGCAAACGAGTAAAAGATGTTTATGGTTTTGTTGGACGTGGAGGAGATGTTGAGCAAGGGGACTATACCCCTAATGCGAATTATAGATTTCTTACACCATTAATGAATTTAGGATTAATTGAAAGAAATACAACTACTACAAATCCTATTAGGGTGTACGAGTTAACAGAGAAAGGGTTACTCTTATTAAAAAAGATTGATAACAATTTAGGAATGGGATTTGTAAACAATACAATGAGTGGTATACCATTTCAGAGAAATAGAATTTTGTTTGGAGCACCAGGAACAGGAAAGAGTAATATGCTAAAAGAGAATGCAAGAGGATATATTTGGGATAATAACACTGGAAATTATCAAATAGGTTCTCATGATTTTACTGGGTGTTATGAGAGAGTTACATTTCATCCTAACTACTCATATGCACAGTTTGTTGGAACATATAAACCTAAAACTGTAACCAAAACTAAAACAGTTGGTGGGGTAACAGTAACTGAAGATGAAATTCAATATAGTTATGTAGCTGGTCCCTTTCTAAGGACTTGGATGAAAGCATTCAAAAGTTATAAAAATGATATAGAACCTACAAAATATCTATTGATTATTGAAGAAATAAATAGAGCAAACGTTGCGGCAGTATTTGGAGATACTTTTCAGCTTCTAGATAGGGATGACAACGGTAATAGTGAGTATGAAATTCAAACTAGTCAAGACTTAAGAGAATTTCTAGCTAAAGAAATTGGTGGAGTTCCTAGCGATTATGAAACTATTAAAATACCTAGTAATATGTATATATGGGCAACTATGAATAGTGCAGATCAAGGCGTTTTTCCAGTAGATACAGCATTTAAGCGAAGATGGAGTTTTGAATACATAGATATTAACTTAGGTGAATTAAATAATGATGCAATTGTAACTTTCCCAGATGGGAGAAAATCAAAATGGAATGATGTAAGACACGCAATCAATGACAAATTAGCACAACTAAGAACTATAAATGAAGATAAATTTTTAGGTCCATTTTTCTTAAGTAAGAGTGACTTATTATTAAGTAATTTTGATTCAGCATTTAAAAGTAAACTTTTAATGTATTTATTTGAAGATGTAATCAAGCATAAGCGAGAAGATTTCTTTGAAGAAGACATAAATACATATTCTAAGTTATTAAACAAATATGGCCTTATGGGTATAGATGTGATAAAGGATTTAAATCTAACTTTTATTCCAACTACTGTAACTCCAGGAGCTACTGTGGCAACTGGAACAGCTACCGGATCTACGACAACACCTACCGGTTCTACGACAACACCATAGAATGTAATCTTTATAAAAAGGTAGGTGATAGAATTGAAATCAGCTTATTTTATCGAACTAGAAAAACTTAGCTTGTCTCAGATTAGTAATAGACTAGATATTTCTGTAGATGAGACTAAAGAATTGATTTCTAAACTAAAATATAAAAATAGAAGAATAATTAAGTCGCATTCTGAACTGAAAGAAATTAATGACACAGATGAGATTGATGAAGACTTAGAAAAATTTGCTTTTAAGTATGTAGGCATTATTCTGTATAAAAACATTGTTATTAAATGTTTACCAAAGTATCTTAGTAGAACATATACTACTGAAGAAAAAGACAGATTGCTTAAATTAATAATTCAAGTACTTAGAAAATATGGGATTGTAGAAAGTAATGTAGGAACAATCGATGTATATGAATCAGAAGAAGCTATAGATATGCTTAATTTAATTATCTATATACTAACAGACTTTATTGATAATGGGTTGTATCATAATCAGAAAAATGTTTATGAAATAAACGGAGATGGTGAAATAGATTGGGACAAGACCGTCAATGAAATAGATCCTTTTGTTATTAAGAATCGTCCAATATATTTTGATTTAATTACCTATGAAAATATAGATAATAATAATGATTTTTTTAGAATGTTACATAAATATGTTATTACACAATCATCTAGAATGTTATCCGAGGTTGGTTTAAATAATATTTTTTCTTTACCTGAAATTGAGTTTGAGGTTGATGAGAATTGGTTCTTAGATGAAAGATATGTAATTAATAGAATAAATCAAGAACTTAATATTCAATTTGTTGCGAAGAAGCAGACTTTATTGAAAGTAATGTTAGCCTTTTTTGAGAGAAAATTTAATAAAGATATAGATGATAGATATCAACTTTTTGGTACAATGGACTTTAATTTGGTTTGGGAAAAGGTATGTGCAATTGTATTAGATAATAAATGTAATACTCGACTCAACGCTATATCGGAATTGGACCAAACAATTGTACAAGCTAAATATGTTAAGGCAACTGGAGAAGTAAAGAGATTAAAAGAACTTGTTCCATTTCCGTATTGGATTCCAAACGAGGATTTAACAACAATACCTAGTCAAAAAAGACATAAAGCAAAGAAATCGTTAGTACTAGATCTAATAAGTATATTTAGAAATAACACAGATAAATATTTTGTAATATGGGATGCTAAGTATTATAATTTACATTTGGAAGTAGATACAGTAAATGGGAATCCAGGAGTAGAGGATGTAATTAAGCAATATGTTTATGAGGCTATTTATAAACAGTTCATGATTGAACATGGATTTAATAAGAAGTATAATATCTTATTATTTCCTTCTGATAAAGATGTTACAGAAGAAAAAGGAATTGCTGAACTTAAAGAGATAAAAGATATGTTAGCTGTTGGTAATATTTTAGTAAAGAAAGTTCCCGCACATATGATGTTTGAACTATATATCAAGAATAAACAACTAAATGCATATGAGTACTTTAATTTATAACAAAGTATATAATTGTTTAAGCAAAGAGGCTTGTGATAGAGAAATTTTTTTATTCCATCTATTGACAAGCCGTTTTTTTGCGTATATAATTCATATATAAGCTGATTTGCTTACAAGCATAAAAGCTGTTAAATAAAATATACCCGATAAATAATGAATAAAGACCTACAACAAAGCGAAAGACCTATAATCCAAAGGGAATAGGCGAAAATAAAAAAGGTAGGCATAAACTAATAGAATGGGTGAAAAAAAGATGAGTAAAAAATATTTAAATTTTGGTGATTTTATCACACAAAAGCGGGAGGAAAAGCAAATAACGCTTAGAGAAATGGCGAAGAAATTAGGCATAACTCCGCCATATTTGAGTGACGTTGAAAAAGACAGACGTAATCCATTTGACCTTGAGAAATTAGAGATTCTTGCTAATATCCTAATGTTATCAGAAGAAGATAAGACTATAATGCTTGATTTAGCAGGAAAGAAACGTAATGAAGTGGCCCCAGACCTTCCAGAGTATATTATGGAGAGGGACTATGTAAGTGCAGCACTTCGTACAGCCAGGGATTTAGATGCTGGAGAGGAAGAATGGTTGGAGTTTGTAAAAGAACTCAAAAAGAGAAAGGGGTAATTTTATTCGATGTATTTTCCATCTTATAGAAAAAAGAAGAATGGGGTACCAGTTTTGAGTAAAGCTGAAATCGATAATATTGCTGAGCAGTTCATCTTTGATTTCAGTCCAGAAGCAATGAAAAACCCTATGGAAATAGATATTGACTCCTTTGTCCTGAACTATCTTGGTTTAAAGCAGGACTTCCAGTATCTATCGCACAATGGGGTATACTTGGGGATGACCGTATTTAATGATACAAATAAAGTTCCAGTATATATTCCTGAAACCAATACAGCAGAATATATCAGTGCTAAAGCTAGAACTGTTATAATAGACAATAATCTGCTTGAAGAGGATCAGGAACATAGATATCGGTATACAATGGGACATGAAGGGGGACACGATATCTTTCATAGAGGTTATTTTTCATATGACCCCAACCAACTGTCTTTATGCGATAGTCCAACTGAGCCTATGATCCAGTGTAGGGCAGTACCTGTTAATGGAAAGACAAAACCAGTGTCCCAGTGGGATGACAGAGATAGTATGGAGTGGCAAGCAAACTATTTATCTTCTGCTTTGCTGATGCCAAAAAGAATGGTGATAAAGTTAATTAAGTCTTTACCACCTGAGATTGATTTTTTCAGAAACGCTACATATGTTCAGGAAGTTGTTAGTACTTTTAATGTATCTTATCAAGCTGCTGAATACAGATTGAAAGAGTTAGGACTTATAAAATTTGGTTCTCCATCAATAATAGAGTTTTCCTTATAGTGAAAGCAACCGCCCCGATTAGGGGCGTTTTTAAACCCATGAGTGTAAGCAATATAGCTTACACTCATGGGGGAGAACTATATTTTTTTACCTATAGTGTAAGCTATTTAGCTTATATGTTAATTAATAAAGGAGTGTGTTGCCTATGACAAAAGAAATAAGATGTCCAAAATGCAATAAAAGGTTATTTGATGTGACGGAACAAACCGTTGGACCAGTAACTTCTCAGTGTAGGTGCAAGGATAAAGTTGTTGTTCAATTTTATTCATTGAAGAAGATAATTTATAAAACTAAATAAAACCTCATCGCAGAGCTACTAGATGGCCAGATGATTACCAAGAAATTGGTGATTTTCTGGCCATCTTTTTTTATTTGCAAAAGAACATTCCATCAACTGCACATACGTGTGCCATGTCCCCTTAGACCTATGGGTTTTGTACCTAGACATGTTTTTTAGACATTTAGGTATTACCTGCCAAACAGTAAAAACTCTGCAGTTTGTTTTTTCAAAACAGGAGTTTTTTACATTCCACTGCAGAGCTAGCCCCATCACAAACATTTAAATCCCAAATAAAAAATGAAAAGGAGAATGAAAAATGATTAAATATGAATTTGCAACAGGAGAAGTTATTGAAATTGAGGTACCAGCTGAGGTAGAAGAAGTAATTATCGAAATTGAAAAAATTGAGTACAACAAAAACAGAGCAGAAACACGCAGACATAATTCTATTGCTGATATGGAAGAGCAAGGTTTTCAATTTAAGGACAAGTCATCAGATATTGAAGCAATTGCTGAAAACAACGAGGAGCTTAAGGCTTTATATGCTGCTATGGACAAGCTGTTACCTCAGCAACAGGAGCTAATAAAGAAAGTATATTTTGAAGAGAAATCTCTAACCGAAATTGCTCGTGAAGAAGGTATTAACAAGTCCTCAGTACATAAGCGTTTAGAAAGAATTAAAGGGCAGTTAAAAAAATATTTGGATTAGGGGGGCAACATCTCCATTTCTCGTGGCTTATATATAGAGGGCAAAACCACACCCTCTGAAAATAACCACGAGGAGGTGGAATCTATGCAAACTATAAAAATTACCATCACCAATCCTAATGGAGCAAATATTGTTCTAAAGGAGCTGAGACCAAAGCAAAAGGAAGTAAAAGAAAGATTACATGATCTATTAAAACAAGTAGCACCAAAAGAAAAGGCGGTTGCAGAAGGGGGTTCAAAATGAAGCTAGTATTTATTTGCTCACCCTATGCTGGTGACATTGAACACAATACCAGAAAGGCACAAGGTTACTGTCGGTTTGCCTATATTAAAGGCTCAATACCATTTGCACCACATCTTCACAATCCACAGTTTCTTGATGAAGATATACCGGAAGAACGCAAGGCAGGGATTGAACTAGGAATTGAACTATTAAAGCGGAGTGATGAACTTTGGTGCTTTGGAAACAAATTGACAGATGGTATGAGAGCAGAACTAAGTTTTGCGATCAAAAATGATATTCCAGTTAGATATTTTAATGACATATGTGAGGAGGTTACAGAGCATGAATGATTTAATCAAGGTTGATTATAGCAAGGTTGATCCAACTGTATCAGCAAGAGAACTTCATCAATTTTTAGAAGTTAAAACACATTTCAAGGATTGGTTTCCCAGAATGTGTGAATATGGCTTTAGCCAAGGGATAGATTTCAACTCGCTCAAAATTAAGCAAGTTCAAAATGAAGGTTCAAGGGAAGTTAAAAGAGCAGTTACTGATTATGAAATAACAATCCCAATGGCGAAAGAACTCTGTATGATTCAAAGAACTGAAAAAGGAAAAATGGCTCGCCAATATTTCATAGCACTTGAGAAAGCATGGAACACACCAGAGATGGTAATGTCTAGAGCATTAAAAATGGCTGATAGCAAAATTAAGTATTTACAAATTGAAAACTCTAGACTTGCTGTACAAAATGCAATTATGCAACCTAAAGCAGAGTATTTTGATGATTTAGTGGATAGAAACCTTCTGACTAATTTCAGAGACACTGCAAAGGAATTAGGGGTACAGCAAAAGATTTTTATCAATTTTCTGCTAGATAAGAAGTTTATCTACAGAGATGGAAAAGGCCAATTAAAACCCTTTGCAGATAAGAACAATGGACTATTTGAACTTAAAGAGTCTAAAAATGATAAAACCGGTTGGGTAGGAGTTCAGACATTAATCACTCCAAAGGGAAGAGAAACTTTTAGATTACTACTTATAGGGAATAAGGAGGTATTTGCATCATGAGTAAAATTAAACTAGCACTTGATGTAGTAGCGGATTTAAGGGGTCTTGCTAATAGTATTGAATCCTTAGTAAATGCAATGGGAAATAACAATACAGCAGAAGTACCAGTAACTTCTAAAGAAGTAGTTCCACCAAAGGAAGAGCCAATTACCATTGAGGAAGTACGAGCTGTCTTAGCTGCTAAATCTCAAGGTGGAAAACAGCTTGAAGTTAAAGCACTCATTATAAAATACGGTGCAAATAAGCTAACTGATATTGACCCTTCTTGTTATAAGGATCTTCTCAAGGAAGCAGAGGTGCTTTAATGGGGAAACATGCACTTCTGTCTGCTTCAAGTTCCCACAGGTGGTTACATTGTCCACCATCTGCAAGACTTGAGGAACAGTTCGAAAACACTACAAGTGTGTTTGCTGCTGAAGGTACAGCTGCACATGAATTATCGGAACATAAATTAAGAACCTTCTTAGGTATAAAATCACAAAGACCTATTAGTGAATTTGATAGTGAGGAACTTGAAAATTACACAGATATATATGTAGATTATGCTACTGAACTAATAACAGAAGTTAGGTCATATTGTAAGGACCCTATTATTCTCATAGAACAAAGATTGGATTATTCCTGCTATGTTCCAGAAGGCTTCGGGACGGGGGATCTAGTTATTATTGCAGATTCTACCTTGGACATAGTTGATTTGAAATATGGTAAAGGAGTTGCTGTCTCTGCTGAGGACAATCCACAGATGAAGTTATATGCCCTTGGGGCCTTTACCCTCTTTGATAGCCTTTATGATATTCAAAGAGTAAGAATGACCATCTGCCAACCCCGTCTTGAGAGTGTTTCTACATATGAAATCTCTGCAGATGAATTAACTAACTGGGCAGAAATAGAACTTCGACCAAAGGCACAACTTGCTATCAATGGAGAGGGAGAGTTTTTACCTGGAGAACATTGTAGGTTCTGTAGAGCACGTCAAACTTGCAGGGCAAGAGCAGAAGAACACCTATCACTTGCAAAGTATGATTTTAAGTTACCTTCTCTTCTATCAGATGAGGAAATAGCAGAAGTTCTTACAGTTGCTGATAGGCTTTCAACTTGGGCTAGTGATGTTTATGCATATGCTACCGACCTTTCAATACGAGAGGGCAAAGAATGGACAGGGTTTAAGCTTGTTGAAGGACGTTCCAATCGTAAATATGCAAGTGAAGAAGCAGTCATTAAAGTTTGTAATGATAATGGTATTACAGACATCTATACTCAATCATTACTTGGTATTACAGCTATGGAAAAATTACTAGGTAAGAAGAAATTTAAAAGTATTCTAGGAGATTTGGTGGAAAAACCTCAAGGCAAACCTACCTTAGTTCCTAGTTCAGATAAAAGACAATCAATTAAATTAAATAATACGGCAGAAGCTGATTTTAAGGAGGAAATATAATCATGGATAATAACAAAACAAAGGTAATTACAGGTAAGGTACGTTTCTCATATGCGAATGTATGGGAGCCTAAATCAATCAATGGTGGAGATGAGAAGTACAGTGTTTCTCTTATCATCCCAAAATCTGATACAAAGACAATTAATGAAATCAAGGCTGCTATTGAAGCTGCTAAGCAAGAAGGTAAGGCAAAGTTTGGAGGGAAAATTCCTGCCAATTTAAAAACACCCCTTCGTGACGGTGACATCGACAGAGCGGATGATGAGGCTTATAAGAACAGTTATTTTGTTAATGCGAATAGTAAGGACAGACCTCAAATAGTGGACAAGAATGTGAAACCTATTCTAGACCAAAGTGAAGTCTATAGTGGTTGCTATGGAAGAGCTAGTATCACATTCTATGCATTCAATCAAAACGGTAATAAGGGAGTAGCTTGCGGATTAGGTAACCTCCAAAAGCTTTCTGATGGCGAAGCATTAAGTGGACGTAGTTCAGCTAAGGATGATTTCGCATCAGCTGATGATGACGACTTTTTAAGCTAGGGAGTGAGGTGTATGCGAACTTTAGCAATAGATATTGAAACTTTCTCAGATGTGGATTTACAAAAAAGCGGTGTTTACGCATACACCGCTTCTCCATATTTTGAAATTCTATTATTTGCTTATGCTTTTGATGAAGATGAGGTAGAGGTTGTGGACTTAGCTAGTGGAGAAGACTTGCCAGATGAAATCGTTGCAGCAATTATCGATGAAAGCATTATTAAAACTGCCTTTAATGCACAGTTTGAAAGAACCTGTTTATCAAAGCATTTAGATCAAACATTATCTCCTAACTCTTGGCAATGTACAGCAGTACAATCAGCTAGCTTAGGATTACCTCTATCCCTAGAAGGTGTTGCACAAGTTTTAGGACTAACAGAGCAGAAGATGAAGGAAGGAAAGGACTTAATCAGGTATTTTTCTATTCCTTGCAAAGCCACAAAGACCAATAGACAGAGAACAAGAAATTACCCACATCATGCTGTGGATAAATGGGAGACTTTCAAAAGCTACTGTAGACGAGATGTTGAGGTAGAAAGAGCAATCCGTAAAAAGATAGAAAAATATCCTGTTAGTGATAGTGAACAGAAAGTGTATATCTTGGATCAGCAAATCAATGATAGAGGAGTTCTTGTAGATATGAAGCTTGTAAGAAAAGCTATGGAGTGCGATAGGCTTCATAAAGAAGATACTTTTTCTAAGGCACAGGAATTGACTGGACTTGAAAATCCAAACTCTGTAGCACAGCTAAAAGAGTGGTTACTTGAAAATGGAGTAGAGGTAGATTCTTTAACTAAGAAAACTGTAACTGATCTCGCCAAGGAATCTGATGGAGAAGTGGAAAGACTTCTAAATTTGAGGTTGCAACTTGCCAAGACCTCAATTAAAAAATATGAAGCCATAGAGCGTGCAGTTTGCCCTGATATAAGAGTTAGAGGACTACTTCAATTTTATGGAGCAAATAGAACAGGTAGATGGGCAGGGCGTTTAGTGCAAGTTCAAAATTTACCTCAGAATCATTTAAAGGATTTAACACTTGCCCGTAATTTAGTGAGAAACGGTGATTTTAGTACCCTTGAAATATTATTTGAAAGTGTTCCCCATGTACTGTCTGAACTTATTCGGACTGCCTTTATTCCTAAACCTAATCATCAATTTCTAGTGGCCGATTTTTCTGCTATTGAGGCCCGTGTTATAGCTTGGCTTGCAGGCGAAAAGTGGAGAATGGATGTGTTTGCAACCCATGGGAAGATATATGAGGCCAGTGCAAGTCAGATGTTTAAGGTTCCTATTGAGGAGATAACAAAAACTTCACCACTCAGGCAAAAGGGCAAAATATCAGAATTGGCCCTGGGTTATGGAGGCTCAGTTGGAGCACTTACAGCTATGGGTGCTCTTGATATGGGAGTAGAGGAAGAAGAACTTCAAGGTCTCGTTACAGCTTGGAGACAGGCAAATCCTAACATTACAAAATTATGGTGGGATATAGATAAAGCGGCACTTAAAGCAGTAAAGGAAAGAACTGCTACAGTAGCTCATAAAATTAAAATCCATTATGAAAGTGGCATCTTATTTATCACCTTACCATCTGGACGAAAACTTTCATATATAAAGCCTAGAATTGAGATGAACAAGTTTGGACGAGAAGGTATCACCTATGAAGGTATTGGTACTACGAAAAAGTGGGAGAGGATTGAAACCTACGGTCCAAAGCTTGTAGAGAATATTGTTCAAGCTACTGCTAGAGATTTATTAGCTGAAGCTATGCTTCGTGTAGCTGATAAAGGTTATGACATCGTAATGCATGTACATGATGAAATAGTGGTTGAATCAGAGGTAGAACAAGGTTCCTTAAAAGAGGTATGTGATGTAATGGCTATTCCTCCAACTTGGGCAGAAGGGTTACCACTTCGTGCAGATGGATTTGAATGTGAATATTACAGAAAGGATTAGAACCATGGAAAGTTTTTTAAAGGAACTAAGGCATTATAAAACTATATTACCGAGAAATACCTTTAAAACACTGAGAGGTCAAGCACTAGCAGGTGACCTAGGTGGTGCTAGAAAAGGCTTAAATAAAATGAAACAAAAACTATGTGGAGGTGATCCTCATGCAAATTGCAGTAGCAAACTCAAGAACAGAAAAGGTATGGAAAAACATTGAGATTTCTTGGGAGGACTTTGTAGCAAAAGTAAGTATCACCCATAGAACTACTGAGAGTACCCAAGAATATAAAAAGTTACCAAAGCCAAAACAAGATAACATCAAAGATGTAGGGGGATTTGTAGGTGGCAGATTAAGAAAGGGCAAGCGTAAAACTGGGTTTGTTGAATTTCGCTCCATGCTCACACTTGATATGGATTATGCAGATAGCGGTGTGTGGGATCAAATTACTATGTTTTATGATTTCACCTGCTGCATTTATTCAACCCATAAACACACTTCTGAGAAACCAAGACTTCGATTAATTATTCCTCTTGCAAGGAATGTTTCAGCAGATGAATATAAAGCAATAGGAAGAATGATAGCTTCAGATATTGGAATTGAGCAGTTTGATGATACCACATATGAACCAACAAGGTTAATGTACTGGCCATCAACCTCAAGTGATGGGGAGTTTGTATTTGAAAGGCAGGAAGGAACTCTTTTAGACCCTGATAAGGTGCTTTCAAGATATAAGGATTGGCATGACAGTAGTCAGTGGCCTGTGTCCTCAAGGCAGACAAGCCTTGTAAATAAGAACATTTCAAAACAAGCTGACCCTTTAGAGAAGGAGGGGTTAATTGGTGTCTTCTGTAGAGCGTACACCATAGGAGCAGCAATAGAGAAATTCCTATCTGATGTGTACAAGCCAAGTTTACTTGAAGGTAGATATGATTATATTCCTGCTGATTCAACTGCAGGTGTACTTATTTATGATGATAAATTTGCATATTCCCATCATGCTACAGATCCAGCTTGTAGCAAGTTGTGCAATTCATTTGATTTAGTAAGAATTCATAAATTCGGTGAGCTAGATGGTAAGGCAGATGAAGATACTCCTCCATCAAAGTTACCTTCTTATAAAGCTATACAGGAATTCTGTACTGAAGATGACATGGTAAAGAAAGTACTATCCAAAGAACGTATGGAACAGGCAAACTCTGATTTCACTATAACTGATGAGAACTGGCAAGAAAAGCTAACTATCAATAAAAATGGACAGATAAAAGATGATTTGCAAAATTTAGTTCTCATTATTCAAAATGATGAGAACTTAAAGGTAATAGCCTACAATCAACATCGTGATGGTATAGATGTAAAGGGAGATTTACCATGGAAACAAATTAAAAGAGGATGGAATGATTCAGATATGTCATCCCTTAAAGTGTATTTTGATAAAACCTATGGGGTATGGTCTCCCACTAAAATAAAAGAAGCACTCATTGCTGTTGCAGCACAAAGGGCATTTCATCCTATCAAGGAATATTTAAATAATTTACCCAAGTGGGATGGTATAGAGCGACTTGATACACTTTTAATTGATTATTTAGGAGCAGAGGATAACAAGTATTCTAGGGCAGTGATTAGAAAAACCCTAGTGGCAGCAGTTGCAAGAATTTATGAACCTGGTACCAAATTTGATAGTGTTTTAATACTGAATGGACCCCAGGGAATAGGAAAAAGTACATTCTTTGCAAGACTTGGCTCTAAGTGGTTTTCAGATAGTTTAACAATAACAGATATGCGTGATAAGGCTGCAGCTGAAAAATTACAAGGTTATTGGCTCCTTGAACTTGGTGAACTAGCTGGAATCAAGAAAACTGATGTGGAAACTGTAAAATCCTTTGTTTCTAGGACAGATGATAAGTATCGTGCTAGTTACGGAGTTAATGTTGAGAGTCATCCAAGACAGTGTGTAATAGTTGGAAGCACTAACAGCGAAAGTGGATTTTTAAGAGATATCACAGGAAATCGAAGATTTTGGCCCGTAAGAGTTAGTGGTAATAGTGTAAAGAAAGCATGGGAGCTAAAAGCCATTGATCAAATATGGGCAGAAGCTCTCTATGTGTATAAAAAAGGAGAAGATTTATTTCTTAAAGGTGATGAAGCACAAATTGCTATGTCAGAACAGGCTGATGCTATGGAAACCGATGATCGTGAGGGCTTGGTTCGAGAATATCTTGAAAAATTGTTGCCTGAGAATTGGAGTGAGATGAGTTTATATGAACGCAGAAACTTCCTAACTGGCGGAGATTTTGGGAATGCAATAGAAGGGACAGTAAAACGTATGATTGTTTGTCCTATGGAGATTTGGTGTGAGTGCTTTGGTAAGGATTCAGCCAATCTTAAAAAAGGTGATTCCTATGAAATTACAGCAATAATGGCTAGGATTGAAAACTGGAAACCTTACGATGGAACGAAAAGTGGAACTACAAGATTTCCAATTTATAATAAGCAAAGAGCTTTTATGAGGGTGGAACAAGAGAAGAATTAGATAAATCTTGTACCACAAGTTATAGGAACAAAAGGAACAACCCGTTAGGTTGTACCAAAGGTATGTTCCAGTAAAGAAGTTAAGTAATTAGGGGTGGAAAGGACAGTTTGGAACAATGGAACAAGAAAATCTCTTTTGAAATAAATAATAAGAAAAAAGTAGTCAATATGTACCTATAAGGGTGCACACACACGTAAGGGGTTTTTTATACCTTTGTTCCAGTCCTTGTTCCACCAATTTTGAAAGGGGATTTTAAAATGGATTGCATAATAGAAGAAATCTTAAAAGATGACTTTGTTGAATATTCAATGGTGTATGAGCTAGCAAAACTTAAAGGGATGTCAAAAAAGGAAGTTAAAGCAGCAAAAGAAAGACTAGGAGTCAAAACAATAAGTGTAGTAAATGGAGATGAAAGATTATGGCTGTGGTATATTCCGAGAAAAGTATTGAGCAAGCACTTACCAAAGAAGTAAAAAAACGTGGAGGGTTAGCACTGAAGTTTATATCACCTGGAATGATAGGTGTTCCCGATAGATTAATACTGATGAAGGGTGGAAAGCTAGCATTCATTGAGCTAAAGGCTCCTAAGAAGAAAATGCGTCCTCTTCAAATAAAGAGAAAAAGTCAATTAGAAGTATTAGGGTTTTCAGTATATTGCATTGACAATAAAGAACAAATTGGAGGTGTGCTTGATGAAATATGTGCCACATGAATATCAGAAATATGCTGAGGATTTTATTATTAAGCACCCTGCTTGTGCTTTAATGCTAGATATGGGACTTGGAAAAACGGTAATTACATTAACAGCAATATGGTTATTATTATTCGATTATTTTGAAGCATCAAAGATTCTTGTTATTGCTCCTCTTCGAGTAGCACAGGATACTTGGAGCAAAGAGTGTGAAAAATGGGAGCATTTATCAGCACTTAAAATTTCAAAAGTTTTAGGTAGTGAAAAACAGAGAAGATTGGCCCTTGTAAGAAAAGCTGATATTTATATCATCAATCGTGAAAATGTAGAATGGCTTTGTGAAAATTATAAATTTGACTTCGATATGGTGGTTATTGATGAACTATCGAGTTTTAAATCACCTACAGCTAAAAGGTTCAAGGCACTTCGTAAAGTTAGACCCCAGGTAAAAAGAATTGTTGGACTTACTGGAACACCGGCACCAAATAGCCTAATGGATTTATGGAGTGAAATTAATCTACTGGATATGGGTCAAAGATTAGGAAGATTTATTGGAAGCTTTAGAAATGAATATTTTGTTCCAGATAAAAGAAATCAACAAGTAATCTTTAGCTATAAACCTAGAGAAGGTGCAGAGGAACTAATCTATAAAAAAATTTCTGACATCTGTGTTAGTATGAAAGCTTGTGATTACTTAAAGATGCCAGAACGAATAGATAATGTAGTTGAGGTTCAGATGTCAGAGAAGGAACAAGCCTTATATCAGAAACTAGAAAGTGAGATGTTTCTTCCTTTTACTGATGGAGATATAGATGCAGTGAATGCAGCTGCTCTTTCAAATAAGCTACTTCAAATGGCAAATGGTGCTGTCTATGATGAATTTAAAGCAGTGAAGAATATCCATAATAAAAAGCTTGATACATTAGAAGACTTAATTGAAGCTGCCAATGGTAAACCTGTCCTTGTATTTTATGCTTACAAACATGATAAAGAAAGAATATCAGAGAGATTTAAGGTTACTGAAATATTAACAAGTGAAGATATTTCAAAATGGAATAAAGGTGAAATACCTATTGCTATTGCTCACCCTGCATCCACTGGCCATGGTCTTAATCTTCAAGCAGGCGGATCAACTCTTATTTGGTTTGGTCTTACATGGAGTTTGGAATTATACCAACAAGCCAATGCAAGGCTATGGAGACAGGGACAAAAAGAAACAGTTATAATTCATCATATTGTTTCTAAGGGAACGATTGATGAGCAGGTGATGAATGCACTTCAAAAAAAACAAACTGGTCAAGATGCATTAATTAATGCGATCAAAGCAAGAATTGGGGGTGGAGCTTGTGACTAAGCAGGAATTATCACAGCTATATTATCTTAATAGAGAAATTGAACATCTTAAAAATAGAATTGCAGAATTAGAATGCCTTGCCACTTCTACTACAGCGAAAATAACAGGAATGCCACACGCTCCTGGTATATCTGACAAGGTTGGTAAATATGCTGCAGAGATTGCAGATCTTAAGGAACTACTAGATTTAAATTTAAAGAAGTGCTTTTATGAACTGAACAGACTAAACAGGTACATAGAAAGCATTGAGGATAGTCAGATGAGAATGATAATGTCCTTAAGATATATAAATGGATTAAGTTGGCAACAAGTAGCTTTTAGTATTGGTGAGCATGATGAACAGTATCCAAGAAGAAAACACAATAGATTTCTAGCTAAAAAAGCTAATTGATTAATCAACTAAAACATAAACCTAAGAACTAGATTTAACTTTTTCAAAAACTAATTTAGTTAGAAGGGTTATATGTAGTAAATTCAATGGTTTCAGTGGTGGTATAATATGGATTATGAAAAACTTATTCATAATGAATTTTAAGTTTTATTGTTGGATACTATATCAGTATTAAAATATATTATAATCACCTGGAGGTAATGTTATGGCAAATAGACCTAGATTAGGAGAATTGCAAAGAGAGAATGTTAATATTAAAAATGAACTTAGGGATTTTAAAAATGAATTTAAAGATTTCAAAAATGAAGTTCGGTCAAAATTTAAAGACGTAGATCGTAGAGATACTATTCGTTTACTGCAAGAAAAAAACTCTCCTTATTCTGATAAGTTTAGATATACTTATGAAGAGATTGGTAATGCAGTAGGAATCTCAACAACTGAAGTTGCTAACATAGCAAAGGAAGAAGGACTATCTAGAAGAAGCAAGTCACAGGGAGCATAAAGTAAAGCTAATAAAAGTCAAAGTTGACGAAAATGACGAATTAAAAATGGTAAACTAATAGTATGAAAGATTAGCATGAAGCATCTACTTAATAAACGGTGGGTGCTTTTCTTATGTCTAAAGGACGGTGTGTAGATTGCCAAAGAAACCATTAAAACCGTGTAAACATCCAAGATGTCCAAAGTTAACTGACGGTAGCTATTGTGATGATCATAGAGAACTATATTTAAAAGATAGACCTAATGCTACAAGGCGTGGTTATGACAGTAGATGGAGGACAGCTAGGAATAGATTTTTAAAAGATAATGCCTTGTGTGTTAAATGTAAGGAACAAGGTAAGCTTATTAAGGCAACTGTTGTTGACCACATAAAACCACACCGAGGAGATAAAGTATTGTTCTGGGACGAGAGTAATTGGCAGTCTCTTTGTAAGAGTTGCCACGATAGGAAGACGATGACAGAGGACAAATACGTGGTGTATAATTATAAGTAAAAAATGTATTGAGAGGAAAAATATGAAGAATTATATAAAAGCAGTTTCAAAAGATTTGTCACCACAAGGATGTTCAAAGTTTAGTTTTGTTATAGGAAGAGAATATTCTAGTGAAAACGGCTATTGTTTTTGTGATACAGCAAATGCAACGAGAGAGTACTTTGAAAACCCATTAGAAACAAGATATTTAGAAGTACAGCCTTTGAGTGAGGTTGTTTCCTTAGGAGATCCTCATTCATTTAGAGCTAATGAAATAAAAATTATTAGAGAGGTTTTGTTAGAGGAGTTGAGAAAAGATTTTCATTTTAATAGTACGTGTAACTATTATGAAGGGCTTGATCATGAAGTTGGAGGAAAGAAAAGATTCTGGAAAAAAATTTTTAAGAAGGAATAGGGGGCATCAAATCTCTAAAACCTTTCCGTTCGGGACCGCCGCCCCCCTTTGCGTGAAATTTCGCAGAATTAAGCAAGGGGGGTACTAGAAAATCGCAAAATAGAAAGCTGAAGATTAGCAACCATAAGGATTTGTGGTTGTTTTTTTATTGCATAAAAGTTTACTGAAAGGAGCAACTCACATGACAGCTGAAGAAAAAGAAAAAATTAGGGAACTAAGATTGAAAGGTATGGGATATAAAGCTATTGCAACAATCTTAGGATTATCCAGGGATAGTGTTAGAGGGTTTTGTAAGCGCAATAGTCTAGATGGTGACTCATGTGTTGTTGCCCTTAATGTGGATGAAAAAATAAAAAGAAACCTGCTCTGTGCCTGCTGTGAGAAACCCATCAAACAAAAACATCAAGGTAGGACAAGGAGATTTTGCTCTGAAGAGTGCAGACGAAAATGGTGGAATGAACATCAAAGTGAAAGAAAGAAAAGTGAAGCTGCCACCTACAGATATACTTGCCCATACTGCGGTAATGATTTTAGTGCTTATGGCAATAAGAAGAGAAAGTATTGTAGTCATAACTGTTACATAAAAGATAGATTTTGGAGGGAAGAGGATGGAATTTAAAAAGTTACAGATAGATTCGCTTATACCAGCTGCCTATAACCCACGAAAAAAGCTAAAGCCTGGAGATAGTGAATTCGAAAAGATTAAAAATAGTATAACTGAATTTGGATATGTGGACCCCGTAATAGTTAATAAGGATTTAACGGTTATTGGTGGTCATCAGAGAATATCAGTATTAAAAACACTGGGATTTGCAGAGATTGATTGTGTTGTTATTGATGTTGATAAAACCAAAGAAAAGGCATTAAATATTGCTCTTAATAAAATCAGTGGGGAGTGGAATAAGGAATTACTCGCTGATCTAATAAAGGATTTACAATCTTTAGATTATGATACAGCATTCACAGGTTTTGAACCACCGGAAATCGATGCATTGTTTAATGAACTTCATCCAAAGGGTGTAAAAGAAGATGGTTTTGACGAACCCTTACCGGAAAGTCCAATTACAAAACAAGGGGATATTTGGTTGTTAGGCAGGCATCGTTTAATCTGTGGGGACAGTACAAAGCTTGATACCTACGAAATATTAATGGATGGAAAAAAAGCAAATCTCATCGTAACTGACCCACCTTACAATGTAGCTTATGAAGGTACTGCAGGAACAATTCAGAATGATAACATGGATGATAAAAAATTCTATGAGTTTCTTCTAAATGCATATAAAGGGATGTATGAAAGCATAGCAGATGGGGGTTCAACTTATGTGTTCCATGCAGATAGAGAAACGGTTAATTTTAGAGTAGCCTTTAAGGATGCAGGGTTCTTTTGTCATCAAACTTGTATTTGGGTAAAGAACTCACCTGTACTAGGTCGATGTGATTACCAATATAATCATGAACCAGTTCTTGTAGGGTGGAAACCCACTGCAGGACATAAATTCTATGGGGATAGAAAACAAAGAACTACTTGGAATTTTGATAGGCCTACTAAATCAAAGTATCACCCAACAATGAAACCAATAGCATTAATAGCTTACCCTATTACTAATTCAAGTTTAACGAACTCTATTGTTCTAGACCCCTTTGGTGGTAGTGGCTCAACCCTTATAGCCTGTGAACAAACCGACAGAATATGCTATACCATAGAACTGGATGAGAAGTATGCTGATGTTATTGTAAAAAGATATATTGAGCAGGTTGGCTCTGATAATAGTGTGTTTCTTTTAAGAGATGGTGTAAAAACAAAATATCTTGATATCCAAAAGGAAGGTGAAGAAAATGACCTTCCTTGATTTTTGTGCAGGAATAGGCGGCTTTAGATTAGGACTAGAGCTTGCAGGCTATAAGTGCATTGGATTTTGTGAAAAGGATAAATTTGCAGTTAAATCATATAGAGCAATGTTTGATACGGAAGGAGAGTGGTATTCAGATGATGTTACAAAACTTGGAGCAGAGGAAATCCCCTATGCAGATATCTGGTGTTTCGGATTCCCCTGCCAAGATATATCAGTGGCAGGAAAGCAGCGAGGACTCAGAGGAAAAAGAAGTGGAATCTATTTCAGCATTATTGACCTCATCAAGGGCAAAGAAGAAACGGATAAACCCACATACTTACTTATTGAGAACGTTAAGAACTTGCTGTCAATTAATAACGGATTTGATTTTGCCACCGTTCTCTCTGAGTTGGACGAAGCAGGGTATGATGCTGTCTGGCAGGTGCTTAACTCAAAGGACTTCGGAGTCCCTCAAAACCGAGAGCGTGTGTTCATTATCGCAAATCTTAGAAGCAGAGGTAGACGAGAAATATTACCTCTCAGCAGAGAAAACACAGCAGCTCTTAAGCAAATTATAGGTGGAATGCAAGGATATAGAGTTTACAACCCTGAAGGTGTTTCAGCAACTCTTGTGGGTAACGCAGGTGGAGTTGGAGCAAAGACGGGTCTTTACTGTATAGGAAATGTTAATCCAAGTGGCAGAGGAGAAAGTGGAAATGTTTATGATACAAATGGTATATCTCCAACATTAACGGCAAATGGTGGAGGAGCAGGAGCAAAAACAGGTCTGTATTTTATAGACCAATCAACTACAAAGACTCAAATAACAGATACATCAAGATGTATTACTTCTCGATATACAGCAGGAGTAGTAAACAGAACTGCTATGAACAGTGGTGTACTTGAAGCTTATCCTGTTTTAACACCAGACCGAGAAGAAAAAAGACAAAATGGAAGAAGAATGAAAACAAGTGAAGAGCCAATGTTCACATTAACTAGTCAAGATAGACATGGAGTAGCTATTAAAGAAGCTACAAAGAAAGGTTATTCTGAAGCAAATATAGGAGATAGCATAAACATGGCAATGCCCAATTCAACAACTAGGAGAGGAAGGGTTGGAAAGGGTATTGCAAATACCATCGATACAGGATGTCAGATTGGGACACTTGATGAGAACTATCGTATTCGCAGATTAACTCCAAAGGAATGCTTTAGACTTCAAGGATTTCCAGATGAATTATTTGATAGGGCAAGAGGAGTAAATTCAGATGCTCAACTTTATAAGCAAGCAGGGAATGCAGTTACAGTAAATGTAGCTTATGCCTTGGCCATGACATTACCAAGAGATTAATTTATTTGATAGAATCTCGCAGATATAACTGGATATATACCCCTTTCAGAGGTAATATGTACACTACCAAAAGAAAAACACACTTTGAAAGGGGTAGAAAGCATTGAAAAATCAAACCATTGGCGTTGAAATTGAAATGACAGGCATTACTAGAGAAAAAGCTGCTGAAGTAACAGCAAATTTTCTAGGTGGAACAGTTAAAAGAACCTTTGACAGCTACGATACCTACAAGATAACTGCACCAGATAATAGAGTTTGGAAAATAATGAGTGATGCAAGCATTGAGACAAGGAAGAAAGAGAAAGGCAGACTTGTTTCAGCAGATAAAAGTTACAGTGTTGAATTGGTTACACCGATTTTAAAGTATGATGAGGTCATTGAAACTTTACAAGAACTGATCAGACAGCTTAGACACGCAGGTGCAGTTAGTGAAAGCAAGCTACAGTGTGGAATACACATTCATATTGGTGCAAAAGACCATACTCCGAACACCCTAAAGAATTTAGTTAACCTAACGGCATCAAAGGAAGACTTGATTTACAAGAGTCTTGAGATTGACCCCTCGAGAATGAGATATTGCAAAAAGGTAAACGAGAATTTGATTAGAACCATAAACAAGAAAAGGCCAAAAACCTTAACAGAACTAGCAGATATTTGGTACAGCGAATACGGTGCTGAAAGCAGAAGTAGACACTACCATTCCAGTAGATATCATGGACTCAACCTTCACAGCACATTCACAAAAGGCACCATTGAATTTAGGCTTTTCAACGGTACCATGCACGCAGGTAAAATTAGGAGTTACATAGTTTTCTGCCTAGCGGTAAGCCACCAAGCATTAAGTCAAAAGAGTGCTAGTGCAAAACGCACTTACACAGATAACGAGAAGTACACATTCAGATGTTGGTTGCTTCGATTAGGACTTATTGGTGAGGAGTTCAAAAACTGTAGACAGCACCTTATGAGATCACTTGATGGTAATGCAGCTTGGAAAACACCTAGAGCCGCTTAATAATAACCTACAGCCAAGACAGGGGCAAATTAGCCCCTCTTGGTATATAAAATCAGTAAAGGAGAAATGTGAAATGGCAGGAAGAACAAAGCTGTATGGTGCATACGGTTCAAATATGAATATTGAACAGATGAAACAAAGATGTCCTAAAGCAAAGGTGATAGGGATTGGAACCCTTCATGATTACAAGCTAACCTTTAGAGGAAAGTACAAAGGGGTTGCAAACATTGAGCCATGTAAGGATAGATTAGTACCCGTTGTCTTATGGGAAATCACTGAAGAATGTGAAAGGGCACTTGATATATATGAAGGTTATCCGAGTCTATATATTAAAAAGCAAGTAGAGATTATGATAGATGAAAAGCATAGAAAAACAATGGTGTATATTATGGCAAGCAAATATACCAATATGATAGCGGCTCCTACAGAATATTATTTCAATGTTATTGCTAGAGGATATTCTGATAATAGAATTCATTTAAAACCTCTACAAATTGCATATTTAGAATGTTTATCTGAGTTGAAGGAGGAGAGGTAAAAATGGATAAATTCTTTACACAAAAGTTTTGTGATAGATGCGGTGGTTCATTAGATAAGGGAAGGATCATGTCGATGTTTAATACGGAGTGCATCTGTATGGTCTGCTGCAAAAAAGAAAAGAAAGATAAGGACTATGATAGAGCAGTCAAAGCTGACCATGAGGAAATTAGAAAAGGTAATTATAACTACAAAGGGATAAGAGGCAAATAGAAAAGTAAAAGAAAATCAGGATAAGGGTCTACAAAATAGTAGGCTCTTTTCTTATGCAAATTTTAAAGATTGGGGGTGAAACCTATGGCACAGAGAGGAAGAAAACCAAAACCAACAGCAATAAAAGAACTCGAGGGTAATCCTGGTAAAAGACCACTTAATGAATTTGAACCAAAACCTAAAAAGAAGGCACCTAAGTGTCCTAGTTGGCTTAATGCTGAAGCTAAAAAAGAATGGCGAAGGGTAGCAAAACAGCTAGAAGAACTTGGTATACTAACAGAAGTTGATATGGCAGCCTTTGCAGGATATTGTGAAGCGTATGCCCGTTGGAAGGAAGCAGAAGAATTTATATCAAAACATGGAACAATTGTAAAAACTCCAAGTGGTTATTGGCAGCAGGTGCCACAGGTGTCTATTGCCCAAGCTTATCTTAAGATTATGATTAAGTTTTGTGAGCAATTTGGTTTGACACCATCCTCTAGAAGCAGAATCGTTGCAGACAAAGGGACTAATGAAACTTATGATCCTATGGAGATGATGCTAAGAGGCGAGGTGAAATAATGTATGATGAAAAGAAAGCACAGAGAGCTGTTAATTTTATCAACTGCCTAAAGCACACAAAAGGTCAATGGAGAGGAGTTCCTTTTGATTTACTTCCTTGGCAAGATAAAATCATTCGAGATATATATGGAACAGTAAAAGAAAATGGATACCGTCAGTATAATACTGCTTATATAGAAATTCCCAAAAAGAATGGCAAATCAGAACTTGCAGCAGCGGTAGCACTTTTGATGACTTGTGGTGATAATGAATGGGGAGCAGAGGTTTATGGATGTGCATCTGATAGGCAGCAGGCCTCTATTGTTTTCGATGTAGCAGTTGAGATGGTGGAGCAATGTCCAGCATTAAAGAAAAGAATTAAGCCAGTAATGTCAATGAAAAGGTTAGTATATAAGCCAACAAATAGTTTTTACCAAGTGCTTTCAGCTGAAGCCTATACAAAGCATGGTCTTAATGTTCATGCAGTTGTATTTGATGAACTTCATGCTCAACCTAATAGAGATTTATTTGACGTAATGACTAAAGGTAGTGGTGATGCTAGACTGCAACCGCTATTTTTTCTTATAACTACAGCTGGTACAGATAGAAATTCTATATGCTTTGAACAACACCAAAAGGCGCTGGATATTATTGAGGGTAGAAAAATAGATCCAACTTTTTATCCAGTTATTTATGGGATTGATGATAATGATGATTGGGGTCTAGAGAAGAACTGGTATAAGGCAAACCCATCTCTAGGACATACCATTGACATAGAAAAAGTTAGAAATGCTTATAACAGTGCAAAGGAAAATCCTGCTGAAGAAAATATATTTCGTCAGCTAAGATTAAATCAATGGGTAAAACAGTCCACTCGTTGGATGCAGATGGATAGATGGGATGAGTGTGATTTTAATATAGATTTAGATTCATTAAGAGGCAGAGAATGTTATGGAGGACTTGACCTTTCTAGTACAACAGACATCACTGCTTTTGTATTAGTTTTTCCACCAAGAACATCGGAAGAAAAGTATATAGTACTTCCTTACTTTTGGATTCCAGATGATAATCTAAAACTCAGAGTAAGAAGGGATCATGTTCCCTATGATGTATGGGAACAACAAGGTTTTATAAAAACTACTGAAGGCAATGTGGTCCACTATGGCTTTATAGAGAGTTTCATTGAAGAACTAGGTAAGATATACAACATAAAAGAAATTGCATTTGACCGTTGGGGTGCTGTGCAGATGGTTCAAAACCTTGATGGAATGGGATTTGTAGTAGTTCCTTTTGGACAAGGGTATAAGGATATGTCACCTTCTTCAAAAGAACTTATGAAACTGACACTAGAAAAGAAAATTGCACATGGAGGAAACCCAGTACTTCGTTGGATGATGGATAACATCTATGTCAAAACTGACCCTGCAGGAAACATAAAGCCAGACAAAGAGAAAAGCACTGAACGTATTGACGGTGCAGTTGCTTTAATAATGGCACTTGATAGAGCTATTAGGAATAATGGCATTGGAGGAAGTGTCTATGATGAAAGAGGAATTCTCATTTTATAAGTATATTTATAGCAATTCATAGTTTAGTAATAATAAGATATTCCACCCAATAATTATATAGTAATAGGACAGAAATGCTATAGAGGTGGGAGATTAATATGTTGGGTAAGGTATTATGGGGAAGAAAGAAGAAAAGTATATCAAATGAAAGAAGCTTAAATGATATGCTACAAGCATCACATTTATCTAATGAAGAAAAATTTAATAACATTTTAAAATTTTCTAGACAGATTCTAAATAATAAATCTATTAGTAGAACTAAAGAACATCCAATTTTTGATTATATTCGAATCTTAGGAAGAGGAATACAGAGTGATTTTATAAGATATTTACTGTATTATGATTGCGAAGGTGGAGCACATGGTGTACCTAGGTTAGATTGGGATTCTATAGCATTTGATGGAACGACAAATTTCATTGCTGAAAATGAGGAGCTTATTAGATTTTATAACTTAAAAAAGGAAGTGTATTGTAACAAAAAAATCAATCTTTCCAAAGACTTAATCTTACCGTGGCCATGGAATAGAGCAAGACTAGTTAATACCATAACCAAAATAGGTAAAGGAAGAGCATGGGGTAATTGGAAACAAGATGATAATAATCATTATATAGAAGTTTGGCTTCCTATGGGAATAGCATGGGTTAATGGTGGGAATCATTCAATTGCAGTAGGGATAATTCAAGGAGGAGAGTTAACCCCCGAGTACTATTATGATATAAGCGAAATGTATAAGCATATAAGATGTGATGGAAAGAATTTTATTAGAACTAAAACAAACTGGCTTATTAAAGATGAAATCATAGCACCTGTTACAAATGTTGAATTTGCAGCAATATTTGAGATAGGCAGGTTACTTGTAGAAAGAGGGATATCATTTGCAGATTGTAATTGAAAGATACCTAGAAAACATCTTAATGAATCAAATTTTGTATACCTATATTATGATTATGCAGCAATGATTTGATTTTAAAATTGCTAAACACGGTTACAAGATTTAGTGATATACTCAAGATGAGGTGATTACTTTGAAAAGACAAATTACAAATGATCAATTTATTAAAGCATATAGATCAGCTGGTCTATGGTTTGTTGGTCTGTATATGGAAGCATTCTTATTGAGAATTGATGACCTTAGAGATGATGTGTTAAAAACTAAATTTATTGAAGAGATTTATAATAATGGTCAAGGTTTTGATAAAGATGAATCTGGAACTAGAACAAGGGTCAATTCATTATTAAGAATAATAGAAGGAGATAGAGTAATAGAAGCATTAGAAGTAGTTATTAATTCTTCTAGATAGAGAAAGGATTTTCCAGATGCCATTAATGAGGCAAAAAATTTATTAGAGAGAATTGAAGTTGGAAAATTCAGTGTTCCTGAATAGAAAAAGTGAAATTAATCACTAGGCATCTCATGGGAGGTGCTTTTCTTATACCCATTTTTAAGGAGAGTGATGTCTATGGGGATATTTAGAAGCTTATTTAGGTCAAGAGATAAGCCACAGAACAGTTTGTTTGGAAATTCATATAGTTTTTTCTTTGGTGGAACTACTAGTGGAAAAGTAGTTAATGAAAGAACAGCTATGCAAACAACAGCAGTATATGCTTGTGTGAGAATATTAGCTGAAGCAGTAGCTAGCTTACCACTCCATACCTATAGATACACCAAAGATGGAAAAGAAAAAGTAATCAATCATTCTTTATATTATCTGCTCCATGATGAGCCAAACCCTGAGATGACTTCATTTGTGTTCAGAGAAACACTGATGAGTCATCTTTTATTATGGGGAAATGCCTATGCACAGATTATTCGTGATGGTAGGGGACAGGTAATAGGGCTTTATCCTTTACTACCAAACAAGATGAGTGTAGATAGAACAAGTAGTGGTGAAATCTATTATATCTACACTAAAGATGCTGGAGAAAATCCCAACATGCAAGGCTATAGTCAAGTTTACTTAAGAAAAGAGGAAGTACTTCACATTCCAGGCTTAGGTTTTGATGGACTTATCGGTTATTCTCCAATTGCTATGGCTAAAAATGCTATCGGCATGGCAATAGCAACAGAAGAATATGGAGCAACCTTTTTCTCCAATGGAGCAAACCCAGGAGGAGTTTTAGAACACCCTGGAATAGTTAAAGATCCCAAAAGAGTAAGGGATAGTTGGAATGCAGTGTATCAAGGAAGTGGTAATGCTCATCGAATTGCTGTTTTAGAAGAAGGCATGAAATTTAATAGTATAGGTATTCCACCAGAACAGGCACAGTTTTTAGAAACTAGGAAGTTCCAAATCAATGAAATTGCTCGTATTTTTAGAATCCCTCCTCATATGATTGGTGATTTAGAGAAGTCGAGCTTTTCAAATATTGAGCAGCAGTCATTGGAGTTTGTGAAATACACACTTGATCCTTGGGTAATTAGGTGGGAACAGGCAATACAAAAAGCGCTTCTCTCACCAACTGAAAAGAAAGAGTATTTTATCAAATTTAATGTGGATGGACTACTCAGAGGTGACTATGCATCAAGAATGAATGGGTACGCTGTTGGCAGACAAAATGGTTGGCTCTCAGCAAATGATGTGAGGGAACTTGAAAACCTAAATCGAATACCAGCAGAACTTGGTGGAGACCTATATCTTATTAATGGCAATATGACAAAGCTACAAGATGCAGGGGCATTCGCTGACAAAACCAATATAGTAGGAGTTGATAAAAACAATGAATAAGAAGTTTTGGAACTGGGTCAAGAACGAAGATGGAAGAATCCTTTATCTTGATGGAGCAATTGCAGAGGAAACTTGGCTTGGTGATGAAGTAACACCTAAGCAGTTTAAATCAGAACTGTTTAATGGAGATGGTGATATTACAATTTGGATTAATTCACCAGGTGGTGACGTATTCGCAGCAAGTCAAATCTACAATATGCTCATGGACTACAAAGGCAAAGTAACAGTGAAAATTGATGGCATTGCAGCAAGTGCAGCATCTGTAATTGCAATGGCAGGAGCAGAGGTTTTGATATCTCCTACAGGACTTTTTATGATTCACAATCCTATGACAGTAGCCATTGGAGATACAGTAGAGATGGAAAAAGCAATCTCTATGCTTAGTGAAGTAAAAGAGGCAATTATTAATGCTTATGAATTAAGAACTGGTCTTTCAAGGACAAAACTATCTCACTTAATGGATGCTGAAAGTTGGTTTAATGCTAAAAAGGCTGTTGAACTTGGCTTTGCAGATGCCATCATGTTTGAAAGTAAAGAGGAGATGACACCTACAAATGAAGGTGTCATTTTTAGTAGGATGGCAGTTACAAATTCAATCTTAAGTAAGCTGCCACACAAAAAGGATAACGAACCAACTGAAACACCAATTGAAAATCTCGAGAAGAGATTAAATCTACTAAAAATATAGGAGGAATACAACATGAATAAAATTTTAGAATTAAGAGAAAAAAGAGCAAAGGCTTGGGAAGCAGCTAAGGCATTTCTAGACTCTAGACGTGGTAACGATGGACTTATCTCAGCAGAAGACACCGCCACATATGAAAAGATGGAAACAGAAGTAGTAAACTTAGGTAAAGAAATTGATCGCCTTGAAAGACAGCAAGCACTAGACCTTGAACTTTCAAAGCCAATTAACACACCAATTACTACAAAACCAACTGCCACAGGAGAAACTAAAACTGGAAGGGCAACTGATGAATATAAACAAGCCTTTTGGAATGCAATGCGTAATAAAAACAGCTATGATATTCAAAATGCACTACAAATAGGAACAGATTCTGAAGGTGGGTATTTAGTACCCGATGAATTTGAAAGAACATTAATACAAGCTCTTGAAGAAGAAAATATCTTTAGACAGTTAGCAAAGGTTATTACTACATCTAGTGGGGATAAGAAAATTCCAGTAGTAGCAACAAAAGGTACTGCATCTTGGGTGGATGAAGAAGGAATAATTCCTGAAAGTGATGATGCTTTTGGTCAAGTATCAATAGGTGCATATAAACTTGCTACCATGATTAAAGTCAGTGAAGAACTATTAAACGATAGTATCTTTAACCTTGAATCTTACATTGCAAAGGAATTTGCAAGACGTATTGGAGCCAAGGAAGAAGAGGCTTTCTTTGTTGGTGATGGAACTGGAAAACCAACCGGTATTTTTAATGCTACTGGTGGAGCACTAGTCGGGGTTACAGCTGCAGGAGCATCAGCTATAACATTAGATGAGATTATGGACTTGTTCTACAGTTTAAAATCTCCATACAGAAAAAATGCTGTCTTTGTAATGAATGATGCCACAGTGAAAGCAATTAGGAAATTGAAAGATGGTAACGGTCAGTACATTTGGCAACCATCATTGACAGCTGGAACTCCAGATACTATTTTAAATAGACCAGTTAAAACTTCAGCCTATGTTCCTACATTAGGAGCGGGTGCTAAAACTGTTGCCTTTGGTGATTTTGGATACTATTGGGTGGCTGATCGTCAAGGAAGATCATTCAAGAGATTAAATGAATTATTTGCAGCAACAGGACAAGTTGGATTTATGGCTACTCAAAGAGTAGATGGTAAATTAATACTTCCAGAAGCTATAAAAGTATTGCAGCAGAAAGCGTAGGTGATGAAGTATGAGTAATGTAAAAAACTATGCTGAACAAGGTGGAGATAAATGGGTTGTAAATGGAACCTTGGAAGTCACTACTAAAGGTCAAATACTAATTGACGGAGTCCATTTAGAACGAGCTGTTAATCAAGCAGATAGTACAGCTGCAACGATAGAGGAACTAAAGGCAGATTTTAATGCTTTGCTTACAAAACTAAAAAATGCAGGACTTATGGTGGTTGATTAAATGAATAAGAACTTGGGGGTGAGTGTATGGTTGTTTCATTAGATGAAGTGAAATTATATTTAAGAATAGATGGTGATGAGGAAAATACACTCATCACCAGTTTTATTACTACAGCAGAAGAAATGTGTGAAGGGATTCTAAGGTCTCCATTAACTAACTTCACAGAACTGCCAGAGACAGTGAAACAAGCAGTTTATTATGTAGTAGCCAATATGTATGAAGAACGGGAGAAAACAAATATAAAGGAAGTCTATGATGTGATGAAAAGACTACTGTTCTCATATAGAAAGGAAAGCTGGTGATGTAATGGGGATTGGAGAATTTAAGCATAGAATAACCTTTCAAACTTTATCAAGTGTAGTTAATGACAATGGATTTGAGACCAAGGGTTATGAGGACTTTAAAACGGTCTGGGCAAAGGTTACAAATCTTCATGGTAAAGAGTATTTTGAAGCAGCAGCTATTCGGAAAGAAAAGACAGTCAAGTTCATTATTAGAGCAATTAAAGGATTAGATGAAACCATGAGGATATTATTTCAAGGAAAAACTTACAATATCACCTTCATTGACAACATCAAGTATGAAAATAGATACATTGAGATAAAGGCTTTGGAGGTGGACACTGATGGCTAAACTTGAACTTGAGGGTATGGATGCCTTAATCGATAAGATAAATAAGCTAGGTGATAAGGGAGAGCATATTAAAAAGAATGCACTCACTAGAGCAGGGGAACGAGTAAAATCCTCGATGGAGAAAAAAGCACCTAGGTCAAAATTAGCAAAAAAACACATGGCTGACCATATTAAGATGTCCGATATTGAAAAGGAAGATGGGGTTGATTTTATAAAGGTAGGCCCCAATAAAGGAGATAACTCTGAATTCTACTACAGTAAATTTACTGAGTGGGGAACATCGAAAATCCCTGCACAGCACTGGGCAGAAAAATCTGTGCTAGAAAATAGGAGAGAAATCACTGCAATAATCAAAGAGGAACTTGAGAGGGGGCTAGAGGAAATTGATTAATAAATTGATTATCAATACTTTAAAGCCACTATCGGTTCCAGTTTGTTTTCAAAAATACACTGGTAAGGCTAAAACTTACATCACTTTTCATGAGTATATTGAAAGTGGAGAAGCCTTTGAAGAGGATGAAGAGGTATTCACAGGTCATTATATTCAAGTGGATGTATGGTCAAAGGATGATTACACAGTTTTAGTAAAGTCGATTAAAGACTTACTTCAAACTGTAGGATTTAAACGGCTTGATGAAGCAGACTTATATGAGAAAGACACGGACCTCTACCATAAGGGTATGAGGTTTTTTTATTTAGAAGAGAAGGAGGTCAAATAGATGGCAAGACAAATAGGTTTAAGAGATATTCATATTGCTCTTTTGACAAAGGATGATAACACGGGGACAACTTATGATGTACCCTCTAAGCTTGAAAGAGCAATCAGTGCTAAGCTAACACCTAAGTCAAATTCAGAAAATATTTATTCTGACGATACGGTGGAGGATGTAATTACAGCTTTTGAAGGAGTAGATGTTGAAATAGAAATCAATCAGCTGTCTCTAGAAAGTAGAGCAAAGCTTCAGGGGTCAAAGGTTGTCAAAGGTGTACTGATTGAAAGTAAAGATGATATGCCACCTACCATTGCTCTTGGATTTAAATCAAAGAAAAATAATGGGAAGTATCGATATGTGTGGCTACTCAAAGGTAAATTCGAACTTGCATCAGATGAGTATGACACAGAAGGAGAAAAGCCACAGCCAAAGAGTGCAAAACTAAAGGGTACTTTCTTTGCTAGGGACTTTGATGGTAATTATCGTTTTATTGGAGATGAAGATGCAACTGGGGTAGACCAAACAATTATTGATGGATGGTTTACAGCTGTACCAGATGAGCCACAACCTATAGTATAGAAAGGAAGTGATATTGATTGAAAGCATCAGAACTTAAAAACAAAGGGATTAAATTCATATTAGGTGATAAGGAATATGAACTGAAATTCAACATGAACACTTTCTGTGAACTGGAAGAGGTTTATGGAGATTTGAATAAAGCCTTTGATGATTTGCAGAATATGAAAGTAAAAGCTATTAGGGCTTTGATATTCGCAGCAGTAAAGGTAGTAGATGAAACAGCTACATTAAAAGATGTAGGTGAGAAACTTGGGATTAATGATCTTGAAAGATTAGGGATAGCCATAAATGAAGCATTGAGTACAGCAATGCCCGAGGCTGAAGAAAATATGGGGGAATAGATAGCCACACTGGTTCTAATTCATGGGACTGGGAGTGGCTTTTCTATTTGGCAACCAATCTACTAAAAATGACAGAAGAGCAGTTCTGGAACAGTACTCCTAAAAAGTTACAGGCTCTTTTTAAGGTATATAAAAAGGTCAATGGATTAGAGGAACAAGATGGTTTTGATAACATTGACAACATTTTGTTTTAGGAAGGAGGTGAAGGAATAAATGGCTACTGGTGGTAACACAGTTGTTGCAAGAGTAGGTTTGGATGATAAGGGCTTTCAAGATGGAGTTGCTAAGATTCAAAGAAGTCTTAAGGTAGTGAAGAGTGAATTTGCAGCTGCAAGCACCAAAATGGGTGACTTTGGAAAGTCTACCGAAGGACTGAAATTAAAGGCAGACAGTCTAAATAAGCAGATGGAACTTCAAAAGGCAAAAGTTGCAGCACTAACAAAGAGTTACCAAGAAAGTGCTGATAAAAAAGGTGAGGATGCAAAAGCCACCGAGAACCTCAAGATAAAGCTTAACTATGCTATTGCTGAAATGAACAAGATGGAAGGTGAACTTTCTGATATCAATAATCAGATAGATGTTCAAAGCAGCGGATTTACTAAGTTAGGGAAGAGTCTTGAAGGTATCGGTGGCAAAATGAAGAGCATTGGTGATGGCTTTTCTAGTGTAGGAAAGAACCTTTCTATGACTGTAACAGCACCCATTGTGGCAGCAGGAACAGGTCTATTAAAACTAGCTACTGACTTTGAAAGTGCAAATAATACAATTCGTATTGGAACTGGAGCAACAGGTGAAGCATTACAAGATTTGAATGATGATTTTAAAGCAGTATATACCTCTGTCAATACGAATATCGGTGATGCAAGTCAGGTTGTTGCAGACCTTAATACTCGAACAGGACTTTCGGGAGAATCCCTTCAAGAACTATCTACTCAGATGTTAAAACTAGCTAAAATCACAGGGGAGGATATCAATAGCCTTATTCCTGCCTCTACTAGAATGTTTCAAGATGCAGGAATTGGAGCAGAAGAATATGCCGATGCTCTAGACTATACTTTTAAAGTTAGCCAAAGCACAGGTATAGGAGTCAGCAAGCTTCAGCAATTGATGACACAATTTGGTGGACCTTTAAGACAGATGGGCTTTGATTGGCAGACATCAGCTGCAATGCTAGGTAAGTTTGAAAAAGAAGGGGTTAACACTGAACTTGTTGTTGGTTCTTTAAGAATTGCTCTTGGTAAAATGGCTAAGGAAGGTATTAGTGAACCCAATAAAGCACTTGCAGAAATGATTACTCGTATAAAAGAGGCGGGTACTTCTGGTGAAGCCAATGCAATGGCTTTAGAGATGTTTGGAGCAAGAGCAGGTCCAGATATGGCTGCTGCCATTAGAGAAGGAAGGCTTAATCTTGATGAATTAATTGCAAGCATAAAGGCAAGTCCAGAGACCATAGAAAAGGCAGCTAAGGATACGGAAACTGTAGCAGATAAGTTTGCAGTACTTAAAAATCAAATGGCAGTGGCATTAGAACCACTTGGTAAGAGACTTTTAGATGCTGTAGAAGGGGCTATGCCTGCAATTCAAAAACTAATACAAGGAATCACAAGTATTATTGAAAAGTTTAATGCTCTTTCACCAGCGCAGCAGGATATGATTTTAAAACTTGCCCTTGTGGCAGCTGCCATTGGACCAGTATTAACAGTGGTAGGAAAGTTAGTATCCGTAGGAGGAACTCTTTTTTCTACCTTTGGGTCAATATCAACTGCCCTTGGAGCGGCAGGTGGAGCAAGTGGAGCCTTAGGTGCTGCTTTTACAGCACTAACAGGTCCTATTGGAATTACTATTGCAGCTATAGCAGGACTTACAGCTATATTTGTAGGTCTATACAAAAACAATGAGGATTTCAGAAATGTTGTAAATGAAACTTGGAATGAAGTAAAGGCCATCATAGGAACAATTATTGATGCTTTGAAAGTATTATTTGAGGCTTTTATCACTTTTGCAATGGATATATGGAGTAAATATGGTGATGACATTGTAGCCGTTATTTCTTCAGCCTTCGAAATCATTTCAAATACTGTAAAGACTACCCTCAATGTAATTAAAGATGTGATTAAGATTGTTACCAGTCTTATAAAAGGAGATTGGCAGGGTGTCTGGGAAGGAATAAAAAATCTTACCAGTGATTTATGGAATGGTCTTAAAAATATTATCAAAAGTGCCCTTGATTTTATAAAGAATGTTGTTTCACTTGAAATGAAATTTGTACAAAATCTTATATCTGGCATTTGGAATGGAATTAAGAGTGTCACAACCAGTGTGTGGAATGGTATAAAATCAGCGATTGAAACACCTATTACTGCTGCAAAAAACACTGTAAAAGGTGCAATAGATTCCATATATAATTTCTTCTCAAGATTAAAATTGCCTGAGATTAAGATACCAAAGATAAAGCTTCCTCATTTTTCACTTAAAGGGGAATTTAGTTTAGCACCACCAAGTGTACCAAAGCTTAGTGTTGATTGGTATGCAAAGGGTGGTATTTTTAATAGACCGAGTATTATAGGTGTTGGTGAAGCAGGAACTGAGGCAGTTCTTCCTATTGACCGATTAGATGATTTAATGGCAAGAGCACTGGAGAAAGTGAAAGGTGGTAGTTCAGGTGGCGGACTTACCCTTCATATAGAAAACTTCATCAATAATACAGACAAAGATATTGAGCAACTTGCTTATGAGTTAGAGTTCTATAGGCAAAGAGTAGCAATGGGAAGGGGTGGTGCGTAATGCTTAGTTTTTTATTTGAAGGTAAGGATAGTTATTTGGATTATGGAATTATCATTAATACAAGACCCACCATTCCTGCTCCAAAGAGAAGAGTAAGTTATATCGATGTTCCAGGTAGACATTCAAGACTTATTTATGATGAGGGGACTTTTGAGGATATTACCATTGGGTTAGAGTGTACTGTGAAGGATAAAGAAAACCTTGCTCTAAAGATTGATGAAATAAAAGCATGGCTCTTTGGGATAGGAGAGAGTGACCTTATTTTCAGTTTTCAGTCAGATAGGAAATATAGAGCACAAGTTGTAAATAGCATTGATTTTTCTCAAGTTTATAAATACACCTCAAGGTTTCCTATTTTATTTAATTGCAGACCCTTTAAGTATGCAGTTCAAAATAGTACTCTTACTATTACTGAAAATGGAACTAGTATCACCAATCCAGGAACCATTGAAAGTGAACCGATAATAACGGTGTATGGTATAGGGGATATAACCTTAACTATTAATGAAAAAAATATAGAATTAAAAGATATGACTTCAAAGATAATTTTAAACACAGCACTTAAAGATGCCTATGATGAAAATGGTAATAGTATGAATTCTAAGATGATTGGGGAGTTTATTACCTTTGTACCAGGAAATAATCAGATTCAGTGGACAGGAAACGTTGAGAAAATTGAAGTCATTCCAAATTGGCGGTGGCTATAATGATTACGATTTATGATAAGAAAACCAATAAGGGTAACTTCGATAACAATGGACTTGCAATACTTGATGAATGCATTAAAGCTGAAATAACTGAGGAGTTAAATGGAGAGTACAGCTTGTATATTGAATATCCAGCTAATTCTAATAAAGCTAATTACATTTTAGAGTTTAATATTATAAAGGCTGAAGGTCAGCTTTTTAGGATATATAAAGTGGAAAGAGAACAAGAGAATATAAGAAAGATTAAAGCCTGGGCAAGACATATTTTTTATGACCTTGCTTTTTATTTTATAGAAGCAGTAAATCTTATTAATGCTAATATGAAAGAGGCCCTTGAAGGTACCATTCCACCAGAGGCCCAGGTTGTATTTAGTTTTATGGGACCAGAAAAGAATATATATCCTGTAAAAATGAGAAACGTTAATGCCCTGGAAGCATTGTTTAGACTGCTTGAAATATACGGGATGGAATTGAAACGAAACAACTTTAGTGTTGAAGTATTGGAAAGGTTAGGTCAAGAAAAGGACATCACTGTAAGATATGGCAAGAACATAAAAGGACTTAGAGCTATTATTGATACAAATGAATTTGCAACAAGAATATACCCTGTTGGAGAGAATAACCTGGTCCTTCCTGAGAGATATGTAGAAGCAGATAGTAGTATTACGGATATTCTGCCTTACCCTATCACAAAGAAGGTTGAATTTAGTGGTTGCAAAGACCAAGAACAATTAAGGGATTTGGCTCAGGAGTATATTAAAAAGGTGTCCAATCCTTTCATAAACATTACCGTGGAGTTTCTAGAACTTAGCAAAACAAAGGATTATGAAGAGTATGCAAGCCTTTTTAACTTAGAACTTGGAGATATAGTAACTGTAAAACATGAGAAACTCGGCATTTATTCAGAATTACGGGTTATAAAAATGGTCAAGGATTTACTAAGACCTATAAATACAAAAGTAGAACTTGGTAATCCATTAAATACTATAGTAAGTAAATTGGATCTTACAAGTATAGTAGAAAGACTAGAGAGTAAAATAGAAGGTGCTCAGAATGCAGTAATCCTGAAGAAAAATAATGAGAATATCATTATTACAGCTACTTCCTTTTATCAAGCAATTGCTGTAGGAATTTCTGCCCTAGCTGATACAAACCTGACCTGCAATTTAATTATAAATGGTAGTGCTAGTGCAGACCTTATCCTCTATTTGAAATTTTCACTTGATGGAGAGTACTACGAATTTCAGCCTAGTCAAAACCTAGCTTTGGGGGAGAACATTGTTAACTTAACTATTCCAATACCTCAAGTAACAGCGGGAAGTCATGCTTTTGTGGTAGAGATGAAAACATCAACAGGAAGTTTTAATATAGAGAAGAACAATCTTCAAGTTATGATAGAGGGAAGGCATCTTGAAGGAGGTCTCAGTCCAAGTCTGCCAAGGGCAGAGGTAATGCAATTTATTTTATATGCATTGTTTCTGAGCAAGATAAGTAGCAATAAAGATAATATGAAAACAGAAATTAATATAGAGCAAGTACCTAATAAAGAAGCACAGTTTGCTGAACTTATAAGCTATAGCGAAACCTTAAGTAAAGACCCTACCAACATAAGCACATCAATCAATATAAATATGGCTGTGGCTGGAATTAGTCAGAGGGCCTACTATGAATTTTATCAAAACTTAGTTGTTGATAGGTGGGTAAAGCATTTCAGTGAACTTCAGAATCAGGGAGATGGAACATGGGAAACGGTGAACTATATAACCGTTACTGAACTAACAGATATCCGGGAATCTGAACAGTACAGTTCTTTAGGAAATGGTCTAGTTTACGAGACGACATTTGGAGATAGAAGTGAGTATAGTGAACTATTAAGTCTAGCTTTTACATTTGATAATCAGTAAGGAGGTGGAGGTTATAGCAAAGATAATTAATGAAGTACTAGAAATGAGAAACTTCACTACAGAAGGAATAACCGTAACTGAAGCCTATACCTTACCTTCGGGAGTAAGAAGTGCCAGTGTTGAGATTTGGGCTGCTGGAGATTTTAGTTCAAGTTCTGAATATATAATTGCCAAAGTTGATGGAGTTCAAATTGGAGGACAGCTAAGTACTGGTAGTGATGGTTCAACGATGATGAATGTTTTAACTTATGACTTAACCTCATTAGTAGAAGGAAAGCAAACAATAGAATTAAGTATAACAACATCCTCATCTATGAATCCAGGGGTAGGAGTTGGTGGCTCTACCTCATGTTGGGTAGATTGGCGTTTTACTTTTGAAGTTTCTACAGCAAAATTACTGATAGAAGATGGAACAGAAATTAAGGCTTGGAATGCTATTAATAGTTCTTATGAAAAAGTTGGTGATTTACCACTAACTGAAGATATGTTTACAAACTTTGGAATGGAAGAACTGCCAGTAAGTTTTGAAGGAATATTAAGTAATGCTCCAAAGCTTCATTTATATACAGCTGATGCCAATGTGACAGTTTCACCGGAGTTGTATAAGGTTGAACTAATAGAAAAGAAAAGGAGTCTCCCAAAAGTTGTTATTGAAAATATGGGAAGAACACTCCAGCAAACAATTGGCGACATTATTGTTGATGACCTTGTTAGTGGAACAGGAGATTTACAATATGCATTAAGTAAAGATAAAGTTACCTGGTATGCCTTTGATGCCCTGAACACAATATGGCAAGTTGTAGATGTTACAAATGATATGGACTTTGCAAATAAAGGTATGAGAAAAGCTGATTTTTCAATTATAAAGGATATCCATTACGGAGAAATATTTGCTGCAGGAGATACATTGTACTTGACTTTTAGATTTTACAAGGGGACTGAAGGGGATGAGTGTAAATTCTTAGGGGTTAGAGTAAACTACACTTCTCCAATTCAGATGATTATTTAGCTTAAGGAAGGAGGTAGAGGATTATGGGAATTAGAGAAGTTATTAGCTACAACAAGGACTACTTAACTGGAGAAATCATAAGTGATAAAAAGAATAAAGAATACAATGGAATCAAAGGAAAAGTTCTTCTAGAAATATTTAATGCCAAAACAAATGAAAAAGTTAAAGAAGCTTACACCGAAAATCTAATACCAGACTTATATTTTAAAGATATCTTTTTTAGGAATTTTGTTAACGGAGTTATGGGGTCGGGGAATTCTAGAAGTTCATATAATTATGATTGGTTTGATTACCTTTACTTAACTGACCATGATAAACCAGAAACTGCAAATGAACAAAGAGTAATGGGAAATGTTATAGGATATGCTCATAGGAATAGTACCTATTCTGGAGATGACACTAGAAGAGGAACGATAAATAGAGCTGAAACTCGCTTTGAGATTACTGATAATAAAATAAGGATAAATTTTGTTTTTGACTTTCCAACCCATGCTGCCAATGGAACTATTGAGAGTATTTATTGGGGCGAGAGTGACCCTGACAATAAGGATTACTTCTACATTGGTTCAAGCTTATATGGTAGGGAAACTGGTGATACGGACTATGCATTAAATAGTACTACAAATCCAAGCAGGTATTGGGCAGTCTACAGAATGTTCGACTATGCTAGAAGGATAATGTTTACTAGTCCGTCAAAAGGATGGGTTCTACTGGATGGTAAAGATACTAATATAACTCAAACAAGTTATATTCAATTTCCAGAACATTTAAAAGGTCACTGGTTAATGATTCCTTTTGATCTTAATATAAATGATGTAGCTATTTGGGAGCAAACAGTAAAGCTTTTAAATACTGATGGAAATCCCTTAGTTGTAGACAGTGCTGACCCAATTAAAAAGTATGATGGTTTGAGCGGAGGATGTCCTTACATTCAACCCGATGGAAATCTTGTGTTTATAGGGTATTATACTTACAGTGTTAATAGCGAGAATATGCTGAGGATATATAAATGGAGCAAAGTTGGGGTTCAACTAAGCTTTGTGGATATAAATATGAGTCAAGATTTTAAGGATATAGATTACAATATATTATTCTCTTATAGAAGCGTATCCGATGATGGGATTTATTTGGATGGGTGTCTTGATATAATTGGATACACCTATAGAACAGATGAACAGTATAATGAGAGTATTTACACAAGCAGATGGATAAGAGTTGATGCATTAGGTAATAAGGTTCAAGATATGAACATGAAGCCAAAGATAGGAAATTCTAGTTGGTTTGCAAAGATGGGTATGGATAGCGGAAATATTGAAAGAAGAGTGAGGATATATAACTTTTATAGAAGTGCAAATAGAATTTATCTGTATTATAGCGGTACCCAGGGAGGAACAAGTTTTTACCAAGTAATTACACCTCAAGGTAATCTTCTTGAACCTTATAAGATGTATTTTGGGTTTAATAGTGAAAGCTATACTACGTACCACAATATATTGGGAACAGATAGATGGATTAGCAGATACTATGGGAAATATGATGATCATTTATTAATCCAAAATATGCTAACAAGCAAACCAATAGGTGCCCACACAAAACTAACGTTACCTGTTGAAAAAACAGATGCTAATACTATGAAAGTTCAATACATGTTTGAAATTGACCTTGTTGATTACGGGGAAGATTATTTCTAAAGCCAAGACCTAATTTATAATGAAGGTCTTTTTATTTTGCTAAAAAAGGAGATGAAGATAACTATGAAAGATGTATTAAATGTTATTCAAATGATTATTACAGCCATTGGAGGTTATTTAGGGTGGCTATTGGGAGGGGTTGATGGGTTCTTGTATGCTTTGATAGCCTTTGTAACTATTGATTATGTAACAGGGATTATGTTAGCAATACTACAAAGAAAGCTTTCCAGTGACATAGGGTTTAAAGGTATTTTTAAAAAGGTACTGATATTTACAATGGTAGCAATCGGTAACACCATCGATGCCTATATCATTCAAAACGGTAGTGCTATTCGTACAGCCGTTATTTTTTTCTATCTTTCCAATGAAGGTATAAGCATTATAGAAAATGCTGCAAATATAGGACTCCCTATACCACAAAAGCTAAGGGAAGTATTGGCTCAACTTGGAAAGGAGGATAACACGAATGAGTAAGATTGTATACTTAAGTCCATCAACCCAGGAAAGAAATATTGGCTATGGTAACTATGGTACAGAAGAAAAAAGGATGAATGAAGTAGCTGATGTAGTTCAGAAGATTTTAGTAGAGCATGGAATAACAGTCTATAGAAACAAACCAGAATGGAATCTAGGGCAGGTGGTAAAAGACAGTAACTTAAAGAAACCTCACCTTCATTTTGCTATTCATTCTAATGCAGGTGGTGGCAGAGGTGCTGAAATATATGCATATTCCCCAGGCGGAGAAGGAGAAAAAGCTGCTAGACTAATTTATAAAGAGATTGAACCATTAACTCCAACAGGTGATAGAGGTGTGAAGTATAATCCGAGGTTCTATGAATTGAACTCAACCAATTCACCAGCTGTCCTTGTTGAAATAGCATTTCATGATAATAAAGATGATGCAGAGTGGATTGTGAAAAATATAGAAGTTGTAGGTACTGCACTTGCTAAAGGAGTACTAAAACACTTTAATGTTTCCTATAAAGAATCATCAGTCCCACAGGAACAACTAACCGGTGGCCAAACCTTATATAGAGTGATGGCAGGTTCCTATGGGGTTAGAGAAAATGCTGAAAACCAAGTAAAAAGATTAAAGAAAGCAGGCTTTGATGCTACAATTATGATTTTTAACAAGGAATAATCCAACCGTTAATAGCTTGACTTCTATCAAGTTTAGAGTGATATATAGTAGTATCAAATGATAGAAAGGGGTGACTAGAGTGCGTGTAAGGATTATAGAACCGATAAAGAAGGTTCAAAAGGCGAAGAAAAAGGTATGTGCCTATGCAAGAGTTTCAACTGATACTGAGAAACAAGGTGAATCCCTAGAGAACCAAATACAATACTATGAAAACATGATATCAAGCAATCCTGAATATGAATTTATAGGTGTGTTTGCAGATAGAGGAGTTACAGGAACTACTGAAAATAGACCAGAGTTTCAAAGAATGCTTCAGCTTGCAAGAGGAGGAATGGTGGATTTAATCATTACAAAGTCCATCTCAAGATTTGCAAGGAATACAGCAATCATGCTACAGAGAGTAAGGGAACTAAGGGATTTAAGAGTAGAAGTAAGATTTGAGAAAGAAAATATAAATACATTGTCAGGGGACGGTGAGTTAATGCTTACCGTCCTCTCTTCATTTGCACAGGAAGAAAACAAAAACGTAAGTGACAATCTTAAGTGGAGAGTAAGAAAGAAGTTTGAAAAAGGAGAGTTGATAATTAATACCACAAGATTTCTAGGCTATGACAAAGATGAATATGGAGATTTGGTTATAAACAGAAAAGAAGCAGAAGTGGTTAGAAGAATTTTTACAGAATACCTAAGTGGGAAAGGGAGCTTTACTATAGCTAAAGGGCTTAACAAAGATGGAATTCCTACCATAGGAAGTGGTAAATGGCATGATACCACCATTCTAGGGATTTTAAAGAACGAAAAATACAAAGGTGATGCCATACTTCAAAAGTATTACACTCCAGACCATTTAAAGAAACACTCTGTAAGAAATGATGGTGTAATTGACAGCTATTATATAGAAGATAATCATTCTGCTATTGTTCCTAGAGAGATGTGGGAGCAGGTTCAAGAAGAAATTGAGAAAAGAGCAAAAGCCAAGGGAAATATTGCAGGAGAAACAGATAAGTACACAAAGAGGTACCCACTCACTGGAATGCTTTATTGCAGTAAGTGTGGCGCTACTTTAAGACGTAGAACTTGGAACAGCAAGCATTCATGCAGAAAGATTGTATGGCAATGTAGTAACTACATTAAAAACGGAAAAGATGCCTGCCCAGGAACAAAGATAGATGATGAGGTTATAAGCAGGCTTAATATAAAAGAAGAAACTATTGTAAAGGAGGGCATAAAAGATGGCAAGAAACATTACAGTTATACCAGCAAGAGCAAGCAGGCAGAGCACAGCAGAGAGACTAGAGCCACAGAAAAAGAAAATGGCAGCATACTGCAGAGTGTCAACAGACCAACTAGAACAGTTATCAAGCTATGAAGCACAGGTAAATTATTATACTACTTATATTGAAAATCACCCAGATTATGAGTGTGCAGGTATTTATGCAGACGAAGGTATATCAGGTACCAACACGAAAAAGAGAGAACAGTTTAATAAAATGATTGAAGATTGTAAAGCAGGTAAAATAGATATGATCATAACCAAGTCCATATCAAGGTTTGCAAGAAACACACTTGATACTTTAAATTATGTTAGAATGCTTAAGGAGCATGGAGTAGGAGTGCTTTTCGAGAAGGAGAACATTAATACATTAGACTCAAAGGGTGAGGTACTCCTAACAATCTTAAGCTCCTTGGCCCAAGATGAATCGAGGAGTATTAGTGAGAACTCAACCTGGGGAATTAGAAGAAAATTTGAACAAGGCAAAGTCTTTGTAAACCATAAAAAGTTTCTAGGATATGATAAGGATGAAGAAGGAAATCTTATCATAAATGAAAAGCAAGCCAAGATTGTAAGAAGAATTTATAAAGATTATCTTGATGGTAAGGGTTCAAATAGAATAGCAAGAGAGCTAGAAGATGAGGGAGTTCCTAATTGGAATGGAAAGGCTAAATGGTATGAAAGTAGCATAAGAAAAATGCTAAGCAATGAAAAATATAAGGGAGATGCCTTGCTTCAGAAGACATACACTGTGGATTTTCTTACAAAAAAGAGAGTAGAAAACAATGGGGAAGTTCCTCAGTATTATGTTGAAGAAAGTCATCCCGCAATAATTGATAGAGATATGTGGGAGGCGGTTCAGCTTGAGATAGAGAGAAGAAAGGCCTTCGCTGAAAAATATGGGATTAGCAAACTTGATTATGCTTCACCTAATAATCCTTTTGCAGGGAAGATAATATGCGGTTGCTGTAGCAGTCCTTTTGGAAGGAAGGTATGGAATTCTAATGATGAAAGATTTAGAAAGATAATATGGAGATGCAATAACAAGTATAGAGTCAAAGGGGAAAAGGGGTGTAAAAACAAGCATATAGATGATAGAGTTTTACATCAAACATTTATAAATGTTTTCAATGCAATGATTGAGAACAGGGATTATTTCATGGAAAAATGGAAGGAGCACTTAAAGAGCAAGAATGCTTTGGTAAGGTACAAATCAAAGGAATTGATTGGAATTCTGAAAATCGCAGAACCAATAGAAGAATTTGATATGGATTTATTCATTAGTATTATTGAGAAGATGACTGTCTTTGAGGGGGAAAAAATAATTGTAACATTGCTTGATGGTACAGAGATTGAATGTGAAATTGAATAGATTGGAGATATACCGGTTGGGGTGAATTTTACCTTGACCGGTGTTTTTTGATTGGATTGAATATTCTGCCAAATAATGTTATAATTTAGTCTTAAAAAGATAAAAAACTATTGATTACTTTTGGTGCTTAGTGCAATCATTTTTAAGAGATTTGGGGAAATAAGCAAATAACTTCAAGCAAAAAATATGGTTATAAATTCACTGAAATTGATCATGTGGAATTATGTACGCATATTTTTATACGAGTCTATGGTGAGGGAGAGATTATTATGGATATAGCTTATCAAGTTCATATAGCAGGTTTTGAAGAAAGTAAATTTTTAGATGTAGATAAGGAAAAGGAAATAGAAGAACTAAGAGTTAGATTTGTTGCCGATTACTCCAAAGATTCAATATTGAACATGAAAATAGATGAGTATATAAATGGCAAGGGTGACAGAAACACGTTTTGTAATAGAATAGAAACGGAATTGAGAGACTTGGGTAATATGAAAGGTGCTTTTGCTACAAAGTTTGGGGTTTACTATGGCACTTTTGGTGCAGATACGGAGAAAAAATATAGAATTGTTGGTAAATGGGGGGACACAGTAGAAGAAGCCTTTGAAGCAATTAAAAGAGAAATAGTTAATTTAATTGAAGCGGGTGCCATTAAAGATTTCGATAAGATTAATAATAACTTAATATCACCAATGCTAAAAGGAAAAATACTCTCTATATACTATCCTAACGATTATCTCAATATTTTTTCCAGTAGTCATTTAGATTTCTTTATGAATCAGTTAAGCTTAGGACTTACAAAAGGGATTTCTGAAATTGATAAGCAGAAAATAATCCTAGAGTATAAAAATAATGATCCCATAATGAAGTCATGGAGTATATATAAGTTTGGAAAGTTCTTATATTATTTATTTGGAAGCCCTACCAATAATAAAGTTAAAGGTGTAATTGATGTTGATAGTAATAAGCCAATGGTAGAGGTATTTTCGGGTATTAGTGATGTGAATTACACAATTATTGAATTAAGGCCTAAAAGCATTCCAACAACTAAATCTACTTCTACAAACAATAGTGGCGGAAAAGTGGACTTTGAAGAGAAGAATAGGAATAATAAAAGACTAGGAGATAGAGGAGAACTAATAGTTTTACAGTCTGAAATAAATAAGCTTAAGACTTGTGGCAAGAGAAATCTTGTAAAAGCTATTAAACATATCTCAAAAGAAAATGATGCGGCAGGTTATGATATATTATCATTTGATGAAAATGGTAATGAAATTTATATAGAAGTAAAATCAACTAGAGCAAAACCAGGAGATGCTAATTTTTACTTGACAGCAAATGAGTTAGAACGAGCAAAAAATGATATTAACTACTGGGTGTATATAGTTTTTGAAGCTAATTCAGCTAATCCTAAAATATGGAGAATCAATAATCCGTTTGAAAATAATAAAGATGAGATTAGTTTAGTGCCAGTAGCATTTAGGGTTCGAATTGGTGTGGAAGAAAATTCGTACTAGAATCTATAGCAACTTTTATAGATAGAAATGAAATCAAATTACAACTTATGTCGGTATAAGTTAATATGATATTGGGGGGAAACTATTGAATAGTAATGAATCATTTGAAGAATTAACCTTATTTCTTTCCGATTATGAAGTGAAGTTATCAGAAAAAGTATTTGATAAATGTGTTTGTACAATAGAATTTGTAAAAATTATTGATTATCTATATTTGACTAATTTACGTAACAAAGATAAATTGAATAAAGCTTTAACAGCATATTATTTAGGAGCTTGGCCAAATATTTTAAATATATGTTATGAAGATTTTAGACGTGATGAGTATCCCTTGTTTACAACAAGTGGTGAAATAGAACGCTTTAGTCATCAGGTATTTTGGTTATTTTCAAAGATATGTGCTATAAAAAAATTACTATCAATGACGAAGTATAACCTTATAGGATTGAAGAAAATCAAGGATAAAGAGTATGAATTTAATGTTATGGTAGAAGGTCATCCTATTGAACAAGAAGAAAGAAATGACTATTTTAAGTTTATGGAGGAGCAACCTAAAGTACTAGCATTTACGGAGAATATAGAAGATGTCCATAAAATTATGGAGAAAATGGTTTATTTATATAAAAATCATTATATAGGATATTCAGCAAATAAAGAGATAGATGATTTCTATTTAGTTTTAGGTACTTGTATTTCTGATACATATTGGGGTAAGCATGATTTTCCTGAAGATGCTATGTTTGGGGGAGTAAAATATGTGGACTACATAGCAAGCATTGTTGTTTTTATTGGTATAACTTTAAAACACTTAGACTTTTGTGATTTGCTGATTAGACAGAATCCTAATATTAAATTAATAGATATTCTTAACGTATTTCATACTATAGAGGAAGAAATAGAAACCTTAACTACAGCATTAAATATTTCTGAGGATACAGCAAAAATAATAATGGATGTTTTGACTTATAATCAAAATGATTTGTCTGATTCAGTTGACAATTTTAACAATACATATCCTATGTTTTTAAAAGTTGCAAACAAAATGTTATTAAGAACAAATTTGGCATTTTTAACAGATCCATTTATGTGTTTGTTGCAACAACTAAGTAGAAGGTTTCCAAGGGATTGGAGCCGAGAAATAAACACAAGGGAACAGATTTTTAGAACTCAACTATATGATACTATTAAAGATAGTGGTATCTTTATAAAAATTGATAAAAATATTAATATATATGAAGATAAACGACGACTTACAGATATTGATGCTTTAGTTATCGATACAGAGTCTAAAACAATGGCAGTATTTCAATTAAAGTGGCAGGAGCCATTTGGTGGATCTATGAGTGAAAGGAACAGTAAAAAGAATAATTTTATTAACGCAAGTAATAAGTGGATAGATGATGTATCAAAGTGGTTATCGTCAAGTACTATCAAGGATAAGGCAGATGTGTTTGGAGTTAAAAAAGAAGTATTAAATGGAGATTGGAAATACAAGTTTTTCGTAGTAGGAAGACACTTTGCTCATTTTTCAGATTGCAACCATAATAATGAGAAAGCTGCATGGTGTAATTGGTATAAGTTAAATGAAATATGTAAAACACTTGAAAATGCAACATATGATAATTATTTTGAAACTCTATATTCAAAAATAAAGAGCGAATATGAAATAGCTAGAAGTAAAAAAGCTGAGATAGATAGTGATTGTATTGAACTTGAGAATTATAAATTTTTTTTAAGGAGCAATTAATTCTTTAAATTCTCTATTACAAGAATACCTACCTAAAAAATAAGTAATGAAGAATAAAATTCTTGACACATAGTTGATTTAGAGCAATTACTAGACTACTATTTGTTAAGGAGCTGATGTAAGGTGACTAATGAGCAAAAAGAAAAAATCAGACAATTGAGGCTAGAGGGGATAGGATATAAAAAGATATCAGATCAAATAGGACTATCAAGAGATTCTGTAAGAGGTTATTGCAGGAGACATGGACTAGATGGCTTTGGTGAAGAACTAGCCTTAAAGCGAAAGATATTGATGCAGGAAGAATTTATATATATATTCTGTCCTCAATGTGGTAAAGAAATAAAGCAGAATGCCAAGGGGAGAAAGAGGAAATACTGTTCCATGGAATGTAAAAGGAAGTGGGACAAAACTCATCGTAAAGCTTTTAATTTAAAATGTTCCTACTGTGGAAAAGAATTTAAGTCTTTAGGTATTAAGCACCTTAAGTATTGCTGTAGAGACTGTTACATTAAAGATAGATTTTGGAGGAAAGAAGACGCTAAAGAAATCGCTGATAAAATCTTAGAATTTAAAAAGGTTAGTAAACTACCTAAATGGCTTAAAGAACTGCTACTTGGAGATGAAGAAGTATAAAAATAAGAGGGTATATTTCGGATATTTGCAACATGCAAAATGAAGAAATAAAGAAAGGTGGGTATTGCAAAATAGGTAATATAGCCAATTTTAACCCAAGAACCCCCTCTTATAAAAAGACCTAGGGGGTCGAATTATTATTTTTGAGTATTTGTATTTATAGCTTGTCTACACACATGTGGAGACTGTGGTGAGCTTAACTAAGAAAATCAAGGGTTAAGCAATTTAGATAGGTTGAAATATATGATTTTTCCACTATTCTTCCAAACCACTGAAATTTGCACTAATTCATGGTGGAAGCCTCATAAGGGGTGGAAATATCTAAAAAAATCAAACAAAAACTAGAGCTGAGAGCAAAATCTTGGCTCTTTTTTTATGACCAGAATTAGATTTAAGGGAGAAAGGGAGTAGGGTTAAAGGGAGATATAGCAAGGGTTTTAGTAGGTTTATAGGATGGTAATGGGATGCTTCAGCTACGCCTTAATAGGAGTTAAGGATGATAGAAATAAGGTGGAATTTAGTCCTTATTACTAATAGATTTAGGCAAACTTTATTAGAATTGACCGAGAAATTAGGGCTGGCGGGGTGGAGTTTCGTCAGGGTTTATGGGGGGAGTACAAAAGATACATTATAATCCTTGAATTCATGTACTTTACCAGCTTTTTTAACTTTAGCACAAAAGGTGATGATTTTAAGAATAAAGAAGAAATTAATGGTGTTAAGGTAAGAGTTGGTATTTGATAGGGTGTAAGGGGATATGTTGTTGTAAATTTAATATAAAGTAGAAAAAGATCATAAAGAGAGCTATGGCTTAAAACTTCATGGTCCTTTTGTGTTTTATAAATTGTATAATGGTAAATTAATATTTATTTTGTATATCGATGACAAAATATAAATATATTGGAATATTTACTGATATTTAAAAGGTAAAGCTAGAAGTTTGTAGAATATTATAATGAATTGTTATTTTTAAGAAATCAATTAATAGCATTTAAGTAATTTATATCTTAATGAAAGGAAATAAATTATGAGCACATATAAAGAGGAAACATTAAAACAATTAATTAAATATATTAACGGGAAGAATGAAAATTTAGATAGAACAGCAATATTAGCTAGTTCTGTTATTGCAGCAGGCACAATTTGTTCAAGGAGTATCAACTGCATTTACAATTTTGGAAGCAAGTATTGCTCCAGAAATAAAAAAAGGATTCGAGTACTTTAATAAAAAAAGTAAAGAAAATGAAGCTTATGCTAATTATAAAAGAGGCAAATTTGCTGAGAGCGTTTTAGCTAGACTTGCAGTGAAACATGCTGTTGAGAATATGACTCAAGGTAAAGAACGGTTTATTAGCAGATGGAAGATATCTAATACATTGCGTGAAGATAAAAAGCAAGAAATCTGTGAAAAGGATATGCAGAGAGAAAATAAATATAATAAATTATTCATTGATACTTACGAATTTAATCGTGATGATTATTGGAATGAATTAATTGAAAAAGTTATAGAGATAAAAGAAGAGGAAGTTTTAGAATTTAGAGATATAATGAAGAACAGATTAAAGCGTGTTATAAGGCTTTTAGAATTCAAATTGAACTAGAATCTGAGTTGTTTTATAGAAACCCAAAAAAGTTTTTTGCTCTGCTGCAACCTTTTTTTTGCAGTACCCCTAGGGTCGTTACATGAACTGGAAGTTTATGTTTGCTAAATCAGCGTGAAAAGGAACTCCAAGCCATTATCACAGAGGAAAAGCTAAAACCAGCGGACACTAGAAAGTTTATTGAGAATGCATTCCGAGATGGAGAGATTAAGACAGTCGGAACAGATATTGAGAAGATTATGTCACCTGTTTCTAGATTTGGCAGTGGTGGTAGGGCAGAGAAAAAATAGAGGGTTATGGATAAACTGAAAGTATTCTTTGAAAAATATTTTGATGTTGGTGGTTCTAATTCATTTGAGAAGAAGTGGGTGAATGTGGTAAAAACAAGAAATAAAACGAGCATTATTTGAAAAGTGAGGTGAGTTTTTATGGGAAATATTGTACAGAAATTTATTTATAATGTTTCTACAGTAGCACCACTTAGTTTTATCTTTGCTTTGGTTTGGTATTTGCAAAAGGAAACATTAAAAGTTCCACTTATTAGTATTGCAGTTGGAATTGTACTCATTGTGTTGTTTTCAGTTTCTTTTTCTTATGGAAAAACACACATCGCTCCAATAATAATAAGAACAAATGATATTTCTCCATATGATGGGTGGGTAGTTTTGTATGTGTTAAGTTATGCATTACCATTTGCAAGTATGGCAATTAAAGACTTTGATGTGACAATATGTGCAATATTAGGTGTAATACTTGCTGTTGTAGCACCCTATGTTAATACATCAATTCCAAACCCACTTTTATGGGTAAAACAGTATCACTTTTACCAAGTAAGTGGTGAACATGGTATGTCTGGATATACAGTAATAAGTAAGAGAAAATTGAGAAGGTCAAAAGATCTAGGGACTGTAAACCGTATTTTTGATTTTTTACTTTTAGATACAGGGAGATGATAATATGTTTGAGGATTGTTCTGTAATGATTATTGCTGCTGGCGCCCATGCAAATGAAATATATCGACTTGATGTTGATGCGGATACGCAAAAAGATATTTGCAGTGCATTTGAAACTGCATTAGGTGATTTGATTACTGACAAAACAAGGATTAAATTTGATGGAAGTTACAAACCTCACAGGGATGAATTCTTGGCTGTTGAAAATTTTCAACTGGCAGACAAAATTAAGGATGCAATAAGAGATCCATTAGGAGTAACGGTTTATGAAAAGAAAGATGGGAATTTCCTTGAGATAAAGGCTGTGTTTCTTGGAAAAAGAACAGAGGCAGATGATACAGAAAAATTTAAAGTGGCATTTCAACGTTTTCGTAAAGAGCAATATATATCTACATCATGGTTTAACCTGTTTTTTACTGACGACACATTTCATAGAGAAAAAAATTTTGGAATTAGTATATCTGATAATATTGATTGCTTTTATACAGAAGGCGAATTACAGTTTTCTTCTTTTTTCTTTGCAAGGCAGGTGTTTGACTTGGGTGACTATTATCGTTCGGCAACAGATCAAGAGGTTGAATGTTTTGCAGGATCAGACAAGCTGAGTTTAGAAAATGTAGATAATTTTAAAGGAATGGCAAATACATGGAATAGAAGAAAAATTGCTATGATTAACGATTCTAAGGTACTTGAAAATTATTCTGCAAATGAAATTAAGGATTTGGCTTATGAATCTGGAATAATTGTGAATATAAAAGATGAAAAGGTTGTTATTCCAAATGATAAGGAACAGGTAAAAATTATTCTTGGATTTTTAGATGAAGAGGCGTATAAAGGACCATTTTCTCGGAATACATATCTTGCTAATTCAAAGAGAAAAGTAAGTAATTAATTCAGATAGAATAAGCAGAAGATTAATATTTTGCCTTACAGAAAGGATGTAAGTGCTTTGTGCATTCTGTGTCAAGCGTATTTTTGCACAAGAATGTCAGCATAAATAAAAATCAATAAGGGGAGGAGAATGTAGTAGACGGTATTTATTGTAAATAAAGTAATAAATGCTTATTATGTAATATTTATATGCATAATATACGGTTTGCTGCTAAGGATAAATTATGATGCAACCTGAGTATCTAAAATGGCTTACAAAAGAAAAAGATGTTATTTTTGATAATGGGAAATCTTTATTCTGTTATGAAATAGATTATGATGAGGAAGAATCAATACTTGATGATTGGGCACTTCATTTAAGAAGACATTATATTTCAGATGAGGAACTAGAAGAAGATAGTGAAGAGTTAAATCTGCCAGTAGAGGATTATTTGAGAAAATATATTATTCCACAAAAAACGGATCCAATGGGTGGAACAGCAAGGTCAAATACTATTAGTGAGATATTATTTTCTGATTTACTGGAGTTTGTCTATAATTATGAAGTTCCAAGATGTAGACAGTATAATATGTCAGGAAAAACTTTGTCAGAGCATGGAACGGACATTATAGGTTTTAAATTCCATAATTTAGATAAAAGCCCAAGTGAAAAAGATAAGTTGATGGCAGTGGAGGTAAAGGCTCAATTGACATCAAAGAGTACAAATCCAATTGAAGATGCAGTTTTAGATTCTGTAAAAGATGAGTATCGAGTTTCAATAACGCTTAATTATATGCGAAAGAAATTAAAAATGATGGGTAAGACTAATGTGGCAGAAGATGTTTTGCGTTTTCAGAAGAAAACAAAGGAGGGGTATAATTATAAGCTTAGATATATTGGAGCAGGAATATCTAGTTTGGATAATATTCCTGAAAAAAAGGTTAACGAGAAAACAATGAAAGTTATTCCTAATATTGAAGGGGATAAACTGCAAATAAAAACAGGAACAGCAGTATTCTATGTACATGGTAGAAAATTAATGGATTTAGCACATGAGGTTTACGAGAGGTGTAAAAAGTGAGTTCTAGAAGATCTGAATATATGTTAAAATACCAAAAAGCAAAAGTGAAACTTTTGGAATATAATATACCTGAAGATAGTCATCCTAAATTTCCACTAAATTATAGAGATTTGGTTTTTCCAACAGTGTTAACATTGTCAGAATATGCAGAAGCAATTATAAATAATGACAAGGATACTCAATACAAAATAAAAGAAAGATTACATTATTGTTCGGAATATTATGATGCAGCTGTCAAAGCTAGGGAACAGGAAGAACATGATCAAGATTTCTTGATTTCTGGTGCGGCTGCATATTTCTTTTTAGACGATTTTGGAAGTGCAAAAGTACTATCAGAAGCTGTAAATGATAAACAAATTCAGAATGATACAAGGGGGATTTTGGTTGAAGTATTCAACTTACTTTTTACAGGTCGAAGAAAACAATCTTTTGAGAGTACTCTTTTAAATTTAGTAAAAAATTATTTACAAACAGGAACAGAAGAGCAAGTTCTTCAAGAGGCAGATGAGTATAAGAAACAAATGGATATTAAAGGAAGCCCATTGGATTTGTTCTTCTCAGAAGTTTTGTGTGCAGTTTTAAGAATTATGCTAGGATATTCTGCGAGAAAACTTCTTCCGAAATATTCAGCTGTAGAAGAAGAAAAATGGAAAGTTTATTTTAATCAGAAAAATGCAATAAAGTTGATATGGCCATCTCAAAAACTTATTGGGGAAAGTGGAATATTAAGAGGGAAGAATGCAGTTGTTCAATTGCCTACAGGGGTTGGAAAAACAAAAAGTATAGAATTAATAATTAGATCAATGTTCTTGGCCGAAAGAGGGGATACTGCCTTAATTGTTGCACCGTTAAGAGCTCTTTGTAACGAGATAACAGATGATATGCATAGAGCATTTCTGAAAGATGTTATAATTAATCAGTTTTCGGATGTATTAGAATTTGATTTTGAAAGTCTATTTGAAAATAAAAAAAGGCATAAAATCTTTGTATGTACTCCAGAAAAATTGCAATATATATTTCATCATCAACCAGATTATATAAATGAAATTAATCTTTATATTTTTGATGAAGGTCATATGTTTGATGATGAAAGTAGAGGGGCATTGTATGAATTATTAGTTTCAGATATTACAACGAATCTACAAATTACTCATCAAATGGTTTTAATGTCTGCAGTTCTTTCAAATGCTGATAAGATATGTCATTGGGCATTTGGAGAAGATGGAATACTGGCTTATGACAAAAATATTAGAAGTACTCCTAAAGTAATTGGGTTTACATCAAAAACAAAAGAAATTCATTACTATTCAGATTCTTTTTCAGAAGAAGATTTTTATATACCAAGAGCAATTAATATAACGAAACTTAGCATGAAAAAACGGGAAAGAAAAGAGAAAGTATTTCCTGAGTTGAGCAAACCACAAGATGTTGCAATATATTATTCGAATTTATTATGTAAAAACGGTGGTATAGCAGTATATTTAAATCAAAGAAGATCTATTCCTAAAATACTAGATCGGGTTGTTGAACTAGAGGATAGAAGTTATGATTTGAGTAATATAAAACAATCAGCAGACATGGATGAACTAGATAAATTGAAAAACCTTATTCAAGCGTACTATGGTGATGATTATGTGTATACTAAAGCATGTGAAATAGGCATATTACCGCATTATTCTTATTTGCCAAATGGATTACGTATAGCTATTGAATACGCATTTCGAAAAGAAAAATTAAAAATTATAGCGTGTACATCAACTTTGGCTCAGGGAGTTAATATTCCTATTAAGTATTTAATAATGACAAGTATGAAGTCTGCTCAGAAAATGATGACAACTAGAAGCTTTCAGAATTTGATGGGAAGAACAGCAAGGTCAGGTGTTTATACGGAAGGAAGTATTATAGTTACAGATTCGAAACTTTTTGATAATAAAAGGAATGGTAGAGGCTTTTATGAATGGAAAGAGGCAACAGATTTATTTGATTCACAAAACGCTGAGGCGTGTGGAAGTGCAATTTTAAGTGTAGTCCAAGACTTTAAAGGAAATTATCAACTTACGGTATATGGTGAATTTGTTACGAAATATATATGTGATAATTTTTGTGAAAAATGGGAATATACTCTTGTAGAAGAATTGATGATGGATATTAAAGAACGGTATCCTGATGTAAACCAAGATCAATACCGGCGAAATATTACAAGTAAAGTTCAAAATTATAAAAGCATAATAGGTATCATAGAGAGTGAAATAAGTTATGTGCTTTGTAAAAATAATATACTAGATGATTACAATGAGATGCAGGAAGAGGCAGCTAGAGCATTTCAAAACACCTTGGCAATGTATTTGGCAACAGAAGAAGAGGAAAAACGCCTATCTATGATTATTTATACGATAGTAGAGGATATTTATAATAATAGAAAAGATATTAAACAATATTCAGCGGCAATACTTCCAAGGGATATTGCAAAAAATGTAAAGAGCTGGATTGAAGAATATGATGTTAATAACGAAACATACTCAGAAGAGCAATTAATAGAGATGACAGTTGGATTATATAATGAAATATATGAAGCGGATTTAATTACAGCAAATTTGTGTCAAGATTGGATTCATGGTATGTCATGCGTAGAAATGAGCCAAGCATATGATAAGACTATGATGGATGTCGAAAAAATATGTTGCCACTACATTTCGTATAAACTTAATTTTCTAATTGGTAATATTATGGATTTTTTAAATTCAGAAAGCACGAATCTCAGTCGCTTAATGATGCTTCAGAAAAAAATTAAATATGGTGTTGATTCACAAACTAGTATATCAATTTGTGAAAAAATTTTTAATGACCGATATCTAGCAACAGTACTATCAAATAAACTAGGAAATAAATTGATAAAAGAAGATGAAATAATAAAATACATAAAATCAAAGACTGATAAGGTAAAACAATTGCTGGACGAATATCCAACATATTTTAAAAAACGTATCAGATGCATTAAATAATAGGTGGTTAAATAGAATTTTATATTATTTAATGCGATAGGGCTAAAAAATAAATAAAGGGAGAAGATAGCAACCAGAAAAAGTTTTTCGCTCCGTTATAACCTTTTTCTGGAAGTGCCCCGGGGATTGTTACATAAACTGGAAGTTTATGTTTGCTATTCGTCAGGGTTTATGTGGGGAGTGCAGAAAGATATATAGAAATCCTTAATTTCAGGCACTTTCACAAGTATATTGTGTTTACTGATTGGGGTGAGAAAATGCGGAATAAGGAGATTAAGGATTATATCAATGTTTCGGTAGTGGTCGATATAGAGTGTGGGGATACAAAAACTAAGTTTTGATATGATGAGAAATAAGTTTTAACTTATAAATGATGAAAAAATACGGAATTCATTTATTGAAGGTTTAGAAGGAAGTGTGATAAGATGAAGGATTTTATAGAGTTTTTGAAATTACCACCAAATATATTAGGGGCATTAGCAATAGCAAGTGGTTTTTTGCTTTTTTTGCCTAATCGTATTATAAAAAAGTTGTATATGTTGGAGTTTCGTAATCGGTATGGTTTTGTAATCGGGGTAGTATTTGTTGTTTCATTAGCAATATTAGTTGTACTTTTGATGTCAAAAGTGTATCACCATTTCCATGATAAAAAAGTTGCAAAGAAAGTTTCTGAAGGACAAATTAAATATTTAAAGAATATGAATCAGGAGAAAGTTATGATTATAAAGGCTTTTTTGAGGGAGAGCACACATACGTTAGAGTTACCGATGAATAATGGTTTGATTATTGAATTGCAACATTATTTTGTAATTACGCCAGCTGGACAAAATCATATGGTAGACATGGTGAATCCACATATCAAATATTTTTTGCAACCGTGGGTTGGTGAAAAAATAGAAACTGATGAAGAATTAAAAAATAAGTTTGCTATATAGAATAAAGGGGGAGGTTTTTTGATAGAAAAAGTACAAGAGACACATCTATATGAGTGGTTAAGAAAAAAAGATAGTAAATTTTTAACACAACTCAACGAAGTTATTAAATATGCAAATGATGTATTGCCATTAATTAATAATGTTTTTACGAATTATACAGTTCATGGGATTAGACATTCTATAGATGTAATGGAATATATGTATAATCTAATATCAGATATAGATCAATTAAGTGAATTAGAGGTGATTTCATTAATATATAGCGCTTTATTACATGATATTGGAATGGTAACAAATAATGATGAAATAAGAGACATTAAAAATGATAATTCAATTTTAGGAGAGAGAAAGTATAGCAAAGTATTAGAAAAATTTGGAGAAGAAAAGATTGCCTTACAGGAATGTATTAGACCAATACATGGGAGACGTGCTAAAGAATATATAGAAAAAAATATGGATGAGAAATTGTTCTTGATTCCAGAATCAACAATTATATCTTTCAGAATAGAAATTAGTTTGATATGTATGTCGCATAATGAAGATTTTGAATGGATAGAGAAGAATCTATCCTATGAATCAACAAAAGGTAGATATGCTTTGAATTCACAGTACATTGCAGTATTGTTGAGAATTGCAGATTATTTGGACATTGATGAACAACGAGCGCCATTGTATTTATACAAATATTTAGCGCCAACAGAATATAGTGATCTTGAATGGAAACAGCATTTTGTTATAGAAAATTATGATAAAGTTTTTTTAAATGAACGCACTGGATTAAAGGAACTTATTTTTCAAGGTTCTAGTCAGAATCCCACGGTTCATAGAAAATTATTAAAATATTTTGATTCTATTAATGGAGAATTGAAAAATGCAGTGAGTTTATGTGAAAAATACGCCAGTGAAAAGTATTTGTTGGTGCTAAAGACAAATGTGATTAATAAAATACAGACAAATGGATTTAGTTTTTCGGATTTAAGATTATCACTGGATTATAATGCAGTAACAAATTTATTGATGGGTGAGCATATTTATGGAGATAAAAAATTTGGGCTTAGGGAGCTGATTCAGAATTCAATTGATGCATGTAAAACAATGGAAGAAACATCGAGGCGAATGGAGGATTTTCGATATCAAAAATATCAGCCATTTATTTCTATAACGCTAGATAAGGATAGAAAACAAGTAACTATTATGGATAATGGAAGTGGCATGTCTATAAATATCTTAAAAAAATATTTTTTAAATGTAGGCGTATCTTATTATGTATCTGATGAATATTTACTGCAGGGAAGAAAATATTCTCCGATTGGGCACTATGGAATAGGGTTTTTAGCTTGTTTTATGTTATCTGATAAAGTTGAGGTAAAAACTGTTTATTATGAAGATTATAAAATGAATAGAATTTCATTTGAAAGAAATAGTGAATATATTTGTTTGACGTATGAGGATGCACATAGGCCACAAGGAACAGAAATTATATTGGATTATGATCAATGTCTAAGTGTTTTTGATAATAAGATAGAGCATATAGTATCATTTATTGAAAACAATTTTCTTTATTCAGGGATTCCAATTAAGCTTTCAATGGTGGAGAATGGGGAAGCTACTGAACTTGAGTGCAAATTAAAAAGAGTAGAAAATACTTTTACTCAAAATATATGTTTGAATGAGTACTTGAATGGAGTAGAGGCTTATATTGATTGTAATTATAAGCAAATTAATTTTGCCGGTCAATTAAGGGATATTAATGGATGTGAAAGTTATTATTATAATAATGAAAAGTACTCTTTGGATGATGAAGAGTGCTTATTAATTAAAGATTGTGTTGAAGATGCTAAAATTCGATTATTAAATATTCCGATTATTTCTGATTGTGATGAATATGATTTCCTTAAGGCATATGAAGTACTAGAAGATTATGATGAAGCTCTTAATAAAATTGGAAATTATAATTCGATTAATGTTTGGGGAAAGAAAGAAGAAATAGATTATGGCGACCTTTGGGTAGATATGTCAAGTGATAAAATTGTTGGAGGATATACATTAGGTGGTTTTCGAGATCAGTTTGGGCATGGTGAAAATACTCCAGTAAAGATTTCTACTATTGTTCAGGATGTAATAAACAATGGAAGCCGAATAGTATTACCATATAATAAGGATTGTAGGGTTATTGGCAAATACAATTGGATTTATACAGATCGATGCTATTTAAAAGATGTATTGCTTTCAGGATTAAAATTAAAAATTCCGAATCTCGTGGATGGAATTTCTTTAAAAGAGGCTATTGTAAATATTACGAATTCAGAATTTGTTCCTAATGTATCAAGAAGCAATATTGGAGAGGTTCAACAGAAAGAATTATCATATGCAATAGGAAAAGCATTACATATGTGGATACGTGATAATGCGACTTTAAATCCAGAACAAAGAGAATTATTAACTTTATTTATCGAAACAGAGTATAGTCAAAAGAATAGTTGCTTGAAATAACGGAAACAATGGTATGGTTTGAAGCAAAATGTTTTACATTTAACAGGCAGTCCAACCGGAGGCTTGCGAAGCGAAAGCCGCTGTAATGGACTGGCCTGTGTTGGATTGGCGGTAGCAACCAAAAGAAGTTTTCCGCTCCGCTACAACTTTTTTTGGTAGTACCCAGCAGGTTGTGCGTAAATTAACTATAAAAAGATTACTTGGAAACTTTATTTCCTTTTTTAAGGGACTATAGTAATCTTTTTGTTCTTTCTCATAAAATGTATATAAATATTAGCAAGAAGGGCTCCTAGGAGCCTTTCAACTCCTAGAATATTTATTACTCTTTTTAAATTATAGGTAAAAATGGCAAGACTAATCTCACCCCTCACTTTTTTGAAACCTCTCAAAAGTAAGTAGTAAAAACCCATTGTCCTTTTTAATGTTCCAAAAGGATGTTCAACAATTGTTTGGCGAAGCATACATTTTGATTTATTCTCCTTAACTCTTTCGTTAACCGCTTCTGTAATATTTTCATTTTCGCCTCTTGTTATTGTTCTTCCTTTAGATGAATTTGTGCATTTAGATTTGTTTTTGCATTTACTACATGCATCATAATTACAATATCTTTTCTTTTTAGCATTAATTTTTTTGGTAATACAATGTAAAGTTTGTCCGTCAGGACAAATATATGCATCTTCTTCTTTTAAATATTTGAATTTATCAGTATAATATGTTGGATTTCCTATGCCATTAGAATACGTTGGTTTAGACACATAAGCTACAATATTTCCTTCAGCGCATTTAATAAAATCTTCTGTATGAAAGTATCACTTATCTGCAAGAACTTCTATAGAATCTACATCAAGAGCTTCTTTAGCTTTTTCACTCATATTAAACAACTGACCTTGATCTGCTGAATTATTAATAACATCATAAGCAGCTATAAGTTTATTTTTAGCATCTACTGCTACTTGAACATTATATCCCAAATCAGTACCTTGATTAGCTCCAAATTTTACTGTTTTAGCATCAGGATCTGTAAAATTAATCTCAGTTTCATCGTTTAATATTATTTGAGTATCTAATTGTTTGTAGTATTCCAATTTTTCTTCTAATGTTTTTATAGCAGACTCTATGGCTTCTTTATCAAAATCTTTATTTTTATTCTCATCTAAATTATCATTAATTTCTATTGCATGCATATATTCTTCAATTTTATTTTGGGTTATTTCCTTCATTTTAGATAGCTTATTTAGGCTGTAATTTTTTCTCTTAGATGCGGAAGCCTCTACTTTAGTACCATCTATAACAATTAGTTCTTTACCATATAAGCCCAGCTCAATACAGTAATTAAAAAATTTTTTAAAAATATTTTCAAGAGCTTCAACATTTTCTTTTCTAAAATCTGCAATAACTCTATACTTAGGTTTGATACCTTTAATTAACCAAATAACTTCCCTATTAATAAGGCATTGCTTTGCTAATTTACGTGATGATCTTATTCCGTAAAAATATCCATAAACGTATAATTTCAATAAATCTTTTGGATTGAATTTAGGTCGTCCCACTTCATCGTTATTTCCAACTTTGAAACCCATACTTTCTATATCCATAACATCAATTATTTTATCAATAATTCTTACTTCACTATCGTTATCAACATAGTCTTCCATTATTTCAATTTTTGTTTGTTTTCTATCATCACCATAAATATAATTCATTGCAACAACCCCTTAATAGAAATTTAATACTTATATATTAAATTATACCATAAATTATGGATTTTCGCACAACCTGCCAGGGGTCGTGACATAAACTGGAAGTTCATGTTTGCTAAATTTAATACCAACACCTTACTGTTAGATACATAAAAATTTGAAAGTAAGGTTTTTTTATTTTATAAATCTATAGGAAATATTTATAATATTTAATTAAATTAATACATTAATGTAATATAGCATGATATAATTATATAAGCAAGCTTGTTAAAAATAGTAATTATTTAGGATAACTGAATAGTTACATGAAATATTTAAAAAAATTAATCGGTGAAAAGTGTTATTTGGCACAAATGGTTTATGATGATCATGAAAAATTTGCAGAATGGTTTACAGACATGAATACAGCTATTGGGCTTGGAGATGCAGCAGGCAATTATTCTATAGAAAGAACTAAAGAATTTTTTGGAAAACATTATAGTAGCCAAGGTAATCATTTTTCAATAGTTGATTTAAAAGAAGATAAGTTAATTGGATTTTGTTGGCTTAAAGAAGTATGCTCTGTAGATAGGTCAACGGAATTAGCTATTTTAATAGGTGATGAGAATTTCAGATGTAAAGGGTATGGTGTTGAAGCAATGCAGCTTATTGTAGATTATTGCTTTAACATATTAAACCTACATAATGTGATGGTAGTTGTTTATTCTCATAATAATAAAGCAATACAAATGTATAAAAAAGTTGGTTTCAAGGAATTTGGAAGAAGGCGTGAATCTCATTTTATAGGTGGAAAGGCTTTTGATGAAGTGTATATGGATATTTTACCTAAGGATTATAAAGGAAAATCAATTACAGATGTATATTTTTCTAATAATTTATAGTTTTAAATAACGAAGAGATTAGTGGAAATATCACATATGCTACTGTATAGTTCAAGAAAATTATGAGGGTAGGGGGCGGTTCTCAAAATTGAAGCTATAAAAATTTGATAACCGTCCCTATATGGGGGGAAAGCTATGAATTTTGAAAAATGGTCAAAAGAAACAATAAAATATGATTTAGGTGATGGGTTTGTATTAGAAAGAGTAGATTACATAGAGTTTTCTAAATATCATGCAGTTTATCATGGGTTACAAAAGGCTAATGGATGGTTTAAGAAGAGCTTTGATATTATGCGTTCTACAGTTTGTAAAGATGATGATTATTTTTGGATAATGAAAGATGGGCTTAAAGTTGGTGGAGTTCTTATAGAACCAAACCTTATAGGTGAATTATTTGTTATCCCACCTTATTCAGATGAATATGAATTATTAAAAAAACTAAAAGAGATTTTAGTTTATTGGTCAGATGTAAATAAAGATATAGAAGCATCTGTAGTTAATCCATCACAGATAGATATATATGAAAAAATAGGTTTTGTAAAAGTCGAGAGTGGTTGCTGGATGATAAGACCAACTGAAGAGTTTAACGTCATTTGGGAAGGTGATTTTAATATTATTTTGCCTAAAGAACAGAACAAATTAGAAGTTGCACAATTAATATTTGAAGCATTTCAAAATGATGTAGGATCAAATTCCACATATAGTGTAGAAGAGCGTGCTTCGTGGATTGAAGATTATTTTAAAGATAATTATCATATAGAAATTTTAAATAAAGCTTCTACACTTATATATGATGAGAAAACTAAAGAATTAGTAGGAGTTTGCTTAATATCTTTATGGCAGGAATGGCCGCTAGTATGGGAAGTAGCTGTTAAGCCAAGCTATGCAGGCAGAGGGCTTGGAACTAAAATGCTAAAAAAAGCATTATCAGTTTTAAAGGAAGAGTATCCAGTACTTAGGTTATATGTAGATGTGGAAAATGAAGCTGAAAATGTATATCATAATTTGGGATTTTTAAAGGGGCTTGAGCTTATGGATATGAAGCTTATAGTAAATGATAAATAATTAATGAAACATAAATTTTATAAATGAAAGTAGAAACCAGAAAAAGTCTTCCGTTTCACTTCAGCCTTTTTCTGGAACAACCCCAGGGGTCGTGACATAAACTGGAAGTTTATGTTTGCTATCAATAAAACAGACATCTGAAAAGTGGGGCATCTCCGTTAGAAGGATCCAGGTATTATGTTCGGAGGATCGTATTCCAGGAGCGATGAAAGTTGGCTCATATTGGGCCATTCCTGACGATGCGGAGAAGCCGGATGATCAGAGAATTAAAAGCGGAAAATACATAAAAGGAAGATAAATACTTGTCGATTTTTTCGTTACTACTAATACTTGGGTAGTCAATTTTGTGTTGCAATATGCAATACTGGAGGTGCAGGAAGTTATGGAAAAAGAAGTCTTTGCAGCGCGCTTAAAAAGAATTCGCAAAGAAAGATGCTATACTCAAGAAGAACTTGCTAAAATAACAAAAATTTCTGTTCAAACTATCAGAAATTACGAACAGGGGAATAATGAGCCGGTAGCAGTGTATTTACTTGAATTAGCAAAAACTTTAGATGTAACTCCTGACTACTTATTATTAGGAGAAGAAAATATGAATACATATACAAAAGCAATTGAAGCAGAACTTAAACAACTTAGTGAGTTTGAAAAAATTAAAGAAATTAAGGCTCAGGAACTTAATGCTACAATTCTTTCACACCTTGAATTAAGCGAAGAGCTTGTAACTTCTATTAAAGATGCATGGGAAGAAATGAAACTTTTTACACGTGAAAAAGAAGATAACAATGGAAATAAGATTGTAGAAGAAAGTTATTGCACTCGCAATTATGTGCGTGAAATCATTTTGAGATATTGTCAAAATAGAACGTACTTTAAAACAAAGTTTGAAATTCAAGATGGAATGATTCTTAATATGAAACAAGAATAGTTTTTAAAAGAAGGATAATGTTATTTTATGAAAATGAATATACCGTATTAAGGCGGGGAAATTGTTGTAGGTAGAGACTTTGTTAATTATAAAGAAGTGGTAGAAGATTTTAAGAAGGCTAAGTGTATTCGGCTGATGACCTATAATATTTCAAAGAATAATTAGAACCCAGAAAAAGTTTTTCGCTCTGCTACAACCTTTTTCTGGCAGTACCCTAGGGGTCGTGACATAAACTGGAAGTTTATGTGTGCTAATAATGATTATGAAATAATTTAAGGAACTTACTATTTGGGGTAGGTTCTTTTTTATTTCTAAAATTAGAATAGGATTGATATAAATGCGTGGAGTAATAAAACAAATATTTGTTGATAATTGGGAAAAATTCCGTGAAATCAATAAGGGCAAAATTAGAGCTAACATAGATAGAGAAGTTTACAAAATGATTAACTGTGGATCGCTAGACAAAGGGTTTATTGAATTTAACTGTGAGAGTTGTGGAGAAATTAAGAGAGTTGGTTTAAAGATTTAAATAAAAAAGAATGTTTTACTCCAGGAATAATATCAGTTATTCATACTTTTGGTAGAGATTTAAAGTGGAATCCCCATGTGCATTTGATTGTTACCGAAGGTGGGGCAGGTGAAATTACAGCCTGGAAAAATATCAAGCATATAAACTATACAGCATTAAGAAAAAGATGGCAGAAAATATTGTTAGATGAGATAGGAAATAACCTTGAGAGTGACAGAAAGAAGTTTAAAAAATTAAAAAATGAACTGTATAAAAAATTAAAAAATGGATTTTATGTATATGGAAAAGGAAAAATAAAAACAGCAAAGGAAGCAGGAAGATATGTTGGAAGATATACTGCAAGGCCAGTAATAGCTGAATCAAGAATAAAAAGATATGATGGTGAAAAGGTAACTTTTGTTTATGAAAGGCATGAAGATGGACAGAAAATAGAAGAAGAACTTGATGTTTTTGATTTTATACTAAGATATGTGCTTTTTTTATTTAATGTGTAAAGTCAATATATTAATTATGTATAAAGTTGTTTAATATTTATATTTTTTTATTGCGATTGTACGGTTATTAATTTCAATAATACCTTCTTCTTTTAATTTTTTAAGTTCTCTAAACAGAGAAGGTCTTTGCACACCGAAATAATCTGCGAGTTGCCTTTTACTCATTGGAAGCAGAATTACTGAAGATTTCTGTATGATGGTTTGCTGTTTAAGATAATTCATAATATTTTCTCTAAGAGTTCGTTGTGTAAACATTGCTATCTTCTGATTTATTCCTTGCGAATTATGTGAGAGTGACCTTATATAATGCAATGTAAAATTGTAGTCGTGCAAGAATTCTAATACAGCATTTATGTCAATGTGGATAATTTGACAATCTGTAAGACAATAGATATTAAGAGGGTAATCGTGGCTTTCATCAAATAATAAATTTGTTCCGAGCATACTTCCCTTACTAAATTCAAACATCGTAGTCGATGAACCGTTGGTTGATAAAGAGTATGCAACTAAACTTCCTGATAATACAATATCTAATGTTTGGCAAGTTTCATTTGCATTATGAACGGTTACGCCTTTCATATAGTGTTTTTGATAAATATGATTACTTGCTATTAGTCTTTCTAAATCAGGTTCCCTTACAGTTGAAAATAATGAAATGTTTCGTAAAACGTCAATATTCATATTAATTAAGTCCTCCATTTTTAAATATTATATCAAAAAGAAACATCGGTGTCTATTTGAACATAATAAAGTAATTTATAATTATGTTATTACAAAAAGAATGGAGGATTTGTATGGATATTTTTACAGCAGCAATGTGGATAGGAACAATCATATTCCTTTTGATTTCTATAAAAAAGGATAAATCTAAGACATTGAAAGCACTTAAAATGGCATTTGGTATGGGCAAGGGTATGCTGGGAAGCATCTTATCAATTATTTTTTTAATTGGCTTAATTCTAACAATATTACCGCCAGAAAATATTGCCAAATTTGTAGGAGGTCAATCATTGCTCATAGCAACGGTGGGTTCGGCGGTATTTGGAACAGTTACTCTGATTCCTGCCTTTATTGCTTTTCCGCTTGTTGGAACATTGGTTGATGCCGGGGTTAGTATAGTTCCTTCTGTGGCATTTTTAACTACACTTACTATGGTAGGAATCGCAACATTTCCACTTGAAAAGCGTGAATTTGGGCTTAAATTTACTGCCACGAGAAATGGATTAAGTTTTTTATTTGCCATAATGATTGCTATGGTAATGGGGGTGATTGTATGAAAATCTTAAAGAAAGCAAAAGATAATACTTTTTTGGTAATGGTTATAGCTGCCTATATTATAATGTTTGTAACTAAACCATCTATGGGTGTTACATCAATTAAAAACAGTGCCTATTATATAAAAGAAATGCTTATGATAATGCCAGTGATATTTATTCTTACTGCGCTTTTGGATACATGGATTGCAAAAGAAAAAATTTCAAAATACTTAGGAAAAGAATCCAAGGTTAAAGGTATCATATTGTCGTTTGTTTTAGGTAGCATATCTGCGGGACCCATATATGCAGCATTTCCTATGTGCGTAATGCTTCACAAAAAAGGGGCATCTATACGAAATCTAGTTATAATCTTAAGTTCCTGGGCAGTAATAAAGGTTCCAATGCTATTAAACGAAGTAAAGTTTTTGGGTATAAAGTTTATGGCAATTCGTTGGGTATTAACTGTAATTGCTATAGTAGTATTTTCGTGGATTGCTTCAAAGATTATAAAAGATGAAGATCTAGCACAAAAAGAAGAAAAAGCAAGGGGACTTTCGTTAAACAGGGAAGCTTGTATGGGATGTACAATATGCAGCAGAAATTATCCCGAGATTTTTGGTATGCAAGGTAAAAAGGCATATATTAAATCTTATGATGTAGATATAGACAGAGAGAGGCTTCAGCAAACAATTCTTTCTTGTCCAGCAAAAGTTATAGATTATATTGAATAATATTTTAGATAATAATTTTGTAAATACAACATGGCTATGACCCCAGGGTCATGACATAAACTGGAAACGTATGTTTTCTAAGTTTTACCTAAGGGAAGCTGATGGTCAATATAGATTTATTGCTGATGAGGATGGCGTTGAGGTGGACGCAACAATTATTAGTGGATGGTTTACTGCGGTACCTAGTGAACCCGTAGTGACACCATAAATAAAAAAAGTTGATTTACGACAGAATATTGATTAATATATCAATAAAGTGATATAATATTGATATATTAATCAGGAGGTGTATGTTATGCCATCAATAAGACCGAGTTCAGATTTAAGAAATAATTATAGTGAAATATCAGCATTTTGTCATAAGTATAAAGAACCAGTTTATATAACAAAGAATGGGCAGGGAGATTTAGTGGTTATGAGCATTGAAACCTATGAAAAGCTTGTAGGCAAATTTGAGCTGTATAAATTGCTTGACGAGGGTGTTGATGCTATGCAAAAGAAAAAAGTTAGACCGTTTAAAGAAGCATTGGCTGATATAGAGAAGGATTTATAAAATGAGTATGTATGATATTCAAATTACTGAACCCGCTGAAAAAAATTTATATGAGATTGGTGCATATATATCTAAAGAACTTTTAGAACCTGAAACTGCAAAAAAGGTAATTTCAAAAATTGCTAAAGGAATTAATCCTTTAGAAGGTATACCACTAAGGAATGCATTAGTAGATGATGATAGACTTGCTTATAAAGGTATACGAAAAATTATGGTGGATAACTATATTGTATTTTATATTGTGACTGAGGAGAGTAAAACAGTTACAATTATTAGAATATTATATAGTAGAAGAGATTGGATAAATTTATTATAGATTAAGTCATTAACAGGGAAATTAAACCCTGTTTTTTTCTTGCCTAAAAATACAAAGGAGTTGATTATTTTGAAAGCATCGGAACTTAAAAATAAAGGTATAAAAATAAATTGAGAAGCTTTCAACAAATACTTGAATCAATGTTGTATTTTTATTGAAGTTTATGTATTATATAGATAGAAGTAAAATGGAAAGGAGGGTGGAAGTGTGAAAAAATGGTATGACGAAGAATATGAATGGGAAATTGAAGTTACAGGTTTTCTTCGCAGTGACCACACTGAAAGATATTGCAGAAATGGAGAGGAAGTGGGGGACAAATATACCTGTACATACGGCTGCCCTGTAAATGAAGATGGACAGGGAATCTGCTCCAAGGTAATGATGATTTTGTTTCCAATTATGGAGGCAGTAAGAAGTGGCGGAGATTTAGAAAATATCGGGGGTAGCAGCAGATATAGCAAGGATATCGTATGTCCAGATGGTTGCGTTATGTTTAGGGTCACAGCAAAGAACCTCAGAAATGAAAATTTCTTCAAAGGAAAATTTTTTGAGGAGTGATTTGTACGAAAATTGGAAGAGTTTTAAGAGTTGTTAAGGACAATAGCAGAGATGAAATATTTAGCTGCAGTAAGGAAAAAAGAACTATAATCATGAGCATATTCTATCCTGCAGAAGAACAATCCTGCAGTGGAGAGGGCATATTGTACAAGGATTTATTCCAGCCCCATACAGAGTTTTTTATAGAAGATGTAGGCAATACAAAGGAAGCTGTAGAATATATTAATAAGTTAAGGATAGATGTATTTTTAAATGTTCCTATTAAAAATGGTGTGGATAAGTATCCCGTAATTATTTATTCACCAGGGATATTTCAGGACAGGGATTTTGCAATATTTACTGCAGTAAACCTTGTAAAGGAAGGCTATATTGTAATTACCCTTGGCTCCTTATATGAAACTGATTATACTGTTATGCCTGATGGTGATGTTATCAGGGTTACAGGGAAGCTTCAAAAGGAAATGATGGGTTCAATAACAGATGAAACCTGGAGACAGTTAAGGGATATTAGAAAAAGAGACATGTTATTTATGGTAGACCATGTTTTTAATATTAATGAAAAAGATGAATTATTTAAGGGCAGGATTGATATAAACAGTATTGAACCTTCAGTATGCAGAGTGTTTTGGTGGGAGAATCTCAAGCAAAAAGGTTCATGAAATTGTAAGCATGGCATCCTTGAAATTCTTTAATGAATTTCTACGTCATAGGGATATGGAATATGAGAACTTTATTAAAAATAAAAATAACTATGCAGAGCTTAAAAAAATTAATGCTGAAGGTGAAGTTATAAGGTGATTTTACTAATCTAACATGATAAACTGTGCTCATACTGGGTGTATAATAAGAATTATAATGCCAGGAGATTAGGAATAATACTCTTGGTATTTTTTTATTCTGTACACACTTTATGTAATAGAGAGTAAACAAATATTATTTGCACAATAAGTGACATTTGTTAAGTAAACGTCAAATAATACAGTGCATTGTATGGATCGACCGATTCAACGTTAATGACGCCTGATAACGGAGTAGAGCTAAGTATCTCAGGTAGTTGCGGTTCTCAAAGTGGAAATGGTGTTGGTAAAAAGCTAATGAATGAAGGTTATAGAATCATGAAAGAAAAGGGATATGATTATATAACAGCAGATTGGAGGATAATGAATCTTACCTCTTCAACATTTTGGCCTAAGTGTGGATTTAAGCCTATAGAATGGTTAGATATATTGATAACAATGTAGCATGGGCAAACTTTGATAACCTGGGTATTAAGTCATTAGATTAATAAGTAACAGACACCGTATTTCCGTACTTGTTTAAAACCGCAGTTACAGTGATACGGTAAACCGTACCATAGTGTGACACGTTGCAATTTGAAAAGAATTGCCTAAGCAATTGAAAGAAATTGTTTAAGAACTGATAGTTTGAAAAGTCAAATGAGAGGGTAACGCCTTGAAGGGCTTTCTCTGATACTCCGAATAGCGAAGCTTTTAGCAACCAGAAAAAGTTTTTCGCTCCGCTACAACCTTTTTCTGGCAGCACCCCAGGGGTCGTGACATAAACTGGAAGTTTATGTTTGCTATGTTTTGTAGAATTTTATATTAGGGGGATTTTTTATGTTGATTTATGATAATAAAAGCAGAGTAGCAGTTAAAGGTAACGCTTGTGAAGAAGTGCAAAAAAATGTTAGGTTAACATTAACACGATTTCAAGAGGGATATGGAAAGAGAGACTTGGATGCATTGGATGAATTTGTTGAGGAGCTTTTTGTAAATGACGATGATTCTCTAATAGTTGGAACAGCAGATTCTGAATGGTGTAACGGAAAAGATGAAATTAAGAATTTAATTGGTTCAGACTGGAAGTATTGGGCGAATGTTGTCCTTGATATTGATGGAGCTACAGTTTCTTCACTAGGAGATGTTGCTTGGGTTACTACAGAGGGATTCTTACATAGTGCACTTAAAGAAGCTAGAGCATATGAGAAGTGCCTAGATAAAATCAAACAAAGTATAGATTCAGATATCAAATCAAAAGATAAAGTGCTAGATACACTAAGAACTATTTCAATGAGTTTGTTTGATCTTAATCTAGGTGAAGAAGTAATAAGACCGTTTAGATTTACTGCAGTCTTATTGAGATGTAATAATTGCTGGAAGTTTCATAGTATACATTTCTCACATCCAACAAATTTACCAGCAGATGTAAGAATAGTTGGAGATATGAGAATCAGCTAACTTTGGGCATCGTCTAACAATACACTCCCATTAATACAATTATTGAGTTCCATTAAACATAACTTATATTCTATTAATTTTTTAAAATACCATAAAGAAGTATCTTTAAAGTGTCATCCATTGCATCTTTCATAGTTATATTGTTTTTACTTAAAAATTTATAATCTAAAAGGGTACTACTGACACTTTCTAATATAAAACTTATAATGTGAATATCTATACCCTCTTTAAGCTCACCTGATTCCATAGCTTCTTTTAATATATTTTCTATGAGTTTTAATTTAAAATTTTTAAGAGATTCAATTTCCTTCCATTTTTCATAATAAAACTTATAGGCTTCATCTAATATGCTAACAGGAAGCTTATATTTATGATAAGAAAAAATTATTGAACTTAACTTATCTTCTAAAGAGCTTTGTTTTTCTATTCCTTCCATAGTGTATTTTTTATCACTTTCAATTATTTCTTTAAAATATTCAAAAATAATATCATTTTTACTTTTAAAATACTTATATATAGTTTTTTTACTTATTTTAAGCTCTGAAGCTATTTCATTCATAGTAAACTTTCTTAATCCGTGACACTGTATTTTTTCAGCAGCAACTTTCATTATTGTATTTTTCAATTGATCACCTCTATTTTAGTTTTAACTCTCTAGATAAAATATTTTTAGGCCTTTCTACAGTAAATATGCCAAGGACACATATTAAAATTATTAAAAATAATTCAATATCTTTATGATTATTCCACAAAGCGCCTGTAATCACAGATCCTACAAAGGAGCCAACATATTGAAAACTATTTATTATTCCATTTGCAGTTCCTCTATAACTATTTTCTGCGATATCATTAGCTACAGAAGGTATTACAGTAGCTAATAAAATATATCCTGTCATAAATAATATACTTCCTATTAATATAAAATAAAAGGAGTTTTCATTAAAATAAAAGCATATTCCTACAGCAGCCAAAACAAAGGCTAACATAATTAAAGTTGAACTGTACCCTTTTTCAACTAATACAATAGATTTTCTCATAAATATTATTGCAATAATAACAGAGGGCATAAAAATCTTCCACATACCACTTGACCCAGTAATTGGGTTAAGGTAAATAGGAACTATATAAAATACAGCAACCATTATATAATTATTTAAAAACCCTGCTATATTAAGCCCTAAGAATTTCTTATTCTTTAACTTAACTTCTTTAATTTTAAAAGCTAAAAATCCATTTATAGATAAATATTTATATATGTGAATATTATTACATTGGTAATACTTATAGTTATCCTATAAATAACTAACAAATTTTTCTAACAGGCTAACTTTAGCTCGGTAAGTACTTTTTCTATAGGTACATCTTGTTTAGCTTGCTCATAAACAAAATATACTAGTTCTTTAGCCGCTAGGCTTTTGATGGATTTTATGGTATCTCCAATTGTTTTAAGCTCCTTAAGATGATATAACCTATAAATCTCTAGGAAATTGATTGCTAAAAATGTAAGCAGAAAGTATCTCTCTATAGAGAGTATACCTTGAACTTTATATTCATCAAATCCTAAGTGTGTTTTAAGATATTTGTAGTTAGTTTCAATACTCCATCTTTTTAGATAGTATTTTATTATAGCCTCGTTGTTAAGTTCTACATCCGTAGACATTAGGTATACAGGATCTTTGAAGCCATCTCCATCAACTTCATAGCAAATTAAGGCTGTTGCATTTTCAAACTTTGAAACTTTACCTTCGTATCTATATATTCTATACTCAGTACCTTCGATGGTAACTACATCTAAGGTAGCTGGATTTATATATTTAGCGAATTCCTTAATTTGCATTGTGATTCCTAATGGAGAAATTTTTCTGTTAGATTTTAAAGCACCAATAAGGTTAAAACCTTTTAGCATACAACCGTTTATTAACTTTTCGCTAGTATACCAACTGTCAACAAGACAATATACTTTATCGCAGTTAATAGGTTTTTCAAAAGAACTAATAAAATTTAAAGCTATATCCGACTTTCCCATAAAAGTTTTATTGTGTTTTTTACAGTTTTCTTCACTTAAATAAGGCTTGTAGGTTAAAGGGATAGACATATTCCCTGCAACAAAATTAGAAGTAACTACACAGTGAGACCAAAGAGTTTTACCTTCTGTATGGCAGTGATTATAGCTTAATCCTTGCATTTTCTTTGCTTGTATTTTAGGATTCACGGTATCATCTATCACTAAGAATCCTACGGATTTTGATTTTATGAGTTTATTGAAATGTAAATTTAAATAGTTAATGCGATTTCTATCAATGAGACTATCGTCCCACTTGGAGTGACTCAAAAATCTATATATTGAGCTACTACTTTTAGCAGTTAGTATATGTTCTGAGATTTTAAGTAAAGACTTTGTGCCATCTAAATTTATTAATCCATTAATAATAGTGGTTATATGATGAAATTGCGGTTTACTCATTCCATAATTTACATCATTTAAGTAATTGTAAAGTTCATCATTAATGGATATAATATTATTAAATTTATTTGGCATACTGACCACCTCCGGGTAATATTTGTGTTGTAACTTATATTTTACACGGAAAAAGTCAGTGTGCCATATTTATTTTTTGGTAATAGTACCAATTCAACTTTTTATTTTGCAGAAGTTAAGTCTTTAATAAAATCTTTACTCCATCTTTAATTTTAACTTTATTTTCAATGGTTTTATGAGAGTTTTTATTATGATCTTCTTTTAAAAAAACTAATATAATAAGCCATACTAATAAAATTAAAATAGCACATACTAAGAACATTTGTCTTACAGATAAATAATTATTGATTAAAGGACCTATAGCAAAGGCTGATGCTGCTGCAAATCCTATAATTATCCCTAAAATACTTAAAGCTCTAGGCCTTTTTTTATTATCTACACTACTACTAATCCATGAATATCCAGTAGCTAACACAGCTCCACTTCCTTGCAAAGCTCTAGCAAAAATAAGCATATATATGCTTTTAGAAAGAAAAGCAATAAAAAGTCCTACTATTACTTGTAAAAGTCCAATTAAAATTACAGGTTTGTTTCCTATTTTATCACTCCATATTCCAAAAGGAATTTGAAATACAGCTTGCATTAAACCAAACATACCAAGGGCTACCCCAGCTAAAGTTGCATTACTATAGGTTAAAGTTTTACTATAGGTAGAAATAAAGGGCATAACCATAGTCATTGCCATTTGTCTAATACCTAAAGCTAAACTTATTGTAATTAAAAATAAAAGCTCTTTTCTAGAAAATACCTTGTTTTTCATTTTAAAAACCCTCTCTTTCAATCAGGAAACCAATTAAGTTTTTGTGGTTTCCTGATTGAAATTATAGTTTTTATTTATGTAATTGTCAATATGTAACTATTCAGCTATAACAAAATTTAACTATATTTTAAAATAAAATTTAATATATTGCCATTATCATTGAGTATTATAAATATATCTAAAAAATTAGCAACCAGGGAAAGTCTTTCGTTTCACTTCAGCCTTTTTCTGGAACGACCCCAGGAGTCATGACATAAACTGAAAGTTTATGTTTGCTAAAAACAATAATAAACTTCAAATAAGGAACAGCACAGCAGAATTTTTAATTTTTACTTCACAAACAGAAGAAAATTCCATAGAGGTTATGGTTGTAGATGATAACGTGTGGTTAACACAAGAAATGATTGCAACTCTTTATGAAAAAGGTCGTTCAACCATTACAGAGCATTTAAAAAATATTTTTTTAGATGGTGAATTAGATGAAAATTCAGTATGTCGGAAATTCCGACGAACTAGTTCTGATGGGAAAGAATATAACACTAAATTTTATAATTTAGAAGCAGTTATTGCAGTTGGATTTAGGACTAATTCTGAAAGAGCAATAGAAACCAGAAAAAGTTTTTCGCTCCGCTACAACCTTTTTCTAGGAGTACCCCAGCAGGTTGTGCGAAAATTATTTTCAATGCAATATTTTGATAATTAACTTTCAAAAATAACTTATGTTTTATCTTAAATCAATAAAATAAGACTTTTTAAAACTATTTTAAAGGCACATTTTTGGTTTTTTTATCAAAAATAAAATGCCAAACTAAAAACTTGCAAGCAATTTTGATTTTCGCATAACCTGCCAGGGGTCGTTACATAAACTGGAAGCTTATGTAACAGCGACTAGTGGGAATATTTTCTGAAGTAGCCTTTCGGATCTTAAGTAGAATGAGCGGAAAGCTTCAAAAAAATCTGCAATGCTTTTAATGACAACGTTTTTTTTATTAGGAAGCTTTTTATTTTTGTTTTTAGATGTTTTTTCTTATATAAATATGTCTTTTTAAGTTTACTTCTGTCCGATGATAGATTTAAGAGGCATAATCTAGATATAAAATCATAATGAGTACCAAGTGATGGGACATTACTTTTAGTGAAATCTATACAGGTCGCAAGTAACTCACTAGTATGAAGCTTTTAAACTCAGTTAGTAATGCTTGTTTTTTTTGAAAAAGCATTAAAGAAAATGAACGAAATATTTCAGGTTAAAGGGTTGTAGGTTTACCAGTATTAGAATAATAAGGTTTTAATATCTCGCTAAGAATATCTAAGTCTAAGCAATACAACTTAGAGATAGAAGGTTCAAGTTCTATAAAATTTTTAGAAAAAGATTTGTATAAACAAGGAGATTTTAAAAATAATTGCTGATAATTAGCATGAGAGCTCCAATTTTTAAGCATAAAATAAATCTTGTATTAAAACATGTTTTTAATAGGGTGGTCGCAACTTTTTACAAACTTGTCAGGTGTTTTATGTAAAAAAGTGGGGTTGAGTAATAAAAATTGATGATACTAAAAATGAGCAATTACAGGAGCTAAGGACTTTCTGTGAAAGCTCAAATAGGGAATCTGTTAAGTTGATATGAAAAAGGAGTTTAATATTTCATACAATTACTCGTTCTTTGAAAACTATATAAGTTTGATTATTTTATTGTATGGCAAACAAACCTGCAATAAAGCGGATTTCTGCAGGTTAATCAAAGATATTAATAAAAATTATACAGCGTACAAACCAAGAAAATTTATTTAATTCATCACTTTCCAACCTTGCTACCTAGTAGTAGTTAGTTTATTTAGTGAACTATGTGGTCTAATAAAGTTGTAGTAAAAGATAAATAAGGATATTAGATTATTCGCTTTCTCAAAAGAATTAAATCTTTTTTTAGCTTTATACCATGCTTTGAATGTTTTATTAAAAGACTCTATTAAGTTATTAGTTATGTCGCTAGGCATAGCAGTAACAGGTACATGTTTGCTTTCATTCAATAGCTTCGAGCTTGGTTATAAGAAGGTAGTTTATCAGTTATAAAGTTTAATGGATTTAGAAAGTGTTTAGCTTGGTTTATCAGTGTGAATGATGAGTCTTCACTGCGTGATTTTTTTATATGAAAGGGCAAAACAAATCGTGTTTCAGAGTCAATGACTAGCCATAAATAATAACGTTCACCATTAATGAAAATGACTGTTTCATCAGCCTGGCAAGCGTTAGATTGTAAATTTAAATTAGTCTTAAATTTATCAGCTTTCGCTTTAAAGTAAGGAGCAAATTTATTAGTGCAATTAGATATAGTAACATGTTTTATAGTAGATGTAATAGCATCTTTTGGGTTAAAAATAACTATGATAAATCAAAAGATACACTTATAATAAATGCTGATAATGGATTAGAAAATAGAAGTTGTAGAATTCAGTTTATAAAGAAATTAGTAGAAATTTTTAGCTGAATATGATAAAAAGTGATACTAGCTTATTATCCCTAATATCATAGTAAAGATAATACTATAAAAGGGATATGAGGGTAATTAGAGAAACGTTAGAATAAAAGCAAAAAAGAAATAATGAAGGGATATAAAGACGTATTAGAAAAAATGAAAATATTGAAAATGGATTATTGCAATAAATATTGAAAAATGAAAGAAGGGGTATTTAAGTATATAGAATTAACTTTGGAGTAAGGGGCATTATATTCATTTTGGAGAAAAACAATATTTTAATTTATATTTTTGTATAATAAAAGCAAAAATTATTTTGTTAGATTAAGTATATTATGCTAAAATTAAGTATAAATCAACAATTGTTTTAAAGTAATCTGTTATTTTTTTATTGTGCCTTAAATAGCCTAAATGGGGTAACATCGCAAACAAACCCATGAATATATTGTTATAGATGTAGATATTTTGTGAAAGAAAGTATCTTTAATCGTTAAAAAATAAGCTTAAGATGTATCCATTGTCATCATAGAGAAATTCCAATTAAAATATCATTTTTACAAAAACATCAAAGAAAAATTGATAGGTTTAAGGAGTAAATTATTAAAGTTGCTTTGAAAACAAGTGTTAATGAAGTTGCAGAAGAATTAGAAAATTGATATCACAAAGTAAAGAATATATTTCACAATTATATAGATGAGTTAATTTAAAAATTTAAAGAAACTTTATACAAAAAAAGTGTAGAGTATTTTGAAATTGATGAATTTGCTGTAAAGAAAGGACATAAATATGTGATAGCAATTATAAATTCATATTCAAAAAGCAATAAAATAATTTATATTCTTGATAATAGGAAAAAGAAGAGTTAATAGTTTACCTTAGAAATTGGCTAATAGATGCTTAAAAAATGGTGTGTAAAAGTAAAAGAATATGGGATTAAAGAATATTATAAGGTTATAAAAATCATTTAAAATTGGTTTGGAGAAATTTTAAATGATTTTGAGAATAGATTAATCAATGATTCAATAGAAGGTATAAATAATAAAACGAAATTTATAAAAAGAACTGGAGTAGGAGTGATTATCTACAGTGCCTAAGGTTAAAAAGTTTTTGGAAGGGGGTGTTGAAAAAGATTAAAGTTACTACAAATTTTTATATTCACTTTGCATAACATTTATTAAATAGGCAATAAAATTGAAAATGACAATAAATTTAAGGAGTGAAATTATGGAAAAATCATTATTAAGAAGTAAAAAAATTATAGAATTAGAAGAAAAGATTCAACAAGGAAATAATCAAGCTGTGGAAAAATTTTGGTGTGAGATAGAGGAGAATGGTACCCCTTTAATAGAGAAAATTGATGGAGATCATGAAAATGTATTAGTTTCTTTTATTTATAAAGCTGATAAACAAATTGAAAATGTAGTATTAATACCACCAATAGGAGCAGGGAATTTTAGTGAGAATAAAATGGAAAGACTTTTAGACACAGATATATGGCATATAAATTATAAAATAAGAAATGATGTACGCTTTAGTTATTTTTTCTCTCCAAATGATTTTTTTGATGATGATTGGGAAAAAAGATATAAAAATTCAACACATGATATATTTAATAAAAATCTAATAGTTTTTACAGATGATGACGGGGAAGATGAGTTAATAAAATCTTATGCGCTAATGCCCAATGAAAAAGAACATTTCTTTGTTAAAGAGAGAACTGATGTTCCAAAAGGTAGTATACATGAACATAAATTTCATAGTGAAAAATTAGAAAAAGATCGCAGAATTAGAATTTATACACCTTATAATTATGATGAAAGTAATAAACCATATAGATTTTTGGTTTTAACTGATGGAGATGAATACATTAATATGCTTTCAGCTACCAAAGTGTTGGACAACTTAATATCTGATAAAAAAATACCATATGTAGTTGTAATATTTATTGATTCTACTGAAACAAGAGAAGAAGAATTAATGTGTAATGATACATTTGCAGATATCATAGTTAAAGAATTAATTCCATGGGTTAGAGATAATTATAATATTTCTAATAAAGCTGATGAAGGTATAATAGGGGGACTTAGTTTAGGAGGATTGACAGCAGCATATTTAGGATTAAAGTATTCAGAAGTTTTTGGAAATGTAATTTCTCAATCTGGATCATATTGGTATAAACCAGAAAGCTATGAGGGTGCTGAAAGTGATTGTTGGCTTAGTACTCAATTTGATGCAATAGATAGATTACCTCTTAAGTTCTACCTAAATGTAGGTGTTCTAGAAGATAAAGAAGATATGATTGATACAAATATAAAATTAAGAGATGTGTTAATAAAAAAAGGATATCCTGTTGAATTTGAAGAGTTTAAAAGTGGACATGATTATTTATACTGGGGAGAAACATTGGCTAATGGGTTAATTTCACTCATTGGGGTGAATAATTAATTAGAAACCAGAAAAAGTCTTTCGTTTCACTTCAGCCTTTTTCTGGAACGACCCCAGGGGTCGTGACATAAACTGGAAGTTTATGTTTGCTAAGCCCAAGTTGTGGCTTTTGAGTTCTGGAGTAAGGCAAGGAATGACAGGGAAAAGGCCTGGAAGGATTATGTTAACTTATGTAAAGCAGGTGGAGCTTTCACATTTAATGAAGTTATTAAGACTGGAAATATGAAAAATCCATTTGAGATTGGAAGCATTGAAGGAATTGTCAAGGAAATTAAGGAATGGATATTTGAAGCAGAGAAAAGATTATAAGAAGATTTTGAGGTACAGGTAGTGGTATGTGCTCTGTTACTGTTGTAATATTTAGCAACAAAAACTAGAAGTAAACTTCCAGTTTTTGAAAGGGATCTGGCTCATTACAGAATTAAAAGGGCATAAATAAATGTAAAAAGAGGGATAAAAGTGAGGTATATAGAGGACAAAAAATTTCAATATAAGGATATACTGATAAAATATTTAAGAGATTACAACAAAAAATATACTGGTGAAAGAGAATCATCAACTGAATATTTTTATGCTGTTGATGGTGAGAAACTGGTTGGAGTTGTATATACAAATTATTTTTGGGATTGGGTAAGTATTGGTAGTGCGTTTTATGAGAATATTGATGTTCTAAAAAAGTTGATTTCAGAAGTCAGTGATTATTATAAGAATAAAGCGGTAGGATTAAAATTATATACTGAAGTTGAATCTAGAGTTGAAGATTTTAAGTCTATAGGTTTTGATATAGGAGGAATTACAGAAAAAACACCAAGAACAACAAAATATTTCTATTTGAAGAATACTGATTTTAATATAAAAAGCAATGCGCAAACAGAAGTTATTGTAGCTACTGATAAAATTGATAAATATAACTCTATTTTATTAAATCAAATAGAGAGATTTAATATAGATAACAATATTCATCCAATTAAAGAAAGAAATATAATGTTTGTGGCATTAGATGATAATAAATTTGTTGGCGGAGTTCAGGGGATCATTACTGAAGATTCAATGTATATAAGCAGGCTTGTAGTTGATGAAGAGTATAGAGGCAATAAAATTGGTAAAAACCTTATGTACAAGATTGAGGAAAAAGCAAAGGAGTTAAATGTCTATAGCATTAATCTAGGTACAGTAGAGTTTCAAGCAGAAAAATTCTATGATAAATTAGGATACAAGATAGTTTTTATAAAAGAAAATGATCCAAGAGGTTATAAATCATATAGTATGGTAAAAAAAATATGTGACCAAAATAAATAAGTTGAGTTCTCTGAGGAATGGAGGAGTGGCTTTTTTAAATGGTGGAGAATATTTGGAGCGAATGCTGAAACTATTAGCCACGAAATGCAGGTGTTGGAAAGGACAATAATATCCTGGGATTAGAAGTCAGAAAATATGTAGTCGTTATTGCAAGACTACATATTTTCATGTGATTCTAAGGTGTAGCATGGTACATACTTTTTTATGTCTTATGCAAAATGTACTGCATTAATTTTCATATATACTTCCAGTTTCATTTACAAATGTCTGGTTTGGCATCTGTTCCTTGAACATTTTTGTAGCCTTAGGACCTGTACAATGAGAAAGCCCTATTTTTTCAACTCCAAGTTCCTTGAAACGATCAATAGTGGACTGAATCTTTTCATCTGATGCATCAAGAAGATGGAATCCACCTATAACAGCATAAACCTTTTTGCCAGTTCTCTGCTGAACTGTATTTACAATATTAAGTATTCCTGTATGAGAACAACCTGATAGAATTACAAGTCCCTTATCTGTTTCAATAGAAACTGCTACTTCTTCGTCAAAGTCATCTACTATGTACTTGTCTCCATCTTTCACCAACATATTTGGTGCTAGCTTGTCTCCTTTGTTAATAGTGAAATGCCCATGCACTGTTATGCCTTTTTCCATGTCTTGACTGTCACCATTAACATAGCTGATTTTCACACCTTTGTCTGTAACATCCTTTTCCTTAAAATTAATTCCTACTGGAAAATAACCTGGTTTTCCATCTGTAAAGTCAAACTTCTGACCAATTTTATCATAATAATATTTGTTATCTGATAATTCAAAGAAGGAATCCTTTAAATATAACTTTGTGTCCTTTGCATCGTATTTGTTTAGATAAGGCATAAGTCCACCACAATGGTCGTAATGAGCATGACTTAACACCATATCATCTACCTTGCTAATATTCACATTCATCTTTTCTGCATTTTTTATAAATTCTCCGGCTTTTCCAGTGTCAAAAATAACTTTTTTGTCACCATATTCAATTAAAACAGAAAAACCGAATTCATTCTGTAATGTTTGATGTTCCTCATTTTTATTTTCAGCAAGAGTTGTTATCTTAAGCTTTGGACTAGCATTGTCAGTGTTTGCTTTTTTTGCCACTGCACTATTGTTTTTAGTTTTGTCCTTAGTGCTATTATCTGTTTTATTACTATTGCCACAACCTGTAATACCTAATAAACTGATTAATAATGTTGTAGCTATTAACTTCTTAATTCTTTTGTTCATTTGTATACCTCCTAAAAAGCATATAATACCGTTGTACAACATGTGTCATTATATATTTGTAAGAATTATTTGTCAAATTGCTTTTTGAAATAGTTGTTTTGATATCTATGGATATTATATATGCCTTTTTTGACAACATTCCATGGGTCGTTACATAAACTGGAAACTTATGTTTGCTATGTTTGAATTAAATTGATTATATTAGGGTTTTTAGTCAAGATAAATGTACCTCAGATATGTTTTTTGCTTATACAACTTAAATATTTCAAGTTGTAGGATAAACAGGAGATTGTTGTAATTAAGAAGAAGCGTGATATAATTTATATGAAAGGAGGATAAATTGAAGATTAATTATTATGAAGATAAAATGATAGAAGGAAATGGCACATTATATAGTGAAAAAGACCACGAAATCATGAACTATTTAGAACTATATGAAATAATTTTAGTAAAGAATGAGGAATTGACGAAAAAGATACTCCCTAATTCATATAGGAATATATTTTTATCATTTGCAATTTCATATATTATAGGTGTTGCTATTTATTATTTAAATGTGTTATGAGAAGTAAAAAATGCTAATCAAATATTAAGGAATATAAAGAAGAAAGGAAATTGAATATGGAAAAGAAAATTACTGGGTGGGATTATTTCTCATTAGGAATGCTTGCATTTGCTGGATTAGGGCTAGAAGCATTATATGCTTATTTATTAGAACCGATGATATATGGAGTCGCAATGCAGGAATGGAATACAAGTCAGACAATCCTTCATTGGATTATAACCTGCATTTCTTGGGGGATAGTAGGTTATCTGCTTATCCTTACATCTAAGAAGAAGTATCAGTTTAATCTTTTTGAAACAGCAGATAGGATGACAAAATGGCAATGGGTAGCTATTATATTTTGTGTTGTTCTAGCATTAGTGGCAAGCTATATAGATTGGAAAGGATTTAAGGTTATCAGAGAGTTTCAGCATAAAGGGTTATTATTATTTGTTTTTCAGTATATATATTATGTATTTGAAACAGTGTTATTTATGCTTATTATAATTTTTACTCAGAAGGCATTTGAAGTATGGTATAAAAGAAAAAACATCCCATATGGGGGAATAATCTGTGGAATTACATGGGGATTGGCGCATGCATTTACAAAAGGTAGTATATGGATTGGATTAGAAGGAATTGTCATGGGATTTTTCCTAGGAGTAACTTATTTATTAGTGAATAGAGACATAAAGAAAACATATATAGCATTGTTTATTATGTTTGTACTATAGTTGATTGATATAGGCACTTTTTAGCTGGTGGTAAACATAGTAAGGTATAATACTAAAATACAGATGAGATATTAAGGCTAAAATAAAAATCATTATTTCCAATGTTAATACAGAATACATTAAGCTTGTCTTAATATATTCTAGAACCTTATTTTGACAAAATATCAAAAAATAATTGTAATAAGTATATAACGGAGATTCAAAAAATATGTATAAATAACATAATTTTTTAATTGATAAATAGTAGGGAGAATTTTTCTTAATATGTATGGTATATACTAATAAACTATAATTTAAGGAGATAAAATGATGGAATTAAAGCATATGACCATGTTTTTGACAACCCAATGTAATCTAACATGTACATATTGTTTTTGTGGTAAGAAATATAATTCTTCTATGAAGTGGAATGTTGCAGTTGGGGCAGTGAACTTTTTTGAAAAAAATAGAGATTATAAGGATAATACTATAACTTTTTTTGGCGGGGAACCTTTAATTGAAAAAGAATTATTATTTAGAATTGCAGATTATGTAATGGAAAATTGTCCAGATATAAAAATGCACGTTACTACTAATGGTACATTATTATCAGAGGGTGTATATGATGAATTAAAAAAAAGAAATATAAATATTTTATTGAGTTTAGATGGATATGAAGAAAATCATGATTTTTATCGTAAATACACTAGTGGAAAAGGGTCTTGGAATACAATAATAAGAAATTTGAATTCTCTTCATATAGATGTTTTTCCACCTATTAGAATGACTGTAACTGTTAAAAATGTAGAGAAATTGAGTAGCAATGTAATAAATTTATACAATATGGGTTTTAAGTCAATAGCCTTTTATATAGCCTATGAAGATAAGTGGGATGAGAATAAAATTTATATATATGAGTCTGAATACAGGAAAATTGCATTATTTTATGAGCAATGTTTTGAAAATGGACAACCTATATATATAGATTCAATAGATAAAGTAATTGATAGTAATATAAATAATATTATAAATCAGTGTGCTATTGGAAATCAGTGTATAAGTGTTTTGCCGGATGGTACTTTTTATCCTTGTCATCGGATAGATTTTACAAAAAAACCTTTAAATATGGGGGATGTTTATAATGGAGTAAAAAAAGAAGCCTGTGAATTTTATAGAAATATATTAGATTTATCTGATCCAGAATGTGATGAGTGTGTGCTACATACAAGGTGTTTACAATGTCCTATTCAAAATAAAAATATTACAGGGGGGTATCACTTGGTACCAGAAATTTCATGCGAAGTTAATCGTATTCATATAGTATATGGTGATAAGATTGCAGGAGATTTATATCAATCAAACAATAATATGTTTTTAAAAAAGTTTTATAATAGTTAATTTGTTCTACATTAAATATGTGTATGTGTATCCAAAAGGAGTATTATAAATAAAAAAAATGTAGTAAATTAATATAAAAATAAGGAGGAGGTGATAGGTGTGAAAAAAATAGTTAAGAAATATGAAGTGTTATATCCAGTTAAAAATAATTTAAAAGGATTAGAGAAAGTTGAAAAAAGTGATCTTTGTCAATATATAGATACTTATGCTAGTCCAAGTCGTTAGTATTAAATAAGAATCCCAAAAAACTCCTTTTGAATACATACTATATATGTAATTATGCTAGGAAGGAGAACAATTATGATTACATCTACATGGGGAAAAACAGTAAAAAATTATACAAAGAAACATGTTTTTAAAGTTTTTATACTTATAATTTCTATTAGCTTGGTTTCTGTAATTTCTAGTGCTGTATATGCTGACATTATCAAAAAAATAGTAAGTGCGGTAATAAATACTGATTCATCAAAACTAAAAAAAGTATTAATATGGCTTATTGGTGTTATGACCACTTCAATTATTTTTAAAATAATTATTGCAGAGCTTACATTCTTTTTTAGGAAGAATATTAAAATTATTTTAGAAGATAAAGGACTTTTTCATGTGTATAACACCCCAAATTTAGATAAGGTTAAACCAAATGAAGTTATGCCAATAATGCAAAATACCATAGGAAAAGTTACAGATAAATTAGTGGATACTTCGAAAAATTTTATTAGTACTACAGCTTGTATTATTACTGCGGTTATTTATGCAGTTAGTATTAGTTGGCAGGTAGTCCTTTTTTGTTTTTGTGTTTGTGGTATTATGATATTTTTTTCAATAAATAATAATAAACAAATTCCCTTAAAAGCTAAAAGAGTAGGTGAATCTTTTAATAATCTTTTTTCTATTATGTGGGACCATTTATATAATGGGGAGGTGACTCCCTTTTTAAATAGTTCTAAGGTGTTTTCGAATTATGATAAGGCTGTTTTTAAAAATAGCCAATTTCAAATCCAGGCTAGTAGAGCACAGAATGTAGCACGTATCTTTTCAAGATTTGGTACTGTCATGATAGTTATTGCAGTTTCTTTATATGGTGGATTTATGGCTATAAACTATAAAATGCAAGTTTCAAATGTCTTAGCTCTTATAGTTGTAATACCAATTTTGTCAGATTCACTTTTGAAGTTTCCAAGTATCATAATAGATTTTAAGGCAGTTTGTGGAGAAGGTAGTGTGATTGACAAATTATATGAATTGAATATACAAAATTTGAAAGGTGAAGAAAATTTTAAAACTATTATAAAAGACCTAAAGAGGATAACAGTTAAGGGGGTTAAATATAGATATTCAAAAGATACACCGTACATATGTAATATAGATTCTTTAAAGATAGAAAAAGGTGAAATGCTTTGTATAGTAGGGGAATCAGGGGTAGGCAAATCAACTCTTATTAATATTTTTTCATCAATAATCAATGACTATGAGGGTTCTATTTGTTGGGATGATTTAGACATTAAAAAAATTAATCGTAAGTGTATGTGGAGTTATATGGATATTTTACAACAGACTCCTTGCTGTCTTGCAACTACTATAAGAAATAATATTATTTTAAATGATAAAGAATACGATAAAGAACGTTTTGAAAAAGCAATTAGAGATTCCGGAAGTTATGAATACATAAAAAAACTACCATCTGGCATAGAAACCATTATAAATAGTAAAAAATTATCTAGTGGAGAGATGCAAAAGATATGCATGGCAAGGGCATTTTATCAGAACAAACCTGTACTGATATTAGATGAGGCCACTTCCGCTATGGATCCAAACTCTGAAAATAATATATTAGAGGAATTAAAGAAGCGTACAAGGGAATTAGGACTAATTTTAATAGCGGTCACCCATAGTGTCAATTTTATAAAGAGTAGTGATAGAGTTCTTTTTTTACAAAAAAATGCACCAGCACTTTTGGATAGACACGATGTGTTAATTAAAAACTCTAGTGAATATAAAGAAATGATCTGTGGGGAAAGGTAGTGATTTGATGTTTAAAGATTTAATATATGCTTCTAAAGAGACTTGGAGAATTTTAGAGGGAAAAAGAAAAATGTTTATGCTTATTTTACTTCCTATTTCCTTAATTACTATTTTAGCACCACTTATCATACCATTTATGTTAAAGCAAATATTTGATGCAGTGGGAACTGGAGATGGAAATACAATACTTATGTCAGTGGGAAAATCATCAGGGTTATTTTTGGTACTTCTTGTTCTTGTTTTTTTTATAAATATATATGGAGATGCATGGGCCACAAGATTATCATTTTATGTTACTAAGGATATGTATTCACAATTCTATAAATTACCAGTGTCAGAACTTATTTTAAAATATAAAAAAGAAGAGGTTTTTAACCGAATACAGTCAGGTTGTAGCTGCATAATTGCCTTATGGATTCAATTGGTGAGTTTTTTAAGCAATATAGTTTCTATTATTATTTTACTTATGATGGCTTATTTTATATCACCATATTTTTTTATAATAGCATTTATTTTGGCTTTATCTGAAATCATTAGAGCAATATATGCATGGAAGAGGAATAGGGAAATAAGTAAAAGTGTTCAGGAAGGGGAAGAAGAGAGATTAGAAAATCTACATTCACTTATATACCAATATAGATTTTTAAATATTACGGATTCTAAAGATTTTGCATACAAATTATATAATGAGGCTAGAGAGAAGAAGTTTAATAGAGAATATAAAGAGGTACACCTTAATGCATGGCTTAGTGCAATTATGGATGTATTATCAATATTTTACCATATACTACTTGGTAACGTGTTAATTTCCCTAAGAAGGGATGAGAGGGTATCTTTAGGTGGAATCACTTCATCTACATCCATATTTACATACTTGCGAAATAAAAGTTCAGATTTTGGAAATGTGTCTATGAAATTACCCAGTGTTATTGTGCCTATTAAAAGGATGATAGAATTTATTAATGATGCTAAACCTTATAGTAACTCTAATGTAACCGCTCATAATAATGATATAGCAGTTACGATGAAAAACGTAAGTTTTTCAATAAAAGATAAAAAGATTCTTAAAGATATAAATATAACTATAAATAGAGGAGAAAAAGTTGTTATAATTGGTGAAAACGGAAGTGGAAAATCTACGTTAATAAAGCTTTTAGGCGGATTATATGAGAGTGAAACAGGGAGTATAAAGATACTTGGAAGAGATATTTCTTATTATTTAGATAAAAATAAAAGAAGTGATTTTATATCATATATCCCTTCAGATTCACAGTTATATTCTAAAGAAACAGTATTTAAAAATATAGATATGGGATCATTTAAAGATAAAGGTGAAGAAATTTATGAAGTAGTAAAAAAGATAGAAATTGATGATGATGGGATTTTAAACAATTTAGGTAACAAAATTTCTGGTGGACAAGCACAAAGGGCTAATATAGCAAGAGCATTAGTAAATGATAAATCTTTAATATTATTAGCAGATGAGCCTACATCTTCTCTAAATGTGGAATTATCTAAAAGGGTTTTAGAGTGCTTACTAGATAGCAAAGAAACCGTAATATTTATAACACACAATCCATCTTTTGCTTTAAAAGGGGATAGAATATTATACGTAGAAAATGGATATTTGGTAGATGATTTTTCATCAAATGGAGGGGCCAATAATGATAATTTTATAAAGTGGTCTTCAAAGACTTCTTTGGAAGAAGTATAAGAGATTTACAAAAATATATGCATAATTAGATTACAAAAATAAATATAAAAATTTTAGATATAAAGGGAAATGAATATTTCAGCGTGGACAAAATACCACTATACACAGGCACTTTAATCTTGAGTATAGTGGCTTTTCATCATTTTGGTTGTAAGTTTATGGTAAAGTGTTATAATTGAATAAAAGATTTTAGTGGAACCAGTTGGAGTGAGTTTATCGCTTTGACTGGCTTTTTTTATTTAAAATACACTTTTAAAAAATAGCAAATGAAAAAGCTTGTCATCAATCCTAGTGTAGGCATCGTAGGCTTAGAAAACACTTAATGTCAGGTATTATTGAAAAATAGAGAAGTTTCTGATAAATAGTTCTATAAATGTTATTGTTTTTATTTATTGTCGTATGATATACTTAGATGGTGTTATTTATAAATTTTTAATAAATTATGGAACTATTTTGTATATGGGGGAAATGCTATTGAAGCTAAATGATGAAAAAATGAAAAATATATGGAATGAATCTGAGAGAGTAAGGAAGTTAAGAAATTTCAAGTGGGGAGATACAGAAGTTTGTTGGACATGTAACATGAAAGATTAGTGCAGTATACGTCCTCAGTATGCTGTAAAGTTTTATCGGGTTGCTTCTGGGAAAAATAGCAAAACATGTGATTGGACAGCTATTACTAAAGATGTGTACACATCCATAATGGATTAGGAGAAAAGTATTATGAGAAAATATTTTAAAAGTATAAGAACAGATTTAATTATAAGCATAGTAGCTGATGGACTAATAACTGCATCTAGTTCCATGCTTATTTATATTCAAAAGATACTGTTTGATTCAATAGGTTCAAAAGAAAAGGTTAAGATTTGGAGTTACCTGTTGGCTATGGCTATATGTATAGGAGCAATTATACTTTTTTCATATGTAACAATGATATTTAGTATAAAAGGCAGGGTAAAGGTTGGAAAAGAAATGAGAAGTGACTTTTTTTCAATTATTACAAGATATAATAGTGAAAAATTTCATTCAAAACAGTTAGGTGAGTATATATCCATACAAGGAAATGATATAAAGGTATTAGCTAATTCATATTTGAATTCTGTAGTTGATATAATAAAATCAATTAATATGTTTATTATTTATGGAGTAATAATGTTTGTATTTGTCAATTGGAAAATGGCAATAATAGCTTTATTTTTAGCACTTTTTTCAGCCTTGGTGCTTCCTAAAATAACTCAAGAAAAATTATCAAGGGGAAATAAGGACTATTTAGATGATACTGGGAGATGTAATGCAAAAATACTAGATTTACTGTACGGATTTAAGCTCATCAACAGTAATACTAGAGAAAGTTTTAATAGAATTCTTAATGATACTATAAAAGTCAACGCCAAAGTGGAGTTTTTGTATAAACATGTGGTTGCAATTGCAAACGCAATGAACTCAACGGCCACATACTTAATTAACGGAATTGTAATTATTATGGCTTCAGTTATGATGTATAGTGGAGAAATAACAATTGGAACAGCTGTTGCATCTATTGGATTTATAACTTTATTTGAAGAGCCAATTGAAACCTTTATCTATGCTGTAAATGGGTATAAAGCAAGCAAAGGAGTCAAAGAAAAAATAAGGGATATGATGAAAGTCGAATCAGTTGGAGTGGTTGAAAAGAAATCATTTAATAAAGGAATTGAATTTAAAAATGTAAGTATAAGATATGATGATTTTTGTATGGAAAATATATCTTATAATTTTATTAAAGGAAAAAAGTATGCCATAGTAGGCGGTAGTGGTTCAGGAAAGAGTAGCTTGATGAGAGCATTAATTAAAGAGAAAGTAACTTCTGAAGGTGAGATATTAATTGATGGAATAGATATAAAGGATATAGATATAAGTCCGATTATTAGCTATATTAGTCAAGAAGAGCATATATTCCAGGATAATTTCTATAATAATATTACATGTTTTTCTTCATATTCTGATAAAGGGTTACAGGAGGTTAAGAACTGTCTCAAAGAAGAGTTTTTTGAAGTAATTAAAAATAACCCTAATTCATCAACGCTGAGTGGTGGACAAAAAGGGTGCATTAAATTTATTAGAAGTTATCTTGAGGATAAAGAAATATGTATATTTGATGAGATATTTGCAGGTGTAGATAATCAGACTATGAATAGACTTAAAGAATATATATTAAAAACAAATAAAACAATTATAATGATAACGCATAAAATGGTTGATAATTTAGAGGAATTTGATGAGGTCTTAACCTTGGATAAAGGAAAAATTTTAAATAAAAAATATTGTTAAATATGTTTTTATGCAAGCTTAAGCTGAGGAGAATGATATTATGAAAAAATATATAATGAAAGTGAAGAAATATCTTATTGCCCAAATTGCAATAGATGCTTTATTGATAATAATACTTTCATTTTTACCGGTTATTCAAAGAAATTTATTTGATACAATTGAGCAAAAGCATGAATTAAACATAGGATATTATATATTTTTATATATGCTTAGTTTAATTGTTATAGCTGCCTTATCTTACTTTGGTTATTTAATAACAAGTAGAGGAAGCATTGAGTTTAGAAGAATATTGAAAAAAGACTTATTTAGGGCAATGACATTCTACAGTAATAAAAAATTCATAGAAAAATCAGTTCCGGAGTATATATCAATATTCAATAATGATATAGCTTCCATTGATGATGACTATCTTTCAGGGATAGTGAGCATTATTAAGGCTGTTAACATGATTATTATTTATAGCATTACTATAATACTATTTTTTGACTGGAGAATTGCAGTGTTGCTTTCGGTGATATCAGTCATAAGTATAACAATTTTCCCTCGGTTTACTTCAAAAAAATTAGCAGAAGAGAAATATGAAGAACTTAAAAAAACAGAATTATATACATTAAAATTTACTGATTTACTTCAAGGAATTAGATTGTTTAATAACAGAACGAGAAAGCATCTAGAATTAGAACATGATAAAAAGTTGCGGGAAATGGCTGATATTGAATATAAATACGGACGAACGAGAACAATTGCTATAATTATAAACGGTGGTTCTACATATTTGATAAATTTTTTTTCTGTAGTATTAGCAGCATATCTTTGCATTAAAGGAAAAATTACAATAGGAGCTGCAGTAGCATCATTAGGCTATATATACTCATATATAGCTCCTATGCAAATGTTAATGAAAGCTATAAACGGGTTGAATGCATCGAAAGATGTAAGGGCAAAATTGGAGAATCTTCTTGATAGTGAGAAAGGAACAACCCATTGTGAGAGGGTAAAAGAATTAAAATCCAATATAGAAATAAAAAATATGAATATTAATTTTGATGAATTTGAAGTAAAGGATTTTTCATTTAAGTTTGAGAAGGGAAAAAAATATGCACTTATCGGAAGTAGTGGCTCTGGAAAATCAACTGTGTTAAAAAGTTTAGCAGGTATTAATAAAATAGAATCAGGAAATATTTATATAGATGGATTGGATATAAGTAAGATTGATACAAGTGATGTTTTAGCATATTTAGATCAGAATGAATATATTTTTTCTGATGGATTTGAAAATAATATTACTGTATATAACTCTTATTCAATGATAGGAATAGACAGGATAAAAAACAGTATAGACAAATGTATATATAATACAATTGCTAAAAGTAAAAATTGTAATAAGCTAAGTGGTGGAGAAAAAAAGATTGTTGCTATCTTTAGAAAACTTATACAAGAGCCATCTATTCTTCTATTAGATGAGCCTTTTACTGGAGTAGATAAGAAACTTGCAAAAACTCTAATGAATGAGCTATTGAAACTGGAAGATAAAACTATTATTATGATAACTCATGATATAAAAGAAGAGTTAGAAAAATTTGAAGAAATAATACTTATGGAAGATGGGCAAGTGATTAAAAATGGAGAATTTAGTGCGATAAGCGAAACGTCGGAGTATAATAGTTTGGCAAATGCAGAAATTGCTACAACTGAGTAATAATTAATAGAGTATATATGAGGGGAGATTATAAAATCCAGAGAACAGAAATAAAAAAACAATATATCTCCAATATCAGATATTAGAGGTAGTAACCAGAAAAAGCTTTCCGCTCTGCTACAACCTTTTTTGGCATTAATCTAGGGGTTATGATATGAACTGGAAATTTATGTTTGCTTTCTGATTGGAGTAAATGTATAATGAAGTATAGAATAAATAAGGAGATTATTGGAAAACATAATTTAATTTAGCATTAAATTTAATGTATCTGCAAGTAGACTCTATTCAAAACAATGCAATAAAATATGATATTAAAGAAATGACTAGGATTAAAAATAATGACGTGTTTATAGGCAGTTTAAGTGAAACGAAAAATTCAGGAATTTAAAAGTATTGATGGAAAACATTTGAAAGATATAAGGCTAAATTGTTTACCATCAAATATAGTTATTGATAAAAATGATATTGCCTATATAACCAATAGAGATAAAAATAGTTTTTGGGATCAGATGGGAGAAAAAATAACTATAATAGATACTAAAAAAGATGAAATTATAGGAGAATTAGAAAGATTTAAAGGACCATCGACTATGGTGCTTAAGGATTTTTATTTGTTCATATCAGATACTGGAAATAATGTTATTGTAGTGATAGATATAGATTCAAAGAAATTAATTGGAAGAATTAATTTAGGTAAGGGTATGTATCCATATAATATGGCTATTATAAAAAATTAGAGGTATAGCTAATAGTTTAATAAGGGGCTTAGCATGAAAAAATTTTTAAATATCATAAGCATAATAGTGTTTTCTATAATTATACTTTGTTGTGTAATTTCAACTAGGGAGGCATTGGCATATGATAATTTGGATTTGAAAAAAATAGATAAATATATTAATGAAAAGTTTAATGCATCAAATGCGCCGGGACTTGGAGTAAGTATAATTAGTAAGGATAAAGTTTTATATATGAAAAGTTTTGGGTATAGAGACGTGGAAAATAAGAGAGTATTAAAAAATGATACGCCATTAATTATAGGATCTACAACTAAATCTTTTACAGCACTGGCTATAATGCAATTGGTTAAGCAAGGCAAAATAGATTTGAATTCTACAGTTCAAAATTATTTGCCGTGGTTTAAGTTAGAAAATATTAGAGCTGCTAGTGAAATTAAAGTAATAAATTTATTAAATCATACTAGTGGATTAAGTAGATTTTCAGCTATTAAATATGTATCTAAGAATGATTTAGATAATACTAAGGATTATATTGAAGAATTGAGAAATGTTGAGACAAAAGATCCGATTGGGATTAATTATAACTATTCTAATGAAAACTATCAGATACTTGGGTTAATAATAGAGAAAGTTTCAGGATTATCATATGAGGAATATATAAAGAAATATATATTTCAACATTAAATTTTATGTTGCCTATTTTATCATTAATTTATATTACTAGTATACTAGGAAGTTCATGGTTTTATATATTTAGATACGCACTAGATGTTGGGTGTGTAATGATATTAAGCTATGTATTGTTGTTTATTACAGGTGTTATAGAAATAATCATTGTAAAGAAAAAAAGAAGATTATTGGAGCATGCTGAACTTTAAATAAATGTCTTTATAGAGGATAAATTTTATTTTGGGAGGTTAATATGTTAGAGACAGAAAGGTTAGTTTTACGAAATATGAACAAAGAGGATGCAGAGGAGATTTTTCGCATATGGGGCAATCCGAGAGTAAATAAGTATCTGTGGGATTCTTTGTATAAAAATGTTGAAGATATAAGGAACATGCTTCCTGACAGTAATAGTGATTCAGATTATTCATTTGTAATTATTAGGAAGGATACGGAGAATATTATTGGAACATGCGGAATTGGATCAGAAGGATTAGAAGATGAATGGGGATTTGGATATTGTTTAGAACCCGAGGCTTGGGGAAATGGTTACGCTACCGAATTACTTCAGGCTCTGATTCGATTAGCGCAGGAAAATGGCATTAAAACCATTGTTGGAGAAGCAGCAATAGAAAATCCACAATCGATAAAAGTGATGGAAAAGAATGGTCTAAAATTTCATCATAATAGTGTTTTCACCAAGGCAGACGGTAGCGCTACATTTGAATCAAAGATATATAAGATGGTGCTATAGTTAGAAATTAGGAAAAAGTCTTCCGCTTCACTACAGTCTTTTTCTGTCAGTACCTCAGGAACTGTGACATAAGCTGGAAGTTTATGCTTGTTATTCAGATTTCATCCCTAAAGTGAAAAAAGTCAGTAGTGAATTTTTGTTATTGTAGACTTTTTTTTTGCAACCCATTGTTAATAAAATACTATAATGGTAAGATATATACTATATTACATTATATTCCGTAAAAGTTTCTTAAGAACAATTATAAATCTACAAAGGAGGGAGGTCATAATATCGCATTAAATCGTAAAGGATATAAGGGGGTATATTTTTATGAAGGGGAAATTCTTATCAAAGGGTATTAGTGCTGTTTTAATTACAGCAATGCTGATGCCTAGCAATGCAGTTTTGGCTAAAGAGAAAGAACAAAAGGTAATACAATCTCCACCAAAGTATCAATTTTTAGAAAAAGAAAACCAAGCTAAGAACTATCCAGATAAATTTGACTTGAGAGAAATAAACAAGGTGAATCCAGTTAGAGATCAAGGGAATGTTTTATGTTGCTGGAGTTTTGCCGCTATTGCTTCATTAGAAAGTAATATACTAATGAAGGAAAATAAAAGATATGATTTTTCTGAGATAGATATTGCAACTCATAATCTTTATGATAGACCAAATTATGTAGGAACTATGCTTGAGGCTGCTGCTTATTTCCTACGTGGAGAGGGTCCTGTACTGGAAAATCACGCTCCTTTTCCTGCTTCTGGGGAACCTAAAGATGTTGTAAGACGTGATGGCAACAAGCCTGTAATGCGTGTAGAAAATATAAATTTTATACCAGAACGCCAAAATCCACTAGATAACGACATGTTTAAAAAGGCTATAATGGAAAATGGTGCTGTAGATAGCTACTTACATTTTTACGAAACTTTAGAGGATAGAGCAAAGGTGTACAATAAAGAAAAAGCATCATTTTACTGGAATACTGATTATACTGGGGCTGGTAGTCCATTAAATCACCAGGTAACTATTGTTGGTTGGGATGATAATTATTCAAAGGAAAATTTTGTGAATACTCCTCCTGGAAACGGTGCTTTTATAGCACAAAACAGTTGGGGACCAAAGTGGGGAGATAAGGGTTATTTTTATGTATCATATTATGATAAATATATAACTAAGTACATGTCAACGCAATTTTTAAGGGGTGCTCCTGTAAAGGAAAATGACAAAATATATCAATATGATCCTTTAGGTTTTGTTACTACTACTGGTGTAAATGATAGTAATAGCGTTTGGTTTGCTAATGTATTTACTTCAACAGAAAAAGAAAAATTTACTTCCGCTGGTTTCTACGCTTTAGGACCAAATACAACTTATGAGCTATATTTGCAGCCTGATTATGAGAAAAATGGTTTTAATAATGCTATAAAGATAAAGAAAGGTACCTTTGAATATGGTGGATACCATACTGTAAAGGTGGACAAACCTATAGACCTTATAAAAGATAAAAGATTTGCGGTATTAGTTAAAGTTACTACTCCTGGAGAGGTTGAACCTATTGCTATAGAGTATCCTTGGGAAGGTTATTCATCAAAAGCTACAGCAAATGCTGGTGAAAGTTTCATAAGTGGAGACGGTAATGAATGGAATGACCTTACAGATATCTACAAGAATACTAATGTATGTTTAAAGGCATATACTGAAAAAGATAATGTTTCAGCTGCAAAGCCAGAAAATATTATATCAGTAAAATCTGCAAAAGCTCTTTTAGCTAAGGATAATGATGCTGATAACAAGAAGGTAATTGTTCAAGGATACCTAACTTCTAAAGATGCAGCGTTTGGTGAGGAAAAAGTATTTATTTTATCGGATAATAAGACAAGCACTGATTACAGGAATGATCCAAGTGCAATAATTATTCCTCAGCAGGTTATTTCAAAGTATTTTAACCCATTAGAAAACAAGAATATTTTAGATAATGCTAAGGTTGGAGATTTTATTGAAATAAGAGGTTCTAGGGATTTATATAGTGGTACACCATCTATAGAGTCAATTACAGAGATAAAAACAAAAGTAGCAGCTCCAATGATAACTATCCAGGGATTTGAACATGGTAAGACTTATACTGCTCCAGTAACTCCATCAGTAGCAATAAATAATGAAACTGCTGCAGTAAATATGGAGCTTAACGGAAATACATTTAATAACAATACTGAAATATCAAAACCTGGTGTTTACTTCTTAAAGGTTACTGCTGTTGATGGTTTTGGAAACATAGCTGTTAAGGTAAAGGGGTTTACTATAACTAATCCTAAGCCAGTAATAACTGTTACTGGAATAGAGGACAACAAGACTTATAATGAGGCTGTAACTCCAGTTATAAGTGTGGATCTTAAGGATTCTCATGTTGTTATGCTGTTAGATGGTAGATTTTATGACGGAAAGGAAATATCTGCTAAAGGCAAACATGAGATGAGAATTACTGCTGTAAGTAAGGATGGAGAGGTCACAATAAAAACTGTTAAGTTTAATATTGAATAAAAATCAACGGGGTTGTGGTACTAAGAATAAATTCTACAACACATATTGTTGTAGGTAAAAAAGATATTTATACTGTAGAGGTATAAATGTTGAAACTGTTAGCCACGAAATGCTGCAGCTTGATTAAGAAGTTTAATACAAAGGTAGATATGGAATTAATAAAAGATCAATTTGATGCAATGGTATTTGCTAATGGTACAAGGGATATTGTTCCACCATTTGAAGGTTTAAAAAATACTCCTTATGCAATGGCTACCGAGGCCCTTGTAGATGCTTCTATTTTAGATGGAAAAGAGAAGATAGTAGTTATAGGCGGTGGTGTTGTAGGAGTTGAAACTGCATATAAATTAGCTTATGAAAATAATAAAAAAGTAGATGTATTAGAAATGGCAGATAATTTTATGGAAGGTGTATGTACAGCTAATCGTGGACATTTATTGAATTATTTAAGATTAAATGATAATGTGAATTTATATAATGGTTGTCGTGTTGAAAAGTTTGAGAATGGCAAGGTTATTGCAGCAAAAAAGACTAGTAAATACTTACCAGACCCTTATATGAGCTGGACTCCATTACTTCCTAAGAATACAGAAAATCCACTGGCAAAGTCATCTGGAACAGAAACAAAACAGGTTTCAATAGATGCTGATTTTGTATTGCTTGCGCTAGGATTCAAATCAGAAAATGAGCTGTATTATAAGGCTCTTAAAAATCATATTGCAGAAGAAATCTACTGCATTGGAGATTCACTTAAACCAGCAAAAGTAATTGATGCAGTAAGAAGTGCTTATGCATTAGCAGTAGAAATTTAATATGGACATAAATATATAACTTTTTTCTGGTACGACCTTAGAAAAAGTGACATAAACTAGAATTTTATGTTTGCTAAGGGGGCTGTGGCACTAGGGAATTTACATACAATATGTTGATTTGCAAATTAAAAATTAGCATAATATATTGTAGCGTTTATTCTTAACGCCACAGCCCCTTTCACTTACCAAAAACAAGATAAAAAGCTTGAAATAATGGTTCGAATCATGTATCATCAAAGAGTTATAGGGATAAAAATAGGCGGAAATCTCAATAAAAAAGAGAAGAGATACAGAAGAAAAGCAAGAAGATATAGATTGACTTTTTTATGAAGATTAATTAGAGGAGGATACATTATGAAAATTTCGAAGAAAGATGCGTTAACATGGTTTGAATTTTTTTCCATGTTACCAGAAGATCAGGAAGTTATGATAAAACAACAAGAAATTATTTATGCTACTTTTGCACAAATTGAGGAAGCAATCAATCATAGAAATGATATGTTAATGTCGGAAATTAAAGGTTTGAAAACCTTAGAGAATAGAACTTTTTTTGTGGGAAATGACAGCAAATTTTCTAAGGGATGTCGTTCTTGTCTCTTAGGAACTGGTTTGAGTGCAATTAGGAAAACCAACAAATGTAACATACAGTGTAAGTTTTGTTATAATTATGGAGAACTAGATGATATTCCTCCAATTGGTGAAGGTATGTGGGAAATCGGAGGCACAAAATTTTATGAGAAGGATATTGATTTACTTCTTTCCATACACCAGAAACCTACTGGAATTTCCTACGTTTATTTAGAACCATTTATGGAAATTGAAAAGTACTATTTGGTTATAAAGAAATTTAGTGATGCCCAAATTCATCAACATCTATATACAAATGGCATTTTAGCTACAGAAGAGACATTGAAAGCGTTAGGTGAAGCCGGTCTTGACGAGGTGCGTTTCAACCTAGGTGCCTCTAATTGTTCAGACAAAGTTATTGAAAATATTAGAATAGCTAAAAAATATATTAAAAATGTAGGAATTGAAACTCCAATGACTCCTGAGTTTTTCGAAGCATTTTTTAAGAAAAAGCAAGCAATCTTAGATACAAAACTTGATTTTATAAACTGTGCAGAATTACATTTAAATGAAAATAATATAGACAATTATTATGGAGAAAATATGTATATTTCTAGACATGGTTATATTTCTCCAATTTGGAGTAGGGAATTAACTTTGAAATTCATGAAGATAGCCGATGAAGAAAACTGGGATTTAGCAGTTCATGATTGCTCAAATCATACAAAGTTTGCTAGAGATTTAAATTTAAGTAGCAAAGAGGGTAAGTGGTTTGGAGCAAGTAGTTATGCTTGTGAGTTTTCTAAGATACCATACGAAGTATTTTTGCCAATACTACGTGATGACAATTTCAAATTTTTAAGTGAAGAAGAATTGCCTTCTGGCTATAAACCAGGAGAATTGATTTTTTAGAATGATGAGATGAACCTTTTTCTAGCAGCACATTAGAGGTCGTGACATAAACTAGAAGTTTATGTTTGCTATCACTTTTAAGTGAAATATATAATTAAAACATTAAAAAATAGTAAAATCAATGGTAGTAGCATTCTCCAACGGACTATATTATAATACATGGAAAGGAGTGATTTTAATGTCTTTGGCAAAAAAACTTATAGAACTATCTAAGGATATGTCAGAAGATATGTTATCAGAAGTTATAGATTTTGCAGAATATCTAAAAGAAAAAAATAATAAAGAGCATAAAAAGTTAGTTGATGAATTTATAGAAGAAAATGACGTAGCTTTAAACCAGCTAGCTAAATGCAGCTAATGGATCTTTTTCTAAAGATGACATAAAACAGTGGATATTAAACCATAGTATTTAAGCATAAGATAGCAAATAGTTACTGTCTTATGCTTAAATTTTTTCTTGGAACCTTTTTATGATAATTCTTTCCAACTAACATTTAATTTTTTTCTCCATAGGTAAATATTTAAAAATAAAAGTACAACACCATATAGGAGTATTCCGTGTTTTAAAAACTTAGTAGCAAAATGTATAAAAGCTAAAAGCCCACCTAGGCACATAATCAAAATGCACAAGAGTATATTTTTAGGGCCATTAGTTGTAAATTTCAAGGAAAATGGAAGAGATTTTTTGAGATTTTTAAAGGTAATTATATTAATTAAGCTTAAATTTAAAAACATGATAATTATGTTAAACAACAAATGTATATTGAACTTTCCTAGCATTAAGAATATCACACTATCAAATATAAAAGTAGAATATATATAGTAGAAGCTGAAGCTTTTAAAAGCACCTTTTAATAAAGGAGCCGGAGTTTTTATGGGTAAAAATCTATATAGCCATGCGGCTTTATGCTTGCTGCTTTGAGTAATTAGCACTAAGTCTAAAGGCAAAAATATTACTAAAAAATATAAAACTAAGTATAGATTACCACTAGCAATTTCATTTGAAACTTGCGAAAATGACGTTGCCTCGCGAATAAATGGTAGGAGAATAATAAATGGAAAAGCTAAATAAAATGCAAGTCCTGGATATAATCTGAGTTTAAAATTTCTTTCATTTGAGCACATGTTCTTAGTGAATATAAATGTAGAACTTTCTATATTATTTGAACAAAAAAGTGATGCTATTTTTCTACTTCTATTTAAAGTTCTTTCTGTTTTATTAGATTTTTTGCTATAATTATTCATAAGTTTTTGGAGATTGTTTTCAAAATAAGTAATAATAAATTTAAAATAAATAAATATTGATAAAAGAGGAATAACTATTGCAAATATTGAAAATACGATATTCAATGTTTCAAAATTACGTTCATTAATAAGTGAAAGCAAGGAGGCAAACCATGTACTTGGAAGAAAGCCATGCTGCCACTTTAAGGTGAAGCTAAGATTTATATCTAAAGCATCGAATAGTCTTCCTAAAAATTGATATCCAAATGTTAGCAATATGCTTAAAAATATTTGAAAATAATTTATTACATCTTTCAGTTTTTCTCCATCAAAAAAGTATAAAATAGCCATATATAACAATGAGGTAAATAGTATACACATTAAGTCTATTAGTATTATTTCTAAAAAGAAAATAAATGCAAATAATATCCCATGTTTTGCGGCACAAGCAATTATTGAGGGACCAGCAAAGGCCATTGTGATTAAAAACATATATATGAAAATGTGAACTATTTTTGCCACATTTATAGTTTTAATATCAATTGGTTTTGGTACAAGTATATTTTTGTATTTAATGTCAAGAAGTACAGACGAAAAATCAGATATAAATGTAGTTGTTACCATAAAAATTATGATACCTAATATTAAAGACATCTTTAAAAATATCGGTAATTTTGTAAAAATCACCATAGAACACAGGCCACCTATAACTAAATATAGTAATAAAACCTTTGAAAAGTTTCTATTTTCTTCTCGATTTTTTTTGTCATTAGAAATAAATGCAGTGGGTGTTTGTCTATCATCAAGCGTAAGCTGAATTTGGACAATTTTCCTCATTACATTATAGTTTACTCCAAATTTTTCAAAGATAGCTTTAAATTTATCTAGTACTTTTAAACTTTTATAATCATTCATATTTAGCACCTTCTTTTTTACACATTTTCAATTGCACTTACAAATTCTTCTGCTATTTCTTTATGCTTAGTAAAACCTGTAAGTTCATTGAAAATTTGTTCAAGTGAACCTTCACTGCATTTACTCTTAAGTTCTTCAAAGGTTCCATCTGCTGCAATTAAACCATTGTTTAGAAGTACTATTCTACTGCTTAACTTTTCAACTACATCCATTATATGAGATGAATAAAATATAGTTTTGCCTTGCCTAGCAAGTTTAGATAAAATTTCTTTAAATATCATTACACTATTTGCATCTAATCCATTCAGAGGCTCATCTAAAAATAATATATCAGGGTTATGAAGAAGAGCACATATTATTAAAAATTTTTGTTTCATTCCTTTAGAATAGGAACATATTCTTGAATTATATGTAGTATTTATATTAAAAAGTTCCATAAGTTTTTTTGTCATTGAATACAATTTATTATATTCAATACCATAAATTTCTCCTAGAAATGATATATACTCAATGGGTGTAAGGTTGTCATATATGTCATCAGCTTCCGGTACATACCCTATTCTCCTTTTGTATTCAATGTTTCCATTAGAAATATCCTGCCCAAATATTTTTATACTTCCGTTATAATTGTTTAATAGTCCAAGCATTATTTTTACAGTTGTGCTTTTACCTGCTCCATTTGGGCCAATATAGCCTATTATTTCTCCTTTATGAATTTCTAAATTAACACCTTTTAACACTTTTTTTGTTCCATAGCTCATTTCTAAGTCATTAATTTCTATAACTTTTTCACCTAACATATATATTCCCCCCAACTAAGGTGACCAACCCATATAAAATGCAAAGAAAGGGCTGCCCCCACTTAAAAATTATATATTTAAAACATAATATATTTTACACATTATACTAAATATACATTAAATAATTAATAAGTAATATATTACCTAGTAATATATTAACACAAATAGCATTGCAATAGTATATAAATTTTCTGACAGGGTTCCAGACTCGGATTTAAGATGTAATGTTACCGGAAATAGCAGAAGTATATTCACCAATTTATTGGAAGAGTGTAAAATACTAATAATTAAAAAACATAGTTTGAGGGTAAACTAAATATTATAAAAATACTAGGAGGTGAAAGCTTATGAAGAAGTATATATGCATACCTTGTGGATATATTTATGATCCTGAACTAGGAGATGAAGACTCTGGTATCGCACCAGGAACTAAATTTGAAGACATTCCTGAGGATTGGACTTGTCCTATTTGCGGAGTTGGAAAAGAAGAGTTTGAACCAGTAGAGGAGTAATTTATTTAAGCATAAATACAATTAAACTTACTGATATTAAATTATTTTTAGCATAATTATATTTTAAAAATATTCCATAAAGATGTTAATGGCCTTTATGGGATATTTTTATTTAACATTAATAATTGTAATAGAATGGGCATCATATGATTAGAAGTTTATTTTACTAAATACAGGATAAATACGGATGTCTTTTTTAAATATATTAAATGGGATATAATATATTTAAAAAATAAAATACAGGAGGCAATATATGGGAGAATATTTTGGAAATTTGCAAAAGATAAGGGGAGGCAAAAGGAAATATGGTATAACTCCGCATATACCTGGGGGGTTTATAACCCCGGAAAAGCTTCAAAAAATAGCTGAAGTAGCTAAAAAGTATAATGGGGCTATAAAAATAACATCTGGACAGAGAATATTGATAACTAATTTACAGGAAAGTGATTTGCCTAAAATATGGGAAGAACTACATATGGAGCCGGCTGTTAAAACTCAAAATTCCGTTAAAAATGTAGAGATGTGCCCAGCAGGATTTTGTAAGAGGTCAAAATTTAATACCATTGGTATAGGTATGAAATTATCTAAAAAATATCAATGGATGGATATGCCTTGTAGAACTAAAATAGGTGTATCAGGATGTAGAAATGCTTGCGGAAGTGTTTATAGTAAGGATGTAGGAGTTATAGCGGATATTAATGGTAAACTTATGGTAACAGCAGGTGGTTCAGCGGGATATAATCCTAGGATTGCGGATATTATAGCTAAAGATTTATCACAAGAAGAGGCTTTAAGGTTAGTAGATGATATATTTGAGTATTATAAGGAAAATGCCAATCAGGGAGAAAAATTAAGCTTTTTTATTGAAAGGGTTTCAATAGAAAACTTTAGAAAAGAAGTCCTAAGTAAGTGCTAAGAGACAAAACTGTTTTGTGAAATTATTATAAGACAAGTTGAGCAGCTTTTTCATGGAAACATTCTCTTATCCCTTAAGCCAAGTGCTGATTTAAATGGTATATGATAAAAAATAAGAGATTTCTTTTTATTAGTCATTTTAATGTGAATGCCTAAAAATTAGATAAAAAAACTGAGGTGTTGGAGTTTCGAACACTTCAGTTTTTTTATCTAATGTAAAAGACATAAAAAAGTTATATTATAAATATAAATAAATCCTACTGATAGCAAGTATCACAATGCTTAAGGTAATTTAATTATTATTGTACTATAGGGACATAGTAATAAACTGAATACAAAAAATTAAAGTATAGTAGGATTTAAAAGAATATAAATTAGGAAGGGAAGGGGTAAAATGAAATTAAAGACACATGATGATAGGCTTACGCTTACAAATGGGAATTATCATTCTTTAGTAAATGCAAGAAAGCCTGAAGGAATTGATGATAAAAAGGCTTACTTAATTGGTACAGGAATTGCTTCTTTGGCTGCTGGCTGTTTTTTGATTCGTGATGCTCACATGGATGGAAGTAAGATTACTTTTTTAGAGCAATTAGATATTCCTGGAGGATGTTTGGACGGACAAGTTCGCCAAAACATTGGTTATGTGGCACGGGGTGGACGTGAACAGGGACATCATTTTGAGGTTTTATGGGATTTATTTAGTTCCTTACCATCTACAGAAGATCCCAACATGACTGTGTTAGACCATTTTTATTATACAAATCATGACGACCCAAACTTTAGCAATTGTCGTATTACTAATAACCAAGGTGAACGCTATGACAATGGAAAATTCAATCTAGGTCAAGACTTGGCAAAAGAAATAGCTGCTTTTACAATGATGACAGATGAAGAACTTCAAAACAAATCTATTGAAGATATTTTTTCTGAAGAGCTTTTAAACACTGATTTCTGGACAATATGGAGAACAATGTTTGCTTTTGAGAACTGGCATAGTGCTTTAGAGATGAAATTATATATGAATCGTTTCATTCATCATGTTGACGGCTTAACAAATCTTTCGGCACTACAATTTTCACGCCATGACCAATACACTTCATTTGTAAAACCTATGGTTAAATATTTGGAAGACAATGGTGCTAAATTTGAATATGGAGTAACTGTTGATAACGTTGAGTTCTCAATCTCAAATGATAAAAAAATCGCAAAGAGAATAGTTGCAAGGGATAAAAGTGAAAATGATATTTCTATTGACTTAACAGAAAATGACTTAGTATTTATTACTAATGGTTCCATGACTGAAGGAAGTGGATATGGTGATGACAATACTCCAGCTCCATTTAAAAAGGAACCAAAAGGATGCTGGACTTTGTGGAGAAATATAGCAGCTCAATGTGATGAATTTGGAAATCCAGATAAGTTCTGCACAAGTACAGAAAAATCTAATTGGGAATCTTGTACAGTAACTTGTCATGATGAACGTGTTCCTGAATATATTGAAAAGATTACAAAACGTTCCCCATATACTGGACGCACTGTAACAGGTGGTATAGTCACAGCAGTTGACTCTTCTTGGTTGATGAGCTGGACCATAAACCGTCAAGAACAATACTATGGTCAACCTGAAAAAGATGTTGTTGTTTGGGTATATGGTTTGTTTACTGATGTTCCTGGAGACTACATTAAAAAGCCTTTGAGGGATTGCACTGGTAAGGAAATTACAAAAGAATGGTTATATCATATAGGGGTTCCTACAGATAAAATAGAAGAATTGGCAGAAAGTTGTACTGCAGTTCCTGTTATGATGCCATTTATAACATCAATGTTTATGCCTCGTGAATTTGGAGATCGTCCTTATGTTGTACCAAAGAATGCAGTAAATTTTGCTTTCCTTGGACAATTTGCTGAAACACTAGATGATCCGGGACGTGATACTGTATTTACTATCGAATACTCAGGACGTACAGCCATGGAAGCAGTATATGTATTGACTGGAGTTGAAAAAGGAGTTCCTGAGGTATATGCTTCGAGATATGATATCCGCTATTTGTTAAATGCAGGTGTGAACTTATTAGATGGTGAAAAACCAAAATTGGATTTGCCACCATTAACTAGACGTAAAATTCAAAAGCAAATAGCTGGAACAGAAATTGAAAAGTTATTGAAAGAATATGGAATTGTTTAACGATATTTAACATTAAATAATTTGATTAAAATCCCGAATTTCAAAAGAATCGGGATTTTAATTTATATGGAATTATTATAATAAACATCATACTACTGGATTTAGTTGTATCCAAAAGTTTTTGTATTTTAAATATGCTTAACAAACCAATCTAAGTTTTGTTCCATAATGGCTCTGTGGAGACCTGGCTTTGTTGGACCGTGTTTCATTCCTTTGAATATTACAAGTTCAGTTTCTACTCCCATATCCTTTAAGCCTCTGTATAGCTCAAATGCATTTGGAGTTGGAACTCTTCCATCCTTGTCCCCATGCTGAATTAGTGTTGGGGTACATGCTGAAGTTATATAGGTCATAGGTGATGTCTTTTCATATATCTCTTTATCCTTCCAAGGATTATTTCCAAGATATTCTCGTGTAAATGTTGTAATATCCGTATTTACATAGTAGGTAATCCAGTTGCTTATACCAGCTCCTACAGATATTGCTTTAAATCTATTGCTGTAGGTTGAACAGAAGGCAGAAATATATCCTCCCTGGCTCCAACCCATAACACCAACTCTTTCCCTGTCTGCAATGCCCTTCTCTATAAGCATGTCCACTCCTGATATAACATCCTCATAGTCACCGAGTCCAAGCATCCTATGGTTTGCAGTAATAAACTTACTTCCATAGCCTGAGCTACCCCTGTAGTTTGGCTCTAATACAATAAATCCCTTTTCTATAAATTGTTCAATTGGATAGTTTCTAATCATATTGTGTACTGGGAAGGATGCCCATGTAGGTCCTCCATGTATTACAACTAATAAAGGGTACTTCTTCTTATCATCAAAATCTTGAGGAAGTGACAATACTCCTTCAATCTCAAGACCATCCTTTGTTTCCCATGTAACCAAATCCTTACGACTTAAAAGCTTATTTTCATAGGCCTTAGAATCAGAAGTAATTTTTCTTTCATTTAAATAAAATTCACAGGTTTCATTTTCTGCTATCTTTATATATGCAATATTTTCTCCATCTGAAGTTATTGCAGCATCCCAAATAACACATATGGCATCATCGCATAAAAGCTTTGTTTTTCCATTTTCTAAAATAAAGCCCGATAATATACGTGTTCTATCCTGCCATAATGTAAATATACCTTTACTTGTCCACTTAAATTTCATGATACCTGCGTCAAATTCTTTAAACCTATTTATTATCTTGTTTTTATCTAAATCATATATCTCTAATACATAGTTTTCTTCAACATTTGTCTCATAATATTTTTTATCCCTTGGTGCCCTTAGATATGCTACCTTTTTTCCATCTGGTGAAAAGGATACAGAGGAATCTAGCTTTGCGGTAACCTTTAACTTTGTAACACTCCTTGTTTTTATATCAAGAATACATAAATCGGTATTATCATCTATAATACTGCTTGTTGGAGTAGCTACAAATATAATTTTTTTTCCATCAGGTGAGATATTGAAGCCCGATATATGAAACTCCTTTGGGTTAGTTAGCTGAACTGCGTAATCCTTAGCTTTATCTTCTTTATGATTTTCAGCTATATTTGTAGGAGCATTTCTTGATTCCTTCATTTCTTTTAATACCTTATCTATTTCAATATAATAGAGTGAATGGTTTTTATACTCCTTGTCTATATATTCAAAATCACCATAAATTTCTTTTCTTCTCTTAAGCTCTTTTGAATCTTCCTCTGTGGCTGTATAAAAAATACCTTTACCATCAGGAGACCATCTAAAACTTTTTATGCCTTCTTTACTGTTAGTGATCTGAATTCCATTCAGATCATCAAAGGATTTAAGAAATATCTGAGTTCTTTTTTCATCCTTTTCTCCAACCTCAGCTGTATACGCTAAGTAGTTATTTTTAGAAGACCACAATGGATTATTACTTTCATTCTTTCCAGTAGTTATTGGATAGTGTATATTTCTTTCCTTTTCATATACCCATATATGATTTCTATATGCATTATCTTCCCAATCAGTAGTCCTTTTTACATAAGAAGCATACATGCCATCCTCACTAATACTAACGGATTCCATCCATGGCAGTGAAACTACATCTTCAATTGTCATATATTTGTTTTTATCCATAAATCAACCCTCCTATAATGTGAAATTATCCATATAATTCACAACTTTCTATTATTTTATCATATATATAAAGACTTTGGGGTTTTTATAAAATATTATTAAACATGTTCGAACCAGCATGTACTGAGAATAATAGAAGCTTATTTCACTCTTGGCTACTGACTAATATGCTTGTATGAATGCATTTCAAATATATCTTTCCTTGCTGGAAGGGAAAATCCATCGGGGAACGTGAACAAATTGTAATATAATTTGTTTTGCTAATAAGTTATTATTTACCAATAAATGGACTTTAAACAATTATAATACAAAAAGATGGTTTGAATAATACTTTTATTAAGTAGTATTTTTTAATGTAAAAAACAATATAGAAATGTTTTTTATCTTTGATTTAGTATTAGAATGATTTAAACTAATATTATATATAACTTATTTTAGGGTATATGGGAGGTATATATATGATTATAAAGTTTAGAAATAAAAGCATCTGTGATAAGGCCTAATGTAGATTTAAATTTAAAGGTAGCAGTTGTTAATTCAGAGGGTAATTTTGTTTCTTATTGTGGTATGTGGTATGAACCTAAAGCTGGTTTTGCTGTTATTGAGCCTGTGGCAACTGATCCAGCTTATAGAAAGTTAGGATTAGGGAAGTGTGCAGTTTTAGAAGGAATTAGACGAGTAAATTTACTTGGAGCTAAAAAAGCAATAGTTGGTTCATCACAACAATTCTATTACAGTATTGGATTGTACCCATTTTCTACATCTACAATGTGGAGAAAAAGATAGATATAGATTTTATTTCAGAGTGTGCTAATGTAACCCATTCATATATCAAAATAAAAGATTTTAAAAATAGAGAGCCAATGTATGTATAGCAGGTGTGATATTTTGTAAATTATGTTATAATAAGTGTTATTAAAAACTAAAATCTAATGAACAATAGTAATTTATTGTTCGCTAATTATGTTTTAAAATTAGATTGAATTTTATAAGTATGGAGGTTTATATATGTCCAACAATAGAAAATTAGTTTTATATATTGCAACAAGTTTAGATGGTTACATAGCGACAGAAGATGATTCCTTGGAATGGTTGTTTAAAACTGAAGGAGAAGGAGATAATGGATATTCTGAATTCTACAACACAGTTGATACTATACTAATTGGCAGAAGAACTTATGACTGGATTATTGAAAAAGAAAAAGGTAATTTCCCTTATAAGAATAAAAAGTGTTATGTATTTTCTAAATCAGAAGAAGGTAAGAATGAAAATGTAGAATTTATTAATCAAGATGTAGTGGAATTTACAAATAAAATCAAAAGACTGGATGGAGGAAACATATGGCTTGTTGGCGGCGGTGTTCTTCTAAATTCCTTTATTAAAGAAAGGTTAGTTGACGAATTTATTATTAATATATCACCTACACTAATAGGTCATGGAATACCTTTATTTAAAAAAAATGATTTTGAGATAGAACTAAAGTTAAAGGGGATAAGGAGATTCAATCAATTTGTTGAACTCCATTACGAGGTGAAATAAAACAATTGATATTTAGTTCTCAATTTTCTTTTATTGAGTATTATAGGTGGCCAATCCCACCTATAATTTATAAGGCTATATTTCAACATTATATTAAAACATAGCGTTATAAATAAGAAATTATCTATATTTTATAATCTCAAATCCATAATACCTATGACAATGCCATAGTATTCTAATCACATATAAATATCCCCAAAGGATTCTATCAAATTTATTAAAAGCACCAAAGGCTTAAGTAAAATTAAAAATACTAAATATAGTAGAAATAATTACTTTAACAAAAGCAGAGCTAAAATATTATACTTTAAACATTAAACAAAGTATATAACTTAGATTTTAATCTTATAAACTGCGATATCAGATATACATTACCTCATGGTTATTTTTACAACAATATAATACAATTTACATATAGATTTAATTATTTTTAATACACATTTTATGTGGAGTGTGAAGCAAAGGAAATATAATAGTTCAAAGTAGTAGTATAACAAAACGAAAGTTACAAGGAGGAAATAAAATGGGGATTTCATTGAAACAAGTAACAAAAGAAAATTGGTATGAATGTACTAAATTGGAGGTTTATGAGGAGCAAGAGGGAATTGTAGCACCAAATTGGAATTCAATTATTATAAGTTTATTATGTGATAATTGGAATGCAAAATGCATATTTGAAGATGAAACACTAATTGGATTCCTCTTATATGGAATTGAAGAAGATACAAGTAAGCCAATGTTACTTAGATTTATGATTGATAAAAAGTATCAAGGTAAAGGATTGGGAAAAAAAGCAATCTTAAAGATGCTTGACTTAATAAGAATTGAATATGGAAATATAAAATTTTATACAACAGTTTCAATTACAAATGTATCTGCTGAAAAGTTATATGAAAGTGTTGGCTTTGAAAAAAATGGAGAAATAATGTGGGATGAAAACGTGATGGTAATTCAATTGTAAATTATTAAAAATTATATTTAACAAGTATTGTGATCAACATATAAATATCTCCAAAGGCTCAATTTTCAATAATACAGTTGGTTTATATAGTGTTTTATGAATTAGATTGTGTTAGTAGTGCTTAAAATATGTACAGTTTTAGGAAATAATGGTATTATATTCATGAAGAGTGTTACATAATAGTAAGTTATTGTGAAGTGAATTAATTTTGAAAAAATAATGTGATTAAAGGAGTATGATATTTATGCAATTTGATGAACTATATGAACTAGCAAAATCGGTAATAAATCCGCGTAAGATTTCAGAATGTGCAGAAGCAGGTGAAGTTGGTGCTGCTATTCTTACCAAAAGTGGGAATGTATATACTGGCGTTTGTATTGATACTGGGTGTGGTATGGGCTTTTGTGCCGAACATGCTGCTGCGGCTGCAATGATAACTGCTGGTGAAAGCCAAGTGCTAAAAATGATTGCTGTAGGTTGTAATGGAGGTATTATGCCACCTTGTGGTCGATGTCGTGAATTTATAAGTCAACTGCACGAAGAAAATCTTAACGCCGAAGTAATGGTTAAGAAAGGTGTAATTGTAACTATACGAGAACTTTTACCCTATGACTGGCGTAGGTAATAGGCATTTCATTCAAATAATTTCCTTCAGATTATTCTTAAGTTATGACATAACGCTAATATAAAGCAAAATGGTATTCTAGTCTAACTGGATTATTTGTTGAAATAAAACGTGTTATGCTTAATGATAAGAATAAGTTTAAAAAAGCATTTAAAGGAACAGAGGGGTCAGTATTAATGTTGAAAATATCAGATTATTTTGAAGATAAAGATTATATAAATAAAGTTTATAAATTATTAAGCGATTAAATGTTCAATACTTATTATGGTAAATAAGCTAATTTAGTTCATTAGGGTTAAACAAATTCTAATTATTGAGGTAGAGGGAATAATAAAGCAGAGAAGGTCTCCTTATCTTTATGCTAGATACTATTATAGCTTGAACGCATATTTATTAGATGTAAATATCTTACTATAATGATTCTAGGTGTATTTTAAGTTAAGAGTAAAATATAGGAGTTTGATGAGGGATGTTATTATGATTGAAAAGGAGATTACAAAATGGATAATTTTCTTTGCCCTGTATGCAGAAAGCAACTAAATTTATGTAATAAAAGCTTATCTTGTGAAAACAAGCATAGCTTTGATTTGGCAAAAATCGAATATGTAAATTTGCTATTATCCAAACAAAAAAAAGGAAAGCAGCATGGAGATGATAAGTTGATGGTTCGTGCTAGAAGGGATTTTTTGAATAAGGAATATTTCGCGTCTCTTTTAAAGAAGCTTTCAGAACTTATAAAAAAATATGTATGGGATGGCTGCGTAATTCTGTATGCCGGTTGTGGTGAGTGCTGGTACACTGCTAATATTTATGAATATTTCATTGCCATGAACTGGAAGGCTTTGAGGTTATAGAAGAACATGAAGTTAGGGAAATAATTAATCTATCATGTAACGAAGATATTGTTAATCTTTTTACTATGACACCGTATTATTATAAAACAAGTGTTGACGATGAAAGAAAATTGAAAGCAATTTCTCAATTGGATACTGAAATTGAATTTGGAATACTAGTTTTTCGAAAAAAATAATATTAAAATTGATATTAAATATTATAAAGAAAGAAGAAAGAACAAAAGGTATTCTGTGTTTTAGTATTAAAAGTTATTTAAAATTTGGGGAGGAATTACCATGAGATGGAAGATAGGTATAATATGTGCAGGAGATAGAGAGATAGAGCCATTTTTAACTCATATACATAATTGTAGTATTTCAGAAAAGGCTATGCTAAAAATTTATGAGGGAACAATAGATGGAGTATCTGTTGTTGCTCTATTTAGCGGAGTTTGTAAAGTAAATGCTGCAATAGCCACTCAAATATTAATTGATACTTATAATGTGAATGCTATTGTAAATGCAGGAACAGCAGGTGGGATGGACAACAAGGTTAATATTTTTGATACCATAATCTCTACCCAAGTGGCACATCATGATGTTCATGATAATATATTGACAGAGTTCCATCCATGGATGTCATCAATTTACTTTGATTCTGATAGCCTATTACTTGAGTTGTCAAGGAAATCAATTCGATACAAAAAATCTGATTATACTGTACACTTTGGAAAAATGGTTACAGGGGAAAAGTTTATTGAGGACAATATGAGAGAAATCATTAATGCTAAATATGATCCATTATCCATTGATATGGAAACAGCAAGTATTGCTCATGTATGTTATGTAAATCATATACCATTTATCGCTATTCGAACGATTACTGATACAGTAACACATAATGGAATCGATAATTTTGAAAAAAATTGCGAAAAAGCATCAGAAATATCCAAAAACTATGTATTAGGGTTATTAAAAGAAATTGAAACTTATATATAAATTTCCAATTTGTAGTCTTGAAGTAATATAATTTTAGCTTAATGGTATTATGGTTATGAATAGTGATAAATAATTGTAGAATATGATGGAATAATCAAATGGGGAAAGGTACAGCCTTTTGCAAAAGAGTGGACATGGTAAAATAAAAAAGCAACAAAAGGTTTAAATAGTTATAAATCAAAGTTAGGGCAAACTTTTTTAAGTTATTACATAACACTAATGTAAACTAAAAGGGGCTGTTACATTAAAGAATTTACATACAATATATTGTACTAAAAATTAAAATCTAGCACAATGTATTGTAGTATTTATTCTTGATGCGACAGCCCCTTTTAAATTTTTATAAACTCAAACCAATAATCTTATTCCTATTACAATATCCAAGATTATAAGCCATATATAAATATTGAAAAAAGGATATTATCAAGTTGCCATCCATATTGGAGACTCTGCCAAAGGGGCCTTCTCCAATATGCTAGTTGGCTTATATAATGGTTTTATGGATTAGTTGTATTAGCAGTGCTCAAAACATGTACATTTATAGAAAAAATGGTATTATATTTATAAATAGTACTACAGAATATATAAGAAAGTACATAATAAAACATGTAATATTTTAAGGCAAAATTTTATATATTAATCAGAAAGGAAAATATATATGGATAAAGAAATTTTTACTACAAGAAAGGCAATATTGGCTATATTTTTAGGAATTTTAATACTAGTATTGGCACAGGGAATAAGCAGTCTTGCATATACATTACCATTGCCTGATGGAGTGAAAGCAGGTATATTCGGAGTATCTTATGTTGTAATTTCATATAATTTCATTAAATTATGTTGTAATAAGATATTATATATTTCTTTAAAAGAATGTCATATTAACAAGCCTAAAATTCAAATTCGTTGGATTATATGTGCAATTCTATTACCTGTTGTAGTTTCAACAGTATTATTGTGTACTTCAGGTGAATTAGTAAAAAATAGTATGGATGCTGCACATATAGTAAATATAGTGGTATGTGCTATTTTTTCATATAAATTATTATCAAAATCATTTATTTTAACGGGAGGAAAATTTGGAGTAGAGTCATCAATAGTTGCAGTACTAGGATATATTATGGTTATAATTTTCACATTGTTTTCAATGAAGAGAAAATCTAAGAGTGTACAAGCTTAAATTATATGGGAATGTTGAATTGATTATAAGCTATAGATTGTGATATATGAGAGTCGTAAAACAATTCAGTAAATAGGAATTTGTAGAATGTATGCAACCACTGGTAGCATAATTGCATATTGTAAGTTGGTAGTAATATACCTGATTTATATATATCATTATTTTAGGAGGTGTTGGCGATGAGTATTGCAGAAAATATACAGATGTTACGAAAAAAAAATAGTCTTTCACAAGAGGAACTGGCGGTAATATTAAACGTTTCTAGGCAGGCAGTAGGAAAATGGGAAAATGGAACAGCTTATCCTGATTTAGAAAGATTGATTCAGCTAAGTGACTATTTTAAAATTTCATTAGATCGTTTAGTTAAGGAAGCTGAAAATTGTGATTTACATGTAAAGAATAAAGAGAATCCAGACAAGAGCCAATTGATTCAGTTTCTTCTCAGGGCTAAGAAAGGAACATATGCAGGTCATGGAAAAGAAACAAAAGCAAGTAGGATTGCTTCACATGATTTGGAGTATAAAGAGGGGGAATTCTATTATTATGATACTTATATTGGTGGAGAATGTTTTGGTGGTGAAGAGGCAGTATGGATAAAGAATGAACCATATTGGTGTATGAATTACTATGGAAGAGTTATAGGAGAGCATTTCAATGGAGACTTTTTAAGAGATGCTCTGTCAAATGCACCATATGATTCACCATATAGAGGACCAGCATTATATCAAAATGGAGGGTATACATATCACTGTAAAACAGAAGGAAGTTTCGAATTCTATCAGGGATATGAGGAAATTCTTTATGATGGGAAAAAGATATATGAATGTATTTTTAATGGTGGAATAGTAATTTAAGAAGGTGTTGTAATGAAAAACATTTTGTTTTTATGTGGTCCAAATGGAATAGGAAAAACTACTATTTGCAAAGAAATTATTAAACAATTGCCAAATTCAGCTTATGTTGATTCTGATCCATGTAGGGTCATGAATCCGTTTGTTTTAAATGATGACACCATACCTACAATCGCAAAGAATATTAGCGATTTACTTATCAATTATTTACAATGTCCTGTTGTTAATACTGTTGTTTTTTCATATGGTTTTCATGGACGAAGAAGAGAAGTGTTTCAAAGGATTCTATTAGAAATTTCCAAAAATGAACATGACTTTATTCCTTTTTTACTTTGGTGTAGTGAAGAGGAAAATATCAATAGAATGAATGCTGATAACAGGAGTGCTAATCGTATTAAAAGAACTTTGAATGAATCTCGAAAAGCTTTTGACAGTGTAACTTATCCTAAATTAGATATAACTAATTTGTCTGTTTCAGAAGTTGCAAAGACTATAATTACTAAAGCAAAATTATAAGTAGCTTCAAATGACAAATTTGTAGAGTTAGATTAATATATAAATATCTCCAAAGGCTCCATTTTCAATATTACAGTTGATTTATATAGTGTTTTATAAATTAGATTGTGTTAGCAGTGCTTAAATATGTACAATTATGGGAAATAATGGTATTGTATTCATAAAGAGTGTTACATAATAGTAAAAAAATGTGAATTACCATTATTTATACAAGGGGGAGGTATTATTATGGATTTTAGGAAGGTTTTTGACAGCATTCCTGAAAAATTTGATAAATGGAGAACCCGTTATTGTGATGAACTTTTCGCCGATGTTATAGAATACTCAAAGCTCGATTCTGGCAAAACAGCTCTTGAAATTGGTCCCGGAACAGGCCAGGCTACTGAACCGATATTGAAAACAGATTGTTCGTATTTGGCTATTGAACTTGGCGAAAATCTTGCAAAGTATACAAAGAATAAATTTAGTTCATATGATAATTTTAAAATTGTAAATGCTGATTTTGAAACATATGATTTTGGGTATCATCAATTTGATTTGGTTTATTCAGCGGCAACAATCCAGTGGATACCGGAGGAAATGGGCTTTCCAAAAGTTTATGATATATTAAAAAGCAATGGAACATTTGCGATGATGTTAACTCGAACAGATGAAAAAAGTGCTAATGAGCCATTATATTCGAAGATACAGGAAATATACTCTGAATATTTTCATCCAAAAGCAGAATATACATGCAATTTAAATTACAACAATACTGAAAAATATGGCTTTACTGATATTGAATGCCGTCATTATCATAAAACAAGAGAATTTAACGCTGATGAGTATGTTTCATGGATAAGTACACATGCTTGTCATATAACTCTGCAGGAACCGTATAAATCAAAATTTTACGCAGGCATCAAGGACGCTATTTTAAGTTTTGGTAATAATATAAAGCTTTACGATACAATAGTTTTGTATTTGGCAAGAAAGCCATAACCTCGTAGTATAAGCATAATTTGAAGTTCACTATCTTTTTAAGTTATGACATAACACTAATATAAAGCAAAAGGGTCAATGGAGAGCTATGGAAAAATCATATATATTTTCGTGACTATCTTAGGTTAAATAAGAAAGCAGTTGAGGAATATTCAAGATTGAAGAAGGAATTATTCATAAAATATACTAATGATAGAGGCTAATATACAAACGCAAAAAATGAATTTATTAAATAACTATATTAAAAGCTAAGAATGAAAGGGTTATTTAAGACGTAATCTACTATTGTGAAATAAAGATTATTTATATGATTCTGAAAGGGGAATATGAATTTATGGAATCATTAATATTTACTTTGAAATCTTTTGATGGATACCCATTAAACATTAAGTTAAGTATTCCAAATGAAAAATATATTGAAAGACTTGTTATTTTTGTACATGGCACTGGTCCAAACACTTATGATAATCATAGAAAAATAGGAGAATTACAATTTAATTATTTTGATTTATTTGCAAATGAATTTTGCAAAAATAATATTGCTTTTTGCCGTTGGAATACAAGAGGATGTTCTATATCTCAAAATCCTCCCATGTATGTTGATATTGATGAGGAAAAATATAAGACATATCTTCCTTCTACATCTATTGCAGATATTGAGTTTATTGTAAAGTATTTGGAAAATCAGGAACAGTTTAAAAATGCAAAAGTAATTTTATTTGGATTTAGTGAAGGCTCAGAGATTGCACCGTTAGTAGTATCAAATGCGAAAGTACATATTGATGGATTGTTATTAGCAGGTTATGCAAATGAAAATTTGAGAACAACATTAGAATGGCAGTTAACAGGTGGTAGCTCTATGGTAAACATGTGTAAATGGTTTGATTATGATAATAAAGGATATATAACAAAAGCTAATTTTAAAGAAGATAGATATAAGGTTCGTAAAACATATTTAAAAAATGCCTGGTTTTGGTGTTATGATGTAAATCATGATGGGATTATAGACCGAAAAGATTTTGAAATTAAGCTGCAAAAATATAAAAATAAAATGTTTAGAGCAATAGAATCTGGTGACGATAAATGGTTAAAGAATAACTACCCAGTTAGAATTACTTCTGCATGGTGCAAAGAACATTTTAAATTACCAGCAACAAAGGAAGTTCTATCACAATTAAATATCCCTATCCATATTTTTCATGGGACAGATGATGCATGTATACCAGTGGAAGATGTTTTAGACATTAATAACAAATTCAAGGAAGTAGAAAAGAGTAATTTACATATCCACATTTTTGAAAATCATGACCACGATTTAAATTACTTACTATACCCAATGAAAAAAACTATTTCTGAAGGCTTGCAATCTATATTTGATACAGCTTTGACCATTTAATGTATAACAAGGTTATGAGCATAATCTACTATGTAGGTGGACTTATTTTGATGATAAAGGCACAAATCAAATATAATAAAGGAATATTTTAAATAAATTCCAGTTTTAGATTGGATAATAAAGTTGGTAATTAATGGAGGGATAAAATGATAAAAGACAGTTCAACCGAATGTTGGAATCAGGTGAATATAGACGAATGGATTGATAAAGCTCAAACAAATGATTTCAGAGTATATTACATAATGCCCTACACACTAGAACTATTGGGGGATGTCAAAGGAAAATATATTCTTGATTTGGGATGTGGCGAAGGTGGTTATTCCAGAGCATTAGCACATAAAGGAGCAAATGTTACGGCTGCTGACTGTTCAGAAGTTTTTATTGAGTACGCAAAAAATAAAGCAAAAGAAGAAGGGTTAAGGATTGAGCATTATGTTCTTAATGCAAATACACTAAATGATATTGAGGACAATTATTATGATATAGTGCTCTGTTCCATGATGTTGATGGATGTTGAGGATTTGGATGGAACCTTGAAGGAAATTCATCGTGTTTTAAAGCAAACTGGAAAGGTATTCATATCTATGCTGCATCCATGCTTCAAGGGAAAGAAAACTAAATGGATATTAAATAACGAAAATATAGAGGTGCTTATTTCTGATTATCATAATCCAAAAGAATGGATTGGAGAAATCAAAGGAATGAATGCTCCAATTGTGTATAGACACAGGACTTTATCAGATTATATAAAAGCATTTGTCAAAAATAGTTTTAAACTAATTGATATGAATGAACCAATACCAACAGAAGAACAATCTCAGATGTCATCAAGAGTTGCTTGGCTGAAGAAAATACCGATGTATTTGTTTATAGAATTAGAAAAATAAAGTTTCAATTTATGAGATTAAAGTAACATAATTATAGATTAAGGGATAGCTTCGTATCCTTCTTAATCTATAATATTAATCTAAAGCAAAAGGGTCTCATCACGAGACCTTTTAAACTTTTATAAATAAGAAACTATCTATATTTCAAATCAAACCGTATATGGACATTGATCATAATACATGGTCGTAATGATTTTGCATATATTACTTTGGTAAATAGGAGAAATATTTTTCCTTATAAAAAATTAAAGTAATAATTAAATTTAGTATTAGAATGAAACAAATCGAAAGGCATATATTAATAAACTGAAAGGGCTTACAAAATATTATCACAAAGATATTTATGCTATAAGTGATGATGAGGCTATCTTGATTGAGAGAACAACTAATCAATTTGAAACATTTGGAAATGCGTGGAAAAATTCTTCCACTAATGTGGAATTTGAAAATAATCAATAGCCGAAGTAATACGTAACATTCTTATATTGAAATATAAATATTACCAATGGTTCAATAAATAGTAATTTGTTGAAGTTAACTTTGGAGGTATAGAAATGATTGAGGTTGGATTTGCTACAGTTTCAGATTTTTTATCTTGGATGGAATTAATGCGGCTTGTAAGTTGGAATTTCCCCGGACTTGAAACAAAAGAAAATATGTTAGAATATGAAAAAACATTGTTTAAAAATATAAATAGACAAAGTGCTATTTGTGCAAAAGAAAATAGTAAGGTCATTGGAATACTAATTTTTTCTGTAAAACATAATATGCTTTCTTGTATGGCTGTTCATCCAGAGTATAGACGAAGAGGTATTGCTTGCCAAATGATATCTTTAATGTTTACCAAGCTTGATATTACGAAAGATATAACAGTATCTACTTTTAGAGAAAATGATGAAAAAGGAATTGCTCCTAGAGCGTTATATAAAAAATTAGGATTCGTTGAAGATGAACTTATTGAAGAATTTGGCTATCCAAATCAAAAATTTATTTTATATGCAAAATGATCATACTAAGAACATTACTAAATTCCAATTTACAGAGTTGAAGTAACATAATTATATATTAAGGGATAGCATATTCTTCTTAAGCTATAATATTAATTTAAAGTAAATGGTCTCTCATCATGAGGCCATTTAAATTTTTATCTACCGCCTTTCATATTGGAGCCTTTTCCAAAGGGTCTTTCTCTAATATTACAGTTGGTTTATATAGGGGTTTTATGAATTAAGTTGTATTAATAGTGATTAAAATATGTACGGTTGTAGGAAATAATGGTACTATGTTTATGAAAAGTGATACATAACAGTATAAAAAGAGGCGTAAAACAATTCAGTAAATAGTAATTTGAAGGGAAGGTTTACTATGGGAGAATTATCAAAACTACCTAATATCGGAAAAGAAGTTGAAAGGCAGTTGAATAAAGTAGGCATATTTACTTATGATGAATTAAAAGATATTGGCGCAGAACAGGCTTGGCTGAAAATACAAGAGATTGATGCTTCTGCGTGTATTCATAGACTATTAGCACTGGAAGGTGCAATTCAAGGTGTTAAGAAAACAGCCTTACCACAGGAACGAAAAGCAGACCTAAAAGATTTTTATAATTGGAGAAAATGTAAATAGTAAATTTGAAAGTGGGGTGTTAAAATCAGAAGAGAATTAGGAATTGCGCGTTGTGGACTTGCTTGTTGTCTGTGCTCAGAGAATATAAAATGTTCTGGTTGTAATTCAGGTGAATGTCCAGATAAAGAATGGTGTGAAAATCGTAAATGTTCTATTAAAAAAGATATAACTGCTTGTTATTTATGCAAGGAAGAATGTCATAAGGGGTTATTAAATAAAGCCTTATGGATTTACTTTATTTATTAAGAGATATGGAATTGAAGAGCTTCTTGATTGTTTAGAGAGAAATGAAAAAAAAGGAGTAGTATATCATAGAGAAGGAATAAATGGAGATTATGATGATTTTGATAATGTTGAAGAACTAATATCTTTCATTAAATTTGGGATTCTATAAATAGTAATTTGTAGGTGAGTTCTAAATGATAAAAATTAAACTAGATGAAAAAATAGGCATGTTTTTGAAATCGTGTATTATCTGAAAGAATATATACCACAGAAATATTTTGATAAATATGAACAATATATTGAGATACATTTTCTTGAAGATTTATTTACTCAAGATTCAAAGATTAAATTTTTAGAAAAACAACATAACATATGGACGATACATTTTGATTATGAGTATGAGGGCAAGAAATTTGCAATGGTATTGGATGAGGGTTATGGTAGTATTTCTTTTTTTACTGAAAAAAGAAATGATAGAAAAGTGATAGCAGAATATTTGGTATCACTTATTGAAAAGTTTAAGCGATAAATATATTATAATTTATTAAAATCAAATAGTAATTTCAAGTGCAGATTATTTATATAATTTTTTAAAAAACCATTGACTTTGACGTCGTGTCGTCCATTACAATGATTTTAGAGAGGAGGGGCGAGAATGAAATTGATGAAAATCAGTGAGGTAACTAATACCTTTAATGTTTCGACAAGAATGCTCCGGTATTATGATGAAATTGGGCTTTTGCCCAGCAATCGCATGGAAGGTTACGCTTATCGAGTTTATGACGAGTCTGCTGTAAGACGTCTGCAACAGATACTTACATTGCGAAAACTGCGTATCCCGCTAAAAAAGATTGCTTTGATTTTAGAGTGTCCTGAGCAAATGAAAATTGTCGAAGTATTTCATGAAAGCATGAATGAACTTGATGATGAGATATCGGCGCTTCAAACGATACGAGATATTTTATGTATGTTCATCACACGATTAAACACATCGGCACATACCAATGTCAAGCTCGACATGTTCAATGATGCTGAAATTATGAGTGTCATTCAAACTCTCAGCCTTTCTAAAATCAATTTTAAGGAGGAACGTTCAATGGACGACCTTAATAAAGCAAATGAAACTTTATCAACCTTAAAGAATGTGCGTATTATTTATTTGCCTCCATGCACTGTTGCAGCAAGTCACTATTTTGGTGAAAACCCAGAAGATAATGCCTGTAAATCTTTGGATGAGTTTATCAGAAGAATTGAACTTCAAAAAATGAAACCCGATTTGAGAATGTTTGGATTTAACAATCCATGTCCAAAGGGTAACGAAACATATGGATATGAATTTTGGGTTACCATACCCGAAGAGTTAGATGTGCCAGCACCTCTTCAAAAGAAGAAGTTTGTTGGTGGCCTGTATGCAGCGCATTGTATCAAAATGGGCAATTTTCATGAATGGCAGCTTCTTGGCAAATGGGTTGAAAATAGCACCGAATATGAATATGACGCGCGCGAGCCGTTTGGAATGGGCGGTTGCTTGGAAGAACACCTCAATGCATATTCATACTTTGCGGATAATGGAAAAGCGGAGAGGTTTATTCAGCTTGATTTGCTTACACCTATAAAGGCAAAATAAATATCTATGTTCTCACATTTTGAGCATAACGCAAAGCTGACAAATTCTAATTTGCAGAATTAAATTTATATAATTATAGCTTAAGGTATAGAGTATCCTTCTTAATCTATAATATTAATCTAAAGCGAAGGGGGTCTCATAACGAGACCCTTTAAATTTATATAAGTAAAAAAACATCTAAGATAAATCATTGGAAGAGTGTATAAAATTATATATCATTGACCATATTTTCTAATAGTTTTATTGAATGATTAGTAGCATCTAATCGTGTCCTAATTCCTAAAGGGCTCCTTTTCAATATTTCAGTTGGGTTAGGTTATGTAGTAACGCTCAAAATATGTACAATTAAAGGAAAGGATGGTATTATATTTATGAAGAGCACCACGGAATAGTATAAAGCTGTTAAATATAGATTACTTATATAATCCACAGGCAATTAGTAATTTCAAGTAAAGATTATTTATATAACTTTACATAGAGCAGGGGAGGGGATCTATATGGAATTAAGGAAAGTAGATTCGAAAAATATCTGGAGAATAATCCAATTATCCGTAAAGGACGAACAATCAGATTTTGTAGCTACGAATACGGAAAGCATACTGGAAGCGTATACCGCCATTACTTCGGGCATTGTTGCGCTACCGTTTGGAATCTACGATGAGAATACCTTGGTTGGTTTTATTATGTTTGGGTATGATACCATAGGCGACGAAGATGAACCTAACATTGCTGCAGAAAATTATTGTATTTGGCGCTTTATGATTGATAAGGCATATCAGAAACAAGGCTTTGGGAAAAAAGCGATGCAGGTAGCAATTGATTATTTGCGAAGTTGGCCATGCGGAAAAGCAGAATATTGCTGGCTTTCTTACGAATCTGATAATGTAGGAGCGAAGGCACTTTATCATTCCTTTGGTTTTGTCGAAAACGGCGAAATGGACGGGGAAGAAATGGTGGCTGTTTTGAAGCTTTAAAATTAGTATATATTTGCATTGGATTATGAGCATAATCTCCAGACAAATTCAAATTTAAGGTTGATTATTATAAATGGGAATTTTATTTACCAAAGGATTTGCCTCATTTTTGCTGTGGATGTAAAAATTGTTTTTTTAAAGGTGAGCAGTTCTGTCCTCACGCAGAGTATGTTATGCCTATCTGGAATGCTATTTTGAATGCTGATTTGCTTATATTTGCGTCTCCGGTTTATGCACTAAGAACTACTTCGCAGATGAAAACTTTACTTGATCATTTGTGCGTGCATTGGATGGTACATAGACCTGATGAAAGAATGTTTAACAAAAGAGCTGTGATTTTGACAAATGCTATAGGGATATTTAATGGTGGAGCACAAAATGACATTGCAACAAGTCTATCTTGGCTTGGCGTCTCGGATATTAAAAAGTTGGGCATAGGATTACTTGAGGTTGTTATTTGGAATGAACTATCCAATAAGCGTAAAAATATTATTATAAGAAAAACGAAAAAGGTTGCTGAAAAATATAAAAAAACCCATACAGCACATAAGGGAATAAAAGTAAGGATTAAATTTGCCATCACTAAAATGATGCATCAGGCTATTGCCAAAAAAGAAAGAATATTATCGGTTGATAATAAGCATTGGGTGGATAAAGGATGGATAAAGATATAAACGATTATTTTTAGATTGCTTGTGAGTAAATCTGTGATCGTAAAATTCCAATTTGTAGAGTTAAATTAACATAATTATAACTTAAGGGATAGTGTATCCTTCTTAAGCTATAATATTAATCTAAAGCAAAGGATTCCTCTCCAATATTTCAGTTAGTTTATATAGGAGTTTTATGTATTAAGTTGTGTTAGTAGCGCTTAAAATATGTACAGTTATAGGAAAAAATGGTATTGCGTTTATGAAGAGTGTTACATAACAGTAAAGTATTACGAATAAATGTAATGTTGACCTCAAAATAATAGTTCTAAATTCCAATGATATCAAATATAAGGAGTGAGAATGAAATATGCATAATCTTATATATGCTTTTCCGTTATATAACTTTTTAAAATATTGTAATACCAACCCCAATGAAAAAATTATTCTTGATTGCGGTGCTGGTGGAAGTAATCCACCACTTTCTCTATTTTATGAGTTTGGATATAAAACTTATGGAATTGAAATGTCCGAAGAACAATTAAAAAAGGCAAATATATTCTGTGCTAATAATAATGTAGATTTAAATATTATACATGGCGATATGAAGAAACTTCCGTTTAATAATGAATTTTTTAGTTTTTTATTTTCATATAATACATCTGTTCATATGAGAAAAGAGGATTTTTTACTTGCCTTATGGGAGTTTTACCGAGTATTAAAAGATGGAGGACTATGCTATGTGAATTTTTTAAGTGAAGAATGTGATTCATATGGTAATGGCGAACAGGTAGGTGAAGGGCAGTTCATACACACTGATAATAATGAGGCAACACTTTATTGCCATTATAAGGATAATGAAATTGAAAAATACTTTAGTAAATTTGAAATTATCTATAAGGAGAAGCGAATAATTCAAAGAAAAATAGATGAAGAAAAATATATATCGGCTTATTATGATTATATATTATTGAAAAAGTAATGAACAATTATCATTTGTAATATTCTTATATTATGATATGTGAGAGGCGTAAAACAATTCAGTAAATAGCAATTTGTATATTAAAATGTTAAACGTCAAATTCTTCCTAATTTAAACGTCAGTTTATTTCTATAATTATTGTACAATTTACGTCAAATTATTTCTACAAAATCACTTTATTTTTAATGAAAAATCATTTTGCACCTAAAAGAAAAAGGAGCTAGCGCTCCTTGATTTTAATGCAATGATATTTCATTGGCGGCAGCCATTATTATATCAGTATCGATTACGTTTTTTTCGTGCTGCGCACCTATTATTAAAGCCTTGGTTAATATTATATTTAAGTATCTTATAGAGCCAGCACAGCTCCTATATGCAGCTAAAACAGCGTTATTATCGAATATTTCTGGCGAAGCCCCCGATAATGATAATCTGGAATGAATATATTCTAAAGCTTCGTCTTCAGAAAGTCCTCCAAAATTATAATTTATTATAATTCTTTGCTTTAATGCCTCATGTATCTGTTTTTCTAAGATATTATTTAACACAGGTTGTCCTATCAAAACTAAAGAAAAACAGTCCTTTGAATCCATGGAGAAGTTCATAAGTAGCTTTAAATCCTTTAAAATATCATTGTTTAGGTATTGTGCTTCATCCCAAACTAATATATAGTGCACACGTTTATCTGTACTCATACTTTCCATATAATCTTTTATACTCTTAAACATATCAGATTTACGAGAGGAAGGTTCAATTCCTAAGGAGATGCAAAATTGTCTATAGAACTCAGTAGTAGTTACAGTAGTAAAGCAAAGATATATAACTTTTGTCAAATTAGGGTTTACTTTTTTAGTAAAGCATCTTAAGGCAAAGGTTTTTCCACTGCCAGGAGAAGCTGTAAATAAGCCGATTCCCCTAGCTTCATTAAGATACTCAAGTCTTGATATCATCTCTTTTAGATCATTTGACATATAGGCATCTTTTTCTTTTATACCTTTTTCAAATGGATTCATTGTCATACCATAAAATTGTTTAAACATTTTTAACACCATCCTTTGAATAATTTATAGTAAATGCATTCTTACGCTTAGTTTTACCATTTTCAACCTTATTTGTTTTTCTAATACTGTATTTAACATTTTCATAATATACATATGCATTATCCATATCATCAGGTAAATATCTTATTTCAATTTTTTGTCCTATAAATTGCATAGGTACATCATAGGATATTTTATCAATGCTTATTGTTGAGTCATTATTAACTCTTCGTTGTATGCGATTCATAAAGCAATTATCCAACCACTCACTATCAGCAGCTACTTTAACATGAGCTAAATCGCTTTTATATCTATCGATAGGACGTTGTGATGTAGCTGAATGTACTGTTACATTATGCTTGTTTATATATGCGAATAGCTCATCGTTTAGCTCCGCTAAGGAAGATATAGATTCTGTATCTAGAGCGTTTAGCCATCTACTTTTTAATGTTCTAAAGTTTCTTTCTACTTTTCCTTTGGATGCTCCATCCCTTACCATGGTGTGCAGTTCTACTATTCCAAGGGATCCACAGATAAGACTTAATTGTTCATTTTTATAAGGAGAACCGTTGTCTAAATAAAGTTTATTAGGTATGCCGTATCTAGCAATAGATTCTTTAAGTACCTTTTGAAAATTATAAGAGTTATCATTGTAAAAAAATCTTCCGCCAACGATAAGCCTTGATTTGTCATCAATTAGCATAATTAGATATGTTCTTTTACGTATGCCATTTTCAGTAATATACGGGCCATAACATGTATCACCTTGGTACATACCAGTTGCAAACTCTTCTTCAAAGGCTTTTCGATCTTTCATATTTATGCATCTAGCAGATTTAAGATCATTATTTTTTATAAATCTTTGAACTGTAGATAAGGATATGCTTTTTTCATTGATAAAGCCATCTTCGATAAGTTTATGATATATAAGAGTAGCATTAATTTTAGGAAATGTATTTTTTAGAATATATATCTGTTCTATGGCTACATCATTTAATTTTCTGGTTTTACCTATGTCGCTACGCGTCTTCGGTAGAAGGGCCTCAAAACCAAACCTATTATAATCTGATTCCCAATTAGATAGTGTTCCAGGACTATACAAAACTGACTTACCGTTAGGTAATTTTACAGGAGTAGTTGCAACACGCCTATAATAAGCAATTTTGGAGCTTTCGGTATAAGTGTTATTTATAGCTGGAGCTATTAGGGCTAGTCTAATAGAAGCTATTTCAATCATTTCTTTGTTATTCATTTCAACATCACCTCTATAAAAATGCTATCATGGAGAAATTATAATATCCATTATCGTATTGAGTGGTATATATAAAATAAAATTAAAAGCATATAGCTATAGCTTAATTATGATGTTCCTTGAAAAAAGGATAATCCATTTCTATTAAAAAAGTTTGTTATAAAGGTTTCAATTTCAATAAAGGTACTATTTATAACACGTTGTATAAAACTTAAGTTAGAAATAAGCCTGTCTTGTAAAAGTCCAAGCCATAGTTGTTTATGCTCTTTGAATTTATTTAAAATTCGATAGAATGTAGATATTGCTATACAGTAATGTTCACACATAGCTTCTACAGAGGTAAATTTATGTACAAGATAATCATGAATAATAGACACAGTAAATTTAAAGCTAAATGACATGTAGGGCACAATTACCGAAGGTAGGATAGCATGAGTATGTCCACATGACGGGCAAATATATCTATTGATAGTTATTATATTATCGTGAACTTCATTATTATCATAAGTCACAAGATGGCGTTTATAAGAGGCAAATAGGGATAGAGCGTGTTTAGATCCGCAGAATGGACATACCAAAGCCTCTGAATTAACCGTTTTCATATACTCTTCAAAAATATTTATCTCATTTTCAAAAGAAATTTGTTTAAAACACTTGCATAGTTGTGAAAATAATCTTATCATAATAATAGGTTGTAAGAGCTTACGCTCTTATTTTTAGGGAAGAACCTTCGCTTTGCACGGCTTGGGGTTCTTCCCTTTCCTTTCTCTAGTTTTTATAATAAGCTTAAAATAACCTCCAAATGATGTCAAGTCATTAGGAGGTTTTATTTAGCAATAATATGATTATTTAAAATGCATTTAATTACTGGATAGTTATTGGAGTTATAGTTATAATTTGACTTAGAAATGCAGTTTTCAAAAGCTATATTTTGACGCACTACAATTAAAAGTTAAGGAAAAAATAAATATGAATGGAAAATATGATAAATGCTTAAATAAGTGGAATAATATATTCTCAAAAGAAGTTTCTAAAACTCTAACAAAGTCGAGTCTGGAAACAATGCTCTAGATAAAGCAATTGAGTGGATTTTTCATCTTTTGATGCCGTAATTTTATCTAACATTATTGATAATTTATATCCAGACGATGCAGAAGTTTTAATTAGAGAAGTAGAAAGAGTTTTAAAAGATAAGTTTAAAAAGGCACATTGTACAATAGGATGAACTAACAGATGGGTTATATTGCTATCTTCTTAAGTTATGACATAACATTAATATAAAGCAAAATGGTCTTATCGCAAGATCATTACTTTATATAAATAAAAAAATCATCTATATTTCAACAACTTCAAACCATAATTCCTATTAATAATCCCATTCATATTACAATATCCTAATATTCTAATCTCATATAGATATCCTCAAAGAATTCTATCAAATTTATTAAAATCACCAAAGGCTTAAGTAAAATTAAAAATACCAAATATAATAGAAATAATTAAGAGAATTATCAGTTAAGGCTCTTATTTTTTTATCTACTGTTTCCATATTGGAACTTCTTCCCAAGAGGACCACTTCAATATTCCAGTTGTTTTATACAGGGGGTTTATGGATTAGATTGTGTTAGTAGTGTTTAAAATATGTACAAGTATAGCATATAATGGTAATATGTTTATAGAGAGTGGTACATAATAGTAAACTATGGTGAAATAAAAAAGAAGGAATATTAGTATAATTTTATATATAATCAGTATTAGTAAAATAAAATTAATGAGAGAAAAAATAAAATGGAGTATAAAAAATAGTTGTACTATTTCAAGGAGTGAATTATAGTACAGATTGTCCGTTATTAGATTATACAGGTTTTAAATTTGAAGTTCAGGGATATGAAAAGTAGCCATTATTTATGAAGATTTACTCAAGCAAGATAGAGCATTGGAAGAGTGTATAAAAGATGTAAAGATTTTAGCACTAATACAACTACAAATGTCTAATTTAAGGTTGATTATTATAAATAGTAATTCGAAAGAGGGAATATGTAATGAATTTAAAATATAAGAAACTTATTTGCGCTTTAGTTGGAGGGGTTATTATTCTTTCATGCAGTTATAATTTTTATCAACATAATAAGATAAATACTCATAAAAAAGAATTAGCTTATATAGTGAGGAAGAATATACAACATTTTGCTGGTGTTGCTGGTAATATAGATGATGAAACTGTTTATGCTGAACAATATGCAAGTATTGTTACTGCTCAAGAAACGTATATTGTTTTAAGTGATAAGAACGCTATTCCTTCAGATGAATGGTCTTCTAGTCTACCTGGATTATTTGTTGAAATAAAACGTGTTATGCTTAATGATAAGGATAAATTTAAAAAAGCATTTAAAGGAACAGAGGGATCAGCATTAATGTTGAAAATATCAGAAAATTTTAGTATTCATCATGGCTACGCAAATAACCTAACATAAAAAATCACCTCGCAATATTTTGTAAATAGTTTTTATAGTGAGAGGTAGCAAATTTTACAAACTTTGTCAAGTAGTTTTGGAAAAAATATAAGTTTTTTTGATATTTTGTTTAAAATTCTGGGGGGGGAAGTTAAAATTGACACCCTTCGGTATTAAAATAAATGGAGACCTAGGGGTTTCCGAATATATTTCTTTATTTTGGGGGGGCATTTTATGGAGTGTTTTTTTCTTATGGTAGGATTGATTGCAGTATTAGTTGATATTTTTTTATTACCTAAGAGTTTAAGAATAAATATAATAAAAAGATTAATATTTATATTTTTAGGACTAATATGTATATATATAATAGAGCCTTCATATATGTTTCTTACATATAAAGGAGTCATTCTAGCCTTTACAATAGGACTAATATTTATAATTATACATTTATTTATTTCAAAAGGGATAAAACTAAAGGTTACTGAATATTAATTTGGGATTAATTAAGACATGTATACTTATTTATTTTATTGAACTACCAGCAGAAGAATTATTATATAGAGGTATATTGTTAATTCCATTAGTACATATAATTAATCCCATAATTGCTGTATTTATATCATCAATACTGCTCAGTTTATTACATATAAGAACGTGGAATAACAAATTTATTTGGATAGGTTCTTTTTTTCTTGGTATTACTTGTGCTACGAGTATATTGATATCAAAAAGTATATGGACAGCAATTATAATACATGATCTTAATGACTTTGCATATATAACTTTGGTAAATAGGAGAAATATTTTTCCTTATCAAAAATTAGAGTGATAATTAAATTTAATATTAGAATTAGTGTTTAATAATAAAAAATTGTTCATTAATTTTAGTTAGGGGAGGGAGAATTATGGAGTTAATTGGATTATCAGTACTATTAGGAATAGTTGGAGTTTTATTGGCTCTTCTATTAGGTATCGATGGCAGTGAGGTTAATGGAAATTTCGTTTTTGCAATGTGGATAGTTGGATTTTTTAGTCCTTCTATTTATGTATTAGGAAAACTGTATCAAAAGTTTAAAGATAAAAAATAATTAATACATAATAGTAAATTTTTGCTAAGTATAATAAATATTATTGTATGGAGGTTAAAGTATGGATGCTATTCTTATATTCATTGATGGAACTATATGTGATACAAGACATCGCCATCATTTATTTGGAACTACTGATTTTTACAGTGAAGGTGAAATTCTGAATGATTTGCCTACACCAAACAGCATTAACTGCATAAGAGAGTTATCTCAAAAATATAAGATAATATATATTGGAGCAAGACCTGAATGTTACAGGGATATTACTAGAAAATGGATTAATTATACTGGATTTCCAGATGGAGAGGTCTATTTATCAGAAAATCAAAATGAAAGATTAGAAATCGCTAAAAAGCTAAAAGAGCAATATAATATCATAGTAGGAATAGGTGATAGATGGGATGATAATGAATTACATTTAGAAATAGGTTGTACAAGCATAATATTAAAAGAGTTTGATGGTGATTGGAATATAGTACGAAAATATGTATTGAAGCAATAAATTTAAATATTATTAATTAAAATATACAGCAATATCTTAATTCTATGTCACAATATTCTTAAGTTATGACATAACACTAATATAAAGCAAAATGGTCTTATCGCAAGAGCATTATTTTATATAAATAAAAAATCATCTCAAGAAGCGTAGCAACCAGAAAAAGTTTTTCGCTCCGCTACAACCTTTTTCTGGGAGTACCTCAGGGGTCGTTACATAAACTGGAAGTTTATGTTTGCTACTTTTAACATTTAAAACTTTCATTTTTACAGTATTTTAAATTATAAACAGGTGAATAGTTACCTAATAAGTACATTTTACATTATTATGCTTATATTCTAAATTTCTTCACATCTTGACTTATGTTTCCCACTCATAAACCACCATGTTATGTTTGTTTTATTCATTTTTATCCAGCAATTTGTTTCCCAATAATTATACATAAATCAATAGTGAAATTATTTATTTCATTATCCAGTATATCTTGAATTTTCTTATCATCAGCGCCCCATGAAAGTGGTGTCATTTGTATTAACTCTCTCAATTCATCTTTGTTTAAATTTATATTATATGTGATATTATCTTGATAAATATTATTAAAATTAGTTTCAAAATGCTTTATAACTTTCTCATTGGAGTAACTTTGTTTATCCGTTTCTTTATAAAAAAACGTTCGCAGCTCTTTAAGGTAATCACTTCCAGGAATCACTTTTATTAAAAGTCCATCCTTCTTAAGGATCCTATTAAATTGAGAGTAATTTGAAGGTGAAAAAATATTAGTGATTATGTCAAATTTTTCACTTTCAAAAGGCAGCTTAGCTAAGTCTGCTACACACCATATTATATTAGAGTACTCTCTAGAAGCCATCTTTATTGCTTCTTTTTCTATGTCTATTCCAACTCCCTGGAAATCAACATTTTATATGTATCAAAAAATAATTATTCTACAAAAATGTTCATTTTTTTGAGTGCAACATAAATTTCTTTGTTTTTTGTTAAGTCTTCTTGAATTTTATTACTATTTTTAACAATAGCAATAGTATCTTTAGACACATCCTTAATCATATATTCATGTGGAAAGCATGATTTCATTGGACTAAGGCACATTTAAATAAATAACAAGTCAGTATGCTAGTCTATTTTGCGTGATACTGCGTCAACAGAACTCGACGATAGTCATACTAGGGGCGGAACCTGCTTCCTTGTCTGACACAAAATATACCAGCATCTTTGACTTGTTATTTATTTTCATGTACCTAATAGGAAATTCCCCACAATATATTCTTTTACCATTAACTGAACTTAATAATTTAAATGCAAATAAATGTTTGGTATAATAAAGTATATGACTAGTACAACTGTAAAAAATTAAGAATTGTAATATGAATAATTTGGGTAACAAGTAGAGTAAATGAGTATTAATAACAGTTTTATATTTTGAATTATTTTAGAATAAGGAGTTAAAAAAATATGGTAAAGATAATGTTTATATGTCATGGTAATATTTGTCGCAGTCCTATGGCTGAATTTGTATTTCGTCATATGGTGGAAGAAAAATGTCTTTTGGACAAGTTTTATATAGCGTCATCTGCTACCAGTAGAGAAGAAGTAGGAAATTCTGTGCATTGGGGTACAAAAAATAAGTTATGCGAAGTGGGAATTTCTTGTGAGGGAAAGACTGCAGTTCAACTTACTAAAAAAGATTACGAAATGTATGATTATATTCTTTGCATGGAAAGTTATAACATTAAAAATGCTTTACGCATCGTTGGAGATGACAAATACGGAAAGATTTATAGATTACTTGATTTTTCTATTTCTCCTCGAGATATTGCTGACCCTTGGTATACAGGTAATTTTGATGAAACCTATAAGGATATTAAAGAGGGATGTGCTGCACTACTGGAGCATATTTTGAAAACAAAATTTTAAAAAAGTTTAGCATTTTCATAGTAATAATTTTCTTTTGAAACTGTAAAAAAGATAAAATGCTGAAATAAAATTTAAAAAAATTTACCGCATAATTTAGTAAGCAAGAGTATAAGTGGAAGGGAAAGAAGATAAATGAATTTTGTAGCTATAGATTTTGAAACTGCTAATGAAAAAAGAAATAGTCCATGTTCTATTGGCTTGGTAGTTGTTAAAAATGGTGAGATTATAGAAAAAGTATATCATTTAATAAAACCTAAGGAAATGAGATTTATGCCAATAAATATTGGGATTCATGGAATAAGACCTCATATGGTTAAGGATGAATTAGAATTTGATAAAGTTTGGGAAAAAATTAAACACTATTTTAATGATAATTTAGTCATAGCTCACAATGCTTCATTTGATATATCTGTATTAAGAAATACGTTAGAGCTTTATGATATAAAAATGCCAAGTTTTAAGTATATATGTACAATGAAACTTTCTAAAAATTTTTACAGTAACCTTGATAATGCAAGACTGAATACAGTAAATAATTTTTTAGGATATGAGTTTAAGCATCATGATGCTTTAGCAGATGCAATGGCCTGCAGTAATATCTTACTTAATATATCACAAGAATTAAATTCAAAGAATATCAATGAAATATCAAAATTACTTGGAGTTACTTTAGGATATGTAAATGAAAATGGATATAAATCATCTTCAACTAAAGGAAGAATTTTTAGAAAATCTAATAAACAACCTTCAAGAAAAAACATAATAGAAAGCTTTAATTTTACTGCATTTAAAGATGAGATTGTTGTATTTACAGGAAGATTAGCTTCCATAACAAGAGATGAAGCAATGATATTAGTTAGAAAGCTTAGCGGTAATGTTGGAAGTTCTGTAACTAAGAAAACAACATGTATAGTTACTAATACAAAAGACATAGAGAATTTAAATAGGGAAGAGATGAGTAATAAGCTTAGGCGAGCAGTAGATTTAAAGAAAAATGGACAAGTTATAAAGTTTTTAAATGAAGAAGCATTTTTTAAAAAATGTAGAGGTAAGTAGAAGTAGTATGATTTAGCTAAAAATTAGAAAGGATTTTGATAATGGATTACGTAAAATATATACGGGATAGAGTTGGACATGATCCAATAAATCTAACAGGAGTAAATGTACTCATCATAAATAAAGACAACAAAGTTTTACTTCAAAGAAGAGGGACCTTTCCATACAAGTGGGGTCTGGTCGGTGGTATTACAGAATTAGGAGAAGCTTTGGAAGATACCGCTATTAGGGAGGTAAAAGAAGAGAGCGGATTAGATATTAAGGACTTAAATTTACTTGGAACTACCTCAGGGGAAAATTGTTATATAGATTTTCCTAACGGTGATAAGGCATATTTTTTAACTGTAGGATATTTTACTAAAAATTTTAGTGGTACATTGAAAATAGATGATTTAGAAACTAAAGAATTAAAATTTTTTAGTTATGAAGAATTACCTAATAATATACCGAATAGCCACAGAATAATGCTAAATAAATATTATCTTAAATAAAAGTTTTTATTCTATGAAAATTTTATGAATTTAGATAGGCATTAAACAGTATAATAACACTTAAAATAAGATAATATTAATGTGAAAATATGTGATACAATAATATATATATAAATTTAGTTATTATTTAAACTATTAAGAATATTTTTTAAGGATGGAATTTTAAATGAGTGAAAATATTAATAATATTTCATAATTGGGGTCAAACTATGGGGCAGATTCACGCTTTATCAAAAGAATATAAATTTACCAAGAGAAAACAGTGGAATGAAGATATTTATTTCACAGGTGAATATAGCATTTCTATAGCAGATAAAAAAGTCCTTGATGTATGGAATAAAATTGTAAGTAAATTAAAAGCTTTACCTAAAGATAAGGATTCTTATGGATTAATACATAATGATTTTCATCAATATAATTTTTTTATTAATAAAGACAATAAGTTAACAGTTTTTGATTTTGATGATTGTTTATATAGTTGGTTTATCTATGATATAGCTATTGCATTTTATCATGCAGTAGCTTGTGTACCGGCAAATGAATTGCAAAATCAGATTAATTTTGCATGGAGCTTTATAAGAGCATTTTTACAAGGATATACAAAAGAGAATGTAATTGATAGTTATTGGATTGAAAAAATTCCTTTATTTTTAGAATATAGAAGGCTATGTTCATATATGTTCTTCGTAAAAATGTGGAGTCAAGAAAATATAGAGCCATGGCAAAAAGAGTATCTTGAAAGAATGAAATATAATATAGAAAATGAAATTCCTTATATAGAAATGGATTTTAAAATATTAAAAGAAAAATAGGATTAGGGGAAAAACCGTGGATTTTACGAATCTTACTGAGATTATTGTAGCAGGGTCTGAAGCTGATGTTTAATGTTGAACAAGTGGTAAATGTTGGTATAAGATGGAAAAACAACAACTTTTAAATTGTATTGATAGAAAAAATATTATGCGTATTAATTATATAGGAAGCAGTGCAGTTGAAGGTTTGATTGCTAAACCAACAGTAGATATTTTATTAGAATAAATAATAAAACAGATATTGAACAGTTAACAAGTATTTTAACACAGAATGGTTGGACTTTCATGTCATCTCAAAAAAATCCATACATGCAAATATCCTTTAATAAAGGATATACAAAATTAGGATTTGCAGAAAAAGTATATCACTTACATATTCGTTACTACGGTAACTGGAACGAATTATATTTTTAAATCAAGAAGGCGCATTAATCTAATTTAAAGGGTCTTGTCACGATGTAAGTTAGTTGAACGGGAAGTTTGCGCTTGTTATGGTATCATGTGCTTTAAAAGTATGGGAAAACAGATTATGATGTGAAGATTGTTTATATAATGTTATGATAAGGAAGATGATAATGATTTATTTAAATGTTTTTATATTTCCAAACGATGATATGGAATTTGATTTTTTTATGGAGGAAAAAAGGATGTGCTACGATTCGTTTTATCCATTTAAGATATTATCAAAACATGGTTTTGAAAGAATTGATTTTGAGCCAGTTACCATTTTATATGGTGGAAATGGTTCAGGAAAATCAACGGCATTAAATGTGATAGCAGAAAAAATAGGAATCACTCGACAGGCTGTCTATAATAAATCTAATTTCTATCAGGACTATGTCAATATGTGTGATATAGAGATTGAAGAGGATATTACTAAAAATAGTAGGATTATAACAAGTGATGATGTATTTGATTATATGTTGAATATACGTAACCTCAACGAAGGGATTGACCAAAAACGGGAAAAACTTTTTGAAGAATATTTGGATGTGAAATATTCTCATTTCCAAATGAAGTCTATAGCAGATTATGAGCAACTAAAAAAAGTAAATACAGCTAGAAGTAAAACACAGTCACGGTTTGTGAGAAATGAATTGATGGATAATGTGAGGGAATATTCAAATGGAGAAAGTGCATTTCGATATTTTATTGAAAAAATTGATGAAAATGGATTATATATACTGGATGAGCCTGAAAATAGTCTTTCTCCAAAACGTCAGATGGAATTAATGAAATTTATTGAGGACTCTGCACGATTTTTAGGCTGTCAATTTATTATATCCACGCATTCACCATTTCTACTTGCTATGCACGGAGCAAAAATATATGATCTTGATGAAGATCCAGTTGATGTGAAAAAGTGGACAGAATTAGAAAATGTGCGTACATATTATGAATTTTTCAAAAGATATGAAAGCGAGTTTTGATGTTGTCCGGCACTTGTACCAAATTACTTACAGTGCTATAATACAAAGGAAAAATTTGATTATTTTAAATTTGGGGGGGAGGTGACTGTTGCAATAATTCTATAAAGATATAATAAAATCTTATATAAAATTGCAGGTATATTTTATCTTATTTTGAGTTATAATATAATTAGCTATTGTGAATCCAATATATTGCTAAAGTAATATAGTCATAGGGTAGAACCTTGATGGTGTTAGTGGTAATAAAAACTACTTACGCAAGTAGTTAGCGAAAACCAAGCAAAATAAGTAAATACAAGATGTTGCACTTAAAAGTAAACTTGTATATGTACCATGCGTTGTATGGGAATTTAAGCCCTTGGAGTGTTATACCAAATGAAAGTAGCTTTATTGCAAAATCGGACACGTTGAACAGGGAATTAAACAATGCTTATAGATTTTTATAGGTTATTGGCAACGGAGATACATATGAAGAAGATAGAAGTAGTGGCAGCGATTATAAAAAATCATGATAAAATATTTGTTACCCGTCGTGGTTATGGTGAATTTGAGAACCTTTGGGAGTTTCCAGGTGGGAAAATAGAAACGGGAGAAACCAAGGAAGAAGCTCTTCAGCGTGAAATTAAAGAGGAACTAGAGTTAGATATCTGTATAAATAAATATTTAACTACTGTTGATTATGATTATTCAAGTTTTCATCTTACAATGCATTGTTTTATATGCAATGTATGTGGTGGTGAATTGCATTTAAACGCCCATAATGATGCTAAATGGATAACCTTAGAGGAAATAGACAAGCTTCCTTGGGTACCAGCGGATTTATTAGTCATTGAAAAACTTAAGGAAATATAAAATAAATTTAAAAGAAACTAAGGAAATCTAAAAGAAAAAGCATTACATTACCTGAATTATGAAATTTCTTTGGAATGACTTGCATAAAAAGAAAAGGAACTGTTTAAAGTTATTGTTCCGAGCTCTTATGCAAGTCATGGAAGAGGAATTTCATAATTCAACCACAGTGTACCTTTTTATGGTTTAATCATGAAATAATATATTCATAAATATCTTCTCTTACAGGAGTGTGTAATTTATATTTAATTTCCACAGCAGTTTTATTAGTATTTTTCATTATAATGGTTTTGGGGTTTCCTGTAGCATTAATCTTTCCTAGATAATAAAACTCTTTTGATATTTTATCATCTTTATTCTTTCTAACAAATAAACTCATTTCAACTCCATCTTTTTCAGCATTATATGCTTGTACAACATCATCGGAATTTTCGGTTCTTCCTGATTTTGATAGTGCAATTAATTGAGAAGAGGATTGAAATCTATCTTCGTAATTTATGGAATCTACAACATCCTCAGATTTTTTGTAATTTATAAAAACGGGATAGGTTTTTGTTTTTTGATTAAATTTGTAACCTCCAATATTAAGAGGTACTTCACCCTTTTCCCATTCTAATAATCTGCATACATCTTCATAGGTATATTTTTGATATAGCTGAAAACTTGTATTCATATAGCGCTTGCTATAAAATTTTTTATATCTATTTATTCCGAAGTCTATTAATTCAACAACCATTTCTTTAAATGCTTCATTTTTAAGATTTTCTTTAAAGACTTTTGAGATTTGATAGTCTAAACCGAATTTTTCTAAAAAAATGCATTCTCTATAGGTTTTCTTACCAGAGCCGGTGGCAAACTGATTTGTAAGTACATTGACTATAGAGGTTTCTGTAGTATCCTTAAAGCTTATATCATATTCTTTTTTTAGAATATGCCTTAATTTGCACATTAAATTGAAATTATAATTCAATGCACATTTAATCATCTCTAGCTCATGAATTCGCTTTCCAGAAGCAAGTTTTTTTGAAATGAATTCTATGAATAATTCTTGTACAGTACTGAGCTCTGCATTGTATTCACTTTCATATTTTTTTAAAAACTTATGATAAGAACCTAAGTTTTTATTGTCAAAAATTCTTAAGGGATCAATAGATTCATATAAATCAAAGTCCTTTAGTTTAGGAATTCTACCTAATTTTTGTTTTAAACTATTATAACTCTCTTTAATAAGTTTCATATCATTAAAGTTAGCTTTATCAATAGATTCAAAAATACGATTTTTAGAAATTTCATCAAAATTTACAGTAGAGCAGCCTGGAATGACTCTATTTCCTTCCATAATATATCTTCTAATAGTATCTTTATTGTAGGTTCTATCCCCTGAAAGAGCTATTGGAATTAGAAAATTATTATTATAGTTTCCAACAAAGTCTATAATAACAACATATTCTTTACTATTATATTTCCTAAGGCCACGTCCTAATTGCTGTACAAAAATTATGGCTGATTTAGTAGGTCGTAACATGACCACTTGATTAACTGCTGGTATATCAACACCTTCATTGAAAATATCCACTGTGAAAATATAATCTAAACAGTTAATAGTTTCATCTTGTTCCAAGCGTTCAATAGCCTTTTCACGTTCATTTTGCGAATTTTCTCCTGTTAATGCCAATGTTTTAAATCCTCGTTCATTGAACTTATAAGATAATTCCCTAGCTTCTTTTTTATCGCTACAAAATATTAATCCTTTTACTCTATCTCCACAATATCCATAAAAATTAATTTTATCAATAATATGATTAACCCTTTCGTCAGCCACTAAATATTTAAAATCTGTATTATCATCTAAGTCATTGCCATCTATAGATATATCTGTGATTCCAAAATAGTGAAAAGGGCAAAGTAAATCTTCCTCTAAAGCCTGTTGAAGACGAATTTCGTATGCAATATTATAATCAAACATTTTAAAAATATTAAATTCATCATTTCTTTCTGGAGTAGCTGTCATACCTAATAAAAATTTAGGCTCAAAGTAATTCACTATTTTTTGGTAGCTCGCAGCACCGGCTTTATGGACCTCGTCTATAATAATATAGTCAAATTCATTTTGGGGAAAGTTTAGTAATACTTCATCTTTTGATAGAGTTTGTACTGTTGAAAATATAAATTCACTGTTTGAGTCTTTTGAAGTACCTGAAAGAATGCCCATGTTTTTAGTATCACCAAAAACATTTTTGTAGCTTTCCAAGGCTTGTTTTGCAATTTGTTCCCTATGTATAATAAATAATGCTCTTCTTGGATTAAAGTTTCTAACATCGAAGGCGGATAAATAAGTCTTACCTGTTCCTGTAGCTGAAATTAATAGAGCTCTTTTAGCGCCATTTTCTCTTACCTTATCTAAAGCTTGAATTGCGGATACCTGCATTTTATTTGGCTTTAGTGTATATTGTGAAACTCTTGGAACTTTACTTTTTCTAAAATATTCTCTTTGCTTTAGATATATTTTTTCATAGGTTTCAATCCAATCTAAAGTTAAATCATCAGCATCGTTCCACATGGATTCAAATTCATTTAATACTCCTTCTGTCAAAGAGCCTTCCTCTAAAGAAGATACTTTGATATTCCATTCTTTATTTTTAGTTAGAGCAGTTTGAGTTAAATTAGAACTACCTACAATAAGTTTATAATGATCACTATTTTTAAAAATATATCCTTTAGTATGAAAGCTGTCTTTTAAGTATAGTTTAATATGAAGATTAGAAAATCCTAGAAGTTTTTTTAATGCCTTTGGTTCACTAAAGTTCAGATAATCTGTGGTTAAAATTTTACCTTTAACTCCTTTGTTCTCTAAGTATTTTAGGGTTTCTAAAAGAGGAGTTACACCACTATTTGTAATGAATGCCACAGATATCATAAATTCATTACATTTCATCAATTCTGAAGTAATATGGCTTAAAACTTTGCTGCCTTTATTGTAATCATTTACAATAAGTTTGGGTCTTAAAGCTAAGTTAGAATCTACCAAGCTATTTACTAATCCTGTTTCATTTGCTTTTAAAATATCTTTGGCAATTTTAATATTATTATCATAGCTTACATCAATTGATTTAAAATCTATAATAGAATCTATAATTTCTTTACGATCTATTTTAGTTGAATTATTCATAGTAACACTTCCTTGATCTATAGATTTCAAAAATAAAATTAAACAATAATTACCTTGCCAACTATGTCCATATAAATTAAAATTCACCTGTTATTATAACATATACTATAGGATAATTATGACACAAAAAGTATTAAATTACTTGAATTATGAAATTTCTCTGGAATGAGTAGCATAAGAAGCCAAGGAATTATTTAAATTTAATTTTATAAATTCTTCTTTTAGATAGATAAAATTATCGTAAGCCTGGCAAGGACGCCAGGCTAGCGTACCTGAGGCAGGACGCTGAATGCGAGCGTTAGGTAATTTTATATGGCTAAAAGATTAGAATTCCTTAAATTAAATTTATTGTTTCGAGCTCTTATGCAAGTCATTGAGGAAAAATTTTATAATTCCAACACAGTATCCTTTAATGGTAAAAAACAGTGTTAGAAATATATGATATAATATAATAATAAATGGTAAAAACTAGTGAATTGTTTAAAGAAAAAGGTGTAATTAAATTTATTAGTGAAGAATATATGTAGTTGCAACATTTTATTGACAGTGAAATGTCTACAACAAATTGGGATGAAATTGACATATGCTATTTAGAAAAAGTCTTAGTTACTAACTTAGCTAAGTAAGAAACTAAGAGATTTGCTTCATAAAGGTATGGGAGGCACAAAGATATGATTCAGTTAAGGAGGGGTTTATGAAAAAGAGATTTAAGATAATATTATTCATAATAATTATAATCATAATACTATTATTCATAATAAAGAATTTTATAACAGTAAGCATAAAAAATGAATTTATAACAAAAGAACAGTGGAAGGAAGATATAGAGTATATAAGTAAGAATTTACCTAAGAAACATATTAATTTATTTTTTAAAATTGATAGAGAAAAGTTTTATAATTCTATAGAAAAATTGGAAAATGACTTGGAAAATCTAGATTCTTCTGAAATACAAGTAAGGATTATGGAAATTATAGCCAGTGTAGGAGATTCGCATAGTACTATACGTAATTTTCAATCTAATATCATATATCCTATAAAAACTTATTGGTTTAAGGAAGGTCTCTATGTTATTGAAGCTGATTTCCAATATAAAGAAATACTGGGTTGTAAAATATTAAGCATTAATAATGTTCCTATTGAAAATATTGTTAAGAATATAGATACATTAATACCTAATGAAAATAAATTCATGCTTAAGTTAAAAGAACCAGAATATCTGGTAGATCCTAAAGTTATGGAGTATTTTAAAGTTACAAAAGGCAATAATGAAATGAACTTTACACTTCAAGATTTAAATGGCGGAACGTTTAATACGAAAGTAATACCTAAGCGTACAAATGAAATAAAGTATTTGCATTTAAGTGATTCTGTAAATATAAAACCTTTTTATAGTGAAAAGGAAGATGCATTTTGGTCTAAATATCTAGAAAATGAAAAAATACTTTATTGCCAGTTTAATTCCTGTAAAATTGGGACACCTAGCAAAAATGATATAAACTCAATAATAACTACAGTAAAAGAAAAAAAAGTAGAAAAGTTAATTGTAGATATGTGAAATAATTGTGGTGGAGTTTATACAGGAAAGAATAAATTTGTATCTAAAATAGCAAGTATTACAAATGAGAAATCACCAACCAAATTATACGTTATTGTGGGAAGAAGAACTTTTTCATCAGGAATTTTATATGTTTTAGAATTCCAAAAGTTAACTAATGCTAAATTTTTTGGTGAGCCAACTGGAGGAAAACCAATTCATTATGGTGATATGAGAAATATGACTTTACCGAACTCTAAATTAAATATAACTTACTCAACAAAATTTTTAAAAACTTCAACCAATGAAGCTGACACTTTTACACCAGATTTTATTATAGAACCTAGTATAAAAGACTATTTAAAAGGAATAGGTCCTGTAATTGAGACCATAAAATCAAAACATTAGTAACCATAAAAATTATCTATTCTAAAATATCCCTTTTTCAGCAGTTCTCAGAATCATGTCATAATGGAGAAATAGATATGTTTCTTAATCATTAAACAATTATATATTGTTAATATATATAATGTAAGGTAAGCATTATATATAGCTTATTGAAATTAAATAGAGGATACAGAGTATGATTTTAAAATATTTAAAGAAAAATATGATTTTACCTACAAAAGAATTTCTTATAGATAAATATGCGTAAAAAACATACCAGTTACAAGTAAAAACTAACCACTTACTGTTGTTATATTTACAAGGAAAAAAATAGGCAATATAATAAAAATGTGGGGAGTGAAAATATGAAAATACGAATTGAAGTGGATAACAAAATCAAAGAAGATGAAGTTATTATTAGATGTAGTGAACTAAGTCAAGATGTTAAAAATATTCAAATTATACTTGATGATATGTTGTCCCAGAAGAGGCATATAACTTTTTACAGAGGTGGTACTGAGTATTATATTTCCTTAGAAGAAATTTTATTTTTTGAAACTGAAAAAAATGGGATTTGTGCACATACCATTGACAATATATATAATGTGAAATATAAGCTTTATGAACTTGAAGAATTTTTACCAGGATATTTTATGAGAGTTTCAAAATCAACAATTTTAAATACAAATCATATTTACTCCATAACACGCAGCATATCATCATCAAGTAAGGTTGAATTTCAAAATACTCATAAACAGGTATATGTTTCAAGATATTATTATAAGCCATTAAAAATTAAATTATTAGAAAAGGGGAAATGATATGAAAAAAGATGGGATTTTTTGGGGATTGATATTTATATTAGGAGGAGTTCTCTTGATTATAAATAAGCTTGGATACTTTCCTGATGTAAATGTGTTTAGTTTATTGTTAACAATTTTTTTAGTAGTAGTTATTGTGAAAAGTTTATTTACTCTTAATTTTTCAGGTATTTTATTCCCTATTGCATTTATTTGTATAATATATGATAAACAATTAGGGATAACAAAGATTACACCTTGGACTGTATTACTTGCAGCAGCACTTGGTAGTATTGGCCTTTCTATGATTTTTCATAAACGTACTAAAACGGTTAATTTTAAATGTCATTGTGAAGGCGATAAGTTTGAGAAAATCGATATAGAAGATGGAAGTTATGTTAGATTTAATAATTCATTTAGTGGTACTATAAAATATATAAATACAGATAAGTTTGAACAAGCGGATTTAAAGTGCTCTTTTGGAGCTATGAAGGTGTATTTTGATAACGCAGTCATGAGTAATAATAATGCTGTAGTTAGGATTAATGCTTCTTTTTCAGGAATAGAACTATATATACCTAAAAGTTGGAAGATTGAGAATAAAACTGATGTATTTTTAGCTTCCATTGAAGAAAAGAATAAAAACGATGAAATAACAACAAATACTTTAACATTAGTTGGTAACATTAATTTTTCAGGAGTAGAAATACTTTACATTTAATTAAAATTGTAAAGATGGAAAAATCACATATTTAGTATATTAACCAAGCATTTTCTGTATGAAAATAATTGCTAAAAAATTATATATTAGAGGGGAGTGTATATGTATGAAAGCAGCTTTTTTAATCATAGATATGCAGAATGGATGTCGTGAATTTTGTAAGTGTCAAAGGGAATTTGATGATGCAGTGGAGTATATAAATGAGGCAGCTAAGTTGTTTAGAGAAAAAGATTTACCTGTTGTAAGAGTGATGGATATTGAAGTAGGGGATGGACCTGGTTCTAAAGGATTTGAATTTGTGGATTCTATTATTGCTAATGAAAATGATATTATAATTCATAAAGAGTATAATAATGCATTTTTTAAGACAGAACTTCATAATAAATTACAAGAACTTGAAGTTGATTTTGTGGTTATAAGTGGATTTGCAGCTGAATATTGCGTACTTTTTTCATATAATGGAGCAATAGAAATGGGATATGGAACATCATTGCTTCAAAATGGTATAGCAGGCGTTGAGTATGATGAAGTGAAAAAAATGCAACTAATAAGACCAGTAATTAGTATTGAAGCATTGGAATACTTTTTATAGCTTATGTTGCAAGGTATTTCATTCCTAATTAACATTAAATAAATATTTTTACTGGTTAATCCATCCTTTACATACATTAACCCATTTTATTGGATTGGAATACTTTTCTAGTTCCATTATGCTTAATTCCACAGCACTGTTTCCGCTTCCTGCAGCTGGGTATACTGTAGAAAATCGTTTTATTGAAATATCAAGATAAACTTGAACTTTTTCATTTATGGCAAATGGACACACTCCACCTGGTGCATGACCGACTATTGTTTCTACTTCTTTAGCAGGAATCATTTTGGCTTTTTCATGGAATTCTTCTCTGTATTTTCGATTATCTATTTTAGCATCGCCCGCAACGACAATCAATATTCCTTTACTACCAACTAAAAATGAAAGAGTCTTTGCAATCCTTTCCGGCTCGCAGTCAAGTGCTTTTGCCGCAAGTTCCACTGTTGCACTTGACTGCTCCAATTCCATTACTTTGTTTTCAATACCAAAGCTTTTAAAATATTCTTTTACCTTAGTAACTGACACTTTTTTAACCTCCTATGTTTTATTCATTCTTATATGCTCTCAGTATACAATAAGTTTATATATAAGTAAAACAATGTTTTTTAATTCATAAATTGCTGAAAATATCTCATCATTACCTAAGGCATATATATGGTATTTAGTATAAATCTTATTACTTGCCTTTCATGATTAATGTACATAAATTCTGTTTTATTATAGTCCAGTAATTTAAAATTAAAAGTCCTTATAAGATTATATATAATAAGCCCCTAAATTAGTTTGGATAATTGTCTATGCATTTAATGTAATGTAGAAAGTAGTTAGGGGGAAGTTATGAAGAGTAAGATTTAGACAAAAAAATTAAAAGTGGAAATATCAATATTTAGCAAAACAGGAACAGTTCTATTGTCAAGTTGTTGTTATAATAAAATTATCCTAAGGATAAGGTGGAGGTGGACATTGAATTATAGGAAGGATATTGAGAAATGTATTGAATTCATTGAGGAACATATTAAAGAAGATATTACTATTGAAGAAGTTGCTAATGAATCTGGATATTCCCTCTATCATTTTTGTAGGGTTTTCAGTCTATGTAAAGGTATGTCTGTTATGGAATATATTCGAAGGCGCAGATTGTCTTTAGCAACCGCAGAGTTATTCAAAGGTAGGAAAATTATTGATATTGCTTTGGAGTATGGGTTTGAAACGCATAGTGGTTTTACTAAGGCATTTCGTAAAGTGTTTGGTTATAGTCCCACACAGTATATGATACGAATGAATGGATATTTGGATGAAAAAATAACATTTGAAATTGGGGGTGATATTATGAAGCCTGTTATTGTAAAAAGACCTGCATTTAAGGTTGCTGGTTATGGAATTAATATCAATATTACTGGAGTCACATATACAAAGGATATTGCATCTTTCTGGAGCAATTATAATGGTGAAAATTTAGAAAGTAAAATGTATGAAATTTTAAATCCACCTAAACATGCTGAAGTGGGATTGTGTGTTCCATTATCTGAAGATGGAAATGCAATATATCTTTTAGGTGTAATTGTTGATGACTTTTCAAAGGTAGAAGAAGATATGCTAACAGTTGAAGTTCCAGAAGCTGAGTATGCCGTTTTTACAACCACTCCTGTTGATACTACAAATGATAAAGAACAAAAGGAGTTTGCAAAGATTATTAAAGGAACGTGGAAATATATTTTTGAAGATTGGTTTAAAAACAGTGGATATGTTTATGACGAAAATAAACTTGATTTTGAATTTTACGATGAACGTTGTCATTATAGAAAGGACACTGTTATGGATATTTATGTTCCTGTTAGAAAAGTGAAATAGAATTGAATACTTTTTTTATACTTAAAATAAGTATTTAGAATAAATCAAAGAAGAAGGTGATAAAAGGTGTTAAGTTATTATGGTAGTTTGTCTTCAGAAGTATATGATATGGATAAACCTATAGGCCATTCTTTTGGAGATGTAGAATTTTATATGAATAGATTAGAGTCATGCAAGGGACCTATTCTTGAACCTGCAACAGGAACTGGTCGTATATTAATTCCTCTTTTAGAAAAAGGATTAAATATTGATGGATTTGATAGTTCAAAAGATATGTTAAAGATATGTGAAAATAATTGTAAAAAAAGAGGCTTGAACCCTAAACTTTTTGAGGCAAAGATGGAGTCTTTTTCACAAGATACAGAATATGATGCCATTATAGTGCCAACGGGAACGTTCCTTCTACTACATAAAAGAAAAGATTCAATAAAGGCATTAGAAAACTTTTATAGACATTTATCTAATGGTGGTAGATTAATTCTTGATATATTTTTACAAACGGATATTTCTATAGGTACAGTTTCCACAAAAACCTTGGAATGTTCTAATGGAGATATAATTACATTAGAAAATAAAATTGTAGAGGTTGACCATATAAATCAATATACTGTTTCTCATGGACGATATGAGAAATGGCGTGAAGGAGTACTTCTACAAACAGAATTAGAGTATTTTCCATTACGTTGGTATGGAGTAGAGGAGTTTAAATCAATACTTGAAAGTATAGGATTTAAAAATATTGTGATTTCTTCAGGCTATAAATTTGACCAGTATCCATCAAATTCTGAAGAAGTAATTACTTTTGAAGCTGTTGCTCTTAAATAGAAATATAATTACTAATTAGATATTTAATATAGTAATCAATCGAAAAAATTTTTTCTCCACTAGGAGTTTTTTTGCAAGAGCCCCTAGGATGATAATGTAAGCTGAAACATATTTTATGGAACTTATTAAACTGATATAAGCTAAGAATGCAATTAAGGTTATCAAAGAAATTCATCTATATGAAGAACCTCTAAGTAATATTATCCCACATCTTCATTTTCAATTGATGGACTCTCCAAATATATTAGAAGCAAACGGATTGCCAATAATGTTTCAGGATATAAGTCTTAATTCAATTAATTTTAATTTGAATGAAGCTAATTCAATAGTGTTTTCCGATTTTTTATATGTTGATGTAAAATAAATAATAAAATACTCTAGGTGGTAAGATAGTAGTTGTAGATGAAATTTGTTTAATATATAATTAATTATAATTTATATTAGTATAATATATTAAAAAATAATAATTTATTTTTATAATATGTTTACAGTGATGTATTTATGTAAGCGTTGACGATGAAAGTTATAATGTAGTATAATACAGATGTAATATACGGATTGTAATAGCACTTAGCTTGCTACACAAAACCTATTTACAGATATTTTTGTTATATCTGGAGATAGGTTTTTTTGTTTTGGGGGAGGAATTTTATGGTAATAAATAAGATTTTAAACAATAATGCAGTCATAACATTTGATGATAAAGGAAAAGAAATAATTATAATGGGAAAGGGAATAGCCTATGGTAGGAGAAATGGTGATGCTATTGAACAAAGTAAAGTTACTAAAAAGTTTATTTTAAGTTCCATGGAATATCCCAACCATCTTGTTGATATTTTAAGTAGTATTCCTACGGAATGTATTGAACTTTGCTATGACATTGTACAATATGCAAAGCAGAAATTATCTATGAAACTTGATGATTCCTTGTATATTTCCTTGATGGACCATATAAGTACTAGTATTGAACGCTATAATAAAGGAATTACACTAAAGAATAAGTTATTATGGGAAATCAAACATTTTTATAAAAATGAATATGAGATTGGACTATATGGAATTGCTATGATTAAAAAAATTTATGGTTTAACCATGTATGAAGATGAAGCTGGATTTATTGCACTCCATATTGTCAGTGCTGAGGTCAGCAATAATATTCATGATGTATATGAGATAACTGGATTTATACAAAATATTATAAATATTGTTAAATATCACTTTAAGCGTAATTTTGATACTGATTCACATAATTATTATCGTTTTATTACTCATTTAAAATTTTTTGGACATAGAGTTTTTTCAAAAAAATCTAATAAAAATGACGAGCTTAATAATAATCTGTTGGACATTATAAAAGAAAAATACAAGGAACCGTATTTATGCAGCTTGAAGATAAAACAATTTATTGAAAAAAAGTATTATTATTATTTAGATGATGATGAAGTGCTATATCTTACAATACATATTACAAAGCTTATAAGTGATAAATAAATTAAGACAAGTTATAAAAGTAAATAGCTTATTAAAATTTTTATTTTAGTTTATAAATTGAATAACAAAATAGAGGGGGTGATTGTAAAAAAAGAAAATATTTATTGTTGGGTAGTAACATTAAGTTGGCTAAACCTTCATTTTATAAAATAGGAAATGGAGGAATTTAAAATGAATTATGAAAAAATGGCTAGTGAAATTTTAAAAGCTGTAGGAGAAGAGAATAATATTAATTCTCTAGTTCATTGTGCAACAAGATTAAGATTTAATCTTAATTCTGAATCAAAGGCTGATGATGAAAAAGTTAAGGCAATTAATGGGGTATTATCTTTAGTAAAAAAGGGAGGACAATATCAATTAGTAATCGGTAATGATGTAGACAAAGTCTATAAAGAAATAATGAAAGTTACTAATTTAGATTCATCAAAGGACAATAAGAGTAAGGAAAAGGACGGGATTATAAATAGAGTTCTGTCAGTTATTACTGGATCAATTGCACCAATGATTCCATTACTTGCAGGAGCAGGAATGGGGAAAGTATTACTTTTAATTTTAAGTTTAGTTGGAGTTTTAGATAAATCATCTCAAACATATACTATGTTAAAATTTATTTTTGATACGGGTTTCTATTTTATGCCGGTATTTGTTGGTTTTTCAGCGGCAAAAATATTTAAATGTAATAGATATTTGGGAGCATTTATTTGTCTATCAATGCTTCATCCAAAGTGGATTTCATTAGTAGCTGCAGGAAAACCTGTATACTTTCTAGGAATACCACTATCATTAGTAAGTTATTCTTCACAGCTTGTAACTGCTATTTTAATTGTATGGATAATGTCTTATATTGAGAAATATGTTTATAAGTACGTTCCAGAAATGATTAAAGTGTTTATGGCACCATTGCTAGTTATATTAATCACTGCACCATTAGGATTTATTATAATTGGACCAATAGGTAATTACATTGCACAATTAGTTGCGGATATTGTAATGTTTGTTCAGCAACATTTTGGCATTGTTGCTATTCCAATTTTAGCAGCTGTATATCCATGGTTAGTATCCATAGGTATGCATAAAGCATTAAGTCCAATTTGTGTTATGCTCATCGAACAAAATGGTTTTGACCCTGTTACACGTGTTATTGCATTATGCTCTAATATTTCTCAGGCTGCGGCATCACTTGCAGTATCATTAAAGACTAAAAATAAAGAATTTAGACAAATTGCATTTTCATCAAGTGTTACAGCATTTTTAGGAGGAATTACTGAACCAGCAATGTATGGTGTTAATCTTAAATTAAAAAAGCCAATGTATGCTTGTATGATTGGCGGAGCAACAGCAGGATTATTTGCTGGAATAGTTCAATTAAAGGCTTTCGTCTATGTAACACCAGGATTATTGAGTTTACCAATGTGGGTATCTCAAGGTACTAACAATTTAATATATGCTATCATTACATTAACTATATCTGCAGTAGTAACATTTATTGCTACATTAATTATTGGGTTTGATGACCCAGTTGAAGAGAATAAAGAAGAACAGAAAAAAGTTATAGAAAAAACAGGTTATGAGAATATTTTAACACCAGTAAAAGGAGTGACTGTTCCCTTAAAGGATGTTGCTGATGAAACTTTCTCAAGTGGAGTAATGGGTGCTGGAATAGGAATTATTCCTAGTGAAGGCAAAGTATATGCTCCAGGAGATGGTGTGATTAGTGCCTGCTTTCATACAGGTCATGCTATTGGAATGACTATAAATGATGTAGAAGTATTAATTCATGTAGGAATAGATACGGTATCTTTAGATGGAAAGTATTTTAACTTATTGGTTCAACAAGGGCAAAATGTTAAGAAAGGTGATTTACTATTGGAATTTGATATTGATAAAATAAAAGATGCGGGATATGATTTAACAACAAGTGTAATTATAACCAATAGTAATGATTATATGGATGTATTGCCAACTAATAAGAATAAAGTTGACATAGAAGATGTTTTATTGACAGCAATTTAGGGGGGATTAATATGATATATGCTGATTTGCACGTGCATACAAACCACAGTGATGGTATTTGTGAAATTGCTAATGTTCTTGATATGGCAAAAAAGAAAGGAATAAAGGCATTAGCTATTACTGATCATGATACAGTTGACCAATTTGATGAAATTAAGAAACTAGGCGATAAAATGGATCTTGAGGTAATAAAAGGTGTAGAAATGAGCTGTTATGATTATGATGTATTTAAAAAGGTTCATATTGTTGGACTATGGCTTAATGAAAATACCCCACACATTAAAAAGTTATGTGATAAGACTTTAAAATGTCGAGATAATTATCATAGAGACTTAATAAAGGAATTGTCTCAAAAAGGGTATGATATTACTTATAAAGATGCTAAAAATATTCCAAATACAGTATTGTCTTTAAAATGAATATTTTTCAAGCTCTAAAGGAGAAATATACATATGAGATGACAAAGGAAAAATACAAGGAACTTTTTGCTTCAAAGACATCAAAGGAAACTGATTTAAGCATGGGATATACTCCTGTAATGAAAGGGATTGAAGCAATAAAGAAAGATGGTGGTATACCAATTATTGCTCATCCATGTCAATATAATAATTATGATGAGATTGAAAAATATGTTGAATATGGATTAAAAGGAATTGAAATAAATCATTCTAAGATGAAGAAAATAGATTACGAAAAAACATTAAATTTGGCAGCTAAATATAACTTAGCTAAAAGCGGGGGCAGTGACTTTCATGACCCTGATTTAATTGAATTTGGGTGTTTTGGTTTAACAAAAGAGCAGTATGAAGAATTAAAGCATTGGCCTAAATAATTAACTTATATGATGAAAGTGCATTAGAATAGAAATATTTTATAGATTTTTTAACAGATATAAAAGTAGATTCGAATGAATCTACTTTTATCATAAACATATGAGCTGGAACGAAAAAGGCATTGTGATGGTAAAGCGGACATTTAAAATCTCATATCCGACGGCGATGAAGTAGGTACTTCCTATCCATAAAAATGCATGTAAAATTATTTAAAATCCTTTTTAATTAGTTCTATATAAGTATCGATAACTTTGTAAAAAGAATCGATATCTTCAATAGTACATTTCTTCAGCAAATCATCTAATGTTTTGGCAATATCAATAGTGTCATATAATTTGTGAGCTTGACTTAATTTTAAACCTTCTTCAGTTACCTTGAGAAGAATAGTTTTTGCATTATCCTTTTTTTGATAACGAGTTACAAATCCACGTTCCACTAAGCGGCTTACGGTTTTTTGAAATTGCTCCTTTAGTGCGATTCCAATATTTTGAAAGTTCAGTGACAGTTGTTCCAGGGTTGTCGTCAATAAAAGTTAATATATGTGCTTCAATCATTGTCAATTGATGACCGGTGCCATAATCATGTTTAGAATTCATATAATCCCCATACAAAATGACAAAATGATATAATTTGCCAATACGATCATTAAGAGTAGCAAATTGTTGATTTAAATCTGACATAAAAATCTCCTTACATATTTTTTAATAATAGTTAATTGTGGATCTTTTGTATTGTGAAAATAATTTCAGTACAAGATAAGATCCATTTTTTAGTATATAGCCAATTTATTTTTGAAATTGCAAATGTCTACCTTTTAATATTATTACATATATGCATACATTACGCAAGAAGTACAGTTGTAAGAAAAAAATATCGTTTCCCTTGGAAACAATTACAGAAAAATATTGACTCCATTATGTATATGTGCTAGTATAAATACATAAAATAGTTTACCGCGGAAACAAAAATAAAAATCAGGAGGTTAGTGAATTATGTCTGTTAAAGAGTTTTGTGATAAGTATTATATGGATAGAAAAGGTACAAATTCATTAAAATGGGACGCACTAGATGTTAGATTTGGCGATCCAGATTTAATTTCAATGTGGGTAGCAGATATGGAATTTCGTACACCACAATCTGTAATTGATGCATTAGTTAAAAAAGTAAAGGAAGGAATTTATGGATATTCATTTGTTCCAAACTCATATTATGAAGCATTTATAGCTTGGGAGAAAGAACATCATGGATATGAAGTAAAAAAAGAGAGTATTCGTATTTCTCCAGGTGTAGTAGCTGCGTTGTATTGGTTAGTAAATGCTTTTACTAAAGAAAACGATTCAGTTATCATTTTGACACCAGTATACTATCCTTTCCACAATTGTGTAAAAGACAACAATAGAAAGCTTGTCACTTGTGATTTGATTAATAATAACGGTGTATTTACAGTTGATTTTGATGAGTTTGAAAGAAAGATCGTAGAAAATGATGTAAAAATGTATATTTTATGTTCTCCTCATAATCCAGCAGGAAGAGTGTGGAAAGAGGAAGAGTTAGTTAAAATGATGGAGATTTGTAAAAAGCACAACGTTTTAGTTGTTTCTGATGAAATCCATCAAGATTTGACTGCACCAGGACATAAGCATATTCCAACAGCTACTGTAGCAGGTGGTATTTATGAGAATAATGTCATAACAGCTAATGCACCATCAAAAACATTTAACTTAGCTACTTGCTTAACATCTAATATTATTATACCATGTAAAGAAAAAAGAGCTATCTATGATGCATATTTAAAAACAGTAAGTCAAATAGAAGTAAATATTTTTGGTTTGGTGGCTTGTGAAGCAGCTTATCGTACTGGAGAAGAATGGAGAAAAGGCCTTGTAGAAGTAATTTATAGTAACTATGATTATGTAAAAACTCAAATGGCTAAGGCATTCCCAGAAGTTGTTGTATCCCACTAGAAGGAACATATCTTCTTTGGATGGATTTAAGAGCTTATGTACCTTTAGACGAAATTAAAAGAGTTTACCCCAAAATCAATGCCATTTAGCAGTAGATTATGGTGAATGGTTTGGAGAAAACTGGAAGGGATTTATCAGGCTTAATATGGCTACACATCCAGACATTGTTAAGAAGGTAGTAGATAATATTATTACAGCTTTAAAAAATAGACAAGCACATTAGTCCAGCTAAGAAATGTCAATAAGAATTAAAAAAATAATTAATATTTTTATTATCTTAAAAAAGGGTAACCTTAATAAACTTTTGTTAGACTAACAAAAAACGGAAATTATATTTATGGAATTATACTACGCAGCGAAGCCGCATTTCGCTTTGAGATAATTCTTTTGGTGTTCTTCTGGTGTAATTATTTCAAATTCTTTCCCATCACGAAGAATGGCAAATAATATGTTACAAACTTTATGCATAACTGCCCCAAGAGCAATCATTTTAGGCTTACTTTGGCACTTTAAAAGATAGTATTCTCGAAGTACTTGATTTTTGGCGGAGCCATCTTTGTTTTTGCTTATGCTGATTAATGCCATAGTGTGAATTACTCTTCTGGCAATTCGAGAGCCTCGCTTTGACATACTGATTTTTGTGCCATTAAAGTTGCCAGATTGCTTTACTGCTGGATCTAAACCAAAATAAGCAAAAAGCTGTTTTGGTGAGTTGAACGCAGAGAAATCTCCGATTTCTCCCATGAGGCTTACAGCAGAAAGAAAACCTGCACCTTTAAATGTTTCAATCAAGTGAATTTGCTTTACAAAATCAGTATTTTCATTTTCATCAACAAGCTTATGCATTTCAGAGAGTATAGAAGAAATCTCTTCATCATACTTTCGAATAAAGCTTATGTATAATCTAATACGCTTAAAATTACTACTTACAGAATAACCGAAGGTCTTTGCATCATTGGCAGCCTTTATAATGGCATTATACTTATTATTAGCATATGTAAGCCCAAAACGAGCTGTAGATCTTATAGAATCAATAATCTCTTCTTTGGAAGCATTTAAAAATGCATCTGGAGATGTGTATGTTTCTAATAAGGTTAATGATGTATTAGTAGTTATTTTTGAAAAAATTTTAAGGTATTCTGGAAATACCATCCGAAGTTCACTTTGAAGTTTGTTCACATAAGCAGAACGGTTGTCCATCAAATCATAATACTCTCTTGAAAGATTTCTTAAATCAAGAGCAAGATCTGATGGCATAAGAGATACTTTTAAATCTGGCTTTAAGCCTATTAAGGCAGCTTTTTTTGAATCAAATCTGTCATTATGCACTTTTCTAATGTTAATGTTTGTGCTATTCTTAGTGATGATAGGATTAATTAGGTTAACATTAAATCCAGTATCACGAAGATAGCCAGAAGAGTGGGTAATGATAAATTCCCGTGGATTCTAGGAAAATGCGACTTTCCAAAGAATACAACTCTTCTGCTTCTTTTATTTTAGAAACAGCGAGTTCAAGGGAATCAATGTTTGAATGTAGTATTTTAAAAGGCTTTCCAACAAAGGTCTGGTTAGGAAGTGCGATAGACATCCAACTGAAATCTGCACCAACATCAATACCGACCGAGATAAATAAATTTTTAAATAAAATGTTTGACATGAGCAAAAGCTCCTTTCCGATAGGAATCCATTTCCATCTAATGAGTACA
>NZ_JQMW01000003.1 GCF_000744935.1 Clostridium sp. KNHs214 | reverse complement strand
CAATTAAAGATGTGCCTGATGAATTTAATCCTTTTGGTAAGGGAGTAGCAAAAGGATTAAACTGTGTATTGGACATAGCTAAATCCTATGGATTTAATACAGTTAATTTAGATAACTATGTAGGCTATGCGGAGTTTGGACAGGGTGATGAATACGTAGGAGTATTAGGACATATAGATGTGGTGCCGGAAGGCAATGGTTGGAATACAAATCCCTTTGAACCTATAATAAAAGATGAAAAATTATACGCTAGAGGAGCCATAGATGATAAAGGGCCAATAATGGCAGCTCTTTATGCAGCAAAACTATTAAAGGATTCTAATGTTAAATTATCCAAAAAAGTTAGAATTATTTTTGGAACTAATGAAGAATCTGGTACAGAGGATATAGACTATTATTTAAAGAAAGAAAAAGCACCTAAATATTGTTTCACTCCAGATGCATACTTTCCAATAGTAACCTCTGAAAAGGGTATTTTTACCTTTGAATTAGTTCAAAAGTTAGAAAATAATCTTTGTGGCTATAAAAAAAAATAATATAAAAGGTGGCAAAAAATCTAATATAGTTCCTGATTATTGTGAGTGTAAAATAATACATGATGGCAATTCTAAATTACTTCAGGTATTTAAAGATGAAGGTTTAAAGGAAAAGTATAGAATAGATTTAGAATCTCATGAAAATCACATTATTATAATAAGCAGAGGAAAAGCTTCTCATGGAAGTACACCAGAAGCAGGAGAAAATGCTATAGCTAATATGATATTATACTTAAATGAAATATTAGATTTTCAAGATAGCTTTACAATGTTTTTAAAGGATTTTTCACAGTTAATTGGAAAGGATTATAGTGGAAGTAAATTAGGAATAAATTTTTGGGATGAGGAGTCTGGAAATTTAACTTTAAACTTGGGAATTATTAATGGTAATAGTTCAGAAATACGCATGAGATTTAACATTAGGTATCCAGTTACAGTTTCTAGTGATAGTATAGTAAACAATATTAATGAGAAAATAAAAGATACTAATTTAACTTTTCATATGGGAAATCATAATCCACCATTGCATTTCCCAAAGGAGCATAAAATGATAAAAGCTTTAAAAAAATCATATGAAGATATAGTAGGGGAGGAAGCGGAACTTTTATCTACAGGTGGAGGAACTTATGCTAAATTAATGCCTAATACAGTAGCTTTTGGAGCCTTATTTAAAGGTAGTGAGGATTTAGCTCATAAAGCTAATGAATTTATAGAAATATCCTTACTTGAAAAATGTATTAAAATTTATGCTAAAGCAATTTATGAATTAGCTAAATAATTTAGTAATATTAATATCTCAACTTTGCGCATGATTTTTAGAATTTATATTAGATAATAATTGAAATTATAAATAGCAAATATCCAATATCAATAATGTGGACTTTTTTCATTTCATTTAGAAAATTTCTGATTTATTTTTCAATCAATATATAACCCAGCACTCAGTGAAAGATTAATGAATGAACTATTACTGAGTGCTGGGTTGGATTATATACTTTTATAGACTAGGTCTTTCATATAAGTATATAGTAAAAATAGTTAAGAAAAGTATTTCTGTATTAGATAAATTAATATTGTAAACTCTTTCTATAACAGATTTTAAGCTTAACGTATAGTATAGTTGTTTGGAAAAACAGATTTAATTTTATTTAAAGTAGGTAGAGAATCAAAGTCCATTAGATTAATTCTGTCATATACCATATCAAGGTGAATACGAAAGAAATTTTTTACTATATCATCAGTGAAATAGTTTGTAAGTTCATTATCTAAATTGGATAAACTTGATAAGAACTCCTCGTATGCAGAATTATTAAGGCTGTATTGATAACTTGAAGCAACATCTTTAATTATATTTAGATAATCTATAAAAAAGTCAATGATAGCTTCACTGCTTATTTCTTTATTAATCATATTACTAGCAGTATCCTTTATTAGCTTTTTAAAACTATTGAGAATAATATGCTTCTGCTTTAAAAATGAATGACTAGTTATTACGGAATTTTTATCATATATAAAATAGCCATCTACCATATCTAAGGAATCTAATAAAACCCTTTCTTGAGATAATTGAGTATTTAGCATGTTTTTTAATTCATCAGGTAAATCGGGACTATTTATTTTAATTTGTTTCTTATTATGAATAAAATAGTCTGAATAAGCGTTAGCAATGGCTAGTTTAATATCATTTTTCAACTGACCTACATTATAAGGGCAATGATAGGATAATAAACAAAGCATTGTGTTATAGGATACCCAAATAGGCTTATTTAGTTTTATACTTTCATTTTTTATAAAATATTCTACAAGGGTAAGTCTTTCCTCTAAAAGCCTTTCCTCTAATCCCGGTATGTAAATTTTTATTGGAATTCTCCTTATAAATGTATCTAAAAGAGAAGAGCTTATATCCTTATTTGTTGCACAGATTATACGAGCGGAAGAATGAATTTTTTTTGTTACCTCTCCAAATCTCTTAAAGTAGCCTGTATCCATAAACACAAAAAGCATTTCTTGACCTTCACTAGGAAGATTGTGTATTTCATCTAAGAATAAAATACCTCCGTCAGCCTGCTCTATTAGTCCAGCTCTGTTTTCAGTTGCACCAGTAAAGGTGCCTTTTTTTACGCCAAAAAGATGGGAACTTAATAGCTGGGTGTTATTTGAATAATCTGAGCAGTTAAAATGTAGAAAAGGCATGTTTTTCTTAATATCTAGTGATTTAGCATATTCATGCATTAATTTTGCTAACATGGATTTACCAACACCAGTGTCTCCGATAATCAGGCAATTCATTCCGTTATCTGGATACAAAATAGCTGTTTTAGCTAGTTTTATAGATGGTATCAATGATGGATAGAGATAAGCTAGATTATCCATAGATGATTTTGCCGTAAAATCTACATTAGTAGAATTGTTTAAAAAGTATTTTACAGGTCTCGAACTATTTTTATATAATAAGCCTTCATTAACTAGTAAATTTAAGTCTTTACTTATATTAGACCTCTCTAAATTTAACAATTCACTAACTTCAATAGTGGTTACTCCACTACCTTTATCTAATGTTTTTATAGAATTGTATACTAAATCTATTCTTTTCATAATATCCTATCCCCTTATAAATAATGAAGTGTGTAATTAATTTTAAATTATTGTGTCAATAATTGTGTAAATAAAACACACTATGCAGAAAAATAACCTATGTAAACGTGTATATGTATTATTCTACAATACACTTGATACAAAAATCAATTATTAGTTAGGAAAAGTGTTTAAAAGCATAAGTAAATTGAAAAATCATTGTGTATTTTATAGTTGGCATAGTTATTGCATAGATAATAAGTATCAATAACTAACAATTAAGAATGGAGGAAAAAGTTTATGAAGTGGGCAATAATAGCAACGTGGAGAATGGCAGTTGAAGGAATAACTAAGGCATGCAAATCATTAGAAGATAAAGCCCCAGCAGGAGATGCTATAGAAGAGGCAATTAGTATGGTTGAGGATTATCCTTTTTATAAATCAGTTGGATATGGTGGATTGCCAAATGAAAACGGTGAAGTTGAGTTAGATGCAGCTTATATGGATGGGGATACTTTATCTATAGGAGCAGTAGCTGGTATAAGAGATTTTAAAAATCCTATAAGTATAGCTAAAAAATTAAGTGACGAAAGATTCAATTGCTTTTTAGTAGGAACTGGAGCAGATGAATATGCTCATAAAAATGGCTTTGAAAGAGTTAATATGTTAACAGATAGAGCTAAAATGCATTACAAGAAAAGAGTTAAAGAAACTGTAGAAAAAGGTTTAAGTCCTTATGATGGACATGATACCGTTGGTATGATAGCATTAGATGCTAATGGCTCTATGGCTTCTGGTACATCAACTAGTGGGTTATTTATGAAAAGAAAAGGAAGAGTTGGTGATTCACCAGTTTGTGGTTCAGGTTTCTACGTAGATAGTGAAGTGGGAGGAGCAACAGCTACTGGACTTGGAGAAGACTTAATGAAGGGCTGCATTTCCTATGAAATAGTTAGACTTATGAAAGATGGATGTACTCCACAGGAAGCTGCAGATAAAGCTGTTGAAGATTTGAATGAAAAATTAATTAAAAAGAGAAAGAAAGCAGGAGATTTATCTGTAGTATGTTTAAATAATAAGGGTGAATTTGGAGTAGCAACTAATATTGATGGATTTTCTTTTTCAGTGGCTACAGATAGTAAGGAACCTACAGTTTATGTATGTAAAAATGTAGATGGAAAAACAACCTATGAAGTAGCAAGTCAGGAATGGTTAGATGCATACACTAAAAGAATAACATCTCCTATAACATTTGATTAGTTTATTATAATAGCTTAAAATTCAAATTAGTTTTACTAGCATTTTGCATCATTACAGTACTTTTCAAATACACATTTTTTAGTTTCTTGAATTAACTAGCACTATAGATTAAGAAGTGTTATAGATAAAGCAATGTTATAGGTAAAGTAGTATTATATATAGATAAAGCAATGTTATAGAATAATTAGTTTTGTAGATTAAAATACAGTTATGATATTATAAGTATGCATAGGTATATGAAATAAACTTATAATTATTAGTCAACAAAACTGCACTTTAGCATAAGAAGTGGCGGGAGAGTTTCATAAGCATATAAAACAAGGGGGAAAAGCAGTGAGTATTTATGAGGCTTGTGTAGGAAAATTCAAAGATGCTATCTCTATGGAAAAGTTAGGAGCCAACAGAATAGAATTATGTGATAATTTATTAGAGGATGGCACTACTCCAAGCTATGGTACTATAAAGACAACTATAGCTAATGTAAAAATACCTGTAATGGTTATAATTAGGCCAAGAGGGGGTTCCTTTGAATATTCAAGGGAAGAAGTAGAAATAATGAAAGAGGACATCAAAATAGCTAAAGAATTAGGTGCTCATGGAGTAGTTATTGGTGCCTTAGTCCATAGCAATATAGATATAAAAACAGTGAGAGAACTAGTAGAAATATCAAAGCCAATGAGTGTAACTTTCCATATGGCTTTTGATGAAATAGAGGACAAGTTCTCTGCTATAGATCAGCTGGTAAGTTTGCAAGTAGATAGAATATTAACTAAAGGCGGAAAAGTTAATGCCTTAGAGGGAAAAGATGAATTGAAAGCTTTAGTCCAATATGCTAATGGAAGAATTACAATTATGCCTGGAAAAGGTGTTACCAAAGAAAATAGACAATATATTTTAGATTATACAGGTGCAACTGAAATTCATGGCAGTAAGGTAGTTTAAAAGTTAAATTTAATAATGGACAGTTAAAAAAGAAAAGAGGAGATAGGTATGGAGGATTTAGAATTAATATCATTCCAATTAATTAGTAATGTAGGAGATGCAAAGTCATCTTTATTTCAGGCTCTAAAAGCATCAAGAGAAGAGAATTTTGAGCTAGCAGAAAAATGTGTTGAAGATGCAGAGGCAAGTTTATTAAAGGCTCATGAATCACATAGTTCATTAATTCAGCAAGAAGCTTCGGGCGAACCAGTAAAAGTATCATTGCTTTTAATGCATGCAGAAGATCAATTGATGACCACAGAAACATTAAAAGCAATTACCGAGGAAATGATTTTAACACATAAAAAATACTCAAAATAATCATATGATTCAACCACAAAAGAGAGTGCCCACAAAAGGTACAATGTAGTGGAATTATGAAATTTCTCCTCCATGACTTGCATAAGAACTGGGAACAATAAATTTAAACAGCTCCTTTGCTTCTTATGCAAGTCATTCAAGAGAAATTTCATAATTTAAGTAATGTAATACTTTTGTGGGATAATCATGATATAGTTTAATTAAAACATTTAAGGAAATTTGTAATTGTACTATTGACAGTTTTTATTGAACATGTTAATATATTACACAATTAAGTGATATTTCACAGCTTTCAGTGCACTGGAGTATTAGTTTTTAGTTAACTTAAAGGTTGTAATTTTTCACTTAAAATTGTCAAGAAATATACCATGAAGTGAGTGTATCTAGGGTTATACTTAAATTAGAGTTACACCTGAGCATAGCATTAGTTATTAGTGTGTTGCTGGGCTAATATTTATACTTCAATTAAAGTTATACCTGAGCGGTACAGGGAGACTTTCTAAATGTACAAAGAAATTTCCTACACGCAGATTAGAATTTAAACCTGCGGAGTCACGATTTAAGAGTGACTCTGTGGGTTTTTTGTTTTATAAACAGAGCTCTTAGCTTCAGATGGAGTTTTTACTCCAACTGAAGGTTAGAGAGCGTTATCCAGGGACGTAGCTGCCGTTATCTCCCACTTTGTAAGAAGTGGGAGTGTTACGGCAGGTAGTCATCGGATAAAAATAAGTATTTTCTAAGATTTTTCATGAAAGAAAAAATCTATATTTCATATTAATTTTTTAGTCCAGCTAAGAAATGTCAATAAGAATTAAAAAAATAATTAATATTTTTATTATCTTAAAAAAGGGTAACCTTAATAAACTTTTGTTAGACTAACAAAAAACGGAAATTATATTTATGGAATTATACTACGCAGCGAAGCCGCATTTCGCTTTGAGATAATTCTTTTGGTGTTCTTCTGGTGTAATTATTTCAAATTCTTTCCCATCACGAAGAATGGCAAATAATACGTTACAAACTTTATGCATAACTGCCCCAAGAGCAATCATTTTAGGCTTACTTTGGCACTTTAAAAGATAGTATTCTCGAAGTACTTGATTTTTGCGGCGAGCCATCTTTGTTTTTGCTTATGCTGATTAATGCCATAGTGTGAATTACTCTTCTGGCAATTCGAGAGCCTCGCTTTGACATACTGATTTTTGTGCCATTAAAGTTGCCAGATTGCTTTACTGCTGGATCTAAACCAAAATAAGCAAAAAAGCTGTTTTGGTGAGTTGAACGCAGGAAAATCTCCGATTTCTCCCATGAGGCTTACAGCAGAAAGAAAACCTGCACCTTTAAATGTTTCAATCAAGTGAATTTGCTTTACAAAATCAGTATTTTCATTTTCATCAACAAGCTTATGCATTTCAGAGAGTATAGAAGAAATCTCTTCATCATACTTTCGAATAAAGCTTATGTATAATCTAATACGCTTAAAATTACTACTTACAGAATAACCGAAGGTCTTTGCATCATTGGCAGCCTTTATAATGGCATTATACTTATTATTAGCATATGTAAGCCCAAAACGAGCTGTAGATCTTATAGA
>NZ_JQMW01000002.1 GCF_000744935.1 Clostridium sp. KNHs214 | reverse complement strand
AGAGGTGCAGCAGAAGGAAAAATAAGAGAAACTTTAATTGGTAAAAATTACCTTGATACAATAATTGGATTGCCAGCAAATTTATTTTATGGAACAAGTATTCCAACTGTAATTTTAGTGTTAAAGAAGAATCGTGAAAATAAAGATATATTATTTATTGATGCAAGTAATGATTTTGAAAAGAATAAAAATCAAAATAATTTAAGAGATGAAGATATTGATAAAATCATAAAAACATATAAGGAACGTAAAGACGCTCCTAAGTATGCTCATTTGGCATCTATTGAAGAAATTAGAGAAAATGATTTTAATTTAAACATACCACGTTATGTTGATACTTTTGAGGAAGAAGAACCAATTGATTTAGAAGAAATAAATAAGCTGTTAGAACAAGATAATAAGGAAATTGCTGAGCTTGAAGCTGAGATTAATGAACAATTGAGGATTTTAGGCGTAAAAATTTAAATTTGTTGTTAAAGGGAAAGTGAGGTATTCACTTTCCCTCATTTGCTTGGGAACAGCGTAAGTTGGGAGAATACGCTAAATATAGGCGTGGTTCATTCCCTCAACCGTATGGAAATGAAGAGTGGTATGACGGAGATGGAGCAATGCCATTTGTGCAGGTAGTCGATATAACTGATGATTTAATGACTTGGGATTTATTTAATAAAAGAATAAAATTATACAGGTGAAGTACGGGGGCGTAGCCCACTAGCCCACTAGCCCACTAAACATGCTTCCCCTATCCACCAAAGGTCCTTTTCTAAGAAAAATAGGCTTAACATTATGCTTTTCTAAAAAAGACATAACTTCCTTTCCATATTTATAGCAATTTAAATCTCCATAAAAGGCTAAAATCCCCTTTTCCAAAAGGCCACAAGTTCCTCCAATGAAGCCATAGTTTAAACCTGGTAAAATTATATTGCCTGGTGGTAAGAATAATACATCTTTGCTTTCTTTTACTAATGCATTTTTAATAGAAGGATCAGAGGTTATAAAGGCATTAGAATTTATAATTGCAGTGGAACACTTGGTGTATCCTTGCTTAACATTTAAGATTTTTTTATCATATATATTATGGATTATGGCTGGATCTGTATATTTTGTATAATGGACAAATATATCACCTATGTTAACTGCATTTAAGCCAATGTTGTAGGGATAACTTTTCTCTAGAGAATTTTTTGAAAGTATAACTTTAATATTAATTTTTTTTAAGAAATTTATAAAATTTAAAGGAGCATCTTTATGTATTACTAAAGTGTCTTCCTTCAAAAAGTGTAAAAGCATATCTGGATGCCCACATACTGCAGTATATAGTGATTCGCTAGGAGGACAACTAAGGGTTTCATAACCTAGCTTTTTTAAATTTCCCTTTTCTTCTTTATTTATTCTAAAATCTACAATAATAAATTTTTTCATAAAAATCACCTTTTCATACATAAATGAATTTATTTTGTAAAATATAAATTTATAACTTATATTATCACAAGGATTAAATTTGTAAAGAATAAATTCAAGTAAAAGTGTTCTCACTATAATGAAAGTGGGTGATTTTAATGTTGTTACTTACAATAGTTTTTAAGGGAGAAAGCGAGGAATTTATATATAATATAAATGAACTTGAGGAAAGTTTAAAGCACAAAAACATAAATATAGGAATATATGAGGAGGTAGACAAGGTTGTAATGTAATAAAAATATTTTCTTCAGATATTGAAGATATACCTAGGGAAAAAATTGATATTGTTTATTTCAACTTAATGGAAATTATATATGAAGTTATAATACTAGAATTTTATTACATGGAAGTGGATTGTATACTCAATGAAGAATATTTCTTTTTGGGAAAGAGGAAATAGAAGATATAAAGATAAGCTTATTTAATATACTTACTAATTTACAAGGGATAAACGATGAAAAAGCAGTTTATTGCTCTAATAGGATGAATGAAATAAAAGAAAATATTTTAAATGTTATGAAAGAAAATGCTTTAATAAATATTGAAGGATATTTACAATTTAGAGCACATGAAATTAAAAAGAAAGTATGTTTAATAATAGATAAAATAATTGAAAGCCTTATGGTAGAAAGGGAATATGATGAATTTATAAAGTTGCTTAAATATTTTGTTGGTATGCAGGAAAGCAAAATAAATAAAATTCATATATTTATAGAAAATGGAGAGAAATACGTTATAAAGGATGATATAGGAAATGATATGAGTAAACAATTTAAAAAAGGAGCATTTGTAGAGGGAGTTAATGAAAAAATAGGTATAGAGGAGATAATAATCAGTGGCCTTGTAACCAATTCACCTAAAAATATTGTAATACATGGAATGGATAATTGTATGAATAAGGAATTTATAAACACAATAGAAAGCGTATTTGAAGATAGAGTTATAATATGTAGTGGATGTGAACAGTGTAGAAATTTATTAAGTAAAAAAATATAAAAAAATTATTAGCTATTGACTTTTTAAAATAAAAGTAATATACTTTAATAAATTTAGAATATATTACTTAAAATACTGTGAAAAGGAAGAGTAAACAGTATACTGTTCTAAGAGAGAAGGGTTCATAGGCTGCAAAATCCTTTGAATAAGAACTGTTGAAAACCACCTTTGAGTAGCGTGCTGAAATTAGTAGGCATTGCCGTTGCCAACGTTAAAGGCTTCAAGTGAATGATAAATATTTATTTTATTATTAATTTGGGTGGAACCGCGAGATACTCGTCCCATTTATGGGATGAGTTTAGTTATTTTTTGTTAAAATATTGTTTGGTTTTAAAATAATAATCAACATAAAAATTTATTAATATAAACTTATTAATTGTTATCCAACGGTGTAACTGTCTTTATTCTCCACATTTATAGAAGAAGTTAGCGTAGCCATGGAATAAATAAGGAAAAGGAGGAGTTAAAATGATTAAGGTAACATTAAAGGATGGAAAAGTTATAGAGGTAGAAAAGGGAACCAAAGTTAGTGATATTGCTATGAAAATAAGTCCAGCTCTTTATAAAAAAGCCCTAGCTGCTAAAGTAAATGGGAAGAAAGCTGAACTTATGACTGAGATAAATGAAGATTGCACTTTAGAAATAGCAACTTTTGAAGACGAAGATGGAAAATGGGCTTTAAGACATACTGGCTCACATATTTTAGCTCAAGCAGTAAAAAGACTATATCCAGAAGTAAAATTAGCTATAGGACCAGCGATAGATACAGGGTTCTATTATGATTTTGAAGCAGATTTTTCTTTTACACCAGAAATAATGGAAAATATAGAAAAAGAAATGAAAAAGATAGTTAAAGAAGATTTGAAATTAGAAAGATTTGAACTTCCAAGAGAAGAAGCTATAAAATATGTAAAAGAAAAAGGAGAGGATTATAAAGTAGAACTTATAGAAGACTTGCCAGAGGATGCAGTAATTTCGTTCTATAGACAAGGTGAGTTTGTAGATTTATGTGCAGGTCCTCATGTACCATCTACAAAGAAAGTAAAAGCTATAAAATTGTTATCTTTAGCTGGGGCTTATTGGAGAGGCGATGAAAATAAGCAAATGCTACAAAGAATTTATGGAACAGCTTTTACAAAACAAAGCGAATTGGATGAGTATATCCATATGCTAGAAGAAGCTAAAAAGAGAGATCACAGAAAACTTGGTAAAGAGCTTGGATTATTTGCAATACATGATGAAGGTCCAGGATTCCCATTCTTCTATCCAAAGGGAATGATTTTAAGAAATATACTTGAAGATTACTGGAGAGAAGTGCATAGAAAAGCAGGATATGATGAAATTAAAACTCCAATAATATTAAATGAAGCTTTATGGCATCAATCAGGACATTGGGATCACTACAAAGAAAATATGTACTTTACAAAAATTGACGAAGAAGATTATGCAGTAAAACCAATGAATTGTCCAGGTGCTATGTTAGTTTATAAGGATGGAATGCATTCTTATAGAGATTTACCTTTAAGATTAGGTGAACTTGGACTTGTTCACAGACATGAGCTTTCTGGTGCATTACACGGACTTATGAGAGTTAGATGCTTTACTCAAGATGATGCGCATATATTTATGACTAAAGATCAAATAACTGATGAAGTACTTGGAGTAGTTAATTTAATAGATGAATTTTATAAAATGTTTGGATTTGAATATTTTGTAGAGCTTTCTACAAGACCAGAAAATTCTATGGGTAGTGATGAAGATTGGGAAGATGCAACTAATGGATTGAGAGCTGCTCTTGAAAAAGCAGGACTTGAGTATAAGATAAATGAGGGCGATGGAGCTTTCTACGGTCCAAAGATTGATTTCCATTTAAGAGATTGCATAGGTAGAACTTGGCAGTGTGGAACAATTCAGCTAGATTTTCAGCTACCAGAAAGATTTGATCTTTCATATATAGGAGCGGATGGGGAAAAGCATAGACCAGTAACAGTACACAGAGTTGTGTTTGGTAGTATAGAAAGATTTATAGGTATATTAATAGAACATTTTGCAGGAGCATTCCCAACATGGTTGGCGCCAGTACAAGTTAAAATTATGAATATAACTGATAGAAGCTTAGAATACTGCAAAGAAATAGAAACTAAATTAAAAGAAAATGACATAAGGGTAGAAACTGACTTTAGAAATGAAAAAATAGGATATAAGATAAGGGAAGCACAACTTCAAAAAATTCCTTATATGCTTGTAATTGGAGATAAAGAAATGGCAGAAGGTAAAGTAGCAATCAGAAGCAGAAAAGAAGGAGATTTAGGAACTGATACTATAGAGGAATTTATAAGTAAGATAAAAGAAGAAATAAGTAATAAGGTAAACAGTTTATAATAAAGTGTTGACAGAGGAGTATTAATGTAGTAGAATAACATTGTTAACTTAATAGTGAGTTTTATTACAAGTAGAAACAGCCGTTTCTCACCTTACAGCACAGCTAGTAAGGTAAGTTATGATTACATTAATGTGATATATAAAGGACGGCATGTGCCGTCCTTTTATTATATGTTTAATAACACCAGGAGGTGAATATTATTAGTAAAGATAAAAAGCACTTAGTAAATGAAGACATAAGAGCTAAAGAAATAAGAGTTATAGGCGATGATGGTTCACAATTAGGAATAATCTCATCTAGAGAAGCTTTGACTATAGCAGAAGAAAAAGAAATGGATTTAGTTATGATTTCGCCAAATGCTAATCCACCAGTATGCAGAATAATGGATTATGGCAAATTTATTTATGAACAAGCCAAGAAAGAAAAAGAAGCTAAGAAAAAACAAAATGTCATAAATATTAAAGAGGTAAGATTGAGTCCTAAAATTGAAGAGCATGATTTGGAAGTAAAAGCAAAGAATGCAAGGAAGTTCTTGGAGGCTGGAAATAAGGTTAAAGTAACAGTTAGATTCAGAGGAAGAGAAGCTGACTATTCACACATAGGACGTAAAATATTAGATAACTTCTACAAAATATTAGAAGATATTTGTGTAAAAGAAAAGGAAGCTAAATTAGAAGGAAGAAACATGATCATGGTTTTAGCTCCAAAAAGAGCATAATTGAGAGGAGGAGTTTAGTATGCCAAAAATGAAAACTCATAGAGGCGCAGCTAAAAGATTTAAAAAGACAGGAACAGGAAAATTAAAGAGAGCTAAGGCTTTTAAAAGCCACATACTAACTAAAAAAAGCTCTAAAACAAAGAGAAATTTAAGACAAACTTCATACGTATCTGAATCACAAGAAAAAGTAATGAAGAAAGTATTACCATATCTATAGTTTAGAGCTTAAAGCAGAAGGAGGTTTTTGAGATGGCAAGAGTTAAAAGAGCGGTAAATGCTCGTAAAAAACATAAAAAAGTATTAAAACTTGCAAAAGGATACTACGGTTCAAGAAGTAAATTATTTAAAGTTGCTAATCAATCAGTTATAAGAGCATTAAGAGATGCATATAGAGGAAGAAAATTAAAGAAGAGAGATTATAGAAAGTTATGGATAGCAAGAATAAATGCAGCTACTAGAATGAATGGTCTTTCTTACTCTAGATTTATGAATGGAATAAAGCTTGCAGGAATAGATATGAACAGAAAGATGCTTTCTGAAATAGCTATAAATGATCCAAAAGCTTTTACTGAATTAGTAGAAGTAGCAAAACAAAGCTTATAATATGAAAATGCGGCATGGGGTCGCATTTTTTTATTATATAAAGGAATAAAAGTATATATTAGGATTTTGACAAAAATATATTAAGTGATATAATGGTAAAATAATTATTAGCTCAAATTAATTTATGGACATAGAATTGGGGTGATACGATGTCAGAAATATTAAAACATAAACCTAAATTTACTCCTGTACAGATACTAGCTATTGGATTTGCAATAGTTATATTTACAGGAGCTATTCTTTTGAATTTACCCATTGCATCTAGAAGTGGGACTAGGACGCCTTTTATAGATTGTATATTTACATCTACTTCAGCAGTATGTGTTACAGGACTTGTAACATTAAATACAAGTACACATTGGACTTATTTTGGTAAAACTGTAATAATGCTGCTTATAGAAATTGGTGGACTTGGTTTTATGTCTTTTGCTACAATGATAGCATTGATATTAGGTAAAAGAATTACTTTAAAAGAAAGATTAGTAATGCAGGAAGCTATGAACTCTTTTTCATTGCAAGGTATAGTGAAGCTGGCTAGATATGTGCTTTTCTTCACCTTTTTTGTTCAATCTATGGGTGCACTGCTTTTATCTACACAATTTATACCAGATTACGGTTTGGGAAAGGGGATATATTTTAGTGTATTCCATTCCATATATGCCTTTTGTAATGCTGGATTCGATTTAACTGGAAATAGCTTAGTGCCCTACTCTAATAATGTAGTGGTAATAATGACTATATCCTTCCTAATAATAACAGGTGGCTTAGGTTTTTTTGTGTGGGCAGAACTATATAATTATAAACGCAGAAGAAAAATGTCATTACATTCTAAAGTTGTAATTACTGCTACTGCAATTTTGTTAGTTGTTGGTACTATATTGATGTTTTTATTTGAAAGCAATAATCCAGGAACTTTGAAAGGCAAAGGTCTTTTGGAGAAGATGCTAGGAGCATTTTTTGCAGCAGTAACGCCTAGAACGGCGGGTTTCAACTCCATATCTACAGCAGATATGAGTACAGCAGGTATATTTTTAACTATATTATTAATGTTCGTAGGTGGTTCCCCAGGGTCTACAGCTGGAGGTATAAAGACATCTACAGCAGGATTACTTCTTATGACAGTCGTTTCTGTCATAAAGGGAAAAGAAGAAACAGAAATATTTAAAAAAAGAATAAACAAAGAAATAATTTATAGGGCTTTCGCTATTGTAGTAATAAGTTTAGGGCTGGTAATAACAGTAACCATGATATTGTCAATAACAGAAGTGGGATTCCCTTTTGAGTATTTATTATATGAAGCTACATCAGCTTTTGCTACAGTTGGTCTTACTTTGGGACTTACTCCTAAACTTACAATAATAGGAAAAATAGTTTTAGCTTTGACTATGTATGCAGGAAGGGTAGGTCCTTTGACCATAGCACTAGCATTAGCTAAAAATAAAAAGAAAAGTTCTATTAAATATCCTGAAGATAAAATACTAGTTGGATAGGGGTGTTATTATGAGTGGTAAACAATATGTAGTTATTGGTCTTGGAAGGTTTGGAACTTCTGTTGCTGAAACTCTTTATAAATTAGGTAATGATGTGTTAGCGTTAGATTCTGATGAGGATGTGATACAAGGCATAGCTGATAAAGTAACTCATGCAGTTCAAGCAGATTGTACAGATGAAAATAGCCTTAATGCTTTAGGAATTAAAAATTTTGATGTGGCTGTAGTAAGTATTGGTTCTAATATGCAGTCTAGTGTAATGGCTACCTTGCTAGCAAAAGAATTAGGTGTGAAGCATATAATAGCTAAGGCTAATAATAAATTACATGCTAAAGTTCTTTATAAAATAGGAGCAGATAGAGTTATATTCCCTGAAAGAGATATGGGAGTTAGAGTTGCCCATAATTTAGTATCATCAAATATATTAGATTATATTGAACTTTCATCAGAATATAGCATAGCAGAAATAGCAAGTCCAAAGGAATGGCATGGCAAGAGCTTAGTAGAGTTAAATGTAAGATCTAGATATGGAATAAACATAATGGCTATTAAAAAAGGAAGTTATATAGATATATCTCCTTCAGCAGATGATGTGATAGAAGAAGGCGATATTATAGTGGCTATAGGAGGTATTGAGGATATAAATAAGCTAGAAAGCATAATAGATTAGACTGAGGTGCAAACTTTGGATATAATAAGAAGTAAGGATAATAATATAATAAAAGAAGTAAAAAAATTAAAAGAAAAAAAGTATAGAGAAGAAAAAGGAAGCTTTTTAGTAGAGGGATTTAGATTTGTAGAAGAGGCATTAAAATCTTCATTTATAGTAGAAAAGGTATTTATTGCTGATAAATGTATGAATAAATGGACAAAAATGTGTGAAAATTTAAAATTAGAACCTAAACCTGTTATAGTCATATCAGAGCAGGTTTTAAAATTTATAAGTAACACAGATAATCCTCAGGGAATAATAGCTATAGTTAAAAATGAACAGATTAAAATTAATTCTCAAGAAGGAATGTATTTATTGGCAGATAGAATACAAGATCCAGGTAATATGGGAACTATAATAAGAACAGCTCATGCAGTTGGAGCTCTAGGAGTTATAGTTACAAAAGGTACTGTGGACATATACAATGATAAAACACTTCGTTCAACCATGGGTTCTATATTTAATATACCTGTTATTCAAGATAAGGATTTAACTACAGTAAAAGAATTAGTGAATGAAGGATTTAAACTTGTAGCTAGTTATTTAGACAATGAAAGTGAAGATTTTTATAAGGTGGATTTACCATCAAAGGGGATTTTCATTGTAGGCAATGAAGGTAATGGTATAAGTGAAGAAATAGTAAATATGTCACATATAAAAGTTAAGATACCCATGCCCGGTGGAGCTGAGTCATTAAATGCTTCAGTAGCAGCTTCTATAATGATGTATGAATTTTTAAGACAAAAGCGTAAATAACTAGGCTTTCGCACTTGATAATGTATTTAAATTTATGGTATAGTAGTTTAAGAACTTAAAATAGTATATTTACAAACAGTGATGAAGAGAGTAGATATAGAAATGTTTACAGGGAGAAAAAATCATAGATTGAGAGTTTTTTTATTTACGTTCTATATTGAAGTTCACTTCGGAGTTCTAACTGCGAAATTGTAGTAGTGGTTAGCGGATTTAACCGTTATTAGTATTGAGAGGACTTTGCAAAAAGTCAATCAGGGTGGTACCGCGGATATATTCGTCCCTTTTTAGGGGCGTTTTTTTTATTGCAAAATATTATATGATTAACCCACAATAAGGTACAATGTAATGGAATGCTTTTTGTGGGATAATCATTATATACTAAACTGTCATTTGTAATATATAATTATAAATTTAACTTTTGCAGTTATAAAATAAAAATGTAAAATTTAAATTTAAGAAATTCCTTTGGAATTTTAACCTTCATTTTAAATTTTACATTTTAAATTTTAAATTAAAAAATACTGTAGAGCTTGAAACTTATGTGCGAAGGTTGAGTTATAAATTATATATAATTAATTATCAATGTATGAAACTTTAAATGTAAGATTGAAAAGTTTAAATTGTAAATAGGATATTATTGAAAGGAGCCAAAAAAATGAAAGAGAATCTTCAATTAATAAAAGAAAATGCTTTAGAAGAACTAAAGAAAGTTGTAAGTAAAGATGAACTTGAAGCTATAAGAATAAAATATTTAGGTAAAAAAGGAGAGTTAACTTCTATTTTAAGAGGTATGGGGAAACTTTCTTCAGAGGAAAGACCTATTGTAGGTAAATTGGCAAATGAGGTTAGAGAGTGCATAGATAATTTAATTACCAAGGCTACAGAAGATATGAAGAAAATAGAAAAAGAAAAAAGATTACAAAGCGAAGTAATTGATATATCTATGCCAGGAAAAAAACAAACTGTTGGTAAGAGACATCCTTTGGATTTAACATTGGAAAATATAAAAGATATATTTATATCCATGGGTTTTTCCATTGAAGAGGGTCCAGAGGTAGAAAAGGATTATTATAATTTTGAAGCTTTAAATATTCCAAAGGATCATCCAGCAAGAGGGGAACAGGATACTTTTTATATAAATGACAATGTAGTACTTAGAACACAAACATCTCCTATACAAATAAGAACTATGGAAAATGAAAAACCACCTATAAAGATGATAGCACCTGGTAAGGTTTATCGTTCAGATGAACTAGATGCAACACATTCACCAATATTTTATCAAATAGAAGGCTTAGTAGTAGATAAAGGAATAACTTTTGCGGATTTAAAAGGCACTCTAGAAACGTTTGTAAAGAAAATGTTTGGTGATAAGATGGAAACAAAATTTAGACCTCATCATTTCCCATTTACAGAGCCTTCAGCAGAGATGGATGCTACTTGCTTTGTATGTGGTGGTAAAGGTTGTAGAGTATGTAAAAACAGTGGATGGATAGAAATATTAGGTTGTGGAATGGTACATCCACAGGTTTTAAGAAATTGTGGAATAGATCCAGAGGTTTACAGTGGATTTGCCTTTGGATTTGGATTAGATAGAATGGTTATGCTTAAATATGGCATAGATGACATTAGACTTCTTTATGAAAGTGATATGCGATTCCTAAATCAGTTCTAATATAGTGTGCATTAAAATTAGAGGAAAGTCGTAAGTTAAAAGTTACAATTGATTAACTGAAGCAGCAACTTCTAGAACCTTATTAATTAAAAATTAAAAATCGTAAATGAAGAGTATAGCTTAATTGTAGTTTGAAAATTATGCATTAGGGAGTAGTGATAGGAGACTAAATATAGTGATTAAGGACTAGAAATTGGTGATTAGGGAACAAATAAAGGATTGAAAATTAATAATAGTAGGAGGTAGATTAATGTGTTAGTACCAGTAAAGTGGCTTAAAGATTATGTAGATATAAATGTTTCACCAAAAGAGTTAGCAGATAGATTGACTATGTCAGGATCAAAGGTTGAGGAGCTTATTGTAACTGGAGATGAAATACAAAAGGTTGTTACAGGAAAATTAGTAAAGATAGAAAAGCATCCAGATGCAGATAAGCTTTCTATATGTACAGTAGATATAGGCAAAGAAGAGCCTATACAGATAGTGACAGCTGCTACAAATATGAAAGAGCAGGATGTAGTTCCTACAGCTCTACATGGCTCTACATTACATGGAGGCTTAAAATTAAAAAAGGTAAATTAAGAGGAGTAGTTCAAATGGCATGTTTTGTTCAGAAGAGAGCTAGGAATAGCAGGAGATAAGCCTGTCTACGGACTTATGATACTTCCACAGGATACTCCAGTAGGTAAAGATATTAAGGAAGTAGTAGAAATGACTAGTGCTTTAAATAGATTTTGAAATTACTTCTAATAGAAGAGATTGTTTTAGCATACTCGGCATGGCTAGGGAAACAGCAGCTACATTAGGTGTACGTTATAAAATACCTTCATTGGATTACACTAGTAAATGTAATGAAAAAATAAACGATATTTTAGAAGTAGAGGTTAAGGATGAGCTTTGTAGAAGATATATGGCAAGAGGAGTTAAAAATATTAAAATACAGCCATCTCCTTCATGGATGCAGGAAAGACTTCTAGAGGCTGGAGTCAGACCTATAAACAATATAGTTGATATAACTAATTTTGTTATGATTGAATTAGGTCAACCAATGCATGCTTTTGATAGAAGGGATATAGAAGAAAATAGGATAGTTTGTGAAAAAGCTGCGGCTGATGAGAGTTTTATCACTTTAGATGAAGAAGAAAGAAAATTAGATAGCAGCATGCTTTGTATAAAGGATGGGAATAGAACGGTTGCATTAGCAGGCATAATGGGTGGATTGAATTCAGAAGTTAAAGAAGACACTTTAGAGATAATATTTGAGTGTGCTAACTTTAATGGAGTTAACATAAGAAATTCTTCTAAAAAATTAGCTTTAAGAACAGAATCTTCATCTAAATTTGAAAAAGACTTAGATCCTAACTTAGTGGAATTTGCCATGAATAGAGCTTGTCACCTTATAGAAGAATTGGGCGCAGGAGAAGTTATGGAGGGAACTATAGATATATATAATGAAAAAGCAGAACCTCATACTTTAGATGTGGATTATACATGGGTAAATAAATTTTTAGGTATAGATATATCAAAGGAAAATATGAAAGAATACTTGGATAGACTAGATTTGAATACAGAGATTAATGGAGATATACTTCATATAACAGTGCCTACTTTTAGATCTGATGTAAATATAAAAGAAGATGTAGCAGAGGAAATAGTGAGAATATACGGCTATAATAATGTAAAAAGCACTATGGCAACTAGCCAAACTACAAAAGGTGGCAAAAAATAAAACACAAAAATTAGAGGATAAAGTTATAGAGGCTTTAATTTCTAGTGGATTAAATCAATCCATAAGCTATTCATTTGTAAGCCCTAAAATATTCAATAAAATATTGGTGCCAGAAAACAGTGAACTTAGAAAAGTTGTTACAATTAAAAATCCTTTAGGTGAAGACTACAGTATAATGAGAACTACTACTATAGCTTCTATGATGGAATCCTTACAAAGAAACTATACAAGAAGTAATGATAAGGTTAGATTATTTGAAATAGGAAAAGTGTATATAGCTAGTGAAGATGAAAATAATTTACCAGAAGAGAGAAATATACTTACTATAGGAATGTATGGTGAGGCAGATTACTTCCATTTAAAAGGCGTAGTTGAAAATGTATTAGAAGTTTTAGGAGTTGAAAAAGTTTCATTTAAGCGTGAAAGTCAAAATACTGCTTTCCATCCAGGAAAAACAGCCGCTTTATATGTGGGGAAAGAATGCACAGGTATTTTAGGTGAAATTCATCCGGATGTATGCGAAAACTATGAAGTAAGTGAAAGATGTTATATGGCAGAGTTGAATTTAGACATATTATTCCGAAATGCGGCATTAGAAAGAAAATACAAGCCACTTCCAAAATTCCCAGCAGTAACAAGGGATTTGGCTGTTATGGTAAATGAGGAAGTATTAGTTGAAGAAATAGAAGAGATAATTAAGAAACAAGGTGGAAACTTACTAGAGAGCTACAGATTATTTGATGTATACCAAGGTAAGCAAATACCAGAAGGCAAGAAGAGTGTAGCATATGCTTTAATCTATAGATTAGAGGATAGAACTCTTACGGATAAGGAAGTTAACAAAGTACATGATAAAATACTTAGATCTCTAGAGTATAAATTAGGAGCAGAATTAAGATAAAAATTCATTGTAAACCCTTATTAGTGTTTTATATAGCATAAATATATGATACAATATAATAAAATATGGATAATGTAATTTAAAAAAATAAGATTCACTTTATCTAAGAGGGTGTTTAAATGAATACTATTACTGTTAAAATAAATGGTTTAGAATACAATTTAAAAGGTGAAGAATGTCAGGAGTATTTGCAGCAGGTAGCTACTTATGTGGATAATAAAATGCAGGATTTGATGGATAATAATGAAAAGCTAAGTGTTTCTGCCGCTGCAGTATTGACTGCTTTAAATTCTGTGGATGAAAGGTTTAAGATAGAAGGCATATATAATGAACTTCTTCAAAAAAACAAGGATATTCAAAAGAATGAGGAGCTTTTAAAGGATCAAATACAGTATCTTAAAAAGCAAATAACACATTTAGAAGAGTATAATTCTGAACTTCAAAATAGGCTAAGCTCTAACAGTGACCAAAAGGAAATAGAAAAACATGAGCAAGTAGTAGAAAATCTAAATGACCAAATTTCTATACTAGAGGAAAGTGCTAAAAGCTATTTAGCTGATAGAAATAAGTATAAATCAGAAAACAAGGAGTTAAAATTCCAATTACATTCTGCTAAATACAAAATAATTGATTTAGAAAACAAGCTTTTAGAAAGTCAAATAGGTCTAGCTAAGGCTAAAAAGAAAATGAAAAGTAAGTGTAGAAAAGAGTAGTTGATTAAAAATAGATGCTTCATAAAAATGAGTGAAGCATCTTAAATTTTATTTTAGGGTTATATATAAATATTTTAATTTAGGGGGGGAAAGTAATGAAAAAATTTAGAGCTGTTTTATTAACAATTTTTATTTTAATATTTCTATGATATGTTTTAATGGAAAAGCAATTGCTGTGTCCAATAAAACTAAAGTGGATTCTTTTAATATAGTTTCTAAAGTGGAAAATTCAAAATATAAAGTAGGAGCTAATTATACAGTAACAGC
>NZ_JQMW01000001.1 GCF_000744935.1 Clostridium sp. KNHs214 | reverse complement strand
TTAAGCTCAGGTAATGTTAAAATTGAGTCTGATTTAACATTAAATAATTTAAAATCTACTCAGAGTTCTGGAAATTTAAAGGACAATATCACATTAAGGCCAATGAAGTCATTTTGAAAACTACTTCTGGAAATATAAATGTAGAAAAAATAGATTCAAAAAACTATGGGTTTAATGCTTCATCAGGAAATATATCTATAGATTCTCTTGAAGGTTCTGGAAATGCACATGCAACATCGGGAAACATAAAAATAAGATATAAAGACATTAGTGATTATTCAAATATAGAATCTACTTCAGGAAATATTAAAATAGAGATTCCGGAAAAAATAAGCTTTAAGTTCACTGGAAAATGTACTTCAGGAGATATCCACTCTGATTTCCATATGGATTATGAAAGTGAGAAAAAAAATGAAGCTTATGGTAAGATAGGCTCTGCACCATATAAAAAAATCAATACTAATACAACCTCTGGAAATATTGATGTTGTAAAGGTGCCGTAATGAATATGTGTAGGGAAGATTAAAAGGTAAAGGCATATTAAAATGGGACTGTTGCACTAAGAATAAATTCTACGAGATATTATTTTAAAATTGCAAAACAATATATTGCATGTGAATTTCTTAATGCCACAGCCCTGGAAAATAGACTTAATTATGTTGGAATATTATGAAATTACAACAGGACAGTAATGTCCTGTTTTTTTAGCGTTATGAAAAATATAATAAACAGATATAAAGTATGTATCAATGCTATAATAATAGATAGGCTATATGTATCGATACATTTGAAAAATTCATTTGTAAATAATATACTGTATTTCAAAAGAAACTATTATTTATAGGGGGATTAGTAATGGAGAGATATGAATTGAATAAAAATCTTGCTCAAATGTTAAAGGGCGGAGTAATTATGGATGTGGTTAATGCAAAGGAGGCTGAAATAGCTCAAAAGGCAGGGCCTCTGCAGTTATGGCATTGGAGAGAGTTCCATCAGATATTAGAAAACAGGGTGGAGTAGCTAGGATGTCTGATCCAAAGATGATAAAAGAAATAAAAGAGGCGGTTTCTATTCCTGTTATGGCTAAAGTTAGAATAGGTCACTTTGTAGAAGCTCAAATTTTGGAGGCTATTGGAGTAGATTATATAGATGAAAGTGAAGTTTTAACTCCAGCAGACCAGGTTTATCATATAAATAAAAAAGATTTTAAGGTGCCGTTTGTTTGTGGAGCTAGAAATTTAGGAGAAGCTTTAAGAAGAATTGGAGAAGGGGCCTCTATGATAAGAACGAAAGGTGAAGCAGGAACGGGGAACGTAGTGGAAGCTGTAACTCATATGAGAACTATAATAAATGATATGAAAACGGTAAAAAATGCAGGAAAAGAAGAACTCATGAGTATAGCTAAAGAAATGAGAGCTCCTTATGATTTGATACAATACGTTTGGGAAAATGATAAGCTTCCAGTAATTAATTTCTCAGCAGGGGGAATAGCAACGCCAGCAGATGCAGCTCTCATGATGCAACTAGGGGCAGAGGGAGTATTTGTAGGCTCAGGAATATTTAAATCTTCAAATCCAGAAAAAAGAGCCAAAGCTATAGTGATGGCTACCACTTATTATAATGATCCTAAGATTATTGCAGAAGTATCTGAGGATTTAGGTGAGCCTATGAGCGGTTTAGAGCTAAAGGATTTATCAACTAGATATGCTGAGAGAGGATGGTAATTTTCAGCTGCGATTTGGATATGAAAAAGCATGTTAATGCTAATGAACAGCTAGATATGGATAAGAAATTCGAATCTAAAGGCCACTTAGTTATAGGAGTTTTGGCTATTCAAGGTGGGGTAGTAGAACATATAAATCACATAAGAAAGCTAGGATATGATGCTATAGAAGTTAAGAAAATAGAAGATTTAGATCAAATAGATGGCATTATATTGCCAGGTGGAGAGAGTACTGCTATAAGTAAAATATTGAGAGAAGAAATATTTACATCCGTTAGCAGAAGCTATAAGTAAAGGGCTTCCAGCTTGGGGAACTTGCGCGGGTATGATACTTTTAGCTAAGGAAATAGAAGGAGAAGATATATGCCATCTTGGAGTAATGGATATAAAGGTTAAGAGAAATGCCTATGGCTCTCAATTAGATAGCTTTGTTACATTGGATAATATATATGAAGTTTGTAATGAACCATTAGAGCTTATATTTATAAGAGCACCTTATATAGTAGAAGTTTCTAAAGGAAACAAAAGTTGTTCATAAAGTAGGTGAAAATATAGTAGCAGCCAAGGAGAAAAATATATTAGTTACTTCTTTTCACCCAGAACTTTCCAGTAGTTTGGAATTTCATAAGTATTTTATTGAGAAATTTGTTTTAGGTAAAAATAATAGGTATAGTTAGAATAAAAAGTATTAGGTACTTTTAATAGGGGGCAGTTAACTGCTCTCTTTGTTTTCTATTTTGGACATTTAATTGTTATTTTTATTTTATGATTAATCCACAATAGGGTACAATGTGGTGGAACTATGAATTTTCTCCTCAAAAGAGCTCGGAACAATAAATTTAATTTAAGAAATTCTAATCTTTTAGCCATATAAAATTATCTAACGCTCACATTCAGCGCCCTGCCTCAGATTCGCTAGCCTGGCGTCCTTGCTAGGCTTACGATAATTTTGTTTGTCTAAAAGAAGAATTTCTAAAATTAAATTTAAACAGTTCCTTTGCTTCTTATGGAAGTCATTGCAGAAAAATTTCATAATTCAGGTAATGTAATGCTTTTTGTGGGATAATCATTTTATAGGTCTCCACAAAAGTTATTAACTGTCCCCAGGAACCTGCAAAAGTTTTAGTGTATTTAGAGCTAAAAGTTGTTAACTATACCCAATTATTTCTTATTTCTAGCTATAGCAGTATTAAGTATAGTATTATAGCTTTTTATTTTTATAATATACAGCTTTCACGGTTCTTACAATAGGTAATGAAACTAAAATAGCCATAGAAGCTGAAACAAATCCATTTAAAACTAAGAGTAGAAAAGTCTTATTAGCAGCAGAACTACTAACTCCTAAGGCCGTTATATATTCATTTAGATATAAAACGTATATCATGCCTAATACACCTATGGTATTGGTGAATGAGCCAACGGTTATGGACAATATTAATTGAATATAATCTACCAGATATCTAGTGAATTTTCCCCATTTAGTAGTACCGTCATTGGAGTAAACTTTTTCTTTTAGTTTATTAAATTTAATCTTTTTTAATAGCTTGTACATATAGTAAGGTGTAATTCCTATTAATATTCTAGGAAGTACCGCTACTAAGGGATTTATAAATATAAAGGAAACTGGTCCTGGGGTTTTTATAGCTTGAAATATACTGGTTAATCCAAATATTAAACCAAGTATTCCGCCAACTACAGGGCCTTCTAGAAGTGAACCTATAATCACAGGTATGTGCATTATAGTTGTGTGAAATGGTGGTATAGGTATATAACCTAAACCAGTAATACCAAGTACTACAGATATAGCAGAAAGCATACCTGTAACAGTGATTTGTTTTGTGGAAAATTTTCTTTTTTCCACTGTCTTTTCTGACATTTTTACATTCCTCCATTCTTATTCCAATGGGATATAATTTGGAATTTAAGTGTTTGTTTAAGAAAAGCACGTAAATAGTATGGCTTTGCAATAAATACCATCTTTTACATACGATATTAGTATAGCACCGGATTTTTATAAATCAATAGGAAATAATAAATTTAAAAAATATTGTGTGCTTATATGATGTTACTTTTACTATTTGTAGCAATTATTGAAGGTAGTTTACATATAAAAAACGTAATTATAGATATATGAAGCATTTACTGTAATATTTCTCATATATTTATAAAACATATAAAAAAGTCGTTTGTAATACTTTGGGACTAGCATTTGTAATGCTCTTTTGAATAGCATATAAGTATAGAGCAATTTAAGGGAGGGACGTTATGTTTGGTTGCAATTACTATTCCTATTTAAATAACATTTATTTTATTTGGGCTTTAGTTATAAGCTATGTGATTCAAGCTATTTCATATTATAGGTTAGCTGAAAAGGCAGACCTTAATAATAGGTGGATAGCTTTTATTCCTTTTTTCCAATTTATAATTTTTTTCCACATAATTGATAAGAGTGCGTGGAATATATTATTTGCCTTTATTATAATAATACCATTTATAGGTCCATTAATTTTGGCCATTTTATATATAGTATGGTATGTGGAATTTTATCAGAGATTTAAGACGCCTACAATATGGATGGTATTGAGTATAATATTTATACTTGTGGCATGGATATATTTACTTTATATGGCTTTCTGTTACAAGGTTAGATATATAGGAGTAAATAAATTCTCAAAAAGAAAATTTTAAAACCTATAAAGGAGAGTAAGAATTAATCTTTATTCTAACTTTTAGATTTTTATTGGTTTTAGCTCTATTTATTTGGAGGATTAAGAATTAATTCATGCTAAGTAAGTAGAAAAGGAAAAGAGTCCACATAGTGTAAATTAAAGATTCATGCAAGGTTATACAACTTTACATGAATCTTTTAGTTTTTAGGTGAGTTTAATATAATTTTTTTAATGTATAAATTATAAAAAACATATGATACACTATAAATAAAATGTACAAAAAACAACACACTAATGAAATAAAAATAAAAAATAATAGAAAAGTGTATTTTATTATAATACACTTTAGCTCTAAAATGAAATATTATATATGAAACCATTGAAAAATCTGATATTTTAGTGTTGAATAGCAATTGGCATAACAATTGCTATTTAAATTATATGTGTAAGGAACAATAATGTAGCTAGTATAGATAATGATAAGGTATACATATTTAAATTAATGCTATTTAAAAAATAGGAGAGTATAATGGTTAAAAGCAAAGAGAAATTATTAAATGAAGAGAATAAAAAAAATAAGGAGTATAAAGATGTAAGTGTATGGAGAAGAGCAGTTGCTATGATGGTTGACTGGTATTTAGCGTCCGTATTAGCAGGAGTACCTGTAATGCTTATTTACAGCATGGATACCGGACAAGCTACCATTGCGAGTTCTTTATCAGCAATGTCATTTAAAAGTGGCATGCTGGCTGGAATTTTAGCAATACTAGCATCCTCTGCATATTATCTCCTAATACCAACATTTTTGTATAAGGGACAAACTTTAGGTAAGAAACTACTAGGTATAAAGGTAATTAGAATGGATAATAAGGATGTTAGTTTAAAAACTATGTTTAGACGTGAAATTATTGGAATAATGCTTGTGGAGGGTAGAATTGTTTCTAGTAGTGAATACTTACGTCAAATGATTCGATTAGGATTAAATTCTAATAGATACTATGTGGTACTTGAGTACATAGGTACTATAATTACCATAGTATCAGTTATATTAATGTATGCAACAGTTGAAAAAAGGATGATTCATGATTACATCGGTAAAACTAAGGTAGTTAGGATGTAACTATAAGGTGCAAATAATTCAGACAAATGTAATTAAAATGCAAAGAGTGAAAGTTAATTAATTAGATTATTTATTTTTTTATTATATATAAATAAAATAACATTTAAGAAGGTAGGTGGAAACTATGAAAAAAATATATCTATTCTGTAGTCAAGGTATGTCTACGAGTTTATTAGCACAAAAAATGCAAAATGTAGCAGATGCTCATAAACTTCCAATTGAGGTTAAGGCTTTTCCACATGGCAAGCTGCAGGAAATTGTTGATACTCTTAACCCAGATTGTATATTGTTAGGACCACAGGTTAAATATTTATATGAAGAAACTGTGGAAAGATTTAAAGATATCGATGCTCCAATATCAGTAATCGATTCAGCAGATTATGGAATGATGGATGGAGAAAAGGTTTTAAAAAAGGCAATTATACTTATTAAAAAAAATAAAAAATAGGGGGGCTTAAAATGTTTGCAACATTAGAAAGAGTATTAGTTCCAATTGCAGATAAGCTTGGAAAAAATAAAATTTTAGTTGCAGTTCGTGATGGATTTTTAATAACAACACCATTACTTATAGTAGGATCCATTTTCTTATTAATAGCTAATTTCCCAATACCAGGCTGGTCAGAGTTTTGGACAAGATTTCTTGGAGAAGGTTGGGAAGCATGGTTTACAAATGTATCTAGAGCAACATTCAATATAATTGCTTTATTAACTTGTGTAGGTACAGGATATGCTTATGCTAGAGAACTAAAGGGGGACAAAATTCAAGGTGCTGCCGTAGCAATGGTTGCCTTTATTATTCTTATGCCAACAAGAATTCCATTTGAAGGTGTTAAAGGTAAAGAAACTATGAGTGCACTAGGTTTTGAATACGTAGGTTCTAACGGTATATTTTTGGCACTTATTGTATCTATATTATCAGTATATGTATTTACTTGGGCTTATAAAAAAGGTTGGACAATTAAAATGCCAGATGGAGTCCCACCAGCAGTATGTGACTCATTTGCAGCTTTAATTCCTAGTGCAATAGTTATTGGTATATTTTTCCTTGTACGTGTAGGATTTGAGCTTACACCATTTGAATCAGCACATAATTTCATATATACAGTATTACAAACACCACTGCAAGGAGCAGGAAACACATTAATAGCACAAATTATTTATAGCTTGGTATGTACAGTTTTCTGGTTCTTTGGAATCAATGGTCCAGCAGTTGCAAATTCAGTATTCTCACCAATTTTCAAAATATTAACAATCGAAAATTTGGAAGCATTTGAAGCAGGAAAGGCATTACCAAATATATTTACAGACCCATTCTCAAACTTTTTTACAGGTTTTGGAGGGGGCGGAAGTACTCTTTCACTAGTTATAGTAATGTTATTATTCTGTAAATCAAAGAGAATTACACAATTAGGTAAGTTGTCAATTGTCCCAGGAATATTTGGAATAAATGAACCAATTATTTTTGGATTACCTATTGTATTAAATCCAATATTAATTGTTCCTTTTGTTGGAGTTCCAATAATCAATTTGATGCTTTCTACATTTGCAACTAAGGCGGGAATTATTCCTTATACTACAGGGGTATCATTGCCATGGACTACTCCAATAGGATTTTCAGGATACCTATCCACAGGAAGCTTATTTGCAGGAGTATGGCAAATAGGATTGCTAGTACTTGGATGTTTAATTTACTATCCATTTATAAAAATGTTAGATAAACAATACTTAAAAGATGAAGAAGAAGCAAAGAATAACGCATCAGACGAAGAAGATATTTCATTTGATGATTTATCTTTTGATGACCTTTAGTCCAGCTAAGAAATGTCAATAAGAATTAAAAAAATAATTAATATTTTTATTATCTTAAAAAAGGGTAACCTTAATAAACTTTTGTTAGACTAACAAAAAACGGAAATTATATTTATGGAATTATACTACGCAGCGAAGCCGCATTTCGCTTTGAGATAATTCTTTTGGTGTTCTTCTGGTGTAATTATTTCAAATTCTTTCCCATCACGAAGAATGGCAAATAATATGTTACAAACTTTATGCATAACTGCCCCAAGAGCAATCATTTTAGGCTTACTTTGGCACTTTAAAAGATAGTATTCTCGAAGTACTTGATTTTTGGCGGAGCCATCTTTGTTTTTGCTTATGCTGATTAATGCCATAGTGTGAATTACTCTTCTGGCAATTCGAGAGCCTCGCTTTGACATACTGATTTTTGTGCCATTAAAGTTGCCAGATTGCTTTACTGCTGGATCTAAACCAAAATAAGCAAAAAGCTGTTTTGGTGAGTTGAACGCAGAGAAATCTCCGATTTCTCCCATGAGGCTTACAGCAGAAAGAAAACCTGCACCTTTAAATGTTTCAATCAAGTGAATTTGCTTTACAAAATCAGTATTTTCATTTTCATCAACAAGCTTATGCATTTCAGAGAGTATAGAAGAAATCTCTTCATCATACTTTCGAATAAAGCTTATGTATAATCTAATACGCTTAAAATTACTACTTACAGAATAACCGAAGGTCTTTGCATCATTGGCAGCCTTTATAATGGCATTATACTTATTATTAGCATATGTAAGCCCAAAACGAGCTGTAGATCTTATAGAATCAATAATCTCTTCTTTGGAAGCATTTAAAAATGCATCTGGAGATGTGTATGTTTCTAATAAGGTTAATGATGTATTAGTAGTTATTTTTGAAAAAATTTTAAGGTATTCTGGAAATACCATCCGAAGTTCACTTTGAAGTTTGTTCACATAAGCAGAACGGTTGTCCATCAAATCATAATACTCTCTTGAAAGATTTCTTAAATCAAGAGCAAGATCTGATGGCATAAGAGATACTTTTAAATCTGGCTTTAAGCCTATTAAGGCAGCTTTTTTTGAATCAAATCTGTCATTATGCACTTTTCTAATGTTAATGTTTGTGCTATTCTTAGTGATGATAGGATTAATTAGGTTAACATTAAATCCAGTATCACGAAGATAGCAGAAGAGTGGGTAATGATAAATTCCCGTGGATTCTAGGAAAATGCGACTTTCCAAAGAATACAACTCTTCTGCTTCTTTTATTTTAGAAACAGCGAGTTCAAGGGAATCAATGTTTGAATGTAGTATTTTAAAAGGCTTTCCAACAAAGGTCTGGTTAGGAAGTGCGATAGACATCCAACTGAAATCTGCACCAACATCAATACCGACCGAGATAAATAAATTTTTAAATAAAATGTTTGACATGAGCAAAAGCTCCTTTCCGATAGGAATCCATTTCCATCTAATGAGTACACAACCTTGCGAGTTATACAGGTATGGCCTGAGGCTCCCAACCAGCCGAATCATAAAACCTCATTGAATGGACTAATTGACTAAATCACGGGTATGAGTCAGCAGATACTGACTTCCCAAGGAGGAAAACATTATTTGTCCTATCCTTGAAGATTATACTTTATGAAAAGTCTGGAGTCTATATAGGAACCGTCAAGCATGATAATTAACTAAGATAACATCTGATGAAGGAAGAAATCCTTCTTCTGTTATCTATTATAGAAACAATTAAATTGAGATGAGTAGTCTTAATGACTACATCATTATTATACAAGGAGGTAAAGCAATGAAGGTTTTAATGATATTTGACCAAACCCAAGCAGGGCAAGGTGGTAAGGAAAACCCTAATTTGCCTTTAGGTGGTAAAGCTATGGCTATAGGTTCAGCAAGTATGTTAGAACCGGCATTAAAACAAGTAGATGGAAAGGTTGTAGCTTGTTTATATTGTGGAGATGGATTTTTTAAAAAAAATGAAGATGAGGTAAAATTAAAAATGACTGCCATGGTAAAAAAAATCAATCCAGATGTAGTTATATGTGGACCAGCTTTTAATTATGCTGGATATGCAAAAATGTGTGCAGTTTTAGCTCATGAAATAAATGAAAAAACTGATATTCCAGCTATAGCTGCAATGTCAAAGGAAAATGAAGAAACTATCTCAGAATATAAGGATTTAGTAAATATTGTAGTTATGCCTAAAAAGGGTGGAACAGGGTTAAGTGAATCACTTAGAAATATTTGTGCTTTAGCTAAGAAGAAAGTTGACGGCGGAGATATAAGTGATTATATAAAGAAAATATGTTATTAAAAAATAGGTAGTCTAATTTAGTTAGACTACCTTTTCACATAAGAATATGAAATATGGAGGTAGTGCTTTTATAAAATATACAAATTATGTGAATATAAAATATTAGATTTAAAGCACAAGCATAGTATGGAAAAAATTTTAAATAATAAAATAGATGAATTAAAAGATAGTCTAATAGAACATATTATAGAAGTGGTAAAAATACCAAGTATAAAGGGTGAAGCAAAGCCACAGGCACCCTTTGGAGAAAATGTTAATAATGCACTAATGAAGGCACTAGAAATTTCTAAAGAATTAGGTTTTAAAACAAAAAATATTGATGGATATATGGGATATGCACAATTAGGTGAAGGAGAAGATTATATAGGAGTTTTAGGACATTTAGATGTGGTTCCTATAGAAGAGGGATGGAATAACCCACCATTTAGTGGACACGTTGAAGATGGCAAAATTTATAGTAGAGGGGTACTAGACAACAAAGGACCAATTATTAGTGCTTTATATGCATTATATGTCATAAAGGAATGTAATTTAAAATTGAACAAACCAGTACGCATTATATTTGGTACTGATGAAGAAAGTGGATTTAAAGATTTAAATTATTATTTGACAAAGGAAAAACCTCCAATTATGGGGTTTACGCCTGATTGCAAGTATCCAGTGGTTTATGGTGAGAGGGGCAGGGCTAAAATTAAGATAGGAACAAAGGTGTATAAAGAAAATTATGAAGAATTAACGCAAGAATTTTTTAATATGGTTAACGATTACTTTTTATCTAGTAAATCAGATGGCGATAGATTAGGAATTAATTATAATGATAAAGAGTTTGGATCTATGGAGATGCGAAAGTACTATTTAGATATGAAGGAAGGTTGTTTAAATTTTCAATTTGACTTAAGTTATCCAGCTGTATGCACTATAGAAGAAATAATTGAACAAATAGAATCTAAAATTTCAACTAATTTTCAAATAGAATTATTACAAAATTATAATCCAGTTAGGTTTGAAAAAGATTGTTTTTTAGTTAAGTCTTTGCAGGAAGCATATGAGGAAGTTACCTGTTTAGACGGTACTCCAGTTACAACTACAGGTGGAACTTATGCGAAACTTATGCCTAACATTGTACCCTTTGGACCATCTTTTCCGGGACAAAAAGGGTATTGCACATAATCCTAATGAATATATGGACATTAACGATATTATTTTAAATGCAAAAATATACACTCAGGCAATTTATAAATTAGCAAAATAAAATATTATAAACAAAATTATTTTTATTAAGGTTATGATTAAACCACAAAAAGGTACAATGCGGTGGAATTATGAAATTTCTCCTCTATGACTTGCATAAAAGCTCGGAACAATAAATTTAATTTAAGAAATTCTAATCTTTTAGCCATATAAAATTAAATTTAAATAGTTCCTTTGCTTCTTATGCAAGTCATTACAGAGAAATTTCATAATTCAGGTAGTGTAATGCTTTTGTGGGATAATAATGTTATTAGTTCATATTAATAAGACGCACACATATTAATAAGACATACATGAAAGAAAAGGGGTAAAGAAATATGAAATTAAGTGATAGCACACTAAAATTAATGAGAGAAATTACTCAAACAATCGGAATTTCAGGTAATGAAAAATACATTTCAAAGGCATTGCAAAAGCATTATAGAAAATACACAGATAAAATAATTTTCGATAATTTAGGTTCAGTTTTTGCAGTAAAATCTTGTGGAAAAGAAAATGCTAAGAGAGTTATGATCTGTGGGCATATGGATGAAGCGGGATTTATAGTTAATGGAATTACAGATATGGGATTAATTAAAATATTACCTTTAGGCAATATTGAAAATCAAGCTTTATTAGCTCAAAGAGTTAGATTAATAAACAGAGAGGGCGAGGAATTTAAGGGAAGTATAATAGATAATGGCTCTGAAAGAGACAAGTCTAAGGCAATAGAAGTGAGTAAACTATTAGTAGATATTGGGGCAACTAGCAAAGAGGAAATTGATAAATTAGGAATAAAGTTAGGAGACTCAATTGTAGCTGATGGGCAATTTGAAGTGTTGGCAGGAGATAAAAGAATTATTTCTAAAGCTTGGAACAATCGTTATGGTTGTGTTATGGGTATTGAAATATTAGAAGCGTTAAAAGATGTGGATTTAGATGTGGATTTATATATTGGATGTACAGTGCAAGAAGAAGTTGGATTAAGAGGCGCTCAAACTTCTACTAATCTAATTAAGCCTGATTTAGGCATTGTAATGGATTGTTTAGGAGCAAATGATGTGAATGGTAATAAAGAATCAATGGGTAAGTTAGGAGAAGGTGTATTAATTAATTATTATGATAAATCTATGATGCCTAATAGAGCGCTTTTAAATCATTTAGTTAATATTTGTAAATCGAAAGATATAAAGCATCAATATTTTTACTCCATGGGAGATGGAGATGCTGGATGGATTCATAAATTACTTATAGGTTGCCCAACTTTAACTATTAATATATGTGCTAGAAATATAAATACAAATAGTTCAATTATTCATGTGGATGATTACATAGCTGCAAAAGAAGCGATCATAGAAGTAATTAAATCATTAGATGAAGAAACTATTGAAAAATTCAAGTCAGAAAATAGATAAAATTCATATATTTAGTGTATAAAATATATGAATAAATGTGTTGGAGGAAAGCTCATGAGTGAAAATAGGATAGAACCATATGGCAATGTAGATTTACAAATGCTAAAGGAGTTAAGTGAAGCTGATGGAATATCAGGTTGTGAGAAAGAAGTTAGTAGAGTTGTTAAAAAGTATTTAGATAATTATGCTGATGAAATTTTATATGACAACCTAGGATCGATTATTGGACTAAAAAAAGGTAAGAATAATGGACCAAGGGTTATGATTGCTGGACATATGGATGAAGTAGGATTTATGGTAAGAGATATTGATGACAAAGGTTATATAAAAATATTACCTGTAGGGGGATGGTGGGGACATGTATTTGCCTTCACAGGAAATGATTTTAACCACATCAAAAGGTAAAAAAATTACTGGTATCATTGGAAGTCGTGCACCACATGGAATGTCAGTTTCAGAGAAGGCAAAAGTAATTAAGCCTGTTGATTTGTTTATGGATTTAGGGATAGATACAAAAGAACAGGCAGAAGAATTGGGAATACAAATTGGAGATATGATAACGCCTAATTCTAAATTTAAGATTATGAATAATCCAAATTATTTAGCAGGTAAGGCGTGGGATGACAGAATAGGTGTGGCAGTGGCGATAGATGTATTGAAGGAGCTTCAAAACGTTGAGCATTGTGCAAATATTTATGCAGTTGGCACAGTTCAAGAAGAAGTGGGATTAAGAGGAGCTAGAACTTCCACACAGGTTGTAAAACCAGATATTGCTTTTGCATTAGATGTGACAACAGCTAAGGATACTCCAATGGATAAAGGGGAAGTAAAACTAGGTGGAGGAGTAATACTTAGTATACTAGATTCTTCAACACTAGCGAATAGAGGATTAATTAAAAAGTTAGAAGAAATTTCTGAGAAATTAGGATTAGATATAAACTATGATTGTATGACTGCAGGCGGCACGGATGCAGGAAATATACACAAAACATTTCAGGGTATTGTAACAATGACATTATCTATACCAACAAGATATATGCATTCACCTAGATTAATAATTCATCGAAAAGATTATGTACAAACAGTAAAGGTTATTGCAGAGTTTTGTAAAATATTAAATTGGAAATTGATAGAAGAAATAAAAGATAATAATAGATAGCTTTACGAAAAATTTAGGAGAGTGAGTATTATGGAATTTATTAAAGATATTAAAATAAATAATAGTTTTTTAGAGGATTTAAAAAATTGTATTAAAGGAAAAAACAATTAAAGATGTGCCTGATGAATTTAATCCTTTTGGTAAGGGAGTAGCAAAAGGATTAAACTGTGTATTGGACATAGCTAAATCCTATGGATTTAATACAGTTAATTTAGATAACTATGTAGGCTATGCGGAGTTTGGACAGGGTGATGAATACGTAGGAGTATTAGGACATATAGATGTGGTGCCGGAAGGCAATGGTTGGAATACAAATCCCTTTGAACCTATAATAAAAGATGAAAAATTATACGCTAGAGGAGCCATAGATGATAAAGGGCCAATAATGGCAGCTCTTTATGCAGCAAAACTATTAAAGGATTCTAATGTTAAATTATCCAAAAAAGTTAGAATTATTTTTGGAACTAATGAAGAATCTGGTACAGAGGATATAGACTATTATTTAAAGAAAGAAAAAGCACCTAAATATTGTTTCACTCCAGATGCATACTTTTCCAATAGTAACCTCTGAAAAGGGTATTTTTACCTTTGAATTAGTTCAAAAGTTAGAAAATAATCTTTGTGGCTATAAAATAGACTATATAAAAGGTGGCAAAAAATCTAATATAGTTCCTGATTATTGTGAGTGTAAAATAATACATGATGGGCAATTCTAAATTACTTCAGGTATTTAAAGATGAAGGTTTAAAGGAAAAGTATAGAATAGATTTAGAATCTCATGAAAATCACATTATTATAATAAGCAGAGGAAAAGCTTCTCATGGAAGTACACCAGAAGCAGGAGAAAATGCTATAGCTAATATGATATTATACTTAAATGAAATATTAGATTTTCAAGATAGCTTTACAATGTTTTTAAAGGATTTTTCAACAGTTAATTGGAAAGGATTATAGTGGAAGTAAATTAGGAATAAATTTTTGGGATGAGGAGTCTGGAAATTTAACTTTAAACTTGGGAATTATTAATGGTAATAGTTCAGAAAATACGCATGAGATTTAACATTAGGTATCCAGTTACAGTTTCTAGTGATAGTATAGTAAACAATATTAATGAGAAAATAAAAGATACTAATTTAACTTTTCATATGGGAAATCATAATCCACCATTGCATTTCCCAAAGGAGCATAAAATGATAAAAGCTTTAAAAAAATCATATGAAGATATAGTAGGGGAGGAAGCGGAACTTTTATCTACAGGTGGAGGAACTTATGCTAAATTAATGCCTAATACAGTAGCTTTTGGAGCCTTATTTAAAGGTAGTGAGGATTTAGCTCATAAAGCTAATGAATTTATAGAAATATCCTTACTTGAAAAATGTATTAAAATTTATGCTAAAGCAATTTATGAATTAGCTAAATAATTTAGTAATATTAATATCTCAACTTTGCGCATGATTTTTAGAATTTATATTAGATAATAATTGAAATTATAAATAGCAAATATCCAATATCAATAATGTGGACTTTTTTCATTTCATTTAGAAAATTTCTGATTTATTTTTCAATCAATATATAACCCAGCACTCAGTGAAAGATTAATGAATGAACTATTACTGAGTGCTGGGTTGGATTATATACTTTTATAGACTAGGTCTTTCATATAAGTATATAGTAAAAATAGTTAAGAAAAGTATTTCTGTATTAGATAAATTAATATTGTAAACTCTTTCTATAACAGATTTTAAGCTTAACGATATAGTATAGTAGTTTGGAAAAACAGATTTAATTTTATTTAAAGTAGGTAGAGAATCAAAGTCCATTAGATTAATTCTGTCATATACCATATCAAGGTGAATACGAAAGAAATTTTTTACTATATCATCAGTGAAATAGTTTGTAAGTTCATTATCTAAATTGGATAAACTTGATAAGAACTCCTCGTATGCAGAATTATTAAGGCTGTATTGATAACTTGAAGCAACATCTTTAATTATATTTAGATAATCTATAAAAAAGTCAATGATAGCTTCACTGCTTATTTCTTTATTAATCATATTACTAGCAGTATCCTTTATTAGCTTTTTAAAACTATTGAGAATAATATGCTTCTGCTTTAAAAATGAATGACTAGTTATTACGGAATTTTTATCATATATAAAATAGCCATCTACCATATCTAAGGAATCTAATAAAACCCTTTCTTGAGAATAATTGAGTATTTAGCATGTTTTTTAATTCATCAGGTAAATCGGGACTATTTATTTTAATTTGTTTCTTATTATGAATAAAATAGTCTGAATAAGCGTTAGCAATGGCTAGTTTAATATCATTTTTTCAACTGGACCTACATTATAAGGGCAATGATAGGATAATAAACAAAGCATTGTGTTATAGGATACCCAAATAGGCTTATTTAGTTTTATACTTTCATTTTTTATAAAATATTCTACAAGGGTAAGTCTTTCCTCTAAAAGCCTTTCCTCTAATCCCGGTATGTAAATTTTTATTGGAATTCTCCTTATAAATGTATCTAAAAGAGAAGAGCTTATATCCTTATTTGTTGCACAGATTATACGAGCGGAAGAATGAATTTTTTTTGTTACCTCTCCAAATCTCTTAAAGTAGCCTGTATCCATAAACACAAAAAGCATTTCTTGACCTTCACTAGGAAGATTGTGTATTTCATCTAAGAATAAAATACCTCCGTCAGCCTGCTCTATTAGTCCAGCTCTGTTTTCAGTTGCACCAGTAAAGGTGCCTTTTTTTACGCCAAAAAGATGGGAACTTAATAGCTGGGTGTTATTTGAATAATCTGAGCAGTTAAAATGTAGAAAAGGCATGTTTTTCTTAATATCTAGTGATTTAGCATATTCATGCATTAATTTTGCTAACATGGATTTACCAACACCAGTGTCTCCGATAATCAGGCAATTCATTCCGTTATCTGGATACAAAATAGCTGTTTTAGCTAGTTTTATAGATGGTATCAATGATGGATAGAGATAAGCTAGATTATCCATAGATGATTTTGCCGTAAAATCTACATTAGTAGAATTGTTTAAAAAGTATTTTACAGGTCTCGAACTATTTTTATATAATAAGCCTTCATTAACTAGTAAATTTAAGTCTTTACTTATATTAGACCTCTCTAAATTTAACAATTCACTAACTTCAATAGTGGTTACTCCACTACCTTTATCTAATGTTTTTATAGAATTGTATACTAAATCTATTCTTTTCATAATATC